>NZ_CP019609.1:0-1200000 GCF_001998885.1 Vagococcus penaei
TAGTTGAAGCACGTGAGATTGCTGAAGTTATTGGGTATCCTTTAATGTTAAAAGCTGCTGCTGGTGGTGGTGGTAAGGGTATTCGTAAAGTATTGATACCAGATGAGCTTGAAGCTAACTTTCAATCAGCTCAGCAAGAAGCTTTGGCAGCTTTCGGTAATGGACAGATGTATCTAGAAAAAATTATTTATCCAGCCAAACATATCGAAGTTCAAATTTTAGGTGATTCTTTTGGCCATATTATTCATTTGGGTGAACGAGACTGTTCATTACAACGTAGTAATCAAAAAGTTTTAGAAGAAGCACCCGCTTATTTATTGTCTGATGCTTTACGTGATCAAATGGGGCAAGCATCCATTAAAGCAGCTGAAGCAGTTGGCTACGAAAATGCTGGAACTATTGAATTCTTGGTTGATCAACAACAAAATTTTTATTTCATGGAGATGAATACTCGAATACAAGTAGAACATCCTGTGACAGAAATGGTGACAGGGATTGATATTGTTAAATGGCAAATTAAAATTGCAGCAGGTGAGGCATTAACTTTACAACAAGGCGATGTTCATTTAACTGGATTTGCCATAGAATGTCGAATCAATGCCGAAAACCCAGAATTTAACTTTGCGCCTTCACCAGGAACAATTACTAATTTATTATTACCAAGTGGTGGTTTAGGTTTACGCGTTGACAGTGCTATGTATAGTGGATATACTATTCCACCTTTTTATGATTCAATGATTGCGAAAGTGATTGTTCATGGAGAGACTCGAGTTGAAGCCTTATCTAAAATGCAACGTGCCTTATCAGAATTAGTGACGCAAGGTATTGTTACTAATCAAGAATTTCAATTAGATTTAATTACGCATCCTGATGTGATTTCAGGGGATTATGATACTAGTTTTTTACAAGAAACCTTTTTACCAACATGGAAAAAGGTAGCTAATTAAGAATGGAGGTGACGGTAAGTTGGGATTATTTAAAAAGCGTGAGTACATTCGGATTGTACCTTCGCATGCGAAACCAGGAGTAGCAGATATCAATAAACCGTCTGTTCCAGATAAAATGTGGGAAAAATGTCCTAGTTGTCACAAGCCGCTATACCGTAAAAAATTAGGAGTTGAACGAACCTGCCACCATTGTGGGTATGGCTTTCGAATTGGGGCTAAAGAGCGTTTGTCGCTCATAGTCGATCAGGATAGTTTTCAGGAATGGGATAATAATTTGTCATTTAGCGATCCATTAAATTTTCCGGGATATATGGAAAAATTTAAACAAGCACAAGAAACAACAGGATTAGATGAGGCAGTAATTACAGGTAAATGTAAGATTGGTGGTTTTGAGACCGTTATTGGTGTAATGGATAGTCAATTTATTATGGGAAGTATGAGTCAATTAGTTGGTGAGAAGATTACCCGAGCATTTGAAAAAGCAACGGAACAAAAACTGCCAATTATTTTATTTACCGCTTCGGGTGGTGCTAGGATGCAAGAAGGTATTTTGTCTTTAATGCAGATGGCAAAAGTATCTGGTGCTGTCAAAACTCATAGTGAAGCAGGTTTGTTATATATCACTGTATTGACTGATCCAACAACTGGCGGCGTCACAGCGAGTTTTGCCATGCAAGGAGACATTATCTTAGCAGAACCCCAAGCATTGATTGGTTTTGCTGGTCGTCGTGTGATTGAGCAAACAATTAGACAGCAATTACCGGAAGATTTTCAGCGAGCTGAATTTTTATTAGAGCATGGGTTTATTGATAAAATTGTTCTTAGAAAAGATCTTAGAGCGACATTAGAAACGCTATTAATGCTACATAAATGACAGGTAGGTGATTAGTAAAATGACTCAGATAAAACAAAAAAGTGCTAGTGAAATTGTTGCTTTAGCACGCGCTGCTGATCGTTTAACCGCACGCGACTATATTGATGGATTGTTTGACACATTTATTGAGTGTCATGGTGATCGTTATTTTGGTGACGATGCGGCTATTGTTGGCGGTATTGCTAAACTTGGCCAACAAGCAGTTACTGTAATTGGGATTCAAAAAGGACGCGATTTAACTGAGAATATTGAGACCCGTTTTGGTTCACCGACACCTGAAGGCTACCGAAAAGCATTACGGTTGATGAAACAAGCTGAAAAGTTTAAACGGCCAATTATCACATTTGTCAATACACCTGGTGCTTTTTGCGGAGTGGAAGCAGAAGAACGTGGAGAAGGTGAGGCTATTGCTCGTAATTTGTATGAAATGAGTCATTTAAAAGTACCGATTATTGCGATTATTACTGGTGAAGGTGGTAGTGGTGGTGCTTTAGCCTTAGCTGTAGGTAATCAGGTTTGGATGATGGAGCATAGTATTTATTCTATTCTATCACCAGAAGGCTTTGCAACGATTCTATGGAAAGACAGCAGTTTAGCAGCAAAAGCAGCTGATGTTATGAAATTAACAGCAACAGATTTATTAAAATTACAAGTAATTGACCAAATTATTCCTGAAACTGTCAAAGAAACTGGTGACACTCTCGAAAAAGAAAAAATGTTGCAAAATTTGACAATTTTATTAGAAAAAAAATTGCATGATTTGAGTCAATTAACTGAAAAAGAATTGGTAGAACAACGTTTGGCTCGATTTAGACAATATTAAAAAGCAATTAGACAATTATTTCAGATTGTCTAATTGCTTTTTCTTAATTTTTTTTAAGTGTAAAGCCTCTGCCGACTACTTCGCTTGCACTATGAATTGTAATGAAAGCTTCTGGATCAATATCTAAAATAGCTTGCTTGATGTCAACGAAGTTTTCTTCACGAATTACAGTCATAATCATTTTACTTTTATCTAAATTCAAGCCGCCTTCGATTGGAATATAAGTGACACCACAATTTAAATCGGTAACTAATTTTTCACGAATCGCTTCATATTTAGTAGAAATAACAAAGAGATTTTTTGAAAAATCCGGTCCAACTTTAACTGTATCAATCATTCGACTTGTTAAGTATAGAGTAATAAGAGCAAATAAGACAGTTTGAATATCGAAGACAAACAAGGCACTTAGTATCACTAATCCATCACAAATACCTAGTAAAATACCAAGGCGTAAATCCACAAATTTTTGGATGAGTAAGGCAAGTAATGATGTCCCACCAGTTGAGCCGTTACCTAGATAAACTAATCCTACACCTGTACCAATAAAGAGTCCCCCGAAAATACTTGCAAGAATGGGCTCGTTAATACCAATATCAACACCAGATAATAAAGAAACGAAAAGAGGGACAGCAAAACTACCATAAATACTTTTGCTAAAAACTTCTTTTCCTAACATTATCCAACATAATGCCAATAAGACTACATTTGATATAAGTAAAACGATACTTGGAGTCCAGCCTAGTTTATCATTTAAAATGATGGTTAAACCATTAATTCCACCAGCAACAATTTTATTTGGTAATAAAAATACATCGAATCCAATAGCAACACCTAAAGAACCAATAGTAATTAAAAGAATATCAGTCAATCGGCGACCGATAGTATTATGTAATTTTTGAATCATGTTTATCTCCTCCAGATTGCATGATAACGCATTTTTATGAGTAATGCAATATAACTTTACAGTAAATTTTCATTAATTTAATAAATGATGTTATGTATTGAATTAAAGGATTAGTCTAGTTCAATTGAATGATAGTTCAGTAGGAATCAGACTTTAGACGCATGAAATGAATCGTAAGACTTGCTATAATATGTTTAACTGGTCAAGTATATACTTTAGTTAATAAGGAGTGATTGCGATGGTTGTCAGTAAAGAAGCTAAAAAAATTATTCATACGGCGGCAGTTGCCGCAGGAGGTGTCGGTGTAACGCCAATTCCTTTTGCTGATTCAGTTATTTTGTTACCAATCCAAACAGCGATGATTGTTAAGTTATATCGTTTGAATAATAAAAAAGTGTCCGCTGGTACTAAAAAGGGGATTGTTACATCACTTACTGTCTCAACAATCGGAAAAGGGATTGCTGGAAATTTATTTAAATTCTTCCCAGGTGTTGGTACAGTCACTGGTGGCGTGATGAATGCTACCGTTGCTGTTGCATTAACAGAGATGATAGGTTTTTCAATTGCTGATGCTTTAGAAAATGACAAAGTAGATGATGTTACTGATTTACTGAGTGTCGTTTCAGAGGCAAGTCGACTAATCAAACGTTAGTCTTATCTAAATTTTAGGTAAGGCTATTTTTTTTGTTTAATTTGCTATACTATAATAGATGAAGAATTGCTGACTAACACAGATTTCAATAATGTATATAAAACTAGAAAGTAGGCTATGAGATGAGTAAAAAAACACATTATTTATCTAAAAAATATGTAACAATTACTTGGTGGGTAGTCACGATACCTACAAGTCTGCTATTTGGCGCCGTTTTTGTGTTAGCACTTGTTGGTTTTGTTCCAAAGTCAGAGCTAATTAGTAGTATACTAGGGTTCTTGACTTTAAGTATTTTACCTGTTATTTGTGGTCAAATTATCGCTTTATTTGGTTTGAAGTCAATACCTAAATCAGAAAAATGGTTATATTTTTATATTATATTTGGTCTATTGATTGGGTTTAGTTTTGTTGGATTAGGGTATAGTATTGGTGGTATTATTGGATTAAAAGAGTTAACGCACAGTCGAAAACGCTATAAAAAAAAGAGTCGCTCGCGAGCTAATAAAAAAGTTAAGCGTATAAAAACTGCGAAAAAGTCTCAGTCGATGGGATAACTTTTAATTCTTTAAAAGGTGTGCTAAATATAATATGTTATAATGATTTTAAGATAGAAATTTAATGTGTCAGGGGAGCTTTTATGAAACGAGAATCGATTGGTCAACTTTTAATTAAAATTGCATGGTGGGTCCGTACTGTTGTATTGATTATTCCAACCATTTTATTAGTCGGCCTAACTTTTTCGCTATTTAGTTACGAAGATGTGTTTCGCCCCATTTTATTTGTTGGTAACTTAACTGGTTTTTTTAGTATTTATTTATTGATATTAATTCTTGGTCAAGGATTTGCATTGCTTGGATTAGATCGGGTACCACGTTCGCGCGAATGGTCGATTGCTTTTATTGCTCTTGGGGCAATTAGTTTTATTAGTATTTCGGGCTTAATTTATGTGATTGGTGCAATTTTATGTTTAAGAGAGCGAGAAACACGTTTACTACATCTTTATAAAGTGAAGAAAGAACAATTTGACCGACAAAATGAACAAAAAACAATCCGAAAAGTTAAGCGAAAAAGAAAAAAACTTAAATCTTAGTCATGTGAGTATCTAGAATTTTTTAATATTTAGGAGGATTAATCATGAAACGCACTATCTATTTTAGTTTGGGCTGTGTAACTTTTGTTTTAGGAACAATTGGAGTATTTGTTCCAATTTTACCGACTGTTCCATTTTATTTAGCAACATCTTTTTTATGGTTAAGAAGCTCGCCGAAAGCACATGCCTACTTGATTGAAACGACTTGGTATAAAAAATATATCCAAGAATTAATTGTGGAAAAACAGATGAAAACAACTCAATTACTCGGTATATTAGCCGCAGTTTTCTTTATTTTATTAATTCCATTTATTTTGGTTCCAAATACAGTTATGCGTATTAGTCTAATTATAGTTTTTCTAGGTCACTGTATTTTCTTTCCGCTTTATTTTAATAAAAAACAGCGACTCAATCATAAAAGCAGTCAAAAATCTGAAATCAAATCATAATTTTGAACGATTAAAGTAAACCGACCATTCTAGCTAGAATGGTCGGTTCAGACTGTAGACAAAGTATCAAAAATTTGATACTTTGTCTTTTTTTCTTGGTAAAATAGAGAAAAGGAGTTGCTTCCATGCTAAAAAAACAAGATATGAGCAAACGTAATCAAATTGGTTTTTATTCTCTAGAAGATTTAGTTCCCAAGGAACATCTATTAAGAGATATTGATAAATATGTAGATTTTAATTTTATTTATAAGTTAGTTGAAGATAAATACGATGAATCAAATGGCCGCCCTAGTATAGATCCGGTTCTATTAATTAAACTTCCGTTGATTCAGTATCTTTATGGTATAAAAAGTATGAGACAAACTATTAAAGATGTTGAGGTTAACATGGCTTATCGCTGGTTTTTAGGTTTGGATATCGAAGATGCTGTTCCTCACTTCTCAACCTTTGGCAAAAATTATTCTAGAAGATTTCGTGGTACAGATATCTTTGAACAAATATTTTACGGCATATTAGAACAGTGTATTGAAGCTGAATTAGTGGATACTTCTGAAGTATTTATTGATGGTACTCATATAAAAGCACATGCAAATAATAAAAAATATGAAAGTAACGAAGTTACTGAAGAAACTCTTTTTTATGTGGAATCACTACAAAAAGAAGTTGAAATAGATAGAGAAAAAAGATTAAAAAAGCCCTTAAAAAGAAGAGAGGAAAGTGAAAATCAGGTAAAACATAAAAAAATTAGTAAAACAGATGATGAGAGTGGTTGGTTCCATAAAGGAGAGCATAAACAGGTTTTTGCTTATGCTGCACAAGTAGCATGTGACAAGAATGGTTGGGTTTTAGGATATACAACTCATCCTGGTAATCAACATGATAGTCGGACATTCATCGATATCTATAATAAATTACAAAGTCACTTTACCTTAGATAAATTAGTAATGGACGCTGGATACAAAACACCTGGTATAGCCCATTTATTATTTCAAAATAATTTAACACCTATTTTTCCATATAAAAGACCTATGACCAAAAAAGGATTTTATAAAAAACATGATTATGTTTACGATGAATACTACGATCAATATATCTGCCCTAATGTGAAAATTTTAAGCTATACAACAACTAACAGAGACGGATATCGTGAATACAAAAGTAATACGTCTGATTGTAGTCAATGCCCTTTGATTGCCTATTGTACTGAGTCAAAAGAAAAGAGGAAATTAATTCAACGACATTTATGGGAAAATGATATGGAACGTTGTGAAGACATACGTCATTCCCTTGGAATGAAAGCTATATATAATAATCGAAAACAAACAATTGAGCGATTATTTGGAACGGCAAAAGAATTTCATGGCTTACGTTACACTAATTTAATTGGGAAAGAAAAAATGCACATGAAAATTGGGCTCACTTTCGCATGCCTTAACATTAAAAAATTAGCAAAAATGCTTAAATTAAGAGACCTGAAGGGCTCTATTTTTTTATCTATTTTGGGAATTTTATCAAAAATAATGATAAGATACAAAAAAACAAACCAATTACCCTTTATGAGCAACTGGTTTGTCTTCAATCTGAACCGACCATTCTAGCTAGAATGGTCGGTTTATACGTTAAAAACGGTTTTCTGAATAGTGGATAGTGCCACTAGAATATACTTTGGCATAATTATATTTATTATCGTCAGTTGATAGTGATGTTGAAGAGCTATTTGTAGTTTGTGTTACGCTTTGAGAGTGAATTTGAATAACTCTAAATCCTCCACTTTTATCAGTCCCACTTTTGATATCTTGATAACTATTGTCTTTTTTATACAAAGAACTTTCTTTTAAAAATGCCAGTGCTTGTTGATAAGATGGCGGTGTATTTTTCTCTTCAAGCGCTTTTTTTTGTTTATCCTGTTCTTTTAGTTCATCTTGATAATTATCAGCCTTAAAATCAGTTGCTTCTGCATAGGCGTTAGCTGGGTGATCACCAAAAAAATTAGTTTCCATAATGATATCATATTCGTTTGTTCCAATTTCAACAATCGCTTGATTTGATGTATCAATGACTTCTTGAGGCCAATTATCATTCTTAAAAGGTAAGCTTGTATCATAAAGATTTTGAAAGAGGGAGTATGCCAAATGAATGTCAGTATTATTGTGAACAAGTCCTGCAAAATGGACAGCTTTCATCCATATTTCAGGAAAATCTTTTTTTGCCTCTGATTCAGTTGGCATTGTTTTAATCAGTTCATAAAATCCAGTACTATTTTTAACCAGTTCTTTACCAGCCGGCGCTTTTTGTTTCAGCATTTTTTTTCGATTTCTGATAATAATTTTTTTCTTGTATTGTCAGCCTGATATGTATCAAAAAGGAGTTTATCGAATGCTTTTTTTTGTAAATCAAATTGGTTGAGAGCAGTTTTATGAGCAGACATGATTTTATCATAGTAGATTTTTTTATCTTGATTCGTGTAATTTAGTGTTTCGATTTGGTTATTAATTTTATCAATTTTTTCCTGATTATCAGTCAAAATTTGTAAGGAACGTGCTCCTCTTTTTTGATGAAGCATTAGGGTATAGCACGATAAAATAAGCGTCACAAGGATTAATACAATCATAATCCGATGTCTGTGTGATTTAGCAGGTTTATTTTTAGTAATCATTTGCTAGTTCCCTTCTTTTATATCTTTTAGAATAGCCTCCTTTGCCTCATTTTTTGATGGGTAAGGCGGGCTTAGTTGTGATAATTGATTAAATGTTTGAATTTGAGTGGTTAAATTGTCATTCTTGGCTTGTTGCTCAAATGACACAACGACATCAATATAAGGTGAAAGTGATGAATTAGCTTGTTTAAGCGCTAATTCGTAGAGCTCAGTTTTTTGAGTAAGGTCATCTGTTTCTTTTTGAACTGCCATTAATTTTTTTTGATTCGCATATTCTTTTTTTAGTTCAATTAATTTTGATAGGTCAGTTTGTGTTGTTTTAACTTGACGTTCAGATATTTCAATTCGCTTAGTCGTTAGTGTGACTTGATAAATATAGACAGCTTCACTGATAATAACTACGATTAGTAATATCATAAAGGCATAGTATTTTTTTGAATGTGACATGGTATAATAATCGCCCTTTCTTTTTGACTATCTTACTTAATAGTTTAACTGATAAAAAAAATAAAACTAGGTTTTTGATTGAAAAATTCGATAAATAACGTGTTACTTACCAGTTTTTAGTAGGATGAATTGATAAACTATTTTACTTCTGTTTAATAATATAAGTAGGTTATTTATAAAATAATGTTTAAATACTAGTTATTTTATTTAGTTGATGCTATACTCAAGTTACATTTGAATAGAAGCATTTGGGGTGCGTTAAGCTGAGATTATACCCATGGAATCTGCTCCAGGTAATACTGGCGAAGAGAAATGTTTACAAATAATTATGAACTGTTAATTATTGACTATCTTTTTCGCCCAACCATATAGAATTATGGAAGGGCTTTTTTTATGAAGTGAGAGTCATTTTAGTTATATAGTTATCCATCGGTTAATGCCCTCTTATGGTCTATTTGAATAATAGATAAAGGGGGTTTTTTGTTTTGAGTAGCAATCGTTGGACATTACAACAAGTCGTATTATTGGCGCTGTTAGGCTTTTTATTTGGCGGTGTATTTATGGGAGCTGGCTTTTTATACGCAATTCTTGAAGGAATCTTATTGCCTTTAGGCTTAGGGCCATTTGCGAATGAAATTTTATTTGGACTATGGACGATGGCAGCTCCAATGGCGGGTATGTTGATTCCCAAAAAAGGAAGCGCCGTTATTGGTGAGTTGTTAGCAGCTTTAGCTGAAATGTTATATGGTTCATATTTTGGCCCAGGTGTATTAATTTCTGGATTTATTCAAGGAATAGGGGCAGAAACAGGTTTTGCTTTAACAAGGTATCGTCGTTACGATCAAGTAACTTTATTATATAGTGCTATTGGTACAACAATCTTTAGTTTTATTTATGAATTTTTTAAAAATGGGTATGGAAATTATAGTTTATTAATGATTTTTGGACTGTTGATAGTTCGATTTTTATCGGTTCTTGTTTTTGGTGTTTTCATGGTTTCAGCCATTATGAAAATTTACGAGCGTGTTCAAAAATTGGCGGCGTTAAACCAATGATAGCCATTAAAATTAACCAGCTCAGTTTCGTTCGGGGACAACGTGAAATTTTCAGTAAATTCAACGCAGAGTTTGAAAAAGGGACTTTTAATTTAGTTACAGGAGACAGTGGGAGTGGGAAGTCAACTCTTTTTCGACTGATTGCAGGCTTTGCTCAATTAGACTACGAAGGAGAAATTCTGATTAAAGGTAAATGCTACCGACATGCTAGCATGCAAGAAAAAGCACAACAAATAGGCATGCTTTTCCAAAATCCTGGACAGCAATTTACAATGAAAACACTAGAACGGGAATTAATTTTTGCTTTAGAAAACATTGGTATTATTGGTGATGAACAAAAGCAACGCATCGAAAATGCTTTGCTATTAGGAGCAACAAGTGAGTTGCTTTATCGCGAAATCACAACTCTATCAGGTGGGGAAAAACAACGCGCGGCGTTAACAGTTTTACTGGCAATGGAGCCAGAAATTTTATTATTGGACGAGCCATTTGCAAGTATTGACCCAACATCTCGGCAAAAATTGATTCAGACCTTGGCAGAATTACGTGATTTAGGTAAAACAATTATTCTTAGTGACCATGAATTAACGGGGTACTCACAATTTGTGAATTGTTATTGGGAGCTAACAGGTCATCATTTAATTGAACATCCGTTAACATATCTGTCTAATGAGAAAAAGAATCTTAGTTTATATCAAACAAAAGTTACCACTAATTCACTTCCAATTTTAACATTTAAGGAGATTACTATCAAACGCGGAAAACGTAAATTACTTGATTGTTCAAAGTTTAGAATTAAACAGGGTATTACAATTTTAACTGGTAATAATGGTGTTGGTAAAACAACTCTTTTACGGTCAATCGCACAATTACGAAGGTATCAAGGTACTATGTACTATCACGGAAAAAAATTAAGAAAAAATCGGCGGCTCTATCAATCTCTTTCTTTAGCTGTTCAAGAATCAGAAAAACAATTTGTGGCACTAACTTTAAGAGAAGAATTAGCATTTAATAATAGTCACATGTCTCAAGTCCAAGAAAAACAATTAGACGCTTTAAAAACATTAGGGCTATTGGATAAATTAGATAGCAGTCTATTTCATTTGAGTGAAGGACAAAAGAAAATGATTCAATTAATCAGTTTACTTAGTTTAGATTTATCTTGCTTACTACTAGATGAGCCGTTTGCGGGATTAGATGAAAAAGCCTGTCAGTATTTTATTAAATGGATGCAAGAAAAAGATACCAAGCAAAGTTTTATTATTGTCTCACACCGTCTAGAACCATTATCTTCAGTCAGTCATCATCATATTCATTTAGAGGATCAACAATTAATTGACATGGGGGTGATGATTTAATGCAAGCAACACATTCATTTAGTCTAATGGTATTTGTTTTATTAGTAACGATTGAAATATCGTTTACACAATCGATTTGGTTAAATATCTTTATTTTTGGTTTGGCTGTTTTGTATTTATTATTTTTAAAAAAATGGGGTGGTCTTTTAGCGGTTTTCTTAGTGCCGTTGATTCCAGCTTTTGCGACATTTTGGTCAATTTATTTGCATGGATCAAGTACATATCAAGCATGGTTGCTTTTTACTCGAACCTTTTCCTTTGCAGCGTTAGGTATGATTTTGGTATTTGGCATCGATTTAGAAGAATTATTCCTTTTTTTAGAGCAAAAGCGTGTACCAGCAACTTTTATCTATGGCATTTTAGTAGTTATTCATGCTATGCCAGATATTCGTCGTGAAGTAGTCTCAATTCGAGAGGCAAGTTTATTAAGAGGAAAACCATTACATGTTTGGTCTCCGATGCTCTATGTTAAAACAATTTTAACTGCTTTTACTTGGCGTGATAAATATACAGAAGCAATGTTTTCAAGAGGTTTTGATGATAACGGCATTAGGGTGCCACAGCATCGATTTTATTTATCTAAAAAAAGTATTGCCCTGTTAGCAACACTTTTTATTATTTGTCAGATATTAGTTTTTTATTAATAAAAATAAGTCAACAATACTAGGAGGAAACAAAATGTTTACAAAATTAGCAAGAGAAATCGCAAATCCATATTGGGAAGGAAGTTTCACGCATCCATTTATTACCAAATTAGCAGACGGTACTTTATCAGATGAGGTTTTTCGTTATTACTTAATTCAAGATCGCTATTACTTAGAACATTTTAGTCGTATTCATGAAATGATTGCTGCACGAACCACTGATCCTGATATTCGTGACATTATGTTAATGGGTGCGGAACATTTAGATGCAGGTGAATTAATGATTCGGACTGATTTTTTTCATGAGTTAGGCATTACTGATGAAGAAGTTGCGAATACACCAATTGCTCCTACAGCGTATAATTACGTCTCACATATGTATCGCCAATTAGCCGAGGGGACTATTAATACCGCAGTAGCTGGGTTACTTCCTTGTCCGTGGCTGTACCATGAAATAGGTCTTCGATTGGTTAAGACAGGCTCACCGAAAAAGATTTATCAAGATTGGATTGAGACGTATTCAGGTGACGATTCGGCAGAAGATATCGTTAAACAATGTCAGGTATTAGATCGACTTTATGCTGAAAGTAGTGAGCTAGAACAAGAAGCAATGCTAGATGCTTTCTATATTAGTAGTCAAATGGAATATTTATTTTGGGAAATGGCAACAACATTACAAACTTGGCCGTTAGGAACCCGTAAATAATGAGAGGACTGACAATTAAAAAATTAACAATTTTAGCTATGATGATTGCATTGGATGTTGTTTTGTCGCCATTGTTTCGGATTGAAGGCATGGCACCAATGTCAAGTGTCATGAATGTTATTGCCGGTGTCGCTTTAGGCCCTGTTTATGGTACAATAATGGCTTTTTTATGTGCATCAATTCGCATGTTGTTTTTAGGTATTCCTCCGTTAGCAATGACAGGAGCCATCTTCGGTGCTTTTCTAGCTGGTTGTGGGTATCGTTTAACTAAAAAAACATGGGGTGCTTGTCTAGGTGAGATTATTGGGACTGGATTGATAGGTTCATTAGTCTCATATCCTGTCATGGTTTGGTTTACTGGAAGTGAGCAAGCACTCTATTGGTTTATCTATACACCACGTTTTTTTGGAGGAGCCATTTCAGGGTCTATCATCGGATGGTTTGCTTTAT
Source organism: Vagococcus penaei (assembly GCF_001998885.1). NCBI lineage: Bacteria > Bacillati > Bacillota > Bacilli > Lactobacillales > Enterococcaceae > Vagococcus > Vagococcus penaei. The sequence goes on from NZ_CP019609.1 coordinate 13,056, forward strand.
TAAAATTAGACCATATTCCAGCGTTTAAACACATACAAGTTTTATTTGGAGGAAGAGTCAATGAGCAATTTAATCGTGCAATTCAAAGAACAAACAAATGAGATTATTTTTTTAAAGGATTCACCGTTAGTTCAGTGTATTACCAATGAGATAACATGCGAATCCATGGCGAATGCTTTGCTTTATATTGGTGCTAAACCAATTATGGCAGATGACTCACGGGAATTTAAAGAACTTTTTCAGCAAACAGATGCTTTACTATTAAATTTAGGACGCTTATCAGTTGAACGTGAAAAAAATTTACGTCAAGCGGCTAACTATGCTAGAGAGACAGAGAAACCAACGGTAGTCGATTTAGTTGGTGTTACAGCGACTAAATGGCGTTTTGATATTGGACACGCTCTATTAGAGCAACATCCACAAGTGGTTAAAGGAAATTTATCTGAAATGAGGGCTTTTTGCCAGTTAGCAACAAAAGGACGAGGCGTCGATGGAAGTACTTCTGATCAGTCTGATATAGCTATTTCTGAACTAGTTGTGGCTTTACACACATTAACTCATTCGTATCCAGAAACTATCTTTTTAGCAACTGGACCAACAGATATTGTTGTCAATCAAGGAGGAACATATTATTTAAAAAATGGTGTCCCAGAACTGGATGCGTTTACGGGAACAGGTGATATTGTTGGTGCGATGATTGCTGCCTTTTTAGGAGATGAATATTCTGCGATTGAAGCGACGATTTTAGCTGTCAGTTACTTTAATCTTTGTGGTGAACAGGCTAAAAATCTTGGTGGTAATCAGCAAGGGTTAGCAGATTTCAGACACCAAACGTTGAATCAATTATCTTTATTAAAAGAACAACCTCAATGGACATCGGGAATTAAAGGAGCGTACCAATCATGGAACGAAGTTTAGATTTAACTTTATATTTAGTCACTAATCGGTATGAGTATACGGATTCAGAATTTTTATCAATCGTTGAAGAAGCTTGTCAAGCAGGTGTCTCACTGGTTCAGTTACGTGAAAAATCTGCAACCACAAGGCAATTTTTTGAGTTAGGTAAAAAGGTAAAAGCCATTACAGATGCTTATGATATCCCATTAATTATTAATGACCGTGTGGATATTTGTTTAGCACTTGATGCAAGCGGTGTACATATTGGGGATGATGAGTTACCAATCGCTATTACACGACAATTAATTGGAGAGAATAAATGGCTAGGTGTATCGACTAAAACGGTTACGTCTGCAGTAAGAGCCGAGCAATTGGGAGCGGACTATTTAGGTGTTGGCGCTATTTTTTCTACGACAACTAAAGAAGATGCGACAGTCACAAGTTTAGCAGAATTACAGGCTATTTGTGAACAAGTCACTATTCCAGTTGTAGCTATTGGCGGAATTACGGAACAAAATATGTTGACGTTTGAAAGCTATCCAATTGCTGGAGTGTCATTAATTAGTGATGTCATGCTAGCAGAATCAGTGACTAAAAAAGTTCGAGCTCTAAATACAAATCTACAAAAAATTTTAGGAAAGGAGGAATACTAAATGAGTGTGAATAAAACACCTCAAGTTGTTACTATAGCCGGTTCTGATTCTGGGGGCGGTGCTGGTGCGCAGGCTGATTTGAAAACATTTCAAGCACGTCATGTCTTTGGTATGAGTATTTTTGTTGCTCTAACTGCGCAAAATACTTTAGGCGTGCAAGAAAGTATGATGATACCTTGTGAGTTTGTAGCTGCTCAATTTAAATCTTTAGCAGAAGACTTTAATATAAAGGCAGTAAAAACTGGAATGTTGGGTGATAATGCGCATGTGAAAGAAGTTGTTAAACAATTAAAAGAAGTTGACTTTGGTCCATTAGTTGTTGATCCAGTAATGATCGCAAAAGGTGGTCATAAGTTACTTTCTGATGATGCTATCGATACTATACGTCAAGAGTTGCTACCTTTAGCCTATGTTGTTACACCCAATTTGCCTGAAGCAGAAGTTCTATTGGGCTATAATTTAGATACTAAGGAATCAATTATTCAAGGTGCAAAAGAATTACAAAAATACGGTGTGAAACATGTCATTATGAAAGGTGGACATGGGACAGGTGGCAAGTCTAGTGATTTTGTTCTTTTCGAAGATGGAACCGGTCTTTGGTTAACCGGTCAGCGAATTGACACGAAAGCAACTCATGGAACTGGCGATACTTTTTCGGCCTGTATTGTCGCTGAATTGGCTAAAGGTCAATCAATTCAAGAAGCAATTCTGACAAGTAAACGATTTATTCAAGGTGCTATTAGTCAGCCAATCTATGTTGGGCATGGGCATGGCCCGACAAATCATTGGGCATTACTTGATGATTCAGTCTTGGTTGAAAGAGTCTAAACAATTAAAATGAGATAGGTTTAGTCGCCTATCTCATTTTCTTTTGATGTAAACAAGATAAAATTATCAAAAAAGATGGTAACTGACAGTCAAATAAGGTAAACTTGTTTGTTGGATATGCTACGATTTTATTAAGTCAAATATTTTACAAGACTGAGTAAAACGTGTATATTACAATAGGATTTATTTTTATTAGTAGATTGAAGCTTAAAGGAGCGAATCAATAAATGGAACGTACAGTGGGAACAGTAACGAGAGGACTTCGTTGTCCGATTATTAATGAAGGCGATAGTATCGAAAATATTGTGGTTGATAGCGTGTTAAACGCATCTAAGCATGAGCAATTTAGCATTCAAGATAATGATATAGTTGCAATTACTGAATCAATCGTCGCACGAGCACAAGGTAATTATGCATCAATTGATCAAATTGCAAAAGATATTAAAGCTAAATTCGGTGACGATACAATTGGCGTTATCTTTCCGATTTTGAGTCGTAATCGTTTTTCTAATATTTTAAAAGGTATTGCTCGCGGAGCTAAAAAAATTGTTTTAATGTTAAGCTATCCTTCAGATGAGGTAGGTAATCATTTAATTTCTTTAGATTTATTAGATGAAAAAGGGATTAACCCATGGACTGATACGCTAACCGAAGTTCAATTTAGAGAATTATTTGGTTTTGAAAAACATCGTTTCACTGGCGTTGATTATGTCGAATACTACAAAGAATTAATTGCTAGTGAAGGGGCAGAATGTGAAGTTATTTTTTCACAAAAGCCAAAAACGATTTTAACGTATACTAAGAGTGTTTTAACTTGTGATATTCATACAAGATATCGCACAAAACGTATTTTAGAGCAAAATGGTGCAGAAAAAGTTTATACATTAGATGATATTTTAGCTACTTCCGTTGATGGTAGCGGCTTTAATGAAAATTATGGTTTACTTGGCTCAAACAAATCAACAGAGGAAGGTGTCAAACTGTTTCCGCGCAATTGTCAACCAGTTGTCGACCGTATTCAAGAGATGTTGAAAGAAGTAACAGGTAAACAGGTTGAAGTCATGGTATATGGAGACGGCGCTTTCAAAGATCCAGTTGGTAAAATTTGGGAATTAGCTGATCCGGTTGTATCACCAGCCTTTACTAGTGGCTTAGAAGGTACACCAAATGAAGTGAAATTAAAATATTTAGCAGATAATAACTTTTCGGACTTACGTGGAGAAGCATTAGAAGAAGCAATTAAAGCACATATTAATCAAAAAGATGATGATTTAACTGGTGCAATGGAAGCACAAGGAACGACACCACGTCAATTAACTGACTTGATTGGTTCGTTAGCTGATTTAACATCGGGTAGTGGAGATAAAGGAACGCCAATTGTTTATATTCAAGGATATTTTGATAATTTTACTAAATAAATAATTGATTTAACGACAGACTGACTACGGGCAGTCTGTTTTTTTATTGGTTAGTGACTGATTTTCTGCTATGCTTAAGATAAGAAATAGGTTTTTATGAAGGGAGAGATTAGTGATGAAACGACCTCTAATTATTGATACTGATCCAGGTATTGATGATGCAGTGGCTTTAGCAATTGCTTGTCATAGTTCTGAATTTGATGTCAAATTAATTACAACTGTTTCTGGTAATGTTGGTATCCAACAAGTAACAGAAAATACGCAAAAATTATTAAAATTTTGGCATAAAAAAATCCCTGTTGCACAAGGGGCAAGCTCGCCATTAATGCGTCAGCCAATATTTGCTCAAGAGGTACATGGTGTAACTGGTTTAGATGGGTATGATTTTCCTGTAATTGACTCCAATGAATGCGTTCAGTTAAATGCTATCGATGCTATTAGACAAGTTATTATGACAAGTGAAGAACTAGTGACGTTAGTTGCGATGGGACCTTTAACGAATATTGCCTTATTGCTTAAAGTTTATCCAGAAGTTAAGGTCAAGATTAAAGAACTAGTCATTATGGGTGGAGCACTTGGTCGAGGAAATGCGGCAATTTTATCTGAATTTAATATAATGGTTGATCCAGAAGCTGCCCAAATTGTTTTTGACAGTTACTTACCAATTGTATTGGTACCACTTGATGTTGGTTTAAACGCACTAGTAAAGAATAAAGATGCTAAAAGGATAGCAACATTTAATCGTACTGGTAATATGCTAGTTCAATTGTTTCATCACTATCAAGACGGTGACTTAACCAATGGTGTTCATATGTATGATAGTTGTACAATAGCTTATTTGCTAAAACCAGAGTTATTTCAGGTAGTGGATGCTTTTGTAGCGATTGAGACAAAAGGTGAATGGACAACGGGTGCAACTATTATTGATTATGATGGAAAGCTAGGCAAAAGTAATAATTGCCAAGTCTGTCTGGATATAAATAGTCATGGATTTACTGAATGGCTAGAGGACTCTTTAAAAATTTGTGATTAATTAAACACTAAATAGACCAAAAAGAAATTATTTTTCTTTTTGGTCTATTTTACTTTTAAATGAGGGTAATTTAAACTAATTTCGATTTAAACACGAACAATAAAATAAAAAATTCAAAAAAAATAAAGAAAAACATTGAATTTATTATTTTAACGTCTATAATCATAAGTATTGAAAGAAAAAACGAACAAAAGGATGGTCAACGGACAATGGAAAAGATGTTTAAGTTAAAGGAACATGGTACGACAATCTCAACTGAAGTAATGGCTGGTTTTACAACGTTTTTCGCAATGAGTTATATTTTATTTGTAAATCCGTCAATTTTATCACTATCAGGTATGCCGTTTCAAGCGGTATTCTTAGCAACAATTATTAGTTCAGCAATTGGAACATTAATTATGGGGTTATTTGCTAATGTGCCTTATGCTCAAGCACCTGGAATGGGGCTAAATGCTTTCTTTACTTTTACTGTAGTTATGGGATTAGGCTATTCTTGGGAACAAGCTTTGGCGATGGTCTTTTTATGTGGAATTATTAATATTGTTATTACTGTGACTAAATTAAGAAAAATGATAATTAAGTCAATTCCTGAAAGTTTACAACACGCGATTGGTGGAGGAATTGGGATTTTTGTTGCTTATGTTGGGATTAAAAATGCTGGTTTTTTAAATTTTACATCTGATCAAAGTGCAATCGTGTCATCTGTTGTTGATGGAGATAAAGCTGTCAATGTTGTATCAAATGGTGGAATTGTACCAGCATTAGCTAATTTTAATAATCCAGCAATTATTTTAGCGCTAATTGGCTTATTGTTAACAACTATTTTAGTGATTAAAAACGTTCGTGGAGCAATTTTAATTGGTATTTTGGCAACTACGATTATCGCTATACCAATGGGAGTAGTTGATTTATCGGCGATTGATTTTAAACAAAATTCACTTGGCAATTCGTTTAGTGAATTAGGGACAACTTTTGGTGCTGCATTTGGTAGCAATGGTTTACCATCTTTATTCTCTGATACTGCTAAAATTCCTCAAGTATTACTAACGGTTTTAGCTTTTAGTTTATCAGATATTTTTGATACTATTGGAACATTTATCGGAACTGGCCGTCGTACTGGTATTTTTACAAAAGAAGATGAGGAAGCCGTTGAAAATAGTAGTGGTGTGAAGTCTAAAATGGATAAAGCATTGTTTGCTGATGCAATTGCAACAACTGCAGGTTCAATTTTTGGTACGTCGAATGTGACAACCTTTGTTGAGAGTGCGGCAGGAATAGGTGTAGGTGGACGTACTGGCTTGACATCTGTAACAGTGGCGGCTTTATTCTTATTGAGTAGTTTTCTATCACCGATTGTTGGTATGGTTCCAGCGCAAGCAACCGCACCCGCTTTAATCTTAGTTGGTGTGATGATGATGGCGTCATTTAAAGAAATTAAATGGACAGATTTAGAGGACGCAGTCCCAGCCTTCTTTACATCTGTGTTTATGGGGCTATGTTATAGTATTTCTTACGGAATTGCTGCTGGTTTTATCTTCTTTGTTATGATTAAACTGGTGAAGTCTAAAGCGAAAGAAGTTTCACCTGTTCTTTGGGTAGTTACTGGGTTATTCGTTATTAACTTTGTGATGTTAGCCTTTCTATAAGCTATTGTTAGGTAGTAATCTAATTAAATTGATTAAAAATAGAGCCTTGTGCTCTATTTTTTTATATTTTAAACAAATTGTCAGATAGATGTGCTTTTATTTTCATTTTTGAGTATAATGAAAATAAGTATGAAAAGGGGAGATAAGTAGTGAAAGTAGATTGGAAACGTAATTTATATATTGCGTGGGTAGGTTGTTTCTTTACCGGCGCTAGTTTTAGTTTAGTGTTGCCATTTATCCCGATTTATATCGAGCAGCTCGGAGCACCAGCAGACAAAATTGAATTTTATTCGGGCTTATCGATTAGTTTAACGGCTTTATCCGCAGCAGTTGTGTCACCAATGTGGGGCAGTTTAGCAGACCGTAAAGGGCGAAAATTAATGATGGTTCGTGCAGCAGCTGGAATGACGCTGACGATGGGATCATTAGCTTTTGTACCAAATGTTTTTTGGTTACTCTTTATGCGTTTTATGAATGGAGTGCTATCAGGTTATGTGCCTAATGCGACAGCGATGATTGCTTCACAAGCCCCTATGGAAAAAAGTGGTTGGGCTTTAGGAACACTAGCAACTGGAGCAGTGGCTGGTAGTTTAATTGGACCTTCAATGGGTGGTCTACTCGCTGAATTGGTCGGCATTCAAAATGTGTTTATTGTGACAGGTCTAATTTTATTGACGAATACAATTTTGACCATCTTTTTTGTTCAAGAAGATTTTAAACCGGTAAAAAAATCGGAAGCAATGTCAACTAAAGATATTTTTAAAGCTGTAGAAGCACCAAAGATTTTAATTGGTTTATTTATTTCAACGCTAATTTTACAAGTTGGAATGACGAGTATTAGCCCAATTTTGACGCTGTATATTCGTGATCTGGGTGATACATCAGGTAATATTTTATTTGTGAGTGGCTTAATTGTATCGGTATCTGGGGTTTCGACCTTTTTATCTTCACCTTTTTTAGGCAAATTAGGTGATAAAATTGGCAATCAACGAATTTTATTGATTGGCTTAATTGTATCGGCCTTGTGTATATTCCCGATGTCGTTAGTTCAAACGCCATTGCAGTTAGGTATTTTACGCTTTTTACTAGGTTTTTCAACAGGAGCGTTAATGCCATCGATTAATACTCTAATTAGTAAACTTACTCCTAAGGGCGGTGTTAGTCGCATATTTAGTTACAATCAAATGTTTACTAACTTCGGTCAGGTGGTCGGACCAATGCTTGGATCATTTGTTGCTAACAGCTATGGCTACCGTATGGTTTTTGTTGTAACTGCGGGACTAATTGTCTTTAATATTGTGATTACACTTATCAATTTTAAAGGGGACATACGACTCAGTGAAGCAATTAAGCGGAGTCGAAAATAGTTATTAAAAAGATTTGCGCACTACTAAACAATGAGAGCAGTGCGCAAATCTTTTTACATAATAAAAAAGCAATAAACGCTATTGATAGAGACGTTATATTGCTTTTGAGTTGCGAGACATGGCTCACATTGTTTATTTATTTTTTGCAAATACTGGTGAGGATTAATGTGCTTGTTTGTTTGATTTAGCAGGTTTTGCTACTTCACCAAGCAACATAATTAAGACACCACCGATTAAAGAAACAATTGTCGTTGTGACGAAATCATATGATCCTTGATTCAAGGCACCGCCAATATAACCAACGACTTGTCCAAGTAAAAATGACCAAATTAAAACAACTAATTTTCCCATATTTTGCGCACCTCTTTTCAAGCTTAAGTGTATCAATATTGAAAAGGAAAGTAAAGAATTCTCAAATAAATTTAATCATGTTATTCAAGTGTTGAGACTTAAATATGCTACAATAAATTTACTAATAAAATTTGGAGGGGTTTTGGTGACAAGTCAATTATTTGTTTTATCAGCGTATTCACTCTTGCAAAGTACCAATCGATTGCCTGATTTGGTTCACCAAGCAAAATTAAGAGGTTATTCAAGTTTAGCGTTAACAGATCAGCATGTTATGCATGGTGTAATTGAATTTTATCAAGAATGCCTTAAGCAAGATATTAAGCCAATTATTGGATTAACTATAACATATCAGTCAGAACGATTTGATGATAGGGTATTTAGTTTAAATTTATATGCAAAAAATCTAGCCGGTTATCATAACTTGCTAAAAATATCGAGTTATCAAATGGAACAAAAAATGTCGGCTCATTTGAGACTAACTGATATTACGGATTGGCTGTCAGACATTGTTATCTGTACACCTTGGGAAAATAGTGAATTTGTTGCTTTGTTTCAAGAGAAAGAGTATGATTTACTACCAGTTGTTTATCGAGAATATCTGCAGTTATTTCAAACTAGAGACTGGTATCATGGGCTAGCTTATTATCAAGCTGAACAAACTTGGCGTGAGCAATTCTTACAGAAAATCTCAAAAATCAGCTTTCCGATTGTCGCAATGAAAAAAGTTGCTTATTTGGATGCTAAAGATGTTTTTGCTGTCAAGGTCTTACATGCGATTGAAGCTGGAACGCAAGTTTCTTATGATGACGGTGTTCAATCCGTCGGAAATAACTATTTAATGAAGGAAGAAGACTTTTCTAATCAATATCAACTTAATCAAGCAACGGACGCCTTGTCCAATCTTGAACGAATTGTTAATCAATGTAACGTAAAAATCCCATTACATCAAACATTATTGCCCGCTTTTCCAGTACCTAAAGACACGACAGCTGCAAACTACTTAAAAGAACTGTGTTTTTCTGGTTTAGCGAGGATAGGTCAACAGGACAATAGTGCTTATTTACAACGATTAGAGTATGAATTAGATGTTATCCATACTATGGGTTATGATGATTATTTTTTAATTGTTTGGGACGTTATGGCTTATGCTCGTGAGCATGAAATTGTAACTGCTTGCCGTGGGTCGGCTGCTGGTTCATTAGTTTCATATGTTCTACAGATTACTAACGTGGACCCCATTGCCTATCAATTATTATTTGAACGTTTTTTAAATCAAGAACGTTATACAATGCCTGATATTGATATGGATATCCCAGATAACCGACGTGAAGAAATATTAAACTATGTTTATGACAAATATGGATACCATCGAGTCGCTCAGATTGCCACATTTGGGACATTAGCTGCAAAAATGGCTTTACGCGATGTGGCTAGGGTTTTTGGTTTATCACAAAGTGAAGCAAGTAAGTGGGCTAATGCTATTCCTAGTGTACTAAAAATTACATTAGCCGAAGCGTTAAAGACATCTAAAAAATTACAACAGCTAGTTGAGTTCTCTGATAAAAATCAATTAATGTTTCAGGTTGCTTGTCAAATTGAAGGCTTGCCACGACATGTCTCAACGCATGCTGCTGGAGTCGTTATTAGTGACAGGGAATTGACTGATTTTGTGCCACTACTAGCTGGGTCTAATAATATTCCTTTAACTCAATTTGCGATGGGGGAAGTTGAAACAATCGGTCTATTAAAAATGGACTTTTTAGGTTTAAGAAATTTGGCCATTATCGGTAATACCTTAGATGCTATTGAGTATGTAACTGGAGAAAGGCTAAGTCTTGCTAATATTCCAGTCGATGATGAACCAACGTTAAAACTGTTTCGAAAGGGTGAAACAGTTGGTGTATTTCAATTTGAATCTTCTGGAATTAAAAATGTTTTGAAAAAATTAGGACCGACTTCAATTGAAGATATTGCGTCAGTTAACGCATTGTATCGACCTGGTCCAATGCAATTTATTGACCAATTTATTGCACGTAAAAATGGACAACAAGCTGTTCAATATCCAGCTAAGAGTTTAGAACACATTTTAAGTAAAACTTATGGTATCATTGTATATCAGGAACAAATTATGCAAATTGCTTCTAAAATGGCTGGTTTTAGCCTAGGTCAAGCTGATATTTTACGGCGAGCGATTAGCAAGAAGAAAAAAGCTGTTTTAGATGAGGAGCGGCAGCATTTCGTTTCCGGTGCTTTAAAGGAAGGATACCCAGCTGATGTAGCAAATGAGGTCTATGATTATATTGAGCGTTTTGCTAATTATGGCTTTAACCGTTCGCATGCGGTAGTATACTCGGTCTTAGCTTATCAAATGGCCTATTTAAAAACGCATTATAGTACATACTTTTTTTCTGCTTTGCTACATTCTGTACGTAATAATCCTGATAAAATAAAAGAATATTTGGCAGAAGCTCATAAATTCGATGTAACAATTCTTCCGCCAAATATTAATCAGAGTGAATATAGTTTTCGCTTGGTAAAAGGAAAACTAGTTTTTGGTCTATCTTCGATCAAAGGTGTCCGAAAAGATTTTATTCAGCATATTATTGAAGTACGTAAACAGGACGGTGCATTCTCATCTCTTGAAAATTTCTTAATCCGAATCAGTGGTAAATGGCTAAAAGCTGAAAATATTTTGCCCCTGATTTACGTTGGTGCTTTCGATCATTTACATAGTAATCGCAAACAGCTAGTAACTGATTTGCATGGGTTAATTCGTAATATTGATTATAGTGGTGGCAGTATGGATCTGCTAGGCGTCCTAAGTTTAAAAACAGATAAGGTAAGTGATTTTAGTTTAAATGACAAGCTTCAGCATGAGGTGACTTACCTAGGCACTTATGTTTCAGGACATCCAGTCGAAGAGTATGCTGACTTAGCCAAAGTTTATTCAGTTTCAACAATTAGTGATTGCGTTGTTAATGAAAATATTACATTACTTGTATACATTTTGTCAGTGAAGAAAATTCGAACGAAAAAAGGTGAGTCCATGGTCTTTTTAAAGGTAACAGATCAAAGTAGTGATCTTGAAGTGACCATTTTCCCTAAGCTATTTCGAAGTCTTGGACTGGAAATAGAAGCTAATCAAGTTGTCTTACTATCTGGTAAAGTTGAATTAAGTCAGTATACAAAAGAAAAACAGCTCATTGCTTCACGATTGGAAATAGCTGAAAATAAACGCCAACAATTGAGAAGTAAAAAATGTTATATAAAGATAGCGGGATTAAATGATTCTACAGAAACACTAAATGAATTAAAGAAAGTTTTTGTGCAATTTTCTGGAAGAATACCTGTTGTCTTAATATTTAAGGATAGACAGCAAAATATTTTGTTAGAAGAAAATTATTGGATTAAAGATGAACCAAACTTTAACAAAAAAGTTGAAGATATCTTAGGCTCAGAAACAATTATTATTAAATGATTGTAATTTAATGAGCAAGTTATTAAAAAAAGGATGTATCAAAAGGTTTTCATATAATTTTCAAAAAAAATTTTCGGTTAAACAAAGACTTTTTCTTAAATAAATGGTAAAATGATGTTGGATTTAAGTATTTTATACATTTTTATATAAATACTAACTAATAAACTAGTTGAGGTGAAGGACGCTTATGAAACGCATCGCTATTTTAACCAGTGGTGGAGACGCACCCGGTATGAATGCTGCCATTAGAGCAGTAACTCGTAAAGCAATCTTTGAAGGTATGGAGGTTTACGGTATTAATTACGGGTATGCTGGCTTAGTTGCTGGTGATATCAAGAAATTAGATGTTCCTGATGTTGGTGATATTATTCAAAAAGGTGGAACGTGTTTATACTCTGCTCGTTATCCTGAGTTTGCTTCAGAAGAAGGACAATTAAAAGGGATTGAACAATTAAAAAAATTCGGTATTGAAGGTTTAGTTGTTATTGGTGGAGACGGCTCTTACCATGGCGCTTTAGCCTTAACTAGACGTGGATTCCCTGCAGTCGGTATTCCAGGAACTATCGATAATGATATTCCAGGAACTGATTTTACAATTGGTTTTGATACAGCGATTAATACTGTATTAGATGCGATTGACAGAATCCGTGATACAGCGACTAGTCACGTACGTACTTTTATTATCGAGGTTATGGGACGTGATGCTGGTGATATCGCACTTTGGGCAGGAGTTGCCGGTGGTGCAGATGATATCATTATTCCAGAGCATGATTTCGATATGGAATCAGTTGCGAAAAAAGTTCGTATTGGTCGTGACCGTGGGAAAAAACATTGCCTAATTATTTTAGCAGAAGGTGTTATGCCTGGTCATGAATTTGCAGAAAAATTATCTGAATATGGTGATTTCCATTCTCGTGTCTCTGTATTAGGACACATCGTTCGTGGTGGTTCACCAACTGCACGTGATAGAGTACTTGCAAGTAAGTTTGGCGCGTATGCTGTTGACTTATTAAAAGCGGGTCGCGGTGGTTTATGTGTTGGGATGTTTGACAACCAAGTTGTTGCAACAGATATTGTTGAAACGCTTGAAAGCCGTAAACATCAACCAGATTTAAGTTTATATGAGTTAAATCATCAAATTTCTTTCTAAGTTTGATTTAAGAATAAAATAGGTACCAATGTTAATTAATATAGAAAATTTATTTATAGGGAGCGTTTTGTAATGAAAAAAACAAAAATTGTTTGTACAATCGGACCTGCTAGTGAATCAGTAGACACATTAGTAGAGTTAATGAATTCTGGAATGAACGTCGCACGTTTGAATTTTTCACATGGTGATTTCGAAGAGCACGGAGCACGTATCAAGAATATCCGTGAGGCAGCGAAAATTTCTGGCAAAACGATTGCCCTTTTATTAGATACAAAAGGGCCTGAAATTCGTACACACAACATGAAAGATGGCAAAGTAGACTTTAAGATTGGTGATGTTGTTCGCATCTCTATGACTGAAGTAGAAGGAACTCGTGAAAAATTCTCTGTTACTTATACTGAATTAATCAACGATGTTCATGCAGGAAGTCATATTCTTTTAGATGACGGCCTAATTGATTTAGAAGTAACTGATATTGATGCGGCTGCTGGTGAAATTATCACAGTTGTTAAAAATGAAGGTACACTAAAAAATAAAAAAGGTGTTAATGTGCCAAACGTTCGCATCAACTTGCCTGGTATCACTGAAAAAGATGCTGCAGATATTCGTTTTGGTATCCAACATGATATCGACTATATTGCTGCAAGTTTTGTGCGTACAGCTAGTGATGTTTTAGAAATCACAAAAATTTTAGAAGAAGAAAATGCAACACATATTCAAATTATTTCTAAGATTGAAAGCCAAGAAGGTATTGATAATTTAGATGAAATTTTATTAGTTTCTGATGGTTTGATGGTTGCTCGTGGTGACATGGGTGTTGAAATTCCAACTGAAAATGTGCCAATCGTCCAAAAAGAAATGATTAAAAAATGTAATGCAATTGGAAAACCTGTTATTACAGCAACACAAATGTTAGACTCTATGCAACAAAATCCTCGTCCAACACGTGCTGAAGCGAGTGACGTGGCAAACGCAATTTATGATGGTACAGATGCAATTATGTTATCTGGTGAAACAGCTGCGGGTGATTACCCAGTTGAGGCTGTTAAAGTAATGAATAATATTGCAATTAAAACAGAGAGTGTTTTAGTTGATCGCGATGCATATGCCCTTAAATTGCATAACAAAACAGATATGACTGAATCAATTGGTCAAGCAGTTGGCCATACGGTGCGTAACTTAGGTATTCAAACAATTGTTGCTGCAACTGAATCAGGTCGTACAGCTCGTATGATTTCTAAATATCGTCCAAATGCACACATCGTAGCTGTTACATTTAGCTCACGTAAAGCACGTAGTTTAGCTTTAAACTGGGGTGTTTATGCACAAGTTGCTGAAAAACCTCAAGATACAGATCATATGTTTACTTTAGCAACAAAAATTGCTAAAGAAACTGGCTTTGCTAAAGACGGTGAGTTAATTGTTATTACTGCTGGTGTTCCAGTTGGTGAATCAGGTACAACTAACTTAATGAAAATTCAATTATTAGGTTCAAAGCTATGTGATGGCCAAGGTGTTGGTGGTCAAACTGTTTGTGCAAAAGCTATAGTCGCTAATTCTGCAGAAGAAGCTAATGACTTAATGACTGATAATGCTATCTTAGTTGTTAAAACAACTGACAAAGACTATATGCCAGCTATTTCAAAAGCGTCAGCATTAGTAGTTGAAGAAGGTGGTTTAACATCACACGCAGCAGTTGTTGGGATTGCTGAAGGTATACCAGTATTAGTTGGTGTTAAAGGTGCAACTTCTAAAATCGCTAATGATATGGTAATTACTGTAAATACAAACCAAGGTGTTATTTACGAAGGCGAAGCATCATTATAATTAAAAACTTTATGTTTAGGTAAATAAACTGAAGATAATATAAGAAAGCTGATAGTTGTGGAAATAATCCACAACTATCAGCTTTCTTTTTTGGCTCTTTGTCAAATCGGACTGATGAGTCGGATATATGAGATGATAAATTTGAGATTATTCTCAGATTTATCATCTTTTTTAGTTATTTAATTTTAATAAGGCCGTTTATCAAGAAAATTCTTATGCGCATATTCGTAAAGGAGTTGAACCCGTAGGAAACTCTTTTAAGAGTTTTTATATGAGTGTTCTTAGCTTCGATTTTTCCATTGGAAAAATTATATTTTAGGGCATTTCGAATACCTTCCTCGTAGGAAATCAGATTGTCTATTTTATTTCTAAATTGTCTATCCAAGCTATCGGGTAAATCTTTCAATAGTTCGAAAAATGACTGGTCATCTTTGTTTCTAAAGTGATACATTAGTAAATGAAAGATATCATAAGCTTCTTTTAGATTAGAAGAGAATGAAAGTAGTCGATCAATCATCATAGATTCCGTTAAAAGAGGATGCTTTGGAGAAGGAAAGCTTCTCCAGGTTTTGAATTCTGAAATGGAAATAGTTGTTTGATTTTTCAGAAGACATTTCCAGTTTGATTTTAATTTATTGGCTTCTGAATTTTTCTTGTTGGCAACTAATGTCTTCATTTCTCGTACTCTCAAATCATTAAAAGCAGTGTTCAAATGCTTTACAATATGAAATCGATCAATGACTAGCTTAGCAGTAGGAAAGACTGTTTTAGTCAATTGAAAGTAAGCTGCATTCATATCTGTTACTAAAAATTTAACTTTTCTCCGTTCCTCCAATGAAGAGCGATTAAAGTAAGGAATGATTTTCTCTAATTTCCTACTAGGTAAAACGTCCACTAATTCACCTGTTTTCCCATCAGCACATATGAAGTTCATTTTATCTTCATAACTAGCGTGAGATCTAAACTCATCTACCATTAAAACTTCTGGAAAAGATCGAGGTTTAAGTTGTTGTGGGAGCTGTGATTCAACGGACTTAAGAACTCTTAAAACTGTAGTTAAAGAAACTTGGCATTGTTTAGATATAACTGTCATAGAGATTTTCTCAGTTAATAATTCTAAAATCTTCAAAGTAATAAATTTACTGATATGACAATTTTTTTCAACAATAGAACACTGTGCGGTCCAATTGTGAGAACAGTTTTTACAATGGAATCGTTGTTTCTTTAGTTTTAAAACAGTAGGCATATTTTGATAAGAATCTAATCGAATAGTTACTTCTTTTTTTCCATTCCTAACAACCACACTTTTTCCTTCATTATCAACAACAGTTGACCCACAGGATTTACAAGCCGAAGGCATGGGAGAATAGATGCCAAAGATAATTAAAGAGTTCTTTCCTTTAACTTTAGCTTCCTCCGTATTTGTTAAATATAAATGTTCATCTGTAATTCGTAGCATTTTTTTGATATGATTATTCACGACATGTCGTCCTTTCTATCTTAGATTTTTGGTGGTACTTAAATTTTACTAGATAGACGACATGTTTTATATTTAAATAAACTAAAAAAGGACTGATGAATCAAATTTTGATTCATCAGTCCTTTAAATTATAGAGCCTCTTTTTTAGGTTTTAATGACTTTCATTTGTCCTTCGCTATTGTTCATTTTGTAATTTTGAATGTTTTATCCCATAACTAAAGTAGAAGATAACTCCTAAAATAATCCAAACACTAACCATTAATTTTGTTGAATTAGGTAGCATGAAAATAAAATAGATGCTGCATAATCCTCCTAAAATCGGTAAAAATGGAAATAGTGGCATTTTGAAACCATTATTAGTAATATCGTGGCGCTTTCTTAGTAAAATGACACCAAATGAAATAAAAATAAAGGCGATGAGTGTTCCGGCATTTATTAAGGCTGCTAAATCTCTTAAGGGAACAAGGCCTGCAAAGAATGCTTGGATAATGGTTGCAATAATAATAGCTTTCTTAGGTAACATTGTTTGTTGATCGATGGTACCAAAACGCTTTGGTAATAAACCATCACGACCTAGAGCATAGACTAAACGTGAGCTACCAATAAACATGGTAATCATTGCGGTAAAAATACCAACTAAAGCGCCAATGGTGATTAATTTGTTCCAAGCAGTTAAGTTAACAACTTTTAGTGCATACGCAGCGGGATCATCAACACCTAATTCTTTGTAATTAACAATTCCAGTTAATACTAGAGAAAAGGCAACATATAAAATAACAGAAATTATCACCGTTCCTAAAATTCCTTTTACTACATTTTTTTCTGGTTCAATAGTTTCAGCAGAATTTGATGCTAAAGCATCAAAACCGATAAAAGCAAAAAAGACTGTTGCCGCGGCAGTTGAAATACCACCTAAACCGAATGGTGCCCCATGAAATTGTTCGGGGTAAAAGGGCACATAATTATCAGTATTAATGTAAAATATACCCACAATAATGAATAAAATGATAATGGCTACTTTGATTAAAACAGCGATGTTTTCGATTTTTTGGACATTGACGCACCATGGCTAACAATAGCGTAGACGACTAAAACAATTAGGACCGCAGTCAAGTTGACCGCACCACCTTCTAATGGACCTGTTTGTAGAGCTTTTGGTAGGTTGAGACCAATTGCTGATAACAAATTGTTATTAAAGTAAGCTGCAAAACCTGTCGCTTCAGCAGAAACGGCTAAAAAATATTCTAAAATCAATCCCCAACCTAAAAGCCAACCAATAATTTCACCATAAATGACTGAGCCAAATGAATAGGCTGAGCCAGCAACAGGCATAGCAGATGAAAATTCTGCGTAAGCCATTCCAACGATTCCAGAGACAACTGCTGCAACTAAAAAGGCAATTGCCACTGCAGGTCCAGCATGATTAGCTGCTTCATGTCCGGGTAAAATAAAAATACCAGTTCCGATAACGGCTCCAACTCCCAAGGCTAGTAAATCTCTAGCACGTAAGGTTCGCTGGAACCCAGCATCAGCTTTCATAAAGTTTTCTAAACGTTCTTTTTTAAAAATATTGATAATTGTCACTCCCATAATATTAAATAGTTTAAATAGTCTGAAAATTCCAAACAATAGCTAAAATAATAGCTTAAATTGATTTGCTTGTCAATAGAATCAAGTTTTAGAAGTTAATCTTGTATGCTAAATCATGTATTTTTAAACAAAATATAAAAATTGAATTGTATATTTGTAAAAAATACTTTAAAATATAGTAATTGCATAATATGCAAATTTTTTTTGGGGGGATATACAAATGGAATGGATTAAATTAATTGGAATTGTCATTATTGTATTAGGTTTTATTTTAAAATTAGATACAATTGCAGTTGTTATTATCGCAGGTTTAGCAACCGCACTCGTTTCTGGTGTTACGCCAGTTGAATTTTTAACAGAGCTAGGTAATGCTTTTGTCAATCAACGCTTTGTGACAATTTTCTTCTTAACGCTACCATTAATTGGTTTAGCTGAAAAGAGTGGGTTAAAAGAGCAAGCTGTTAGATTAATAAAGAAAATTAAGGGATTAAGTACAGGGTCATTCTTAAGTATTTATTTGATTATTCGTGAAGTATCTGGTGCTTTATCGATTCGTTTAGGCGGGCAACCACAGTTTGTTCGTCCGCTTGTTCAACCAATGGCTGAAGCAGCTGCTGAAGCTAAATATGGTGAATTAGATGATGAAGACAAAGAAATTATCAAAGCCAAATCTGCTGCCATGGATAACTATGGGAACTTTTATGGGCAAAATGCCTATTTAGCTTCTGCAGGTGTATTGTTAATTGTCGGAACATTGGAGTCACTTGGTTATAAAGTATCTGGCTTATCAATCGCATTGGCGTCATTACCAATAGCTATTATTATGATTGTGATTGGAATTTTAAGTAATTATCGTTATGATTTAAAATTAGCCAAAAAATATAAAAATAAAAAGAAATAAGGAGGCATAACTTGTATGCAAGAACTATTTGATAAATTATTGGAATTTTTCTATGTATTAGTTGGTTTACAATTACTGTATACTGGGTTCAAAGTTTTTCAAGATAAAAATAATAGTAAGCGAATTGGTTCGGGAATATTTTGGATTGATTTAGGATTGCTTTTTGCATTAGGAAAAGTGCTTCCTGGTGTAGTTAGTGGTCTTTTAGTAGTATTATTAGGTGTTATTACACTATTCAAGCAATTTGAAATTAGTCAATTTAAGGTGCCTTCACAAGAAAAATTAGAGGCAAATGCTAAAAAATATGGTAATTTAATTTTTATTCCGGTTTTAAGTTTAGCTATTGTTTCTGTTATCATGGTTAAAATTTTTCCCGCATCAAGTATTGCGGCAATCGGTATCGCATCAATTGTTGGGATTATTTTAGCAATGATTATCTTTAAATCAACAGCAAAAGAAACGATTAATGAAAGTAATCGTATGGTTCAAGCGATGGGGACATCAGGGATTTTACCACAACTATTGGCTGCCTTAGGTGCTATTTTTGCACTTGCTGGTGTTGGAGATGTAATTTCTGGTATCATCGGTGGAGTTGTTCCTGAAGGTAATCGCTTTTTCGGAGTCGTTGCTTATGTTTTAGGTATGGTTTTTTTCACAATGATTATGGGAAATGCCTTTGCAGCGTTTACAGTAATTACAGCCGGTATTGGTTTACCATTTGTTATTCTACAAGGTGCAGATCCAATTATTACTGCAGCGTTAGCGATGACCGCTGGTTTTTGTGGAACATTGTTAACACCAATGGCAGCAAATTTTAATATCCTTCCAGCATCATTATTAGAAATGAAAAATGAATTTGGTGTGATTAAAGAGCAAGCAATAACTGCTTTAATTTTAATTGTTGTTCATATTGTGTTAATGTATTATTGGGCATTTTAATTTTAGGAGGTCAACAACATGAAAATTTTAGTTACTGGATTTGATCCGTTTGGTCAAGATACAATGAACCCGGCAATTGAAGCCGTTAAGTTATTACCAGAAACAATTAAGGGTGCTGAAATTGTCAAATTAGAGATTCCAACGGTATTTGGTAAGAGTGCAGCTGTTGTTAAAGAAAGATTGCAACAACATGATATTGATTATGTGCTACATGTTGGTCAAGCAGGTGGTCGTTTTGATTTAACACCTGAGCGAGTAGCAATTAATTTAGATGACGCAAGAATTCCGGATAATGATGGTAATCAACCGATTGATGTCCCCATTCAAACAACAGGAGAAGCTGCTTATTTTTCACAACATCCAGTTAAAGCAATGGTTACAGCAATTAAGGCAGTTGGTTTGCCAGCTTCTGTGTCCAATTCTGCTGGGACTTTTGTTTGTAATCATATTATGTATCAATCACTATTTATGGCTCATACAGAATTTAAAACAGTCAAAGCTGGTTTTATTCATGTACCATTTTTACCAGAACAAGTGGTTGAACGCCCAGGTATGCCAGCCATGAGTTTAGCTGATATTACTCGTGGATTAGAAGCAGCGATTGGTGCAATTGTTGAATTTGATGGTCAACCTGATTTAGCAATTATAGGTGGTCAAACCCACTAATAATTGTTGCTTAAATAAAAAATCCCCTAATGGAAAGTAAGTCATTAGGGGATTTTTTTATTTAAAAATAGCTTGAATGACGTCACCATCACTATTTTTAGGGAAGTTATTCAATTTGAGTAATTTAGCAAAAGTGGGTGCTTCATCAATTAGTCTAGCCTGATTGATTCGTTGGTTTTCTTTAATATCAGGGCCACTGAATAAAAGTGTTGTTTGATAGTCATCTTTACTAGGATGATAACCATGAACAGCTCGGTAACGTTCAGATTGACCGATGTCTTGATGATTTGTTTTTTCTATTACATGACCAACTGCTTCATCGATAAAGTAATAGCCAGGTTTTGCCTCAACCATAAATAGCGCCTCAGGGTCTGCTCCCATTTCATGAATCACTGGTTGTTGATAGATACTTTCAATTCCTTCGATTTTTAATAATTCTTGGTAAATTATATCAGACTTGATTTTTGTATCTCCTTGTTGATAGATGTAGGCAGATCCATCAGCACTTTTTGCATAGAAAGGCGTTTTTTTGGGAATACGTCCTTTTTTTGTTAACTTCAACCAGTCTTTTTGTACAAAAAAAGCATTTAAGCGAATCATGGTATGGACATTTAGTTGGGAGTGGTCGCCTAAAATAGCGATATTTGTTTGTTCAGCAAGACAGGCTTCTTTTAGAGCATTTAGCAATAAACCAATTCGTTTATCTTGCCTTAAAAGTGCCTCATTGGCTTCTTTGGAGTCAGTCCCATGGGCATGACAAGCACTATCTAAATCGACAAGATGAATTAATGTCAAGTCTGGTTTCTTTGACTTTATAGTATCAACAGCACAAGCGGTAATAAAATCATCTAAAAAGGGCTGTTTAATACCACGACGCAAGTGTCCGTATCGTTTATTCATTTGAATTAAAAATTGAGGTGTGCTAGCATTTAATGAGACCAATACTTGATTGGTCCAGATTCGATTAGGAAAAATTTCAGCAATATTATAATCAATTTTACTACGCGCAGTTACTGGCCAAAGAAAAGCTGCAGTTGTTAAACCTTGTTGTTTAGCTAGTTGATAGATTGTAGGTGATTGAATTGCTTGGTCATACCAAAACCAATCAGGAGATTGTTTACTGGGTTGTCGGTAAGTGTTGTTAACAATACCATGTTTGCTTGGATAGACACCTGTAACAATCGTTGTATGTGATGGATAAGTTAATGATGGATAAATTGCTTCAACATTTTGAATCCACGTGCCAGTTTGTATTAATTGCTGAATGTTTGGCAAGTGATTAAGTTGTTTAGACAATCGAGAGGCACCTAAGGCATCGATTGAAATAATTAATAATTTATTTGTCATAATACACCTTCCTTTAGCTTAGTATAACAAAAAGTTACTGTATCGACCATTTAGTGATAGCAATAATCATGCAGTTAGTCTAATCGATTGAAACTGAAAAATAATAAAAAAATAATTGACAAGCCAGATGATTATCGTTATACTTACTTCAACATTTACGAAAATTACGTTGAGGTGACGAAAATGAACAAACAAAATCATATAAACATCACACAACTAAATACTTTTTACTTTAGCTATTTTAGATTTTGTTTGTAGTCAGTCAAACTGATGGGTACAAACAACGTAAACAACGCTCAATTGTTTGTATCTATGATGGCTAAGGCATTTTACATTGACTTTAGATGCCACATAGATAAAAAATCTATAGTGGCTTTTTCGTTGGAATAATTATACTTACTTACGTTAAAACGATAACTATAGATTGGTTTCTTACAATCAATGTAGTTATCGTTTTTTGTTATAATTAAATGACTAGAAAAGGAACGTGAAAAAGTTGGTAAAAAAAATTTCTGGAAATACAAAGACATATGGTGTGCTTGCAAATCCTATTAAGCACAGCCTATCACCACTAATCCATAATACGGCATTCCAAACGGCAAATATGGATGCAGTTTATTTAGCTTTTGAAGTGAAAAATAATCGAATTGAAGAAGCGCTAGCTGGAGTTAGAGCACTTGAACTGTCTGGTGTAAATATCTCGATGCCTTATAAGCGAATGGCATTAGATTATTTGATAGAGAATAATTTTCCTGTCTGTGAAGTGAGCGAACTAGTTGGGTCATGCAATACTATTGTGAATACTGGACGTAGACTTAGAGGGTACAATACAGATGGTATCGGATTAGTAACTAGTATAGAGAAAGAAGGGATTAGTTTAGCTGGGAAACGTCTATCAATTTTAGGTGCAGGTGGTGCGGCACGAGCGATAGTTTGTCAGTTAGCTAAATCATCTGTTCAATCAATTGTTATTTTTAAACGTCATAATGAGTCGTTTCAAGATGTATCAGCATATTTTAACTTAATTTCAATGGTGTTAGGCGTTAAGATTGATGTTTATCCTTATGAAAATGTTAAATTGATGCAAGAAGTTTTTGCACAAACGGACATATTAATTAATGCTACACAAGTTGGTATGACCGGTTATCCAGGCTTACCAATTGAATCAGCTGATATGTTACATGAAAAATTGATTGTGGTTGATTTGATTTATGCACCACTTGAAACAGAATTTTTAAAAGCGGCAAAAACTAAAGGATGTCGAACAATGAATGGAATAGGCATGTTGCTTTATCAAGCAGCAAGTTCATTTAAGTTAATGACTGGCAAGACGATGCCGATAGACCAGGTTAAAGTCGCAATTGAACAACAATTAAATAAATTATAAAGTGAGGAGACTAATAAAATGATTGTTATTATGCAGCAAGATGCCACACAAACACAAATAGATTTAATTTTAAATCGAATCCATGACGAGGGGTTACAAACGTATGTCAGCAATGGAGAAGAACAGACAATCATTGGATTAGTTGGGCCAACAGAAAAAGTGATTGATTTACCTTTGAAAACCTATGATGGTGTGAAAGATGTTATTCAAATTCGAAGTAGTTATAAACTAACCAGTCGTGAATTTCATCCTGCTGATACCGTAGTTGATGTGTCAGGCTTAAAGATTGGCGGCGACGAAGCTTTTGTGACTATGGCTGGACCATGTTCGATTGAAGGTCTTGAGCAGATTCGAGAGTGTGCCAGAATAGCTAAGGCTGGTGGTGCAAAGGTTTTACGAGGTGGTGCGTTTAAACCTAGAACGTCACCATACGCATTTCAAGGCTTAGAAGAAGAAGGACTGATTTATATTCGCCAAGCTGCGGATGAATATGGGCTTAAAGTGATTACCGAAGTGATGGATGAAGCGAATTTAGAACTTGTTGCTAAATATACTGATATTTTACAAATTGGCGCAAGAAATATGCAGAATTTCAAATTATTACAGGCAGTTGGTAAAACTGGTTTACCTGTGGCGTTAAAACGCGGGATTTCAGGAACCATTGATGAATGGTTGAACGCAGCTGAGTACATTGCAGCTGAAGGAAACATGAACGTCATTTTTGTAGAACGCGGGATTCGAACATACGAAACAACAACACGTAATACATTAGATTTAAGTGCCATTCCAGTGATTCAAAAATTAAGTCATTTTCCTATTATTGTTGATCCTAGTCATGGTGTTGGTATTTGGGATTTAGTCACACCGATGGCTGTTGCGGGTGTAGCGGCTGGAGCCTCTGGAATGATTGTTGAGATTCATCCAGATCCTAGTCAAGCTTGGTCTGACGGTCAGCAATCATTAAATGAAAAGCGCTACTTAAATATGATGGAACAAGTTAATGTTTTAGAAGATGCAATGAAAAAAATTAAGGCTATTAGAAAAAAATTATAGCGAGGAGAAAAAAGATGGAATTAACAGTTAATCTAACGAATCATTCCTATGATTTACTCATAAAAAGACATCAATTACCTGAAATTGGGACATGGGTAGCTAGTTTATGGGAACCTCAAAAAATAGCAATTATTACTGATGAGACAGTTGCTAACTTATACGGAAAGATAGTTTGTGAAAGTCTTGAAATATCAGGTTTTAACGCCTATTTGATTGCAATTCCTCCTGGTGAAGCGAGTAAAAATTTAGTAGTAGCCGAGCAAATCTATACGAAGTTAGCTGAATTAGGCTTAACACGTTCTGATGGTATTATTGCATTAGGTGGTGGGGTTGTTGGTGATTTAGCTGGTTTTGTCGCTTCAACATACATGCGTGGTTTACATTTCTTACAAGTACCAACAACATTGCTTGCTCAAGTTGATAGTAGTATTGGTGGTAAGACAGCTGTCAATACGACAATTGCCAAAAATTTAGTAGGTACTTTTACTCAACCAGATGGTGTGTTGATTGATCCAGATACGCTAACAACTTTAGAACCACGTCGAATTCGCGAAGGCTTAGCCGAAGTTATTAAATGTGCAGCAATTGCTGATTCTAATTTATGGGCATTACTCGATAATTTAATAGATGAGACGGATGTGTTAAAGCATGCTGAAGAGATTATTTTGGCATGTTGTGAAGTCAAGCGAAGTGTTGTAGAACAGGATGAATTTGACAATGGCCGCCGTTTGATTTTAAATTTTGGTCATACCATTGGTCATGCTATTGAGCAGACTATGGGCTATGGTGTTATTACTCATGGTGAAGCTGTGGCTATTGGCATGTGTCAATTAACGAAAACTACAGAACAAAAGGGTTGGACTGAATTGGGGACAACTCAAAAGCTAGAACAGTTACTTGTTAAATTTAATTTACCAATTGATTTGGCAGAATGGAATAGCGAAAAGTTGTATGCGGCATTAAGTCACGATAAAAAAACGCGTGGGAATCAATTAAAATTAATTGTTCTTGAGAGACTAGGCCAAGTTAAAATCATAGCTGTTGATATAACAGAGATGCAAGAATTTTTAGTTCACTAAGTAATTAGGAGGAATGACAGATGCGATTTATTACAGCGGGAGAGTCACATGGTCCTGAGTT
The DNA here is from genome assembly GCF_001998885.1 of Vagococcus penaei. Classification (NCBI taxonomy): domain Bacteria; kingdom Bacillati; phylum Bacillota; class Bacilli; order Lactobacillales; family Enterococcaceae; genus Vagococcus; species Vagococcus penaei. The sequence goes on from NZ_CP019609.1 coordinate 38,207, forward strand.
AACAGCTATTATTGATGGTTTACCAGCAGGTTTAGCGCTAGATGTAGAAGATATTAATAAAGAGTTAAAACGACGTCAAGGTGGATATGGTCGTGGTGGACGTATGTTGATTGAAACAGATGTTATTCAGGTTACATCAGGTATACGTCATGGGAAAACATTAGGTTCTCCCGTGACTTTGACGGTTAAAAATGATGATTTTAAAAACTGGGAGCGCGTTATGGGAATTGAACCCGTAACTGAACGTGAAAAAAAAATGCGTCGAGTATCCAAGCCGCGACCTGGGCATGCTGATTTGGTCGGTGGCATTAAATATGAGCATGACGACTTGCGCAATGTCTTAGAACGTTCATCTGCCAGAGAAACAACTATGCGTGTTGCAGTAGGAGCAGTTTGTAAAAAATTATTAGCGGAGCTAGGTGTTGAGGTTGCGGGCCATGTGCTAGAAATCGGTGGTATTCGGGGAGAAATTCCTGAAAATATGACAGTGCAAGAAATTAAAGAAAAAGCAGAAGCTTCTGCTGTACGCTGTGTGGATACTAAAATAGAAGAAAAAATGAAAGAAAAAATTGATCAAACGCGTAAAGATGGTAATACGATTGGTGGTGTCGTTGAAGTTGTAGTTGGTGGTGTTCCAGTTGGTTTGGGTAGTTATACACAGTGGGACACTAAATTAGATGCTAAAATTGCTCAAGCGATTGTCAGTATTAACGCATTTAAGGGTGTTGAATTTGGGGTTGGTTTTGAAGCTGCTAGATTACCTGGTAGCGATGTTATGGATGAAATTTTATGGAATGAATTGGATGGTTATACACGGAGAAGTAATCATTTAGGTGGTTTTGAAGGTGGTATGACGACTGGGATGCCGATTGTTGTTCGTGGTGTGATGAAGCCAATTCCAACACTTTATAAGCCATTGATGTCAGTTGATATTGATACAAAAGAACCTTACAAAGCGAGCGTTGAACGATCAGATAGTTCTGCTGTTCCAGCTGCATGCGTGATTGCGGAAGCGATGGTGGCTATTGAAGTTGCCAAAGCGATGCTTGATAAATTTTCAAGCGATTCTTTTAAACAAATGCAACAAGATGTGAGCCAATACCGCGAATATGTTCGAACATACTAACGATTACACATGTATTAATTAAAGGAGGCAAACACATGATAGCGATTCATTCGATTCAACAAATTACGGTTTTAGGAGTTGGTTTAATTGGGAGTTCGCTTTGTCTTTGCCTTAAAGCGGCTTATCCGAATATAAAAATCGTTGGTTGGACAAACTCTAAAGATGAACTGGATTACGCTCATGCAGAGAAAATTATTGATATAGTTGAGATGGATTTAGCTAGTGCTGTGAGGCAGGCAGATATTGTGTTTCTCTGTACACCAGTGGGGGTAACGTTATCGCTAATCTCGGAATTAGCCACGTTACCCTTGAAAAAAGGCGTAATTGTTACGGATGTGAGTAGTACCAAGCGTCAAGTATGTCATGAAGCAAAGGAACATCTTATTGCAAGAGGCGTTCATTTTATCGGTGGGCATCCAATGGCTGGTTCACATAAATCTGGTGTCAGAGCAGCCGATCAACGTTTATTCGAGAATGCTTATTATATACTCACACCTTTTGAAAAACAGTCATCTTTATGTGATTTTATGAAACTATTATTAAAAGGTACACGAGCTAAATTTGTTGAATTAACTCCTGAGAGCCACGATGAAATAGTAGGAACGTTAAGCCATTTGCCACATATAATTGCTTCAGGCATTGTTATGGAAGCAAAAGAATTGATGCAGACTTATCCTAATGCTAGAAACTTAGCTGCTGGTGGATTTCGTGATATTACGCGTATTGCCTCGGCAGACCCACAAATGTGGACGGATATCTTATTATCCAATCAAGATATCTTATCGAAACAATTAAAGTTATGGGAAATACGAATGAGTGATATTAGACATGCTATCAATCAACATGATGTAGCGTTTATTAAACAATTTTTTTTAGAAGGTAAATTGTTTCGTGATGGATTACCAATTCATCAACCGGGAGCTATTCCAAATTTTTATGATTTATATATTAATGTACCAGATGATTCGGGAGTTATTGCAGAAATCACCAATATATTAGCACGACAACAGTTAAGTTTGGTCAATATAAAAATTTTAGAAACACGAGATGATTTTTTTGGTATTTTACAATTAACTTTTAAGCATGAAGACGACTTAAATACTGCTCAAACTATTATTCAAGCTAGTACAAACTATTTATGTTTTAAACTAGGAGGTAACTAAATGGAATTACTAAAAGCGACAAAGCCGTTATTGGGCACGATTGTAGTACCCGGTGATAAATCGATCTCTCACCGTAGCATTATGTTTGGAGCGTTAGCCAACGGAACAACAACAATCACTAATTTTTTACGTGCTGACGATTGTCTGGGGACCATACAAGTTTTTAGACAATTAGGTGTTAACATTGAGGAGCAAGATGATTTGATTCGGGTTCATGGTGTTGGCTGGTCAGGATTACAACTGCCTGAAACAGTTCTTGATGTTGGTAATTCAGGTACTACGATTCGACTATTGATGGGCATATTAGCAGCTCAAAAATTTGCTGTCACGTTGACTGGTGATGAATCTATTCAGCGACGACCAATGAATCGTGTTATCGCACCATTAAGAGCGATGGGGGCGAATATTTCGGGAATGAATCACACAGAATTCCCACCAATCACAATTAAACCAGTCCCAAATTTGAGTCCAATTAATTACCAATTACCAGTTGCTAGTGCACAAGTTAAATCAGCTTTGATTTTTGCAGCATTGCAAACGACTGGTGAAACTGTGTTGACAGAAAAAGAGCAAACGCGTGATCATACGGAAGAGATGTTGAAACAATTTTGTGGACAGATTGAAGTAGCAGGTAAAGAGATCCGTATTAGTGGCCCACAGACACTAATTGGGCAAGAAGTTATTGTTCCAGGTGACATTTCCTCTGCTGCTTTTTTCATTGTTGCTGCTTTATTAATTCCGAAAAGTAAAATAATAATCAAAAATGTCGGATTGAGTTCAACAAGAACAGGTATAATTGACGTTATTAAAGCTATGAATGGCAAGATTAACATACATGATTATGATTCTGTTAATCAATCAGGTACGATTTGTGTAGAACATAGTGAATTAGTTGGAACTGTTATCGAGGGAGAGATTATTCCGCGTTTAATTGATGAGCTTCCAATTATTGCTTTATTGGCGACACAAGCTAAGGGGCAAACAGTAATTAGAGATGCAGAGGAATTAGCAGTAAAAGAAACTAATCGGATTCAAGCTGTTACAGAGGAGTTAAATAAATTAGGTGCTAATATTAAATCGACTAGGGATGGGTTTATCATTCAAGGTCAGACAAAATTACATGGTGGTAAGGTTACAAGTTATGGTGATCACCGGATTGGGATGATGCTACAAATTGCAGCTTTATTAACTGATGAGTCGGTCTTTCTTAGTGATAGTTCAGCTGTTTCTGTTTCTTTTCCAACGTTCTTTGATGTATTGACTGAATTAATGGAGGGTCACTGATGTCGGCAATTTGTTTGATTGGTTTCATGGGTGTCGGTAAAACAACAATTGGACGCCGATTAGCACAGCAACTAGAATTACCTTTTATCGATTTAGATCGTGTAATTGAGGAAGAATTGAATTTAACAATTCCAGAAATTTTTACTACGTATGGTGAAGACTATTTTCGTCAGTTGGAGAGTCAACTATTAGTAAAATATATTACCACAAATTGTGTGTTAGCAACAGGTGGGGGAATAGTAATAAATGAACAAAATCGTATGCAACTTAAGCAGGCAAATTGGGTATTTTATTTACAAGGAGACGTTTCTTTATTACATCAACGACTTAAAAATGATCGTAAACAGAGACGACCATTAGCACAAGAAAAAAATTTTACTGAACTTGAACGACTTTTTAATAGCCGTCGTAGCTGGTATCATGAATCTAGCACAAATATTATCAAGGTAGACGGGTTATCTGTTTTAAACATTGTTAAACGTTTAGTAAGTGTTATGGAAGAAGGAATATAATTTGACTATTGGCTATTTAGGTCCAAATGGATCGTTCACATCACAAGCAGCAGCATATTTTGCTTCTGAATCATCGATAATTAGCTATTCATCTATTGCTACTTGTTTGCGTGCTTTAGAAAAAAATGAACTTGATTATGCAATTGTTCCTGTTGAGAATTCTATTGAAGGAACAGTTAATGTTGCTATTGATTTTATTTATCATCATTTAGCCGTACCGATTCAGTGCGAATTAGTTTTACCTATTCACCAACAATTGATGGTACATCCTAATTTTAAACATTCTTGGCAGGATAATATTGTCAAAATAGTGTCACATCCACAAGCATTGGCACAAACGCAAACTTTTTTAGCTGATAACTTTCCTCATAGTCAACAATTAACTACCGAATCAACGACTAGTGCCTGTGAATTAATAGTAAATCATCAGGATGACTGTTGGGCTGCTGTTGCTTCTAAGGCAGCATCTGAAGCTTTTAATCTGACAATTGTTTGTTCGGACATTCAAGATAACCAAAATAATGAGACGCGTTTTTGGTTATTAGGAAAAGAAACATTTAAGCTTACCGATAAGTCGAGTTGTTTTATCCGGCAAACATTAGGTATTAGTTGGTCAAATAATCAACCTGGAGATTTACATCGTATATTGTCTGTATTTAGTTGGCGACAAATTGATTTATCGAAAATTGAATCGCGACCATTACGAACTAAATTAGGTGAGTACTACTTTTTAATTGATATTTTGGTTGATAATCCGAGACTTATTGATTTAGCACTTGAAGAATTAGCCGCTTTAGATTGTGATATTAAAATTTTAGGAACTTATCCTGTTTATTATGGAGAAAATAGTTAAAAATTTGTCAAATTTTTTAATAAGAGCATTGTATTTTAATGCAAAACGTCTATGCTATGGTTATATGTCTTTAAATTAATAAGTGAGGTACTGAAATGACGAAAATGACACGTATGGATCGACATAAAAAATCGGAAGAGATAGACCGTTCTCCACAAGAACAGAGTTCGAATCTTAACAAGGAAGTTAATAAACATAATGTTTTAAAACAAAATCCAAAGAAAAAAAAGAAACGAAAAAAAGGAAAAGGTTGCTTGTTTTTCATTTTTATTCTTTTACTTATAAGCGTTCTTTTTAGTGTTGGTATGTATGCTAAAGGATATTTTTCAGCGAAAAATGACACGGTACACTATCCAACTGAAGTGACCGATTTCAAAGGACAGAAAGCTTCTGATGGTTCAGTTAATATATTATTGCTTGGTAGTGATTCTAGAGGAGAGGACCAAGGTCGTTCCGATTCGCTTTTAGTCTTTCATTATAATAAGCGTGACAAACAACCAAAGTTAATTTCTATTATGCGTGATACTTTTGTACCGATACCAACTAAGGATGGAGTAGAATATAATAAGATTAATGCGGCATATTCTTATGGGGGTCCTGAATTAGTTCGTCAGACGATTACTAATACATTTGGTATTCCTATCCAATATTTTGCTGTTGTGAATTTTGATTCGTTTCCCAAAATCATTGAGACACTCGCACCGCATGGGTTAAAAATTAATGCGGAAAAAGACTTGGAAGTTGAAGGGACAATAATTAAAAAAGGGCCTCAACAAATGAATGGTTTAGAAGTTCTGCAATATTCTCGTTTCCGTAAAGATGCTGAAGGTGATTTTGGTCGAGTAAGGAGACAACAACAAGTTTTAGAGGCTTTAGTTAAACAAGGATTAAGCCCACTAAATGCTTGGCGTTTACCTGAAGTAGTTGGTAAAGTCCAAGGCTACACTGAAACAGATATTCCATTTAATCTTTATTTATCTTTGGGGACTAGCTATTTATTTAGTCGACACAAACCGCTAGATATTTTGACTGTACCAGTGGCTAATTCATGGAATGATGGGTACTATGATTATGCTGGCAGTGTGTTAGAAATTGATGAAGCGACTAATAAAGAAGCGGTTTCAGCCTTCTTGAACAAGTAAAAATACCGGAACTGGCTTTACTTTGTGCCTTTGGAACTTTATAATGTAGTTTGACTATTATTTGACTTAGTAGCTTAAAGAAATTGAGGATAGATAATGAAAACTGCAATTATAACAGACAGTACTGTTTTTTTAACTGAGAACTATAAGAAACGAGATAATTTATTTGTTATCCCGGTTCCTTTAATTATGGATAATCGCGTCTATCTTGAAGGAGTCGATATTCACCCAGATGGCTTTTATGATTTATTGAAGGATGCTGACGAGTTGCCTAAAACATCTCAACCTGCCATTGGTGAGGTTTTAGATTTTTACGAATCATTGGCTAAGGAAGGTTATGAAGCAATTATAAGCATTCATATGTCATCTGGTATTTCTGGTTTCGTGACGACATTGCAAACCCTTGTCAATGAATTATCAGACATTAAGGTTTATCCTTTTGATTCATTAATCACTAGTGGTCCTATGGGTAAATTAGTTGAGATGGCGCTAGATATGACAGCAATAGGTTTAGAGCCAGAAAAAATTGTTCATGCGCTTTCGCAAGCTCGTGAGTTTATTGAAGGTTATATTGTTGTTGATGATTTAAACCATCTAGTACGTGGTGGTCGTTTAAAAAATGGTGCGGCAGTCATTGGTACTTTATTAAAGATTAAACCAATATTATCATTTCAAGATGGTAATATTGTGTTAACTGAAAAAATAAGATCACAAAAAAAAGCCTTAAACCGAGTTCGCGAAATCGTATTAAACGATATTTCTTCATTGCCGCAAGATAGTACTTTTTATGTGATTCATTGTAATAATCGTGACGTTGCCCAGCAGGTAATGGATGAGTTGTTATTAGAAGATGCGTCATTAGATGTCCATCTTTGTGACTTTGGGCCTGTTATCGGGGCACATTTAGGTGAAAAATCTATCGCAATCGGTGTTGCGCCGAAAACGATCAAAGGCTTAATTTAATTGTTAAGCCTTTTTTATGTATGAATTAATTATGTTGTCTAATTAGTAAAAGGAGAGGGTGGCTATATGATACCTAGTATTCATAGAGACAGTAAAATTATTGTCGACTTAGTGGCAATCAAACAAAATATAAAGAAAGAATTAGCGCGTTTAACGAATAGACAAGAAATGTTTGCAGTGGTCAAGGCCAACGGTTATGGACATGGTTCGATACATGTGTCTAAAGCAGCAGTAGAGGCTGGTGTTTCAGGATTTTGCGTATCTAATTTAGATGAAGCAATCGAGCTAAGAAATAATGGTATTCAATTACCAATCTTAATTTTAAGCTATGTTGCTCCGGAATATGTTGAATTGATGGTTGACTATGATTTAAGTGTAACGTGTCCCAGTTTAGATTGGCTGATACAAGTGAATCGGATAATCAAGCAATTAGATTTAGCGAAACCATTAGCGATACATGTCAAAATTGATACGGGTATGGGACGAATTGGTTTTAGATCACAAGAAGATATGAGTCAAGCAATGGCAATCATTGATAATAATCCTGATATTTTATTGGAAGGATTATTTACACATTTTGCTACAGCTGATTCAGTTTCTGAGGAACATTTTAATTTACAAAAAGAACGTTTTACAGTTGCTAGAGCACTCTTCCCAGAAAAGATACGCTATGTGCATACAGCAAATTCTGCAACAACGTTATGGCATGATGCGTGGGGAAGTAATATGATTCGTTATGGTGATGCGATGTATGGCTTAAATCCTTCTGGTAATGAATTAGTCGAGCCTTTTCCTTTGAAACAAGCCCTGAGTTTAGAAACAACCTTAATTCATGTCAAAAAAATTGAAAAAGGTGAGAAAGTTGGTTATGGGGCAACTTATGAAACAAAAACAAATGAATGGATTGGGACGCTACCAATTGGCTATGCAGATGGATTACGTCGAAGATTTCAAGGTTTTGAAGTTTTAATTGATGGTCAACGTGTTCCTATCATAGGTCGCGTTTGCATGGATCAATGTATGATTAAATTACCAAAATCCTATCCTGTTGGAACGAAAGTAACTATTTTCGGTACGAATCAGCACCAGTTTAATAGTATTCAATCAGGTGCTGATTATATTGGTACCATTAACTATGAAATTACATGTGGCTTGTCCGACCGGCTCCCACGGGAATTTATTGACAACACATGTGGTGAAATGGAGGGATAAGTCCTTTGATAGCTTCCTATCTCAATATTTTAGTAATTTTTGCGATTATTTGTTTAGGCTATATCTTAACATGGAAAAAATGGTTTGATAACCGTATTGCTGATGTCTTTTCAAAATTAGTCTTGAATATTACACTTCCATTAAGTATGTTTTTAAATATGACTCAAAAATTTACTAAAGCGGAATTTTTAGATTTATTCAAGGGTATTTTATTACCTTTTGTGTCTATTTTAATTACATTTATAATTAGTTTTATTTATGCTAAGGTAACTAAAGTTCCCATAACTAGAAAGGGAACGTTTCAGGTCATGTTTACAGCTGCCAATACTATTTTTATGGGATTACCTGTTAATATGGCAGTTTTTGGTGAAAAAGCTATACCGTATGCCTTACTGTACTATATTTGTAATACAAGTTTCTTCTTTACGATAGGTATCATGCTAATTGCAAAAGATAATCCGGATGTAAAAAAAAGTCATACAACGTTTAATTTTAAAAAATTTCTTAAAAAATTGTTGTCACCAGCTTTATCTGGATTTATCGTGGGAATTCTCTGGTTATTGACAGGAATTGATGTGCCAAAACCGATTATCGATTTTTCGAGTTATTTAGGAAGTATGACAACAGCTTTATCTTTATTTGTAATTGGTATTATCATTTATCAAACTGGAGTTAAAAATATACGATTGACAAGGGATGTCGTAGGTGTTCTTATCGGACGGTATGTTATATCCCCTCTAGTTGTTTATCTGCTGTCTTTTATTATTCCTGTTCCTAGTTTAATGTTAAAAGTGTTTATTTTACAGTCCGCAATGCCTGTTCAAAATTCAATGCCAATTTTAGCCCGTGGTTATGGAGCAGATGAAAAATTTGCGACATCGAGTCTAACTTATTCAATATTTACCTATTTTATTTTTATTTTAATCTTACTTGGCATCTTTTTTTAGGTGAGTATGATATAATGCCAAAGTGTAGAATTACAAGAAAGAAGGTGGACGCATAATGAATCAATTTACAGACTATCAATTAGAATCGTTTATATTAGATGCATTAGCAGAAAAAAACTTTACCACACCAACCGAAGTACAAAGAAAATTAATTCCAGTGATTTCAAAAGGGAAGAGCGTTGTTGGTCAATCACAAACAGGATCAGGAAAGACGCATACATTTTTAATTCCTTTAATGAATAAGCTTGATTTAACCAAAAATGATGTACAGATCATTGTTACAACGCCTAGCCGAGAACTAGCTGAACAAATTTATCAAGCAGCGCTACAAATTGCCAATCATTCAGAAACAGAGTGCCGCGTAGCAAGTTATGTTGGTGGAACAGATAAAAAACGTCAGATTGAAAAATTAAAACATCAACAACCACACGTAGTTGTTGGGACGCCAGGACGTATCTTAGATTTAATTAATCATCAAGCGTTAAAAACATATACAGCTAAAGCTTTTGTTGTCGATGAAGCTGACATGACATTAGATATGGGATTTTTAGAGGACGTTGACCAAATCGCAGCAACTTTACCGAACCATTTACAAATGCTCGTTTTCTCAGCAACTATTCCAATTAAATTACAACCGTTCTTGAAAAAATATATGGAAAATCCTGTAGTTGAACATATTAAACCAAGTTCTGTTATCTCAGATGACATTGAAAATTGGCTGATTTCAACTAAAGGTCAAGATGTTAATCGTTTGGTTTATAACATTGTGACAGTTGGACATCCTTATTTAGCCATGATTTTTGCAAATACTAAACAGCGAGTGGACGAAATCGCTAATTATTTGAAAGAGCAAGGCTTAAAAGTGGCAACTATCCATGGTGATATTCCACCACGTGAACGTAAACGAGTAATGAAGTCAGTCCAAAACCTAGACTATCAATATGTAGTTGCGACCGATTTAGCTGCACGTGGAATTGATATTGAAGGTGTTTCACACGTCATTAATGCTGAAATTCCGAATGATTTAGAATTCTTTATTCATCGTGTTGGACGGACTGGACGTAATGGATTAAAGGGAATTGCTATTAGTTTATACGAGCCAGCAAATGAAGAGCAAATTGCTGAGTTAGAAAAAATGGGAATTACTTTCCAACCTAAAGTGTTAAAACAAGGTGAATTCGTCGAATCATATGATCGAAACCGCCGAACAAAGCGTGAAAAAACGCAAAAACAATTAGATACTAAGATGGTTGGACTGGTTAAGAAGAAAAAGAAAAAAGTTAAGCCTGCTTATAAGAAGAAGTTGAAATTTGCAATCGCTGAAAATGATAAACAGAAGCGAAAAGTTGAACGTAGACAGACTGAACGTTCAAAACGTAAGTCACGTAAGCAAGATTATTAAGCAATATGAAACTGGCATTCTAACTAGAATGTCAGTTTTTTTAGGCAAAAAAATAAAGGCATATTCTCCATTTCAGGGGATATGCCTTTTCAACAACAGCTGGATTCGTCCACGATAGATTACTCCTTAATTAATTGTTTTAATTTTAATTTAGCTTCTTCAATAGAGTTACCTTGCGCAGAAAGTAATTCATTATTTGCATCATAAACAATGAAAATATTGCTATCTGTATCTAAAGTTACTCGATATTGAAATTGTTTGTTGTTACTATATACCATAGTCATTCTCCTTTCGTACTAAATACTACTATAAAGGCAAACGTTACGGTAACAAAATTCCATAACTAAATATACCACGTTATTAAAAGATACGCAAGTTTTTGTTCTCAGAAAATTTTCAGACAAATAAATTAAATAGTTCTTTAAAAAATCATAGTAATCCGATAGAATGAAAGGTGAGTTTCAGTTAAATTAGACAGGATGAGAGTGGAAAAATCATGATTTACTATAGTGTTGGGTGGATAATGACCATCATTGGTATATTGTACGTAGTACTACCATCAAAAAAAAGACATTTTAAATATGGTTATCGTACAAGTCGTGCACGTTTAAGTGACGCAACGTATCGGTATGCTCAAAAGTATGCGGCAAAAGTGTTTTTAATAATTGGTTTGATAACCTTAGCTATTGGATATATACTTAAGTTAAGTGGCTTAACTAACTTTTTTATTATTGAATTAGTCACAATTTTTATTCCTATAATGATAGCCTTTTATCAAATTGAAAAAAAATTACAAACATTTAACGATCAGTTGGATGATAACGAAAAAGGAGAAGATGAAGATGAAACTTTTAATGATTGAAGATAATGAATCAGTATCAGAAATGATGCAAATGTTTTTTTTAAATGAATCATGGGATGTGACATTTAAACATGATGGGAAAGAAGGGCTAGATGCATTTTTAGAAACACCTAGCTCTTGGGACATTATTACCCTCGATTTAAACTTACCAACAATGGACGGTATGGCTGTTTGTCGCGAAATTCGCAAAGTATCCTCAACTGTTCCTATTATTATGCTAACAGCTCGTGATTCGGAAAGTGATCAAGTGATTGGGTTAGAGATGGGTGCTGATGACTATGTAACCAAACCATTTAGTCCGCTAACCCTAATCGCACGTATTAAAGCTTTACATAGACGTGCTGGATTAGTTGATGGCAACGACGAACAACAATTAAATGATACTGGTGAATTTGATGTAGTAACTGAACACTTCAAAATGAATACGAAGACACGTGAAGTCTTTTTAGATGATCATCCGATTGATGGTTTGACACCGAAGGAATTCGATTTATTGTTAACATTGGCTAAAAAACCACGCCAAGTATTTTCTCGTGAGCAATTACTTGAGTTAGTATGGGATTATCAATATTTTGGTGATGAACGAACGGTTGATGCACATATTAAAAAACTACGCCAAAAAATTGAAAAAGTTGGGCCGCAAGTTATTCAAACTGTTTGGGGTGTCGGATATAAATTCGATGATTCTGGAGTTCAAATCTAATGAGGTACTTAATACAACAGATGATTGCCTTTTTTGTCATTATCTTGCTTGTATTGATTGTTTTTGGTGTGTCGTTTACACAATTTACGCGAACGACCGTCAAAGAATCTGCTTATGAGCAACTAAAAGGCTATTCGGAAACGGTATTGTCAAATATTCAAACATTTGATTGGACTTTAGGTGAGTCATTAAGCACGACACAAACTATTTTGCGCCATCAAAATGTGGGCTTTTATGTGTTGGATGATGAAATGAAAGTGACTTATCCAGAAGAAAAAAAGAGCGAATTAGTAAAGATGTCATAAGTAAACAAGAATTAACTGAGTTAAAAGATGGTCAACCGTTAACTAAATTAATTAATGATAAAGATTTATCTGGTAAACATATGACAATGGCAGTATATATGCAGCCACTATTTTCGACTAATTTTAAATTTGAGGGCATTCTTTTAGTTTATCAACCGGGTAGTAACATTGATAAGGGTGTTAGTTCCTTAACACAAAATTTATTTAAAGGTTTTATCTTATCGACAATTATTGCAGTAATTATTAGTTATATTTTCGCAAAATTTCAAGTTAATCGGATTAATCGAATGCGTAATGCAACGAAAGAAATTGCTGCTGGTAATTTTGATGTCCATCTAAATGTACGTAATAAAGACGAATTAGATGATTTAGCAGAAGACTTTAACCGAATGGCAGTAGCTCTTGAAGAGTCACATCAAGAAATTGAGCGCCAAGAGGAGAGACGGCGCAACTTTATGGCTGATGTTGCACATGAGATGCGGACGCCACTGACTACAATTAATGGTTTGATCGAAGGGCTATCTTATAATGCAATACCAGAAAATCAAAAAGAGAAGTGCCTGACATTAATGCAAAATGAAACCCGTCGTTTAATTCGGTTAGTAAATGAGAATTTAGATTATGAAAAAATTTTAACAAACCAAATCAATATTGCCATTCAAAAAATTGATGCAACAGCTGTTTTAGAAACTATTATTGATCAATTATCTAGTAAAGCGAGTGACAAAGGTGATAAACTAATTTTGGAAACAAATATACCGATTGAATTATATGCTGACTATGACAGATTCGTTCAGATAATGGTTAATATTATTACGAATGCGATTCAATTTACTGAGAATGGACAAATTAAGATTAAAGTCTTTCGAGGTTATTTAGAATCAACAGTTGAAATATCGGATAATGGTATGGGCATGAGTGAGGAACAGCAAAAAAATATTTGGGATCGTTATTATAAAGCGGATCCTTCACGAAAAAATACAAAGTATGGAGAATCGGGATTAGGTTTATCAATTGTCGATCAATTAGTTCGTTTACATGATGGGCGTATTGAAGTTGATAGTGAATTAGGTGAGGGAACAACATTTAGTATTACATTTCCTGACCATTTAGATGATGTTGATACCGGAATGACCGATAAAACAATTTAATAACTAATAAAAAAGACTGCCGTTTATTTGGCAGTCTTTTTTATTAGTTTAGTACTATTTATGGCTAGCATATATTAGTTCATTAAGAAAAATTTTAGCTGGTTGTGTAATCGTTTGTTCATTATTTGAGACAATATAAAAATCTTGTTTCGCGTGAAAGCGATTAATATTAATTGTCGATAAAGTACCTGATTTAATATCATCTGCTACAGATGAATGATACACAAAAGAAATACCATTATTGTTTTTTACAAAGGATTTTATTAAATTAATATTACCTACAGTATATAGTTTTGGAATGTCGCTTATTTTCATATTTAATTCATTTAATTTTTGTTCTAGAGACTCAAGTGAACCTGCACCTTTTTCTCGTATATAGACAGTTGATGGGTAGATATCTTGAATATTAATAGTCTTATTTGCCAAAGGATGTTTTGGAGAACAAATTAGAATTATTGTGTCATGACAAAATTTTTCACGTCGTAATGAATAGTCATTAACTGGACCAGAAATTAAAGCGATATCAATTTGTCGTTTTTTCAATGAATGGATTAGTTGTTTAGTATTATCAACATATAAAGAAATTTCAGTATTTGGGTAGTCTTTTTTATAGATTTCCAATGACTTGCATAGTAAATACTCTCCGATAGTCTTACTTGCACCGATATTTAAAACAGTTTTTTGGTTGAAATCAGTTTTTATTTTATCGATTTCAGCTATAATACGTTTGATTTTTTCATATAAGTACAAACCCTCATCAGTAATAATTAGTTTTCGATTTTTATAACTAACTAGTTGCACATTCAATTCTTTTTCAATATATTGAATATGTTTCGTTACAGCAGGTTGTGTAAAATTGATCAATTCAGCAGTTTTAGTATAACTTTTAGTTTCCACTAAATTAACAAATGTTTTATAACGATAATCCAACAAATTAATTGCCCCCTTTTCTTTATTATACAGCATTTTTTTAAATAATATTAATAAAAATGATAACGTTTATAAAATTTAGTTATAGTTATATGCCAAATAGTTATTTCATTTTTAATTTAGTATACGTTATGATGATTGTGTAATGATTAACAAAAGGAGGAACAAAAATGGAACAATCAAAAAGTGAATTAGAAAGTACTGTCAGTTATGTCCAACCAATTGTTGCAACTTTGATTGTGATTTTACTAACAATATTTGCCAGTTATCTATATGGACAAAAAGCAGTACTAGCACTTCAACTTTTATCTGGAGGATTACTTGGAGCAGTATTAACAAGATCTAGGTTTGGTTTTGCTGGCGGCATAAAACGAATTTATGTCAGAGGAGAAGGTAGTTTAACTAAAGCGTTATTACTGATGGCAATTATTACGATGTTTTTATTTTTAGGTATTCAGTGGTATGCGGCTCAAAATGGTGCTGTACCTGCTTTTATTGCTACTGAAGGACAAGATGTTATTCCAGGAACACAAAATGTTCATTTTGCAAATCTTGCAACGATTATCGGTGGGATGATGTTTGGAATGGGTATGATTTTAGCAGGAGGTTGTGCATCGGGAACACTAACAGACATGGGGGAAGGTGAAGGTCGAGCAATGTTCGTTTTTCTTTTCTTCATAATAGGATCGGCGCCAGGTGAATTAGCACGTTTTAATTTTGATACTACGACGTTAGGTAAGATTGGCTTGCGGAGTTATTTACCTGATAGACTTGGTTACTTTGGTGCGATAATGCTTTCACTCGTTATTATTGGCTTTATCTATTGGTTAGTTGTTAGTTATGAAAACAAACGTAAACGAGAAGGAACATATAGTCATCCAAAAGGTGATTGGGAAGAATTTGAGAAGCCTTTAAAAATTGATGACCAAACAGAAAAACGGTTTCTTAGCTATGCGACTTATCATCGCTTTTTTGTTGAACGATTTACATTTACAACTGGAGCAATTTTAGTTGCTATCATCTGTACCTTTATTCTATTAACGACACATAAAGCGTGGGGTGTGACTTCAGCTTTTACTAAATTAGAAGTAGCTATTTTACAACCTCTTGGGATTGAGTTTAATTCTCCAGCATTTACTAAAATTGTGGAAGATGTTAACAAAGGTTTGTTGCTAGACGGCGGTACAATTCGTAACTTTGGGATTATTTTAGGCTCGGCAGTAGCATTCCTATTTGCCAATCGTTTTAAATTTGCAATGGCATTAAACAAAAAAGATTTGCCGTACTTTATCATCGGTGGTTTAATGATGGGATTTGGGGCAAGATTTGCTAAGGGCTGTAATGCTGGTGCTATGTATTCAGCTATTTCAACATTTTCATTATCAGGTTGGGTGTTTACCTTTGCTATGGTAATGGGTGGCTTAATTAGTTTGAAACTATTTGCAGGTAAAATGTCATTGATACCTGCTAGTAGAAAAAATAAAAAAATTTGATATCGGAGGAATAAAAAATGAGTAAACGTGTGTTAATCGTTGGTGGAGTAGCTGGTGGTGCATCAACAGCTGCTAGAGTTCGTAGAATAGATGAGTTTGCTGAAATTGTAATGTTTGAGAGAGGACCGCATGTATCTTTTTCTAATTGTGCATTGCCATTTCATTTGAGTGGGATTGTTGAAGAAGCAGATAATTTAGTACTAATGTCTCCTGAAGTGTTTCATAAGCAATATAATATTGATGCTCGTGTTAATCATGAGGTTATTCAAATCAATCCTAAACAACAAACAATACTCGTGAAAAATACGCTTACTGGTGAAGAATTCAGTGAACATTACGATGAACTCGTTTTGTCGCCGGGAGCAAATCCAATTTTACCAAATAGTATCAAGGGAATTGGATCTGACCATGTCTTTACGGTAAGAAACGTCTCAGATATTGATAAAATAAAAAAATATTTAGACCATCATAATATTCAAGATGTTGTGGTTGTAGGTGCTGGCTTTATTGGCATTGAAGTGGCAGAAAATTTAAAATTAGATGGTAAAAATGTCACGATTATTGAAGCGGCTAGTCAAGTTATGCAACCATTTGATAATGATTTTGCACAAATTTTACATAAAGAAATTATTGATCAAGGCATTGAGCTCATTTTAGAAGATGCTGTCCAAGAAATCTATTCGAATAAAGTAATTTTAGCATCAGGTAGAGAAGTCCAAACAAAAGCAGTTATTATGGCGATTGGTGTTACACCAGAAACTCGCTTAGCTAAGGAAGCTGGTTTAGATATTGGTATTACGGGTGGTATTAAAGTTAACCAACATTATGTAACTTCGGAAGAACACATTTACGCAGTTGGTGATGCTATTGAAGTGACTCATTTTATTACTAGAAAACCAACACGCTTAACATTAGCAGGTCCGGCTCAACGTCAAGCGCGTGCTGCTGCTGACCATATGTACGGGAAAGCACATCGTAACACAGGTGTTATCGGCTCATCAGTTATTCAATGTTTCGACTTGAATGCTGCTTCAACCGGTTTAACGGAACGTGATTGCAAACGTGAGGGAATCGCTTATCAAACAGCGTATGTTATTCCAAAAGATAAAGTTGGTTTAATGCCTAATGCGCGGCCATTGTTCTTTAAATTAATTTTTGCTGATCCATCAGGTGATATTTTGGGTGCACAAGCGATTGGTGAAGGAAATGTTGATAAACGTATTGATGTGATTGCGACAATGATTATGAATCATGCTAATTTAGAAGATTTAAAAGAATTAGAATTATCCTATTCACCAATGTTTGGTACAGCAAAAGACGTTGTTAATATGGCAGCTCTTGTAGGATTAAACGTATTGAATGGTGAATACAAACAAGTACCTGTAACAGAAATTCGCTCATTGGTTGAATCCGGAGCCTGTATTATTGATGCACGTGAACCAGGTGAATTTGCAGAAGGTCATATCAAAGGAGCAGTTAATATTCCGTTTAGTGAATTTAGAGAGCGCTTAGATGAAATACCAACTGATCAACCTGTTTATGTTCATTGCTTGTCAAGTCAACGTAGTTATAATATGGTTAAAGCGTTAAATATGCGTGGCTTCTATAATGCTGTTAACTTGCAAGGATCATTCTTAGGCTTGTGTGTATATGAGTATTTTACTGATCAAATAACTGGTCGTGAACCAATCGTCACAGCGTATCGATTTGATTTATTATAATAAATTAGGGGAACGTTAGAACCTTCTGATGTTCCCTTTTATAAATAGATAGGATATGAAAACTATGAAAACAAAAAATAAATACACGTTTTTAACATATATAACCTGGATGGTCATTCTTTGTGTCTGGTTTTTATTAACGAATCGAGAATCCGTGTCGTCCAGTCTGTTTCCATCACCGTCTCAAGTCTGGCAAGCATTTGTGATGATTATGACTGAAGGATATAATGGAACATCATTTTGGAAACATGCGGGGATTAGCTTGTACCGTTTAAGTCTCTCATGTCTACTAGCATTAGTTACAGCAATTCCTTTAGGTTTGTTAAGTGGTTATTTTAAAGCGTTTCGAGCAATCATTGATTCTATCGTACAATTTTATCGTCCCCTTCCACCACTAGCCTATTATACTCTATTAATTTTATGGTTAGGAATTGATGAATCTTCTAAAGTGACGTTATTATTTTTAGCTGCTTTTTCTCCAATTTATTTAGCGTGTGTTTCAGCTGTAGGGTCAATCAATCCTGATTATATTTATAACGCTGAATCGTTGGGTGCATCAAAAAAAGCAGTATTTTTCACAGTTGTATTGCCAAGTTGTTTGCCCAATATATTTACGGGATTACGGACAGCTGTAGGTGTAGCTTATACGACCCTCGTTTCTGCTGAAATGATTGCAGCAACCTCAGGAATTGGTTGGATGGTGATTGATGCCTCTCGTTATTTAAAAAGTGATGTGATGTTTGTCGGTATTATTATAATGGGGATTACGGGCATTTTACTAGATATGATGTTGCGACTATTAGAAAATCATTTTGTATTTTGGAAAGGAAAAGAAGACTGATGATAATTAATAAACGACTCAAGAAATTAATTTTAGTGTTGATGAGCTTAATTTTTATAACAGGATGTGGGATGAGTAAAACTAAGTCTAAAGCGGCTGAGGAAAAACCTCAAGTCATAAAAATTGGTGTGATTAATGTTCCTAATGATAAACAGGTTGCGATTACTCAGGGTTTTTTTGACAAATCTTTTAAAGAAAAAGGGATTAAGACAGAGTTTCTTTTCTTCGACTCAGGTGTAGCAGCCAATCAAGCCTTAGCCTCAAATAGTATTGATTTTGCAGAAATGGGTTACACAAATGCTGTAGTAGCACTTGCGAATGATTTACCAGCAAAACTTATTTGGATTCATGAAGTTTTGGGCTCAAACGAGGCACTAGTTGTTAGAAATGGTTCAAATGTTGAAAATATCAAACAACTAGCGGGTAAAAAAATTGCTACACCATTTAGTTCAACTTCACATTATAGTTTATTACAAGCTTTAAACGAAGCAGGATTATCTGAAAAAGATGTTACCTTATTAGATATGCAAACAAGTGAAATTGTTGCTGCTTGGTCGCGTGGTGATATCGATGCCGCTTATACTTGGAAACCCACATTGTCAGAATTAGAGAAAACTGGTAAGGTCATAATTGATAGCGATGATTTAGCGCAAA
This sequence comes from Vagococcus penaei, assembly GCF_001998885.1. Lineage (NCBI taxonomy): Bacteria > Bacillati > Bacillota > Bacilli > Lactobacillales > Enterococcaceae > Vagococcus > Vagococcus penaei. The sequence continues at coordinate 57,471 of NZ_CP019609.1, forward strand.
AGGGTTACGTGACAACAAATATTGAATTAGTCAACAGTCATTTTGCTGAGAAGTATCCTGAATTAGTTGTTGACTATTTATCCGTCTTAAATGAGGGAGTTAATTTCTATCTTCATGATTATCCGTTAGCCATCAAGGGTATGGCAACAAAACAAAATTTAAGCTACCAAGAGATAGATGATCAAGTTCAAGGAACTACATGGCTAATAAATTATGCACAATTATCACCTGATTATCTAGGTAACGAAAAAGAAACTGGTAATTTCCAAAAGGTTTTTTATGATACAGCTATATTTTTAAAAGACCAAGGATCAATTAAAGATGTTCCAACGAAAGAAAAAATTGATTCATTTATTGATAAAAGCTATAATTTGAAAATTAATTCAATAGAAAGTAACTAAGGCTATGGTAAATAATAATTATTTAATTCAACTAGAAAATATTTCTCAATCATTTAGTACAACGAATGATACGATTCAAGTGCTAGAAAATATTAGTTTAACAATTAATCAAGGGGATTTTGTTTGCGTTGTTGGTCCTTCAGGTTGTGGTAAAAGTACTCTGTTAAAAATGATTGCTGGTTATCTAAAACCTACTGAAGGACAAGTGTTGATGTCTGGACAAACTATTACTGGTCCGAGTGCTCAAAGAGGAGTCGTTTTTCAAAATCCAACCTTGTATCCATGGCTAACAGTGACCGAAAATATTTGTTATGGCCCAAAAGTTTTAAAAAAAGATAAGCATCTGACCCAAAAAAAATGTGTGGAATTCTTAACTAATATGTCGTTAGAAAAATTTGCTAATGCGTATCCATTTGAATTATCTGGAGGGATGAAGCAACGCGTTGCTATTGCTAGAGCATTAATGAACCAACCAGATGTTTTACTGATGGATGAACCATTCAGTGCGCTAGATGCTATCACTCGTTCAACCATGCAACAACTAATAAAAAAATTGTGGTTGGATACACATCAAACGATATTCTTAATTACGCATGATATCGAAGAAGCTTTGCTACTGGGTACAAAAATTGTGGTTTTATCGAAAAATCCAGGGAAAATAATTTTAGAAAAAATTTTCGATTATCAGATGGAAAAGAAACCATTAACACAATGGAATAAAGAAAAAAAAGAAAAATTTCAGCAAGATAAACAAATGATTTTAAGCGAAATAACTACTTTATAATCAGTTTACTTAATCTCAGAAGTCATATTCTGGGATTTTTTTTGTTAAGTTCTATCAAATCAGCCAATTTTTTGTTACACTTTAGTAGATTGATAAAATTGTAGGTGAAAATATGAAAGAAAATTACAGCTATCCTTTAAATAGTGATTGGTCGACTGATGAAATTATTGTTGTGATGAACTTATGGAGTACTCTTGAAAAAGTTTACTCACAAAAAGTGTCCGCAGAAGAATTTTTAACTGTCTATCATGAATTTAAACAGGTTGTTAAAAGTATCGGTGAGGAGCGTCAGTTGGGTAATGCTTTTGAAGAACTAACAGGCTACTCTTTATATCGTGTTGCAAAACAAGCACGTGTACAGCAAACAGGTAATCTGAACAGAAAGGATTTTGATTAATATGACTGAAAAGGAATTAATGCTACAAGTAAAACAGTGGGTATTAGATGCTGGCGAGTATGTAAAAGTCGAATTAGCCAAGGGGTTTCAAGTTCAAGAAAAATCTGGTCGGTCTGATTTAGTGACAAATGTTGATAAAGCGACTGAAAAGTTACTAGTTACCAAAATTCGTCAGCATTATCCTGATGATCAGATTATCGGTGAAGAAGGATTAGGCGACCAAGTCACTGATTTATCGGGTAGAGTCTGGGTAATCGATCCAATTGACGGGACGATGAACTTCGTCAAACAAGGTGAAAATTTTTGTATTATGATTGGAATTTTCCAAGATGGACAACCAATACTTGGCTTTATTTATGATGTGATGGCTAACCGTTTTATTTATGGTGGTGCATCAGTCGGTGTCTTTTGTAATACAACAAAATTATCACCAGTTGCTGACCAATCTTTAGAAGAGGGTATTTTAGCAACAAATGGCTTTATGTTTTCTCATAATGTTCATGGTACACAAAAAATCGGTTTAGATGCACTAGCAGTCAGAATTTTAGGTTGTGCAGGTTTAGATTTTATGAATGTTATATTAGGTAAACAATGTGCCTATATTTCTAATCTTGCGCCGTGGGATTATGCTGCTGGAATGGCACTGGCTGAGCCATTAGGCCTAATTTGTAGCAATTTAACTGATGAAACTTATAATCTTTTGGGTGGACGTAGTTACTTTGTGGTCGCAACAAAAACTGCTTATGATGACATAAAACGCCGTGTTTTTTAACTTTTTTTAAGGTTTGAAAACTTTTCCCTTTTTTTCATGAATTATTTTTGTTATAATAAGCAGTCGGTAATTTTATAGATGGGTGCAAATTGCACCATACGTGTTAAAAATAGTGAGGAGATTACATAGTGAAATTAAGAAATGATATTCGTAATGTGGCAATTATTGCCCACGTCGACCATGGTAAAACAACATTGGTGGATGAGTTGTTAAAACAATCAAGTACATTAAACGGTCATATGCAACTGCAAGAACGTGCAATGGACTCTGGTGATATTGAAAAAGAACGTGGTATTACCATCTTAGCTAAAAATACAGCAATTAATTATAATGGTAAACACATAAATATTTTAGATACACCTGGACATGCCGATTTCGGTGGTGAAGTAGAACGTATTATGAAAATGGTTGATGGGGTTGTATTGGTCGTAGATGCTTACGAAGGAACGATGCCTCAAACACGTTTTGTGCTGAAGAAAGCGCTAGAACAAAAATTAACACCAATTGTTGTTGTGAATAAAATCGATAAACCAACGGCTCGACCAGAAGAAGTTGTCGATGAGGTACTTGAATTATTTATCGAATTAGGTGCGGATGACGAACAATTAGAATTCCCTGTTGTTTATGCAGCAGCTGTACATGGAACGTCAAGTTTATCTGATGATCCTGCTGATCAAGAACATACAATGAATTATGTCTTAGATGCTATTTTAGAGCATATTCCTGCCCCAATTGATAATAGTGATGAACCATTACAATTCCAAGTATCTTTATTAGACTATAATGACTATGTTGGACGTATTGGTATTGGTCGTGTCTTCCGTGGAAATATTAAAGTCGGTGATCAAGTAGCTTTAATGAAACTTGATGGCGAAGTGAAAAAATTCCGTGTGACTAAATTACTAGGTTTTTTAGGTTTAGATCGTGTCGAAATTCAAGAAGCTAGAGCGGGTGACTTAATTGCCCTATCTGGTATGGAAGATATTTTTGTTGGTGAAACAGTAACACCTGTTGATCAACAAGATGCGTTACCAATCTTACATATTGATGAACCAACATTACAAATGACTTTCTTAGTAAATAACTCTCCATTTGCTGGTCGTGAAGGTAAATACGTAACTGCGCGTAAAATCGAAGAACGTCTACAAGCACAATTACAAACAGATGTGTCACTAAAAGTTGAAGAAACTGAATCACCAGATAAATGGGTTGTTTCTGGTCGTGGAGAACTACATTTATCCATCTTAATTGAAAATATGCGTCGTGAAGGCTTTGAATTACAAGTATCTCGTCCAAGCGTTATCTACCGTGACGTTGATGGTGTCCTATGTGAACCATTTGAACGTGTTCAAATCGATACACCTGAAGAATATATGGGTGGCGTGATTGAATCATTAGGTCAACGTAAAGCAGAAATGCAAGACATGATTAATAATGGTAATGGCCAAGTACGTTTGATTTTCCAAGCACCTGCTAGAGGATTGATTGGTTATTCGACTGAATTTATGTCATTAACACGTGGCTATGGTATTATGAACCATACATTTGACTCATACTTACCAGTTATCTCTGGTTTGACAACTGGTCGCCGTAATGGTGCGTTAGTATCGATTGACCAAGGTAAAGCAACTACTTATTCAATTATGAGTATTGAAGAACGTGGTACAGTATTCGTTGAACCTGGTACTGAAGTTTATGAAGGCATGATTGTTGGTCAAAATAGCCGTGAAAATGACTTAGGTGTTAATATTACTAGAGCAAAACAAATGACTAACGTTCGTTCTGCTAACAAAGACCAAACATCAGTAATTAAGCGTCCGAAAATTTTAACATTAGAAGAATCATTGCAATTCTTAAATGAAGACGAGTATTGTGAAGTAACGCCAGAAAGCATTCGTTTAAGAAAACAAATTTTAAATAAATCTGAACGTGAAAAAGCATCTAAAAAGAAAAAAACTGCTAGTAACTAATTATTAGTGGTATGAGCGTAAGAAAAACTATTCTTACGCTTTATTTTTTTACTTAAGAAATTATTAATTTGACAAAAGTATATTGGGTTCATTATGATTAACTTACTATATTATAATGAGGTGATTAATTATGGGGAAAAAAACAAAAAATAGTGTAGTAAAAAAAATAATTACAAGTGGTGTAGCATTAGCGGTTGTCAAAAAAGTATTTGATAATCAAGATAAAATCTTAGCTTTATTAGGTGACAAATCAAAAGACAAAGACAAAAGTAAACAAAAATAATTTTTTCAACTTCTAGACAATTTATAGTCTAGAAGTTTTTTTCTTTTTTTACATAATAATTAATTGTGATAATATAAACGTGTAATAATCAGTATGATATGCTTTATTAGTTTTTTTGTATTATTTTTAAATTTTTGTCAAAGGAGATGATTCAAATGGATTTTAAAACATTTGATATTAATTTTGGGTTAGAAAATAAAGTAGCCATTATTACTGGTGGTTTAAGCGGGATAGGTAGCGCAATTGGTGAATTATATGTTAAAAAAGGAGCTAAATTAGCAATTTTTGATATTAATCCCGATACACCGGAATTAGTCGAAGAACAATTTGGTACAAAAGCAATTGGGTTCGCAGTTGATGTGACTAGTAAAGAGCAGGTAATGAATGCCGTTAAAGAAACCATGAATCACTTTAAAAAAATTGATATTTTAGTTAATTCAGCAGGTGTTTGTTTTCTAGATGATGCTGAAAACTTATCAGAGACAGAATGGGATCTTACCTTTAATATTAATGTTAAAGGTAGCTTCCTAGTTGCTCAGGCAGTAGGTAATGAGATGATTCAATCTGGTGGTGGAAAAATTATCAATATGGCCTCTCAAGCAGCCTTAGTCGCACTAGATAATCATGTGGCTTATGCAGCAAGTAAAGGTGCCATTCTGTCTATGACGAAAGTTTTAGCCTATGAATGGGCGCAATATAGTATTAATGTTAATTGCTTGTCTCCAACGATTGTTTTAACTGAATTAGGTAAGAAGGCCTGGGCTGGCCAAGTTGGAGAAGACATGAAGCAACAAATTCCAATTGGGCGATTTGGTTATCCTGAGGAAGTCGCAGCAAGCGCCTTATTCTTAGCGTCAGATGCTTCTAATTTAATGACTGGTGAAAATATGGTTATTGATGGTGGATATACGATTAAGTAACTAAGTAGTTTGTGTAGACTACTTACTATATAAAATAAAAAAGCAGAGTATTAGACCTTTGAGGTTGATACTCTGCTTTTATTTAGAAATAATCACTAAAGTAGGCTTCTTGATCAGGAATAATACGTTCTAAAGTACGTAAGGTCTCTTTGTCAGTTTTTAGACGTTCAACGCGGTACAAATAAGAAGGACGTTTATAGCTCATAAATAGCGCAGTAAGTGTTTGAATATCGATATACACTGGATTACCAATAGGTTTATGACTGACTGTTAAGTCATCATTTTCATCCCAGAGTAAGCTAAAAGTTCCATTATTCCATTCAGCAATAGGGTCTTCAATCACAAAATGAAATGGTTTCCCCGTTGTAATGAATGGATAATGTTTAATAAATTGCTCTACATCGACTATCCGTCCCATAAAATATGGTGCGATAAATTCTTTGATTTCACTATCTTCAAATAAAAAGGCAATAGGCTCACTTTTGTAGGTCGTCCCTTTAACGAGTTCAATCATAGAAAAATGAGCAGAAACAAAATTCCATAAACCTAGTCGAGCTTCCTGATTTAGGTAAACCATCTCTTTAATATGGAAAACTTCTTCAGCAATCCAATAGAAGCAAAAACCTTGAGGTTCTCCATCTTTATTATAGTAGATAGCAGCTATCCGTTCTTCTTCATTTTCCCAACGCCAATATTCTTCCCAATTTAGTTCTGTTCGAATCATGGCACCGTGATTTTGTTCAGCAAACTGATTGTATACTGTAAAGACATCCTCATGTGAGATGTTTTCACGTTCGACACGACCTGGGACATCAACTATTTTGGGTAATTGTGAGTCTTTAATTTCAAAGGTAATCGTATCGGAGATGATTTCCCAGCCTTTTCGGCGATAGTAGGGAATACTGTAAGGATATAAATACGAAATCCATTGTTCATTTTCTCGCATTTTTTCTAATGATAGTCTAACTAAATCACTCATTAAACCTAAATTAGCGTATTCTGGATAAGTTCCAACTCCGGTTACTCCTGCCATATTGTAGACAGTATCATGAATGTTTACTTTACAAGGATAAATGGCAATTTGAGAAATGAGCTTGTCTTCTTCATTGAACCACCCAAAAACATCAGCTTCACGAAGTACTGGGCGTTTTGCACGAATGATTTCAGACTCATCCTCATAACCACCTTCTTCTAAATCTGAATCAGTTACTTGGAACACATAACGCAGTAATTCGTTAAATTGCTTTAAGTACTTTAACTCAACTTTTTTTAAAGTTAAAATTTTTTTGACATCTTTTGCGTCCATTAATAAAACTCCTATTTATTTAGTCATTATTTATTATAGCAAACTAACTATGAAAATACTTTAAAAAGGTATAAAAGGTTGCTATAATTAGAAATGCTGATTGAATAGAAAGTGAGGAGTCAAATGAATTTAGAAGAAATGAAAAAAAGACAGGAATCCATTCGTAACTTCTCCATCATAGCGCATATTGACCATGGAAAATCAACATTGGCTGACCGAATACTACAGCAAACTGAAACAGTATCGGATAGAGAGATGCAAAATCAATTGTTAGATTCGATGGATTTAGAGCGAGAACGTGGTATTACGATTAAATTAAATGCCGTAGAGTTAACGTATAATGCTAAAGATGGAAAAGAATATATTTTTCACCTGATTGATACACCAGGACATGTGGATTTTACATATGAAGTATCTCGTAGCTTAGCAGCTTGTGAAGGAGCAGTACTAGTTGTCGATGCTGCTCAAGGAATTGAAGCGCAAACGCTGGCAAATGTTTATCTTGCAGTAGACAATGATTTAGAGATTATACCAGTGATTAATAAAATTGACTTGCCAGCTGCTGACCCTGAGCGTGTCCGACAAGAAATTGAAGAAGTTATTGGTATTGATGCGAGTGAAGCTGTTTTGGCAAGTGCTAAAGCTGGCATCGGTATTGTCGATATTTTAGAACAAATTGTTGAATACATTCCCGCACCGGAAGGCGATATTGAAGCACCTTTAAAAGCATTAATATTTGATTCAGTCTATGATGCGTATCGAGGAGTTGTTTTAAATATTCGGGTGATGGATGGTGTCGTTCGACCTGGAGATACCATTCAATTGATGAGTAATGGTCAACAATATGAAGTTGCTGAAGTAGGTATCTTTTCACCAAAGGCTGTACCGAGAGAGATGCTGATGGTAGGGGACGTTGGATATATTACGGCAAGTATTAAAAACATTCAAGATACACGTGTTGGAGATACAGTAACATTGGCTAATAACCCTGCTACTGAACCATTACAAGGGTATCGTCGAATGAATCCAATGGTTTATTGTGGACTATATCCCATTGATAATTCAAAATATAACGACTTACGTGAAGCACTTGAAAGATTACAATTAAATGATTCTGCACTTGAATTTGAGGCTGAAACATCGCAGGCACTTGGTTTTGGTTTCCGTTGTGGGTTCTTAGGTTTATTACACATGGATGTCATTCAAGAGCGTCTAGAACGTGAGTTTAATCTTGATTTGATTACTACGGCTCCTTCGGTAATTTATCACGTAAATAAAACGGATGGCTCAAAGATTATTGTCGATAATCCTGCTGATTTTCCTGCTCCAGGTGTGATAGATTCGGTTGAAGAACCATACGTCAAGGCACAAATTATGGTACCTAACGATTATGTTGGTGCTGTAATGGAAATTTCACAACGTAAGCGTGGGGAATTTGTGACAATGGACTATTTAGATGATTACCGAGTAAATGTTGTGTATAATATTCCACTATCTGAAATTGTATTTGATTTCTTTGATAAGTTGAAATCGAGTACAAAAGGGTATGCCTCATTTGATTATGAATTGATTGGTTACCGTACAAGTAAGTTAGTCAAAATGGATATTCTACTCAACGCAGAAAACGTTGATGCACTAAGCTTTATCGTCCATCGAGAATTTGCCTATGAACGTGGACGTGCAATCGTTGAAAAATTACGTAAATTAATTCCAAGACAACAGTTTGAAGTACCTATTCAAGCAGCAATTGGGACAAAAATTGTAGCAAGAACCGATATTAAAGCATTACGTAAAAACGTATTAGCTAAGTGTTACGGTGGAGATGTGTCGCGTAAACGTAAATTATTAGAGAAACAAAAAGAAGGTAAGAAACGTATGAAGTCTATCGGATCTGTTGAAGTGCCACAAGAAGCCTTCATGGCAGTTCTTAAGATGGATGAGGATGAACCTAAGAAGTAGTAAGGGTTTGTGCGAAACGTGACTAACTGAATAATAGTATTTTCCCCCAATCTTCCCCCATTGCTTGAAAATAAGGAAAGATTGGGGGATTTTTTATGCTTCTTTTGTCATAATACTTTCAAATATATCAACGGTTTCTTTTTTCATTTAAAATTGATTCAAAGATATTAGCTGTCTCTTTTTCATTTTCTTATTGACTTGATTATTGGTCTTCATAGTCGTTGCTAATTGAGAATAACGAGTCTTTTTCGTATTTTCTTAAGTTTTATCTTGGATTTTAGTCAATATATTTCATGATAATTATTAAGATAGATTCCAATGAACTTAAAAAATAGGTAATTTTCGCATCCATTCAATTAGTTTTTTAAGATATTTGTTTTATTTTATATTAAAAATACTTAAAATAACAAAAAGATTATTAATAAACTAAAAAACATAAATATCAAACGTTTTCAAAAAATAAACTAATAGTAGTGTCAGTGGAACAGTGTTATAATACAAATATTGTATTTATTTAGTTTAGGAGGTAAATTCAGTTGAAAAAAGCACGTTTAATAATTATTGTTCCTTGTTATAATGAAGAAGAAGTTCTGCCTCTCTCTAGTCCAGAATTATTCGGAATTTTATCGGATTTAATTGATGCTGACAAAATTAGTCAAGATAGCTCTATTTTATTTGTTGATGATGGTAGTAAGGATAAAACATGGGAAATAATTGAGCAATTGAATACACAGGATTCTGTTCATTTTAATGGAATAAAATTTAGTCGAAATTTTGGGCATCAGAATGCTTTATTAGCTGGAATGGCAACAGTATGCGATGATGCGGATATTGTAATAACAATCGACGCTGATTTACAGGATGATGTACATACAATTAAAGAGATGGTTGCCCAATATTACAATGGGTTTGATGTTGTATATGGTGTGCGAAACAATCGTGATACTGATACATATTTTAAGAAGACATCTGCCAATTTATTTTACGCATTTATGAAAAAAATTGGCATTAGAATGGTTCCAAACCATGCAGATTTTCGTTTAATGAGTCAACGAGCAATAAAAACATTGTTAACTTTTAAAGAAGAAAATCTTTTCTTGAGAGGAATGGTTCCTTTAGTTGGTTATCCTTCTACAAATGTCTATTACTCAAGAAATGAACGAGCAGCTGGCGAATCTAAATATCCACTGAAAAAAATGTTAAGTTTTGCTATGGAAGGCATCTCTTCATTTTCGGTTATGCCTATTCGTTTTGTTAGAAATTTAGGGATACTTACAATAATCATCGGTATTGTATATATGATTTATACTATTTTCAAAAAAGTGATGGGTGATGTTGATACTGGTTGGACGTCACTTATTATGAGTATTTGGTTAATTGGTGGTATTCAATTATTAAGTATTTCAATTGTTGGTGAGTACGTTGGCAAGATTTATTCTGAAGTAAAAGAACGACCACGTTTTATTATCGAATCACACTTAAATGGACGTGAGGTGAAAGACCATGAATCTTAATCAAACTTCCAATTCACATAAGTCTATTCAGCGACTTTTCAAATTACCATGGTCAATAACATTCATTTTTTTTATGACATCTTTCATATTCTTGTTAATTGCTAGTAAAAATTCTCCAATATATGAGTTTAATGATTGGGTTGATTTAAATGCGTTTGTCACAATGGGTAAATCTTGGGGTCATGGAATTATCCCATATAAAGATCTTTTCGAACAAAAAGGGCCGGCACTATATTTTTTATTTCTTATCGCTTCAAAAATTTCTAATAGTTACTTTGGCGTTTTCTTCTTGGAAGTGATTAATATGACTTTGGTATCTTGTATTTTATTTAAATTAGGGTCTCTTTTTTTAGATGCTAACAAAAGTATTGCATTTGTTTTATTGAGTTATTTATTGCTAACATTTGATCCGTTTTTTAAAACGGGGGGTAGCGCAGAGGAGTTTGTCTTTTTACCTATTTGTTATACAATTTATTTAATTTTTAAGTTTCAGCAGAATAATTTTAAATTGCTTAATTATGAATATTTTTTAATTGGTTTAACTTTGAGTTATTTATTTTGGGTTAAATATACTATGATTGGTGCTTCATTAGGCTTTTTGCTATCAGTAGGAATTTGTCTAGTTGCTAAAAAAGACACTAATCAGCTCATTCGTGGTAGCGTCTGGGTTCTTTTCGGTTTTCTGTCTCTAAGCTTATTTATTATTTCTTATTTTAGTTTAGTAGGTGCTTGGGGAGATTTAGTGTTTAATTATTTTTATGCAAATATAAAACTATATCCTAGTGGAACAACTAGTGGATTGATTGGTAACATTTTTAATGCAATACTAATTTTTTCTAGGAGAGTGGTGAGTCAGCATCTATTAATTGTCGTTTTTATTCTTGGCTTTTTAGGAATGATTGTATCGAATCGTTTATTTAAAGATAAGTGGACGTTGTTTATTTATTCTTCTAGTTATTTTATGTTAGTCATTAGTACTTTTTATGGTGGTAAAGGTTTTAATTATTATTATCTAATTTTAATGCCTTTTGCTTGTTTACCTATTTTACTCGTTCTAACCTATATGGATAAAATTAAATTCACCAATTTACAAGTTCTGTTTATTGGTTTAGTCAGTTTTGTTACATTATTTGGAACTACAAATAACTTTCAATTCTCAAAAGCATTTCCAGATAATCGTTCGTTAACATTTAATCCGAATGATCATTCTTACGCTCAAGAAAAATTTGCTAAAATTATGAATGAAGAAGAGAATCCAACGATGTTAAATTATGGTTTTTTAGATGGTGGATTCTACCAAGCAGCGAATATATTACCAAGTATCTATTATTTTGAACGTCAAAATATTAGTCAAGAGCATTTGCCTGAAATGATGGATACTCAAAATCAAGCGGTTAATGACAAAGCTGTTATGTTTATTGTCCATAAAGGATATTATGGACAATCAGAAGAAGAATCTGTACCAGTGAATATTCGTGCAAACTACTCTCTTGTTTCCGAACATAGTCAATTTAATGAAATTGATTTGACGTATCGTCTTTATCGTGTTAATCCTTAAAAAAGCATTTTTTCAATTAAATAATATTTTAAAGTTAGATATGGGTGCCTATTCAGATCTAGCTTTTTTTTAAGAAAATCAAAGAACAAGAAAAAAGTTATTACTTATCATGTAAGGATTACAAGTACAGTGATATGAGATACGTAGTAGCCTTTGATATATGTTATAATAAGTAAAATATAATTTTGGGGTGGATTTACCAATGGCAATAACATTGAAGAAGATAGAATCGATTTTATTTGAAGCAGGTCTAATTAAAGAATACATTCATAATAATCACTGGCATTTTAAATTGCCGGTAGCAGATTATGAGTTTAAACATATCACCTATGATTCTCGTCAAGTAACGAGCGACTCTTTATTTTTTTGTAAGGGATTATCGTTTAAAGAAGATTACTTGAAAAGAGCTGTTGCAGAAAATGACTTAAATTTTTATATCTCAGAAACACCTTATAATGTTGACGTTCATTTAGGCATTATTGTAACAGATATTCGGGAGGCTTTAGCATTAATCAGCATGGCTTTTTATGACTATCCACAAGAAAAACTGACCTTAATTGGCTATACAGGGACAAAAGGTAAAACGACAGCTGCTTATTTTACAAAAGCAATTCTTGATGAAGCAACTAATCATAAAGTGGCAATGCTCTCAACGATGAACACAACGTTAGATGGTAAGAATTATTTTAAATCCTCTTTAACAACACCTGAATCGCTTGATTTGTATCGAATGATGGCAGAAGCTGTGACAAATGGTATGACACATTTAGTCATGGAAGTTTCTTCACAAGCGTATAAAGTTAAACGCGTCTTTGGCTTAGTTTTTGATATTGGTGTGTTTATGAATATTTCTCCTGACCATATTGGTCCAATTGAGCATCCAACTTTTGATGATTACTATTACTGTAAGCGACAATTAATTAAACAATCTAAACAAGTTGTCATTTATCAAGATACCCAAGATGTTGACCTTCTAATTGAGATGGCTAATGCTTATAATAAACCTTACGTCACTTATAGTGGTAAAAGTGATGCCGATTTTGTGTGGTTGCCAACTTCTGATTCGTTAACATTTAAAGTGACACAAGTGATTGACAGTCATATTACCATTGCAGGAGATTATTCTTTACAACTACGTGGTGATTTTAATAAAGACAATGCTTTAGCAAGTCTAATTGTATGTGCATTGGCTGGTGCAAGTGTTGATGACTTAGTTAGAGGCTTAGAGATTGCTAAAGTACCAGGACGTATGGAACATATACTTGGTAAGCGGGGGCAACATATCTTTGTGGATTATGCACATAATTATGATAGTTTAAAGAATTTGATGTCGTTTGCAAAAAATGAATACCCACAAGCTAGATTAACTTTAGTGATAGGTAGTCCAGGTAACAAAGGTGTGTCACGTCGTAAAGATTTTGGGAAAGTTATTTCAGAATTTGCTGACACTGTTTTTTTAACATCTGATGACCCACAATTTGAAGACCCAAATCAAATTATTTTAGAGATTGCTGAAGCAATTGACAACCAACAAGTTGAACAAATTGTCATAGCCGATCGTGAACAGGCTATTAAAGCAGCAATTGATCAAGCTAATAAGGGCGATGTCGTCATATTGGCCGGTAAAGGACAAGATTTATTTCAAAAGGTAAACGGTGTCGATGTTCCCTATGCTGGCGATTATCAAATTGCAACTGACTATTCGAATTCATAATATTATTATGTCAACCTAATGACGAATACAAAAAAACAAGAGGAAATTAATCCTCTTGTTTTTTTTGTTCGTTTACATTATCTGAAGCAGTTTGCTCTGATATTTTTTTTACTGATTTTTTTAATCCAAAAGGTACTCGACTTTCAGTACCATTTCTAATTCGTTTAATATTATCACGGTGACGATAAATAATAAAAGCGGTGATTAGAACAGCTAATGTCGTTAGTAGCCAGTTTTGCTCAGCCAGAATTTCAGGGAAAATAAGTGGAATGAAAATAGTTGATAAAGTAATGATAATAGCACTTAACATGCTTGATAGACTCACCATACTCGTAAAGAAGAGTAAGATAGCAAAGAGACTGATAGAATAGATAAAAAATGTTGGACTGTAGCCTAATAACATACCAGCACTAGTAGCTACAGCTTTTCCACCTTTAAAATCACAAAATATGGGAAAAGTATGACCGATAATAGCCAAAACACCAAACCATAAAGGATTGACATCTAAGTTAAACCAAAGTGGTAACATTGTAGCAATTGCACCCTTTGCAATGTCCATTATTAAGACAACGGTACCAGCTTTTTTACCTAAAACTCTAAAAGTATTTGTCGTTCCCATATTTCCACTACCAAATTGTCGAATGTCTTTATGATAAAATAATTCGCCAATCCAAACACCAGAAGGAATAGATCCTAGTAGATAGGCTAAGAATAAAAGTAATACTATTTTCACGTGAGTTAACCTCCTTAACGATAAAGTTAATTTTACCATGAAACAGTGATGGCAACAATAAGTTTTAAATGCTTGTGCTTTATTTTAAATAAAGTTACTATTAGACATATACACTAAATGAATTTATTTTTTAAAAAATAAGGAGGACTAGTCTTATGACATTTAAAAATCCAAATGATGAAACGATTAAGGACTATTTAAAAAATAGTAAAAATATTGCTGTGATTGGGTTAAGTAATAAGCCTGACCGCACAAGTTATCAAGTGGCTCAAGTATTGCAACTTTCTGGATACAAATTATTTCCAGTGAATCCTATGTTAGCTGGTGAAACGATTTTAGGAGAACCTGTTGTAGCAACGCTTACTGATGTGAAAGAACCAATTGATATTGTTGATATTTTTAGAAAAAGTGATGCTTTACCAGATATTGCGCGTGAATTTGTTAAAACAGATGCTAAGATTTTTTGGGCGCAATTAGGCATTGAAAATGAAGAAGCTGCGCAAATTTTGGCTGAAAATAATCGAAAAGATGTTGTCATGAATCGTTGTATTAAAATAGAATTAAATAATATGGCTTGACACTGTTAAATTAACATGATATTCTAATGAAAATTAATTATTTAAATTGTTGATAAGGACAAATAGTAAGTTAGTTTGACGTTTAGAGAGCCTTTGATTGGTGAAAAAAGGTCGTCGCTAAGTTTATGAACACACCTTAGAGAACTTTTCTGAAATATAAGTAAGTGAAGTCGGTGCACCCGTTATCGTGATGCAGTTTTGCTATTAAGACTGCTTAGAGACCTAATGGAATATTACTTAGGTGAACTTGAGGTGGGACCACGACATATGATATGCTCGTCCTCTTGGCATTATTGCCAAGAGGTCTTTTTTTTATTTTTAATAACAGAATCAAGAATGAGAACAAGTAATTTATTTTGCTTTGTGTGAAGAGAGCCTTTGGTTGGTGAGAAAAGGTCACAGCTTATAAATGAACACATCTCGGAGATATCTTGCTGAAATTCTAATAGTAGGTAAGGTCGGTCCACTCGTTATCGTGGTCAGTTTGGATACAAACTGTTAGAGGCTTAATTCATTATATTAAGCAAACATGAGGTGGGACCACGACATATAATATGCTCGTCCTCTTGGCGTTATTGCCAAGAGGACGTTTTTTTATTTTTAAGGAGGAAAAGACATGGATTTAGTGATTAAAGTATTACCGGCATTACTTGAAGGAACTAAAATGACCATTTTAGTTTTTATTTTGACATTAATTAGTTCTTTGCCGTTAGGTATGTTAATTGGTTTCGTTGCAACAACTCATTTTAAACCACTGAAATGGGTAATAGATACGGTGATTTGGATTATTCGTGGCACGCCCTTATTACTGCAATTAATTTTTGTTTTCTTTGGTTTACCATTTGTTGGTATTATTATTGAAAGTCGTTTAATGGCAGTTTTAATTGCTTTTATTATTAATTATTCTGCTTACTTTGCAGAGATTTTCAGAGGTGGTATTCAAGCAATTCCTAATGGACAATATGAGGCAGCTAAGGTGTTGGGTTTAAGTACTTGGCAAACAACTTATAAAATTGTTATACCACAGGTTTATCGGGTTGTTTTCCCGTCAGTTGGGAACGAAGTAATTACGCTGGTTAAGGATACGTCGCTAATTTATGCTTTAGGATTAAGTGAAGTCATGAAAGCCGGTCGTGTCGCAATGCAACGGGAAGCAAGTATTATTCCTTTAATTGTTGTTGCGATTATTTATCTGTTACTGACGGGATTCGTCACACTAATTTTAAAGTATATTGAACGTCGTCAAGCCATTAAAAGTTAGGAGAGACTATAGATGTTAGAAATTAAAAATTTAAATAAGTCATTTAATCAAAAAAAGATTATCGACGACCTCAATTTAACAGTTGAGACGGGCACAGTTCTTGCTTTAGTCGGACCATCTGGAGGTGGTAAAACCACTTTGTTACGTTGCATATCTGGTTTAGAAACGATTGATAGTGGTGAACTGTTACTCGATAGTAAACCCGTTCTATTTACTGAAAATCGCGGAAAAATTGGTGTTGTTTTTCAAGACTTTAACTTGTTTCCACATTTAACTGTTCTAGAAAACTTGATTTTAGCTCCAACCATGGTGAAAAAACTTTCAGGCGAACAAGCAACTATAGAGGCTAATCAATTGCTTGAAAGGTTTGGTTTACTTGAGCATCGTCGGTACTATCCTTCACAATTGTCAGGCGGACAGAAACAACGTGTTGCTATGGTTAGAGCACTATTAATGACACCAGATGTCTTGTGCTATGATGAACCAACGAGTGCTCTTGACCCTGATTTAGTTGATAACGTAGCGCAAACGATTCTAAAGTTAAAAAAAGATGGGATGACACAAATTGTTGTAACGCATGATTTAACTTTTGCTAAAAAGATTGCAGATAAATTAATCGAAGTCAGTCCAATAACTAATGTAAGAGATGGAGGAAAAGAAAATGACTAAAAAAAGATGGGCAGTAGCTATATTATTAGTAAGTATGTTATTCGTCAGTGCATGTGGATCTAAGCAACAAGGTGCTTCTTGGGACGAGATTAAGAAAAAAGGTGAATTGGTTATCGGTGTCGATGATACATTCGTTCCAATGGGTTTTAAAGATGATTCAGGGAAATTAGTTGGATTTGATATTGATCTCGCAAGTGATGTGACGAAACAAATGGGTGTTAAAGCAAAATTCCAACCAATTGATTGGTCAATGAAAGAGTCAGAGTTAAAAAATGGAACAATTGACGTTATTTGGAATGGTTATACAGTCACAGACGCTCGCAAAAAATCAGTTGATTTTAGTGACTATTATTTAACAAATGAGCAAGTACTTGTAGTTAATCCGGATAACGGCATTAACACATTCGCTGATATGAAGGGTAAAACATTAGGTGCTCAGGAAGGATCCAGTGGTGAAGAGTTACTAGAGAATAATCCAGAAATGTTAAAAGATTACATTAAAGACAATGAAGCTGTCTTGTTTCCAACGTTTACCGAGGGATTTTTGGATTTAAAAGCTGGGCGTATCGATGGGTTATTGATTGATAAAGTTTTTGCTGACTATTATATTGCTAAACAAGCGGACATGAAGGGTTTAGTCATCATTCCAAGCGAGTTTGAAAATGAAAACTTTGCTATTGGTGTCCGTAAAGGGGATAGCGAACTATTAAAAGTAATCAATGATGGTTTAGCAAAAAGTACTGAGACAGGAACTGCACAAAAAATCAGTCAAAAATGGTTTGGCGACAATCGAATCATTATAAATCGTTAAAAAAAGCAGACTTGATAAACTTATCAAGTCTGCTTTTTTTAACGATTATAGTAAATACTTTTTATTATGTTTGATTGGTAAAACAATTAGGCCAGTTAAGCAACCTAAAATTAAAAAGTAAATAAAAACAGATAAAAATGTGTTAGTTGCTTGAACTAAGAGTCCAATTGCAATTTGGGAAACGGCTCCACCAACAATTCCTCCCATTGCAATTGTCGCATAGCTTGGAGCAAATCGATCTCCTTCAAATGTTTTAAGCGGGATAGACATGACCGTCACAAAAGTGATGGTTAAAAGTAGAGAAGCTAGACCAAGTAAGATGGTAAAACTAGGCATATGACTTGTAAAATAAGATAAGAAAGTTAAAAAACTGCCAAGAATAGAACAAATTAGAATAACTAAAGTATCTTTACCTTGAAAATAACGACTGATCATATAGCCGCCACCAATGGCACCTAGTAAAGAAAAAATACCTACGACAGAGCTAACCATTCCTGCTTGTGTTAAGCTTAAGCCACGATAGTTGTCAAGATAAGTCGGTAACCAGCTAGTTAACCCATACAGTAGACTGTTGACACAAAAAGCGCTGATGAATAAAAACCAAACTAAGGGTGTTTTCCAAATATCAAGCATACTGATAGTGGATTTAGCTTTCTCGTTAGTCAGATTAGGCTTGTTTGGTATAGCTATTGCTACAAAAACAGCTATAACAAGGGCGACAATCGTTAGAACCTTGTATGCAGAGCGCCAACCAAAATTTTGAATTAATGGAGAAACTAAAATAGGACCTAGAATACTTGCAAACCCCGAAGCCGATAATAAAATACCCTTAGCGAAAGCCCGACGTTCGACTGAAAATGATTCTGTAATTTCTTTACTAGAAGCTGAGGTGTACCCTGAATGGGCCAAGAGACCAGATAATAGTCGAATAGCGATTAGCATCGTAATGGTATCCGCCATACCAAAAAGAAAGTCGAAAACTCCAATCATAATGATAGACCAGAGAACAATTTTTTTTGCCCCAAATTTATTGACCGCGATACTCATTGGAATCTGAAGTAAAGCATAACCAATGAAAAAAGCACCTAATAATAAACCTTTTGTACTATCAGTCATAGGAATATCCTTATTAATAGAGATAACAGCAAATCCAACCGATAGTTTGTCAATATAAACCATAACGTAGCCTAAAAAAAGGGCCGATAATAAAAGATTAGGATTCGTTTTTACATTGCGTTTAAGAATAAGACAACACTCCTTTAAAATAATTAATAATGTTGAATAAATGAATAATCACTACTATTTTATATAATTATCATTCAAATGTACAGTATATTACAATAGATTAATTAAATTGAGCAAATATTGCATTTTTAATTAATATTTTTTGAAAAGTGCTATCCGATAATTTATTTAGAGATATATCATCCTTAAGTAACTATAACACATTGCTCATATGATTTTACTTATGTTACTATACAACGTGTATTTGAAAAAATTAAATATGAGTTCAAAAATAAATTAATGTCTTGTTTTATTTAGCTCATTGGTAGATTAATTCAAGTGAAAGGGTTAGTTTTTATTAATAGGTAGTAGAATAAAAAAATAATTGAAATACTCAATACTATTTTCTAAGTACCTAGTGAATGAGTGGGCTTTACAACTTGATCTAATTTATTATAAGATAATGGTCGGATGGACATTATTCGATGATCAAAGTATCAACTTACCATATGTCGATTTTTTTTGTGGTAAATTCTACTTTAAAAGCCGAAGGGAATAGCGTAGTATAGTCAAGGTAGGTCTCTTTAGCCAATTGATTATTTATATAGAAGGAGAAAATAATGACGAAAAAAATAAATAAACAATATGATGATACATCTATTCAAGTCTTAGAGGGACTAGATGCTGTTCGTAAACGGCCAGGAATGTATATAGGTTCAACAGATACAAAAGGGTTGCATCATTTAGTATTTGAAATATTTGACAATGCTGTAGATGAAGCATTGTCTGGTTATGGTAATCAGATAGAAGTGACGATTCATTCTGACAATAGCGTTAGTGTTCGAGATTACGGTCGTGGTATGCCAACTGGAATTCATGCGTCTGGTAAACCAACGATTGAAGTTATCTTTACAATCTTGCATGCTGGGGGTAAATTTGGTCAAGGTGGCTATAAGACGTCTGGAGGACTACATGGCGTGGGTGCCAGTGTGGTGAATGCATTATCTAGTGAGTTAACAGTTCAAACCGTTCGAGATGGTGAAGAAGTTACTGTCTCTTTTCAAAATGGTGGACATACAGATGGTCAATTAAAACGTAAAAAGGTAGCAAAATCGATACCCAATGGTTCTATAATTACCTTTAAACCTGATACAACAATTTTTTCGACAACGACGTTTTCATATGACGTTTTAGCCGAGCGCTTGCGTGAGACGGCTTTTTTACTTAAGGGAGTTAGTATCACACTGCTTGATGAGCGAACAGAACAAACAGATACTTTCCGCTATGATGAAGGGATTAAAGAGTTTGTAGCTTATTTAAATGAAGGAAAAGATGAACTAACACCTGTTATTTATTTTTCTGGCTTAAAAGATGAAATTGAAATTGAGTTTGCTTGTCAGTACAATGATGGTTACTCGGAAAATACGTTATCTTTTGTTAATAATGTGCGAACTAAAGATGGTGGGACACATGAAACTGGTATGAAATCGGCTTTAACAAAATCATTCAATGAGTATGCACGGACAGCTGGTTTATTAAAAGATAAAGATAAAAATCTAGAAGGAAGCGATTTTAGAGAGGGTTTGACAGCCATTATCTCTGTGCGCATCCCTGAAAATTTACTTCAGTTTGAAGGTCAAACAAAAGGAAAATTAGGAACCGCTCAAGCACGTGCAGCTGTTGAAAGTGTCGTTAGTGAGCAGTTAGGTTTCTACCTACAGGAAAACAGCGATTTGTCACAAATGTTAGTCCGAAAAGCGTTGAAAGCACGAGAAGCACGAGAGGCCGCGCGTAAAGCACGAGAAGATAGTAGGAATGGCAAAAAAAAGCGTAAAGGTGAAACACTACTTTCTGGAAAATTAACGCCTGCTCAGACAAGAAACCCTAAGCGCAATGAATTGTACTTAGTCGAGGGAGACTCAGCCGGTGGATCGGCTAAGCAAGGCCGTGATCGAAAATTCCAAGCGATTTTACCCTTACGTGGTAAAGTGATTAATACTGAAAAAGCAAAATTAGCTGATATTTTAAAAAATGAAGAAATCAATACTATGATTTATACAATTGGTGCAGGCGTTGGCGCTGATTTTGAATTAGAAAATTGTAACTATGACAAGGTTATCATTATGACGGATGCTGATACGGATGGTGCCCATATTCAAGTTCTCTTGCTAACGTTCTTCTATCGTTACATGAAACCTCTTGTTGAGGCAGGTAAAGTGTATATTGCTCTACCACCATTATATAAAGTTCAAAAGGGTACGGGAAAGAAAGCAACTATCGAATATGCGTGGACTGACGATGAGTTAGCAGCAATTACGCGTTCAATGGGCAAAGGATATATGCTCCAACGCTACAAAGGTCTTGGTGAGATGAACGCAGATCAATTATGGGAAACAACGATGGATCCGGATACACGGACACTGATTCGCGTTAAAATTGATGATGCAGCGATTGCTGAACGTCGTGTTACAACCTTAATGGGTGATAAAGTAGAACCGAGACGTTTATGGATTGAAAAAAATGTTCAATTTAGTTTAGAAGAAGATGGTAGTATTTTAGATCATCATGATGATGAAACGAATACGGCTTTTTTAGAATCTAAAGAAACTGAGTCGACTGATAGTGGTGACACTAGTTTATTCGATTAAATCATAAGAAATAGGAGAGATGATGGAATGAGTGAACATCAAAGAGTTCAAGAGTTAACACTTGAAGAAGTCATGGGTGATCGATTTGGTCGATATTCAAAATATATTATTCAAGAACGTGCATTGCCAGACATTCGTGATGGGTTAAAACCAGTTCAACGACGGATTTTATTTTCAATGAACAAAGATGGTAATACTTTTGAGAAAGCATTTAGAAAGTCAGCAAAATCAGTAGGTAACATCATGGGTAATTATCATCCACATGGTGATAGTAGTATCTATGAAGCGATGGTTCGAATGAGTCAAGATTGGAAATTACGGGAGCCGTTAATTGAAATGCATGGTAATAACGGTAGTATGGACGGTGATCCGCCTGCTGCTATGCGTTATACAGAGGCAAGACTATCTAAATTAAGTGGTGAATTATTACAAGATATCGATAAAGAAACTGTCGAATTTGTATGGAATTTTGATGATACTGAAAAAGAACCAACAGTGTTACCTGCAAGGTATCCTAACCTTTTAATTAATGGATCAACGGGAATTTCAGCTGGTTATGCAACGGAAATTCCTACTCACAATTTAGGTGAAGTTATTGATGGGACGATTTATCTAATTGATCATCCAAATGCGACTTTAGAAAAATTAATGGAATTTATTCCAGGTCCAGATTTTCCAACTGGTGGTATCTTACAAGGGAAAAAAGAACTAAAAAAAGCTTATGAGACTGGAAAAGGTAAGGTTAATTTACGTTCTAAAACGTCAATAGAACCTTTAAAAGCGGGACGTGAACAAATTGTTGTTATGGAAATTCCTTATGAAGTTAATAAGGCTAGCCTCGTTAAAAAAATTGATGAAATTCGCTTAAATAAAAAAGTTGAAGGGATTTCTGAAGTGCGTGATGAAAGCGACCGTACAGGCTTAAGAATAGTAATTGAATTAAAAAAAGAAGTTGATGCATCAGGAATTTTGAACTATTTATTTAAAAATACTGATTTACAAATTAACTATAATTTTAATATGGTAGCTATTAATCGATTACGCCCAGAACAAGTTGGTCTAATAGCGATTTTGAAAGCATATATTGACCATCGAGAGCAAGTAATTCGAAAAAGAAGTCAATATGATTTGAAAAAAGCAAAAGCACGATTACATATTGTTGATGGCTTAATTAAAGCTTTGTCAATTTTAGATCAAGTGATTGCTGTCATTCGTGGTAGTAAAAATAAAAGAGATGCTAAGTTGAATTTGATGACTCAGTTTGAATTTACGGAAGAACAGTCAGAAGCTATTGTATCCCTACAATTATATCGTTTAACTAATACAGATATCACAGCCTTGGAAAAAGAATCAGCTGATTTACATCAACAAATCGCTTTATTAAATGAAATTTTAGGTAATGATAAAGAATTATTTAAGTTAATGAAAACTGAGTTACGTCAAGTTAAAAAAAGTTATTCTTCTGAACGTTTAACCCGGTTAGAGGATACAATTGAAGAGATTACTATTGAGACCTCAGTATTAATTCCTCAAGAAGATGTTATGGTAAGTATCACACGTGAAGGCTACTTGAAACGCAGTAGTTTACGCTCTTATAATGCGTCAAAAGAAGATGATATAGAAATGAAGGATACTGATTATCTGATGTTTAGTGGTCAGTTGAATACTCATGATAATTTATTATTGTTGACAACAAAAGGGAATATGATTTATCGCCCTGTCTATGAATTAACTGATAAAAAATGGAAAGATGTCGGTGAGCATTTTTCTCAAACTATCAATAATTCAGTGCTAAATGAGCAAATATTAGCAGTCTTCCCGTTTGCTCAGATTGATGAACAGGCTCAATTTGTATTAATGACACGTGAAGGAATGATTAAACAGACCTTGATGTCAGAATTTACTATGTGGCGAACTTATAAGAGTCGCTCTTCCCTAGCAATTAAGTTGAAATCTGATACTGATATCGTCGTAGCAGCAGAATTGATCAAATCAACGGATAAAAAAGATGTTCTTTTAGTGACCAATCAAGCTTATGGATTATTGTTTGATTTATCTGAAGTTCCTTGTGTTGGTGCAAGAGCAGCTGGAGTCAAAGGAATTAATTTAAAAACAGCAGATTTTGTTGTTAGTGGTACTTTAATCGAAAGAGGGACATCACCGACAGTTACAATTGTTACAAATCGTGGATCATTGAAGCGCATGAAAGTCTCAGAATTAAGTAAATTAAGTCGTGCAAAACGCGGGTTAATGGTATTAAAAGAGCTGAAAAACAATCCGCATCGAGTGATTAATGCTTTTTTAGATGATAAATTAACGACAATTATCATTGTCGATGAAAAAGGCCAAGATTATTTGATTGATTTATCTAAAGTACCAATTAATGATCGTCAATCAAATGGCTCCAGTTATACAGATGCTAATGTAAGTTCTGTATTATTTGAAAATCAGTAATAAATGAACGAAAAACCCGCTTATTTAAAAGATAAGTGGGTTTTCTGTTATACATAATTTTTTCACAAACTATACTGTTATAGTACAGTTTTCTGATAAAAATCATACATTAAAATTAAGGTGTAAACTCTCTTTATATGTTGGTGCATAAGGCTTTTGTTTATTTTGTGTTTTTTTTAACACAATTTGTATTTTTTTAACTATAACACTTGAAAACGATTGTATTTGTGTTATACTGAATTTGTTAAAAGAAAACGAAATTTAAACTTTAAAAACTAATGATGAACAAAATTTAAGGAGGTTTCTCAGCATGAGAAAACAATGGGACGGCTTTAACGGTGGAAAATGGGAAACAAGTGTCGATGTCAGAGATTTTATTCAAGCTAATTATACTGAATATCAAGGTGATGATTCATTTTTAGTAGGACCAACTAATAGCACAAATAAACTGTGGACAAAATTACAAGAATTATTTGATGTTCAACATGAGAAAAATGGTGTGTATGACATGGATACTAATATTCCTGCAACCATTACTTCTCACGAACCTGGTTATTTAATTAAAGAAGAAGAAAAAGTTGTTGGTTTGCAAACTGATGTACCTTTAAAACAAGCGTTTATGCCATTTGGTGGAATTAATATGGCAAATCATGCTTTAGAAGCAAACGGTTACGACACTGATGCTGAGATGACTAAAATCTTTACTGAGTGGAGAAAAACACACAATCAAGGTGTTTTTGATGCTTATACTCCTGAAATGCGAGCTGCTCGTAAAAACAAAATTATTACTGGACTACCAGATGCTTATGGTCGTGGACGAATTATTGGTGACTACCGCCGTTTAGCGTTATATGGAATCAACTACTTAATTGCAGAAAAGAAAAAAGATTTAGCTAATGTAGGTAACAAAGTAATGACAGATGATGTAATTCGCTTACGCGAGGAAGTTTCTGATCAAATTAAAGCGTTACAAGATATTAAAGAAATGGCAACTTACTATGGATTTGATATTTCTGAACCTGCTAAAGATGCTAAAGAGGCAACACAATGGTTATACTTCGGTTATCTTGCAGCCATCAAATCTCAAAATGGTGCGGCAATGTCAATTGGTCGTATCTCTGCTTTCTTAGATATTTATATTCAACGTGATATTGAAAATGGTGTATTAACTGAAAGTGAAGCACAAGAAATCATTGACCACTTAATCATGAAATTACGTATGGTATCATTTGCACGTACACCAGATTACAATCAATTATTCTCTGGATACCCAATTTGGGCTACATTATGTGTAGCTGGTATGGGCTTAGATGGACGTTCATTAGTCACAAAAAATGATTTCCGTATTTTACACACATTAACTAATATGGGACCATCTCCAGAACCAAACTTAACTGTTTTATACTCATCACATTTACCTGAGGGCTTTAGAACTTTTGCTGCACGTATTGCTAAAGAAAGTTCATCAATTCAATTTGAAAACGATGATTTACTACGTGCTAACTGGGGATCTGATGATTGTGGTATCGCTTGTTGTGTGTCTGCAACTGTTATTGGTAAAGATATGCAATTCTTCGGTGCACGTGCTAACTTAGCAAAAGCTGTCCTTTATGCTATCAATGGTGGCGTTGACGAAATGACTAAAGTGCAAGTAGCACCTAAATTCCGTCCAATGACTGGAGACGTTTTAGAATATGACGAGTTTATCGAACGTTTCAAAGACATTTTAGATTGGTTGGCAGAATTATATGTAAACACATTAAATGTTATTCATTACATGCACGATAAATATGCATATGAAGCACCACAGTTAGCCTTTATGGATACTAATTTAAAACGAACATTTGCAACTGGTATTGCGGGTATTTCACACGCAACTGATAGTATTATGGCAATTAAACACGGTCATGTTGAAGTTATTCGTGATGAAAATGGCTTAGCAATTGACTATGTACCAACAAATGAATTCCCAACTTATGGTAATGATAATGAAGAAGCTGATGCAATGGCTAACTGGATTTTAGAATACTTTATGACACAAATTAAACGTCAACATACTTACCGTAACTCTACACCATCAACATCATTATTAACGATTACATCAAATGTTGTTTATGGTAAAGCAACTGGTAATACACCAGATGGACGTCGTGGTGGAAAACCATTAGCTCCTGGTGCTAATCCAAGTTATCAAGATGGTAAATTCTTAGGTGAAAAGAATGGTTTATTGGCGTCACTAAATTCAACAGCTCGCTTAAACTATAAAAATGCTTTAGATGGTATTTCTAATACACAAACAATTAATCCAAATGGTTTAGGTAAAGATGATGATACTCGTATTGCTAATTTACGTAATGTAATGGATGGTTATTTTGACAAAGGTGGCTACCATTTAAATGTTAACGTCTTTACAAAAGACTTATTATTAGATGCTCAAGCGCATCCTGAAAAATATCCAAACTTAACAATTCGTGTATCTGGATATGCGGTTAAATTCCGTGATTTAACTCCAGAACAACAAGCAGACGTGATTTCTCGTACTGCTCATGATAGAATGTAATTAGAAAAATAAAAGTAAGAGATGGCTGGCTAAGGTTAGTCATCTTTTTTTAGATAAGGAAAGTGATAATTATGACTGAACAAGTAACAGGTAGAATTCATTCCACAGAAAATTTTGGGACAGTAGATGGACCAGGTGTTCGCTTTATCGTCTTTATGCAAGGGTGTAAAATGCGTTGCCAATTTTGCCATAATCCGGATACATGGAAAATTGGTGGTGGGAAAGAAGTTGCACCTGATGAGATTTTAGCCGAAGCACTTAAATTTAAAAGTTATTGGGGAAAAGATGGTGGAATTACCGTCAGTGGTGGTGAACCGTTACTACAACCAAAATTTATCACGGAATTATTTAAAAAGGCTAAAGCTTTAGGGATTCATACAACGATTGACACATGCGGTCGACCATTTACATATGATGAACCATTCTTTAGTGAGTTTAAAGAATTAATGAAATATACTGATTTGCTATTATTCGATTTAAAGCATATAGATAATGAAGGTCATAAAATTTTAACGATGAATCCGAATGATAGTATTCTTGAAATGGCTCATTACTTGTCCGAAACCAATCAACCAGTTTGGATTCGTCATGTATTAGTTCCTGAAAGAACGGATTATGATGAGTATCTAATTCGCTTAGATGAATTTATTAAAACTTTAAATAATGTTGACAAAGTCGAAGTGTTGCCATATCATACAATGGGCGTGTTTAAATGGGAAGATATGGGCTTAGAATATCCCTTAAAAGGTATTCCCACACCAAGTGATGAAAGAGTTGAAAATGCGAAAAAATTATTACATGTTGATGAATATCAAGGTTATTTAACTCGTTAAATAGAATTTGTTTTTAAAAGGGATGATTATTAGTGGTTATTAAGAGTAAAGTATTGTACACTAGACTTATTAAATGAGTACTTTATTGAGGAGAGTGTTTTACACTATGTGTACAAGTATTTTTACCACATCATCTGATCAGAAATATTATTTGGCTCGGACTATGGATTTTGCTGTTCCTTTAGAGTCAAGACCGGTTTTTGTCCCTCGTCAATTTTCGTGGGTATCAGAGAGTGAGAACAACTATCAAAACCGCTATGCTTTTGTTGGGACTGGTAGCAAGATTGCTGAAACGCACTTATTAGCTGATGGCGTTAATGAAAAAGGCTTATCAATGGCAGAATTATATTTCACGGGTGAAGCAACCTATCATGCAGAGAAGGCTGACACGAAAATTAATTTGGGTCCTCATGAATTGATTACATGGGTCTTAGGTCATGTAGCGACGATTGAGGAGTTGAAAAAAATTGTAGAGAACATCCATCTTATTGATATTCCAGTGCCCCTAATACAAGCAACGGTTCCGCTACATTTTGTCGTTTCTGATGTGACTGGGGAATCAATTGTATTAGAGTCAAATCAGTCAGGTGGTGAGTTGTTAGTTAAACCTAATGTCCTCAGTATTATGACAAATAGCCCTGAACTTGAGTGGCACTTAAAGAATGCTCGTCATTATTTAGCGATTCAAAATCATTCATTAGCAGAAGTAACTATTGGTCCCGTAAGTTTAAAACCAACAGGACTAAGTTCTGGTACGTTTGGCCTTCCAGGCGGGTATACGTCATCTGAACGTTTTATACGATCAACTTATTTACGCCATACAATGACTTGGCCTGAATCAGGTCCAGCGATGATTTATCAAATCATTCATTTGTTAGATAGTGTTACGCTACCAAAAGGCTCTGTTGTCAATGAGCAAGGACTGTATGATTATAGTCAGTATAAGGCAATTATGAGCAACAATGATTTAACTTATTACTATCAAGCATATGGAACCAATTCTATTGATAGCATTAATTTAAAAGATTTACTAACGACAGATAAATTAAAAGTATTTGATATTGATAAATCTGTTATCATCAGTAATTTAATTAAATAAATTTGTTTTCTAGGGTTCCGTAAAGATTAATATCTTTAGTCTGGTCCGAGAGAAAACCATAGTTACGACTATGACACGGAAGGATAAAAGCCTGGGAGATGTATGAGAAATCTTACATTTCCTAGGCTTTTTTTAATTTATTAACTTAAAGATAGGGGAAAAAATAATGAAGAATCCATGGGTACAAGTTTTAATTGCATCTATATTTGAGGTGAGTTGGGTGATTGGCTTGAAACATGCCAATTCCTTAATTGAATGGATAGGGACGCTAATTGCCATTTTTTTGAGTTTCTATTTAATGATTAAAGCCGGTGAAAAAATTCCAGTTGGAACAGTTTATGCGGTCTTTGTTGGTCTTGGAACAGTCGGGACGACAGCAGTTGGTGCAATTCTTTTTAACGAAACAGTTACGATGACTAAATTATTTTTTATTTTATTATTAATTAGTGGAGTCATTGGTTTAAAAGCGTCAACAAAAGAAAAAACAAAGGAGATGAATTAAAATGGTCTGGGTTAGTTTAATTTTTGCAGGGATTTTTGAGATGTTAGGTGTAAATGCTATTAATGCGTATTTAAAACAACGTAAGTTAATTAAGATGGTTCCTTTAGTTGGCTTTTTTTTACTTAGTTTTATTTGTTTGAATTACTCAATGAATACTTTACCAATGAGTACAGCATACGCTGTTTGGACAGGAATTGGAGCCTCTGGTGGTGCGATTTTAGGTATTATACTATATGGTGAACCTAAAAATGCGAAACGTTTATTTTTTATTGGTTTGATTTTAGTTTCAGCGATTGGCTTAAAAATAATTTCGTGAAGAACTATTACTCCCTTGTAGTTGTATGTTATAATACGCTTTAGGAATTACTTAATATTGGAGGAAATAGATTATGTCAAAAGTTTTAGTATTTGGACATCAAAATCCCGATACAGATGCAATCACGTCTGCCATTTCGTTTGCTTACCTACAAAAAGAATTAGGTATCAATGCAGAGGCGGTAGCTTTAGGATCAGTAAATGAGGAAACAGCTTACGCTTTAGAATATTTCAATACAGAGGCACCTAGAATTATTGAAACGGTTGCTAATGAAACTAACCAAGTTATGTTAGTTGACCACAATGAAGCGCAACAAAGTGTGTCAGATATTAAAGAGGTTGATATTTTAGCGGTTGTCGACCATCACCGAATTGCTAACTTTGAAACAGCTAACCCTTTATATTACCGAGCTGAGCCGGTAGGTTGTACCAACACTATCATCTTGAAATTATTTAAAGAAAATGGAATAGCAATTCCTAAACAGATTGCTGGCTTGATGCTATCTGCAATTATTTCAGATTCTTTATTATTTAAGTCACCAACTTGTACTGAAGAAGATATCAAAGCAGCGAAAGAATTAGCCATGATTGCTGAGGTTGATTTAGAAGTATATGGTTTAGCAATGTTAAAAGCTGGAACTAATCTAGCAGATAAAACAGCTGTTGAATTAATTAATTCTGATGCAAAAAGTTTCCCAATGGGTGACCAAAATATTCGTATAGGTCAAGTGAATACTGTTGATGTCATGGATGTATTATCACGTCAAGTGGAAGTAGAAGCAGCGATGAAAAAAGAAATGGCTGACAATAATTACGACTTATTCATCTTAGTTATCACAGATATTTTAGCAAGTGATTCTGTCGTTTTAGTTGTAGGTGACTCTTACAATAAAGTTGAAGAAGCCTTTAATGTTAAATTAGATAATCATACTGCTATTTTAAAAGGTGTTGTGTCACGCAAAAAACAAGTTGTACCGCCTCTAACGACTGTATTCAATTAACTATTGACTTCCAAGGGCTCGCTCTTGGAAGTTTTTTATTAGAAAGTAGAGGATAATATGTTAAAATTTCAAACTAATTTAAGTAAGACTAAATTGTTAACTTATGAGCAAAATCCGTTCTTTCTTGCAATTATTACTTATTTAGCCAATCACCGTGATAGCTTGATAACTCTCCGTGATATTAAACGAGAATTTCCAGAGTTAGTGGCTGTTGAGACATTCATTGAGCCGCTAATAGAATCTGGCTTGATTGAGCGTCATCAAGGAACATATCGCTTAGGCATTGCGTATTATTCTACAAAAGATATTGAGCAACAAGTTATTCAGGTTGAACAAGTGTTTGAAGAATATAATGAGTTGATTAATAATTGGTTGAATCATCTGTCTATTGATATCCCGGTATCTCAACAGCATTCAGCGATTTTAGAATCTGTGTTCATGACATTCTTGCAAGTACAACAATCGTCTTTTTATGAAGACAATTTAATTATTGACCGTTGGCGTTTATATCCGATTAAACGTCAGTGTTTAGAAGAAGAGCTCTTTAATTGGATTTTTTATACTCCATACTACCAAGAAGCTTCTAACCAGTATAATTTGTATGATTATTTTAAATTTTTAACACTAAATGATACCGAATTTCCAAATTCATTATTAGATACGTATCGGAAGATTGGCGATGTAAATCCTCATTTCTTTTTTCATCATGTTGAACGAAAACTTAAACGTATCTTAAAAGGCAGAACAAAAACTTCAAGTCAGCGTGATGTGCTGATGGAAACCTTGATTGATTTTGATTACTTATCTCTCTCTGATGGTCACTATCAGCCTCAATTTTTATTCATTGAAGATACCGCCAAATTTGTGTTACCAACTGAGGTCAAAAATGCATTAGATGATGTGATTATGCCACAGATGATTGATGAGAAAGCTTTTATTATTAGTAGTTGCTTATTGGATTGGTTAATCCAAAGAAGTTGGCTTATATCACCTGTTACTTCACTGCCTATATTAGTAAAGGCATAAATATTGGTAACCTCTTATTTTTACTATAAACTATAACTACAATAGTTTTAGAAGGGGAGAACAAGATATGTTTCAAAAAGTAACAGAGTTAACAAATTTGAAAGAGTTAATTAGACAAGAGGAATTGGTTATGATTTATTTTAGCCAACCATCATGTAGTGTGTGTCATGGCTTGAAGCCTCAGGTTGAAAAACGTTTGGTAAAATATACAGAAAAAATTAAATTTTTAGAAGTTAATGTATTAGATATTCCTGAGGTGGCTGGTGAATACCAAATCATGACTATTCCGGTAATTTTATTATTTTACCGGGGATCAGAGTATATGCGTAAAGCTCGAATTATTCCTTTAGATGATTTAGAAAAGAGTGTTCAAAAAATTGTTGAAGGTGCAACTGGTGTATTAGAATAAAAAAGAAGGACGTGTAAATAAATATGAAACGCATGATTATGTTTATTGTGATGTTACTAATTGTTGGTTTTGGTGGTTATTTTTATTATCAGCAACAAGCTAAACCAAAAGCACCTGATAAAGTAGCAACAGATACGGGAACGCAAGAAATTCAATCAGCTGATTTAGCTGAGTATTCTAAACAAGCACAAGAGTATGAAAAAAAATTCAAATTTAATGATGTGTTTGATTCATGGGATGCATTAAACGATGCAGAAGGTGACGATGATAGCTATACATTAGATAAGTATCCTGACAAAAAGCTATTTCTCGAATATGCAGCGAAACAAGAAGATGGTAAAATTGTTGCTGTCTTTAGCGATAAAAAGCCCGACTCAACCCAAAATACAGAAGATAAGTAAATCTAGGAGGACATGCATGAACCAACTTAAGTTAACGATTACGGACGAATCAGGTCGAATTGACAAAGTACTTGCCGATTCATTTAAAGATTTTTCGCGTTCACAAATTCAATCATGGTTAAAAAATCAATTAGTCGAGGTTGATGGGAGTAGTATTAAAGCTAACCATAAAGTAAAACCGGGTGAAATAATCCGTGTGACAATTCCTGAACCGGAAATATTGGATATGGTACCACAAGATATTCCTCTGGATATTTTATTTGAGGATGATGATGTCATTGTTGTGAACAAACCACAAGGTATGGTTGTTCATCCGTCAGCTGGACATCCGGATAATACATTAGTCAATGCTTTGCTTTTTCATGCTGATCATTTGTCAGCAATTAATGATGTGATTCGCCCAGGGATTGTACATCGGATTGATAAAGATACATCCGGCTTACTGATGGTCGCTAAAAACAATCATGCGCATGAGTTTTTAACTGAGCAATTAAAAGAAAAAAAACCATTAAGAAAATATATTGCCTTAGTTCATGGTGTGATTCCCCATGATAAAGGGACAATCAATGCACCTATTGGTCGTAGTAAAGATAATCGTCAAAAGCAGGCAGTAGTTAGTGAAGGAAAGCCAGCTGTTACACATTTTCAAGTTTTAGAACGATTTGATGAATTCACATTAATCGAATGTGAATTAGAAACAGGAAGAACGCATCAAATTCGTGTCCATTTGAAATACATTGATTATCCAATTGCTGGCGATCCTTTATATGGACCACGGAAGACATTATCAGGCAATGGACAATTTCTACATGCGAAAACAATCGGGTTCGAGCACCCAACAACACATGAAGATATGCTTTTTTCAGTGGAAGAGCCTGAAATTTTTAAAGAAACACTAACTAATTTAAGAAAAAAGATTGATTTTTAAAGCAAAATAAGGTAAAATTACTTTAATAATTAAATACGATTCCTTTAAGAATAGTCCAGAGAGGCTAAGAAGGTGAATGTGTTAATGAACTTACTGCTGAGTGCATGATTGGGTCATTAATAATCTTTATGAGAACATTTCCTCCTATCCTTGACTGGGTAGGAGTTTTTTTATTGGAAAATAAGCGTAAACCAGGAGGAAAAAACCGTGAAACAAAAAGAAGTTGTGGATACAACAACCATGAAACGTGCGATTACACGAATTACCTATGAAATCATTGAACGCAACAAATCAATTGATAACATCGTATTAGTTGGTATTAAAACACGGGGTATCTATTTAGCCCAACGTATTGCGGAACGCTTAGAGCAGTTAGAAGGGCATCAAGTACCAGTTGGTGAACTTGATATTACTTTGTATCGTGATGATAACCATCAGACCAACCATAATGATGCAACGGTTCATGCATCAAATGTTCCCTTTTCATTGGAGGACAAGGAAGTCATTTTGGTTGATGACGTGATTTATACTGGTCGGACGATTCGGGCTGCTTTAGATGCCTTAATGGATTTAGGCCGTCCTAATAAAATTTCATTAGCGGTTTTAGTGGATCGTGGTCACCGAGAGTTACCCATCCGCGCAGATTATGTCGGAAAAAATATTCCAACGTCTAAAAAAGAGCAAGTCATTGTACAAGTTCAAGAAGTGGATGGACAGGATAGCATTTCGATTAAATCTGAAGACTAAAAGAATAGCTTTTTAATCGAGTACAGAGAGACTTGGAAAAGCGGCAAATCAAAAGGACACATATGTTGTGGCCTCTAACTTGTTGTATACCTCGTTTCGATAATCGAAACGAGGATTTTTTTGTATAAAGGGGAAAAGAAAATGAAAAAAGATGTATTTCGTAATGAGGACGCTGTGATTGATATTCATGAAAGACCCTCAGGAGTTAAATGGTTAGGTCTAAGTTTACAGCATTTATTCACCATGTTTGGAGCAACTGTTTTGGTCCCAATTTTAGTCGGTATTAATCCGGGTATTGCACTATTCAGTTCAGGTTTGGGAACTATTGTTTACTTAATAGTTACAAAAGGTAAAATTCCTGCTTATCTAGGCAGTAGTTTTGCTTTTATTGCGGCAATGCAGATGCTGATGGAGACAGATGGATACCCTGCTATTGCTCTAGGAGCTTTGACAACGGGTTTAGTTTACTTAGTTGTTTCAATGATTGTTAAAAAAGTTGGATCTGCTTGGTTAGATAAAATTTTACCAGCAATCGTTGTGGGGCCGGTAGTTATGGTTATCGGTTTAGGTTTAGCTGCTAATGCCGCTAGTCAAGCAATGTATCAAAATCTACCAGATGGCTCACAATTATATAATGTTAAATACATTGCTGTGGCTATTATTACTTTAGTCTTGACTGTCATTTTTAATATGTACTTAAAAGGTTTTCTAGGATTAATTCCAATATTACTAGGTATTGTCTGTGGCTATATTGTCGCGTTATTATTCGGCATTGTCGACACACAACCTATTGCTGAAGCTGCTTGGTTTGCTATACCAAACTTTCAAGCACCATTTGTAACGTATACACCCAAATTTTATTTGACCGCCGTCTTAACGATGGCTCCAATTGCCTTTGTGACGATGACAGAACATATTGGCCACTTGATGGTTTTGAATAAATTAACGAAACGTAATTTTTATAAAGAGCCTGGTTTACACAAAACCTTAATGGGAGACGGCTTAGCTCAAATCGTCGCTGGTCTAGTTGGTGGACCTCCAGTAACTAGTTATGGTGAAAATATCGGGGTTTTAGCTATTACACGAGTACATAGCGTATTCGTTATCGGTGGAGCGGCTGTTTTAGCAATGGTATTAGGCTTTGTTGGAAAATTAAGTGCACTAATTCAAAGTATTCCTGGTCCAGTCATTGCAGGTATCAGTTTTATCTTGTTCGGTGTGATTGCATCAAGCGGATTGAAAATTTTAATCGATAATAAAGTTGATTTTAATGCTAAGCGTAATCTACTAATCGCGTCTGTGATTTTAGTTGTCGGGATTGGTGGATTAACCTTTAAAGCTGGACCAGTTGCAGTCTCAGGTATGGCATTAGCAACCGTTTTTGGAATTATTATGAATTTAGTTTTACCACAAGTAGCAAAAAGTGAAGAGGAATAAGTACAGATTATAAATAGGGGGCAAAGCCAGTGATTCGAACATCAGAACAAATTAGTTTAAAACATCTTCTTACAGCGGAGTCATTAAGTGATCAAGAAGTGATGGGATTAATTAAACGAGCTCAGGAATTCAAGAAAGGCGCTCGTTCCAACTTGCCGAATGAACAATTTTTTGTCGCTAATTTATTTTTTGAAAACAGTACGAGAACGCATAAAAGTTTTGAAGTAGCAGAAAAGAAATTAAATCTAGATGTCATTGAATTTGATGCTAAAACAAGCTCTGTATCTAAAGGTGAATCACTGTATGATACCGTCTTAACGATGTCAGCAATTGGTGTACAAGCTTGCGTGATTCGACATTCTCAAGAAAATTATTACAATGATTTAATTCAAAGTAAAACCATCACGACATCTATTATCAATGGTGGTGATGGTAGCGGTAATCATCCTACACAGTGTTTACTTGATTTATTGACTATCTATGAAGAGTTTGGTTATTTTGACCAGTTAAATATCGCAATTTGTGGTGATTTATCACATTCACGCGTGGCCAACTCAAATATGAAGATGTTAAAACGTTTGGGTGCTAATTTGTTCTTTTGTGGACCTAGCGAGTGGTATAACAAGAAATATGAAGCATATGGGACGTATGCAACGATTGATGAGTTGGTGGGTAAAGTTGATGTGATGATGATGCTACGTGTTCAACACGAAAGACATGATTCAGATGAAGGATTCTCAAAAGAAACCTATCATCGAGAATACGGACTAACTAATGAGCGTGCTAAAAAAATGTTAGAGCATGCGATTATTATGCATCCGGCACCAGTCAACCGTGATGTCGAGTTAGCCGATGAACTGGTTGAATCCTATCAATCAAGAATTACACAACAAATGACGAATGGCGTATTTATGCGAATGGCAATTTTAGAAGCAATTTTAGATGGAAAGGCTTAGGTGACATGAAAATGACTACATTAATTAAGAATGGTCGTATTATAAATAATCGTAACGAATTAAAACAAGTTGATCTGTGGCTTGCAGATGGAAAAATTAAAGGGATTGGAAATTTTACACCTGAGCAAGTGTCAGCGAATAAAGTTATTGATGCTAATCAAGGTTTAATTACACCTGGTTTAGTTGATGTCCATGTTCACTTTAGAGAGCCTGGTTTTGAATATAAAGAAACAATTGCTACTGGAAGTTTATCAGCAGCTAAAGGTGGCTTTACAACTGTTTGTGCCATGCCTAATTTAAATCCTGTACCTGATTCAGTTGAGAATTTTAACTATGTTAATCAATTAATTGAAAAAGATTCTATAGTGAACATCTTGCAATACGCATCGATTACGAATGGGTTGAAAAGTGAAGAACTAGTTGACTTTAAGGGACTAAAAAATGCGGGTGCTTTTGCTTTTACTAATGACGGTGTCGGTGTTCAGACAGCTGGTACAATGTATCTAGCAATGAAAGCTGCTGCTGAGCTAGGTATGGCGATTGTCGCACATACTGAAGACGAGTCACTATTGTTTGGTGGGGTTATGCATAAAGGAAAAGTTGCAGAATCTTTAGGGTTACCAGGTATAATGAGTGCCACTGAGTCCTCACAAATTGCCAGAGATGTCCTATTAGCAAAAGAAACAGGTGTCCACTATCATGTGTGTCATGTATCCACTAAAGAGAGTGTGGAAGTGATTCGACAAGCCAAACGTCAAGGCATTAATGTCACGTGCGAGGTCTGTCCACATCACCTGATTATGTCTGAACAAGATATAACGTGTGATCATGGTCACTTTAAAATGAACCCACCATTAAGAGCGATAGAAGATCAACAAGCACTTATCGCTGGGCTTTTAGATGGCACCATAGATTGTATTGCAACAGATCATGCACCGCATAGCCATGATGAAAAAAATCAAAGCATGCTTGATGCACCGTTTGGAATTATCGGTAGTGAAACAGCTTTTCAGCTAATGTACACACATTTTGTTAAACCAGGTATCTTTTCATTAACAGATGTTGTTTATTGGTTGACTGATGCTCCAGCTCGACTATTTAATTTACCTGTTGGCACATTAGATATTGGTTCAGCTGCAGATCTTGTGATTTTTGACTTAGAAACAGAAAATATCATTAGTGAAGACTTTGTGTCAAAATCAAATAATACGCCATTCATTGGTGAGAAGGTATATGGTGAGACGCTTTATACTTTTGTTAATGGTCATCTAGTCTGGGAAAAAGGTGGAAAGTCAGAATGAAACGTTTATTAATTTTAGAAGATGGTACCTGTTTTGAAGGTGAAGGTTTTGGTGCACCAGGTGTTGCAACAGGTGAAGTCGTCTTTACTACCGGTATGAGTGGTTACCAAGAAGTATTAACAGATCCTAGTTTTAAAGGCCAATTAATTATGTTTACTTATCCATTGATTGGTAATTATGGTATCAATCGAGATGATTTTGAAGCTATGTTACCAGCGTGTACTGGTGTGATTGTTCGTGAGGTTGCCCGCTTAGCATCCAATTGGCGTAGTCAAATGACACTTGATCAATTTTTAAAGCAGAAAGGCGTTCCAGGGATTTCAGGAATTGACACGCGTGCGTTAACAAAAAAAATTCGTGAAGCTGGTACGCTAAAAGGAAGTATTATTGATGTTGTGCCTGATTTAGCTCATGAGTATGATCAATTGAAAGCCACTGTATTGGCTAAGACGCAAGTTCAACAAGTTTCAACGACAAAAGCTTATACAATTCCTGGTAAAGGGAAAAAAGTAGTAGTGATTGATTTTGGAATGAAACAGAGCATTTTAAGAGAGTTAATTAATCGCCAGTGTAACATTACAGTAGTACCTTATAATTATTCTGTTGAGGATATTTTAACCTTAGTCCCTGATGGTATTATGTTATCCAACGGTCCTGGTGATCCTAAAGATATTCCTCAGGTTTTAGAGACAATCAAAAGTTTACAGACTAAAGTACCAATTTTTGGTATTTGTTTAGGCCATCAGTTATTAAGTCTAGCTAATGGTGCAGATACATACAAATTAACCTTTGGGCATCGTGGTAGTAATCACCCAGTCCGTGAGGTAGCGACTGGTCAAATTTTCTTTACTGCTCAAAATCATGGTTATGCAGTATCTGAAGAAAGTCTAGAAGAGACAGATTTAATGCTAACACATATTGAAATTAATGATGGCACAGTTGAGGGTGTTAAGCATAAAAAATACCCTGTCTTCTCAGTCCAGTTTCATCCAGATGCTGCCCCTGGACCACATGATGCACTAGCAATTTTTGATGAATTTATTGAATTAATGGATAATTGGGGGAATCAAGATGCCAAAAAGAACAGATATTAAGAAGATTTTAGTGATTGGCTCTGGACCAATTATCATCGGTCAGGCTGCTGAATTTGACTATGCGGGAACACAAGCATGTTTAGCTTTGAAGGAAGAAGGATATGAGGTTATCTTGATAAATTCTAACCCAGCAACAATTATGACAGATAAGGGGATTGCAGATAAAGTTTATATCGAGCCAATAACCATTGAATTTGTCTCGAAAATTTTACGTAAAGAGCGTCCTGATGCTATTTTACCAACTCTTGGAGGCCAAACGGGTCTTAATATGGCCATGACCTTATCTGCTAGTGGCTTGTTAGATGAATTAAATATTGAACTACTTGGTACTAAATTAACAGCAATTGACCAAGCGGAAGACCGTGATTTATTTAAGCAGTTGATGGAAGAATTAAATGAACCGATTCCTGATAGCGTGATTGTTCATTCTGTCACTGAAGCACTAGCATTTGGCGAAAAAATTGGCTACCCGCTAATCGTTCGTCCAGCTTTTACATTAGGCGGAACTGGTGGCGGTATGTGTGCAGATGCAACGGAACTTATTGCAATCACAACGAATGGCTTAGCATTGTCTCCAGCTAATCAATGTCTAATTGAAAAAAGTATTGCGGGCTATAAAGAAATTGAGTTTGAAGTCATGCGTGACTCAGCCGATAATGCGATTGTTGTCTGCCATATGGAAAATTTTGATCCAGTTGGAATTCATACAGGTGATTCAATTGTTTTTGCACCCTGTCAAACATTATCAGATGTTGAAATTCAATTATTGAGAGATGCCTCACTTAAAATTATCAGAGCGCTAAAAATTGAAGGAGGCTGTAATGTCCAACTAGCTTTAGATCCAGACAGTTTTAATTATTATATTATCGAGGTAAATCCTCGCGTGTCACGTTCATCTGCTTTAGCGAGTAAAGCAACGGGGTTTCCGATTGCTAAAATTGCGGCTAAAATTGCGATTGGTTTAACACTCGATGAAATGAAAAATCCGGTGACGGAAACAACTTACGCTATGTTCGAACCAACACTCGATTATATTGTATCTAAAATACCACGTTGGGCTTTTGATAAATTTGAAAAAGGTGACCGTTTACTGAGTACCCAAATGAAAGCAACGGGTGAAGTTATGGCTCTTGGTCGAACGTTAGAAGAGTCGCTATTAAAAGCTGTTCGTTCACTAGAAATTGGTACTTGTCACATTGAGATAGATGAATTAAAATCGCTGAGCGATGACACTCTAACGCATGGTATTGTTTATGCCCAAGATGATCGGTTGTTTTATGTTTCAGAAGCCTTGCGTCGTGGATTCACAATTGAAGATATTGCCCAGTTGACTAAAATTGATTTATTTTTCTTAGATAAGTTATTGCA
Organism: Vagococcus penaei; assembly: GCF_001998885.1. Lineage (NCBI taxonomy): Bacteria > Bacillati > Bacillota > Bacilli > Lactobacillales > Enterococcaceae > Vagococcus > Vagococcus penaei. The sequence goes on from NZ_CP019609.1 coordinate 97,404, forward strand.
TATTATCGAAATAGAACAAGAGCTAAAAACCAACCCACAAGATTTAGCCAGTTTAAAGAAGGCAAAGAAATATGGTTTTACTGATAAGTATATTGCGAAACTCTGGGAGACCCATGAGCCAGTCGTTACCCAATTACGTAAAGATGCTAACGTACTACCTGTTTATAAAATGGTGGATACGTGCGCGGCTGAGTTTGACTCTAAGACACCTTATTTTTATAGTAGTTATGATTACGAGAATGAAAGTCTAGTGACTACCAAACCATCAGTACTTGTACTGGGCTCCGGACCAATCCGAATCGGTCAAGGGGTTGAGTTTGATTATGCGACAGTTCATTCAGTTAAAGCTATTCAAGAAGCTGGCTATGAGGCTATTATTATGAACAGTAATCCAGAGACAGTTTCCACAGATTTTTCCATCTCGGATAAACTTTATTTTGAACCATTAACACTAGAAGATGTGATGAATGTAATCAATTTAGAACAACCGATTGGGGTAATCGTTCAATTTGGTGGGCAAACAGCAATTAATTTGGCTGAAGGTCTGACGAAAAATGGTGTCACAATTATCGGTACAAGTATTGAAGACTTAGATCGTGCAGAAAATCGTGATAAATTTGAACGCGCATTAACGGAATTAAATGTCCCTCAACCAAAAGGTAGTACGGCTACGAATAAAATCGATGCAGTGCGTATTGCTGAAGATTTAGGATACCCTGTACTCGTTCGCCCAAGCTATGTCCTAGGGGGACGTGCGATGGAAATTGTATGGTCAACCAAAGATTTGGAACGCTACATGGAGGAAGCCGTTAAAGCCTCTCCGGAGCATCCAGTCTTAATTGATCGTTACTTGATGGGGGTCGAATGTGAAGTTGATGCGATTAGTGATGGTCAGAATGTCTTAATTCCAGGTATTATGGAACATATTGAGCGCGCAGGTGTCCATTCAGGTGACTCGATGGCAGTGTATCCTCCACAAAATTTATCTGAAGCAATTACGGAAAAAATTGTCGATTACACGAAACGCTTGGCTGTTGGCCTACGATGTAAAGGAATGATGAATATTCAGTTTATTATTCACGAAGATGACGTTTATGTTATTGAAGTCAACCCACGTGCTAGCAGAACGGTACCGTTTTTAAGTAAGGTCACAGGTATTCCAATGGCCCAAGTTGCGACACAGCTGATTCTAGGTAAAACGTTAGGTGAACTAGGTTATGAACCAGGACTTTATCCAGAAGCGAAACAAATTCACGTTAAGGCACCAGTCTTCTCTTTTGCTAAATTACATCAAGTTGATACTAACTTAGGACCAGAGATGAAATCGACTGGTGAAGTGATGGGCTCTGATAGTACATTAGAAAAAGCTCTTTATAAGGCTTTTGAAGCGAGTGGCATGCATTTGCCTGACTTTGGTTCTGTTCTACTAACGGTTGCCGATGATGCAAAAGAAGAAGCCTTACAATTGGCTAAACGTTTTCATGCAATTGGGTACGGTTTGTTGGCGACAGAAGGTACGGGCAATTACTTAATGAGTCACGGGCTAGAAGTTGATATTGTTGGTAAACTTGATACAGATGACGAAAATAATATTTTAACAGTTATTCGGTCTGGTCGTTGTCAACTAGTAATTAATACCACTGGAAAAGACTCAACGACTGCAAGTGATGGTTTTAAAATTCGTCGTCAAGCAGTTGAGGCTAGTGTGCCTTTGATGACATCATTAGATACTGCAGATGCAATTTTAAAAGTTTTAGAAGCAAGAAGCTTTTCAGTCGTCACACTATAATAATTGTTAAGGGGAGAATTAGGCATGCTACAAGAGAATATGCTAGTAAAAAAACAAGTCGAAATTGCTCGAAATATTTATGAATTAACATTAGCTGGGGACTTAGTTCACGAGATGGAGCAACCAGGTCAATTTCTTCATCTGAGAGTCCCACGCTCTGATTTACTCTTACGACGACCAATTAGTTTGGCGGAGATTAATCAAGCAGATAAGACTTGTAAGCTGATTTACCGAGCAGATGGAGACGGCACGCAAGTCTTGCGTCAAGTAATGACAAATGAGACCATCGATGTCATTGGCCCTTTAGGAGTTGGCTTTGATACTTCAATGGTAGCACCTGGGGACAGAGTATTTATTATCGGTGGTGGTATCGGTGTTCCCCCGCTATATCAACTTGGTAAAGAGCTGGCTGAAAAACAAGCTAACTGTGTATTTTTGTTAGGATTTGGAACAAAATCAGCTATTTTTTATGAAAAAGAATTTTCTAAACTAGGCGTTGTTATGATGGCGACGGATGATGGATCATATGGTCAAAAAGGGCATGTTGGACATTTGATTCATCAAGCTAAACAAGTTTATGAGAGTCCTAAAGCAGTCTATGCATGTGGCCCAACCCCTTTATTACGCAGTGTTGAAACGGTTTTTGATACCCATCCGCATACGTATGTTTCCTTAGAAGAACGTATGGCATGTGGTGTTGGGGCATGTTACGCTTGTGTGTGTCAATCAAAAAAAGATCCAACTAAAAATAAAAAAGTGTGTGACGAAGGTCCAGTATTTAAAACGGGAGACGTGATAATATGAGCCGATTAGCAGTATCTTTACCTGGACTAGAGTTGAAAAATCCAATTATTCCAGCTAGCGGCTGTTTTGGTTTTGGCGAAGAGTATGCCAAATATTATGACTTAAGCCAGTTAGGAGCCATTATGGTAAAAGCAACAACGTATGAGATGCGCTATGGGAATCCAACCCCTCGTGTAGCTGAAACCCCTAGTGGCATGCTAAATGCGATTGGTCTGCAAAACCCTGGCTTAGAAGTGGTCATGGCTGAAAAATTACCGGCACTCGAATCTTATGACGTGCCAATCATTGCAAATGTTGCAGGGTCAACAGAAGAAGATTATGTCAAAGTTTGCGAGCGTATTGGAGAGGCTCCGAATGTCAAAGCAATTGAACTAAATATCTCTTGCCCGAATGTTAAAGAAGGTGGAATCGCCTTTGGTACCAGTGCAGAAATTGCGGCACAATTAACTCGTGCGGTGAAAAAAGTTGCTAGTGTTCCAGTCTATATTAAATTATCTCCCAATGTTACCAATATTGTTCCTATTGCTCAGGCAGTAGAGGCTGCTGGTGCGGATGGCATTACAATGATTAACACTCTACTAGGTATGCGACTTGATTTAAAAACTCGTCAACCGGTCTTAGCAAATGGCACTGGAGGCCTGTCTGGTCCTGGGATTAAACCTGTCGCCATTCGTATGATTCATCAAGTATCACATGCCGTAACCATTCCGATTATTGGAATGGGAGGTGTAGCGACGGTTGATGACGTTATTGAAATGTATTTAGCGGGAGCGAGTGCAGTTGCAGTAGGGACGATGAACTTTACTGATCCATATATCTGTCCAAAATTAATCCAAGGATTACCAAAGCGAATGGATGAATTAGGGATTGAAACATTAGAACAATTAATTCAAGAAGTGAAGGAGAGTAGAAGATGAATCGACCGATTATTGCGTTAGATTTCCCAAATAAACAGACTATCCAGCAATTTTTACAGTTGTTTCCAACCGATGAAGCATTATTTGTCAAAGTGGGAATGGAGATTTTTTACCAAGAAGGGCCAGAGATTGTCAGATGGTTACGTTCATTAGGTCATGATGTTTTTCTTGATTTAAAACTGCATGATATCCCAAACACGGTCCGTTCAGCAATGCGCAACTTGGCTGGGCTTGATATTCAGTTGACAAATGTTCATGCGGCAGGTGGTAAAGAAATGATGTCCCAAGCGTTACTTGGTTTGCAGGAAGGTACCAAAGAAAATAGAACGATACCAAAATTAATTGCCGTAACACAATTAACCTCAACTAGTGAAGAACAAATGCAACATGATCAATTAATGACGTGTTCTCTGGAAGAAAGTGTGCTACATTATGCGAAAATGACTCAAGAAGCTGGTTTGGCGGGGGTCGTTTGTTCTGCTTTAGAATCTCGAGCGATTAAGGAGCAGACTAATCAGAATTTTATTTGTTTAACTCCAGGTATTCGCCCAAGCAATACCAATATAGGTGACCAAAAACGTGTGGTTACACCCCAACAAGCAAAAGAAAATGGAGCGACTTATATTGTTGTAGGACGCCCAATTACGCAATCAGCTAACCCTTACGAAGCCTATGTGGCCATCAAAAATGACTGGAATGGAGTAAATTAACTATGAAACATATTGCTAAAGAATTACTAGCTATTGAAGCTGTTACATTGAGTCCAAAAAATCCTTATACATGGGTAAGTGGTATTAAAAGCCCGATTTACTGTGATAATCGTATTACAATGAGTTATCCTTATGTTCGTCAAGAAATTGCTAAAGCATTAGCAAAGACGATTCTTCAAATGTATCCAGATGTCGAAGTAATTGCTGGAACAGCAACCGCAGGTATTCCTCATGCAGCTTGGGTAGCTGAAGAATTGAATTTACCAATGGTTTATATTCGTGGCAAAGCGAAAGATCATGGGAAACAGAACCAAATTGAAGGACGAATTACACCAAAACAGAAAATGGTCATTATTGAAGATTTAATTTCAACAGGTGGTAGTGTGATCGAAGCTGCAGAAGCAGCACAAAAAGAGGGGGCAGAAGTATTAGGTGTGGCTGCTATTTTCAGTTACCAATTACCTAAAGGACTTGCTAATTTTGAAAAAAGTGGCTTACCATTTTATACGTTAACGAATTATACGGAATTATTAGAAGTAGCATTGGATAAAAAGTACATTAACTCAGAAGAATTGACCTTGTTACAAGAGTGGAAAGAAGCACCTGAAGAGTGGCATCAATCTGTCTAGTCAGTTTACATACAGATTGAGGTTCAAAAGAGGAACCTAATTACTAATAAATAAAAAAATTAATTTAAAATGAGAATTTCTTATAGACATTCTCATTTTTTTGTTGTATTGTTTTTAACAAGAAGTAACTTGTACAAACATTATAAGATGAAAAGGGATGAGATTGAATGATTAATATTGCAATTATTGGCTATGGAAACTTGGGACGTGGAGTGGAAAAGGCAATTAAGAAAAACAATGACATGACATTAGTCGGTATTTTTACAAGACGTCAACCAGAGACGGTAACAGCTGAAACTGCTAAAGTATATTCAATGGATGACCTTTTCATAATGAAAGATGACATTGATGTATGTATTTTATGTGGTGGTTCAGCAACTGACTTACCTAAACAGACACCTGAGTTAACAGAGCAATTTAATACAATTGATAGCTTTGACACACATGCAAATATTCCTACACATTTTGATCGAGTGAATAAAGTGGCTAAACAGAAAGAAACGGTGTCGATCATTTCCATCGGTTGGGACCCAGGTTTATTTAGTGTTAATCGCTTATATGCGGAGAGTATTTTACCAGATGGTGAAACACTAACATTTTGGGGAAAAGGTGTCAGTCAAGGGCATAGTGATGCTCTACGTCGATTAGATGGCGTGCAAGATGCCATTCAATATACCATTCCTAATGATGCCATTATTGAACGCCTAAAGACAGGGGAGTCATTGGACCTAACTACGCGTGATAAACATACACGTGAGTGTTACATTGTGCTTGAAGAAGGTGCAGATGAAACACGTATTCGGGAGCAAATTGTAACAATGCCTAATTACTTTGACGAGTATGATACAACGATTCATGTCATCTCACAAGAAGAATTAGAAAAGAATCATAAACAAAAGATGCCACATGGTGGGAAAGTTTTACGTGTAGGTCAAACATCAGCTGAAAACAAAGAGGTTTATGATTTTTCTCTTGCACTAGATAGTAACCCTGAATTTACTGCTAGTACACTTGTTGCCTATGCTCGTGCAGCAGCAAGACTAGCTAAAGAAGAACGCTTTGGAGCCTACACGATTTTTGATATTGCACCAAGCTATATCTCACCATTCTCTGCTGACGAATTACGTCAACGTCTATTATAATAGTTAGCCAAATATCTGGTTGATTTTATCTATTAATCATGAAATCCTTCTGTCTTCAGTTGATTTGCGTTATAATCTTATTTATAGATAACAATTAACTACCAGAAAAAGGAGTGCTTGGTTATGTATGATACAAACGAGAAACAATTTAAATGTGACCGTTGTAAAAAGGCCATCGGTACAGCTGAAAAGTGTTGGACAAAGTGGCAATTTCCTCCCAATGTGAATGCTTTTCAAGATAAATCAATTAAAGCACTAGAATATCAAAATGCTCCAATTATTTGTTTAGCTTGTTCAGAGCAAATAATGACAGAATCCTATTAGGTTCGATAAAACTAAAAGCTCTCAGAATTTTCTGAGGGTTTTTATTATAAGGGAATCATTTTTGAAAAAATATTAATAAAAATGATATCAATAATTTGTTAGTTAATTATTGATATCATTTTAATTGTTTAGTTAATTTAGACGGAGGTATCGGTATGGAAAGAGAGACACTGTTAAAGTATCTTGAATTAGCTTTAATGAATTTGAATTCTCAGAAATCTTTTAGATTTAATATTGAATGTGAATTAATCAGACTGATGAATTTGTATTCAGAAGAAGAAATTAATGAAAAAATCAAGAATATTACGTATCATTTAAAAAACTAATCTAATTGGTTTAGACATGATAAGGCCTATTTTGCTAATTGAAAACAGTCTCTTAATTAATGAAATAACTAGGAGGATAAAAATATGATACATTATAAAGAAGATAAGCAAATTACACGAAAAGATTTAAATCAAATTTACACTAGTGTTGGCTGGTTAGCTTATACAAACGATATGGATAACTTAGAGCAAGCGGTGAGTTGTTCATTGTCAGTTATAAGTGCTTGGCATGAGGATAAATTAGTTGGTTTAATTAGAGTTGTCGGTGATGGATACACTATTGTATATATTCAAGATATTCTTGTTCATCCCAATTACCAAAACAAACATATCGGGACCAACTTAATGATTAGAATACTAGCCAACTACCCATCGGTGAGACAGAAAGTTTTACTAACTGAGGATGCACTTAATGTTAGACATTTTTATGAAAAATTTGGCTTTTCTTCTTGTGATAAAGGTCAGGCTGTTGCTTTTTATAAAGAATTTTAGTGAATGTAGCTTAAAATAACGCGTGTATCTTTTAGTTAGGTATTTAAAAGGAGATTTAATTATGACTGAATTAGAATCACCCTTAGAAATTGAAAAATTCATAAGAAGTAATGGAGATATGCCAAAATCTAATTATTTTGTAGCTGAAAAAAGTTGGAGACCTTCTTTACAATTAAGAGGTAGTGGTACATACATATGGTCTTATTTTAGCAGAAAACCATATCTCTTAATTTTTACTGAAAAGGAATTAATACTTCATAATTATTGGGGAGAATTGAAGGATAAAAATAGGCATATTCCATTGAAAGAGATTAATAATTTTTATATTGAAAAATTAACACCATTTAATGAATACTGCCTTAGTTTTGAGTGTGAAAAAAGTTCTATTTTTATATTACAAGCAAAGAAAGTATTCTAGATAAAATTAGTGATGATGACGATTTTTCTCTTAAAAATTTCAATTCACTTATTGAAAAAAATTTCTTTGGGCTTTTGAAAGCGTAACATCATATGTAGTTATTTAATTTACTACGTAACATGAACTATCGAGATTAATCTATGTTCTTATCTAAAATTCGTCATAGCTGATATAATATGGCTTGTACTGAGTTAAATAAAATTTTATAAAAGAGGAGATAGAAACATGAGTATTTACTTAGTTAGACATGGGCAAGATGATGAGCATGTTAGAGGTGGCTGGTGTAATCATGGATTGATTAAAGAAGGTATAGAACAAAGTGAAAATTTAGGAAACAAATTATTAGCAATTACTTTTGATAAAATTTATTCGAGTACTCTAAATAGAGCTATCGAGACAACTAATATTATTCAAAGAAAGTTAAGAACCAAAAATAATGTAATATATACAGATCAACTACGAGAAATTAATAATGGACTTCTATCTGGAATGAAACACGAAGTTGCTGAGAAAAAGTATCCGGGATTGTATTATAGTTCTTTAGAATTTGATGAAAAATATCCATTAGGAGAGAGTCCGAAAGAATTTTATAACCGAATTGATAATTTTTGGAGTACTGAAATAATTCCTCAAAATAAGAAAAATATTTTAATTGTGACACATGGTGGAGTCATAAATATAATACTGCACATTTTTAATGATTTGATTTATTCAAATAAAAAAATGATATTTCCTATTGGTACTGGAACATTTGTAAAAATTGAGCTGTAGTATAGGCCTTCTAGTTTTTTAACGTCATTATTCATATAATTTAATGCTTATATTAAGCTGAAAAGCTCTTAGATAAAATCGTACTCAAAACTCAGGCATTTTTTATGTATCATTTTAACTAAAAACAGGGACATATTCATTTTTGGAGTGAATATGTCCCTGTTTTTTTGGCTCTTTGTCAAATCGGACTGATGAGTCGGATATATGAGATGATAAATTTGAGATTATTCTCAGATTTATCATCTTTTTTAGTTATTTAATTTTAATAAGGCCGTTTATCAAGAAAATTCTTATGCGCATATTCGTAAAGGAGTTGAACCCGTAGGAAACTCTTTTAAGAGTTTTTATATGAGTGTTCTTAGCTTCGATTTTTCCATTGGAAAAATTATATTTTAGGGCATTTCGAATACCTTCCTCGTAGGAAATCAGATTGTCTATTTTATTTCTAAATTGTCTATCCAAGCTATCGGGTAAATCTTTCAATAGTTCGAAAAATGACTGGTCATCTTTGTTTCTAAAGTGATACATTAGTAAATGAAAGATATCATAAGCTTCTTTTAGATTAGAAGAGAATGAAAGTAGTCGATCAATCATCATAGATTCCGTTAAAAGAGGATGCTTTGGAGAAGGAAAGCTTCTCCAGGTTTTGAATTCTGAAATGGAAATAGTTGTTTGATTTTTCAGAAGACATTTCCAGTTTGATTTTAATTTATTGGCTTCTGAATTTTTCTTGTTGGCAACTAATGTCTTCATTTCTCGTACTCTCAAATCATTAAAAGCAGTGTTCAAATGCTTTACAATATGAAATCGATCAATGACTAGCTTAGCAGTAGGAAAGACTGTTTTAGTCAATTGAAAGTAAGCTGCATTCATATCTGTTACTAAAAATTTAACTTTTCTCCGTTCCTCCAATGAAGAGCGATTAAAGTAAGGAATGATTTTCTCTAATTTCCTACTAGGTAAAACGTCCACTAATTCACCTGTTTTCCCATCAGCACATATGAAGTTCATTTTATCTTCATAACTAGCGTGAGATCTAAACTCATCTACCATTAAAACTTTGGAATGGCAACACTTTTTTTGACAAATATTATAAGGTGTCAAAACATTGGTACTGTTATCCGATTACCCTTGACCATGAGCCTCTCAAACTGTGACTCTTTCGCGGTGTGTTGACTTATAAAAATCAACCCGCTATCTCACACGTATCACAGTTTGACTCATCCTCAAGGGAAGCTATCGCTAATCTCTGAGCTCTGATACTAAGCGGAGTGACATAATTCAATGCTCCGTGTATTCTGAAATGATTCCACCAATGAACATAGTCATAAAGAGCCACAGATAATTCTTTTAGTGTCTCAAACTGATTGGGATAAACGAACTCTGCTTTAAAGGATTTATAAGTTGACTCGGCGACGGCATTATCCCAGGGATTTCCTTTTCTACTCAACGATCGCTTGATATTAAATGTATTTAGTATGGTATCAATCACTTGGTTATCAAATTCTTTTCCTCTATCAGTATGAAACAACTGAATGTTTGTTAAGGCGTACGGAATCGTATAAAATGCCTGTTTAACTAATTCGGCATCTTTTGATGCCCCACAACTAAATCCAATGATTTCTCGATTAAATAAATCAAGAATTAAACAGACATAGTGCCAACGATTGCCAACCTTGACATAAGTTAAATCGGCGACAACTTTTTCTAATGGCATAACGGAGTTAAAATGACGTTTTAATTGATTGGTTATTTTAGACTCATTCACATTAGAAGATACCACCTTAAAATAAGCTTTCGTATACACAGAAACGAGGTTTCTGTGTCGCATAATCCTTCTAATTTTTCTTCTACTGAGAATGATGCCTTCTAAACTAAGTGCTTTTTTTATTTTACGAGCGCCATAAGCTTTTTTATTTTGGCGAAAAATCATTTCCACAATTTCTTCTAGTTCACTTTCTAGTAATGGCTTCTTTTCCTGATAATAGTAAGTTTGTCTTGATATTTTAAGGACTCGGCACATCGCTGATATAGAATATTTATGTTTGTTGGCTTTAATTACTTGCCTTTTCGTCCGAATATCAGCGCCGCTTGCTTTAAAATATCATTTTCCATTTCAAGCATTTTAAGTTCTTTTCTGAGTTTGATTAATTCCTTTTGTTCAGGTGTTAAATTATCTTTTTCTTTGAATGAACCTGTGGTTGTTCCTTGTTTTACCCACCTATCAAAAGTTGAAGGAGTTAACTCATAGTCACGAATAATATCTATTCTAGGTTTTCCTGATTGGTAAAGATCTACCATTTGTTGTTTAAATTCTTTGGTAAAAGTTCTTCTTGGTTTACGTTCTAACATGACATTTCCTCCAGTGTGTTTTCTTATTCTCATCACACCTTATTTTTTCTGTCTAGTCAAGTGTAGCCTATCCACTTCTGGAAAAGATCGAGGTTTAAGTTGTTGTGGGAGCTGTGATTCAACGGACTTAAGAACTCTTAAAACTGTAGTTAAAGAAACTTGGCATTGTTTAGATATAACTGTCATAGAGATTTTCTCAGTTAATAATTCTAAAATCTTCAAAGTAATAAATTTACTGATATGACAATTTTTTTCAACAATAGAACACTGTGCGGTCCAATTGTGAGAACAGTTTTTACAATGGAATCGTTGTTTCTTTAGTTTTAAAACAGTAGGCATATTTTGATAAGAATCTAATCGAATAGTTACTTCTTTTTTTCCATTCCTAACAACCACACTTTTTCCTTCATTATCAACAACAGTTGACCCACAGGATTTACAAGCCGAAGGCATGGGAGAATAGATGCCAAAGATAATTAAAGAGTTCTTTCCTTTAACTTTAGCTTCCTCCGTATTTGTTAAATATAAATGTTCATCTGTAATTCGTAGCATTTTTTTGATATGATTATTCACGACATGTCGTCCTTTCTATCTTAGATTTTTGGTGGTACTTAAATTTTACTAGATAGACGACATGTTTTATATTTAAATAAACTAAAAAAGGACTGATGAATCAAATTTTGATTCATCAGTCCTTTAAATTATAGAGCCGTTTTTTTGATTTTTTCGGTCATAAATAGTTTGAATTAACTTTTTAGTTTAATCTTTCAATTTATTTTGTCGTCTAGCAAGAATTGGGAAGATAAACCCTAGTGCGAGTAAGACAATAGGTGTAATAATATTTAGACTTAATTTAAATAGCCAAGAAGTAGGATTATCTGCATAGATATCTTTAGGAATGATACCTAATAAGCAAGCAAAGGCTGTAAATAAGAAACACCATAAGCCGACTAGGTAACCTAGTTTAGGCCGACGAATAAATTTGTATTCTGAAGTAAAGTCTTTATGTAACTTATTAACCATCATAAACGCAAAGAAAACCCATAAATAGCGTAGTGGCATGACAACAGCATTTAAGTTAAGTAGCCAGTTATAGAGTTCGTTCATACTCTTCATTCCTAAACCGGGGACAATGATTAAAATACTGACGAGGATACCGGTTAATGCATACCCTTTAAGTGGTACATCATTTTCATTCATTTTAGCAAAAGATGCTGGAATAAATTCTTTATCAGAGTCCGCTAAAAGAATTTTTAAGGGGGCATCAATTGAAAAAGCTAAAGCTGATATTTGAGCCAAAGCTTGCGCAATGGCATAAATAACAACGAATAAGTTTCCTACACCATAATAAACGCCTAACTTGCCAAAAGCAACGTAGGCACCATTGGCCATTAAATCTTTCGGTATATTATTACTGTCAAAGAGCATGCCCATAGAAAATGATCCAAGAATCGCACAAACAGCGATCATCGCAGCTAATGCTAGCATACCTTTTGGAAATTCTTTAGCAGGATTTTTAGTATCATTGACATATGGTGAAATTTTTTCAGCCCCACCAACTGCGAAAACAAGCATAGAGATGGTTGTGAAATAATTTAAATTAAATGTCGGTAAATATGTTTTTAATGATCCCATGTTAGGTGTTGCTAAGGTTGCTTGTTGATTGATAAGAGGAGCACTGATAGCTAGTAAAATAAACAATAATGACATAATAAACATAGCTGTTCCAGCAATACTACCAATTCTTTTAAGCGTTGTTAATCCTTTCGAGGCAACCCACAGGAAAAACAGAAAGATGATTAAACTTAAAAATGATGTGACAGTTGAACCAGCTTCTTGAATAAACGTTCCATTTTGCTTAAAAATCCAATTAAAAGCGATAACAATCTGTTGTGGCTTTTGAGCAAGGTAGGGGATATGAACAACCCAGTAAGTCCAAGCAGCAAAATAGCCAATTTTTTTAGTAGTTGTATTTTTGACCCAACTACTGACACCACCACTTGAATCTTTAAACGTTGAGCCTAATTGACCAACAATTAGTGCATAAGGAATAAAATATAGAATCATAATTAAGATCCAAGAAAAAATAACCGAGATACCTTGTGTTGCATAATTATTAACCACATTACCAAGTCCCCATACAGAAACAAAGGCAATAACGGCTATGTTATACCAACGTAATTGCTTTGATGAACCCATAAAATTACACTCCTTTTATAAATAGTAAACATAATAATAATATCTGTTAATCTAATTTATTACAATAGTTATTGTTTGATTACTGGTATTTATTAAAAAAAATTAAGGCAATTAGCCAGTCCTTCTCATGTAAGGTTAGCTAACTGCCTCTATTGTGTAATTATTTTAGTGTTTGATTAAATTCCGATAGATTAGAGTAATTAATACCCTTTAGCTGATTAATATCAGCACCATAGGATAATCCGACTCCACGTGTACGATCAAAGCCAATCCCACTGTAAAAGACATAATAAGTGCCATTCTCTTTAATAAAGGCGCTTCGATAAAGTCCTTTGCCGTCCCATTGTTTTTTGTCTTGTGATGGATAAATGATAGGAGTTAGTGTTGACCAATTCTTGTTATCTTTAGAAACGGAATGGTAAAGAGACATGGTATGACGTTCAGATGGTGAATTTGATCCATTTGATTTAAACCCAACAACAATCATTTCATAGCCTTCGTCTGTTTTTTGGACATCTAAATGCCAGTGTTTCATATTTTTTTCTTCGTAAGGGACTTTAATTTCAATTGGTTCAGACCAGTTAAAACCATCTTGGCTTTCACGATACCAAATCCGGTAGCCATCAGCAACATACCATACTTTATACCCGTCAGCATCTTTGATAAAAGCAGGAGATACCCAATCAGCTTCCTTACGTGGAGCATGATAAACGACTTGTTTGTTTGACCATGTCTTGCCATCAGTCGAATCTCTGCGGAAGATAGTTACTCGATCATTCACATCATCGACATAACGCCAAAACATTTCTAATTGATTTTTTTCAGTATTAAAAATAAGATGAGTGTCAGAATCATATTGTAGAGGACTACCAGATTTTGTGAATTTTTCTGATTTTGGTTGATCTAGTGGATTATTTGTATCTGGAATCCACGTGACCATATCATTTGACTTGAATATATGTGGATTTTCATAGGTAGCATCTCCCTTTGGATAAGCAGTAATCGCCATCCAGTATTTATATCCATTCCATTCATTTGGAAAGGCTACAACAGAAGGGTGTGTATTTTCTATCGTATCATAGGCGGTTGTTAGTAATGAACGTTCTTGAGCATTTGCTTGATTCGTGACTTTTTTGTTATTTATGACAATAACTTGATTCTTTTTAACAATATTTTTCTTTAATAGAACAAATTCTTTAGCGGGTAGATAAAACATACCTCCACCTACAAATAATAAAATGATCATCGCAATATTGATTATCATTCCTGTTTGTTTCTTTTTCTTGAAAAACCATTTATAGATGAAATAAGACAATGCAAAAACAATTAGTCCTACACCAATGATCCCAATCAGTACCTCTCTATATCTCATAAAATTATCTCCTAATAGTTTGCTTATTTTGTCTCGCGTAAGTCATCAACCATTTTTTTGGTTGGTGTGACGGACAAGGTTTTTTGATTATCATAAATAACATAGCCGGGTTTGGCGCCGTTAGGTTTTTTAATATGTTTAACTTGAACATAATCGACTGGTACATGACTTGATAAGCGATACTTAGAATAATACGCTGCTAATTCAGCTGCTTCAAGTAATGTTTGTTCAGAGGGTTTGTCACTTTTTACAATGACATGAGACCCAGGAATATCTTTTGCGTGTAACCAAAAGTCAGTTTTTTTCGCTTGTTTTAGTGTGAGTAAATCATTTTGTAAATTATTACGTCCCACTAAGATAGTTGTACCATCAGATGCTTTAAATTCTTCTGGTTTACTTTTTGCATGTTTCTTTTTCTTAAGTTCTTGTCTTTTAGGTTTAATATATTTTTCTTCAATTAATTCTTCACGAATCATATCAATGTCTTTAGGGCTAGCAATTTCAAGTTGTGACAAAACAGACTCAAGATAAATTAAATCAAATTTAGCAATTGATATTTGTTCTTTTACAATTTTTACACCATTTTTAAGTTTTTGGTATCGTTGAAAATATTTTTGAGCATTTTGGTTTGGGGATAATGCCATATTTAAAGTAATTGTAATAGGCTCATTTTCCTCATAATAATTCGCCAATGTGATTTCTGGTACACCTCTTGGTACATCATGTAGGTAAGTTGTTAATAATTCACCTTTAATCCGGAAAATTTCAGCATTATCAGCGTCAATTAATGATTGTTCTAATTTTTTTAGTTTCTTTTTAATTTTTTCTTGGTCATTACTAACTTTACGAATCAACTCGCCAGCTTGTTGTTTTACACGATCTCGCTCAGCTTTTCCTTCATAAAAATAGTCGAGTAATTGGCTTAAGGTATTAAAGGATATACTATTTCCAACGATACTTTGGAAGGGAATAGGTAGTAAGTAATCTTTTCCATCGCAAGTTGTTAGTGTTGGCTTTAAATGTGTCATTAAGTCATCAAAAAATTGTTGCCACTGCTTTAGTTTATCTTTAGGCGACTGTTTCATTCGATAAACAATTTCGTTTGCTGTATCTCGACCAATCCCTTGAAAAGTCGTCATAATTTGAGAGACAGTTATTTCATCTGAAGTATGCATTAATTCAAATAAACGATTAGTCGATACATTAAAAGGATTCAGTTGGTTCGTCGTCGGTGGATTAATATAAGTAGCACCAGGTAATAATAAACGGTATGTATTTTGGCTACTACCGATATGTTTAATCGTATCAATAATTTTATGTGTTTGTTTATTCAGTAGAATAATATTGCTATGACGTCCCATTAGTTCCACAACTAAAACAATCTCTTCTAAATCACCTAATTCATTTCGACTACTGAAGGATAAGTGAATAATGCGATCATTATCAATTTGAGTAATAGCAGTCAAAATACTACCCTCAAGATATTTTCTGAGAATCATACAAAAATTAGGTGGCGTCATTGGATTTTTATAAGTAATAGTCGTCAGTTGTACGCGTGCATAAGACGGATGAGCAGATAATAATAATGTATGGTTTTTACCATTATTTCTAAAAACGAGCATAATTTCGTGATCATAGGGTTGGTGAATTTTAGATAAGCGACCGTTGATTATAGTTTGTTGTAATTCGTTAACCATAAAATGTGTCAAAATACCATCGTAGGACATAAACATTCTCCTTTATATAAAAATAAGAAAAAACAACAAAGTGTTCTTTCTTATTAATTTGTTTATTTAGTTTGGACCGTTTCCTCTGAACCAACCAGTTTTCGCATTAACAGTGACAACATAAATTGGAAATTCTTCCGGTTTACTATTAGGGAAGAGACGTGAAGTTGTTGTAGCATATAAGTCATAGTAGCCATCTCCATTTTCAATAAACTTCGGCACTAAGCTATATCCGCCGTTGGCAACATATCCACGAGAGATAACGGTTGAGATGAATTTTTCTTGAACACCTGGGTTCCAAGCCCAAGCACTGTTAGATAAATCAATTTGACCATCTTGACGTTCACCCCAGCGACCACCATAAGTCGAAGGCACACCATTTTGTTTAGGCGTTTGAGAATTAGCCGTTGTTCCTTGATTACTATCAGTTTGTTGATTTGATGCTAAGTCTTTTTCGCGTTCTTGTTCTTGTTTTTTTGCTGTTTCAGCTTTTTCATCGAGAGCTTTTTTAACAGCGTCTAATTGTGTTGTGTATTCTTTTTTTATGTCTGGATCTTTAATTGGTTTGATAGCATTTACCGCAGCCTCATAAAGTTCGGTTGTTGCAGTATCAGTTACTTTATTATTTTTATAGACTTTTTCAATAGCTGTTTGTGCAGTATTTAGCGTTTCTTTTTGAGCAATTGCTTCAGATAATCCCTCATTAAAAAGCTGATCAAAAGCTGTCACTTTACTACCGTCAATTTGTTTTAGGGCAGTATTATCTGCATTTTTTACATAGGCATCATCAAGGGATAGGGTTTGACCATTTAAAACAGGTTCTTTAAACAAGTCATTTAATTCTGTTTGACGATTAAATGTAGCTTCTGCAGTCTCAAATAAACGATTTAAATCATTGTAGTTGGACTGATTTTTAATTTTATTTAAATCTGTTTGAGCTTTAGTCAAATCATTTTTAGTCATATTTTCTTTTAGAAAAACGTGTTCAGAATTTAGAAAGAGCGATTTGACTGCTGTTTCAGCTGTTGCTATCAATTGTGTTGCTTGCTCTTGTTCAATGTTCTTTTGATGGTTATTATACATCACACCACCAGAGGCAATGAGAACTAAAAGAACAGCAATTGTCAGTAAGCCTTTTTTTGATTTTTTAGACGGTGGAAGTTGATTACGTCTAGAGCTGTTACTATTCTTTGGCGGTGTATCATTATTGTTTCCATCACCGGTAGTAGCACCAGGTGTAATTAGACCAGAATCAGTTGAGTGAGTTGTCTGTTTATCAGATTTCTCAGTAGTAATAGTTGTACTTTGTTCAAAGATTGTATCAGTTTTGTCTGATAATTGTGTGCTCGTTGTTTCTTCAGTCTTAATAATATCACCATTAGGTACATTTGAAATCGTTGAGGTTGTTTCTTGTACTACATCCATCTCTTTCTGTTCTTTGGCGGTATTAGCGTCTTGATTATCATTTTTTAGGCTATCTTCAGGTAGATTATTTACTGGTTGAGAGTCATTAGGCGACTCGTCACGAATCCGGTGTTTAAATAAAATAGGTTCATCAGTATCAGGTTGTATTATTTGTTTATTATCTGTTGACTGATTATTTTGGGATTCATCGGATACATTGCCCTTGTTCAACTGATTTTCACTTTCAGGAATGAAAAGGTCGCAGTTAGGGCAGAAGTCATCATTTTTATTAAATACATGGCCACAGTTAGGGCACTTTTTCTCCATTTTAGGCAAGTAAATCGCTCCTAATCTTTTTATAATCGATACTACAACTTATTTATTATATACCATTTTACTCAAAAAAAATAGGGTAGATAGTTTAAAAAACAGGATGTGTTTGTTAGTATAGTTGTTCTTCTCATATTCGTATATATAGGTTATAATAGACCTATTATAAATTTAAGGTGGTAGACAATGAGTCACGTGACGCAACAATCGAATATTAAAAAGAAAAAAAAGCAAAAAGTTTTTGTCTTTCTTTTTCTATTTATTATGATTATGATAGCAGTTGTTTTATTGATTAAGTCAGTTATTCGTCCTAAAATTAGAGAACAACAAATTATTTCAGTTGTAAATTTAAAAAGTCAACATCAAAAAGTTCAAACGATTAAAGAAAATCAATTACAAAAAATCTTACATGAAAAAGATGACTTTGTATTAGTCATTATTGATGGTAGAGGAAACACTGCGGATAAAGAGTTAATGAATTTCTTAAATAACTCCAATAATTTAAAAGAAATCAAAACACCAATATATATCTATCAACCGATATATAATATTAATCAGATTAATCAAGAATATCAATTAACTGCTAAAAATAATTTATTGTTTATGGAAAATGGAAAAGAGATTCAACGACTAGCTTTTGATTCTTTTGGGAATACTCAAGAAAAAAAAGCAGAACTACAAAAACAGTTATTTACATTGGTGAATCCAGTTATACCGGAGCGTAAACCAATTCGTGTGAAACAAGAAAAACAATTGGATTTTAGTGTTAATCAAGGTGAAGAAGTACCAACTGAAGAAATCACCTTTAATGAGTAGTTGACAAATCAAACGTAAGTCGTTATGATTATGTCAATAAATAATTAAAAAGAGATGAGGAATTGTCATGAATCGTACAGTAACAAATTACAAAAACCAGATTATTAGTCGTTTTTCATGGCAAACTTGGCGTAGATAAGTTGTATGTATGAGTGATAATTCATAGATACAACGTTTAGAGAGCATTCTAACACATTGTATCTATGCACAAGATAAATACTTAGTCCGCATAGATGACTTTATTCATTTATGCGGTTTTTTATTGTTATTTGTCGATATGACACAAGCAGAAACCGTTAGTTAATGGTTTCTGCTTTTTTATTTACTAATAAATTTATGTCAGAATTTATTTTAGGAGGACAAAATGAAAAATAGACGATTAATCTTATCAGTCAGTACCATTATATTATTTTTAGTAGGTGCATTTATCAAAGAAACATTATTCGCTGACTCGCTTCAATCTAAGAATGATAATCAAACCTCGTTACCTGTTGTGGGAGTTTTACAATTTGTCAGTCATCCATCGCTTGATGAAATTTATCAAGGAATGGTTGATGAATTAGCTAAATCTGGTTACAAAAATGGAGAAACAGTGACTCTTGAACGTCAAAATGGACAGGCAGATCAAAGCAAACTAGCAAGTATGAGCCAGCAACTCATTTCAAAAAATCCCAATGTATTAGTTGCGATTGCCACCCCAGCGGCTCAAGCACTTGCTAACCAAACGCAGGATATTCCTTTGATTCTGGGTGCAGTAAGTGATCCAGTTGGTAGTGGTTTAGCAGAGTCAATGGAAAAGCCGGGGAAAAATGCAACAGGGGTGAGTGATATTGCTCCAGTTGATGAGCAATTAGACTTAATACAGATGTTATTGCCAGGTAAGAAAGTCATGGGTATCTTAACATCATCAAGTGAAGATAATTCTAAATTTCATGTAGATAGAACAACTAAAATTGCTGAAGCTCAAGGGTTTACCGTTAAATCTTACACCGTACCTAGTTCTAACGAAATTACACAGATGATTCACTCGCTAGCCACTGATATTGATTTTCTTTATATACCGAATGATAATACCATCGCAAATGCAATGCCAACAGTTGTATCTGTTGCCGATCAATATCAGTTACCTGTCATTCCGGCTGTAGAAGAAATGGTCGCGCAAGGTGGTTTAGCCACTGTTGGGAACAATCAAAAGAAATTGGGTCAGCAAATCGGAAAAATGGTAGTTAAGGTATTAGAAGACGAGTTGGATCCAGCGAAAACACCTATCGAGGTTTTTTCAACTGGTGATCCTGTAATTAACCCAACGAAAGCTACTGAACTAGGTATCACGATTCCAAAAGAATTAGAGAACATTAAAACAATACAAAAGGATGTGAAGTGACATGTTAGTATCGACAATTGGACAAGGCTTTTTGTGGGCTATTCTTGGTTTAGGTATTTATTTAACATTTAGGGTACTTAATTTTCCCGATTTAACAACTGAAGGAAGCTTCCCACTAGGGGGTGCTGTGTGTGTCACTGCTATAACAAATGGAATTAATCCTATATTAGCTACACTACTTGGTGTGCTTGCAGGTATGGCAGCTGGACTCACAACAGGTGTTTTGTACACAAAAGGGAAAATACCTGTTATTTTAGCTGGTATTTTAGTAATGAGTGGCTTAAATTCTGTGATGTTATTTGTGATGAAATCACCAAACTTATCCTTATTAAATCATTCAACAGTGTTTAACTTAATTAAGGTATTTCATGTACCCAAAAATTTTGATGTTGTGCTAATAAGTTTAGTCGTTGTTGTATTAGTGATTATTTTAATGGTTTTCTTTTTAAATACCGAAATTGGACAGGCTTATATTGCCACAGGGGATAATGAAACCGTGGCTAAATCATTAGGTATTGAAACAGATAAAATGAAAATTCTAGGTTTGGTAGTATCTAATGGTGTTATTGCCTTATCTGGTGCATTAATTGCTCAGAGTGAAGGGTACGCAGATGTTAGTAAAGGAATCGGAGTTATTGTGATTGGTTTGGCATCGATTATTTTAGGTGAATTAATCTTTGGCGAATTGACAATGTTAGAACGATTTATTGCGATTGTAGTTGGGAGTATTCTTTATCAATTATTAATTTTAGCAGTTATCAAACTTAACTTTGACACAACTTATCTAAAAATTTATTCATCGGTTATTTTGGCTATTTGCCTAATGATACCGCAACTCAAATATCGGCTATTTGGTCGACTAAACTTATTTAAGGAGGAGAAAAAACAATGATACAACCGCTATTACTCATCAATGATGCTATGAAAATCACAGATTCTGGATTAAAAATTATGAATCAGCTAAATTTAAGTATCTATGAAGGAGATTTTATCACTGTTTTAGGTGGAAATGGTGCAGGAAAATCAACTCTTTTTAATGCTATCAGTGGCACGCTAAAATTAACATCAGGTACGATTTCTTTAAATCAGCTCAATATTACTAATCAAAGTGAAGAAAAGCGCGCAGCATATTTTGCTAGAGTATTTCAAGATCCTAAAAATGGGACTGCTCCCCGAATGACAGTCTTAGAAAATTTATTATTAGCTAGCCAACGTGGCAGCAAACGTCGCCTGAAAAATAGACAGTTGGTAAGTAAGCGTCAAGACTATTATGATTTATGTGCTCAAGTTGGTAATGGTTTGGAGAATCACCTTGATACACCTACTGGAAATTTGTCTGGCGGACAACGTCAAGCATTAAGTTTACTAATGGCGACATTAAAAAAACCGGATTTACTACTATTAGATGAACATACTGCTGCACTCGATCCAAGAACGGGAAAACAATTGATGGCACTGACAGATCAAAAAATTAGAGATAATCAATTAACTTGCTTGATGATTACTCATCATATGCAAGACGCTTTAACTTATGGTAATCGTTTAATTGTTTTAGAAAAAGGACAAATAAAAAGAGATTTTTCTAAGTCAGAGAAAGAAAAATTGACAATGCCAGACTTGCTAAAATTTTTTTAAGTGAGGTTGTGAAAAATGCAAATTGTTAGGTTACATTTAATGAAAGAATCTGATTTAAAAGAATTGGCTAGTTTTAAATCAGATTGTCTTTCAATGAAACAGCCAATTCATGGTAGCTATGGGTTAGGAAATACAAAAGATAACAAAAAATGGGCACAGGATATATTAAAAAATAAATTAAAAAAAAATCAGTATTTATTTTTAGGTAGAAATGAGCAGGGCAGACTAGTTGGCTTAATAAATTATAAATCTACTTTAACTGCATATGAGACTAGAATGGGTGGGCATGTAAGCTATACAGTGCATCCTCTATATCAAGGAAAGGGATATGCTAAAGAGATGCTAGCAACCCTTATTCAATGGCTAAGAGATGGACAAATAACTGAACATATTTTGTTAACCGTTGATAATGACAATCAAGCATCAAAAAAAGTTATCCAAGCTAATAAGGGTAAATATCAGAATAGCATTATACTTGATAATAAAAGAATTAATAGATACACAATAACAATATATTCCGAAAAGTAATAATTATATTAAAATTTTATTAGTCATTAAAGAACGAGCTATGAGTATGATAAAATAACAGTTATTTGACTAACTCAATAATATAGTGTAAATTAAGGAAACGAGCGAATGATAACGTTTGTTTTATATAGAGCGTTTTAAAATAATCATCGCTATATTTTCTATTTTGGAGGAGAATGTTAGTGTCGGAAAAAGAAATTTTTTTAAGATTAGCTATTTCATTATTTTTTTCTGGAATTATTGGTTTAGAAAGAGAAAAAAATCAAAGTAATGCTGGAATTAAGACGCATTCATTAGTTGGGATTTCTGCAACACTTATTGCAATGATTCAAGTTGAAATTAGTCACGATGCTCTTAAAAGTGCGATTGCTCACCCTGAACTTATATCTTTATTTGGCGCAGATCCGTCCCGGTTAACGGCACAAGTCATTTCAGGAATTGGTTTTTTAGGTGCAGGGACAATAATTGTCACTAAACGAAGTATCTCTGGTTTAACAACTGCTGCTTCTATTTGGTCAGTAGCCTGTTTGGGTATTGCTGTGGGTATGGGGTATTTCTTTTTATCATTTGCTTCTTTTTTAGTAATATTTAGTATTTTATTTTTATTCAAACGTATATTACGTATTTCTGTACCAACTAAATTAGTGATTAAATATATTGGAGGTACAGAAACGCTAGAGGAGATAAAAGAAGTATTACAACAACTAAAATTAAAATACACAACGATTAAGTATGATGTGCGAATGTATGGTGATATCCGTGTTTACTCTAATGTATTTGAAATTGAGTCATTAGATCGCAAATATTTTGATAAGTTACTAAATAAATTAGCCAATAATGAGCATATCATTAATTGTGAACAAACAAGAATCGAGCTTTAAGCAAATTCTTGTTTGTTTTCATTATTTTAATTAAACTAAATAAAATTGATAGATTATTAGTTAAAAAATAATAGCCGAAATTAATTTAGAGCATTTTATTTGGTAATATAAAATATTTTGATCGGATTTTTCTTGTAATATCAATTTGTGCCTTATTAGCAGGTATAGGCAGACAAAAGACTACCTCATTTTTAGGTGTTAATTTATTAAGACTTATTGTTTCATTGTTATGTGATTGCATTATCTTTAGCCTCTTTTCTAGTAGGTTACTTATCTTATTAATCGGAATAAGTATTCAATATTTGCTTAAATCAGACCACTTTTTATCTTTCGACAATGTCACACATTTAATATCTGTAAAATAAATAAACTCATTCTCAAGATAAAGCCCTACCTCATTGAAACCTTTAATGTGGCCTGTAATTGATTTTAAAGGTTGTAGATTATCTATAGTCAAAATATTTTTTTGGATTGTAAGTATATCATTTTTTTTAATTGCCAATTGATATAGGGCATACATCTCCGTTTCAGTCATTTCATCCATTCGAATAGTTAAGTCTTGATTTTTATAATTAACTTGATTGGTGTCCGCCAATTAATTTTTCTCGATTAATAGCAGTTGCACCATCTAAAAGAGCATTAGCTCTGACAATTGAAGAGTAACCAAATTTCTGACGTATAGTATCAACTATTGTATCTAGTTGAGCCTCTGCGACTTCTTTTTCGGGTGGAAAGAACAAACTAGTTGGGTAGAGTAATTATCAGATAGCTTGCTATAGCTAATACTAAGTGCTCGAATAGGTAAATCACCCAAATCTTTTGCTCTAAACATTAAAATTAAATTATTACTCAAAGTCTTGGAATTAGAAGTAGGTGTTATGGTTCTTTGGACAGAAAAAACTCTTTCTTTAGTTAGATGTGAGTAGGAAATTGATAATGATAAACAACCTGTTTCTAAATTCTTTTGGCGTAACGTTGTAGCAACTTGGTCTGCCATCTCTCTAATGACTATTTCAATTTCGGCTCTTTTATAATAATCTCTATCTAATATTTGGGATTTACCATAGGATTTCTCTTTAACGATGGTACGTTCGTTTAACAAACTACGATCGATTCCCCAAGCATGAGCAAATAATTGTAAGCCAATCACACCCAATTCTTTTTTTAAAGCAAAAGGATCAGCAAAGGCTAAATCATGAACAGTTTTAATAGCGAATAAGTGAGTTAATTTTTTAGATAACTTAGACCCAATACCCACATATCAGTTAAACAATCAATTTTCCAAAGTGTTTCAGGTATGCACTCGTACGTCCACTGCTCGATAAAATTGGGGTTATGTTTAGCAGCAATGTCTAAACAAACTTTAGCTAACAATGGATTAGGACCAATCCCAATCTTAACGATAAGTCCTAATGTATTCCAGATGTCTTGACGAATTTTTTTAGCAATGTCATGTGTCGTACCAAATAGTAGGTGAGAACCAGAAACATCGATAAAACTTTCATCAATACTGTAAATATAATGGAAATCTTTGGATGTATAGTTTCTTAAAATGTCATTTAATTTTTGATTGAATTTTAAGTATAGAGACATTCGTGGTGGAACAATAATTAAATCAGGATGGCTAGGCAGATCATACTTGCGGGTAACATTAGTTATCCCGAGTTTTTCTTTGGCCATTGGACTAGCAGCGAGACATAAACCTCCAGAATTTTCAGCTTTTGACATAACAACAAGCATTGTAGTCATAGGATTTAAGCCTCTCATACGGCATTCAACAGAGGCATAAAAGCTTGTTACATCGATACACATGATATCACGATTAGGTTCTTGTGAGTAATCGTAGTACATGTTTGGTCATCTCCTTTATTATATCGACAACTTTAATTAACTTAGTAAGAATATTATACGAACGTATGTTCCTTTTGTAAAGGGGAACAGCATTTTTATTTAATTAAAATTAATGATAAACCGAACAGATAGACAAAGTATCAGGTTTTTGAGGCTCTTTGTCAAATTGGACTGATGAGTTAAATTTATCATCTTTTTTAGTTATTTAATTTTTATAAGGTCGCTCATCAAGAAAATTCTTATTCTCATAGTGTTAAACGATTTGAACCCGTATGAAACTCTTTTTAGTGTTTTTATATGGGTATTCTTAGCTTCAATTTTTCCATTGGAAAAATCATAAAGAAGAGCATTACGAATACCATCTTCATACACCAGTAAGTTCTCTAATTTATCTTTAAATAGTGTATCTAAGCCAGTAGATAAGTTTTTCAAAAGTTCAAAAAATGAATGAGCGTCTTTATTTCTAAAGTGATACGTTAATAATTGGAAACTATCATAGGCTTTTTTTAGATTCAAAGAGAATGAGAGTAGTCGATCAATCATCATTGATTCCGTTAAAAGTGGATACTTTGGAGAAGGGAAACTTTTCCAGGTTTTGAATTCAGAAATAGAAACAGTCAATTGATTTTTTAAAAGGAATTTCCAATTTGATTTTAGTTTATTGGCCTCTGATTTTTTCTTAGCGACATTCAAGAGCTTCATTTCTCGTACTCTAAACTCATTAAAAGCGGTGTTTAGGTGTTTTACAACATGGAACCGATCAATAATTAGACTAGCATTCGGAAAGACTCTTTTAGTCAATTGAAAGTAAGCAGCATTCATATCAGTTACTAAGAATTTTACCTTTTCTCGTTCCTCCAACGGAGAACGATTAAAATAAGTTGTAAGTTTGTGGAATGGCAACACTTTTTTTGACAAATATTATAAGGTGTCAAAACATTGGTACTGTTATCCGATTACCCTTGACCATGAGCCTCTCAAACTGTGACTCTTTCGCGGTGTGTTGACTTATAAAAATCAACCCGCTATCTCACACGTATCACAGTTTGACTCATCCTCAAGGGAAGCTATCGCTAATCTCTGAGCTCTGATACTAAGCGGAGTGACATAATTCAATGCTCCGTGTATTCTGAAATGATTCCACCAATGAACATAGTCATAAAGAGCCATAGATAATTCTTTTAGTGTCTCAAACTGATTGGGATAAACGAACTCTGCTTTAAAGGATTTATAAGTTGACTCGGCGACGGCATTATCCCAGGGATTTCCTTTTCTACTCAACGATCGCTTGATATTAAATGTATTTAGTATGGTATCAATCACTTGATTATCAAATTCTTTTCCTCTATCAGTATGAAACAACTGAATGTTTGTTAAGGCGTACGGAATCGTATAAAATGCCTGTTTAACTAATTCGGCATCTTTTGATGCCCCACAACTAAATCCAATGATTTCTCGATTAAATAAATCAAGAATTAAACAGACATAGTGCCAACGATTGCCAACCTTGACATAAGTTAAATCGGTGACAACTTTTTCTAATGGCATAACGGAGTTAAAATGACGTTTTAATTGATTGGTTATTTTAGACTCATTCACATTAGAAGATACCACCTTAAAATAAGCTTTCGTATACACAGAAACGAGGTTTCTGTGTCGCATAATCCTTCTAATTTTTCTTCTACTGAGAATGATGCCTTCTAAACTAAGTGCTTTTTTTATTTTACGAGCGCCATAAGCTTTTTTATTTTGGCGAAAAATCATTTCCACAATTTCTTCTAGTTCACTTTCTAGTAATGGCTTCTTTTCCTGATAATAGTAAGTTTGTCTTGATATTTTAAGGACTCGGCACATCGCTGATATAGAATATTTATGTTTGTTGGCTTTAATTACTTGCCTTTTCGTCCGAATATCAGCGCCGCTTGCTTTAAAATATCATTTTCCATTTCAAGCATTTTAAGTTCTTTTCTGAGTTTGATTAATTCCTTTTGTTCAGGTGTTAAATTATCTTTTTCTTTGAATGAACCTGTGGTTGTTCCTTGTTTTACCCACCTATCAAAAGTTGAAGGAGTTAACTCATAGTCACGAATAATATCTATTCTAGGTTTTCCTGATTGGTAAAGATCTACCATTTGTTGTTTAAATTCTTTGGTAAAAGTTCTTCTTGGTTTACGTTCTAACATGACATTTCCTCCAGTGTGTTTTCTTATTCTCATCACACCTTATTTTTTCTGTCTAGTCAAGTGTAGCCTATCCATTGTTTAATTTCCGGCTTGGTAATATATCAACTAATTCTCCTGTTTTGCCATCGGCACAGATAAAGCTCATTTTATCTTCGTAGCTAGCGTGAGACCTAAATTCGTCTACCATTAAAACTTCAGGGAAACTACGTGGTTTAAGTTGATGAGGTAGTTGAGATTCAACGGACTTAAGAACTCTTAAAACAGTAGTTAATGAGACTTGGCATAGCTTAGCGATAAGTGTCATAGAGATTTTCTCAGTTAAAAGCTCTAAGATTTTTAAGGTGACAAACTTACTAATATGACAGTTCTTTTCAACAATTGAGCATTGTGCAGTCCAATTATGACAGCAATTTTTACAATAAAATCTTTGTTTCTTGAGCTTTAGAATAGCAGGTAGGTTTTGATAAGAATCAAGGCGAATAGTGACTTCCTTTTTTCCGTTTCTGACAATAATAATTTTTCCTTCTCCATCAATAACAGATGAGCCACAGTTTTTACAAGCCGAAGGCATAGGAGAATAAGCTCCTTCGATAACCAAAGTATTTTTCCCTTTAATTTTAGTTTCCTCAGTATTAGTTAAATCTAAATCTGCATCTGTAATTCTCAGCATTTTTTTGATATGATTGTTCATAACATGTCGTACTTTCTACCTAACATTTTTGTGTGGTGCTTAAATTTTACTAGATAGACGACATGTTTTTAAATAAAATAAACTAAAAAGGACTGGTGAATCAGATTTTGATTCATCAGTCCTTTAAATTATAGAGCCATTTTTGATACTTTGTCTACAGTCTGAAATCGTGTTGATAGAATTTAATCTATCAACACGATTTAGTGTACAGACTAAATAATTAGCAAGTGGTTTTTTTTGAATGTATTAAATAATGAACTACTAACATAACTTAAAAGGATTGCTATACGTTCAAAGTATTCCTTTTAAATATTGAATAGGTTACACTTAGTTGAACAAAAAAGATAAGGTGTCTATACTTAATAAAAAACAGATTAGGAGCTTATCTCATGACAACTAACAGAAAACCGAGACGGACCTTTAAAGAATCATTTAAGAAACAAATGGTGGAACTCCATAAATCAGGAAAACCTAGAAAAGATATTTTAAGAGAATATGATCTAACGCCATCAACTTTTGACAAATGGGTCAAACAGTACAATCAGTCAGGATCATTCAAAGAGAAAGATAATTTGACGCCAGAAGAAAAAGAGTTGCGTGAATTACGTAAACTAAATAAAGAATTGATGATGGAGAATGATATTTTAAAGCAAGCAGCGCTGATATTCGGACGAAAGTAGAAGTTGTTAGAAAAAATAAAAAGAAGTACAGTGTATCAGCGATGTGTCGAAAATTAGAAATTTCTCGTGGGGCTTATTACTATGAAGTTAAAAGAAAAAAATCAGAAGCTATTGTTGAAAAAGCAGTCATTGAGTCCTTCACAAATAGCCGTAACTCCTACGGAGCAAGAAGAATTAAAGATGATTTAAACGATCAAGAATTAATTGTTTCAAGAAGAAGGATACGACGAATCATGAATAAGTTCAATTTCATTTCAAGCTACACAACACTGAAATTTAAGCCACAGGCAACGAGTAAAAATGAACAGAAAATCGCTAATGTTTTATCACGTCAATTTGATAGAATGCAACCTATGGAAGCTTTAGTGACAGATTTAACCTATGTTAAAGTAGGTCAAAAGTGGCATTATGTCTGCTTTATTCTTGATTTATTCAATCGAGAAATAGTTGGCTATTCTAGTGGTCCTAACAAATCTGTGGACCTTGTGTTACAGGCAATCGGAACGATTGAACAGCCATTAGATGATGTTGAAATTTTTCATACAGACCGAGGAAAAGAATTTGATAATCAAAGTATTGATGAATTATTAGCTGCGTTTCAGATACAGCGTTCTTTATCACGCCCTGGTTGTCCCTATGATAACGCCGTGGCAGAAGCAACTTATCGAGCATTTAAGATTGAGTTTATTTATCAACAATCTTTTGAATCATTGTTCGAACTGCAATATGAGTTAA
This sequence comes from Vagococcus penaei, assembly GCF_001998885.1. Classification (NCBI taxonomy): domain Bacteria; kingdom Bacillati; phylum Bacillota; class Bacilli; order Lactobacillales; family Enterococcaceae; genus Vagococcus; species Vagococcus penaei. Next base: position 126,494 of record NZ_CP019609.1, read on the forward strand.
TGGATTATGTCAATTGGTGGAACAAGTTTAGAAAACATGGCAAGCTTGGGTATCAATCTCCGATTAATTACCGTTTAGATTGGGAGTTGAAACAGGCTATTTAGCGGGACATAATATAACTATCAAAAGAAAATAAAGACCTTATAATTTTTGTACAGAAAAGTGTTGCCAATTCACTCAACAAATCCAACTCCTCGTGTTTTATGTTACCCTTAAGATTATCATAAAACAGAATGAATAAATATAGTTCCATGACATTATTTTTGCTGGTAGAGTAGTTTAACCATTTATTGTACGAAAATTATTTATTATGACAATTCTATAAAAAAGCTAATTATAGAATTGTCATAATAGATAAAATATTATAATAAGTAAGAAAGTCTTAAAAATAGTAAAGTTTAAGTAAATAATTTTAATGTCTTATTTTAATAAATTTGCTAAACTATGTTTTATTATATACTAGATATAACAAAACATAGTTTAGCATGCGTTAAGAGAGTCAATAATCAGATTAACTCGATTTTATATAAATATAAAAATTTTAGTACAGCTAATATTAACTAAATAAATAGTAATATTAGTAGCAGGGTAGTTCATATTTAATTTAATTTTCCTTTGGTTTACATAATATATATTATAGAAAGTTAAATAAAAGAGTACCTTAGACAAAGTTAGCTCACGTAAATTATGATTTACAGCACAAATATAAGACTCGTTAAATTTTTTTCATTCTGTCAATTTATTTGAGTTAGTTTTTTAATTAAGGATTTAACAATAATTTTATTATAAACTAGTGTTAAAAAGTTTTTGAATGATCAGCTTAAAAAAATGTTCTAATTTAGGTATAATTACTTCAATAACAAATAAATTTAAGACATAATAATTATGATTTTAGCCAATATACATAGATTTAAGTGACTTAAAACGTCAATTTGAAAAAAATACTTAATCAAATATCTATAAATCAAATCTAGCTAAAATTCTTATAATCAATAATCAATTAAACCTTAATTCTGATTATTTAGTGTAGTAATTGACTAATGTTAAGTGCTTACTAATGTTTGAATATTCCTATCTTAAAGGTACAGCAACAGTAAAAAATAATTTATCTACCTTTCCTGAAAGTATTATCTTTCAGGAAAGGTGAACTTTTATATAATTTAACACATTAATATTCGTTTTTTAGATTAATTTATATTTTTAATTCCCTTGTTACGACTAAAATTATCCTTTCCTAGTCAAAATTTAATTGATAAGGTTTTTATGTCTTGGTATCATCTAAAAAAATCAATCTCCTCTATCTTATTCCATAGATAAAGGTCACTAACTTCGGAGTCTCCCTTTTTTTAAATACCTACTGCTCCTAAATAACCGTCATTTTATGTGTCTAACCCCTTCCAAAATCTATATGTAAGATTAAGTATTACTATTTAATCTTACATATAGAAAGAAATCTTATTGTTTAGAACATCTTCGAGTATTTAATTTGAATACTACTTCAATTAGACATTGTTTGTACTTAATAATTCTAATTATTTTTCTATGATAAGAACTAAATCATTTTTTTCTAAAAAATATTCACCACTGGCTTTACTCGATTTCAACTTACCCGATATAATACCTTAATGTTATTCAAATATTTACTCGTCCGATGTTCTGTTTTGGTAAATAAATCTTCTGATTTAAGTCAATTAAAGGTAAAGTTTAATAATTTAACGTTGTCCGTTACAATGGTTCACAGTTCTCCAAACTATTTAGTTAACCGTTTAAAGAAAGAGTAAGCAGATTGACTATCACAATTTTCTAGTCACCAAGAATTTCTATCAGAAAGATTCTTTTTTCTACACGTAATAAATAATTTGATAGCACTCAAATGTCTAACAGTAAATAGTTGTGTGACAAATATTAATGTCACGATCAGCAGAGATAGATTTTAAAAATTTTGCAACAGAATCTGATTTTTATATATTATGAACCTACTCAATTTATTAATTATTAGTTCAAAAAATTTATTTTTCCAATACCAACTCTGAAAACTGACCATATCGATTGGTTTCTACAAGATTCCATTGTTTAACTCCCTCTCCTTGCGTAAACAACGGAATCCCCTCACCTAGCAGTACAGGTGCAATTTGAACGTACATTTTATCTACTAAGCCAGCATCTAAAAGAGGGCCTAAAATAGTATTTCCACCAACAATCCAAATATTTTTTTCAATAGATAAGCTTTTAACAAATGTAACTATATCACCTGAAACGACATGAAACATTTTGGACTCTATATCATCTCTATGAGAAAAAACAAAATTTTCAGTATGGTCATAAATGGAATCAAGTTCAGCTAAATGCTCTATTTCAGAAAATGTTTTGCGTCCCATAATAACAATATCGATATCTTTATAAAAATCATTGTAACTGGTTTCTGTTTCAGAACCAATGCTGTGTAACCATCCTAAACCATGATTTTTGTCAGCTAAGTAACCATCTAACGATATACAGCCGTAAAAAATAACGCTCATATTATCTCTCCCATGTTTCATCATCTTTATCACTTTAGTATATCATAATATGTCGTTCTTTGAATTCCTATCTACCCACTGAAAGTTAGTCAAAATAAAAAAGAAGAAGCCGATTTACGAGTTCTTCTTTTTTATAAGATTAGTCATTTTCAGCAAAAATACTCAATAAATTACCGTCAGGGTCTTCAATAATAGCATATCGTTGTCCCCAGAATGCATTCCATGGTGTTTTAAAAATAGTATATCCAGCTGATGACATTTTTGCAGCAATATCATCTACCTCATCAGGTGTGTCACATAAGAAAGCTAATTCAATTTTTTCTCCCTTATTGTCAGGTTCAAAACCATAAAGACTAGTAATCATCTCACGCGTATTTAAAGAAATTCTAACCCCTTGATTAGTCAGTTCCACATATGCCTGAGATTGATCACCAATCGGAGTAAATCCTAGTAATTCATAGAACTGAATGGCTTTTTCCATGTCTTTAACAATAATACCTACCATATCTAGTTTCATTTTCTTTCTCCTTCTCATTTTTGATTAATTAATGTGCTAAAGATTATGTTACAAATACTATTACTAATAATGACTATTTTTTTCTTCAGCTCGTACTCATCAAAATTATTTGTATTCCCGCAATAATTAGTCTTGTATCATTGAATAGCTAACGAAAATAGCCCTCCAAACGACACACAACACTACCATTCTTCTGTGTTAATCTTATTTCTATTCTTAATTATATCAAATGTCATTCGTAATAACGATAATCTATACCTATTAATCTTATAAATAGATTATTAAGCTATTCACTGTATTCTCTTTCTTAAGTCATCTATAATGAAACAGAAGCTAATTTGAGAGAAGGTTATTTTATGTATAAAAATTATGGTCCCTTAGCGGCACAAGTTTACGAACTAACAAAACCTGTTGGCAACATGTTAAACGGTGATATCGATTATTACTGTGAACGATTACAAGGAATTAAGGGGAAAATCTTAGAAGCAGGTGTTGGGACTGGAAGAATGCTTATTCCACTTTTACAAGAAGGCTATCAAATTGAAGGGATCGATCAATCACATGATATGTTAACAATCTGTCAAAATAATTTAGCTAAGTACCAATTGCAAACTGCTATTTATCAAGGTGATTTAGCTACTTTTGAACTTCTAACACGTTATGATGCGATTATTATGCCCACTGCTACCTTTTGTTTGATTGAAACGGAAGAATTAGCTAGTCAAGCATTGATTAACTGTTATCAACATTTATCCCCAGGAGGACGATTGATTATTGATTTAGACCTTCCATTCTATCCTGAAGCTGGTGAAACGGAGACATCAACCTATAGACTCTCATCGCATAAAGGTATCACGTTAGAACGTAAAGTCATTGAGATTGATTGGCTAGCACAACATGTATTAACCCATGTTAGATATGAGGAATGGCAAGATGGTGTTCTAATATCGACTGAGCTTCAACGACTGTTGTTGCGTTGGTATGGTCTAACTGAATTACGCTTAATTCTTGAAAAAGTCGGTTTCGAATCAATTACAATTAGTGCTGATTACGACTACCTTGTACCGCCAGTAGATAGTAACCAAACAATAACATTTGAGGCAACTAAAAAAGGGATCGATTAAATTCGGTCTTTTTTTAATGTTCGGTTATTTAAAATAAAATATTTTAAAAATAGCTTTATCGATTCTATTTATTGTGATAATATACCATTGTTGTTTGTTTTAAGTGTTCTAACACATTAAAAACGCCTAAAAACGAACTAAGTTAATCAAAAGGAGAGCTAAAATGGTTTATTTGACTCATTTAAAGAAATTTACGCAAGATTTATTTGATCATCCGGAATTAGGATTCAAAGAATTTAGAACATCTAAAAAAGTAATTGATGAGCTTAAGGTACTGAATCCAACATGCCAAATTGAAAGGTTCTCAGAAACAGGGATTAAAACATGTTTGAATCCTGGAAAAGAGTTAAACATAGCATTTATCGCTGAACTTGATTCTGTCTATGCACCTAGTCATTTTAATTCAGATAAAGAAACAGGTGCGGCTCAAAACTGTGGACATTATACGCAAGTAGCCATTGCAATGGCACTGTATCAAAAACTTATCATGAATGAGGACTACAAAAAGTGGGACTACACTCTTCATTTTATTTTTGTTCCAGCCGAGGAATATCTAGATTTAGATTATCGACAACAGTTAGTCGATGAAGGAAAAATTGTCCATTTTGGTGGAAAACCAGAAGCTATGCGGTTAGGTATTTTTGACAATATTGATGCAGCCTACTGTGTCCACTCGATTGGAGAAAAATTTTCTGAACCGACGATTGAATTAAATTGTAATCTTGCTGGCTTTCTCTATAAATACTATACATTTAAGGGTAAAGCAACACATGCGGGATTTGATCCTTTTAATGGTGTCAATGCTTATAGCATGTCTACTTTATTTAATACTGGTATTGGCTTAAGCCGGCAGCAATTTAATGACACCCAATCGATTCGTATTAATCCAATTATTATGAAAAGTGATATGTCAACTAATGTCATTCCTAATGAAGTGACAATTGGTACGGATCTAAGGTGTCAATCGATTGACTATATGACACATGTTGCAGAAAAATTAGATAAAATAGCTCAAGGAAGTGCATATGCGTTAGAGGGTCAAGTCGATATTACTACACAGATGGGTTACTTGCCATTTGTACAAAATGACTTACTGAATGATCTAGCAAGAACTGTCTATGAACAAACACCAGCTATTACTCGATTAATTGATGATCGCGGTAGTATTGCTGCGGCTGGTGATATTGGTGACTTAGCATTTATGATACCCTGTGCACAAATCAGTTATGGTGGTTTTGCTGGCACGATTCATGGAGATGATTTCCAATTAGTTGATGAGGATTTTGTTTTAGATACTTTCCCAAATTACTTACTCAATTTGTTTAATCATCTAAATGGAAACCTATCCAAAGAAATGTTGTATAAAAAAACTTATCATGAATATAAAGCGTTAATTGAGTCAATATAAAATTAGAGGAGAAAATAATGAAAAAAAATTGGTTGATTATGGTTGGTTATGTTTTAGTTATTATCGTTATTGCAGAATTAATTGGTATTCGCTTTTTCCAAGTAGGCAAAACAACGATTGGTATTTTGCCCCTAGTATTTGCTGTGGTGATAACCATGATTTTGGGCATCCCCGCTATCCGAAAAGGTTTATTGAAAAAAATCTATACAAAAGAAACGATTGAATTTGCTGGTAAAAATTTATTATTTATTATGTTACCTTTAATGGCACGTTATGGTGCAGATGTTGCACCTGAAATTCGTAATATTTTAAAAGTTGGTTGGGTCTTTCTTTTCCAAGAAATTGGTAATGTTGGAACAGTATTATTCGGACTACCAGTCGCTATTTTACTTGGGTTAAAACGAGAAGCGATTGGTGCTACGTTAGGTTTAGGACGTGAAGGTGAACTAGCGTATATTTCAGAAAAATATACGCTAAATTCACCAGAAGGTCGTGGCGTACTGACTCTCTATTTAATCGGAACAATTTTCGGTTCAATTTTCTTTAGTTTTTTTGCACCAATTTTATTATCATTTGGTTTTGATTATCGTGCATTAGCTATGAGTTCAGGTGTTGGTTCTGCGAGTATGATGACCGCTGCGTCTTCTTCACTAGTGGCTATAATGCCAGACAAAGAAACAACAATTTTATCTTACGCTGCAGCTAGTCAGTTGTTAACGAGTTTCTTAGGAACATATACAATGGTCTTTGTTGCTGTGCCATTACAAAGAAAAATGTATGCACTACTTACTAAAACACGTCAAAAGGAGGTCATCTAATGACAATTAAACAATATACTCAAAAAGGTGCTGTTTTGGGGTTAAGTGTATTATTAATTTTATTTACGCAATGGATAAAATTAATAAAAAATCCAGAATCAACACCAATTACAACGGATACTTTGGTCGGTCTAATTATTTTATGGAGTTTTGCTATGTTAGGTATTTTAGTATCAATGATTTTTAAAAAATACAACTTACCTATCTTAGCTGATTTTCCCATATTAGGTTGGGTATCCATTGTGTCACTAGTTTTTTGTCTAGCCTCTGATTTTTTTGTTGTCAGAATTGGGGCCGTTGACTTTCTCTCTATTACAACCCCTATCTTAGCATTCGCTGGTATTTCAGTGGCTAATAGTCTAGCCGATTTATCAAAAGCATCTTGGAAAATTGGTATTGTTGCCATTTTTGTTTTTATTGGAACTTATCTTGGAAGTTCAATTATTGCGCAAATCGGTTTGATGTTATCTGGCAAGCTATAAAAGTAGACAAGACAACTCTATAAATGTTGTCTTGTCTACTTTTATTTGTTCTAAGTCAGTTGTTCCAATTTTTGAATAGTTTGTTTGACTAATCGAATTGGTGGGCAATATCTATCACGACTTATCGGTTTAGAAGCTATTAAATCTAATCGACCAATACCAGATAGTTGACTAAGTTCATCTACTGATAGTCCTAATTGATCAGATAATCGCCACATTTTTGCTAAGTTTTTCATTTGATTCTCTCTATAGATAACCACACTTACTAATAAAATGAGGTAAGAAAATAAGGAGCCTATACTATTTGTCATCCAGTAAATGCCCAGTAAACCAATGAAAAATATAATCATTAACAAAATACGCTCTTTTTTACTTTTCATCAATTGTTTGAATACCATCGTACATCACCTCTTTTTTATAATTATAACAAATAAAAAAGTTATTTTAAATAAATTATCATTAGTTCGTTCTAAGATTTACAGAATTGCGGTTCTATACTATAATACAAGAAGAACTGACGTTCCCGTTATCTTTTATGAAAGGATGTTACTATGCGAAATGATAAAATTTTAGAAAGATTACAAGTGGAACTAACGACACTCCCATGGTTTGTCCACGAATATTGGAATGGCAACACTTTTTTTGACAAATATTATAAGGTGTCAAAACATTGGTACTGTTATCCGATTACCCTTGACCATGAGCCTCTCAAACTGTGACTCTTTCGCGGTGTGTTGACTTATAAAAATCAACCCGCTATCTCACACGTATCACAGTTTGACTCATCCTCAAGGGAAGCTATCGCTAATCTCTGAGCTCTGATACTAAGCGGAGTGACATAATTCAATGCTCCGTGTATTCTGAAATGATTCCACCAATGAACATAGTCATAAAGAGCCACAGATAATTCTTTTAGTGTCTCAAACTGATTGGGATAAACGAACTCTGCTTTAAAGGATTTATAAGTTGACTCGGCGACGGCATTATCCCAGGGATTTCCTTTTCTACTCAACGATCGCTTGATATTAAATGTATTTAGTATGGTATCAATCACTTGGTTATCAAATTCTTTTCCTCTATCAGTATGAAACAACTGAATGTTTGTTAAGGCGTACGGAATCGTATAAAATGCCTGTTTAACTAATTCGGCATCTTTTGATGCCCCACAACTAAATCCAATGATTTCTCGATTAAATAAATCAAGAATTAAACAGACATAGTGCCAACGATTGCCAACCTTGACATAAGTTAAATCGGTGACAACTTTTTCTAATGGCATAACGGAGTTAAAATGACGTTTTAATTGATTGGTTATTTTAGACTCATTCACATTAGAAGATACCACCTTAAAATAAGCTTTCGTATACACAGAAACGAGGTTTCTGTGTCGCATAATCCTTCTAATTTTTCTTCTACTGAGAATGATGCCTTCTAAACTAAGTGCTTTTTTTATTTTACGAGCGCCATAAGCTTTTTTATTTTGGCGAAAAATCATTTCCACAATTTCTTCTAGTTCACTTTCTAGTAATGGCTTCTTTTCCTGATAATAGTAAGTTTGTCTTGATATTTTAAGGACTCGGCACATCGCTGATATAGAATATTTATGTTTGTTGGCTTTAATTACTTGCCTTTTCGTCCGAATATCAGCGCCGCTTGCTTTAAAATATCATTTTCCATTTCAAGCATTTTAAGTTCTTTTCTGAGTTTGATTAATTCCTTTTGTTCAGGTGTTAAATTATCTTTTTCTTTGAATGAACCTGTGGTTGTTCCTTGTTTTACCCACCTATCAAAAGTTGAAGGAGTTAACTCATAGTCACGAATAATATCTATTCTAGGTTTTCCTGATTGGTAAAGATCTACCATTTGTTGTTTAAATTCTTTGGTAAAAGTTCTTCTTGGTTTACGTTCTAACATGACATTTCCTCCAGTGTGTTTTCTTATTCTCATCACACCTTATTTTTTCTGTCTAGTCAAGTGTAGCCTATCCATATATTCAATCAAAGAGTGTTGTCCCCTACTCAACGGTGACACTCTATGAGTATGCTAAAGAATTCCGTCGCTTTTTTGATTGGCTTTACGAAGAAGGTTTTATCTCATCAAACAATGTGAGTATTGATGATTTAAATAGTTTAACAAAGGAAGATGTTGAATTATATAAAGGTTTTTTAATGCACTCACCTAAAACTGGTTCTGTTCAAGATGGCCGTAATCGTTCTTTTGTAACGATTCAACGCTCCATTACCGCTCTAAGGTCCCTATTTAATTATCTATCAACAAAAACCGAAACGGATAATCACACAACCTATTTAGCGCAAAACGTGATGCAAAAAATTGAAAGTGTAAAGACGGGTAAAACGCTTAAAGAACGATCCCGTTCACTAGAAAAAAAGTTATTACTCGATGATGAGGCAATGAACTATCTTTTATTTATTGAAAATGAGTATGAGAATAAATTGACTAGTCATCAAGCTAAAGCTGCGTTCCAACGAAATAAAGTCCGTGATTTAGCGATTAATGCGTTATTCCTAGGAACTGGCATGCGCTTATCGGAGCTAGTGAACATGCAAGTCTCTGATTTAGATATTCCCAATATGGAAGCAACAATCATTCGAAAAGGCGGATTTAAAGACATCACGCTTATCTCATCTCTTTTTATGGATTATATCATTCAATACGTTAATACACGTGAGTCACTTTATAAACCAGATAAAACAGAGAAAGCACTATTTTTAACGACTTATAAAAATCATGCCCAACGTATTAGCACATCCACAGTTGAAAAGATGGTCGCAAAGTACTCGGAGCATTTTAATGTCCGGATTACACCACATAAATTAAGACACACAGTTGGGACTCAACTTTACAAGAAAACCAATAGCCTCTTAACAGTTTCCCATCAACTTGGCCAACGTGGGACAAGTGCAACAGCAATTTACACTCATATAGTTGATGAAGCACAGCGTAGTGCCATGAACGATTTATGGATTGATGAAAAAGAGTAAGATTCTCAATTGAGAATATTACTCTTTTTTATTTCACATGACAGATAAGACAATTTTATCTAGTCAACGTGTGCTAAGATTATCTGTTGGTCTTTTTTCGTCAATTTTTTAAAGACTAAATCATAGGACTCTTTAATTAATTGCTGTAATAACTGGTTGGTTACTTCATCATCGCTCAATAAGATAGAATTCCAATGTTTTTTATTCGTGTAGTAGCCAGGTGTAATAACTTCTGGAAACATCTCACGCAGCAACACGTTTTTGTCTGGATCATTTTTCAGTGTAATAAAACTTGCTGGAGTTGACTCAGGCGTCATTAAGCCAAATTGTTTTTGATTAACACTAAAATAAACTGTTCCCCAGTCTGGGCGGTAAGTCACTGTTGCTCCTGGTAGAGTTTGACCATATTCTTTACAAAATACTAACTTACTTTCAATTGCTTTTATCATCAATTTCACCTCATTATTTTCATTAATATAGTTATAAAATAGTTTTTTAGTTTTTTAAAATACATAAAGGTGTATAATAACTATTAAAAGGAGCTGATTAGATGAAACTTAAATACTTTATTCAATTATTCTTATGTTTTACTATAGCTATTATTATTCCATTTAGTATCATTCATTTATTTAACATAACTGATATTGCTTTGCAACTCGTACTTTACTTAACTTTAGGTTATTTATTACTAGTCCTACCATTAACAATTATAAAGTTAAATCAAAATAAAGAAATTTAATCTCTGGACACATGGAGAGTCTTTTTCAATAAAATCCGGTCTTTTAAAATTAATTTATTTTCTATAATCTTATCAGGATAATTATCAACAAAAAAATTGGTATCAATACGGTCAAAGCGGAAGCCACATTTTTGATAGAGATAAAGTTGCTTCAAGCTAGTCGTTCCTGTAGCAATATATAGTTCCGAAACATCATAGTCAATTGCAAATTTTTCTAATGTTTCTATCAATCGTGTCGCAATCCCTTGGTTTTCAAACCTTGGACTCACAGATAGGTTCATAATTTCTAATCCATTATTCTGTTTTAGGAGACCAACAATTAGCCCAACACATATTTCCTTATCTAAGCACTCATAGATTAGACTATCAGATAAATAATTCTTGATTTTCATTTCTGAAGGGTCTGCTTCTAATAATAATTGCCAATGTGTATTTGTTAATTGAGTGACCGGTCTAATTTTCATGTATTGGTGTCTCCTTTTCTTGCAGATATAGTTTTTTCCATTTACAGATTTTAGGACGGAAATTAGTAAATGGCGCTACTGTATTAATATGAATCCATTTTGCCACCGACCACATTGCCGTTGTTGATGCCCAGTCTCGTTGCTTTGGAATAAATAACTCCATCTCTGATAACAACTCAATCCAACGGCGTTAAAACAACCTCACCACGGCTTTTAAGGGCTTCCCAATCAAGCAACAAGCTTGTCCAACCTAATTGATAGGCTAAATGCTCATAAGGTGTTTTTAATTCAGTTCCTAAACATTTATTTTTATCGATGTCAGGAATCACTTCAAACTCGTTTATGTATTTCTGAAACGAGATGGTAATTGCTGATATCAACTCTTCTTTTGTTTCGTACGTTCTCATATAGTGTATGCCACCCTTTTTAACTATTATATCAAAATAGTAGGAACAAGAACAAGTGTTTGTTATAATCGTCATGAAGACTATTAATGACCACTTATATTAGGTCCGAAAGCCCTGGAGGAAAACTCATGAAAATGACGGAAGAAAAATTTTTACGAATGAAATTAGATGAACGCTTATTAAATTTTACTCCAACTATGCGCTTATTTATTGAAGATGTTTTACAACATCGGTCAACTGCCACAGCTTATGAGTATACAAAAGATTTATCTTTGCTACTTGAATTTACAAAAATGACAGATAAAACAACAGTAGTATCTGATGATCGAATGTGCCATTTATCTTTTGTCCATTATACCGATTTTTTTCAATATATTAAGTCCTATCGTTTAAGTTTCGTTTCCCCAACTGGCAATCAACTCAATCAAACATTTACTAATTCCACGACTGGAGTCAATCGTAAAATCGCAACGATGCTACGTTGGACTAAATTTATTGAGGAAAACAATTACTCTAGCTTCGTTGTCTATCCAGACTTAGCTTTGTATGACGATACTCGTCCTGCTAAGACCTACCTAATGCCAGAAACGATTCAAACTTTACTACAGGGAGTTAGCCAAGCGCGGGCGGTAACCAATTGGCAAGCGCAGCAATACGCTGAAAAGACGAAGCAGAGAGATTTGGCACTTATTGTTTTAATGTTATATTCAGGATTAAAGGTAGAAGAGTGTCTTAACTTAACCTTAGAAGATATTGATTTAACACGACACCAAGTATTTGTCGAACGAAACCCCACTCGTGAGCAACAAATTATTCTACCATTAGAAAGCCAAGAATATCTTAGAGACTATTTAAAATTACGTACTCATATAGAATTGGGTGACTCGAATCTATTGTTCGAATCACTACATCAAGGGAAAATGCATCAAAAAACAGTGAGATTAATGTTAAAAAAATATTCAGAACGGTTTAATTTAACGACAATCATTACACCACAATTATTACGTAATACATGTGAGCATCAACTTTATCTATTATTTGATAAAAGTAATAATAAAGTTAATTGGGCCGTGGGACGACGTTATAACGAGTTTAAAAATCAAATGGAGCTGCAAAACAGGTGGTTAAACCTAACTTATACAACTGATTAGAATCGAGGTATTAAGAATATGAATGATATTTTTACAACTATATTCAAAGAAATTAAACAAGATCCAATGAATCACTCATTTACGAGTAAAGGGATTGATCCACTTTATTTTGCTGGACCTGAAGCAACAGTTTTAATTATTGGACAAGCACCTGGAAAAAAAGCAGAACAGTCGAGACTCTATTGGAATGATGCCAGCGGGGATCGCCTACGTAATTGGATTGGCATGTCCCGTAAAGAATTTTACACATCTAACAAGTTAGCTATCCTACCAATGGATTTCTACTTTCCTGGCAAAGGAAAGTCAGGCGATTTACCACCGCGTAAAGAATTTGCAAAAAAGTGGCACCCTCGTTTAATTGAAGCTATGCCAAAACTCCAACTAATTATTTTAGTTGGTTCTTATGCTACACACCATTATCTACAGTTAAAAACATCGATTCGTTTAACGGATATTGTGTCAAATTATGATAGGTATTATCCACCTTATTTTCCATTAATCCATCCTTCACCACGCAATCAAATTTGGATGAAAAAAAATCCGTGGTTTGAGAACACTGTTTTGCCTAGTTTAAAAACAGTTGTACAAAAATTAATATAATAATATTATGTAAACTAATCCATCATAACAAAAAACCGTAGACTTCCATGGTTAGTCTACGGTTTTTTTAACATTTCTAAAAATGTTTTATGCTTCTTTAGTCATAACGTCTTTTCCATCGTAATGACCGCATGATGGACATACGTGATGGCTTTTTCTCATTTCACCACAGTTACTACAAGCTGTTAAACCTGGTACTGATAATTTGTAATGAGTACGACGTCTAGCTTTTTTAGCTTTTGACGTTTTTCTAGCTGGTACTGCCATTGATATACACCTCCTTAAACGATAAGACGTGCAATTAGATTACACATATATTCCAATCTTACTCCGTATCTTCTTTAAATAATTCCGATAACTTCGCAAGACGAGGATCAATTGTTGGTTCTGAATCAGTTATAGTTGGTTCAATATAATCTGACTCAGATACGACATGCCAAAAATCTCCTTTAGGCAATTCTGTCGCATGTTGTTCTTCTTCGGTTAGCACCTGTAAAGGTAAGTTTAGAAGAATAAAATCTTCGATTGCTTCTTTTAAGTCAATTAAATCTTTTTCTAAAGGCATAATTAGACTTTTCTCTTCCTCTGATACATCAGAAAGATTGGCTAACTGCTGCTCTGTCATGTAAACTTCGTCAATCACTAAATTTAAAGGCACATCAACTGGTTCTAAGGAACGTGTTGATGGTAAAGTTACAACGGTATCCATTGTAAAATGTGCCACATAACTTGTTGGATCGACATCAATAAATCCGTCAACTTTGACAGGGGTTATCTTTAATATAGATGGTTCACGATTTAGTAAAGAGTCCGAAACGTCTACCTCTTCATTAAAGGTGACTTGCGTTCCTCTAAACTTATTTAACTCCGCTAAAGACCACTTCATCATTTTCACTCCTTAAGCAACAAAAGTAATTATACTAGTCTCGTTTCCCTTTGTCAATGAGTTTCTTACGAGAAATCTGAGATTCAGGTGTTATCTTTTGTTTCATTCTTTTTTTAATAATTTCGTCGGTTTTGACCAATCATATTTACTTCTTTTGTGAGGTAACGTATTCTTTCCATAATTCTTTTGGCTTTCATTGGTTCGTCTTCTCCACGTTGTGTGACACGTAAATGTTCATGTTCTAATTGTTGCCTATCAAAATTAGAAGAAAAAAATGTTGGTAATTGTTCTTGCATGCGATATTGTAAAATGACACCAAGAATATCATCTCGAACCCAACTACTCATAGCATCTGCCCCAATGTCATCAATCATTAGAATTGGGGATTTTTTAATAGTATCTAATTTATCAAATACATTATCTGTCTTAATTGAATTTTTCATTTCAACCGCAAAAGTTGGAAAATGGATTAATGTGGTACGATATCCTTTTTCTGCTAATGTATTAGCAATTGCCCCTAACAAATACGTTTTACCAACGCCAAAGGCCCCTTGTAAATAAAGCCCTTGATGAAAAGCTTTAGGATTATCTTCGTAATCATTAATAAATTTTAAGGCCAGTTGCAATGCTTCTTTACGTTCAGTCGTCATCTCAAAGCCACTAAGAGTTGCTTCTTGAATATCTTTTGGCATGTCCACAGCTTTCACGCGATTTTTAATCTCTTGTTGACGTTTTTGCTCTAGTAAATCTTTTGTTGGAACATACGTTACATCGATATAGTGAAAATTTAAAAATAACTGTGGTTCATAGCCAGGAGCAAACATGGTCGGATCATTTAACTGGAACTTGCGTTTTTCTTGAATAAACTCAAACAATTTGGATAAACTTTTTTCAACATCATCTTCAGTCAAAACATCTCGATGTTTGTCAATAAATGCTTTAACGTCAGCATCCTCAAAGGTAATTTGTCTTAATTTTTGGAATTTTTCCATTCTTGATTTGTTGGTCATTTTTTGTCCAAGTTCTTTCCCTATATTATTCACTATGAATCACCTGCTTTCTTTTCTTGAATTCGTTTAATTTGTTCATCAAAAAATGCCAATTCTTCTTTAGACATTGGAGTATCCTGTTTTTTCACATCAGAATTTGCCCAATCTGGAAGCGTCTCTTTACGCACAGATTGGTTTTTACGATACGTTTTAGGCTTAGGCTGATTAGCTTTTTTCTCTTGATAATTTTTCACCTTAGTCAACGCCAATTCTGGTGAGAAAGTTTCAGATTGAGCCCAGTCATTAGCAATTGAATTCGCAATATTTTGATTTAAAGATGGTTTATCTTGAACAACTAACATATAGTGAATTAACATATTTATCACACTATTCGGCAAACTAGACTGTTTCGTTAAATTTTCTATTAGCCAGCGCTCATTCGACGAAACAAAGCCACCACGTTGTTCTTTAAGTGCTTGTAGAAAAACCATTGGTGGTAATTGGTCACACATTTTTATGACTTCAATTTCCGGTTCACTATACCCTTCCCTAAGTAATGTATTATAACGTAAAGTCGCTTTATCTGCTTCTGTCTTTAGTTGTAAGTCTGACAAAGAAAGATTGGATGGTGTTTCAGTAGCAGAGACTTGTTGTTTTTTGCGTTTATGATACTCTGTATAAACGGCTTGTTTTAATTTTTTTATATCTACTAGATTGGTTACATAATCTGCAGCTTTCATAATAAAAGTTTGCATTTCTAGTTCATTGATACCATAAAGTTGATGAAATGATTCAATCACACGTTTTAATTCACTTGAAAATTGTTTTTTTTCTAGTCCAAGGTTAGCAATGGTTGCCATAAAAAATTCCCAGTCAAATTGACTATCTAGTTTAATTTCTTCTTTTGATGATGGCATGTTTTTGAAAATTGCTTTAACGTTAGCTAGTTCCTGTTCATGGTTGACCATTGATTGGGCAGCAGATGGGAATACTTTAACAAAATTAGCAGTCACATCAACATAATGCGTCAAGTCATCTACAATGCTTTCATAGTGGGCCGTCAACTTATTAAATTCAGTTTGTCCAATTCTATCTAATAACATCATACTTAGTAAATCATCATTTAGAAACTTATCTGGTGTAATAGGTACTTGGACAATATATAAAAACTGATGGTTTGTCTCACTAGTACGCGTATATGCTTTCAAAAGGCCAACTGCTTCTAGTTTTAGCCGAGCTTGGTAAAATGTTGGCAAGCTGATATCTAACTTGTCTAACAAGCTACTGTGCGTTTTCAAGCTATCCGTAGACGATTCGGCTTCAGTTAGAAATAAAGTTATCAAAGAAAAAGCCGTTGCTCCAATAATTGGTAAATATAAAGTGGAAAGTGTGCGGTAGTCTTGACCATTATATAAAGAGATGGCTTTAACTCTGTAATTATCTTTGGGTTTTAATTTATCCCAGGCTTCATGCAAATCATTTCTCTCACTTTCTTACTTTTCTTTATCAATAATTTCTTGTAATTCTTTTAAAAAGACACTCATATCTTTAAATTGACGGTAAACACTAGCAAAACGGATGTAAGAAATCTCATCTAAATTGACTAATTCTTCCATAACGTATTCACCAATTAAAGTCGTTGATACCTCATTTTCTCCTTGGTTACGCACTCTATTTTCAACATGATCAACGACTTGTTCCATTTGTTCCATAGATACAGGTCGTTTTTCAGCTGAACGAATTAAGCCGCGTAATACTTTATCTCGACTAAATTCTTCTCGTGCCCCATTCTTTTTAATCACCAATAAAGGTGTTACTTCAATTCGCTCAAATGTAGTAAAACGAAATCCACACTCTTCACATTCACGTCTTCGTCGAATAGAACGACCTTCATCTGCAGGTCGACTGTCGACAACGCGTGAGCCATTATAGTGGCATTTAGGACATTGCATATTAGTCACCTCTTCATCATTATACTTCTTAATTACTGGTTACATTATAACATGTCGCTTTTCATTGGTATACTATGGAAATAAAATATAAAAAGTCTTAAAGAATAACTAAATTTCACTAATTAGAGTAAGCAAAAAAAGAAGTGGATTTCTCCACTCCTTTATCTAGATTGTTTTATGCTTAAATGAAACTGTCATTTAGCCTAAACGTTCTTTAATATATTTTGTTATATCGACACTGTTTGTTTTAGTTTTTTCTAAATCAAACGGCTCTCCCAGCATCTCGCTATTTAGATAGGCAATAAGCATTGGTAAATTCATACCTGCATAAGCTTCAATTGTTTCTCCAACCATAATTTTATTTGTAATCACATTAGCTGGTGTTCCCCCCAATAAATCAGCGAAAACAACATAATCACCATCTAATTCAGATGTTAGGCGGTCAAATTTGTCTGCAAAATCACTGCCTTCCTCATCAGGTAGTAGTGATACCGTATGAATATTTTCTTGTGGCCCTAAAATCATTTCAACACTTTCTTTTAAGCCTTCGCATAATGATCCGTGACTAATTAAAATAATTGATGTCATTTTTTCGCTCCCCTTACTAATTAACTATTTATTATTTACTAATAATCCCTAGAGCAGATAAAGCAATTGAAACAAACAAGACAATGAAGATTGCTCTAGTAGATGTCATTTTTTTACGTCCTAATAACCAGTAAACTAAACCTACGATAGTTAATGGTACTAGTTTTGGTAAAATCATATCCAAACTATTTTGGATATTAACCGTTAAATCACCAATCTGTGGTGCATAAGCTATTTTAACATTAATCATAGTTGCTACTAATGCTCCGACCATGAATACCCCCATAATCGTTGCTGCATCGGTAATAGCGGTTAATTTATGTTGCATAGTAGTTACTAAAGATACACCTTCCTTATAAGCGAATTGAAGCTGTTTCCACCTAAAAACCATGACTAGCACGTTGGCTAAGACCCAAATTAACATGCCGACAGGATTACCATTTGATGCCATATTTGCAGCCACTGCCCCAAAAATTGTTGGCCATAATGCACCGAAAATAGAGTCTCCAATTGCTGCGAAAGGACCCATTAGTCCAGTTTTCAAACCAGATACTGTATCTTTTGATGCAATACCTTCTTTTTCTTCAATGGCTAAATCAATACCTGTTACTAATGTATTTAAGAAGTTACTGGTATTAAAGAATTGTGCATGTGTTTTCATCATTTCTTTTAATTCTGGTGTACCGTCACCATAAATTTTGCGGAGTTGCGGTAAAATAGTAAATAAGTAACCCGATCCTTGCATTCTTTCATAGTTCCAACCTAATTGAAAACCTAATAGACTACGACGGTTAATTTGATTAAAATCTTTTTTAGTTAATTTATATTTAGAGTTCGTCATCTTCGATTTCTCCTTCCACTACATCAATTGCGACATTATTTGTAACGTTATTAACTGGAACACCTGTTTTGGCACTGTTATCGATAGTTCGTTTATATTGTAGATAAGCAAGACCAAAACCGATTAATGCGATTGCTAACATAGATAAGTTGTTTAAAGGTTGTGCGAAATCTTTTGACAAAGTACCAACGACACCACCGATTGCTTGAATATTGACAAAGACAGTGGATAATAATGCTGTAATAACGAAACCTAGAATTAAGTAAGCAATGTGTTTTTTAACTGGTAAGTAGCGTAATAAAATAGCAAATCCGACAGCTGGTAAAACTGCCCCTGCAGTTGACAATCCATCACCTAACCATTTTAAATCGGTATTTAAATAATTTACAACAGTATTAACCACTTCACCACCGAAACTAATTGCTAAGAAAACTGGTAATGCACGTGAAAGACTCCAAGATAAGATACCCATTAAATAATTGCGTTCAATTTTTTTGTATTCCATATTTTCAATGTGTGTGTCAATACGATGAGCGAAGAAAGTATTGGCAAAGCGACCTAAGATATCCATTTGAATCATTAAACTCGCTACTGGTACCGCAATAGCAGCAATAGCTTGTTCAGGATTCATACCCAAACCGACTGAGAAAACAGTTGCTAAAATAGTTCCCGAGTTCGCATCGATTCTTGAAGCACCACCAAATGTTCCTACACCTAAAATAGCTAACTGCATACTACCACCGATAATTAATCCAGCTTTCATATCACCCATAATAATACCTGTAATTAAACCTGCAAAAACTGGTGAGCCAGCTCCTGAATAAATTGTTAACTCGTCAATAATTTGATACCCTGCATAAAATGTAATTAATAATATTTGCCACCATAGGATTTCCATGTGTTACACTCCCTTATTTTATGATTTTTTAATAAAGTAATAAAACTACTTTCATTATCAGATGGAACCATTTGATGTACCAACTTAACTCCCTTAGAATCTAGATACTCAAAATCTTCAATATCTTTTTCTAAGACATTCACTGATTTAGTAATTGATTTAGACCCTTCTACTCGTGACATGTTACCTACATTGACAATTTCAAGTGGTACACCCAAATTAACTAATTCAACTAGAACACTTGGTTTTTTTACAACAATTAAAACTTTTTGTGAATCGTAACGTCCTGCTAAAATATTAGTCGCTGCTTTTTCAGCTGTTAACACACTGATTTTAACTCCAGATGGTGTTGCTAATTTTAAACTCTGTTTTTCAATTTGGCTATTAACAATATCGTTGTCAACAACCATCACTCGAGTAATCCCTAGTTTAGGTATCCAAAGATTCGCTACCTGTCCGTGGATTAATCGGCCATCAATTCGTACTCCTGTAATCATTTTGTTTCCTCCTTTTAATTGTTTGTCAATCTAATAATTCAATAATAATTGTTTCAAACGCTTTCATTGGATAAGATAATGTAAAGTTTTCTCCTTCTTTCTCAAAGGTAACATTATCTAATCGTTTTTTCCTAGTGACAATATTAGCAGTGACACTTGGACTATTAATATAATCATGTAAATTAATTTGAATTGATTCGTAATCATCTAATGTAAAATTTGTGATATATAAACGTTTACCATCTCGAATTAATTGACAGACAGGCATATTGACTAAGTAATCAGTTGTCATTTTACCCAAATAATTTTTAATAATCGTTTCTTTATACGTCACATATTGCGCATCCCAACCATATTTTAAATGGTAACTAATTGGTAAAATAAAATGTTTACGATTGATTACACTCATACCATTACCAATCCATTGATTTTTTTCATTATATAGTGATGTTAAAACTGCTGTGTCATCAGAATTCGTATAGGTAATATTTGCTAAATCACCAGTTTGCTGCATAACAGTCATCCGTGCATGTTCAACACCTTCTATTAATTCTGGGCCATTCCATTCTTCATAAGTATGGTAACCAGTGTGCGGTGTTAACCAATTATAAGATTCAGCATGAATTAAATGATTCAGTTGGCGATCAAATAAGATTTCAACGCTTGTACCATCGAGCATCACACGATTGTGAGTAAATAAATGATTAATGTCATCATCTGATAAATTCCGTAGTACTTGATCACTGACTGCAACGACTTGATTGGTTAATCCTGTTACCTTTGTCGTATTGATTAGTTTTGTTGCAATACCAAATGAACCAAGTAATGCCAACCATTCATATTCTCTTGGTAACATTTCCTCTAATTGACCAGTTTTAGATTCTCTAGTGTAAACTGTATCTTGAGAATAGAGAACAGCTACTCCATGTAAATTTTCTAAGTCAATTGGATGCTTAACGGAATAATTTAGTAATGGTTTACTTTCACTTAAAATCTTTTGATGATTGTAGCTAAAGACAACACCGTTACCCATCATATCGTAAAAATTAAATAGTATGCCTTTTGCTCCAATCAATATCACAGTCTCTAGTTGTAATTGGGTGAACTTGTTTGATTTGGCATAAGTTGAATACATATAATTCTCTAACTCAGGCATCATTTGAGCATTTGGTCCCATCATTTGAGCGACTGGTCGGACATTACGGTTAAACTCCCTGACATATTTCAAACCAGGTATTTCATTGTAACTTGGTAAGTGTGGCCGAGATGTGGGTAACTGATTAATTGATAAGTGTTCAAATAATTTATGCCAATCACGTGCCTCTAATGCATGCCACTCCGGTTGTGATGTCATTAAACCAAGATTTGTTGTATCTGATTCTTTTCTCACGGCTTTAGCAATAGTATCTGCAATATCAATCATTTCTTGACGTGATTGATTTAAAAATACGTGTCTTTCCTTTGTAGGAAGTCCTGGTTGGAAGACTTTATCAACAAATTCTTCTCTTGTATAATGACTATCTAAAGTTTCATTGTAAATTGCCATGTGTTGATCACAAAAACAACCAAATACTAATGGCTTATGGTTAAAATGTCTAAAGTCATCATCCATCCAAAGATAAGCTGGTTTCTTTTTGGCATATTCACCATAAATATCAGCAATGTAGTCAATGAATTCACGATCGGCTGGACATGCGACTGCTGTTGCTTTTCTACCCTGGTAATCCACCATTGTTTTAAATTTAAACTCATCACTCAGTATACGACCACGATCACTGTGTAATAAATTAGTCCAAGGATTCATAGAAACAGATATACCTAGGGGTTCTAATTCATCTTTAAAGAATTGGGTTGTTTCTAACCACGGTGTTAATTCTGGTTTAGTGATATGACCAACGTTTAATTCTTCACTGTTAATAATAATATTCACGTCATCTAACTGTCCTTCTGAAATGAATGTTTTTAGGTCAGTCATTTTCTTTTGATCCCAGCTACTAGGATCGACCCCCAAACGAAGTGAATAAAAAAATTCTTTATCTGCCACGTAGTTTCCTCCTTTTATTAAATTATGAATGATTTAGTACTTCATAAGTAAATTCTAATATAGCGCTTACAATTACGGAATGGATAATCAGTTTAAATAATGGACTATTTTACACTGATTAATAAAATTTATAGTGAATTACCTCTCGATAAATAGTATTTTCAGCAAGTCGGTTAGTTCCGAAATATCTTAATCGGTCTACATCAGGGAAATTTTGACATTCTATTGCAACACCACAATATTTTTTGAATTTTTCATCATTAAAATGATTTCCGGTATAGCAGACAGCACAAGGATAAGATGTTGTTATTTCTACTTTCCGACCGCTATTTTTATGGGATAATATCACATTTGATGTAGTATTTTTGTTTAAAACAAATGGATGATTCAAACCATCTTCTAGTAAAATATGTTGATTAGTCAATGATAAAATTGACCCTAAATTTTCTTGATTTTCTGTTAAATATTTTTTAAAGTAAAGCTCCCCCGTTGGTAAATGCTGTGTGTCTAAAGGCAAAAAATAATTGCTGCCAATAGATAAATCATGTGTGTAGATTGTAGATTCCATACCAGCGCTTAAGTTAAAATACACATGATTTGTCGGATTTAGTAACGTTACTTGGTCTGAGATGCCATTGAATGTAATTGTTAAGGTACCATCTAGCTTAACTGTATAGGTAATTGTCATTTCCAAATTCCCCGGATAACCACCTTGACTATCTGGAAAAACCTTAGAAAAAATAATACTCGTACTAGAGGCGTCTGATGTCATTGTAGACTCCCAAAAAACATTATCGAATCCAATAGTTCCACCATGAAGATGATTGATTTCTTCATTTTGTTCTAGTTGTATTTCTCCCCAACATCCGTTTTTGATTCGACCAGCCACTCGTCCAACACTAGCACCTAAAAAACTGCGTGTCTTTAGATAATCAGTCGCTTGTGGATAGTTTACAATAATGCTGCCCCAACAATCGTCTTTATCAGGAGTTTGGATATCAATAATAGAAGCACCATAGTTAGAAACATGCAGTGTCAATTTCTTTGTTATTAGTAGATATGTTCTTAATTCATTCTGATTGTCTACTTTTATCACAGTTTCGTTGATTTCTATCATGTGATTCTCCTTTCTAATTACTTTTCTTGATACTGACTAAAATCAATGAAATCAGATAGGTGTCTCAATCCATCCAATTCCATTGATTAGTCAGATTAATTAATTAAAGTGACTGATTGTCAATTAACCATAAGTGACTTAATGCCCCTTGATGATCTGGAACTTCTGTAACAACGTCCATTAATAAATGTCTGGCTTTTTCTTTATCACCTAATCCCAAGTTACCCAAAGCAATTAGGTACTTGCAGTATATTTGATTTTCTTTAGTTAGATCGCGTTTAAAGACTACTGTTTCTGGCATTGATACAGCAAAATAATCATAAGAAATATCTTTAAAGATATTTGTCTCACCGTAACGAATTAATTGATGGAACCATTTATTAGCCGCTTTAGTATTACCTAATTTGTTTTCAGCCAGTCCACGATATAAAATTGAATCTGCTGGTTGATCATAATAATAAAGGACACTTTCTGGTTGGCTAGTACCAAGAGCTGCTTTTCGATAATATTCAGTCGCTAAATTTTTTTGTCCCTGAGCTTCGTAAATTCTGGCTATAAAATAATCAGAGATATTATCTTGCACATTAGGCAACTTACCTTCACCAAGATTTTCAGGATACGTTTGAGACTGTTTTAATAAGTCAATCGCTAGCTCTGGTTGGTCTACCATCATCTCTTTTGCAAGTTCAATTAAATTAAACATGTACTGACCAGATGCTTTACCTTCTCCACCTTCCCAAGGATGGAATTGTCGTGACATCATTAAATCATACGCTTGCTTAAATGATTTTTTAGTACTTAACAACCCTAAATAAGTTAAGAATAAATCGTCTCGGTCTTTTGTCGTTTCATGATATTGTTCTAAAATTTCTAGACGTGTATCAACTGAAGCTTGGCTGATTTTCAATAAAATATCTTTTTCCAATAAAACACGTGCATCTGTTGTGTCTAAGTTAAATGCAACATCGATCATTGATAGAGCTTTGTCTAGGTCATCTTGACGATTGTAATACGCCATTGATAAATTTCTGAAGACAGTTGGAAATTCCGGGATTTCTCTAGTTGCTTGCTCCCATAATTTGATTGCTTCGTCATACCGTTTTTTATCATAAAACAAGTTGCCTAAATAATATTTAGCAAAGCCAGTATCATTCGGCAATAAATCGATGGCTGCTCCCAAAATTGGTATTTCTAATAATTTATTTGGGAAACAGTAATCAGACGGAGCCATCTCAGCCAATTTGACGGATTGTCTAGCCTCTTCTACTTGACCTAAATTCAATTTAGCGAATGCTAAGTAATAATGTACTAACGGACTCTCTTGTGGTGCGTGTGTTAAAACGGTAATCGCATCATTAAACAGTCCCCAGTTAATATAATCTAGCGCTAGTTCAAGATAATTATTGACTTCATTGCGCATGTATTTTTGCCAATCATAAGTTGTATCAACTAAGTATTTTTCAAAATGGAAACCTAAATATAAAGGATCAATAGCAAAATTACTGTTAAAATCACTCGTAACTTGAGTTAATCGTTGAATTGCAAGAATTAAATGACGCGCTTTCAAATGATGCCAATTTTTTATTAAACTACGATTTAAATGTTTTAATGCTCCTGACCACTTCATTTGTCGTGAATCAATCATTGCTAAATAATAGAATGCCGAAGATTGTGTGTCTTCATTCCAAGTCGCTTTATAAAAACTATCAATCGCTTGATTAATTTTGCCTAATTGAAGCTGAGCTAAACCTAAATTGAATAATGGCTCACCATAGTATGGATTAGGTGATTTCCATTTTTGTTTTGCGACAGCTTTTTCAAAATGTTTTTCACTTTCTTCAATTAGTCCACGTCTGTATAGATTTAGTCCATAACCATTATTCAAACGGATATCTTCTGGATCACGTCTTAAACCTTCTAAGTAGTAATCACGCGCATCTAAAGTCGCATGACGATACTGTTCAATATGTGTCGCAGCTAAGAATAATTCTTCCGTTGTTTTCAATTTTTCAGGAACTGGGAGTGCTTCAGCTGGTTCTGGTAATTCACTAATTGTTTCATCAACACCAATATAGTCGACAATAAGACGATTAGTTTGATCAAATAATTGAATCATTAAATCAGAGGTCATTGTTTCTTGAGGACTTAAAAGCTCTCCTTCATGATATGTTGCAGGAGTTAAATCAAAGCATTCCTCAAAAATGATTGTCTCTTTATGAGTAATAACTAACTTCAAATTATCTTGTTGACTAGTTGTATAGCACGCATAACTTAAACGCCCGTCTTTAATTTCTAAGTTGACAGCACCGTCAATGGTTGCGTTTTTAACTCGACCGACACCCTTATAAGGCATAAAGTATTGTTGAAATTCTTTTTCTTCATAGGGTTTTAACCATGTGAAGTCTGGTTGGTTATCCGTAAAAACACCAGTCATTAACTCTACATATGGCCCATCTTCATCAGTTAAATTACGATCCCAGGCAATACCAAAGTCACTATTTCCCCAAACCCATTGTTTTTTACCTGGTGAAATATGATGATTAGCAACATGTAATAATCCAGCTTTTTTTGATTCATCATAATTACCAATAAAGTCATAATTTGAATGATGTGCCATATAAGAAGTCGGTACTTTGATATTTTTATAGCGAGAGATATCTACGCCATCTGAGTAATCGTATTTATAATAAGTTCCAGTTGCAATCGGAAAATCTGATACTGCTCGTTTACCATGGTCCATCACTGCGTGGACATCTGGTGGGAAAATTGAAGCTGTGTGATCATTAGCTGGTACAGCAGGATTCGCCCACCATAAAAAAGTTTGTGGGGTATCTGTCAAATTATTAACTTTCCCTGTAATTTCAATATACGCTTTATCAGGATATAGTGTGAATCCAGCCATACCTTTTGTCCCATACATTTTATCAATATCACTAACCCAAACTGTTTTACTACCATCTTCATTTTCATCAACATGGTACTCTGTTGGCATATAAGTTGATGGACGATGATGTTGTGGCCAGTTAAATTCAATTCCTCCAGAAATCCATGGTCCGATTAAACCAACTAATGCTGGCTTGATTACTTGGTTATAATAGACAAAATCGTAATTATTAGTTTTATCATAAGCTCTTTGAATACGACCTCCAAGTGTCGGTAAAATGACAACTTTCAGATAATCATTTTCAAGAATTACTGCAGGATAATCGACATCAACTTTTTCATCTAAAATTTTTTCTGTCATAGCATGGGGATAAATTTTCCCGCTACTTCCTTGATAGACTCTTTTTTCAAAGAATAATGGATTTTTATCTGGTTTTGCCGTTAAATAGGTTGGCATACTAATTAGCTCTTCTTTTACAAGTACATTATTCATTATGTTTTCATCTCCTCAATCTTTTTATACCTTTATTCTAATTAGTAACCGCATACAAGAACATAGCATTTTTGATATTTAGATGGATTATCTTCTACTTATATGCTAAAATCCATTCAAAAGGAAGTGACCGTATGTTAGCAATTAAAAAGAAAGATGGCTTTAAAGATGAACGCCATATCATTATTCCAGATAGTTTCGCTGAACAATTATTAGACCATCCATTATCTCACGGTACACAAATTAAAGAGATGGGTTACTATCCAAAAGTAAAATACCACTATCGTGAGCGCTATGACAATTTAACAGATTTCATTCTGATTTATTGTGTTGATGGTGAAGGAGTTGTTTCTTTAAATCAAGAAAAAACCTATCAATTAAAGCATGGCGATATTTTTTGTATCCCTAAACACACACAACATTACTATTATAGCTCTGAAAATAATCCTTGGTCGATTTTATGGATACATTTCGATACACAAAGACCTAATGAGTTTAATTTAGAAAAACAACTTTTAACACAAATATCTTCTCCCGAGAAAAGTCATTTAATTCAAGAGGACTTCATTCGTCTATTTAATTTATCAGAAAAATGCAATGATTTTGAAACTAATCTATGTGTAGTTAGTTTGCTAAATTCTTTATTAACTCAGATTGTCTATTTAAAGAATGAATTGCAACAGGATAAACAAAATATTTATTTAACGCATAGTATCAAGTACTTAACAGACAACCTTCACCGGACACTAACATTACAAGAAATGGCCAATCATTTAAATATTTCCCAAAGTTATTTGAGTACAATTTATAAAAAATATTTGAAAAAATCACCGATTGAGTATTTTAATGAGATTAAAATAGAACAGGCATGTAAGTATTTAAAGATGAGTGATTTAAAAATTTATGAAATAGCGAATCAATTAGGCTTCTCTGATCCATATTACTTTTCAAGAGCTTTTAAAAAAGTCACTCAGCTCTCACCACGAGAATATCGTCAAAAGTATAAAGGCTCAGTCTAATCATCTACTACTAGTCACTTAATCAATAATTGAATGAAGTGACTAGTTTATTTTTCGACAAAAACTTTCATTTCTAAACTAGCTAGTGACGTCTGTAAATGATTATCTTGATAAGTGACCGTTTGTTTACCAGTGAGGCTATATTCATCATAACAAGCTGTTTCATTAACTAGCTGGCATCTAATAGTCTCATAGGATTCAGTAGAAAAATTGGCTACTAGATAATAATTTTTTTGATTTTTTTGATAATGGATTAAATTAACATATGGCATATCAATTGTCAGAGCAAGTGTTTTTGTATTTATCGATTGGTGTAGCAAAACATCTCGAATAATTTCTTCTTTAAACGAAATATACTGACTACTCCAACCAGCTTTTTTGTCCCAGGAAATCGGTAAAATAAAGCTATTTTTAGAAACAGCACATACACTACCCTCATCTTGATCGTATTCATTATAGGCTCTTGAAATAATTGAACTCTCATCTGATTCATAAGTTATATCTAAAAAATCACCCGTTTGTTGCATCAAGGACATACGTGCTTCGCTCACACCATAATAATTTTTATGATTTGTCACTTGTTCATATGATTGTTGCCCTGAGCGCACAGCTTTCCATGAACAGTCTGTCACACCAATTAAATAACCCAACTCTCGTTCAACTAAAATAGCGACGGTTTCTCCATCAATTAAAGTAAAATTTTCTTCGAATAATTGGCAAATTTGTTGATTTGTTAATGTTCTTAAGAATTGTCCAGAAATTGCAATGATTTCTTGGCTAATCTTTGGGTCATAGCGTGACGGTTTCACACTAAAACCAAAAGAACTTAACAATTCTAGCCAGCTATACTCTTGAGAAATTAATTCATTACGTTCCTCACCAATCGATGTTTCTACTTGATAAGCAGTATTAGGTGAGTACAACACTCGAATACCGACTTGTTCAGAGACTTTCAAATCTAATTGACTAATATCATTCAGATAAGGTTTTACTGTAGCCAACATTTCTTGAATATGGTAATCATTTACTACACCAGTTCCCATCATATCAAATAGATTCATCGTTGTTCCTTTTGGATGAAGCATTAGCGATGTCACTAATTGAAATTGGGAGAAATGATTTGATTTTGTATAACGCGAATACATATAGTTCTCAAGTTCTGGAAACAATTCAGCATCATCACCTAATAAATCTGCGGTGACACGACTCACACGATTAAAGTCTTTACTATATTCTTTGGCAGTTACCTCATTATAGGCTGGCAGATGAGGACGAGCAACAAAGGGCTGTTTACCAGAAAGACTTGTAAATAGTTTCTGCCAGTCTCTACCTTCCGTTGTATGCTGATCTGGTTGTGATGTCATTAAGGCCAATTTGGTTTTGGGAGAGATGCTGTGGACCTTAATTTGAATCTTTTTAACTATATCAATCATGGTTTGACGAGCACAATCTAAGTAAACTTTACGTTCATTACTTGCTAGGCCTGGTTGTAAAATTTTAGAAACAAGTTCTTCGCGTGTCAATGTTTGATTATTTAATATTTGACGATAAGTGTCCATGTGTTTTTCACAAAAACAGCCCCATTGAATTGGTTTATGATTAAAATGTCGCAAATCATCTTCTATCCATAAATAGTTAGGTTCAAGTGTGGCATACATTCCATATGTATCAGCAAGGTAATCTTGGAAAATTGGATCAAGTGGACACGCCACAGCAGATGCTTGAACCCCATTAGCGTCTACCATTGTACCAAAAGCTAATTTAGTATTTAGTTTTCTTCCACGATCACCATGCATCAATGTGATGCCTGGATTTAACGAGAATGTTAGATTGTGTTCTATTGAGAAGTCTTTCATCTCACGTGCAAGTCTAATCCATTCTTCCGTTTCATTATTTAATAAGTGACCACGACCAATTTCTTCATGATTAATAAAAAAATTAATATCATCAATTTTAGCATCATGACAAAATTTCGCTAACTCTTTTAAACGTGTCGTATTGTCCCTATTTAAAGCTAGTGCATAGCGTAATGAATAAATATAAGCCATTTAAGTACCCTCTCTCTTTAAATTGTATCAATAATTGGCAACTCGGTGGTTTTTAATTCGGTTTGATAAATCCCTTCTGTTTCAAAAATAATAATGTCGTTAACACCCTGTTTCAATATGGGGGCTGGCAGATAGAGTGAATGAGCTGGACCAACTTGCCAAAAACGACCAAGATTGACACCATTTACAAATATACAGCCCTTACCGAATCCACGACAATCAATATATGTGTCTGCAATATCGGTGGTTATCAATTCGAATTTATGGAAACCCACTCCACCTTGATAGTCTTTTGAAAAATCAATTGTCGCTAATTTAGTAAAGTCTAAACAATAATGTGCCCAATCAGCATGAAAATGTAAGTCTAGCATAACACCGTTTCGGATACCCTTTCTTTGGGTTGGCGAAGTCAATTTAGTACCATAATTCACTCGTCCCATATTCTCAACTAAAATCGCCAGTTGATTATCTGTTTTTTTCGGTAAATTTAATGAAAATTCTGTACCAATTTCTTTTTTTAATTGTGTGATCTGTTCTTTTTGATTTAAATAAACCTTTACCCGATCACTTGCCTCAATAATTCTAACTTTATCGATTTTACGTGCATTACCAATTATCGATTGATATAATATGTAACCGTAGCCATGGTTTAAGTCTTCCATAGGTAATGGCCAACTATTGCGTACAACTGGTTTACTAACCGAATCTAATACATCAAATAAAGAAACCGAGTCAATATATGTTATCTCACTGTATGCTCTTTTTGCATGATTACGAATTTTTTGATTATTCACTTTTCTCGACCCGGTGAATAACTCTTTTAATTCGTAGTATTTCTCAGTTATATCTCCACATTCTGTTAATGGTGCATCATAATCATATGATGTCACTTGATGCAAATCCATTGTGCCTCGGGCTGAGCAACCATTCATAAAACCAAAATTTGTCCCACCATGGAACATATATAAATTTAAACTGCCTAAGTCATACATTTCTTTCACCGAATCACGTAATTCAATTGGATTACGCTTAACAACTGGTTCATTCCAACGATTAAACCAACCATCCCAAAATTCCATACACATCAAAGGAGCAATAATATTTTTTGATGTCATGAATGACTTTAATGCTGCAATATTAACAGATGCGTTCGAACCAAAATTACCAGTTGGAAACACTTGTGAATTAGGTAAATAACCAGCTTCAAGTGCTTCTTCCCAAGATCCATCAGATGTAAAAATGGGCACACTAACATTATTTTCAAGCATGATGCGATGAATCTCTGCAAGATAAGTCTTATCATTGCCATACGAACCGTACTCGTTTTCCAATTGTAATAAAATAATGGGGCCGTTTTTATTCCACTGTAATGGTGTTAACAAATCAAACAAACGAGAATAGTAGCGTTCAACGTATGCAATAAAGTTAGGATCACTCGAGCGTATCTTAAGTTTTTTTGTCAATAACCAATAAGGCAATCCTCCAAACTCCCATTCTGCACAGATATAAGGAGATGGACGAGCAATCACATATAATCCTTTTTGTTCAGCCAATTTAATAAATTTGACAATATTATGTTGAGGTGAAGTAAAATCAAATTGATTCTCTTCTTGTTCGTGAAAATTCCAAGGAATATACGTTTCTACAGTATTACACCCCATTTCCTTTAACTTTTCTAAACTATCCTCCCAATAATCTTCCATAATACGAAAATAGTGTATCGCACCAGAAATTAATTTGACTGGTTTACCATTAATTAAAAAATCTTTTGAAATTTTTATTGTGTTCATCGCTAACTCCTTTTAGTTAATATGTTAATATATTAAGTTGTCATTACTATAGCATAATGTGTTTAATTTATCAACCGCTTTCATAATCATGATGACACTTCATATATTAAGTGGTACTATTACATTAAAATCAACGGAGGTTTGTTATGAGTATTCCAAAATATGTTCAAATAAAAAATACACTACTTAACCAGATTAAAAATGGAGAATTTGAACCTGGTGATAAATTTTATAGTGAAGCAGAATTAATTGATATCTTCAAAGTTAGCTCGATTACCGTCATTCGCGCGTTAAAGGAGTTAGTCAATGATGGTTATTTATTTAGTGTACAAGGAAAAGGACGCTTTGTGTCGAAAGGAAAAATCGGGCAGAAAGTTCGTTTTACTGATATTAATCGATTCCCAGATGAAGAAATAGAGACAGTCGTACTAAGTATTAGAGAAATTGATGATGAGCGTATCCGCAAAAAACTCAACGCTGAAGCGACTAAAAAAATCTATTGTTTTGAGCGACTAAGAAAAAGTGCGGGTGTTCCTTTTTTCTTACAATATTCTTATCTAACATCAGATTTTATTCATGACGAAGACCTAACTAATCCTGATTCTTTTGTTTCAATTAATGATAAAATCAAACATGACTTTAATATTCAATTAAGCACATCAACTTCAGTCGAATTTTATGCCATACAATTCCCCACCCCAAAAAAAATTGCTGAATTACTTGAGATTGACGAAATGGCACCTACTAGTTTTGCTAAACGAACGACCTATCTTGATCATGAACGTGTGATTGAATATGTAGAGAGCTATAAACATTGGGAACATTACGAAAGTAAAATTGAAACAATTTAAAAAGTCACCTAAAGAGATATCCAGCAATTACTAGTTTTGCTGGACATTCTCCTTAGGTGACTTTTTTAGATAATTATATCAATGTTTCCTTAAATTTTTCTAACCAACCTAATAATTGATGATTAGTTGCTACTATAGTGTCATTATTATCAATGACATAATCGGCCAGTTCGACTTTTTTATCAATTGACCATTGACTATGAATTCTATTTAGTGCATCGACTTGTGACAAATTATTTCGTTGCATCAAACGTTCTAATTGCGTTTCTTTTGATGTGTAAATAACCATAACTGCATCAACCATTTTATCGTATGATCCTTCATAAAGTAATGGAATATCCACCACTACTAATGGTTCATTTTTATTCGCTAGTTCTGTCATTTGCTCAATCATTTTCTTGTAAATGAATTGACTAAGTAATTCATTTAACTGCTCTTTTTTTTCTTTATCACTAAAGATAATATTACCTAATTGCTCTCGATTTAATTCACCATTAGGTAATAGAATATCAGGACCAAAAAAATTAACAATCGCTTGCAAACCATCTGTACCTGGAATAACGACTTCTCTCGCAACTAAATCCGCATCAATAACTGGAATATTATGCATTTGAAAAAAACGGCTAGCCGTACTTTTACCTGTCGCAATGCTGCCAGTAAGACCTAAAAAAAATGTCATGAGGAATATCCTCCAGAATTCTGATAGAGTGGTTGACATTTAGGGCAATAGTGAGTTCCTCTTTGGGCAACTTTGATTTTTTTGATTGTTGTTCCGCAAATAGGACAAGGCTCTTCATTATGACCATAAACGGCTAATTCAACCTGAAAAGTACCAGCATTACCTAATGCATTTTTATATGTTCTAATCGTTGTCCCTCCTGCTTCAACTGCTCTAGCTAACACATCAATAATTGCTTGATGTAAAAGAGTCATTTGTTTTTTAGACAATTGATTAGCTGGGGTCTCCGGATGAATTTTGGCTTGAAATAGAGCTTCATCAACATAAATATTTCCTAATCCTGTTACAAGAGTTTGATCTAATAACAAGGGTTTGATATTTTTTTTATATTTTTTCAACTTTTCGGAAAAGATAGATAAGTCAAAATCGGGTACGATTGGTTCTGGGCCTAATTTTAAAATTCCTTTATAAGTCTGGCTGCCGTTTTTAGGTAATAGCGTAAACCGACCAAATTTCCGAACGTCAAGATAGCGTAATTCAGTTCCATCAGTGAATTTAAAAAGTACGTGTGCATGTTTCGTCACCTCATCATCTTGCGTTGGATGGTAATCAAACTTACCTTCCATCCGTAAATGTGACACCATATCATAGTGACTTAATTTAAAAATTAGATATTTTCCACGACGCTCAATAGATTCAATGGTTTCGCCGATTAACAAATGGCAAAATTCATCGTCAGATGGCTGTTCAATAATTCTTGGCCATCTGACAATTACAGATTGAATCGTTTTTCCATTAACTAATTTAGTTAAACCCTTTCTGACTGTTTCCACTTCAGGTAATTCAGGCATTTAACGACACCTCTTTATATTTATTTTGCATCATACCATGTATCACCAACACTACTATCAGCTAAAAGCGGGACGTGAAGGTCAACAGCATGTGCCATAGTTTCTTCAACTAATTGTTGTAATTTTTCAATTTCTTCTTCTGGTGCTTCAAAGACTAGCTCATCATGAACCTGTAAAAGCATAGTTGCCTGCATATTTTCTTCTTTTAATCTCTCAGATATTTTAATCATGGCAATCTTTAAAATATCTGCCGCACTACCTTGGATAGGCGTGTTAATTGCCGTTCTCTCAGCAAATGAGCGTAAATTAAAATTTCGTGAATTGATGTCCGGTAAATAACGACGACGGTGGTACAATGTTTCAACATAGCCTAACTCTTTCGCATCACGAACAATTGATTCCATATATGTTTTTACACCAGGATATTTTTCAAAATAACGGTCAATAAACGCTTTAGCTTCTTTACGTGAAATCCCTAGGTTCTGAGATAATCCATAGTCGCTAATTCCATAAACAACTCCGAAGTTAACAGCTTTTGCTTGACGTCGAGTGTTGCCATCGATATCTTCAGGATTAGCAATATCAAAGACACGCATAGCTGTTGCAGCATGAATATCTTCACCGTTAATGAACGCTTGTTTTAAGTGTTCATCATTTGAAATATGAGCTAAAACCCGCAATTCAATTTGGGAATAATCAGATGAAAATAATTTCCACCCTTTTTGACGTGGGACAAATGCTTGACGTATTTTACGACCTTCTTCTAAACGAATTGGAATATTTTGTAAGTTGGGGTCAACAGAACTTAAACGACCTGTTTGCGTCAAAGTTTGTAAGTAACGTGTGTGAATTTTATGATCCGCAAAAATAACCTTTAGTAATCCTTCAACATAAGTCGATTGAATTTTCGCCAATTGACGATATTCTAAAATATAATCAATGATTGGTGCTTCATGTTGTAATTTTTCTAGTACGTCGACGGCTGTCGAATAGCCGGTCTTAGTTTTTTTAATAACAGGTAATTTCATTTTTTCAAACAAAATGACACCTAATTGCTTTGGTGAATTCAAATTAAATTCCTCACCAGCTTCTGTGTAGACTTTTTGTTCAATTTCTTTTAGGCGTTCAGCAAATTCCCCCTTCATTGCCACAAGGCGACTAGCATCGACGGTGATTCCTTCGATTTCCATATCTGCTAAAATTTTAGCTAAAGGTAATTCCATCTGATAAAATAAGTCAACTTGCTCTTTTTCTTCCAATTCACTAGATAATTTATCATATAAATAATCAATGGCTAATACTTTTCGTGCTAAATGCTCAGCAAAGACACTCATATCATCTGGGATGCCTTTTTTAGCTCCTTTTCCATAGATGACTTCATCACGATCAACATCATGATACCCGAATTTTTCAGATACCTCAGCGACATCATCACTATTATTCGTTGAATCAACTATATAAGCAGCCAATAGCGCATCAAATTTCACTTGTTTAAGCTGTTGATTATAACGTCTTAATGCAACATAGGTCCGTTTCATATCATAGGTTTTTTTAGTCATATCAACATTTTCAATCCATTGTTTAAATAGCGGATGATCAAAAATCAAATCATCTGTAGCGACATATAGATGATTCTGTTTTCCCCATGCTACTCCAATAATTGGCGATGTATGATAGTTGTCTTCCAACATTTCAATATAAAGTGACATATCCGATTGAAACATCTCTTCTGTTGGTACATCAACTAATGTATAGACGATATCTTCTTTTTTTTCAACTGGAATATCAATAGATGATGTATCTAGCTTAGCTAAGAAAGAATTAAAGTCCATTTCTTGATAGAAAGACACTAATTTATCCAAGTTCTTCCCTTTATAATCAAGTTCATCGACTGAAATTGTAATGGGACTTTGCGTATCAATCTTAGCTAATCGTTTACTTAATAGTGCTGTTTCTTTTTCATTAATGAGATTTTCTTTCATTTTACTTTTTTTCAAGTCATCAATGTGCTCATAAACTCCTTCAACAGTTCCAAATTGCGTTAAAAGTTTAATTGCTGTCTTCTCACCGATTTTAGTCACACCAGGGATGTTATCTGATTGATCACCAGCTAAGCCTTTCATATCCACAATTTGTTCAGGCGTTAGTGTATATTTTTCTTTAATATGCTCTGGTGTGTAGCTTTCAATCTCACTCACGCCTTTAACCGTAACTTTAACGGTAATGTGATCATCCGCTAATTGGAGTAAATCCTTATCACCAGTTAAAATAACAACTTCGTATTCATCAGATGCGACTTGTTTCGCTAACGTGCCAATGATATCATCGGCTTCATAATTTGCCAATTCATAATGTTGTAAACCAAAACCCTCAATTAAATCTCTTAAATAAGGCATTTGTTCCTTAAATTCACTTGGAGTTTTCGAACGACCACCTTTGTATTCATCATAAAAAGCGTGCCTAAACGTTGTCTTACCTGCATCAAATGCAATCAGTGCATGAGTGGGCTTCTCTGCTTCTAAAATATTTTCTAGCATATTATTAACGGCATACAGCGCATTGGTGTGTAACCCGTGTTTATTTTTAAATCGTTCTAATGATTGGTACAAAGCAAAAAAACCGCGAAAAGCGACGCTATTACCATCAACTAATAATAATTTCTTTTTTTCCATTTAGACACCTCTTCTATCCTTATCACCTTATTCTAACAAAAAATAGGTTGCTTTGCGAAAAGAAAAAACTCATGAGTCAATTTCTCATGAGTTTCTCTTTTAATTACCTAATACAGCAATCATTACGATTGGAAAGACAATAACAACTACTAATAAAAACCAACTTTGCCAATGAGCAAAATTCAATGATAACCCAGTCCCAACTTTTTTCTCAACCCAAATACTTGGATCATTAGTATTCCAATAAATCAAACCAAACTTCCAAAATTTATCATCTTTCATCATATCAAAATTAATATTAGGTGTCAGTTGCTCACCGCTTTGGCGATATTTAATACCTAAATATAAATTAATCCCTATAGTTCCAACTAACGTCCAAATCACAACTGGTAATAATAAACCATAGTTAGCATCAGGAGTAACTGTGACAACTTGAATCATCGTTAGTAAAATTTGGATAAAAATTGAAGATATCAGCAAGCCTATCGAAGAAATGCGTCGAAATTTCATATCATTTGCTAAGTAGATACTAGTTTTCTCACTTGCTAACTGTTGCTTAGCTTGTTTAAATCCGCGATTAGTTAATACAAAAACTCCAAGTAAAAATAACTGTAATATGGGCATCGTCATTACATGTAGTGGTGATTTGGATACAAATGCATCAGGCTCCATTTGAAAATTAAAATTAGTAGGAATTTCGCTAGGAATTTTACTATAAGTTAGCAGTGTATAAACAACTCCCACTAATAAAATCAAACAATTAATCCCCACGATTAACCAGTTTGACACCAAAATTAAATTTTGTCTGAAATTCAAGTCCAGACGAATCGTTGATTGAGAATTACTAACATTTTTTTGACTTAAATAACAGATTAATTTCTTTCTTGTGTCTGCATAAAGAATAAAATAAACAATAAAAATTAGTAAAATAGCTAATCCCAGATAACCAGAAAAAATCATCTCATTCTCTTTTGTTAGAGGTAGATTATTAAAGACAATTAGCGGTAAACAAAGTGGAACGTTAAGCCACAGCATTCCTTTGATAAAACGTTTTCCCATTTTTTTTATGTCAGGATCGTTTTGTAAACTGCTAGGAATGGTAATTCCAAATAGATTACTACGACGGCTATATAAAGGCGTTAATCCCATTGTTACATCAATTGCAATTATTAAAACTGACATGATACTTGTCATCACCATGTTAATCATTCCCCTTCATAATATCTTCCGTTACTTTTGCTTGCCACTCACTGAATTCTTCATAGGATAAATTAAACATGGCTGCATCAATCAAAATTTGACGTAAACGTTCATTAAATTCTTTTTTTAAAGTCCGATTCATTTGTCGTTTAGACAACGCTCCGACTTTAAAACCTTTGGTATCTTTGACTAAAATTCCCTCAGCGACTAATTGTTTATAAGATTTATTAACCGTATGCATATTAATTCCAATATCTCCAGCTAAGTTCCTGATACTGGGTAAAAATTCTCCTTGTCTCAAGCTACCAGTAATGATTAATCGTTTGATTTCATAAATAAGTTGTAGATAAACAGGTATATCTGATTCAATATCAATATTGATAAACAAAGGTTCCACCTCTTTTCGTTATATATATACTATAACAATTTTTGTTATATGTAAAGTATAACAATTTTTGATGCAAAAAAAAGCCCCTAATTACTATTAGGGACCGATTTTTTTAAATTAGTCGCGGCTAAAAATTCTTAAAAAGGCATAGAACAAGTTAATCAAATCTAAATATAAACTTAAAGCACAATAGATAGCTAAGTTTGATGTTGCTTGATCACCCATTTGAGAATAGAGAACTTTAATTTTTTGGTTATCGTATGCTGTAAGTCCAGCAAATACAACAACCATTGCTAATGAAATAAAGAAATCAACAGGGCTACTTTTTAATAAAAATATATTTAGTAATGAGGCAATAATAATCCCTAAAACTAAACTATATAACGCATGTCCAATAGCGCTTAGATCTTTTTTAATAACCACACCAACTACAGACATTGCAATAAATGTTGCAGCAGAAGTTACAAATGCATTAACAATTGTGCCTCCAGAATAAAGTTGTAAAGTAATGGATAATGTGACACCTGTTAAAGCCGAATATGCGATATAACCGATAATCGACTTACCAGAATCACTAAACGCATTTTTACCTAGATAAAAAACTAATACTAATTGCGCGATCCAAATACCCCAAAAAGCAAACGAACTTGTAGCTAATAATGCAGCCATCTGAGCTTTAAAAACTGTTAAAACTAAAAACGATGTCAATGCACTAATACCAATTCCTAAGCCTAAAAAACCGTAAACTTTACTATAAAATTTTGACAAGCCACTTGCTTGTGTATGTTCCATATTATTCATTGTTAATTGTCACTTCCTCTTCAATTTGAGTTGTTTTAATTAATTTTGGAGGATGAACCATAACCACACTATCTAAAACTCGATCATCTTCATAATTATGTGCTTTGATTGAGATAGTTACTACATCTTTCATTTTATCAATTTTAATAACTTCAAAATGAAACGTGAGCGTCTCATAATGATAAACTGGTTGAACTAAATTAAACGAAAAATTAACAATGTTTGATCCAGGTCCGGGCAGATGTTTTGAAATCGTACTAGAAATAATCCCCATCAACATAATTGTTGGTACGATTGGTTGTTCATACTCAGTTTCCTTACCATAATCATGTTGAATAAACAGTGGATTAGCATCATTCGTTAACCCTAAATACAGCAATAACTGACTGTCTTCGATTGTTTCAGTCAAACTTATCGATTGTCCTTCAACTAACTCATCAATTGTTTTTCCGATTTTTCTAGAATAGTTTAGCATTATAATATACACACCTCCAATGATTACATTTTACCAGTATTTGCTACAGATACCTATCAAAATGCTTTTATTACATATTATTTTTACGCGTACTACTTAATAATTTTTCATATGCAGCTTCAAACTTTTGTACGTCGCCTGCTCCCATGAAAATAACTACAGCTTCGTGATAATCAAGTAATGGTGATAGATTTTCAACTTTTAATACTTGTCCACCTTTACTTACTTTGTTACCTAAATCTTCAATTTTTACAGCACCAGCATCTTCACGTGCTGATCCAAAAATATCGCATAAGTAAACTTTATCAGCTAAGTCCAATGATTCAGCAAATTCGTCTAAAAGAGCGATTGTTCGAGTAAAGGTATGTGGTTGAAAGACAGCAATAATTTCTTTACCAGGATACTTTTGACGGGCCGCATCAATTGTTGCTTTAATTTCGGCGGGATGATGGGCATAATCATCAACGACAATCATGTCATTCACTTGTTTCTCACTAAAGCGGCGTTTAACCCCATTAAACGTTTGTAACTCGTGAGAAACTTCTTTCATATTCAATCCTTCAAGATAAGCAATTGAAATGACACCTAATGCATTTAGTACATTGTGTAAACCATAAGCCGGTACAATAAAGTGACCAATATTTTTTTCGTTATGCAAAACATCAAAACGAGAACCTTCAGTTGTACGTTCAATATTAATTGCCTGAAAATCATCTTTATCAGTAACACCATAGTAATAAATAGGAACAGTGGTTTTTAATTTTCTGAGATTAACATCATCACCAAAAGCAACAATACCTTTTTTGACACCAGAACTAAATGTTTGAAAAGCGTCAAAAACATCATCGATTCCCTTATAGTAGTCAGGGTGATCGAAATCAATATTAGTAATAATGGCGTAATCTGGTTCATAAGATAAGAAGTGTCGACGGTATTCGCACGCTTCAAAAGCAAAGAATTGTGCCCCAGGTACACCGTGTCCCGTTCCATCGCCAATCAAATAACTTGTAGGCGCCACTCCAGATAATACATGCGCTAACATACCTGTCGTACTAGTTTTCCCATGTGATCCTGTAACAGCAATGCTTGTATAGTCATTAATAAATTGCCCTAAGAATTTATGGTAGCGAATAACAGGCATCCCTTTTTTAAGTGCTGCCTTAATTTCGACATGGCTGTCTGGAAAAGCATTTCCTGCGATAACGACAAGATCGCCATCAATATTTTTTTCAGAAAAAGGCATAATTGATACATTTTCTTTTTCTAGTTCATGTTGAGTAAAAAAATATTCCTCAACGTCAGAACCTTGTACATTGAAACCTTTTTGATGTAATAGTAGAGCTAAAGAGCTCATACCTGATCCTTTAATACCTACAAAATGGTAAGTATTATTTTTATGAATTTCCATAAAAATCCCCTTTTCTGTTTGACTAACAATTTATAACCATAAAAAGTTACGCAGTCAATATTATCTTACATTTTAATCTATTTTTCAATAAAAAAACTTACATTGATCATAAAAAACAATGCAAGTTTAATCGAAATAATGACCGGCAGACGATGTATTTTCATCAGCCATAATACCACTTAATGATTTATCTAAACGCTGATGTTTATTTTCATTCTTTGGTTCAGTCGCTGTTTCCAAATAATCTGGGTCAAATGCCATTCTAAGTTGATTTTCATCAGCAGTTTTACGAAGTTCTGACATTAATTCCTGCTTGTTTTCGACACTTTTTAGTTTTGTATCATAAGTATCATCAATCATAGATGCTGGAATATGTTTGGGTTTAAAAATTTTGCCTTCGTCGTCGCCTGGCAAATGATAACTCGATTGAAATTGTTGTCTTGAACGTCCACGGTTTTGATAACGTGCTTTACCAAGTCGATCTGTTTCTACTAATCGATTGGAAAAGTTCGACTGCTCAGACTTCAAACTATTGGATTTATTACCCGTTGTATAATTTTTTTGCGCAATTTTTTTATCAGGCAAAGTCAAATGTTTCTCATGAAAAGGTGTTTTCGCCTGAATATTTCGCGATGTTCTTGGTGAGCTATACACTTGTTTCTGACTTTCCATTCGGTCAGATCCAAAATAATCTGGCTCATCAGTCATCTCAACAGGGTCTATTTCTGACTCTTGACTAGATAAGTTAAATTTTGTTCTATGGACAAAACCATCATCTAAG
Source organism: Vagococcus penaei (assembly GCF_001998885.1). Classification (NCBI taxonomy): domain Bacteria; kingdom Bacillati; phylum Bacillota; class Bacilli; order Lactobacillales; family Enterococcaceae; genus Vagococcus; species Vagococcus penaei. The sequence goes on from NZ_CP019609.1 coordinate 167,876, forward strand.
AAATCTTGAAATAAATCACGTTCTTTTTTAGTTTTTAATTTTACACCTTCATCATCATCATATGCAGGAAAACGGAAGTGTTTTCTAGTTCTTGACTGTCTTTCCATCATTATCATTCCTTTTAATTAACTAGTGCTAGTTTATCACAAGTGTATCTAAAAAAAAAGTTTAGCCAGTCACCCAGCTAAACTTTTAGGTTAAACTATGGAATATTTGCCATAATACTGGAATATACACATCAAAAATAGGCGCTAAAATACAAAAAGCTATAACACTGAAAATTAATACACCTATTACTACGCTACTAATTTTACGAGATTTTCTTAATATCATAAATATTAGCAATATTAGCATACTAATAACCAAAATAACCGCAAGTTCTTTTGATGCCACATCAATTACTTGATTATTAGCTAATTTTTTGAAAATTTGAGAATAAAAAAACCACACTAATTCAATCACATAAAACCCTAATATCAAATACAAGATTGGACCATATTTTTTATTAGTATTTTTTTTAACCATTTTCTCTTCCTCCAATGTAATTATAAAACAAAGTATATCAAATAAACTATATAATGTTAATTAAATTTTGCAGTTTATTACAATGTACTTTGGTTAAAACTAATATAATTTTAATTTTTCACACAAGTAAGCGCTTAATATGTTATAATCCTTCTATGAATAAACTATAAGGTGCAAACTCCCCCTCCCCCTAAAAATTTGCGCCTTATGGTTTTACTTTTTTTAATCGACTTCAAAAGCGAATTATTCATCAAAATAATACTAATTAGTTTGTGATAATTCATAAATTTTGCTTTGTTCGTTTTTTTTATGTTATAGTTAAGATGTTAAATAAATATCGAGGAGGATTTTTTATGACTGATCGAGGTTTTACGGATAAGGTAAAAGGGAAAGCAAAAGAAGTCGCCGGTGATATCACAAATGATCGTGAGAAAAAAGCTGAAGGTTTGGCTGATCAAGCAGTAGGTAAGGCAAAGGAAATGTCATCCAATGCTAAAGATACTGCAGATGAATTAGTCGACAAAGCGAAGAAAAAACTAGATAAATAATAAGGCTATATCATTTAAAGGACTGATGAATCAAAAATTGATTCATCAGTCCTTTTTTAGTCTATTTAATTACCAAACCATTTTCTATCCGAAAAAATTTAAGTACCAAATAAAATCAAAGCCAAAATGGGAGCTATGCTAGTATTTTGCCATATTAGAAAATATTATTTATTAAAAATATATTTTTAATAAATAAGACAATTACCGCTTAGGACTAAGTCTTTTTAACACATAAAAGTAGGATAATCAAAGATTTTTAACCTTATAGACTTATCTCATTTTTCTAATTTGACAAAGAATACATGTATCATTGTTTTTTATTTTCAAATCTCTAAATTATCTCTAGCTTTATATCATTAATTTTTCGATTCTATCTTTTATTTCATTTCTTGTTTCACGAAACATGCTCATGATTTCTTCTTCTGTTCCAGTAACTTTAGCTGGATCTTCTAATCCCCAGTGCTGATGTTCGACAGTTGCCGGTATTACTGGACAATTTTCTAAAGCATCACCACATAAAGTAATCACTAAATCAGCTGAGTTAAGATAGTTTGTATCAATAATTTCAGACTTGTTTTTACTAATATCAATATTGATTTCATCCATTATCTTTACAGCTCTGGGATTAAGCCCGTGTGCTTCAATTCCGGCACTTCTAACTTCCCATTCATCAGAATTTAAGATTGATATTGCTAGACCATCTGCAATTTGACTACGACACGAATTACCAGTACATAGGAAATAAATTTTTTTCATTATTATAACAACTCCTTTTGAGTAAACAATTTATCTGGTCATTTAAAAGCTAGGTTAACTAATATAGTCAATGAATGTGGAAACCTTAACTAAAAGACCAATAATTAAAATAAAAGCTATAACTAAATTAATCAGAACTACTCTAACTTCAATAGCATTTCCCAAATTAACCTTACTACTAGTCAATGTGTTAATGAACATAATGAAACAACATACTATCACTATCTTAGACAAAAAGAATGTTACAAAGAACATAATAATTGGCATTACTATTCTAACAGGACTTATTAATAATTCAATATTTTTTTACAATTATCACAGACTAATTATACGAGACTTGAGCCAATTAGAGAGATAACTTAACCTTTAAACAAGCAATTGATATCTATCGTATTTAAGCTAATAGAATCATAACGAATTTCCCTAATAAACATCTGAAAAACGATGATATAAATTAAAGAAGATGATAAATATGAGGGAAATCTCACATTTATCATCTTCACAATTTATCTCATCTATTCGATTTTGACAAAGAGTCTTTTTTACAAATTATTATAGACGTTCATTTAATTCTTTTGCTAGCTCTTCAAATCCTGGTTTACCTAAAAGTGCGAACATGTTTTTCTTATACGCTTCAACACCCGGTTGATCAAAAGGATTGACACTATTTAAGTAACCCGAAATACCTACTGCTATTTCAAAGAAATACATTAAATAACCTAAAGTAAAGGCATCTGTTTGTGGAATAGTTACTACAAAGTTAGGAACATCACCATCTGTATGAGCTAAAAGTGTCCCTTGGAAAGCCTTTGTATTAACAAAGTCAATTGTTTTTCCTTGAATATAGCCTAAGCCATCTAAATCTTGATCCATTGATGGAATAGTCAATTCATGACGAGCTTTATCTACTTTAATCACTGTTTCGAAAATATTACGGCGTCCTTCTTGAATATATTGTCCCAACGAATGTAAATCAGTTGAGAAGTTAGCACTTGATGGGTAAATACCTTTTTGGTCTTTACCTTCAGATTCGCCAAATAATTGTTTCCACCATTCAGAAAAATACTGTAAACTTGGTTCGTAATTAATTAATAATTCTGTTACTTTACCTTTTCGATATAAAACATTACGTAATGCCGCATATTGATAGGCTTGATTTTTTTCTAAGTCATCTACAGAATACTCTTCACGAGCTGTAGCAGCACCAGCCATCAATTCATCTACACTAGCACCTGTTACAGCAATTGGTAGTAAACCTACAGCTGTTAAAACAGAGAAACGGCCACCTATATCATCTGGAATGACAAATGTTTCCCAGCCTTCAACATCAGCTTCAGTTTTAACTGCTCCACGAGCTTTATCAGTTGTTGCATAAATACGTTTGTTTGCTTCTTCTTTACCATATTTTTTAATTAATAATTCTTTAAAAACACGGAAAGCAATTGCTGGTTCAGTCGTTGTCCCAGATTTTGAAATAACATTTACAGAGAAGTCTTTGTCACCAATCACATTAATTAAATCTGCTAAATAAGTTGAACTAATACTATTTCCTGCAAAGAAAATTTGTGGTGCTTGACGTTCTTCCTTATCTAGTAAGTTATAAAATGAATTATTTAAGAAGTCAATTGCAGCTTTTGCACCTAAATAAGAACCACCAATACCAATAACAACTAAAACTTCTGAATCAGATTGGATTTTTTTAGCCGCCGTTTTAATACGTGAAAATTCATCTTTGTCATAATTTACTGGTAAATCAATCCAACCTAAGAAATCACTACCAGCACCTGTACCTTCTCGTAATTGTTTGTGAGCAGCAGTTACTTCAGCTTGCATATAACCTAATTCATGCTCACCAATAAACTTGCTTACTTTAGAAAAATCAAAATTAATGTGTGCCATAATAATCCTCCTATTTATATATAGATAACAACGCAGTTCACTTGTATTTTACCACTTTTCGATTCTTTAATCACTAAAAATTCCAAAATGTTACTGTAACATTCTGGAATTTTTTCAAATTATTTAAACAAGACCTTGGCTAATCATTGCGATGGCTACTCTTTCGAAGCCAGCAATATTAGCTCCCGCCATTAAATCCATAGGTTCAGCATATTTTAAAGCTGTATCACGACAATTTTCATAAATATTTTTCATAATACTGTTTAACTCATCATCAACTTGTTTAAACGTCCACGGAACACGCTGTGAATTTTGTGCCATCTCCAATGCTGAAACTGCTACACCACCAGCATTTGCTGCTTTACCTGGACAATAGACTATTCCTGCTTTTTTTAGCACAGTTACAGCAGCTAAAGTTGTTGGCATATTTGCTCCTTCGGCAACGATTTTCACACCATTAGCAACTAATTGATTGGCTTCTTTTTCATAAATTTCATTTTGTGTCGCACATGGAAGCGCAATGTCGTAATCCAACGAATGATTCCAAATCGATCCCTTTTCATAAAAGGTTGCATTGGGTCTTTTTTCCGCATAATCACGAATACGTTCCCGTCTAATCTCTTTGATTTCTTTCAGTAAATCAACATCAATACCATCTTCGTCAATAACATAGCCAGAAGAGTCGGAACAACCAAAAACTTGTGCACCAAAAGCTTGCGCTTTTTGAATAGCATAGATAGCTACATTACCACTACCTGAAACTAAAACTTTTTTATCTGTGAAAGAATCTTGCGCATCTGCCAATAAATGCTGTACAAAATACACTAAGCCAAATCCTGTTGCTTCAGTACGAGCTAAACTACCCCAGTAAGCTAATGGTTTACCTGTAAGGACACCAGCTTGGTAACCATTTAATCGCTTGAATTCTCCAAAAAGATACCCTATTTCACGTCCACCAACACCAATATCACCTGCAGGGATATCGATATCAGCGCCAATATATTTTTGTAGTTCTTGCATAAAGCTTTGACAAAAGCGCATGATTTCACCTTCAGATTTTCCTTTTGGATCAAAATCACTACCGCCTTTACCACCACCAATTGGTAAAGAAGTTAAAGCGTTCTTAAAAATTTGTTCAAAGCCTAAAAATTTAATAATACTTTGATTGACTGTAGGATGGAAACGAAGTCCTCCTTTAAATGGACCTAATGCTGAATTATATTGGACTCTATAGCCAGTATTAACACACCACTCACCATTATCTGTCATCCAAGGAATCCGAAATTCAATCAAACGTTCCGGTATAATTAGCATTTCTAAAATATTTTTTTCACTATACTGTGGATTAGCTTCCATAAAAGGTGCGACAGTGTGTAAAAACTCATCCACAGCTTGTAAAAATTCCTCCTGGTGTCCATACGTATCATGAACTTTTTTTTGTAATCCCTCTAGATATCGTTTAACATTTGTCATATAACCCACTCACCTTCCTATTGTTAACTTCAGTATACTAAAATTTCAGTAAAACAAAAGATATTTCATGAGAATCATTTAATTTTTCTGATAATTTCAACGAATAATAATATGAAGCAAGACTAGTAAATAAAAGGAGTTTTGCTTTAACTAGTAATATGATACACTAACAAACGAATAAGGAGGCGAATACATGACATACGATGTGGTTATCATTGGTGCTGGTACCAGTGGATTAATGGCAGCGATTGCTGCAGCAGAAAATGGAGCAGAAGTTGCCATTATCGATAAAAATAAAAAAGCTGGGAAAAAATTACGATTAACAGGTGGTGGTCGCTGTAATGTAACAAATAATAGAGCACCTGAAGACATTATCAATTTTATTCCAGGGAATGGGAAATTTCTGTATAGTGCATTTTCACAATTCAATAATTATGACATTATATCTTTTTTTGAGTCGCTTGGTGTGCATTTAAAAGAGGAAGATCATGGACGGATGTTCCCAGTAGCAAATACGTCAAAAGCAATTGTTGATGGTTTAATGAATCAAGTCAACCAACTAGGTATTACATGTTTTATGCAAACCACTGTTAAAAAATTAATCACTGATACAGAGCAAATCACTGGTGTATTAACCGATACAGGTGAAGTGATTTATTGTCATTGCGTGATTATTGCTACTGGCGGTAAAACCTATCAATATACTGGGTCAACTGGCGATGGTTATAAACTAGCTAAACAAGTTGGGCATACCATTACAACACTCTATCCAACGGAATCACCCTTAAAATCAAAAGAATCATTCGTAAAAACAAAAACGCTTCAAGGGCTTGCATTACGTGATGTTACACTATCTGTTTTAAATGATGCACATAAAATTGTCGTGTCACATCAGATGGACTTATTATTCACACATTTTGGTGTGTCTGGTCCAGCTGCATTGCGATGCAGCATGTTTGTCAATCAAGAATTAGCTAAAGGTTTCTCAACAGTCACAATGAGCTTAGATAGTTTGCCAAACTATACAGTAAGACAATTAACAGAACATATTCAATCAATCAAGCAAGTAGCCCCAAAAAAATCAATTAAAAATGCATTGAAATCTTTAGTACCAGAACGATACTTAGAATTTTTACTTGATAAAGCAATAATCGATACTAGCTTGCCAATTAGTCAATTGACAGATGAGCAGTTACAAAATTTTGTTACTTTATTGAAAGAATTTGAATTTAAAGTTTTTGAGACCTATCCACTTGATAAGTCTTTTGTTACAGGAGGCGGCGTTAATTTAAAAGAAATAAAGCCCAAAAGTATGGAAAGTAAATTAGTAAATGGTTTATTTTTTGCAGGTGAAGTCTTAGATATCAATGGCTATACCGGTGGTTATAATATTACGGCTGCTTTTGTGACGGGACATACAGCTGGTCAGCATGCAGCGGAAATTTCTAGCTACTTTAATTACTAATAAAGATAACTCATAAAAAATGCCAAAAGCTATTTAATCAATTAGCTTTTGGCATTTTTTTATATAAATAGATTGAAAAATTAGTAGCACTATACTGTTTCTTTCCTAGCTCTTTAAAACCGAGTTTTTGATAAAATTTACGATTACTAAGAGAATACTCTGGCGTCTCAACAGACCAATCATCTAATTCAAACATACTTTCTATTTGATACCAAATTTTAGTACCTAAGCCTTTACCAATATATTGTGGATAAAGGCAAAAATACTCAAGACTATGTTGATTCAAATTAATAGTTATTAACCCCATATCTAATCCGTTATAATCAATGATTAGGGTCTTTAGTTCCAGCGAATCAATTAGTTTATGTGCCAGTACACCAGTATCATAACCCGGCGGTCCAGCGAATATCCTTGAGCCTAAATGTTTCTGACTATCATAATGAAAAGCTTGTATCATCACATCTGTCATAAACTTTTGGTCCTTTAATATAGCAGGTCGATAACTTATTGACACTATTTAACCCTCCAATGATATATCTGCAAAGTTTGCCTCAACAATAGCAGCTAAATCGATTGGAGCAACAGACAACTGTAAGCCCCTAGCACCGGCTGAACAATGCATCGTTTTTAAATTCTGTGCTTCTAGCGCGAAGTAAGTTGGTAGCAATTTTTTCATTCCCACTGGAGAACAGCCACCGTGTACGTAACCAGTTAATGGTTCTAGTTCTTTTAGTGGTAACATGTCAACTTTTTTATTGCCACTAATTTTTGCTAGTTTTTTCAAATCTAATTCTTTATTACCAGGAACGACAGCAACTATTGGTCCCGTTTTATTTCCCACAGCAACAAGCGTTTTAAAAATATGATCAGCTGAAATACCTAGTTCTTTTGCTGTATCTTTTGCTCCAACATGATTTTCTGTCCAACAATACTCATCGACCGTAAAATCTATTTTCTTTTGCTCAAGTAGACGCACAGCATTTGTTTTTATTGGTTTCTTTTTCTTAGACAAGTTAATCCCTTCTTCTATTTTAAGTTAATTTTCGTCGTCACCAATTAAATCCATGGCAGCTTTTACCTCAGTAATTGATAATTGACCAGGTGCAGAGCTAACTTTACCATTAGCCGCATAGGTTATAACTGAACCAAATAATTCTCCCGTCATGCGTGTTAATTTTCCAGTATTGCCCATACCAATTAAAATAAAATTTAGACTTGGTTGTTCTATTTGTAATTCATTTGATGCAGTTAAAATTGTAAGGACATCGGTCAAATCACTAGGTGTCACAGCTAATTTACAGATATCCGCGCCACTTAATGCCATCTCATTAACCATTTCTTTAATGGATTGTTTATTCGGTGTGGTATCAAATTTATGGTTACTTAATAAGACTCTAACGTTATTCATTTGCGCATAGGTAATCAGTTCTTTCGTTTCTTTTGTTACCTTGTCTAGTTCAATATCAATAACATCAACAAGCCCGGTTTGAATCATTAATCGATTTAACTCTAGATAGTAATCATCGTCAATGATTTGACCGCCGCCTTCTTCGTGAGAGCGAAACGTGAAAATCAACGGTTTATCTTCAATAGCATATCGAATAAAATAAGCTGCTTTACGCATGAATGTCATGTCATTGACATACATGAAATAATCCGCACGCCACTCAATAATGTCACAATCTAAACGGTTTAAACGTGTTGCTTCCGCAAAAAGTTCTTTAAAATTACTAGCGATAAGTGACACGCATACTTTGGGTTGACCTTGACCTAACGTTAAATTTCTAACTTTCAACTTAGACATTCTACATCGACTCCATCTATCATTTAGTTAACTTCATATATAAATACTTTTAGGTAATTACCTTCTTTAAATTTTTGTGATACAACAAAATCACTTGGTAATTGATAAAATGCCAACTGCTTACCACGGCGTTTCTGCGCTTTAATCCCCGTATCAATTAATTGTTTGAATTTTTCAACTGGAACGTTAGCAGCATTACTTGATGCAATTAATATACCATTTTTGTTAAGCAACTGAACAGCCTCAGCTACTAAATCGTCATAATTTTTTGCAACTGAGAATGTTCTTTTTTTATTTCTGGCAAAACTTGGTGGATCAAGTACAATTACATCGAACGTTTTATTTTTTTTAGCAGCATAATTAAAATAATTGAACACATCCATAACAATGATTTCTTGACTAGATGAATCAAAACCATTAATTTCAAACATCTCTTTAGTTTTTTCTAGACTGCGCTTTGCTAAGTCAACGCTCGTTGTGTGACTTGCTCCCCCCCATCAAAGCTGCTGTAGAAAAAGCCCCAGTATAACTAAACGTATTTAATACTGTTTTTCCAGACGCTAGTCCTTCCACTAATAAATTCCGTACATCTTTTTGATCAAGAAAAATTCCAGTCATTAATCCTTCATTCAAATATGTTGCATAGGATACACCGTTCTCTAAAACTATCAGCGGCTCAGGTGCAGTCACTCCCCAAACATGTTGGGTCTCGGGTAAATCATGATGGTTTAATCGATTTTTTTCATATATACCTAGTAATTTATCACCAAATAATTGCTGTAATATACTTAGTAATAAGGGTTTTATCGTTAAAATTGTATCATTATACCAAGAAATGACAATATATCCATTGTACCAATCCATTGTGACACCACCAAGTCCATCACCTTCACCATTAAAAAGACGAAAAGCAGTGGTATGAGTGCTATTAAAAAACGATTGTCTTCTAGCTATTGCTTCTGAAATTAAGAACTGCATAAACTTATCAGTTATTGACTGTTGCTCGTCAAAACTAACTAGCCAACCTACTCCTTTATTTTGTTTACCTAAATACCCATAACCGATAAATTGTCTATCTTCTGATTGAAAAATAGCCCATTCTTCTTTTTTACTATCACTTTTTATGACTAAATCATTCTCATGTATTAAAGGATAACCAGCTAAAAATTTTTTTCTTGCGTGATTTTTTATTAAAATTTCATTCATTTTTCAAAATCTTCCTCAATTCTTCATTCAATTATTATATAGTATACTATATCAGTTTTAATTAAACTAAGAAAATTTTTATATATATAGAATTGACGTATTTTTTACTCAAATCATAAAATATTGACAGTCAAGAACTTAAATTGTAAAATTGCTTTGTGTGTTCAATTTTTTATTGAACAATGACTGTTGTCAGAAAGGAAGTATCGCTCTTGAAACATACTTATAAAAAAAATTGGCTAAATACCAGATTGGGTTTCTTTGCACTTTTAGCAGGGCTTTTTTGGATTAAAAGCGGCATCGCCTACTCAACTGAGTTCCATTTAGGTGTTGAAAATGCGTTTCAACAATTTATTATGTACATAAATCCAATTGCAACAACACTTTTTCTCTTGTCTGCTGCATTATATATCAGAGGACCAAAGAAATCGTATATTGCCTTGTTAGTTATTTACTTTTTAACAACGGCATTACTTTTCTCAAATATTGTTTATTATCGTGAATTTACAGATTTTATTACGGTCAACACCATGCTAGGTGCTGGAAAAGTTAGTTCTGGTTTAGGTGAAAGTGCTGCTAAAATGTTTAGACCGTATGACGTCATTTATTGGTTAGACTTAGTCGTATTAATCGGACTTTTGGCTTTCAAAAAAATCAAAATTGATCCGCGTCCAATAAAGGCTCGTACTGCTTTAGCTGTGACAAGTTTTTCAGTTTTCTTGTTTTCTGTGAACCTCACGTTAGCCGAAGCCGATCGACCTGAATTATTAAAACGGACATTTTCTCGTGACCATATTGTTAAATATTTAGGTATGAATGCTTTTACAGTGTATGATGGCGTTCAAACTTATAATGCAAGTCAACGACGTGCCCAAGCAAGCGAAAATGACTTAATGGATGTTGAAACTTATGTTAAGGATCATTATGCTAAACCGAATGATGAATTGTTTGGTATTGCTAAGGATCGTAATGTCATTTATATCCATTTAGAAAGTTTTCAACAATTTTTAATTGATTACAAATTAAAAGATGAAAATGGTGTTGAACATGAAGTAACACCGTTCTTAAATAAATTGTATCACTCAAATGAAACCTTCAGTTTTGAAAATAATTTCCATCAAGTTGGTTCTGGTAAAACTAGTGATTCTGAAACCTTACTAGAAAATTCTTTCTTTGGTTTAGGACAAGGTCCTCTCTTTACCCAATTAGGTGATAAAAATACTTTCCAAGCTGCTGCTAATATTTTAAAACAAAACGGTGACTACACAAGTGCTGTTTTCCATGGTAATAATGGTTCATTCTGGAATCGTAATGAAACCTACAAACGTTTCGGTTATGATTACTTCTTTGATGCTAGTTATTATGATGTGAATGAAAATAACAGTTTCCAATATGGATTACACGATAAACCATTTATGGAACAATCGGTTCAATACTTAGAACATTTGCAACAACCGTTTTATGCTAAATTTATTTCTGTTACTAACCACTACCCTTATTCACAATTAAAAGGTGATGAAGGTGGGTTCCCATTTGCTGCAACACCTGATAGCACGATTAATGGTTATTTTGCGACTGCCAATTATCTTGATAAAGCAATTGAAGAATTCTTCAATTATCTAAAAGAAACTGGTTTGTATGAAAACTCAATCATCGTCATGTATGGTGACCATTATGGTATTTCTAATTCTCGTAACAAGTATCTTGCTGAATTAGTAGGTAAATCAAAAGATGACTGGAATGAATTTGATGATGCTCAGATGCAAAGAGTACCATTAATGTATCATATTCCCGGTCAAACTAATGGTAAAATTTCTAATGTTTATGGTGGCCAAGTCGATATGTTACCTACCTTATTACATTTACTTGGTGTTAATACATCAAACTATATGCAACTAGGACAAGATTTCTTCTCGAAAGATAAAGATCAAATTGTTAACTTTAGAAATGGTACGTTTATCACACCAAAATATACGGTCATTGGACAATCAATTTATCTAAATGAAACTGGTGAATTAATAGAAGAACCCACTGAAGAACAGATTAAAGAAGTAGCTGATTTGCGTGAAAAAGCTGGTGCTCAACTTAAGGCTTCAGATGCTTTAACAAATGGTGACTTATTAAGATTCTATACTGAAAGTGGTCTTCAACCTGTTGATTCAACTAAATATGATTATAAAAATGCTGTAGAAAAAATGAAACAAATTGAAGCTGATAAAGGTGATAAATCTACTAGTCTCTTCAATCAAAAAGGAAATAAATCAACAGTTGATTTATATAAAACCAAAACGTATCTGGATTACCACCCTGAAGCAAAAGAAACCCTACCAAATAGTAGTGAATCTGACAATAAATAGCTAATAGAAAACACTTTAATTGGTTAAATCAACCAATTAAAGTGTTTTTCTTTGTTTAATTCGTTATTATTCATATTTTATTCACATTATCCCGTTATAATCTGTAACGTGGAGGCAACAAATATGACATCAATTAAACAATATTATTTATCCTTAAAATATCATAAAAAACTAGCTATTGTTTTTTTCTTGATATTTACCTGTTTGTTATTTTTATTTGTCTTATTGTATCAATTGCGAGTAACTCAGTTAAATTCTCATGAGCTGATTCAAGAAAAATGGAATTACTTTACTGGCCTTTCAGTCGATACAAAAGCTAATGTCCAAGAAGCATTACTTGAAAATAATTTTTCTCTCTTAACTTTTTATAATCATTTATTATTTGGCTTAATTCTATTAAGTTTCATGATAATCTATTTATTCGGCTATATTAGTTCTAAAAAAAGGCGACCTGAAATCAACTACATGTTAAACAATGGTGTAAAGACTTTTGAAATTATTGCTCGCTTTATGATTGATGCACTAATTGCAGCAATTTGTAGTTTGCTTATTTTGACACTTGTTCTTAGCATTTTACAAAATACCTTTATCAAATCAACAGTCTATTTAAATCAATGTGTTAGTACAAAAGAATTAAGCAAGCGAAACTTAGTCATCGAACATGCCCCTGATTTAAAATCTTTAGCTCGACCTGAAACTACTGAGATACCTAAAAATCCCGAAAATAATCTGTTACCATTTAATGAAAACTCAATGTTTTCAAGTCATTTAGAAAAACATACCATTACCGAAATTATAAGAAATGTCAATCAACACTTTGTACTTTTACTCATAATTAGTGCTTGGTCACTATTTCTAGGTAACTATTCTTATATGCTCATTCATGTGAAAAATAGGAGGATTGAATAATCTATGCTAAATTTATCGCTCACTTATACGAATGATTTGGATAATCAAGCGACTAATATTACTAATGAAAAAATTACTGTCTTTTATTCAGCGTCCCCTGACAATTATTTTTTCTTTGATAACTACCTGACTGATGATACTTTTATTGTTCCAACGCAAGACATGATTCCTTTTTTAACCGTTCAAGATAATTTACTATTAGGTATTAAGCGTAAAAATCGAGCAGATGTTTTAACTTTTATTACATCACATTTAGATAAGTTTAAATTAAGTCCTGATATTTTAAGTCTTTGTGCTAATGAAGTATCGCGTAATCAACAAACGGCTCTGCATATTATGCGAGCTATCGCTTTAAAACAACCTGTTTTAATCAATCAATTAACTGATAGTGGTATATCAGATAAGTTTTTATTTAACTTACTACCGGTTTTATCATTTTTTGTTAAAAAAAAGCAATCGACAATAATTATTTTAACTAACTCGACAAAATTACTCGATTCAACTTATTATGACCAATGTATTAATTTGCCAAGCGAAAAAGACTAAGATAAAGGACGTTTTACTCTTTATCTTAGTCTTTTTATTTTGGCTCTATAATTTAAAGGACTGATGAATCAAAATTTGATTCATCAGTCCTTTTTTAGTTTATTTAAATATAAAACATGTCGTCTATCTAGTAAAATTTAAGTACCACCAAAAATCTAAGATAGAAAGGACGACATGTCGTGAATAATCATATCAAAAAAATGCTACGAATTACAGATGAACATTTATATTTAACAAATACGGAGGAAGCTAAAGTTAAAGGAAAGAACTCTTTAATTATCTTTGGCATCTATTCTCCCATGCCTTCGGCTTGTAAATCCTGTGGGTCAACTGTTGTTGATAATGAAGGAAAAAGTGTGGTTGTTAGGAATGGAAAAAAAGAAGTAACTATTCGATTAGATTCTTATCAAAATATGCCTACTGTTTTAAAACTAAAGAAACAACGATTCCATTGTAAAAACTGTTCTCACAATTGGACCGCACAGTGTTCTATTGTTGAAAAAAATTGTCATATCAGTAAATTTATTACTTTGAAGATTTTAGAATTATTAACTGAGAAAATCTCTATGACAGTTATATCTAAACAATGCCAAGTTTCTTTAACTACAGTTTTAAGAGTTCTTAAGTCCGTTGAATCACAGCTCCCACAACAACTTAAACCTCGATCTTTTCCAGAAGTTTTAATGGTAGATGAGTTTAGATCTCACGCTAGTTATGAAGATAAAATGAACTTCATATGTGCTGATGGGAAAACAGGTGAATTAGTGGACGTTTTACCTAGTAGGAAATTAGAGAAAATCATTCCTTACTTTAATCGCTCTTCATTGGAGGAACGGAGAAAAGTTAAATTTTTAGTAACAGATATGAATGCAGCTTACTTTCAATTGACTAAAACAGTCTTTCCTACTGCTAAGCTAGTCATTGATCGATTTCATATTGTAAAGCATTTGAACACTGCTTTTAATGATTTGAGAGTACGAGAAATGAAGACATTAGTTGCCAACAAGAAAAATTCAGAAGCCAATAAATTAAAATCAAACTGGAAATGTCTTCTGAAAAATCAAACAACTATTTCCATTTCAGAATTCAAAACCTGGAGAAGCTTTCCTTCTCCAAAGCATCCTCTTTTAACGGAATCTATGATGATTGATCGACTACTTTCATTCTCTTCTAATCTAAAAGAAGCTTATGATATCTTTCATTTACTAATGTATCACTTTAGAAACAAAGATGACCAGTCATTTTTCGAACTATTGAAAGATTTACCCGATAGCTTGGATAGACAATTTAGAAATAAAATAGACAATCTGATTTCCTACGAGGAAGGTATTCGAAATGCCCTAAAATATAATTTTTCCAATGGAAAAATCGAAGCTAAGAACACTCATATAAAAACTCTTAAAAGAGTTTCCTACGGGTTCAACTCCTTTACGAATATGCGCATAAGAATTTTCTTGATAAACGGCCTTATTAAAATTAAATAACTAAAAAAGATGATAAATCTGAGAATAATCTCAAATTTATCATCTCATATATCCGACTCATCAGTCCGATTTGACAAAGAGCCTTTATTTTATGATCTTTAATTTTCTAATTCAATTAGAAGATTTGGCCACTTCGATAGCCAATTTTTAGCTAATACACGCTGATTATACGCTTTTCTCCTAGCATCTGTCGCTTTAAAATGCGGTGTAGCCACTACTCTAAAGTTAATTAAATCTTCAATTCCATGTGGTACAAATAATTCGATTGCTTGTTTATCTAAGCGTAAAGCCAGTGCTGTACAAGTTTCAGGGAATTTCGTTATCGCATCTCGTGTATGACAATATGGTGCCGTATCAGAATTGTGAAAATGCATGTAGACTTGGTTTTTAAGTTCCCAATTATAATTCGGATAACTTGTCCTTAATGTTGTTTCAATCATTTGCGTTTCTTCATAGCTTAAGCTTTTATCATAAAAGACAATATCAATGTCTATCACATCATCTAGAGCTGTCTTTTGCCCAGACAAGCTATTCCAGACCGTCTGACGTAATACACCAGCACACAGCCAACAATCGCTTAATTTTAGTTCCTCAACTATTTTTAATATCCGCATAATATCATTATGTTCTAAAAATAATTGAATTAACTCTGATTCACTCATATCTACTAGCTTCCGGAAATAATTTTAGCAATAATTTACTTGCCAAAGGTCTTCGCGTACCTTGATATGGGAACATATGCATATGAATCGCTGGATTAAAATTGGCTTCTATAATACCATAATCATTAGACATTCGACGTGCTTTTTTGTGATAATCTGGAATCATCAAATCAATTCCTGAAACAAATGCGCCTAAAGCTGCTACAGCATCAACCGCAATTTTTTTATAACTATCATCGACTTGGTCAGTCATATCAATCGAATCACCACCAGTACTTACATTAGAATTCTCTCGCAAATAGACGATCTCATCTTCTTTAGGAATATCAGTAACTTGATAGCCTTGCGTTTTAAGCATTAGGCGTTCGATTTCTCCCAAGCGAATTTTTTGGAGTGGCTTCCGATATTCTGTTCCTCTTAGTGGATCATTGTTTTTTCTGTCCACCAATTCAGTAATTGTGTGAATACCGTCTCCTTTAACATTAGCTGGAACACGTAAAATAATGCCCTCCACTTGATTATCAAGCACATAAAAACGGTATTCAGTTCCCTCTATAAATTCTTCAATCAAAATACTAGTATCCTCTTTAAAAGCTAAATGAATAGCTTCCTTAAAGTCACTTTGTTGAAAGCCTTTTTGAAAAATAGAAATTCCCAAGCTAAAATTAGTTGATTTTGGTTTTACAACGATAGCCATTTGACGAAATTCTTGATAAGCTGCTTCTGCATCCATTTGATTATTATATTCGCAACCATTAGGCACACGGAAACCATCTTGTCGTAGTAATTCTTTCGTAACGGTTTTATTTTCCATTATCAAAGGCGAAATATAAGAATCTAATCTTGTCATATTCGTATTTTTAACATACTCTATGTGATTACCATATGTTAATTTTACAACTTGTTCATTTTTATCAAGAACTTGAAAACCAAGATCTAATTCAATTGCACTCGCAAGCATTAATTGTGTTGAGAGTTCCATATCCGTGAAACCAGATAACTCAAAATGATTCTCCCAAACTTGAGTATGAAATGTTTGACTAGCATTAGACTCATATTCATACTCATCAACTTTTAATGATTGGTAATGTCTCATCAAATTAATAACCTTTTGACTGTAATTTAACTCGCTCAGCATCTCATCTACTAATTGATAGATATCTGCTAAAGACATACATGATAACTTATCAATGTCATACTCACCTACCTGATAGTATGCACACATAATTAAAAGACTCATATAGGTTATATCAGATTCACTAATTCCTTGCGGTAGATTCGGATTTATTTTAATCCCTTCTACAACAATTGCCGGTCCCAAATCGTCATTACATATAGTAGTAAAGTTTAATGTTTGATTCATATTATTACCTGTTAGTTGCTGAAAAGCTTTAGTCCAATTTACTAAAATACTAGTAACTTCTAGGTGAAGAATATCTTGATCATCAATAAAAAGTGAACTTATTTCATTTATAAAAAAGCGATTCATAAAAAAATAAAGAGACATCGTGTTATCAACTTGATTATCTACTGTATCATAGCCTAAAAAAATTGTTGGCCCGACTGACCGTAATGCAATTTCCTGAATCGCTGCTAAATAATCTGTAATAGGATTAATTTGATTGACTATTGGTGTCTTTAATTTAAGCAATTTTTCGTCAAAATCAAAAGTAATCATCGAATGATTGGGGTATAACACACTACTAAATTGAGTCATTCGATAGTTTTCTTGATCTACTAAACTTCGTATGGATTCGATTTGATAGCTATAGTCTTTAAAATAATTAATTAAATAGTTTTTGTCACATAATATTTTTTTTATTACACCGATTCTAATCGCCCCCCAAAATTAATAAAATACGTTCAATTAAACTCTGATATGACAGATGATTCATAAGTATCAAGTAATGCTTGATGCAGTGTATCTATTGGTATATCATTCGCCAAATATCCAGCTAAAATGGCTGAGTAATAGCTAATAGTTGGTGGTGTTAAAGATGGATCTCCATTCATAATATAAACCATTGCTTGATAACTTTCTTGATTAATTTTTACATTAATTTCTTCTTTTCGGTATAGATTAGGATAGTCTTCGTAAACATCTAAAGCTAACTCATCTTGTTCGCTAATTGCCCACAGAATAATTGGAACAACTGTCCCTTTGTTAGGAATAATAGTTGCATAACTGTCGGGATAGGTGCCTTTAAAAAGCAACTGATAGTTATCCAATTCACCTTTACCAATTATACTAGCATCTGGACATCGCTTGCTCATTTGTTCAAGATTCATATTAGAACCATATGCTAAATAATATGTTTTTGTCATAAATAGTTACCTCTTTTCAAATTTAAATGAGTAAAAAATAAAGATGACATATTTAATCTTTCAATTAAATACATCATCTAGTTTACAGTTAACCAAACGCTATTAGATCTAACTATAAACTTATTTCTTTGTTAGAACAGTGACACATTCTACATGAGTTGTTTGTGGAAACATATCTACTGGTTGAACTTCTTTGACTTTGTAACCTTTTTCAGCATATAATGCTAAATCACGTGCTAAAGTACTTGGGTTACATGAAATATAAACGATTTTAGTTGGCGCCATCTCAACTGATGCTTCAATAAAGTCAGGATCTAATCCTTTACGCGGTGGATCAACAAAAAGGACATCTGCTGACATCTGACCTTTATTTAACTCAGCAAAGATTTTTTCAGCCTTACCAGTAATAAATTCAGCATTATCAATACCATTTAATTGTGCATTGATTTTAGCATCTGAAATAGCATCTTCGACAGAATCAATGCCATATAACTTAGATACTTTTTTCGCAATTGATAAACCAATTGTTCCAATACCACAATACGCGTCAATAACCGTATCAGTTGATTTTAAATTAGCTAATGCAATAGCTTCTTCGTATAATCGTTCAGCTTGACGTGTGTTAATTTGATAAAAAGAACGTGCTGATATCTTATAAGTATTATTTAAAAGTGTATCAGTAATATATTCTTGTCCATATAAACACAGTGTTTCTTCACCAAATAAACCATTAGAATTATGTGGTTGAATATTTTGCATAATTGATTTTACTTGTGGTAAAGCTTCTACAATTAGGCGACAAATTTCATCATTTTTAAAGATTTTTTTCTTCTTCGTGATGAAAACAACCATCATGTCTTTTGAATAATGTCCTTGGCGAATCATAATTGTCTTTAAATTACCAGTATCATTCGCTTCATCATAAGGTTTGACTTGGTAACGAATTAAAATTTCTTTAATGACAGCCAATGCCTCATCAATATTTTTTTCTTGAATATAAAAATCTGACATAGGGACTAAATCATGGCTATTTTTACGGAAAAAACCAATTTCTAATTGATTATTGATTTTTCTCACTGGAATTTGCGCCTTATTACGATAAGCATACGGCTCATCCATGCCAATAATCGGCTTAACCGTTACATCATCAAGTTTGCCAATTCGTGTTAAACAATTAACTACTTGGTGTTCTTTGAATGCTAATTGTGCTTCATAAGTCATATGATGTAAAGGTGCGATACCAGTACGAATTAAATGATTTTGAACATCTTCGACACGGTTAGGACTTGCTGTTTCAATTGACACTACTTTACCAAAGCTAAATTTTTTACCAACTTTAACAATTTGAACCAGAATTGTTTCACCTGGCAACGCATTTTCAATAAAAATTGGGTAGCCATCTACTTTGGCAACGCCTAAGCCATCATGTGTTAAATCGACTATTTCAACCTCAATTTGTTCATTTTTTTTCACTGGTAACATGTTTTCTTCTGATTTTTTCATAAAATTCCTTTCGAATTGGTCACAGGGAAAAACGAAGACAAAGCGTTACGCTTTGTCTTCATTACTAATTTTCCCATCACCATTAATATCTTCTTTAGTTAGTATTTCTACTTGTTTTACAAACTCATCACTCGCCGAATCAAGTTCATCTGAGACTGCTGAGTCTGGTATTTCATCAAGATTCGCATAAAATTCAATATGCTGTTTTAAATTAGTAAAGGTCATTGGTACATCGCCACCATATTCACCATCAAGATTAATCATCATCTTAAAATTATCATCTGTTGTATCAGCATGTAATTTGGAAGTTTTGATATACTCTATTTTTGAATCATTGATATGTTTACCACCATTAATCATTAATGCGACTAGCCGCATAATTTCAAGAATATTAGCAGTTTTCACAATAATTAAAGAAAATTTTCCATCATTTAATTGTGCGTCTGGTGAGATAGTTTCAAAACCACCAATTGAATTGGTCAAGCCCAAGAAAAACATCGATGCTTCCCCTTCATAAACACCGTCATCGTAAGTCAAACGAACATTAATTGGTTTGATTCGAGGTAACATCTCGGCACCTTTAACTAAATAGGCCAAATAACCGAAAACACTCTTTAAGTGAGAAGGAACTTCATAAGTTAATTCTGTTAAGTGACCAGCTGCAGCAATATTCATGAAATAAGTATTTGCAGCTTTCCCGATATCCGCTTTAATTGTTTGATTTTTTAAAATAACTTTCGCCGCACTAAGCATATTATCTCTTGGCACATGTAAAGCTCTCGCAAAATCATTCGTTGTCCCTGCAGGTATAATCGCAACTTTTGGGCGTGTTTCTAACGGTGCAATACCATTAATAACTTCGTTAATGGTCCCATCGCCACCAGCAACCATAATTAAATCGAAACCAGCTTCAGCAACACGTTTTGCTTCTTTTTGCGCAGACAGTGGTTCTGGTGTCGTTGCAAACGTGCTCGCTTCATACCCAGCACTTTCCAGAATTATTAGAATTTCAGCAACATTTTTCTTAATTTGTTCCTTCCCCGATGTGGGATTATAAATAAGTCGAGCTTTCATCGTTTTTCTCCTAACTTAGAAACATTATCTTTTTGATAATTCTTCTTTCAATAACTGATTGACAACCCCAGGATTAGCCTTGCCTTTTGTTGCTTTCATCGCTTGTCCCACTAAGAAACCAACTGCACGGTCTTTACCATTCTTAAAATCTTCAACTGATTGCGCATTTTGATCAAGAACATCATTAATAATTGGTAAGAGTTGTGCAGGGTCAGATAATTGTATTAAGCCTTTCGCTTCAACAACCTCTTTTGCATCTCCACCATTTGTAATTAATTCTTTAAATACTTTTTTCGCAATCTTCGAACTAATCGTTCCATCAGCAATTAAGTTAATCATACCAGATAAATTATCCGGTGTTAATTTAGTTTCATTCAATTCTAATTTTTCACTATTCAAATAGGCTGATACTTCACCCATTAACCAGTTTGATGCTTGTTTCGCATCAGCACCTTTAGCTAATGTCGCATCAAAGAAATCTGACATTTCACTAGATAGAGTTAACACCATCGCATCATATTCAGGTAAGCCTAATTCATTGATATAACGTTTACGTCGTGCTGCTGGCAATTCAGGTAAACTGTTTCGAATTTCTTCCACCCAGTCATTTGAAATTTCAAAACGAGGTAAATCTGGCTCAGGGAAGTAACGATAATCTGCTGAGCCTTCTTTCACTCGCATTAAAATCGTTTTCTTCGTTGACTCATCATAACGACGTGTCTCTTGTTGGATAACACCGCCAGATAATAAAACACGCGCTTGACGTTTTTCTTCATGGGCCAAACCTTGTTTTACATAATTTAATGAGTTTAAATTTTTCAATTCAGTTTTAGTCCCAAATTCTTCTTGGCCATAAGGACGTAATGAAATATTAGCATCACAACGCATTGAGCCTTCTTCCATTTTAACATCACTAACGCCTGTAAATTGAATAATTGAACGTACAGCCTCTAAGTAGGCATAAGCTTCTTCAGGTGAGCGCATATCAGCTTCTGAAACAATCTCAATCAATGGTGTCCCTTGTCGATTTAAGTCAACGAACGAATAACCACCAGTACCATGAATATTTTTGCCTGCATCTTCTTCTAAATGGACACGTTCGATTCTAATTTTTTTCTTTTTCCCAGCAACCTCAATTTCAACCCAACCATCATGACCAATTGGCTCATCAAATTGAGAAATTTGATAGGCTTTAGGATTATCTGGATAAAAATAATTTTTGCGGTCAAAATGAGTGTGTTGTGAAATCGTACAATTTAATGCTAAAGCCGCACGCATTCCAAATTCAAGAGCTCGTTTATTCATAACTGGTAAAACACCAGGCATACTAAAATCAACAACGTTTGTATTTGTATTTGGCTCGGCTCCAAAATGAGCGGCAGATGATGAGAATATTTTAGAATCAGTTTTTAATTCAACATGGACTTCAAGTCCGATGACAGTTTCAAAGTTCATTATGCGTTACCTCCTAAAATCGTTGGTGCCATTTTATGAAATTCCGTCGCTTGTTCAAAAGCATAGGCTGCTTGATACATCTTTTCCTCTTCAAAATAATCACCAATTAATTGTAATCCAATTGGTAGTCCTTCTGAAAAGCCACACGGTAAACTCATACCAGGTAAACCTGCAAGATTGACTGGAATCGTTAAAATATCACGCATATAAGCTGTCACAGGATCTTCCGAATCTGCTCCAAAATCAAAAGCAACAGTTGGTGATACGGGTCCTAAAATCAAATCAACTTCTTTAAACGCTTGTTTGAAATCGTTAATGATTAATGTTCTAACTTGGCCCGCTTTTTTGAAATAAGCATCATAATAACCAGAACTTAAAGAGAATGACCCTAACATGATACGACGCTTCACTTCCGCTCCAAAACCTTCAGAACGAGAATTGACATACACGTCATCTAAATTTTTGACATTTTCTGAGCGATAACCGTAACGGATGCCATCAAAACGTTGTAAATTAGAAGACGCTTCTGAAGAGGCAATAATATAGTAAACTTCAACACCATATTTTGAATAAGGTAAACTAATTTCTTTAATTGTTGCACCTAATGCTTCATACGTTTTAGCTGCTTGTTCTACTGCTGCTTTCACATCTGGGTGAATACCTTCACCCATAAATTCTTTTGGTAAGCCAATTGTTAGGCCTTTAACCTCTTTACCAATAGAACGTGTAAAGTCAGGTACTTCGTGTGTGGCAGATGTACTATCACGCTCATCATGTCCCGCTAAGTGGTTTAAAATTAAAGCATTGTCTTCAACTGTTCGTGTCATCGGTCCAATTTGGTCTAAACTTGATGCAAAGGCAATCAATCCAAAACGAGAAACACGGCCGTATGTTGGTTTCATCCCAACAATTCCATTAAATGATGCCGGTTGACGAATACTTCCTCCAGTATCACTTCCTAAAGAAGCTGGTATTTGTCCAGCCGCAACAGCTGCAGCTGACCCACCAGATGATCCACCTGGGACTTTTGTTTGATCCCAAGCATTTTTTGTTTTCTTAAAGTAAGATGTTTCCGTTGCAGAACCCATAGCAAATTCGTCCATATTTAATTTACCAACTGGAATTAAGCCGCCATCGTAAAGCTTCGTCATAACTGTTGCATCGTAAACTGGATCAAAATTGTATAACATTTTACTTGCTGCTGTTGTCAGTAAACCTTTTGTAACAATGTTATCCTTGATACCAATTGGTACACCTGCTAAAGGAGCTTGTTTTGTATTGCCTTCAATATCTAAGGCACGTGCCATCTCCAAAGCTTTTTCTTCGTTTAACGTAATAAAGGCATCGACGACTGGCTCTGTCTCTTTAATACGGTTAAAGGTTGCAGTTACAACTTCTTCAACTGAAACATCTTTAGTTTGAATTTTTGTAGCTAATTCTTTTACTGATAATTTATGTAAATCTGTCATTATGCCCCAACCTCTCCATTGTCCATAATTGCTGGCACTTTAATAAAGCCATCCTCAGTTTCTGGTACATTTTTTAATAATTCTTCGCGTGATTCTCCTGTAAGAACATTATCCTCACGAAGAACAGATACACGTTCAGTAACATTCGATGTGAATGGAACACCTTCTGTGTCAACGTTCTCTAATTTTTCCATCATTGCAATAATTTTGCCCATTTGTTCTGTGTACAGCTCTAAATCAGCATCAGAAAATGTTAATTTTGATAACTGAGCGACACGTTGAATCTCTTCTTTAGTAATACTCATACTGTCAACACTCCTTCATTTTAAAAAAACACGTATACTCTATTTTATTCAACTTTACGACTATTTTCAATGGCAGATATCATTTGTTTTTCATTCCAAACTAAAATACCTAATTCATTGGCTTTCTTTAGCTTACTTCCAGCATCTTCACCAGCAATAACGAGATCTGTTTTTTTAGACACACTACCAGTCACTGTTCCACCTAAAGCCTCAATCTGATTTTTAGCATCTGTTCGATTATAATCAAGTAATTTCCCGGTCAAAACAATTGTTTTATCTTTAAAAGGCGACTCAATTTGAGCAATGTCTTCAGAAGTTTGACCTAAATAAGATAAATTAACTCCAACTCGTTCAAGTTCACTAACTAATAGTCTCGCTTCGTCGTGTTCAAAATACTTATGAAGGCTATCAGCAATAACTGGACCAATGGATATGATACTACTAATTTCCTCTTTAGATGCTCTCATAATGGCAGCCATTGTTTGAAACTCTTCAGCAATCAGTTTTGCAGCTTTCGCTCCAACGTGTTGAATGCCAAGGCCAAAGAGCAAACGTTCTAATGAATTAGCTTTGCTTGATTCAATAGCCGTTAAAATATTATTAGCTGACTTTTCTTTGACTTTGTCAAGTGTCAGTAATTGTTCCTCAGTTAAGGAATACAAATCAGCAAAATTTTTAATCAAGCCTAGGTCATACATTTGTTCTAGAAGTCTAGGTCCTAGACCATCAATATTCATCGCATTACGCGAAACAAAGTGATTTAATCCTTCTTTGATTTGAGCAGGACACATTGGATTCATACAACGTAAAGCAACTTCTGACTCAATTTTTTCAAGCTCCGTCCCACAAACTGGACAATTGGTTGGCATTTGATATGGCTGACTGGCTGAAGAACGTTTGTCCATTAAAACACGCGTCACTTCTGGAATAATATCGCCAGCCTTATGAATCATTACATGATCAAACAATCGTATGTCTTTTTCTTGAATTAAATCCGTATTATGTAGACTTGCTCGTGAAACAGTTGTACCTGCTAAACGAACTGGGTCCATGATCGCAGTCGGTGTAATTACACCAGTTCGTCCAACAGTCCATTCAATCTCTCGCACAACTGTCTCCGCTTCTTCAGCTGGAAACTTATATGCAATAGCCCATTTAGGTGCTTTAACAGTATAACCAATCTCTTCTTGGGCACTAAAATCATCGACTTTAATGACAATGCCATCAATTTCATAATCTAGCTCATGACGTCGATCACGAAAAGCCTCTATATACTCCCAGACAGACTCAATTGAGTCACATAATTGCCGTTCATGATTCGTCTTCAATCCTAACGAATCCAATTCATCTAATGCACCACTTTGCGTTGTTGCTGTAAATAACTCTGGCGTTGCAACAGTATAAATAAAGGTACTCAGATTACGTTTTGCTGTTACTTTTGCATCTAATTGACGTAAACTTCCAGCAGCAGCATTTCTTGGATTAGCAAACACTGTTAACCCTTGAAGTTCACGTTCTTTATTCAAATCAATAAATGATTGTTTAGGCATATAACATTCACCACGGACCTCAATTGACAGCGGTTGAGCCAATCTTTTCGGAATAGATTTAACAGTTTTTAAGTTATGTGTGATATCTTCACCGACCGAGCCATTCCCGCGAGTTGAGCCTTGAACAAATTGACCATTTTCGTAACGTAAATTAACAGCTAGACCATCAATTTTTAACTCAACCATATAACGTAATGGCTGAGTTGTTAATTTTCTAATTCGTTTATCAAACGCAATCAAATCCTCACGATTAAAGGCATTGCTTAAACTTAACATTGGAATACGGTGAGTGACTTTAGAAAACTGTGATGAAATTTGACCACCAACTTGTTGTGTCACCGAATCAGGACGAATTAACTCGGGATAACGCGTTTCCAAGTCAACTAATTTGGCATATGACTCATCATACTCTTGATCAGTCACAGTTGGTGAATCTTTCTCATAATAAGCTACAGCCCATTTTTTAAGTTGTTGATTCAACCTATCAATTTGTTGTTCAATAGTATCAGTTGTCACTAGTTAATCACTCCTTAAACTTTTTTAATGGGGGCAAATGCGGCTAGCAGACGTTTAATTCCTTGTGAAGGAAACGCAATATCAAGTTCGGTATCTTTCGCTGTACCAGAGACCCTCACAACTGTGCCAATACCCCAGACCTTATGCTCAGCCTTATCACCAGGTTGCCAAGTATCTTTCTCACCACCAGTTTGTTGTTTAGTAGATACCATTCGTTGTTCTGGTTGAAGATAATCCGACCGACGTTGTGTCGAACTTTTAGCTGTTGTTTGTGTCATTTGAGGTCTCTGTAATCCATGACGTTCAAGTACTGCCTCATCGATTTCTTCTAGAAAACGTGATGGTTTATTGTACTGCGTTCGTCCATATAGAGTCCGGCTAGAAGCATTCGTCAAATATAGTTGTTTTTCAGCTCGCGTAATACCGACATAAGCTAATCGACGCTCCTCTTCCATCTCATGCTCTTCAATCATTGCTCGAGATAGTGGGAAAATACCATCTTCCATTCCAATTAAAAAGACATATGGAAACTCTAACCCTTTTGCAGCATGGAGTGTCATTAAGGTTACTTGACCGTGTTCTTCATCCAGATTATCTAAATCAGAGACCAACGCTAAATCGTTTAAGAATAGTGATAATTTATTTTGTCCCTCATTTTCTTCTGTATCAAACTCACCAGCAGTAAATCGACGATCAAATTCATTTGTTACTGTTAAAAATTCCTCTAAGTTTTCAATTCTTGCTTGTGATTCTAAAGTATTTTGATTGTGTAAATCAGCTAGATAATCTGTTTTATCCAACACTTGTTCGACTAATTCTGAAACAGGTAAGAACTCCATCATCTTAGCAAAATCTTCAATCATTGCGCCAAAACCAGCTAGTTCTTTTCGTGCCTTACCACCAATCCCTGATAGTTCGACATTAATCGCACCATGTAATAATGACCACTCATGAAAGGCAGCAAAATCACGTAATTTTTCAATAGTTCCAGGACCAATACCACGTTTTGGAACATTCACAACCCGTTCAAAACTTAGTGAATCACGATCGTTCGCGATAATTTTTAAATACGCTAAAATATCTTTAATTTCTTTTCGATCGTAGAACTTATGTCCACCAACCATCTTATACGGGATATTCGATTTAAGTAATGTCTCTTCAATAATTCGACTCATCGCATTGGTACGATACAACACACACATATCACCAAACTGCTTGGCCTCATCACGGACTAATTGCTGAATGGTTGACACGATAAATTGGCCTTCCATGCGCTCAGTGTCAGCACGATAGTAAATAACTTTCTCACCATCATCATTATCCGTCCATAAGTTTTTCTTACGGCGCTCATTATTATTATTAATCACACTATTCGCTGCAGCTAAAATATTTTTAGTTGAACGATAATTTTGTTCCAATAAAATAACTTTAGCATCGGGATAGTCTTGCTCAAAATTTAAGATATTTTGCATATCTGCCCCACGCCAACCATAAATACTTTGATCAGCATCACCTACTACGCATAAATTTTTAAAGCGATTGGCTAATAGGCGGACTAATGTGTATTGGGCATGGTTGGTATCTTGATACTCATCAACATGAATATATTGAAACTTGGTTTGGTAGTAAGCTAATGTTTCCGGACTTTTTTTAAATAGATCAATAGTCAACATAATCAAATCATCAAAATCCATTGACTCATTATGACGTAATTCTTTTTGATAACGTTGGTAACATTTGGCAACAATATCCTCAAAATAGCCTGTGTAACGCTCTTTATAATCAGCAGGCGTCAGCAATTCATTTTTAGCATTACTGATGGCACCTAAAATACTCCGTGGATCATGTTTTTTGGGATCGATATTTTCTTCTTTTAAAATACGTTTCATTAATGTCTTTTGGTCAGAAGCATCTAAAATGGTAAAATTACTATTATACCCTATTAAATCAATGTCACGACGTAACATGCGCACACACATTGAATGGAAAGTCGAGACCCAAACATTTTCGCCATCATTGCCCAAAATTCGACAAACCCGTTCTTTCATCTCTTTTGCCGCCTTATTCGTAAAGGTAATGGCTAAAATATTCCATGGATTAACTTCTTTTTCTTCTATTATATAAGCAATACGATGCGTTAAGACTCTGGTTTTCCCACTCCCAGCACCTGCCATAATAAGTAAGGGACCACTAGTCGTTAAAACAGCTTCTTGCTGTTTGGGATTTAGTCCTTTTAATAAATGATGTTTAGTCGACATACATACGAACATCCTTTCTTATTCAATCTTTATCATTATAGCAAAAATTATTTGAAATTTCTCATACAAAAACAAAAAAATCCACGTTCTCACAAAAAGACCTCCTCAAGAGTCATACTCTCAAGGAGGCATTCGCAAACAATTTAATTTTATTCTAAAAAGTCTTTTAATTGTTTAGAGCGTGATGGATGGCGTAATTTTCTTAATGCTTTTGCTTCAATTTGACGAATACGTTCACGTGTCACACCAAAGACACGACCAACTTCTTCTAACGTCCGAGTACGGCCATCATCTAAACCAAAACGTAAACGTAGAACATTTTCTTCTCGGTCCGTTAAAGTATCTAAGACACTTTCTAGTTGTTCTTTAAGTAATTCGTAAGCCGCATGATCAGCAGGACTAGTTGCCTCTTGATCTTCAATAAAGTCTCCTAAATGAGAATCATCTTCTTCACCAATTGGTGTTTCTAAAGAAACTGGCTCTTGTGCAATTTTAAGAATCTCACGTACTTTTTCAGGTGATAATTCCATTTCAGCTCCGATTTCTTCAGGTGTTGGTTCGCGCCCTAAATCTTGTAACAATTGACGTTGAATGCGAATCAATTTATTGATAGTTTCAACCATATGAACAGGAATACGAATTGTTCTAGCTTGGTCAGCGATAGCACGAGTGATTGCTTGACGAATCCACCATGTTGCATAAGTTGAAAATTTAAAGCCTTTTTCATGGTCGAATTTTTCAACAGCTTTCATTAAACCCATATTACCTTCTTGAATTAAGTCAAGGAACTGCATACCACGACCTACATACCGTTTAGCAATACTAACCACTAAACGTAAGTTAGCCTCGGCTAATTCTTGTTTAGCTTCTGGATCGCCTTCTTTAATACGTAGCGCTAAAGTTACTTCTTCATCAGCTTTTAATAATGGGACACGGCCGATTTCTTTTAAGTACATACGGACTGGATCATTAATTTTAACCCCAGCTGGTGCAATTAAATCTTCTTCTTTTTCCTTTTCCTTTTCATCCGTTTTTTCTTCGTTTTTCTTTAATACACGGATACTATGTTCACTAGGCTCACCATTTTCATCAACAACACTGATACCTGCATCCTCAACTTTTTGAATTAATACATCCATTTGGTCTGCGTCTAATTCATAAGGAGTAGCAATAGTATCTGTTAACTCATTATAAAACACTTGCCCTTTAGCTTTGTTTTGTCGAATAAAGGCCTCAACCGTTTTTTTGTAAGTTACCTGGTTATTTACTCCTTCAATACCCATAAATGAATGCCCCCTATATATTTTTCAATTGCCGTTGTAATTGAATAATCGCAATTGTTGTTTCCATTTCTAACTCTTTATTACCTAATTTCAAGGCCTCTTGTTGTTCGAGGCGCTTTTCTTGAATTTTTTTTTGAATTTTTGCCTGTTTAATCACCGTCAAACAATCCAGTAATTCTTGTTGGCTACTTTCTTGACTAAATTCTTGCATTGTCAACTCAATCAATCGATTCTTTAAATTTGGCTCCTTTAAGTAATCTAAAAAATCAGCTATTTTAATGGTTCCATGGATGGTTAGATAACTAGTCATGTGAATAAATAGTTCCTGATACACGTCATGATAGAATGACGCATCATCCCTTTCATTAAAAAATTGCAGCAAACTCTTTTCATTTAATAAGCGGAAAAGCAACAACATTTCAGCTTTTTCAACTTGGTTGATTTGACGCTTAGCTACATGAAATTCCTCAGTTACTTTCGCTGGACGAGAATTAACGTGTTCACGTTGTCGCTGCTGTTTTAGTTGTTGGCGTTTGGCTTGAAATTCAGATTGCAAAGCATTTTTAGTCAGTCCAAATTCATTTGCCAACTGCGTGACGATTAAATCTGCTTCAATTAAAGAAGACCCTTGCGCTAGTTCATCAAGCACTTCATCAATGTAAGTCAATTTATCAGATTCATTGTCTAAACGTTTACCTTGTCGCAGATAGTTCAATTTGAATTGCAACACAGTTATGCGCTGATTTTTCAACAATTCAGCTAAAGCTACTTCACCGTACTGTTTACGATAATCATCTGGATCCATTTGATAAGGAATAGAGACCAATTGAATGGTAGAAGCACTCTGTGTGCTTAGAATATCAATTGCACGTAGACTAGCTTCAGTCCCAGCACGATCTCCATCATAACAAATCACCACTGTTTCGGCCACTCGTGCTAGCATCTGAACTTGATCAGTTGTCAGACTTGTCCCCATGGATGCTACACCGTTCGTAATTCCAGACTTCCAAGCAGCAATAACATCCATAAAACCTTCAAATAAAATCACTTCACTGGTTTTTCTAATCGTCGATCGTGATTCATGGTAATGAAATAAAACATGGCGTTTGTTAAACAATGCCGTTTCAGGACTATTTAAATACTTTGGTTGATCAGATAAATCATACTGATCATTCAATAAAATCCGGCCAGAAAAACCGACAATTCGACCTTTATCATTAGTAATTGGAAACATAATCCTTTGATAAAATCGATCAAGCCAGTCACCATTATCCGTTTGGAAGAACAAACCACTTTTTTCCATTATCGTTGATTCAATATCATCTTGTTGAACTACTTTTGATAAAATTTGACGATCCATCGGTGAAAAACCAATTTTAAACTCTTTAATCGTGTCTAAATCTAGACCTCGATTTATTAAATAATCTAAAGCATCTACACCAATTTTCGTATTAAGTAAAATATGATGATAAAAATCAGCAGCTTTTTCATGTAATTTAATTAAATTAGCGGCTTCCGTTGATTCATCAGGTCCTGTTGACCTGTCAGCTACTGTCAAGTCATACTCAACTTGAATATTTCCAAGTTCAGCGACTTTAGAAACAGATTGTGGGAAATTTAAGCCCTCAATTTCTTGAATAAAGGTAAAAACATTACCACCTTTGCCACATCCAAAACAATGAAATATTTGTTTGTCCTCAGCGACAGAAAAAGACGGCGTTTTTTCATCATGAAAAGGACACAAACCTAAATAGTTTTTACCTGATTTTTTGAGTTGCACGTATTGACTCACAATATCAACAATATTTGTTTGATTTCTGACAGACTCAATTATGTTTTCGGGAATTAATTGCGCCAAACTTACCACTCCTATTAAAATCGTCAGAAAAGTCGCTCGAGACATTAGCAAGAGCGACTAATTAACATAATTCTACATTGTACATTATACCATAGATTCAGTATTTTAGTAAATCAATTAAACTACTTTTGACGGTATTCTTTTTTTATTAATAGTTTGTCTAAGATTATTTTTAGAACTAGTGAAACAATCACTAAACCAATAAATAATGGTAAAAGTGAGATTGGTAGTAAACTAATTTCTAACAAACCCTTAAAGAGCATTGCTGCCACATAAGTACCAATAATCGTTGTTGTAGCTAAGAAAAGACGCAAAGGATTGAATGGTAAACATGCTTTAACTACTGCCATACAACTAACCGCAATTAACATGTAGTACATTAACGTAGTTGTTGTAACTTGTGACCACGAGTTGGCTTGACCTAATAGCATTATTACCACGATATTCATAATCACTAACAAAGCATTCGGTAATGCGCGACGTAACGCTGTTGGTAAAAATTTTGTTGTAATCTTTCGTTTGTCATTTTCAAATTGTAAGAAGAAAGCTGGGTATCCTTCAATTGCCAAATCAAGTAATGTAATTTGAATTGGAATAAACGGAAAAGCAATAGCGCTTAGCATACAAATGACAGACAAAATAAGTGAATAGATTGTCTTAATGAAGAAGATACTTGCTACCTTAGTCACGTTATTGACGACACGACGCCCTTCAAACAAGACATCGGGTAATGTAGTAAAATCAGAATTTAGTAACACAATATTGGCGAGTTGTCTTGTTGCACTATCACCTTCAGCCATTGCAATACTGCAATCAGCTTCTTTTAAAGCGAGCATATCATTCACACCGTCACCAGTCATCGCCACAACATGGCCTTGCCTTTTTAGTTCTTCAACTAAAATTTTCTTTTGTTGTGGCGAAACACGACCAAACACCTTATACTCATTGACTAATTTTCGCACCTCATCATCTGATGTGACCTTCGATAAATCAATAAACAATTCATAATTTTCTAAGCCAGCCCGACGTGCCACATTTGACACAGTAACTGGATTGTCCCCAGAAATCACTTTGATATCAACGCCTTCATCACGAAGATAAGCTAAAGTTTCATTAGCATTTTCACGAATCGGATCATCAATCGTTAAAATAGCTAATGGTTGTAAATCAGGTAGTTGTTCTTCAGTTAATGCGGCTGACTCGCTGATTCCTACCATTAATACTCGATAGCCTTCTTTTTGAGCATCAATGACTTCTTTTGGTATTTCTTTATCACCAAACAAACGCTCAGGAGCACCCATCGCAACTGTACCTAGATTATCAAAAAACATCGCTCCCCATTTTCTATCGGAAGAAAAAGGAACAGTATTCAGACTAGTATAAGCAGTATTGGTCGGGAAATAATCACGAATCGCGCGCATCGTAATATTATTATCTGTGGATTGCGTCATATAACTACCCATCATCGCTTGAAATTGATCCGTTTCCATGTCATGTAACATAGTCACATCTTGAACACGCATTTTACCTTCTGTAATTGTCCCAGTCTTATCAAGACAAATAACATCAACATGAGCTAGCGTCTCGACTGAATACATATTTTGAACAAGCACACGTTTTTTAGCTAATTTAGCCACAGCAGTTGCTAAAGCAATACTAATGAGTAAAACCAATCCTTTCGGTAACATACCTAGTAACGCGCCGGCAGAGGTAACTACTGATGACTTCACATCTGAATCTCTCAAAAATAGTGCCTCGCAAAATAAAATCAATCCAATTGGAACAATAATAAAACTTGTAAATTTAGAGACTTTACGAATGGATGAGACTAATTCAGACGTAATTGGTTTATGTACTTTGGCTGCATTGGCAATTTTAGTAGCATAATTATCTTGACCAACGTGAATAACCTTTGCATAACATTGACCACTTGAAATAAAACTACCTGATAGCAATTCACTATCAACTACTTTTTTAATTAAGTCAGATTCGCCAGTTAAAAGCGACTCATTTGCTTCAACAACACCTTGACAAATCACCATGTCTGATGGCACTTGTTCACCAGCATTAAGCTTGACGATATCATCTAATACAATATCTGCTGATAAAACAGGAATTTCTTGCCCATCTCGAATCACAATCACTTTGTCCTCATTGACAATTGATAATTTTTCAACCAAATTACGCGCACGTATTTCTTGAATAATACCAATCACACAATTGACAATAATAATGACCATGAAAAATAAATTACTGAAGGCACCAACTAAAGCCAAACAAATGGCAATCACTAAATTGAGAAAATTAAACAAGGTAAAGACGTTATCTTGGATAATTTCCCGATTCGTTTTGGCGACATTCTCTTCATAATTATTTTGCTGACCAGCTTCTTGACGTTTTATAACATCACTGGCACTTAATCCTGTTAGTTTTGTTTTCATTCTTTCTTTTATCATTCCTTTACCTCTAAAAATAAAAATGCCTATCTGTCCTATTATATCTTTAATAATAGTAAAAATAAACCTGCAAATCACATCTCTTATAAGAATATCATTTAAAAAAACCAGTGTAACATCAAAAATACTCTGACATTACACTGATTTTATTATTTTAGATATTTTAATTTATAAGTATCTGTTAAGTCCATTGGTTGAACACTATAGGACATAATATCCAAATCGTCCAAATGATTAATCAATAATTGTCGGTACTCTTTTTGACTGACATCTACTAATACAGCATGGTCAATCTCTATCGGAAACATCTCAACGCCAACTTTTTCTACTAATAACTCGTAATCAACCTTTGATAACTTCAAGTAAATAGCATTGTCTTCTTGTTGATCAGCTGTAAATAATTCAAGTTGACCATTTTCAATAAAAAAGATTCGGTCCGCATACTGATGCAAATTTTCTAATAAATGTGACGCAATCAAAATAGTCTTACCTTCTTGGCGTTTTTCATCAATGACTTCCGAAATCAACTCGACATTATTAGGGTCTAATCCGTTCATTACCTCATCCATTAACATAATTTGGGTATCACAAGCAATTTGCATAGCAAAACATAGTCGCTGTTTCATCCCTAGTGAATAAGTCTTTACTTTCTGACCAACATAGTGTGACATGCCTAAACGTGCGACTAATTGTTTTAAATTAATCTTTTTAGCCTTCCAAATACCTTTGTACATTTTTAGATGTTCCCAACCTGTTAAATGCGCATATAAATCATTTTGATCAGGCATGATGGAAATCATCCGATAAATTTTCATTCGTGTTTTCTCGTTTTTATAGGTTAGATGCTGATCGAATGTGATTGTCCCAGATTGAACAGCGACATGATTCATTAAGGCATTTAAGAGTGTACTCTTTCCTGTACCATTAGGTGCAACTAGACCAACTACTTCCCCAGAAACAAACGTCATAGAAATATCTTGTAAGATTTTTTTCTTACCATAAGAGACGTTTACTTTGTTCAATTCAATCATTTAATTCCCTCCATCACTTTATTCTCTAGACAATTCGTTTTTTGCGAGTGACAAGCCATAAGAAACCTAGTAAAACTATTAATGTTACACTCAACACTTGAAGACCTAGGAAGTGATTATCCACTGGCAATAACCATGTGAAACATCGATACCCCGTCAACACTTCACCAATTCGAGTATAACTTGTTGGCAACCATGCAATAATCGGATAAATATCACCGAATCCTACCTTGTTATAACTAATATCAACAAACGGAATCACACTTAATACTAATAACAATATGACCTCATTTTTAATCCATAAACCTAATAACAAACTGAGCACAATCAAGCACAAAATCCACAGTAACATATAGAGTGAAAAGTAGCCTAGATAGGTTTGAATAGAGAGAGTTTTCGGTACTACATCACGATACAATATGCTTACTGGAAGATGTAATGACCCAAAACCATTTGTCATACCAATCCCAATAAACCCACTTGCCAAAGGAATTAAACTCACTAAAACTCCAAGAAATGTCACACTAATTTTGGTTAGCAATCGTTTAGTCTGCGAAATAGGGATATTAGAATGGATACTGTAATGCTTCCGGTCCTTACTAATTAAATCCATTGAAAAAAATAATGTCACAAGCATAAGCAAGACAGGTAACCAATAAAAAGTCGCACGGACCAGTGATTGCCATGCTGTTTTATCATTCAATACATTCAACGTCAGATATTTTTTTTGTGCAGGCTGGCTATAGGCAAGCATCTTTGTCTTATTCGACTCTCTACCAAAATACTCATCCATGTTGGCATAGTAGTTTCCATAAGTATAATAACGCGGATTTTTATACTTAGGAGTTTCTATTTCATACCATTTTGCCGTATTTTCGGCATATTTTTGCCATTCTTCTTTTTCAAGTGCATCTAGTCGATTCTTGTCTACCTCAATAATTGGTGGCCACAACGTCAATACCATACGAACTTCTGGATGCAAATCGTCATTTGGATTAATACGATTAACAAATTTTTCACGATTATTTACCCGTGCAGAGATCTCAGATGGTAAAACTTCTTCTTTTGAATGGTAATTCGCTTCAATATTAAGCCAATAAAATAAAGAAAAACAGAACAATAAAAGATAGATGGCAATATTTTTTTTACTTAGAAAAAAGCTCCGACATTCAAACTTAAAATAGGTCATCGTGTTCCCACCTTTCGTACCAATGTAATCACACCTATCAGCAATATAGAGGCAACAAATAAATAAACAGTTCCACCAAGTGGGTTAATCACCGATGATAAAAAGCGTCCCTCGAATAGTGCTGTCGGCATTAAATAATACCCAATAAAGGCAGGCGTTAACTTATCGGAATAACCGATAAACAGGGTTAACACGTAGAGTGCTAATTCTAAGAGTAATGTTAAAGAAAAATTCTTCGTTAGTTGATTGAATAAAATAGAGAGTAAGAATGTGAAAACCAACATGATTATTAAGTAGATTATAAAGCCTATTAGCCACTGCCAATAATTAATAATGACAAAATCTAATAAGTAGACTATCTCTTTATAACTAAAGTCATTTACTGGATCTCCATAAAATTGTGTTAAACCTAAAGATGTAATGAAAATCAAAAGAAAACCTACTAAGCTGAGAATTAGTAAGACACAAAATTTCCGAAACATCCGCTGACTAAAGCGATATGGCTGGCCTTTAATAATTGATGAATGATTTAAATCATCTTCAAGTACACGCGACGTTAACGCTGCACAAATAGCAAACCAAACAACACCAATTGCTGAGAATACAACGATTAAAAACGCCCCAATCGATACTGGCTTAAGAATATAAGGTTGGTTATGCTCTTTTAAATAGCTAAATAACTGAAATTTTTTTTCTGTTTGATAAGCTGGTGCTTGAAAATCTGCTATCTTATCATAATCTGGATTAGTTTGCAGGGTCTTCTTCAACGACTCTAATTCATAACTGACATCTTTAAACTTGTCTGGTTCGTTAAACAAGACACTATTGTATTGCCGAGCTAGCAAAGACTCCTCTTGAACTAACCCTTGATACATACTATCACCCAGTTCGACATCTACTTTTTCATATTGCATCAATAGCGCCTCGACTTGGATGGTATCTAGTCGATTTTCTTGATAAAATCCACCGAACAATTCTTTTTTTAAGCCAATGAATAAAACTAATGGCAAAATCACACAAAAGGTTAAAAAGAATAGAACCAACGGCTGTTTTATCTCTTTAATAAATTCAAATCTCACCTCAACAACTCCTAACTTTCTAGCATTTTCATTAGTATAACATTAAAAATAAATGAGTTAAAGATGTTATTAACTAATAAAAAAACAAAAGTTAGATAATCAGAGTGAATAATTATAACAGCATCGTCTTTTATTGACTGATACAATAAAAAAGAGCTGGAAATTTTTCCAACTCTTACAATTATTTTTTAACCTCGATAAGGGGTATATAATAGCGTAACACCATAATAAGCTTCACCGTTAATATAAACCGCAACAGCCATTTCTTCAAACTTTCGATTTAACATATTTTCATTATGACCTTGACTATTTTTCCAACCATTAAACATTTTATTGGCTAAATAATCAGCATCTACAGTTTTATTCGTAGTATATTTTAAAATATTTTCCCCACTTGTTTGAAATTCAGGAACACCTGTCTCACCTAATACCGTGCTAAAATGAGCCCCATCCGGACGCGTATGAGAATAATATGTTTCTAGTTCCTCTGCTCTAACTCTAGCTGCACCAGATAATCGCTGACGACTTTTTAGATGTGGACGTCCATTAGCTTGACGGTGACGATTGATCATACTAGTTACTTTTTGTTCAACTTCAGCTTCTAAAGCCGTTGTTTGATTAGACTCATCTACATAGTCACTCACCTTATTAGCTTCCAAATAACCCTGCCACTTACCTTGACTATCAGATAAAGAATAATATGTAGTACCATTCATATGATGATATTTACCCGTTGCTTTCAGCTTTTTACCAACAAGATTCGATAATCTATTTCGATTGTTCCAGTTAAAATCATTGTAGGTATATCCATTCTGTGTATTAACTTCAACAAAGCGATTCTCACGATGCCATGGACCTTGAGGCGTCCCTTCTCGTGTAAAGTTTGAGTTAATATAGCCTTGCCATTTACCATTTGAATACAATGAATAATATATAAAACCGTTTTGGTGGTGATATTTTCCAGTGACTTTATACTCTTTACCATAGATGTTATTACTAGATTGGCGAACATCCCAATCAAAATTATTATAAATTGATTGATTGTAACTAACGACCGTGACTGTTTTATTTTCTTTGATCCAAGGACCTTGAGGCGTCCCTTCTCGTGTAAAGTTTGAGTTAATATAACCTTGCCATTTACCATTTGAATACAATGAGTAATATATAAAACCATTTTGGTGGTGATATTTTCCAGTGACTTTATACTCTTTACCATAGATGTTATTACTAGATTGGCGAACATCCCAATCAAAATTATTATAAATTGATTGATTGCGACTAACGACCGTAACTGTTTTATTTTCTTTGATCCAAGGACCTTGAGGATCTGCATTTTGAACAAAATTGGCATTAATATAACCACTCCAACGATTATTCTCATAAAGAGAATAATAAGTAAATCCATTCTCATGATTATACTTTCCTGTTACTTTATATATTTTATTATAGACATTATTAGTAGATTGACGAAATTTCCAGTTGAAATCATTATAAATATTTTGGTTTCTAGCCGAAATCTTGACAACTTTATTTTCTCTAATCCAAGGACCTTGAGGCGTTCTTGCGGCTTCGACATGATATGTTTGTAGGCTAACCGGAACAATTTCTGTATTCGCAATGCCAAACAAACTAACTAAGGTAGCAGAACTTACTAAGATTAAGCTTATTTTTTTATTATTTTTCATGATCCTATCTCCTTTTAATAGTTTCATTCGTTAGATATTAACTGGTATAGCTTTCATCAACGTAATTAAAATTATCCTGCAATAATGACTATCAAAAATCTACATTTCATAAATGAGTTACTTAAATAGTTTTAATCGGCCATAATTAGCAATTCACAAGATATTACACATTAATCTAAAGACTATTGATGTGATAATGAACTAATATTTTGTATTAGCCTACTTTAATAATCGGTAAAATATTAAATAACTTTATAGTAAAAATTAAAAAATTTACTTCTTTTTCAATTATAAAAAAAATCAAAATAACTACCCTTTTATGTTATTATAACATACCAAAAAAGTTATTTAAAGTATACTTTTATTTATAATGTACTTTTACCACATAACAAATGTTGATTAATTAAAAAAATAATAGACAGATTGCTACAAACATTTTGTAGTAATCTGTCTATTATTTTTCGTTGTATTCACAATAAAAAGATGGATCAGCTGTGTAATCAGTGTATCCAGTACTGATTCCAAATTTCACATGAAAATCAAGAGGTATATATTGGTTAAACTTATTCATTTCCACAATACTACCCTTTGAATAACTTGATGGAACGTCATAAGTTTGAAACGTTACTTTGGCACCTTTTGATGTAAAATCACGTTCAATAAGACATGGAATATCTTGTTCCATTTGACCAAAATAAGCTGGCAAATATGGTCTACCAATCGAATAAACGAGATTAATCAGTGGGTTAGGATACTCATCTAAATCGATAACTTCCCCTTTTTTTGGTAACTGACTAATTAGTTTTCCATATGGAATAGTTTCTGAAAAACGCTCTTGAATAGTCACTTCTTTTAAGCGACTACTATCAGCCTTTAACTCAGATAGAGACTTTTGACTATAATCTGGTACTGTTAGCTGAGGACGTTTTTTAGAAATTGTCACATGTAGCACTGTATTAAGGTTCACTAACGTTTCTGGTAAGATGGACTGATTAATCACCGTATCCACTGGTGCTGTAGATTCAACATTAGTCATAGTCACATTGATTCGGTGCAGTTTTGCCCATGACTGTACATCTGCACGTGATTTACCTTTAAAATCAGGTAAATCAACTAAATCAGCTTTTTCAGGCTTTTGTGTACTCACAAGTAACGTGAGCGATTGATTAACAGAATCAACTGTTTGCTTCAGAACTTGACCATTTTTTTGATTCGGAATAAAAACGTCTTGCGTTGTTATAGGAATATCATATTTTTCGCTCCATTTTTTTGCCACTTGTATTGATTTAGTCGTAAAATCAGGAATCGCGATTGGTTGATAGCAATTTATCAAAATGGTCATCATACCTGTAATTAGAGCAAGTAAAACTAAAAGCGGTAAATAAGGATGCTTTTTAGGCGGTGCCATAACATTAGATGTTTGCGAGTGGTTATTTGATGTTTTCTTGCGTTTTTTACGAATTCTATGAACAACTTGACCAGCGTCATTTAAATAATACATATCATCATCTGAGATAGCATTTACTATTTGAGTAGAGACAGGCTCGTTTTGAGTTAGCGTATGAGTACGACGTCGTTTTTTCCTTACACGACGAGTCATAGGTTTTTGATTGAAAGGGTCCTGACTATTTTCCACTAAGTTTTTTACCTCCTTTTCATCATTATTCCTCTTTTATCATACCATTTTTTACTTAGCTAAACTATATAAAAAGAGACTAAAACCTTATGTTTTAGTCTCTTTACTTAGCTAGACTCAATTAACTAGCTACTTAACAATTAAGCGTTCTAAATTTGCAATTGACATTGATAGACTCGCAATCTTAGACAATTGATTTAATCGATTTTGTTTGATAGCCTCGTCATCTGCCATAACCATAGTATCTTCAAAATACGCTTCAATAAGCGGTGTCAGTTCTTGTAATTTAGTGAAACGCTCAGCCAATGATAATTCAGTAACTTCATGTTCAATTTGTACCACAGCATGATACAAATCTTTCTCTGCAGTATTTTCGAACAAATCTGGATTAACACTAAATTGTTCCGCTGTATTTTTCGCTGAAAGATTTAAGACACGAGTTAGTGATTCAACAGCAGGTTTAAAATTGTGGTTTTCTGAGTGTTCTTTTAACAAATGAGCTACTTCAAACATTTTTGTGACATCGTCTTGCTTACTCTCGATAACTGCTTCAATAATATCGTGACGTAATTTTTTAGCAAGCAACCATTGTTTTACACGCGATTTCATGAAAGCTGGAATATGTCTTTCCTCATCAGATAATTCAATTCCAAAAACTGCTTGATTTTGATTAATCAATGTTTGGATATCTGTTTCAATTGCTCCAATAGGGAATGACCATTTTTTATCTTCTAAAATTCGAATAATTCCATAAGCTTGACGTCTAAGTGCATACGGATCATTTGACCCCTTAGGTACCAATCCAACTGTAAAGAAGGTCATTAGACTATCTAATTTATCTGCTATTGCTAAGACTGCGCCAATATTAGAAACAGGCAACTCGCTATCACTAGAATTAGGCAAATAATGTTCTCTAATAGCTTGAGCAACAGTTTCCTTCTCACCGTGAATAAGTGCATATTTCTCACCAATAATCCCTTGTAATTCTGGGAATTCATTTACCATATTTGTCATTAAATCAAATTTATAAATGTCGCTAGCTCGTTTTAAGTCAGTTAATTCTTCTTGTGTTAAACCAACTTTTTGACCAATCACTTGTGAAATTAACGAAACACGCTGCATTTTTTCATAGATTGACCCAATTTTAACATGGAATGTCACATTTTTTAATTTATCAACACATGACTCGATACTTAATTTTAAGTCTTCATTATAGAAAAATTCAGCATCTTCTAAACGTGCACGTAATACTTTTTCATTTCCACGAGCAACATTGTCAATAAATTCGGTATTACCATTTCTAACAGCCACAAAATGATTTTGCAGTTGATGCTCTTGATTAAGTACTTCAAAGTAACGTTGATGCTCTTTCATTGATGTTATTAGCACTTCAGATGGTATTACTAAGTACTTATCATCAAAGGTACCAACAAACGCTGTTGGATACTCAACAATATTATTAACCTCTTCTAATAAATTAGTATCTAAAGGAACAATCCATTGATTGTCGCTCTCAATTTTCTTAATTTGTTGCTCAATTAATGCTTTACGTTTAATCGGATCAACTAATACAAATTCTTTTTCTAACTGCTTTTCATAATCAGCAGCATGTGTAATCATTGTACTTTGACCTAAGAAACGGTGTCCACGACTTACACGATCACTTGGGATATCAAAAATTGACATTGGGATTACCTGATTATCAAGTAAGGCAACAATCCAATGTACAGGTCGAATAAATTTGTAACTGAAATCTGCCCAATGCATTGAAACTGGGAAAGTCATCGCTTCGACGATTGAAGATAGTCCAGGTAGAATATCAGCAACTTGCTGCCCTTTTTCTTGCTTTATAGCATAAACATAGTCAACACCTTTTAATTCTTCGAAAAACAAATCATCCGCTGTGACACCTTGGCCACGAGCAAAACCAAGAGCAGCTTTTGACCAATTTCCGTCTGTATCCAAGGCAATTTTTTTAGCTGGACCTTTAGCTTTTTCAGAAATATCCGTTTGCTTATCTGCTAAATCATTTACTCGAATTGCTAAGCGTCTAGGAGTTGAAAAAGCATCAATTGATGAAAAAGTTAAACGATGATCATTTAAAAAATCAGTTACTCGCTCAACTAATTGATTCATACTCGGGGTTACTAAATGAGCGGGAACTTCTTCTAAACCGACTTCTAATAAAAATTGTTTTGTCATCTTACGCTTCCTCCTCAGTTTTTTGTTGTAATAATGGGAATCCTAATTTTTCACGTTCTGCCACAAAGGTCTTCGCTAGCTCTCGCGCCATTTTACGAATACGTGATAAATATCCAGCACGTTCTGTTACTGAAACCGCACCACGAGCGTCCAACAAATTAAAAGCATGGCTACATTTTAAAACAAAGTCATAAGCTGGATGAACTAATCCTTTGTCAATACAACGTGTTGCTTCTGCTTCATACATATTAAATAAGTTTAACAACATCTCCTGATTACTTTCATCAAATGAATATACTGAATGTTCATATTCTGGTTGGACAAAAATTTCACCATATTTTACACCATGGGTCCACTCTAAGTCATATACACTTTCCACTTCTTGGATATAAGATGCTAAACG
Organism: Vagococcus penaei; assembly: GCF_001998885.1. Lineage (NCBI taxonomy): Bacteria > Bacillati > Bacillota > Bacilli > Lactobacillales > Enterococcaceae > Vagococcus > Vagococcus penaei. The sequence continues at coordinate 210,787 of NZ_CP019609.1, forward strand.
CTCTAACCCATAAGTCAACTCTGACGTAACTGGGCGACATTCTAGACCACCAACTTGTTGGAAATAAGTAAACTGAGTAATTTCCATTCCATCTAACCAAACTTCCCATCCTAAACCAGCACAGCCCATAGAAGGATTTTCCCAATTATCTTCGACAAAACGAATATCATGTTGTAATGGATCAATTCCTAAAACTTTTAAACTATCTAAGTACAACTCTTGGATATTTAAAGGTGATGGTTTCATTACCACCTGAAATTGATGATGTTGGTACAATCGGTTGGGATTATCACCATAGCGTCCATCAGCTGGACGTCTTGACGGCTCCACGTAAGCCGCATTCCAAGGTTCTGGTCCAATAGCACGTAAAAAGGTATAAGGACTCATTGTTCCTGCACCTTTTTCGGTATCATAAGCTTGCATCAACATACAACCTTGTTCAGACCAATACTTTTGTAGCGCTAAAATCATTTCTTGCACAGTCAATTTCTGACTCATTTAAAATTCCTCCTTTATAATGTAAACAAAAAGTCCCTATGTCTAATACTAAACGCATTAGACATAGGGACGATAAATCGCGGTTCCACCCTACTTCTGATAAATTCATCAGCAGCTTCATTAACTTTACTCAAGAGGGCCTTCATCATAATTATTAGTATATGGCTCACACTCACCCATACTCGCTAAAACTAACTCATCACAACTACTTATCTCTATCAACGTAAATGATTCAATTAAATTAATCTTAATGATTGATTGATTGTTTGTCAATCATTTTTTTTCAAATCCGGTTTCAACACAGTCTCCCAGTTTTTCATTTGATCAATAAATTTTTTGCTTTTCAAGTGAATTCCTACATAATCCTCATACAAGGAATCAATCACCTGACGTATATCCGTCTTCGTTTCTTCTGATAATTTAATTTGATTAATCTGATTATAGCTAATTGCCGAGAAAACTCGTAAAAAATGGACTGCACGACTATCAAAATGGCTTCGACGCTCATCTCGATGCCAATCATTTTCACATAGAATCCCGTGAAAACTATCTGAATAATCAAATTTACCTTGTGTTGCTCCACAGATAGCACATTTTCGCCAATTAATGGCAATTCCAAAGCGTTGCAATAGTTCGATTTCAAAAATGGACGTAATCACTTCAGCATCACGAGTCTCATTTAACAGTGATAATGCTTGTTTCGTAAAACCATATAATGCTGGATCCGGCTGGTTATCTTCAATCGCAACATCAACCAAATTCAAAATATATGTAGCATAAGCCGAAATAAAAATGTCTTTTTGGATAGTAAAAAACGGATGAACATCTTTCACACTATTTAAAAAAGACAACCCATCAGGTCGTAAATCCATAATGTAATTTGCTTCAGTAAATGGTTGGATAGCCGGATTTAACGGATTGTTTTTTTGATGGGCTCGTCTTACAAAAAACATGCGTTTACCATGTGTCTCAGTAAAAATCTTAACTAACTTATCTTTTTCACGATAATTTTTTGCGAATAATACCATACCACACGCTTCAATTTGCTGTCCCGTAATTTTCACCACCATTTCTATTAATGAATGAAAGAAAACATGGGTCTCCCCATGTTTTCACAACGTGCTTAATAATCCATCTCACGGTACCCAAAATTTTGTAAGTCTTTGCGTTTATCACGCCAATTTTTTTGGACTTTTACCCATACTTCTAAAAAGACTTTATTACCTAACAAGTTTTCAATATCTTTACGTGACCGTGTCCCAATCTCTTTTAGCATTTTACCACCTTTACCGATGATGATACCTTTTTGACTATCACGTTCAACAATAATTGTTGCTTGAATATGAATTTTATCATATGGATCTCGTTGCATACTCTCAGTCACCACAGCCACCGAATGTGGTACTTCTTGTTCCGTTAATTGTAAGACTTTTTCACGGATTAATTCTGACACAATAAAATACTCAGGATGGTCAGTCACCATATCTTTAGGATAGTATTTTGGTCCCTCAGGCATATGGTCAATTAAAACATTTAAAAGATTCGGAACATTATTACCTTCAGTTGCAGAAATTGGTACAACTTCAGCAAAATCAAATTCTTGACGATAATCTTCAATGATTGGTAATAACTCATCAGGGTGAACAGTATCAATTTTATTAATAACTAGGTAGACAGGAGCAGATACTTTGCGTAAACGCTCAATAATGAAATCATCGCCCCGTCCACGTGGTTGGTCCGCACTAACCATGAATAAAATGACGTCAACTTCACGTAAAGCGCTATAAGCTGTCTCTACCATGAAATCACCTAATTTACTTTTTGGCTTGTGAATTCCTGGTGTATCAATAAAAACTAATTGGGCCTCATCAGTCGTGTAGACCCCTTGAATTTTGTTTCTTGTTGTTTGAGCTTTGTCACTCATTATGGCAATTTTTTGTGCAACAATTCGATTTAATAACGTTGATTTTCCAACGTTAGGACGCCCGATAATGGCAACAAAGCCTGATTTAAATGATGAGTCAGTCAATTGCTTATTCCTCCTAATAAATTTAGTTGATTAATTTTAACAGTGTAAAACATTTTGGTAAAAAAATGATGATACCAACTATTAACGCATATAGAGAGATGATTAAAACCGCTCCTGCAGCGATATCTTTGGCTTTTTTAGCTAACGGATGATACGTTTGGTTTGTCACTAAATCGACAGTTGTTTCAATCGCGGTATTAAGCATTTCAGCAAATAGTACTAAGCCAATACAACTGATTAAAAAAAGCCACTCAATTCGTGATACTTGAAAAACAAAGCCAAGTACTAATACTATTACGCCTAAAATCAAGTGATAACGCATATTACGTTCGGATTTGATTGTACAGCGAATACCATTTAGCGCATAATAAATAGCTTGATAAATGTGTTGATTTTTTTTGATTTGGGGTTTATCTTTTAAGACCATACTCGGCCAAAATCTTTCGTTGTAAATCAAACATTTCTTTTTCTTCGTCTTCAGTCAGATGATCGTAACCATTTAAATGAAGAAAACCATGGACAACCAGAAAGCCTAGCTCACGCTCAAATGAGTGTTTGTATTCCGTAGCCTGCTCAACAATTTTATCAAAAGATACAATGATATCCCCGATATTTCGAGGAATATCAAAATCATCCCATTCAATCGCTAGCTCATCATCTGTTTCATCCTCAATCGCAAAACTAATCACATCCGTTGGCATGTCTTTTTCCCGATACGTTCGATTAATTTCTTGAATTGCTGCATTATCGACAAAAGTAACAGACATTTCCGTATCTTCAGCTAAATTTAATTCTGGTTGTTTTGATGCAAAGTCTAAAAGGTTTAAGACTAATTGGTGTTGTTCATCAGTTAGATACGCTGATTCATCAATTAAAGTAATCTCCATAGTTAAATCTCTCTCTCTTCTTGTTCTTGTTTCATTTTTACTGCTTCTGATTTCATTTTTGGATACTTAATTCGTGAGTGGAAAGTACTACATAGTCCATTAACAATTGAATTTTCAATAATCTTCAACTCTTTCAAAGTTAATCCCGAATCCACTAACTGACCATCTTCTATACGTGATTGAATTAGATTATGGACAAACTCACGGATTTTTTCGTTGGTTGGATGATCCATTGCGCGAACGGCAGCTTCAGAGCTATCTGCAATATTCACAATACCAGCCTCTCGACTCTGTGGAATTGGTCCAGGGTAACGAAATGAAGACTCTTGTGTATCAGCATTCCGCTCTTGTTCTTTAATATAAAAATATTTCATTAACGTTGTACCATGATGCTGTTGACAAACATCAATAACAAATTGGGGCATTTTAGCATCTTTAAGAATCTTTACACCATCAGTTACATGTCCAAAAATAATTTCTTTACTATCCGATGGTAATAAGAAATTATGAGGATTATCTGCACCATCTGGTAAATTTTCAACGAAAAAGTTAGCATGCTTTATTTTTCCAATATCGTGATAATAGCAAGCAACACGTGTTAATAAAGACCGCCCACCAATTTCAGCAACCGCATTCGCACTTAAACTAGCAACCATCATACTATGATGATAAGTTCCTGGTGCTTCTTCTAATAATCGTTTTAACAATGGATGATTTGGATTACTCAACTCATTTAAAACAATGACGCTATCATCATTAACCACCAATTCAATATATGGGTACAAACCTATTGATAAAACGAATGAGAACAGTCCGCTAGCACCAGCCATAAAAATATTTGTGACAGTTTTGCTATCCGTAATTCCCATGCCTTGATAGGATGTCAGAACTAAAACAAAAAGAATAGGTAAAATCATTAACAAAAATGAAGCGGACTTAAGTTGACTATTTATTCTTTTTCGACTTAAGAAACTAGCGATACTACCACAGAAAACGTAAAATAAGCAAATCATTAATAATGAGGTCGTTCCAGCAAATCGATAAAAAATAAAAATCGAAAAAATCGCTTGAAAGAGAGTTAAGGTCAAACTCCACTTACGATTAATAAACAAACCAACCATTAATGGCGCAAATGCTGCAGGGTAAATCAAAGCAACAGTACTTAAACCATCCTTTTGGAATAGGTATAACATTTTCATTAATATCACAGAGAATAAAATTGCAGTAGCATACAAGGTTAGAATCCGATTACGCTTGCTTTCTTCTTCATTTTTTAAAATATAAGAGATGATAATAGTCTGTAATAATAACGTAAATACAACAGATATAATTGGATAAATTGATGTTGATTGATTATTTAATCCTAATAATACAATTTTTTCCATCGCCTTAGAATCAATTTGCTCACCTTCGCGTACAATAATTTCACCTTGGTAAATCATGACAGGTTGTGTATTGTTCTTGGCACTTTCCTTCATCTTTTCAGTTGCCTTTTCATTTGCAACTTCATTAATGACAATCGTTCGATCAACAATGCTTTTTAGTAACTGTTGAAGTGAACTTGATAAATTCAAATATTGAATCCGATCAGTAGCAGAATTTTTTTCCATTTGCAAAGTTGAATTACGAATTTTTTTGCCATAACCGTTTTAACCAAGTCACGACTTTCCGCTTCTAATTGCTTTAAGTCATCAGATGATAATTCTAACAACTGTTCATAAAAACGGTCCGGGTATGTTTGAAAATAAGCAATATCACTTTGGTTTAACTTTTCAAATTTTGATTTTAATAAAGGAAGTTTTTCATCAACACTGAGACGATTGACACTATTTTTATCTTTTGCCTTCTCTAAATCCTCTTTGTATTTCGTTTCTGTTTCTCCATTAACTTCTTTGACCATCGAAAAAAGGCTACCGACTAGTGCAACTTGCTGATCTGCTTTATTAGAATCATACGTATATTCAGGTGACACACTTTCCATCGCTAACCGTTGTTTTTCTTCAGTTTCTACTTTATTTTCGATTGTTTTATTAGCCCTGATTGTTTCTTCTGCTAATTGTCCAACCTTAAAATCAACTTGCTTGTGTCGAACACTACCTAATATGACAAAAAATAATACAATGACCAAAACAGTCAAAACCGCGGGAACATACTTCTTACCCATTTTTTCAGGTATTTGTCGAACGTTCAAAGTCATGAATTAGACCTCCTAACTTATGTCCTTATCTATCCTTTTCATAAGCTCTAATAATCTCAGCGACAACTGGGTGACGGACGACGTCTTCAGCGGTAAACTCTATAAATGTAATTTTATTTAGTCCTTTTAAAAGTTGTTCAGCTTTAATTAAACCACTCGCAACTTTAGAAGGTAAATCAATTTGCGTTTTATCACCATTAACAATCATTTTTGATCCATAACCAAGTCTAGTTAAGAACATTTTCATTTGTGCATTAGTGGTATTTTGCGCTTCATCCAAAATAACAAATGCTTTATCTAGAGTCCGACCACGCATATAGGCTAACGGCGCGATTTCAATAACTCCACGCTCCATTAAACGAGCAGTGTGCTCCATACCTAAAATTTGATACAACGCATCATAGACAGGCCGTAAATAAGGATTTACTTTTTCTTGTAAGTCACCAGGTAAAAATCCAAGGTTTTCGCCTGCTTCAACTGCAGGTCTCGTCAAGATAATTTTATCGACTTGACCATTTTTCAAAGCAGCGACTGCCATAACAACAGCTAAAAAAGTTTTTCCCGTTCCAGCAGGACCAATACCAAATACAACATCGTTTTTCTTTATCGCATCAATATAAGCTTTCTGACTAGCATTTTTAATGCGAATCGAATTACCTTTAGCATCTTTAATTAAAGAAACTTCATATAAATTCAAAAATGCTCCCAAATTATCGGATTGACTCATCTTAATTGCAGTTATCACATCTTGTTGATTAATTTTATGACTTCGCTTTATTAATTCCATTAAAGCCCCTAAAATGCGATGTGCTTGGTCAACCTTTGAAGAGGCTCCTTCGATATGGATGACTTCACCACGACTAGAAATTGATACCGTTAAGTAATCCTCTAATAACGTTAAGTGCGCATCTTGTAAACCAAATAATTCATTTAAATCAACGTGATTATCGATAACGATATCGATTGCTTTATTATCTTCATTAATCAATAAGTGACACTCCTTTTCTATCCTACACTTGTAAATAATACCACATATCTTGAATAACACCAACAATTGCAACAAAAAAAACGATGAGTAAACTCACCGTTTTTAGGATTATGATATTAATTCTTTCACTAAAGCGTTGACCTGTTGACCATCAGCTTTTCCTTTAACTTGAGGCATAACCAACCCCATCACTTGACCAAAATCTTTCATAGATGTCGCACCTGAAGTTTTAACAGCTGCCGCTATTATATCTCGCAGTTCAGCATCCGTTAATTGTTTTGGCATGTATCGTGAAACAACGTTAATTTCTCCTTGAACTTTCTCAACTAAATCTTGACGATTCGCTTTTTCAAATTCGTGAAGAGATTCTTTTCTTTGCTTCATTTCTCGTGACAAAACGGTTAATTCTTCCTCAGGACTTAGAGCTGTTCCTTTTTTAATTTCATCATTTTGTATTGCTGATTTCATTAATCTAAGAACAGAAAGCGTCTCCTTGTCTTGACTTTTCATCGCTACTTTTATATCACTATTTAAATTGCTTAACAGTGTCATAATATCAGATCCATTCATTAAAACTAGTATTTTTTACGTTTTCTTGCAGCTTCAGACTTTTTCTTACGCTTAACACTTGGTTTTTCGTAGAACTCACGCTTACGGTACTCTTGTAAGGTACCAGTTTTTGAAACGGAACGTTTGAAGCGACGAAGAGCGTCATCTAATGATTCGTTTTTACGAACAACAGTTTTTGACATATAAATCCCTCCCTCCAAACTATGTGGTAACCGTTTTTTATATAATAAATTAAACAAAAAACTGTTCGTTATATATTATAACTTAGTTAAGTAAACTCCGTCAACACCGACTTTCATTTTTTTGCACATTTATCACATTTTCCTAAGATTTCAAAGCGGTGACTCTCAATAATACAGCCAGGTAATTGCTCTTTAAAAAAATCCATCGGGCACAAATTAAGTTCTCTTGTAGCCCCACACTCTGTACAAATAAAGTGATGATGGTGATGTTGATGGGCACACGTATCACAATGAAACCGGTACTTTTTTTCGCCATTTAATTCTGTTTCTTCTAAAATACCTAATTGGCTAAAATCACGCAAATTACGATAAACTGTGTCGTAACTCATCCCTTGATATTGCTGATTCATCCATTCGAATACTTCTAGCGCGCCCACATAACGATCTTCTTCAGCAAGAAACGTTAAAATATCAACTCGGCGTTTAGTATATTTAAATCCTTGATCTTTCATTAGTTGCATTGCTAAATCTATTTTATGTTGCATACTGACCACTTCCACTTACTAATTATTTATGTTTATTATATGCTATAATAATATAAAAGTAAAAACTTGAAAGGTTTGTAGCTATGTCCTCCCAATTAATTAATATTTATATCATTTCTGATTCTGCTGGTGAAACGGCAACTAAGTTAGCGAAAGCCGCAATGGCACAATATGAGCACTCTGATATTGAATTTTGTCTTTATCGTCAAACATTTGTTGATAAACTTGATGAGCTTAGACCAGCACTAGAAGAAGCTCGTACTTTAAATGCTTTAGTCATCCAGACATTAATTTCTGAAGACTTGGTTGAATTTTCTAACCAGTTCTGCTTGGAGCATCATCTGTTTACTTTAGATGCCTTATCGCCTTTAGTTAGTGAATTAGGGATTCGTACAGGTACTCCTCCTGCACGAATTCCTGGCGCGACTCATTTTCTAACCCAAGATTATTTTGACCGTATGAGCGCCATGGAGTTTGCTGTCAAATACGACGACGGAAAAGACGCCAAAGGTTTTTTAGAAGCTGACATTCTACTTTTAGGTGTTTCACGTACATCCAAAACGCCTTTAAGTTTATTTTTGGCAAACAAAAATTTTAAAGTCGCTAATTTGCCTTTAATTCCTTCTGCCCATATTCCAAAACAACTATGGGAAGTAGACCCTAAAAAAATTGTTGGTCTCACAAATGACCCAGAAATTCTAAATAGTATTCGCAAAGAAAGAATGCGTGCCTATGGTTTAAATCCAGATACTGCCTATTCTGCATTGGAGACGATCCACGAAGAATTAAAATTCGCTAATGAATTATATAAAAAACTAGATTGTTTGGTTATTAACGTTGCCCAAAAATCAATTGAAGAAACTGCTTCTATTATTTTAAGTAAATTACACTTAGAAAACCATAATTATTACAGTTAACAAATAGTTAAAACGTGTCACCTCTTCTCAAAAATCACTATCATTGAGAGAGGTTGACACGTTTTTTACATGAATTTGATCCTAAAAAATACTAATAGAATAACTTGCATGAAAAGATGAATTAGGTTCTAAACGGTTCATACCAAATTTATTTTCTAATTCACCAGTTGAATCTAGTGTATCAGCAATCCCCCACCATGGCTCGATACAAACGAATGGCGCTTCTTTATCATATAGCGACCAAAAGCCAACAAAAGGCGCCTGATGCATTGCTAGCTTAACTCCGTGCGGTGTTGCGTCTGATTTTATCGTAAATTGATTTTCGTCGACAGTACGTAGGATGACTGCATCATTTTTAAACCAACTACGTTTGAGCATAATGCTCGTATTTGTTTGCGCTAAAGTTGCACAATTCAAATCAACAAATGGCCCCGATAAAGGTAATCTAGTCCGACTTTTAGATGGTGTGAATTCAACATAGTACTCATCAAAAGTCGTACCTGCAACTAATGGAACATTAAACGCTGGATGTCCACCAATTCCAAAAATTAATTCCGTTTCTAAACTTATAACATCATAAGAAATATCTAAGGTATCTTGATTCAACTCATAAGTCACAACTAATTCAAATGAAAATGGATAATTGATTTTCGTTGCTTCAGAACTAGATAATGTAAAGATTGCTTTATCTTTGGTGGGGTTAACCACTTGGAACTCACAGTCACGGGCAAAACCATGCTGGTTCATTTGATATGTTTGATTTTTATAAGTATACTGATTATCTTTCAAGCGACCAACAATAGGAAAGAGGATTGGTGCATGTCGACTCCAATAGTCTTGATTTCCTTGCCAAATATACTCCAGGTTATTTTTTTTCGTTTGAAAACTAATTAATTCAGCACCATGACTCGAAAAGACTGCGCGACATACTTCGTTTTCTAATACCACTCTTTCCATCACCAACAGCTCCTTTGATTAAATTAATTCTGTACACGTTAGTTCCTCTTTAAAGTACTTATTAATAATTTTAATGTACGTTCCTTTCATTCCCAAAGAACGTGACTCTATAACACCGGCAGATTCTAGTTTACGTAAGGCATTCACAATAACCGAACGCGTGATACCAATCTGATCAGCAATCGTGGATGCTGTTAAACGTCCTTCTGTGCCTTCTAAGGCATCAAAAATTGCTTTGACAGCTTTTAGCTCGCTAAATGACAACGTGCTAATCGCCATTTGTACTGCAGTCGTTTCGCGAATTTCAAATTCTAACTCACGTGATTGCTGATACAATAACTGCATTCCAACAACGGTTGCACTGTATTCAGCCAAGACTAAGTCATCAGACTCAAAAGAACAGCCCAGCCTACCAAGAACAATGGTACCTAATCGTTCACCTGCACCATAAATCGGTACAATCGTTGTAAACGCATCAGGTAAATCATCACGTAACTCAATAGGAAACATTGTAATATCGCTATCCATCGTGATATTTTCCTTTGTCATTGTCAGCAAACTAATATTCATAATATATTCAGTTGGTAGTTGTTGTGCAACTAGCATCTGCTGAACTCGTTCATTGTTTACTTGATGTACCACGATAAAACCTTTGACACTACCTTTTTTATCAACAATATAGACATTACAATCTAAGATATCACCCAATGTCGCAGCCATTTGCGAGTAAGGCAACTCAGAATTAGCAATCATCATGTCTTCCCGTTGCAACAGTTCATTAATCATTCTGGTTTTACTTAATAACGACTCCAATAAAATGCCTCCTTCCCCTACCTGAATAGCTAGACTTATAAAATATAGCGACTTAAATCTTCATCATGCGCAATTTTATCTAATTTCTCATTAACATAGCCTTCAGTAATTGTAATATCGGCCATTTGCATGTCAGAAGCTTCAAATAATAAATCTTCTAATAGTTTCTCTAAAATTGTATGCAAGCGACGAGCACCAATATTGTCTGTTTCACTATTTACTTGATAGGCAATTTCAGCAATGCGATCAATTGCTTCTTTCGTAAATGTGACATCGATGTTTTCTGTTCCTAATAACGCAATATATTGCTTGATTAAAGCATTATTTGGTTCCGTCAAAATACGAACGAAATCATTTGCTGTTAAATCATTTAATTCCACACGAATTGGAAATCGTCCTTGAAGCTCAGGTATCAAATCACTTGGCTTACTCATATGAAAAGCTCCAGACGCTATAAATAGAATATGATCAGTTGGAATAGCACCATATTTCGTATTAACTAATGAGCCTTCAACGATTGGTAAGATGTCACGTTGAACACCTTCACGTGATACTTGACCCTGATTATCAGATTTTGATGTAATTTTATCGAACTCATCAATAAAAATAATCCCGTTATTTTTCGCCAAACGAATTGCTTCACTATGGATATCTGCATCATTAACTAATTTTTCAGATTCTTCGTTAATTAAAATTTCACGTGCTTCAGCAACAGATAATGTGCGTTTAATTTTCTTTTTAGGCGTTAACGCACTCAAGGTATCACCTAAGTCAATACCCATTTGTTCTAATCCGTTATTCATCGCTGGTACAGTTTTCTTTTCTTCAACCTCAACCGTTACTTCACGATCTTCCGGCAAACCTTTTTCTAATTGTGATTGAACCGTCTCACGACTCACTCGAATTGAATCTGTTACTTCTTCTTTTTCTTCGTCTTGATTTTGGTTTTGCAATCCATTCATCATTTGCATCATCATATCAAATTGATTGCCACTCTGGCGTTTTTCTTTCTTGATGCCAGGAACTAAAAGTTTCACTAGACGTTCATCAGCTTTTTTCTTTGCTTGAGAATAAACTTGAGAATATTTTTCTTTTTTAACAATGATAATACTTGCTTCAACTAAGTCACGAACCATTGACTCAACGTCACGACCAACATAACCTACTTCAGTAAATTTAGTTGCTTCTACTTTGACGAAAGGTGCATTAACAATTTTAGCTAAACGACGGGCAATTTCAGTTTTACCAACACCTGTTGGCCCAATCATTAATAAATTTTTGGGGGTAATTTCTTGTTGCATATCTTCAGGTAACTGCATTCTGCGGTATCGATTACGTAACGCAACCGCCACAGATTTTTTCGCCACTTCTTGGCCAACAATATATTGATCTAGTTCAATAACAATTTCTTTTGGTGTTTTATGAATAGCTTTCATTTGATTACTCTCCTTAAATCTCTTCTAAGATAATATTATGATTGGTATAGACACAAATATCTGCAGCAACATTCAATGCAGCCTTAGCGATTTCACCTGCTGTCATTTCAGCTCGTCCGTTATTTTTCATTGCACGAGCGGCTGCTAATGCGTAATTACCACCTGAGCCTATTGCTAAAATACCATCATCAGGCGCGATAACTTCACCCGTTCCCGAAACGACTAACATCTCTTTATCATTCATTACAATTAATAAAGCTTCTAACTTTTGCATCATCTTATCACTGCGCCATTCCATTGCCAACTCAACAGCTGCACGCATAAGATTGCCTTTGTATTGATTTAATTTTGTTTCAAATTTTTCTTCTAAGTTAAACGCATCAGCAACGCTACCTGCAAAACCTACGACAACCTCGCCATTATAAATTCGACGAACTTTACGTGCTGTGCCTTTCATGACAACTGACTCGCCCATTGTTACTTGACCATCGCCAGCCATTGCAAATTTTCCGTCTTTTTCGACAGCACAAATTGTTGTTGAATGAAAAGTTGTATATCCCATCTATCTCTCTCCTAATAATAAAATTTAAAGTTACGTCACGCTATGCTCTCGGATGAAAATTTCGATAATTTTTCTGTAACGCTTCCGTCGTAACATGCGTGTATATTTGCGTGGATGATAAACTCACATGCCCTAATAATTCTTGGACTGTTCGCATATCAGCACCATTATTTAATAAATGCGTCGCAAATGTATGCCGTAGCATGTGCGGATGAATATCCGTTGTAAGCGCACTTTGTTGAATTAATTGCTTTAAAATATATCTTACACCAGCCGTTGTTAATTGACCACCACGATGATTAACTAACAAATAATCATGTGCTTCATCCCCTTTAAGTAATAAAACTGGCCGAACATGAGCTAAATAATCGTGAATGGCATCTGCTGCAAAAGAACCAAATGGTACATAACGTTCTTTATTCCCTTTACCGTGAACCAAAAAAACGGCCGACTCAAAATCAATATCCTTTATAGTCAACTGGATACACTCAGATACCCGCATACCAGTCCCATATAATATTTCTAAGAGAACCTTATTGCGTTTATCCAATAATTTATCACCAGACACAGTCGCAAATAACAAATCCATTTCTTTCTCATAAAAAAAACGTGGTAATTTTTTTGTTTGACGTTTCATTTGTACATATGAAAATGGATTTTCAACAATAAATTGATTTTGCACTAAAAATTGATAAAAAGCCCGTAAACTAGATATTTTCCGGCTAATTGAATTACGCTGGTAATGTTTATCATGCAGATAAGCTAAATAAACCCGGACATCTTGAGGTGTCACTGCTAGATAGTCATCATCACCAGTTGTTTCAAGGAAATCAAAAAAATGTGTTATGTCTTCCTCATAAGCATTACTTGTTAACACAGAGTACTGACGTTCAACAGATAAATAGCGCAAAAACTCCATTAAATAGTTCACTTTATTAAGCTCCTTGTTTGATTTTACACGAATAAATGTACCATATTTAGCTATTATTAACAATTGAATTGTCAGAATTTTATCATTTTTACCAACAAATGACACAATTTCTTCACAATTAAAAACAGTCTAAAGTTTCTACTAAAATAGTTAACTTTAGACTGCTTAATTATTATTTTACCTAATCATTACTTTCTAAAATTTCCTTGGCAATTAAAGCTGAAAAAGCCTGTGCGCCATCAGGTACTAAATGGACATTATCGACGTCGAACCATTCAGGATGATTGGCTGAGTAACTTTTCCAGTCAATCACATGTGCATTTCGATAACGTTTAGCTGTCTGCATTAACTCATCGTTCACAGTTTTTTGCCAAGGTCGCTCTACCATGGTATTCACAAAATAAACTTGTCGATCTTCTAGATACGACATGATGTCATCGATATCTTTACTTGAAAAAGACCCATTCGTCCCTAAAGAGATAACAACGACATCTCCCAATTTATTCTCTTGGGATAATTTTTTAAATACTTCTTCGCTATCTACTAGCTGGCGCCCAATTTCAGCATCGATTAATGCCTGTTTAAAAGTTGCTTGAAAATCAGGTGCAGCACTTAACAACACAGAATCACCCACTGCCGATACTTTTAATGTTTCAGCTTTTTTAACTTCCTCAGGTGTTAAAATTGTTGAAGCTGTTGTTGTAGAATCACTTGTCTGATTACTTTTTGATAACGATGAATCAGTTATTTTTTCACTTGTTTCCTGAGTTACTTTTTTTTCTTCAATTAATCGTTTATTGGTCTCTAATTTTTTTTGCAAAGCAACACTGCTATCTGCTCGACCTGATGGTGCAACCGCAAAAGCCGTTCCAAAACCTAAAAATAAACAAGAGACACTGGCAACTGCAACTTTACTCTTGAGAGACAATAAAGCTACTCTAAAATTTGTGAAATCCCACTTAAATTCCCTAGTCACAAAAACAGACACACGATAGGACAACTCGGATAACCCTAAAATAATCAATAACTGGATAACAAAATGAAGTCACTTATGACTGCCATCTAATCTTAATAATTCTTCATAGACAATCATAACAGGAAATTGCCATAGATAAATATCATAACTGCGTAATCCAATCCACTTAAACAAAGGATTAGTTAACGTTTGGTTAACACGTTCGAATTGAATCACAGACCACAATAGTACCGTACAGGCGATACTAAATAAGAACATTCCACCTTGATAAACAAATGCTGTATTATCATTAATCAACATAAAACTAGTAATAACTATAATTAAACTAGTCAAAAAAGCAATCATACCAGTTAGTTTCGGGATTTTTTTTATCCATTCTTGACAATCACGAAGCACTAAAGCTAATAAACCTCCTACTAAAATTGAAAATAATCTCGTGTCAGTCCCGTAATAGATACGATTAATATTTTCAGGAGTATATAGAAACCACATTAATGCCGCAGATAAAATCGTTCCAAGGCTTAAGGTCACCCATAATTTTCGATGGGAGCTATTTTTGTACATCAAAAGTGCTATTATGATTGGCCAAACAAGATAAAACTGACCTTCGATTGATAACGACCATAGATGAGTAAAAGCTGATTGATTCGAAAAACGATCAAAATAAGAAGAACCATTTATAATTTGCCACCAGTTGTTCACGTTAAAAATACTGCTAAGCGTAATGGCTCGATAATTCGTCAAAAAATGACGTGGCAATATTAAAGCAACTGTACCAAAAATCAAAAACAGCGTAATTAACGAAGGATAAATCCGCCTAATACGTTTCAAATAAAAACTCTTTAACGATATCTTACCACGCGTGTGCCATTGCTGTAATAAAATATCCGTCATTAAAAATCCAGAAATAACAAAAAATAAAGGCACACCTAAATAGCCACCTGGCATATTATCTGGTAACAGATGATATAAGATGACACCTATCACAGCAATCGAACGAAGACCATCGATTCCTGTAATGTACTTTCTTTTCCCCACAGACAACACACAACTTTCATTCAAAATACGTCTATATCATATATTAAATTAGTTTAACAAATATTTCAAGAATATTTATTCGTTTTTCACTATCTAATACAGTTAACACAATTATTTTGAATTTTTTATGACCTTTTTATGCATTTACTTAACATTTAAGATTTTCTTAATCAATTTCACTAATTTATATATTACACAAATATTACAAAAAAGAATATAACGTGGTAATTCCTTTACAAAAAAGTCGTCAACTAATCATTAGCTGACGACTTATAGAATTTAATTTTCGGGCAATAACTCAGTTTTAAATTGTAATTGATTATCTAAAATAGTAATAACAACTTTAGACTTAGGTAAAATTTTTCCACCAACAATTTCTTTAGCTAGAGGCGTTTCAACATTCTTAGTAATATAGCGTTTCAATGGTCGTGCGCCATAGATTGGATCATACGCTTGTTCTGCTATCCAGCTTTTAGCTTCTTCAGAAATTTCTAGATAAATATCTTGATGCTCTAAACGACGTTCTAAATCTTTAGTCATTTTCACAATAATTTCTTTCACATTCGCTAAACTTAACGGTGTAAAGATAATCGTATCATCAATCCGATTTAAAAATTCAGGTTTGAAATGACCTTTCAATAAATCTAAAACGGTATTTTCCACTTCAGTAGGAATTGTTCCATCATCAGTCACACCTTCTAATAAAAATTGTGAGCCAATATTACTTGTCATAATCATAACTGTGTTTTTAAAATCAACAACACGGCCTTTAGAATCAGTCAATCGGCCATCATCAAGTACTTGAAGTAAAATATTAAAAACGTCCGGATGTGCTTTCTCAATTTCATCTAGTAAAACAATGGTATATGGGCTACGACGAACTGCTTCTGTCAGCTGACCACCTTCCTCATAACCAACATAGCCAGGAGGAGCTCCTACTAAACGGGACACACTATGTTTTTCCATATACTCACTCATGTCAATTCGGACCATATGTTCTTCTGAATCAAATAATTCTTCTGCCAGAGCTTTAGCCAGTTCTGTTTTACCAACACCTGTTGGACCTAAGAATAGAAATGAACCTAATGGACGATTTGGATCTTGCAATCCAGCTCGTGAGCGGATCACAGCATCAGACACAGCATCGACTGCTTCATCTTGTCCAATTACGCGTTTATGTAATGTCGCATTCAAACGTAAGATTTTTTCACGTTCACCTTCTTCTAACTTCGTCACAGGAATACCAGTTAAACGACCTACGACCACAGCAATCTCTTTTTCTGTCACTGATTCTTGAACTAGTTTAGAGTCATCCGTATCTACAGTTGCTTCTAACTCTTCTAATTCTTTTTGAAGTTTAGGCAATGTTCCGTGTCGTAAGACGGCAGCTTCCTCTAAGTCATAGTTGCTTTCAGCATTTTCTAATTGTGTTTTCACACGATCAATTTCAGCACGTTTTTCATTAAGTTTATTAAAGCCTTCTTTTTCAGTTTCCCACTGCATTTTTAATGTGTTGGCTTCTTCGCGTAATTCTGACAATTCTTCTTGTAAGATACCTAAACGTTTTTTACTCGCATCATCGTCTTCTTTTTTTAGCGCTGCTTCTTCAATCTCTAACTGCATCAAACGACGAGTAACCTGATCTAATTCTGTCGGCATTGAGTTCATTTCCACTCGAATCGTTGCACAAGCTTCATCAACTAAATCAATGGCTTTATCTGGCAAGAAACGATCGGTAATGTAACGATTAGAAAGTGTCGCTGCGGATACTAGCGCATTATCATGGATATTAACACCATGATGAATTTCAAAACGCTCTTTCAAGCCGCGTAGAATACTAATTGTATCTTCAACAGTCGGCTCTTTGACTAATACTTTTTGGAAACGTCGTTCAAGAGCTTTGTCTTTTTCCATATTTTCACGATACTCATCTAATGTTGTCGCCCCAATACAATGTAACTCACCACGTGCTAACATCGGTTTCAATAAGTTTCCAGCGTCCATGCTGCCCTCTGTTTTACCAGCACCAACGATTGTATGAATCTCGTCAATGAATAAGATAATACGACCGTCACTTTTTTTAACTTCTTTTAGTACAGCTTTTAAACGCTCTTCAAACTCTCCGCGGAATTTAGCTCCAGCAATTAATGCACCCATATCTAAAGAGAAAATTGTTTTATCTTTTAAATTTTCTGGGACATCTTTTTTGACAATTCTTTGTGCCAATCCCTCAACAATGGCCGTTTTACCTACACCTGGCTCACCAATTAATACCGGATTATTTTTCGTTTTACGTGATAAAATTCGCACCACATCGCGAATCTCTTCATCGCGGCCAATAACAGGATCTTGTTTTCCTTGACGAACAGCTTCCACAAGATCAATTCCATATTTAGACAATGCTTCATATTGCTCTTCTTGATTCTGGCTAGTCACACGTTCTCCTCCTCTCATCTCTTTCACTCGTTCACTAATCCCTTGTTCAGTAACACCATGACTCAAAAGATATTTCGTTAAGGCATAATTTTTTAGTTTAAACAAAGCAAGTACAATCACTTCAGTTGATAAGTACTCATCTTGAAATGTTTCTCTAATTTTATCTGCTTCTTGTAATAGATTAAATAAATTTTGGCTTAGACTTTGACCATATTGAACATTACCGCCATTAACTTGGGGTAATTTATCAATTTCTTGATCAATGATAAGATCAAATTGCATGATATCTAATCCAGCGTCAGTATACAAATTACGGGCAAAATGATTTGGTTGCATAAATATCTTCCATAGATGCGCAATATCGATTTCTTGCTGATGTCTAGTCACAGCAATTTGTTGTGCTTCAGCGATTGCTTGCTGCATGGTTGTTGTCATTTTTTCAATATTCATATGGTAACCTCCCTTGATTTCCAACTTACAAAATAATTATATTACTTTGGTCAAAATAAGTCAAACAATATACTCACTAACTAAAACGTTATTTAACAAAATATTTTCACTCCTTATTACATTATACGTTGTTTTTTTAAAAAATAAAGTTGTACCTAGCTCAAAGAGGAGTAATTACCCTTAAAATCTAAACAATCACAAAATACTTACCTGTATCCTGTATGTGAGAAGTAAAAATTTTTATGACTAAATGTAAATTATCATTTTTTCAGCACTATTTTTTTAATCAGTGGTACACTATTAGTATCTAACTAAAAGGAGTGGTTTCCGATTAAGTACTATGATCAGCATTTGCACACGCATCACTCATTTGATTCACAAGAATCGTTTGAACATTATCTTAATACCTATCAACCAGATTATTTTGTATCTACGGAACATTTGGATTTTGATAATCCATATACTGGCGGAAAGGATAGTATTCCTGATTATTTAGCTTATCAAAGTGAGATAGCTCAACTCACACAAAACTATTCAACAACTATCCTTAAAGGAATTGAAGTAGGCTATGTTGATACTCATCACGACCGAATAGCCCGATTCTTAACACCAAAACATTATGATGTGATTCTTTTAAGTGTCCATCAAGATGGTGATATTGATTATATGGATGATTGCGTAAAGAAACTCAATCCACAGGACTTAATTATTGATTATTACTCTCGCATGATTAATGCTGTTAAATCAACAGATTTTGCCAATATCTTAACACATTTTGATTATGGTATGCGACGAATCTCATTATCAGTTGAAAATTTTAAAGAAATGGCCGAACCATTATTGATTGAATTATTTAATGAAGTCATCAAAAAGCAACTGGCTTTCGAATTGAACGCTAAAAGCTTTATCAAATATAATAATCGCGCACTGTACGAATACGCTGTCCCTTTGTATCAATCATTAGGCGGCAAGCTATTCACACTAGGATCTGACGCCCATAAGGCCGAAGATTATCAGCTTGGCTTTGATGAGATGGCACAATTTTTACGTGACTTAGGCGTGACTGAACTAGCAACTTATCAAAACCAACAATTAAAAATGGTTCCACTATGACAAAAACACATCAACTGTACTTAGTTGATGTGTTTTTACTTTATTATTTTTGAGTATTTAAACGGGCAATTTCAACAATTAATGATGTTGCTTTTTCCATACTTTCTACAGCAACAAATTCAAATCGTCCATGCATATTTTCTCCACCAGCAAAAATATTAGGCGTTGGTAAGCCCATAAAGGAAATTTTAGACCCATCAGTCCCACCACGAACTGGCTCAATAATTGGCTCGATACCTAAATTAAGCATCGCTTCTTTAACCAATTCAATGATTGACATATCTTTTTCAATTACTTCTCGCATATTATAATATTGATCAGTGATCTCTAAAACTAGACGATCTTGACCAAATTCAGCATTCATTTTTTTCGCAATCTCTACTAATTTTTGTTTGCGATTTTCAAATGATTCACGGTGATGATCGCGAATGATGTAAGTCATTTCAGCTGCATCAGGTACACCCGTAAAATGATATAAGTGGTAAAATCCTTGACGTTCATCCGTTTTTTCAGGGACTTCTTCAGAGGGTAATTGATTGTGGAAATCAATACCAACTTGCAATGCATTAATCATCGTATCTTTAGCAGTACCAGGATGGACATTTTTCCCTTCAATTTTTAATTCCGCTTGCGCCGCATTAAACGTTTCATACTGCAATTCACCAACTGGACCACCATCCATTGTATAAGCAAAATCAACTGGAAATTCCGAAACCTCGAATTTATCCGCTCCAACACCGATTTCTTCATCCGGACCAAAGGCAACCATAATTTTCCCATGTTTAATCTCAGGATGGGCAATCAAATGTTCCATTGCTGTCATAATTTCAGCAATGCCAGATTTATCATCTGACCCAAGCAGCGTCTGTCCATCCGTTGTAATCAACGTTTGTCCCACATAGTTAGTTAAATTCGGAAACTCAGCTACCGATAATTCATACTTGCCATCTTTTCCTAAAGGGATGGTTGACTGGCCATCATAATTTTCAATGATTTGCGGTTGGACGTTTTTTGCGTTGAAATCAGCTGTATCCATGTGCGCAATAAACCCAATACTTCTCACATCATGTTTAACATTGCTTGGTAGAGTTGCTATCACAAAACCATTTTTTTCATTATAAAAAACATCTGACATACCGATAGTAGTTAATTCTTTTTCCAATTCTTTAGCAAAGGCAACTTGCGTAGGTGTCGACGGTGTAGTTTGACTGGCTGCATCCGAGCGAGTTTCTGTTTTCACATAACCTAAAAAACGATTGACTAAATTTTTATACATAATAATTTTCTCCTATTCTTAATATACTTTATTATTTAAATATAAAAGGATTCGTATTTGTCTGACTGACAATAAAATCAACATCCCAGTTCTCAGTTTTTTTCCATTGATTAAAAAGCGTTACAAACTGTTCTTTACAAACTTCTTCAATATAATGTCCCGGATCTATAACAGTTAACTTTTCTTCAATCATATCGTGTGCAGTATGATAATAGACATCTCCGGTAATATAAACATCTGCTTTTTTAGCTAAAGCATCATGGTAAAATTTTTCTCCACTGCCACCACAAATTGCTACTCGAGAAATCATTTTAGTCTCACGATCAGTTACAACACGCAAACCAGTTAATCCAAAGACTTCTTTTACTCTTTCGACAAAACTAGTTAACGGAATGGGTTGTGCGAGGTAACCAATTCGGCCAAGCCCGTAACGTTTGACTAAATGGTCGACCGTATAAATATCATAAGCCGGCTCTTCATAAGGGTGAACTTTTTTAACTGTCGTAATTACTTGATTCATAATTGTTTCAGGAAAAATAAACTCAATTTTAGTTTCCAAGACACGCTCTTCAACGTTTAAACTACCAATCGTCGGCTGGGCTTTAAACTTAGGACGAAAAGTTCCACTACCTTCATAGCTAAAACTACAATGGTCATAATCAGCTGAATACTCACCTACACCAATTGCAAAGAGAGCATCTTTAAGTACCTCAATAGACTCATCTGGTATCATGACCGCTAACTTTTTATAATGAACAACATGTGTCTGACGTAAAAAGTCATCCGCAGTAATATCTAATAATTGACAAAAATAATCATTTAATCCACCTTCAATAATATCCATATTCGTATGAGCAGCGTATACTGCAATATTATGTGACAATAAATCGGCATACATCTTTGTTTGGAAATTATCTGTGACTAAATTATTAAGCGAGCGAAAAATCGGAGGATGTTTTGCAATAATTAAATCAACCTGTTGCTCAATAGCCTCTTGTACTACTTCAGGTCGAACATCTAATGTCATCATGATTTTTTTGACTGGCTTATCTAATGTACCAATTTGCAACCCAACCGGATCACTCTCTTCTGCTAACCATTGGGGGCAAAATTCTTCAAATTTTCGAATAAAATCTGTACCCTTAATCATTCACTAAAACCTCCTCAATTTGCTGAATGTCTTGTTGCAATTTCTTTAATTTCTCATCTTGATTTTTAGTTGCTTGCTTTAATTGATCAATCACACGATACTTTTCTCGAACTTCTTGTTGCCATTTTTTAGCAAAAATCGGGTTTTTTCGAGTTAAGAGAACGGGACCAAATAATAATTCATTTGGTGTTAATTCAGTCATTTCTGTTGCTTTTTCTGCCACAATAATTTCGTAAAATTTATGATTTTCTTCAATCAATTCTTCATCAACAATTTGATAATTATGACTTACTAACCACTGACGTAGAATTTTTTCACCAACATTGGGCTGTAAAATAAGCCGTTCCTTACCTGTAAGAACACCATGTTGTATGCCACGATCTAAAATATCTCGAATCAATGTCCCACCCATTCCACAAATCGTAATCGCTGTGACTTGATCAGTTGGTTTAATAACTGCTAAACCATCACCTAGACGAACTGAAATTTTATCTATTAGGTTTAACGACTCAACTAAATGCTTTGCCGATTCGTATGGACCTTCAACGACTTCACCCGCTATGGCACCACTAATTTGATTTTTCAACATAAGATAAGCTGGTAAGTACGCATGGTCAGAACCAATATCCGCAATAAAATCTCCTTGTTGTATGTGTGTCGCTACCGCTTCTAGACGGTCTGATAACTGTTGATAGTCCATATAATTATTCTCGTTCCTTTCAAATTCATATATAATAACAGTATAGCATCTTTATCTTTCGAATCTATCCTATTGTTAGTGATTGGTATTAATTTTATCAAAATAAATAAAAAAAACAATAAGTTTGAAAAAATAATCAAACTTATTGTTTTGAATGTTTACCCTATAATTCATTTACTTTGCAATTTTTTGAACTCTTCGTTCTAGTACTGGTAAAACTTTTTTATAAACAACAGCAAAGACACTTCCTACTAAAACACCTTTAATTAAATTAAATGGAATAACTCCATACAAAACCATGGTTGAAATCGGCATGCCAAAATCCATTCTTAATAAATTTAGATAAAGCGGTGTAATAACAAAGTAGTTAGCAATCCCCATAAAAATAGTTAGAATAACCGTTGAAATAGTCAAGCTTTGAACTAAACTTTTAGTTGATTTATTTTTACTAATACCAAAATAAATAGGTAACATAAAAATAACAGATGCAACAAAGCCTGTCGTATCCCCAATTAAATTAGGTAAATTACCGCCAGTTGTTATAAAATGTAATGATGATCGAATAAATGCCGTCACAACACCACCAAATGGCCCATACAAAAACGCCCCAATCAAGACAGGAATATCACTGAAATCCACTTTCAACCAACCAAAAACTGGTAGGATAGGAAAATCGAACATCAATAATATAAAAGCCATCGCTGATAATAGTGACAAGACAACCATCTTTTCTGTTTTACCTTTTCTCATGAAAAAAATCCTCCTATTAGGATCACCTTCCGAGACTACTTGAGAACGAAAATAAAAAACGCCAATCCTTTGTCACTTCAGAGCATGACAAAAAACAGCGCTTCATTCAAGATATTCTCAAATAAGCTCTATCTTCTTTACTCCAGACTCTAACTGTCGGTTTTGGAATTTCACCAAATCGGCTACCTGATTGCTCAAGCAGTTCGTGGACTTTAACCACCGGTCGGGAATTACACCCTGCCCGTGAAGACGACCTTTTTTATTTTTTTATAACTTCATTATACATGAAGAAAAAAACAAAGCAAGAAAAAAATACTAATCTTTTTTAGCTGCTACATATAGTTGACTGACTTCTTTTTTGTTAACTCCCGATAATCACCAGAAGTTAGACCATGAAGTGTTAATTCACCAACTTTTTCACGTTTTAACTTCATTACAGGATAACCCAAAGCTTCAAACATTTTCTTAACTTGGTGGTTACGACCTTCGCGAATCACTAACTCAACAATTGATGTACCTTTTTTACGATCAGTTGATAAAATTTTATATGAGGCTGGCGCTGTCTTTCGTTTATCAATGACAATACCCGTTTGTAAAGGTTTTAACTCTTTATTATGTGGTGTACCTTCAATTTTTGCGACATAAGTCTTTGTCATTTCATGTTTGGGATGCATAAATAAATTAGCAAATTCACCATCATTCGTCATAAGAAGAGCACCTGATGTATCATAATCTAAACGACCGACTGGAAAAATTCGTTCCGCTACGTGAGGAAAGAAATCTGTCACAACTTTACGACCTTTATCATCAGATACAGCTGAAATCACGCCTCTTGGTTTATAAAGTAAAAAATACACTGGCTCTTCTTGATAAACAGGTACTCCATCGACTTCAATTCGATCATTTTTGCTGACCTTTACACCCTGTTCTTTAATAACTTTCCCATTAACAGAAATACGACCTTGAGCAATTAAGTCTTCTGACTTTCGTCGTGATGCGACACCACAATTTGCTAATACTTTTTGTAAACGTTCCACTATAACTCCTCCTCAATTTGACTACCTTCGTAATCACTGTCTAATTCATCAAATTTTTCTTTAAAACGATCAAAAAACAAATCCGTTGATTCAATAACAGATGCTTCTTCTTCTAGTTCTTGAATCGATGGTAAATCTTCTAACGATTTTAAACCAAAATAATCCATAAAATAATCAGTCACTCCATATAGTATAGGGCGACCTGGTCCTTCAACTCGACCTTTTTCTTCAATTAATTGGCGACTTGCTAAACGTTGCAATGGACCTGAAGATTTAACCCCCCTAATCTGATCGATTTCAGCACGCGTAATCGGTTGATTGTAAGCGATAATTGCCAAACATTCAATTGCAGCTTGTGAAATCGACTGTTTTATAGAAGATTGAGCATATTCTTTCAACAGGTCAGCATGCACGGCCTTAGTCACTAAAATAAATCGGTGATTGACCTCCATAATCTTCAAAGCACTCATATCATTTTTCTCATAATCTGTTTTAAGTTCTGTTATCAATTGAAAACATGTTTCTGTTTTTTCGTTTAAAAAATATGCTAATTCATTTAGCGTTAAGCCTTCATTGCCAGAAACAAATAATAATGCTTCAAGTTGTGTTCTTTTATTCATATGTCGCCTCTACTTATTAAAATTTCGATATAACATGATTGGTTGATGACTAGCCGTTTGTTTAGCGACTACCATACCAGCTTTCATTAATTCTAAAATCGCCATAAATGTCGTCACAATCTCAGATCGGTTGGCCACGGTAAATAGTTCAGAAAAAACTAATGCCTCTTGTACATCTAGCCGTGTCAGCCTCTCGCTAATATTAGCAAGTTTTTCTTCAATTGTATACGAGTCCGCTGTAATACTGACGTCGTCATAATATTCAACCTCTTTTTTTCGTTGAATAACCTCATGAACAGCTAAAAACAAATCAATCATTGTAATTTCATTTTCTTCTAATGGTACAAAATCTGCTTTGACATGCTCTAAATTCGCCGGTTCTCTTGTGAAAAACTGTTCTCGGACACTCTCTTTTTCACGTAAAACGGTAGCAGCATATTTATACTTTCGATACTCTAAAAGCTGTGTAACTAACTGCTCTCTCGGATCGACTTCTTCACAATAATCACTATCAGTAGCAATTGATTCTGCAACTTGTGGGATTAATAGCTTACTTTTGATTGACATCAATGTTGCTGCCATTACAATATAATCACCAGCTATTTCCAAATCCAAGACTTTCATGGAATGAATATAAGCCATGTACTGATCGGTAATTTGAGCAATTGGAATATCATAAATATCAATTTCTAAGGTCTTAATTAAATGTAGCAACAAGTCAAGCGGTCCCTCAAAAACATCTAATTTAACTTTTAATTCTTCCATAACCATTCAAACATCCTATTCATTTAAACTATGCACGCGGGAAATACTGTTTATAAACATCAGCCATACGCTGCTTACTAATATGCGTATAAATTTGGGTTGTCGAAATATCCGCATGCCCGAGCAACTCTTGAACAACCCGTAAATCAGCTCCGTTCTCAAGTAAATGAGTTGCAAAACTATGGCGCAGAGTGTGTGGTGTAACAGTTTTCGTAATTCCAGCCGTTAGAACATATTCTTTCAGATTTTTCCAGATTCCTTGACGTGAAAATCCAGTTCCTTGATAATTCAAAAAAAGAAACGTCGGTGAGTCTCGTCGATTGTGAGCTAACAAACTAGGACGTGACTCACTTAGATATCGATTAATCCAATTAATTGCAACGTCGCCCAAAGGAACAATTCGCTCTTTATCTCCTTTACCTATTGTGCGAAGTAGTCCCAAAGACAAATGCAGATCATCTAATTTCAGCGTAATTAATTCAGTCACCCTTAGCCCTGTCGCATACATCACCTCTAAAATCGCTCGGTCGCGGATTCCTAAAACTGTTGATGTATCAGGCGATTCAATGATCCGTTCAACCTCAGCAACTGATAACGTTTGGGGTAATGTTTGCTTTTTTTTTGGTGTATCAATATGCTGCATAGGATCAATATCTGTAAACCGTTCTTGTCTTAAAAACTGATGAAACTTACGCAAGCTAGAGACCATCCTGATAATTGTAGCGGACGACTTACCATCTGTTCTTAATTTTTCTAAAAAATCAAGAATAATAAAACGATCTAACTGGTCCCAATTAAGCTGATTAGTCTCTTTTAAATAAGTCAAATATTGCTCTAAGTCTCGTCGATAACTTGAAATAGTATTTTCAGACAGACCACGCTCAATTTTTAAATAATGAATATATTCTTCAAGCTCATTCATTGCTATCCCTCACTTATCGTTCTTCATTGTAACAGGTTATAGTTGCAAATACTATTATTATGTTAACTATTTTTGATTATTTTCTATTTACTGATAGACTTTTTTTACGTATCCATATACAATAAAGCTATTGCTAAAAAAATAGGGGGGAACTAGGTGTTTCCAAAGAAGAGTGACTTTAAAAACTTGGAGCTCTTTCCGATTATTGGAGTTAATGCGGATAATTATCTTAATGAAATTGAAGACATCTATCAAGAAAAAATCAAATTTTTCAAGATGTCACTTCTTCTAATTTTTCCAATTATTATCGTTTTAACTTTTTTCTTCTACAATCATTTTAAATTATCATTATTGATGACTGGCTTCTACTTGGTATTGCTATTATTAACTAGTTTTTTCATGATTTCTATTCCTATTTACAGATATTTAACTGCTGATTTAAGATTTCAGGAAAATAACCTTAAAGAAACGATTGATACTCATTTAACAGAATTAGCTAATCAAGAGTATTTCACAAAAAATGCTCGTGCAAAGCGCTTGTTAAATCAAGAATTCCAACTCATTAAATTGCAACCTGTTAAAAAAACTGATATTAACATGATTAAGTGGAACGAAAAAATTTCTAGTAAAACGATGAGCTTCTACCATATTGAAAAAACAACTGATTTAATTAAAGAAACACACTGTTTTTATCAAAATCGTCCGTTAAAACCAATTGTTTTAGTGACTATAGCGATTCAAGATAAACAACATAAATTTAGAACATGGACAACTCTGCCAATTGAGTTTGAATTGGTTGACGGTCTTGTGAGTGAACAAATCACTTTTTTAGAGAAAGATGACTATATTGTGAACCCTAAGATATTAATTGATCGCTATCACTTTAGAGAACTTTATGATAATCGCTTAAAAAAATAAAGGCTTGCGAATGACTTCATTCGGCAAGCCTTTATTTAATTTTTACTTACTTGACAATGATAACAAATTCCATGAAACGTTAAACGATGATCTGTAACCTTAAATCGGTAATCACGCTCCACAATTTTTTCAACATCATCCAATAAATCCTCTTCAATTTCTTCAATTGCACCACATTCGACACATAATAGATGATGATGAAAATGTTTGGCACCATCTTTTCGCATATCATACCGTGATAATCCGTCATCAAAATTTACTTTATTCAAAATATTTAAATCAGTCAACATTTCTAATGTCCGATAAACTGTCGCTAACCCAATATCAGGCGTTTTTAATTTAACTAACATATAGATTTCTTCAGCAGACAAATGGTCTTTTTCATTTTCTAACAAAACCAGCACAGTCGCTTCACGTTGAGGCGTTAACTTATAATTTGCTTCATGTAGTTTTTTTTTGACTTTATTTAAAGCAGTTAATGTTTGCTCCACCACTTAACGCTCTCCTTTTTAAACTTATTATAATATAGAAGTAGCATTCACAGACTTCATTTAGACTAATTATAATTTATTGCCCCAGTAAAATCAACTACTCTTCTGAAGAATCCACTGATTCAATTAAATAGGTATACTCATCATCTTGTTTAATTAAACCATTTTTCAATAAATTGCCCAAAGCTCGTTTAAATTGGCCTTTACTAATTGCGAACATTTGTTTAATATCTTCTGGTGATGACTTATCCGTAAATTTTATTTTATGCTCTGGTGACCGTTTTAAGAAAGTCAGAATCATTTCAGCATCAGACGAAATCACTTCGTGCGCACGTGGTTTTAACGATACATTTAACACACCATCTGGACGAACACCAATTACTCGTCCAGCCACTTCCTCGCCCAAACGCGGTTCAACAAAACGCTCAGACGGGTGAATGAAGCCAATGTAATAGTCACTCGTAATAAAATAAGTTCCTACCAATTTTAGACGATAAACAATGCCTCGAACATCTTTATTATGCATTGCTTCAGCCGTCGCTGGACGTGACATAGCTAAAAATTGTTTGTCATCAGCTAAAGTGACCCATAGACGTGACTTGTCATCAACAGTTAACATAACTAATACGTGATCGCCTTTCTTAGGCCAAAGCTCTTTCATTGTTGGTAGCTCATCAATCGATAAAACTACCTCTTTATCCGGTAAGCCAATATCAACAAAGGCACCTAAATCTTTTCTAGTAGCAACCACTTTTGCAAATCCAAAAACACCTTTTCTGACATGAGGTAACTTCGTTGTGAATTTTAAAGTATCTTGCTGATTTCGATACCCAAAACCTTCAACCATATCACCAATTGCAAATTGTTCTTCTTCTGTTTTGTCCAAACTAAATGTCATCCCATTTTTTTGAACAAAATAATGCGTGTCATTCTCATCAGTAATAAGACCTTGCCACACATTCCCTAATAATTCTTCCATCTTCATCATCCTCTCGATTGTTTAGTATATCATAATTCACTTAATAATTTAGGATTTATCATGTGATATAAAGAAATTAAATAGTGATTCAAATCAAAATCCGGTCTTGCTTGAATGGTCAATGTCAAAATAACAAACTCGACACCTAATAAATTATACTGTAGAGATGTTTTAATGGCTCCATTTTTAAAATAAAAATCTAGTCGTCGCTCTCTGATAGATTTTTCCTCGGTAGTTGTAGCCACAATCGGATCTTCACACTCCAAAATAATCGTATCTGCAATGCGTTGGTCTTTCATCCAAGTAATCATCTGACTCCCAATACCTTGTCCTCGATATTTTGGATTAACCGCAAAATAATCAAGTAACTTGAATTTTTCATCTTGCCAAACAAAACATGCGTAGCCTAGACACTCGTTTTCTTTTTCTAAAATATAACATGCATACCTGCCTTGTTTCATTAATTTTTGAATTAAAGCAAGCGGCTTCAACTCATCTGCTGGAAAGTCATTGACCATAAAAGTCAGATAAATATCCGATAATTCAGTAAGCGTAATTTTTTTAAACATCTTAGCTAGTACCTCCCAATCTAATATGACTGTGATAAAAAGGCTAGATAAAACAATTCTGTTTTATCTAGCACCCGTTGATATAAAAAATTCCAAAAAATTAATTGGTTGTTTTTTTCCAAAACATTGATAGCATTGTTGTAAATAATAAAATCAATGCAGAAACATAATATGGATAGAAATGATTAATATCAAATAAAATCCCAGAAGCCATTGGTCCAAGAATATTACCAAAACTTGTAAATGTTGAGTTTAAGCCATTAATTGTTCCCTGGTTATCTCCAGCATGACGTGATAAATAGGTCGTAATTGCTGGACGTAGCATATCAAACGCTAAAAATACAACGAATGTACTAACAGCCACGACCCATTTATTATGATTGACTGCTATAACACCAATAAAAATAGCACTAGCTAGGAAAGAAATACGAATTAAACCAACTTCACCAATTTTACGAACGATTGGATCAAAGAAAGCTAACTGAAAAATCAAGGCTAGTACACCACTAACCGTTATTAACATAGCTATCTCTGCAGTTGAAAAGCCAAAGTTAATCGATGCCATCACACTATAAATTGACTCAAATGCTTGTAATCCAAAACTTGAAATTAAAATAATGACAAACGGAAATGCAAAGATTGGATTTTTTAACGTTTCCATAAATGAACCCTTAGGTGTTGTATGATCACGAACAATTTTCTTCTCATACTCTTTAAGAACAAACATTGCCATTAAACCACCTAAAACAGCTAAAAATCCGGCTACAAAGAAAGGTACACGAATGCCAAAATGAGCAATAAAGCCACCCAGACCAGGTCCTATGATAAAACCACCACTAATCGCAGCGGATACTAGTCCCATTGCTTTAGGACGTTCCTCTAGTGTCGTAATATCAGCCACATAAGCTGTAACCGACGGCATAATTAATGCTGCTGCAATTCCGCCTAAAAAACGCGAAAAATATAGCCACGCAACATTTTGCCCTAAACCAAAAATAACTTCAGAAAGAGCAAAAACGAACATCCCTGCAACAATCAATTTTTTACGACCAAATTTATCTGATATATAACCTGCGATAGGTGAAGCAAGTAATTGAGAAAAAGCTAGCACTGCCACCAAGGCGCCCATAGTGGTTCCGGTCAGCCCCATCTCTTTTTGTAGCATCGGTAATACTGGTACAATCAAGCCGACACCTAAAAAAACTAAAAATAAATTCATAATAGCTAAATACAACATTGTTTTTTTATTTTCCATATAGACCCCTCCAATCAAATTCAACCCTTTCAGTTTACACTATTCTTCCTAAATTTTGCCAATATTAAGATAGATTATGAGTAAAATCTTAGATTTAGATAAAAATAATAGTAAACAGTTGACAAAGCAGCTAACCTAAAAATAAGATAGCTGCTTTGTTTGAGATGTCTGAATTTAACTAATGAGTCGTTCATTTTAAATATAAATTAAGTTAAGTTTTTAAATGTTTTTAGCACAAATAGCGAGCTAATAACAAGTAAAACTAATAAACAAATTAAAGCGACAATGGATCCTTGACTTGTTCCAATGACTTTGTTTGTAGCCGTACTTTGAAAGATACCGACAATAATTGCCACAAACGATGTTGCAACAGCACCCATAAATTGTTGTAGTGTACTAAAAATAGCATTACCATCATTTTGTAACTCTTTTGTAATTGAAGAAAGACCAACTGTCATAACATTACTATAAGACAAGCCGACACCTATCATAAAGATAACATGAGATAAAATAATTAGTGGAACACTTGCAGTGTGAATAATGGCAATTAATAATGACCAACCGATGATTGCTAACGAACACCCTAATCCTATTGGTTTTTTAAAACCAATTTTATCTAATATTTTACCTGAAACTGGTGCAAACAGAGCACCTACCAAAGCACCTGGAAACATCATCATTCCAGCTTCAGATGCAGGAACATCACCTACAATTTGAATGAAATTAGGTAAAATAAATGATACCCCTAGTAACAATCCTTGATAAACTAAAAAAGAAATTAAATAAATAGTAAAAATTTTATTTTTAAAAACAACTAGATTAAGTAATGTTTTTAATTTATTGGATTGATAGAAAAGAATGGCCCCAATAATACCAATTGCTAACGCAACCCACCCAATAATTGATGTTGCATAACTAAAGAAGCATAATAGGCCAGTAAACATCACAGAAAGATACAACACTGCTGAACCATTAATTTTATCTGTTTTACTAACTGGTTCTTTAGGAATAGCATATAAACCAATAATAGTCGATACAATCAAAATTGGAATTAGAAACTTATAAATGTAAGTCCAATCAAGCTGTGTTGTTAAAATCCCACCATACGTTGGACCCATTGCAGGTGCAATTGACGTCGTCAAATTTCCAATACCAATCATCATGCCACGCTTTTCAAGTGGGACACGAGTTAAAATAATGTTAAACATTAGAGGTAATGCAATCCCTGTAGCAACCCCTTGTAAAATTCTACCTAAAAGTAACATCGAAAAATTAACTGAGTAAGCGTTAACTAAAACACCTAAGATAAAAAACAGACTAGATACTATAAATAATTGGCGCTTACTAAAATTTTTAATTAAAAATGATGATAACGGAACAACAATTGAAATCATTAATAAATAGATTGTCGTCACCCATTGCACTTGCGATGTGCTAATTTGAAACTGATCCATCAACGTTGGAAAGGTAACATTCATTGCTGTTTCAATTAAAACTCCTGCAAAAGCCATCATCCCCGTTGCTAATACAGCTAGGTTAACGTGAAATTTTTTTTCTGACATAGTTTTTCCTCCTTACGACAAACAAAGAGACGACATTTATCTAATTAGATAAACCTCGCCTCTATCTCGGCACAAAATGTGCTATCTGTACGAATTTCTATAAATTCATTCTATGAAATATTTTTTAAAATGTCAATAATAATTTAGATAAAAAATACCTAAATTAAAATTTCACAAGTTATTAACGACAAAATCAAACATAGCAAGCTCTTTTTTCTCAACATCAAAAGCAAAATCAGGATGCCACTGGACGCCAATCCATCGACAGTCCGAATGACGTGCTTCGACCCCTTCGACCATTCCATCCTCACTAGTTGCAGTAACACGCAATTCATCTGCTACTATTTTTAATGCTTGAAAATGAAATGAATTGACCATCGTTTTTTAACCATAGACATTAGCTAACAAACTATCAGGCACAACATCAACAGGATGTGTCAAAATGTGTCGTTCAAGGGGTGCCTGCATGTGCTTAATTACTTCATCCTGACTAATATCTTGATACAAAGTTCCACCAAGTGCGACATTTAATAACTGCATTCCACGACAAACGGCAAAAATTGGTTTCTTTTGACGAATAGCTTCATTAATCAGTGCTAGCTCAAATTCGTCACGTGCTGTATTCATTAATGTGTGATCAAAAATCGGCGTTTCGCCATAAAACATTGGATTAATATTTTGTCCACCAGTCATAATTAATTTATCAATCTGCTCGACATAAGCTTTCGCATCATCAGGATGCGAAATGGGTAACAAAAATGGTAAGCCACCACTTAATTGAACGCCTTTTACATAACCGGCAGGAATATAACTAATTGGTAAATGATGTAGTGTCTTACCAGAATCGTTAATCTCATTGGCTGCAATACCAATTTTTATTTTTGTCATTTGTGCATACTCCTTTTCAAAAAGTTTAATGCACTGACTATATCAAAGGAATTAAAGCTAGTCAATTATCACAACTTATAAATCACTACTTCATTTTTTTCATTTGTTTACTTCTTAGCTGACCACAAGCAGCATCAATATCAGTACCATGTTCTTGACGAATTACACAGTTGATTCCATGTCGTTTCAATTCTTGATAAAAAGCCAAAATATCATCTGATTGACTTCGCTGATAATTATCATGCTCATCAACTGGATTATAAGGAATTAAATTAACATAGACTAATTTTTTCTTATTATGCAGTAATTGTGCTAATTCACGTGCGTGTTCTATACGATCATTAACATGTGATAACATGATATATTCAAATGTAATACGTCGATTCGTTTTAGCTAAATAATAATCAACAGCATCCATCAATTTTTCCAATGGATAAGCTTTATTAATCCGCATAATCGCTGTTCGAACGTCATTATTAGGAGCATGTAATGAAATTGCCAGATTAACCTGCAATCCATTATCAGCAAACTGTTTAATTTTTGGTACAATACCACTGGTCGAAACTGTCATATGTCTGGCCCCAATTGCTAAGCCTTTTGGATCATTCATAATATATAAAAAATTCATTACAGCATCATAGTTATCAAAAGGTTCACCTATTCCCATGACCACTATGTGACTAACCCGTTCATTTTGTGATTTTTCATCTAAGTAATGTTGGACTTGCATAATTTGAGCCACAATTTCACCAGTCGTTAAATTACGTTGTTTTTTCAGTAAACCACTTGCACAAAATGTACAGCCAATATTACAGCCAATCTGTGTCGTTACACAAACAGACAAACCATATTGATGACGCATTAAAACAGTTTCAATCATATGCTTATCTTCCAGTTCGAACAGGTATTTAACTGTACCATCTGAAGATTCTTGAGCAACAACCTCTTGTAAAGGATTTACGCTGAATTCCTCTGTTAAGCGACGAATCAATTCTTTAGATAGGTTAGTCATTTCTGTAAAAGCCTGCACGCGTTTAACATATAGCCAGTCCCATAATTGCGTGACTCGAAATTTTTTCTCACCGTTTTTTACTAACCAGTCAGCCAGTTCTTGTTGGGTTAAATTATAAATTGATGGTTTCATTTATATTCCTCACTTCCATATAGTTCACCTATTCACTATAAAAGATTGATTTCAATATTACAACTAGCTGACTAGAATTTCATGAAAATCAAATGAATCTTATAAAAAAACTTGTCTAAGTAGTAACTTAGACAAGTTTAATCGTTTTATTTATCTTCTAAAGAATGTCCTAATACATCACCTAAAGTAAATCCTGTTGATTCTTCAGGCATTTGATACTCTTCTTCCACTTCAGGTTCTTCTTTTTCTTCAAGAGCTTTGATACTAAGACCAATTCGTTTACTTTCTTCATTAACGTCTAACACTTTAACTTCAACTGTTTGACCTTCTTGTAATACTTCATGAGGTGTCGCAATATGTTTGTGTGAAATTTGCGAAATATGTACAAGTCCTTCAACGCCAGGGAATACTTCAACAAACGCACCAAATGACGTTAGACGTTTAACAACACCTGTCAAGATAGAACCAACTGCTGCTTTTGTTTCGATGTCATCCCATGGTCCAGCTTGTGTTTCTTTAATTGATAATGACACACGACCAGCCTCAGGATCAACAGACAATACTTTAACTGATACTTTATCACCAACTGCTAAGACATCTTCAGGCTTGCCAACGTGCTCATAAGAAATTTCAGAGACGTGAACTAGTCCATCAACGCCACCTAGATCAACAAATGCGCCAAAGTCTGTTAAACGAGCGACAACACCTTCAATAATATCTCCCGCTTGAATTGTTGCGAAAACTTCATCTTTCAAACGATTTTTTTCAGTTTCTAAAACTGCACGACGAGATAGAATCAGGCGATTTTCAGACGGCTCGATTTCAATAATTTTACAGATTAACTCTTCACCTTTATAACCAGAAAAGTCTGATACAAAGTGATCAGCCACCATTGATGCTGGAATAAAACCTCGAACGCCAGCGTCAACAACTAAACCACCTTTAACAACATTTGTGACAGTTGCTTTAATTAATTCATTTTTTTTCGTAAGATGCTTCAATATCTTCCCAAACTTTTTTTGCATCCACACGACGTTTAGATAATAAGTAGCTACCATTTTCTTTGTCTTTACCGATTTCAGAGATAACTACTAAATCCATAACATCACCAATAGATACAATATCGGTTACTTTATCGACTGGAATTGTTGAAAGTTCTTTAAGTGGAACTACACCTTCAACTCCAGCACCTAAAATACCAACGATAACTTGTTTGTTATCATCAATAGAAAGCACTTCACCTTGTACAGAATCACCGACTTTCACTTCCTGTACACTCTCCATAGCATCTAACATATCATTCATTTTTTCTGTCATTTTCTTTCCATCCTCCTAGACAACGGTTACTTATACTACTCAATTCATTTTACCTAAAATAATCGTACTTTACTAGCAAAAAATGTTCTTTTCTTGATTTAAATCAGATCTTTCGCTAAATCTAATATTTTATTCACCACATCGTTGATACTTAAACCTGTTGTATCAAGTAAAACCGCGTCTTTAGCTTGAACAAGTGGTGAATTTTTTCTTGTTGAATCGTAGTTGTCTCGCCAAGCGATATCTTTTTTTATTTCGTCAAAATCTGCCGGAATCCCTTTAGCTTGATTTTCTTTAAAACGTCTTTCTGCTCGTTCCTCAACGCTTGCGACAAGAAAAATTTTTAAATCTGCATTTGGCAAAACAACTGTTCCAATATCACGACCATCCATTATAATGCTATCAGATAGTGAGAACGTTTTTTGTCTTTTAACCATTTCTTCACGAATTTGCTTAAAAGCAGATACTTCAGAGACAGATTTCGTGACTTCAATGCTTCGAATCGCTAACGTTACGTCTTCATCATTTAAATAGACATGTTGACCATCAGCGAGTTGTTTAAATGTAATCTCTAAATGATTGAGTAGATTTAATAAAGCTTCTTCATCCTCTAAAGGAATTTCCTTTTGTAGCGCAGCAAGTGTTAAAGAACGATACATAGCTCCCGTATCACAATAAACAAACCCAAGCTGCTTTGCTAAAATTTTTGCTACAGTACTCTTTCCTGCCGAGGCTGGCCCATCAATAGCTATTTGAACAGTTTTTTTCATATAATTAAACACCTTTAACTTTAAATTAAAAAGTCGTCATACGACGACTTTTACTATTTAATCCGAATTGCTTGTCCATCTTGTAATGCTTGTGGATTTACTCCCGGATTTAATTGAAGTAACTCATCTACAGTCATACCGTTATTAATTGCAATACGATATAAATTAACATTACCACCTTGTCCTACAATAACTTCGCTACCAGTCGCCGCATTAGCATTAGGGCTTGTTGTATTAGCTTGTCCATTATTTTGTTGTTGTGCTTGATCAACAGGACGTTCAACATCAGCAAAAGTACTTGATGTTTCAGTTGTTGAAGGTGTTGTAGTTGTACTTGAGCTCGTAGTACTACTTGATGTCGACTCAGTTGTTGATGATGATTCTGTACTTGATTCCGATGTGCTTGATTCTTTTTTAACAACCATTGAACTTTCAACTTCTGGTTTTTTCGTGTTCATTTTTGCATTAACATTCCAATAGAGAATAGCAAAAGTTGTCACAATAACAACCAAAAACAGTAGCGTAATTAACGTGATCATGTACCAATTGCGACCTTCACCCTTTGTTCGGCGGTTTGCACGTGACGCTTCATCATCGTCATCGTATATTGGCTGTTCCCAAGGTTCTTGCTCGTTTTTTTGATCTTTCTTTTCTGTATCTTTATTATTTTTATCCACAATTATACCTCCTAGACACATCTTTAGTCATTTTATCATATTTAAAATAAATATGCCTTATATTTTTACAACAAAAATAGTTTTTTCAGTATTTCTTTAGAATTAGTTAGTCCCTGATCCTCTTTTATAGGTTGGTGATAGTTAATAGTTGGCATTTTCGCTTGACATATATCACAACACGGAATAATTATATCATATTTATCAACTTGATTGAAATATGTCAACAAACTTTTCCTTCGACAGGTTTGTCCGGTGATAAATTGTAAAATATCATATAAGCGATACGATTGTTGGTGTTTTTTTAATGCTAAATAGGCATCAAATGTTTCCCAATCCCAATTATTTTTTTTCAATTGATTGTACCATTTAACTTGTAAATCATTTAACTGCGGTAGATATTGTTCTAACTCACTATCCGTTTTATTTTTTAAAAATAATAAATCTGCTTTTTGATGATATGTTTCATCTTGTAAAAATAAATGTAGTCGTTCATCACCCGCATTGTAAAGTAAAATAGCCACACTTTGTTTACCATCCCGTCCTGCACGCCCGACCTCTTGAGTATAGTTTTCAAGACTATCCGGCAAGTGATAATGTATCACAAAACGAATATTAGTTTTGTTGATTCCCATCCCAAAAGCGTTCGTTGCACATAGCACTCGAATATCGTCATTAATAAATTGTTGTTGTAAATTAATGCGGTCATGGGGACTCATGCCACCGTGGTACGCTGCTACTTGAAAGGGACAGACCTGATTTAGAGCAGCAGCAATTTTTTCAGCCTCTTTTTTACTCGAAAAATAGATAATACCTGGGGCATCATGAGTCGATAGAAAATTCGTTAAATAGTCTAGTTTATCCTCCACTGATATCACTGAATAGTAAATGTTCGGACGATCAACTGATAATTGAATAAGTTTATATGGACGATGTTTAAATAATTGTTTAGAGATATCCTCTAAAACTGTTTCGGTTGCTGTTGCTGTCAGTCCCATTACAAGTGGTTCTTGTAGTTCTTGAATAATATGGTAAAGATGCAAGTAATCGGGGCGGAAATCATTCCCCCATTGTGAAATACAATGTGCTTCATCGACAACAAACAACGAAATATGACAAGTTTTTAAATGTTGAATTACTGTCTCTTGCACTAAAGTTTCAGGGCTTAAAAAGATATACTTATAGTCTGAAATATGTGATAACACAAAATTTTTTTCAAAAAAACTTAATTGACTATTAATCGCTACGACTGACTTTTCACCAAGTTGACGTAGCTGATTAACCTGATCTTCCATTAGAGAAATAAGTGGCGAAACAATGATTGTTTGTCCCGCTAGACAATCACTTGTAAATTGGTAGATCAAGGATTTACCCGTTCCAGTTGGTAAAACTGCGAGCGTATTCTCACCAGCTAAAGCCGCTTTAATTGTTTCTTCCTGACCGGGTTTAAAGCTGGTAAAGCCATATTTTTCATATAATAATTGCTCTAAGTTATTCACCATATTTTCCTTCTTTAATTTGTTTTATTTGATACAAGCGAAATTCATTAAAACTTAATCCATTAATTTTTTGTCGAAGTTGTTGATAGTCCCAGTTTCGACAATCAACAACCGTCTCTTTTGAAAAATGATTTAGCTCATCTAAATGACCAAACGGGTAAATTTTCAAGATATCGCTCTCTTGATTGGAAGAAATCGCTAGTTCAATTAAGTGATCACTGATTGTACTCTCTCTCAGCCCTCTAATTTTTGCAATGTCAGACAACGATTGCGTTCGCTGATAAATTTCAGCTGTTTTATCCACAGTATCAACTGGCAAATAACTAGCTTCATCTGTTAATATATTTGTCAGTACAGGAAAGTTTATCTGATTTTTAGTAATCAGCGTTAATAATTGATGTAGCCGATTTTTAAATTCTAAATATACTGCTAATTGAGTCGTTTCTAATTCACTCGCTAATTGAGTCATGGTCTGACCAGTGTGCTTGTGACCTGAAAATTGACTAACTAAAATATAGCTTTCAAGTTCGCCAATAGTTGACATTAATGAAACTAACTCATCTCGAAAGGCGATAGCTGTCATTTTATTTTGGCTCTGATACCATTTTTTAAAAACAACCAGACGAAAAGGGCTAGTCTCAACTGGTAAATACATGGTATGACCATAAGCTTGTTCGGAATAGACTTGTGTTGTTAACACTAAGCGTTGCCAAAATCGATTATCTAGACGGTGATAAGTAAGACTAGATAAATGAGATAGTTCCAACTGTTTATACCCAGATGATGTTAACAGATCAAGACCTTTAGGCGTAATGGTGACATGCTGTTCATTTAGTTGCAACAATTGATTTCGACTCAATTCCATAATATATTGATTAAATTGTGACTCATCTAACTTAGGAAACAACTTAAAGTAATCTAGTACAGCGTAAAAATAGCCGTAGACCAAGACAGAAGCAGTTTTTTTCCCAGTTAATAAATGATACAATGTACTATATCGAACTGTATAACCATGTTTAAAACATGAAAGAATAAAGTATTTCATTTTTATCACCTCACAAAAAGGAGTTTTTATCTATGTTATGTCAAATTATACCAGAAAAATGTATTGCGTGTGGACTCTGCCAAATCAAGGCACCTGAGCGCTTTGACTATTATGACAACGGAATTGTTAAATTTAAAGAAACAGATGCCTTATCACTAACTATTCCTGGTACAAAACAAACGATACCAGCTGATATCCTTGAGGCTTATCGCCACTGTCCAACACGAGCTATTCTGTTATCTGAAGATACGAAAAAATAATGGTTGGAATTTGCTAAAAAGCAAATCCCACCATTATTTTTCTATTTAATATCTCTCACAGCATATCTTGTTTCTTCTAAAGCACGCTCAGCAATAGCCGTATAACGAGCTTTCTTATCACGGATACGCTCTGGTAATTCTGGGAATAAACCAAAGTTTACATTCATCGGTTGGAAATGTTTTCCTGATGTGTGCGTTATGTAATGAGCCATGCCACCAATCGCCGTTTCAACCGGTAAAACAACTGGGTCTAACCCTTTCGCCAAACGTGCTGCGTTATTTCCAGCGACAATCCCGCTAGCTGCACTTTCTACATATCCTTCAACACCAGTCATTTGACCAGCAAAAAATAATTGACTATTTTTTCTTGATTGATACGTTGGCTCTAATAATTCTGGTGAATTCATAAAAGTATTTCGATGCATCACACCATAACGGACAATTTCAGCATTCTCTAAACCTGGAATCATGCGAATAATACGTTTTTGCTCGCCCCATTTTAAATGCGTTTGGAAACCAACAATATTGTAAAGAGATGCTGCTGCATCATCTTGACGAAGTTGAACGACCGCATACGGACGTTTACCCGTTTTAGGATCTTCTAGACCAACTGGTTTTAACGGTCCAAATGTCATCGTTTTCTCACCACGATTAGCCATTACTTCGATTGGCATGCATCCTTCAAAGAATTTCTCCTTTTCAAAGGCTTTTAAAGGTGCCACTTCAGCATTAATTAGCTCTTCACGAAAAGCATAAAACTCCTCTTTCGTCATCGGGCAGTTAAGATAGGCCGCTTCACCTTTATTATAGCGTGATTTCAAATAAACCTTATCCATATCAATAGTTGATTTTTCAATAATCGGGGCTGCCGCATCATAGAAGTACAGTCCATCAGATTCTGTAAATTCTTTAATACTCTCAGCCAACGGCTCACTTGTTAATGGTCCGGTTGCAATAACTGTAATCCCTTCAGCAGGAATTTCTGTAATTTCTTCATGATGTACTGTAATATTTGGATGATTGCTTACTTTATCAGTGACATATTGAGAAAATGTTTCTCGGTCAACTGCTAATGCTCCACCAGCGGGTACTTGAGTGGCATCAGCTGCTTCAATAATAATTGAGTCATATTGACGCATCTCTTCTTTTAGTAGACCTGCGGCATTAGTAATACCGTTTGCACGTAAAGAATTAGTACAAACTAACTCAGCAAATTTATCCGTATGATGAGCTGGTGTTTTTTTTATTGCACGCATTTCGTACAAATCCACTTTTACTCCTTGTTCAGCTGCTTGCCATGCGGCTTCACTACCGGCAAGTCCAGCACCGATGACCGTTACTTTTTGTTCAGGCATAATCATAAACCTCTTTCTCAATTTATTGTCTGAATGAAAAAGGACTGAAAACAAAGCTGTTTTTAGTCCTTAATACTTATAAATTATACACAATTTTGCTTAAATTGCTACATTTTTATTTTTGTTGTGTTTCCTTATAATCACAGTTACTACACTGAATTTGTAGACTGCCTTTAGCCTTTTTCTCAACTAGGTAATGATGGCACTTCGGACAATCACGTCCAACTGGTTTATCCCATGAAGTAAACTCACACTCAGGATAACGATCACAACCATAAAAAATCCGATTTTTCTTGGTCTTTTTCTCAATAACGTCACCTTTTTTACATTCAGGACAAGTCACACCAATCTTTTTCACGATGGCTTTAGTGTTACGACACTCGGGAAAATTACTACAAGCGTAAAATTTACCATAACGTCCTAATTTTATCACCATCGGATGGCCACAGAGTTCACAATCAAAGCCTGCTGGTTCATCTTTGATTTGTATTTTCTCCATGTTAACTTCTGCTTCGGTTAAGACTTTTTCAAAAGGTTGATAAAAACGGTCGACTACGTCTACCCATTTTTCTTTAGCAATCGCAATATTGTCTAAATCTTTTTCCATCTCTGCTGTAAAATTCGTATCAACAATTTGTGGGAAGAATTCACACATCAATCCATTCACAATTTCACCTAATTCAGTAGGCTCAAAGCGACGCGCATTTAATTTAACATAATAGCGTCTTTGAATAGTCTCGAGAGTTGGCGCATATGTTGATGGACGTCCCACGCCATTTTCTTCTAACGTTTTAATGAGAGTTGCTTCACTAAAACGAGCTGGTGGCTGAGTGAAATGTTGTTTTGGCTCGATATCCGCTGATTTAACTTGTTCACCTTCTTCTAGATCAGGTAAGATATTTTCTTTTTCTTCCTTACCTTCATCATTGCCTTCAATGTACACTTTCATAAAACCAGGAAATTTAATTTTCGAGCCATTAGCGACAAACTTCACGCCATTTTGTTCTAAATCAACGCGCATCGTATCTAAAATAGCTGGTGACATTTGACTTGCTACTGTTCGTGACCAAATCAAAGAATATAACTTAAATTGATCTTTATCTAAAAATTCTTTAACTGAATCAGGCGTACGCAAAATACTTGATGGTCGAATCGCCTCATGTGCATCTTGTGCCCCTTTGGCATTCTTGCCTTTTTTCGGATGGTTAGCCACATAATCAGAACCATATGTTTCTGTAATAAACTGATGAGCTTCTGTCACTGCGGTTTCAGACAAGCGAGTCGAATCTGTACGCATGTAAGTAATCAGACCAACTGTCCCTTCACCTTTACCAAGCTTAATTCCCTCATATAACTGTTGAGCTGCCATCATAGTTTTACGCGTTCTAAAATTTAATTTACGAGCAGCCTCTTGTTGCATACTACTCGTTGTAAATGGTACAGAGGGATTACGTTTGCGTTCTTTTTTCGTAATTTTAGTGATGTCATAATCACGACCAGTTAAACGGGCAGTAATTTCTTTCACATCTTCAGCTGTGTGTAATTTGGTTTTTTTACCATCAACACCATAAAAATTTGCTTTAAATTTCTTACGTCCTTTAACAAAATTACCTGCAATACTCCAATATTCTTCTGGCTTAAATTTTCTAATCTCTTCTTCACGGTCAACAATAATTTTTAAAGCTACCGATTGAACCCGACCAGCACTCAAACCTTTTTTCACTTTTTTCCATAATAATGGGCTAATTGAGTAACCAACCAAACGATCGAGAATCCGACGCGTTTGTTGTGCATCAACTAAATCAATGTTAATGGCACGTGGTTCTTTAAACGCTTGTTTAACTGCATCTTTTGTAATTTCATTGAAAACCACACGATTTTTAT
The DNA here is from genome assembly GCF_001998885.1 of Vagococcus penaei. Classification (NCBI taxonomy): domain Bacteria; kingdom Bacillati; phylum Bacillota; class Bacilli; order Lactobacillales; family Enterococcaceae; genus Vagococcus; species Vagococcus penaei. Next base: position 254,142 of record NZ_CP019609.1, read on the forward strand.
CAGCTAAATCCAAATCTAAAATGTGGGCTAGGTGCCAAGCAATGGCTTCACCTTCCCTATCCGGATCGGCTGCGAGATAAACTTTTTCAGCTTTTTTAGCATACTTTTTTAACTCTTTAATAACAGGGCCTTTACCACGAATATTAATATATTGTGGATCATAATGATTTTCAAAATCGATACCCATTTTACTTTTTGGTAAGTCTCTAATATGACCGACACTTGCAACCACTTTATAATTTCGGCCTAAATACTTTTCAATTGTTTTGGCTTTTGCTAGGGATTCAACAATGACTAAATATTTATAACTCATAAGATAATCCCTTTCTTTTCTACTATTATAATAATAAATTATTTTTGTTCAACAATCGTAAACAATCTTAGTCTATTAAATAGTCATTTGTCAAGAAAGTTATTTAATATCTTGCCATTCTTCTAAAATATCTTGAGCCGTAATGACGCATTTTGCCCCTTCTTGAATTAACTTCAAACACCCTTCAGAGTTTTCAGCTAAAGGGGTACCAGGTACCGCAAAAATATCACGTCCTTCTTCTAATCCGATTTTAGCTGTAATCCATGTGCCACTCTTTTCCTTGGCCTCAATGACACAAATACCACGTGAGAGTCCTGCAATAATCCGATTACGACTTGGAAAGTGATACGCGTTCGGTGGTGTTCCAGGTAAATACTCCGTTAGTACAAGTTGTTTTTTCATCATAAACTGTTGTAAACGCTCATTTTCTTTTGGATAGTATCGATCAAGCCCACAACCAATCACCCCTATTGTCCGACCGCCATGACGAATACATGCTTGGTGAGCAGCAGTATCATTACCTTTAGCTAAACCACTGACAATGACTACTTCATTTCCCACTAAACTTGGCATTAATTGATCAACCATCTTTTTCCCAAACTCTGTTCCTTTACGCGTACCAATCATTGCTAATTTCGTCTTTTTTACTAGCGATATATCCCCACAATAAAATAACGCAATTGGCGGATTAAAAATAGTCGTTAACTCCAGCGGATAGTCATGAGATAAAATAGTAATCATCTTATATTTCCTTAAAAATTCTTGGTAAAAATCATAAGATAATTCTGTGAAAACTTTCTGATAAGATAATTGAAAACGCTCTAAATGTTGTGGTTTAACTTGTCCAATTTGACTAAAACGTTGACAAAAAAATACATCATTCGGGTGTTCTAAGTAATAAGCTAAAATCCGTAATAAGCCTTGGTTCCCTATACCTTTTAAATGCTTCAAACGAAAAATAAAAAACTGACTATCAAACATAAAAACTCTCCTTAGCTACTTATTCTTAACTTAAAGATAAGTAATTAAAGAGAGTTATTTTTAAATCATGTCTTTAATTGGAGCAAAAGATTGCCGGTGAATTGGACAAATACCAAGTTGATTTAAGCCATCTAAATGTTCTTTCGTTCCATAACCAGCATTTTTAGCAAAACCATAACCTGGATACTGTTCATCATAGGCAGCCATCATTCGGTCACGCGTAACTTTAGCTACGATACTCGCACAAGCAATCGACAAACTCCGTGCATCACCTTTAATAATCTTTTCTTGACTAATCGGCACCGGTAAAGTCATTGCATCAATTAACAATTTATCTGGTGTCAAGCTAAGGTTATCAACGGCTTCTAACATTGCCAATTTTGTTGCTTCATAGATATTCACACGGTCAATAACGTGCTCATCCTTCATGCCAATTCCTACTGCCAAAGCAACTGATAAAATTTTATCATACAATTCATCACGCTTTTTCCCACTTAATTGTTTTGAATCATTGACTTCAATTAAATCAAAATTCATTGGTAAAACAATCGCACAAGCGACAACTGGGCCTGCAAGTGGACCACGCCCAACTTCGTCAATACCAGCAATCACTTGGTAGCCCTCCATTCGAGCTTTATTTTCAAATACAGACATGTCATCAAAATGTTGTCTGAGTGCTTCTTGCTTTTCTAAACGTCTGATAGTCGCTTTAATCGCATTCTGTACACCTTTACGGTCATCTTGCTGATAATGTCTCAACAAATCATCTTGCAAGGTTGTCACAATCTCTAACTGCTTTTTGATTTCCTGAACAGTCTCTTTACTCATACTAAACCTCGACCTCTGATACGTGGTCCAGTGTATAGCGTCCTAAACGACCATCACGAATTTCTGTGACTACCATTTTACTGGCACGTTCATAATCCTCTTGAAACCCACGACGTTCTGAAATTAATAACAGTAAATCTACCGGGGCTAGCTGTAACTCGTCATTCGTAAATTTATACCGTTCTGCCAATTGGTTTGGATAATGCTCTTGAAAGAAACTTAAACCGAATAGCGCCAAATCATCCATATGTAGCAACGTATCTTTAATGGCACCAGTTAAAGCTAATTTTTTACCAATAAGTTCATCATCAAATTTGGGCCAAAGAATCCCTGGGGTATCAAGTAGTTCTAAATCACCACCTGATTTTAGCCATTGTTGCCCTTTTGTCACACCAGGTGTATTGCCCGTACGTGCCATATTTTTTTTTGCCAAACGATTTAATAAAGTTGATTTCCCAACATTCGGAATACCGATACACATTGCTCGAATCGCACGAGGCTTAATTCCGCGAGCTTTTTGACGCTCAATTTTTTCAGCCAGTATTTCTTTTGATTTAATGATAATTTTATTTACGCCTTTACCTTGACTAGCATTAATTGTCATACAATACAAGCCCTGACTTTCAAAGTAAGATTGCCACTCTTTCGATTGTACTGGATCAGCTAAATCACCTTTATTTAATAAAACCAATCTTGGCTTTTGTTGGATAACTGAATCTAACATTGGGTTTCGACTGGAAATTGGCAATCGTGCATCGACAATTTCGTACACAATATCTACTAATTTTAATTTTTCCGCAACCTCACGACGCGCTTTAGCCATGTGGCCTGGAAACCATTGAATTGTCACTCTATAAACACTCCTTAATTTAAAAAAACTTCATATTCCATACTGGATAGTATACCATTCTTACTTTCCCAATAATATCATTTGTTGAAATTGTCCCAAACGAGCGACTATCTTTACTTAATCGACGATTATCTCCCAAAACAAAATATTGATTGTCAGGAATTTTGTCAACACCTAATAGTTCACTTGATTTCAAATCCGTCGTATAGACTAATTCATTTTTACGTTTTTTTATACCAGTTAAAAATTTTTCAGGCACTTTTTTACCATTAACATATAATTGGTCATTTTTGTATTCAATCTCATCACCAGGAAGACCAATGACTCTTTTCACATAGGTACTGCCATCAGGTGAATCGAAAACAATGACATCAAATCGTTTGATTTTAGTAAAACGTTCCATCACAATAAAATCATTTTGTTTCAGAGTTGGTGCCATTGAGTTACCGCTAATACCCATTGGAACAAAAATAAACGCCCGTAAAAACATTGCAATTAAAAATGACAAAAAAGCCATTTTGACCCAATGCCAAAAGATATCGATTAATTTCTTTTCTTTACCCACACAATTTGTCGCTCCCTCCATTAACAAATGAGTTTCTTACTTTTGAGTTAGCTCATTGTACCTCTTCATTTATAGTACTATATTCAATTTAAATAAGAAATAGCAGATGTATAAAAAAACGAAGACCAGCCAGACGTTTGTCCAACCGGTCAAAATATTTTTTAGTACTATTAGTATTGCAGATGTTTCTAATCATTTCGATTGACGAGCAGCTTATTGCACGTTTACGCCATCTTGATACACATGACATAACTTAATCTGACTATCTGGCAATAGACTTTGAAGTGGTTGAATCACTTGATGACTTTGATTTTTAGGGGCAAATACTAATATAGTCGGACCTGCACCACTAAGTACAGCACCATAAATACCTAATTCGACTTTAGCTAAACGAATTTTTTCTAACTCTGGAACTAGTAATAGTCGATAAGGTTCATGCCATCTGTCACACTCTAGTAACTTAGTCATTAATTCTATATTATTTGTTAAAAATGCCGTTAAAAGTCCATTAGCAATTGAACTAGCTGCGACTGCTTGTTTAAACGATAAGTCAACGGGAAGTACTTGACGACTGGCTTTTGTTAATAATTTATACGGTGGAATAACAGCAATTAAATCAACTTCAGTAAAATGATGCGTTGTTGCAAAATAACCCTCTGCCACACTTCCTGATACAGTGAATCCACCATAAATCGCTGGTGCCACATTATCCGGATGACCTTCAATCGTTGCTGCTAATGTTAATTTATCTTGATTTGATAATTGCCACTGATTTAGTTGATTAGCTATTTCAATACCAGCCACAATAGCTGCCGAACTACTTCCTAACCCCCTAGCTGTTGGTATCTGACTCATCATTTTTAAGCGGTGCGGAGGCGTTCCGGGCGCCACATCACAAACTGTTTGAATAATTAGGTTAGTCGCATTATGTGGTAATCCTGGGATTTGATGCTCAATGAACCATTCATCAGCTGGTCCACAAACAGTGACTTCTAAAAACATGTCTAACGCTAAACCAAATGAATCAAAACCCGAGCCAAGATTAGCTGTTGTTGCAGGAACAATGATTTTCATAACGTCTCCCCCTTTTCTATAACACTTTATAATAAGCATGAACAACAACATCGGGAATATCTCGAAAGGCAGCTAAAATGCAATCACGTTGTGCCAAAGTCATCTCATGAGTAATTAATGCCACGTGAGCTGCATCCGGACTAAACACTTCTTGATTGATTTGTTTTAAGCTGACTTGCTGATTTTCCATAATTTCAGCAATTTTCTTGAAGATACCCATTTCATCAGGAACGCTTAGCGAAAAATAATATTTTCCACGAGTTGATTTTTTAGGAATTAGTTTAGTATCCGTATCAAACGTGTGAAATGACTGACCTAGTCTTCCACTTTGCCACTCTTTAGCAATAGTTAATACATCACTCAAAATACTAGTTGCTGTGGGAGTTGCACCTGCACCAGGTCCGTAATACATCGATTCCCCAATTCCTGTACTTTTGACAAAAATAGCATTCATTTCATTTGACACACTGGCTAACGGATGAGTTTTCGCAATAAAGACTGGTGCGACATCAACAGCTACTCCCTCTTTTGTGATCAAAGTTGTTCCTATTAATTTGATAACGTAACCTAATTTACGAGCAGACTGAATGTCAGAGGCAGTCACATGTGTAATTCCTTGGCGTGTCACGTCGTCAATCTTTATAGTCATCCCATAAGCAAACTGTGTCAGAATAATCATCTTATAAACAGCATCGATTCCTTCGACATCATTTGTTGGATCTTGTTCAGCAAAGCCTAAGCGTTGTGCTTCAAGTAATGCTTCTTGGTACGTTAAACCAGATATTGTCATATTTGTCAGCATATAGTTAGTGGTACCATTAACAATGCCGTAAACTATTTCAATTGCATCAGATGAGAGACTTGATGAAATTGTCCGTAAAATAGGAATACCACCCGCTACGCTCGCTTCATAGTAAAGCGCACATGCATTTTCTTTGGCAAGTTGCTGTAGTTCTATACCACATTGCGCCATTAAATCTTTATTTGCAGTCACGACATGTTTTCCAGATTTTAACGCTTGACTAATTGCCGTTTTTGCTGGTTCAATTCCACCAAGAACTTCAATGACCACATCAATAGTCGGATCATTGATTATCTCAGCCATATCTGTCACTAAAGTCAAATGATGACGCTCAGCTAATGCCTTTTTTCTGTGACTATTTCGAACAAAAACTTTTGCTAAACAGCTATCTAGTCCAGTGATTTGTTGTACTTTATAACGATAATTCTCAAATAATTCAACTACACCAGTTCCAACCGTTCCTAGACCTAACATACCAATTCTCAATTTTTTTCCCATACAGCTGCCTCCAGTTTTTTCATGATAAGTTCATCATATTTTAATCTTATTCTTTATTATACAGAACTACTAAAAAAAAACTAGACTATTTCCATCTAAACGATACGTCTGGCTAAGTATCATCGGAAAATAGTCTAGTCTCATATTTAATGATGTGCTAAATGTTTAAATGTTTGCGTTAAAATATCCATAACGTGGTGGTCATCAATCGAATAAAATACCGTTTTTCCTTCTTTACGTGGTTTTACAATGCGATGATCACGCAAAAGTTTTAACTGATGCGATACTGCAGACTGCTCCATACCTAAATGATCAGTCAATGCTGTCACGTTTAACTCCTTGCTCGCTGCTAGAGCTAATAAAATATTGACACGTGTTGGATCACTCAATGTTTTATAAAAGCGACCAATTTGTTTTACTTGTTCTTCTGTCACGTCGTTAAATCCCATAGTAATCCCCCCAAAAGATTTTCGACTAATTTAGTTTTGTTCTGCAATTAAAGTATTAACACTTGCAAGAACATTTTCAAAAATGTCTTCTGCCTCTTCATTTGTTTTAGCAGTTGCACCAATGTAAAACTTAATCTTTGGCTCTGTACCCGATGGTCGAATGGCAATCCAGCAACCATTCGCTAAAATAAATTTCAGTACATTAGCATGTGGTTGCCCAAGTGGTTTTACTTCACCATCGGCATCTGTAGACTCACCCGTCGCATAATCTTCCGCATAATCTACTAAATACGATCCAAAGGTAGTTGGTTTCTTAGCACGTACAGTAGCCATTAAATTTTTAATTTTATCTAATCCCTCAATACCATCCATAGTAATTGAAATTGTTTTTTCAATAAAATAACCAAATTCTTGATAAAGATCTCGTAATCCATCATATAAAGTTTTTTGCTGATCCTTATAATATGCGGCCATTTCAGCAAGTAAGACTAACGCCTGGATAGCATCCTTATCACGAGCAAACGGTTTAATCAAATAACCATAGCTTTCTTCAAAACCAAAAATAAATTCTTTCGTCCCATTTTGCTCATACTCTTTAATTTTTTCCGCAATAAATTTAAAACCAGTTAGCACGTTTACCATCTCGACATTAAAGTTTTTACAAATTGTCGTAGCCAACTCGCTTGAAACAATTGATTTTAAGGCGACTGCTTGATTAGATAGTTGATTGGCATTTTTTTTAGCCACAAGAATATAGTGTAACATTAAGCTACCCAATTGATTTCCTGTCAACACTTCATACTCACCATTTGGCATGCGAACTGCAGCTCCAAGACGGTCAGCGTCAGGATCAGTAGCAATTAATACATCTGCATTTTTTTCTTTTCCTAGTCGAATCGCATATTCAAAAGCTGAATGTTCCTCTGGATTTGGTGACGCAACAGTAGAAAAATCTGGGTCAGCAATCGCTTGTTCAGGCACTAATTCGACACTATCAAATCCGGCTTGTTTCAAGGCACGTTCACCTAACATTTTCCCTGTACCATGTAACGGTGTGAAAATTAGGGTTAAATCTTTTCCAACACGCTCAACTAATTCATGATTAATCGTCACTGACTCCATCATTTTTAAATAGCGACGATCCATATCCTCGCCAATAATCGTAATATAATCTTTCGCAGACTTTTGATCCAATATATTAATATCAAGTGGGTTAGTCACACTACGAACATAATTTGTCACCGCATCAGCAGATTGGGGTGGCATTTGACCACCATCTTCGCCATAAATTTTAAATCCATTATAAGCAGCAGGATTATGACTTGCAGTAATCATAATTCCAGCAATACAGCCTAGTTCACGTACAGTAAATGATAATTCAGGCGTAGGTCGTAAACTCTCAAACACAAATGACTTAATACCATGAGCAGCTAAGGTTTCAGCAGCTGCCATAGCAAATTCTGGTGATTTATGCCGACAATCATAGGCAATTGCTACACCACGTTGTTTAGCTTCGTGACTTTTAGAATCAATAAATAATGCTAATCCTTCCGTCGCTTGACGAATCGTATAAACATTCATCCGATTAATCCCTGCACCAATAATACCTCGCATTCCTGCTGTACCAAACTCTAGAGGTGCAAAAAAAGCATCTTCTAATCGTTCAGCGTTTCCCTCAATCTTTTCTAAATCTACCCTAACTGATTCTTCAAGTGCATCAAAATTTTTCCACTGTTGATAAACATCTTTCCAAGACATATACGTCACCTCAAATTTTCTACTTACTACTAAATTAGTCCCATTATAACATTTTATTTCAGTGAATTGGAATAAAAAAAAGCGAATTCATTGCTAATCTAGCAGACTAGCAATGAATTCGTTAATCATATGTCCTTACGCATTCTCTTGAATATAATTATAAACTTCTTGACCAGCAATACTACCGTCACCAACTGCGGTTGCAATTTGACGCAGAACCGTTTTGCGTACATCGCCCACCGCATAAACACCTGGAACAGCCGTTCTCATGTGCTCATCAGTTAAAATCCAACCATCTGTGTCAGTAATACCCAGATTAGTAAATGGTTCAGTTAATGGATCTAAACCAATGTAAATAAATACTCCATCTGCTGGGAAACTAGTTTGTTCTCCAGTTAAGGTGTCTTTTAGTGTAATCGACGTCACTTTCATTTCATCACCTTGAATATCAACGGGCACTCGATTCCACATGAAATCAATTTTATCATTTTTAAATGCTCGCTCTTGTAAAATCTTTTGCGCTCGAAGTGCATCACGACGATGAATAATTGTGACTTTGCTTGCAAATTGTGTTAGGTACATCCCTTCTTCAACAGCTGAGTCACCACCACCGATAACAACTAAATGACGGTCTTTAAAAAAAGCACCATCACAAACGGCACAATATGACACACCGCGCCCTGCATATTTCTCTTCACCTGGAATACCGATTTTACGGTGTTCACTACCCGTAGCAATGATTACAGTCTTACCTTCATAAGACTCATCTTCACAAATTACTAATTTAGTCGCACCTTTATCTTCAATACTTTGAACGGTACCATAAGTGTTTTCAGCACCAAATTTTATCGCATTTTCGTACATTTTTAATGCTAACTCAGGGCCTTCAATCAAATCAAAGCCAGGATAATTTTCAACCTCACTTGTATTCATCATTTGGCCGCCAGGTGCACCACGTTCAATAATTAAAACCGACAAACCGGAACGTGCAGCATAGAGTGCGGAAGTCATTCCAGCAGGGCCAGAACCAATAATAATTACATCATACATAAACTAATTCCTCCAATTCATAGTACCATTACTTTACCCCCAGCTTATTTAAATGTCTATCTTTTTGTTTACTTTTAATGACACATCAAATACTCACTAAAACTTATTGACTTATTCTTAGAAACAGCTAAAATACTAACGGAGTACCTATTTTATGTAAAGGAAGGGAAGGTGACTCAGTGGTAACAATTAAACGTTTTTTTAGTCGACAAAACATCTCTGACAAAGAATTACTATTTTTAAGTTGGCCCATTTTTGTTGAGTTATTTCTAAGAGTTTTTATCGGTAACGTGAACGTTTGGATGATTGCTCAATATTCAGAGCCTGCCGTAGCGGCTGTTGGTTCTGCTAACCAATTATTAAATTTATCAGTTTTTATTTATGGTTTCATTACTGTTGGTGCTCAAATTATTATTGCACAATTAATTGGAGCAAAAAAACATGAGGAAATTATTCACGTTATTACAACGGCGCTAATTGGTTCCTTGGTTTTAGGAATTTTAATCAGCAGTGTTTTCATGTTATTTCCCGAGCAACTATTGTTTTTTATGAATTTACCGCCTGAAATTATTGAAATCGGTGTCAATTATTTGCAAATCTATGGTGCTAGTTTATTTATTAGTTCAGTCATTGCTGCAATTATCGCAACACTCCGCAGTCATGGTCAAACTCAAGCAGCCTTAATTATCCCAACAATTGCTCTCTTCTTCGCCTTACTCGGAAATTATATTGCTTTATATAGTCCCTTTGGCTTACCACATTTAGGCGTTGAAGGTCTAGCTATGTCAGCCGTTTTCAGTAACTTTATTGCCTTGATTTTTGCCTTTATTATTTTAAATCGGGTTATTGGTTTTAATATTTTAAAATTAAAATTTTCCGATTTTTCACGGGCAATGTTGAAACGAATCTTAACACTTGGCTTACCCTCTTCAGGAGAGAATTTGTCTTACACAGCGTCACAAGTTGTTGTTACCATGATTGTCGCTTCGCTAGGTCCGAATATGCTAATTGCTAAATCTTACGTTACTGCAATTACACAATTTGTCTATCTTATTGCGGCCTCCCTTAGCCAAGGAAACCAAATAATGATTGGACGGAATGTAGGGGCTAAAGAATTCGACCGTGCGTATAATCGTGGCATGCGAACGGTTATCATTGCCATTATTTGTACAGCCGTGATTTCCGTCATCACATGGTTTGCGATCGTGCCTATCATGCATATTTTTACTTATAACGAAGAAATCATTGCTATTGCTAAAATTATTTTCTTGATTGATATCTTTTTAGAGATTGGTCGAACAATTAATATGGCAATGGTCGGCTCACTAAATGCTGCAGGAGATGTTAAATTCCCATTAATTTGTAGTTTAGTTGTTTTATGGGTAATTAGTTTACCATTTTCTTATTTACTAGCGTTACCACTACATATGGGCTTAGTCGGCGTATGGTTAGCCTATACAATTGATGAAGGTCTTCGTGCTGTTTTTATGATTAAACGTTGGCGTTCTGGTATCTGGCGAACTAAAAGTAATATTTAATAACATAATGATGTCTATCAAAAAAGCGGCTAAGTCAATGTGACTCAGCCGCTTTAATATTAATCAGTAAGAAGTTTATTTAAATTTAACATAATCACCCGATCAACTTTAGTAATTACTGGATCATCTCTAAAACGTTGAGTCCCTGATTCAAAGATAGTATATAACTGACCATCATGTGCCGTAATTTGTTCTAGATAGGGTGGTGCTTCAATCGTTTTAATCACTTCTTTATCTAAATATCGAGTTGATTTTTTAGTATCTGGATAAATTAAAATTTTTGAATTTTCCGGCCCATAAGATTGCGATAAAAGTAAATAATCACGATAAAAGGTAATCCCTTGAATTCCGTGAACAATTTTTGCTAATTCACTAGGTTTCAACCCTTTATTTTCCAGAGTTAACCGCGTTTGATTTTTTAAACCTTTAATTAATTGGCCATGTTCATCTATGTGGTATTCTCCTAATACACCTTCTGCTACTTCAGAAAAATAACCTACATATATTTTTTGATCATGATACGTAATAAATGATGCTCGGTCAATATCATCTAATACAACAAACTGACCATACTTAACAGGTTGTTTATTGGGTTTTAGGTGATAGTTTTCCAACGTTTGAAGACTAATTGACGCAATTGCTGCCTTTCCCTCTGGAGTAATATCGCACACCCAAATATTTTTTGTCTGATGGTCATATGTTAGCCCGCCAACATGAGGTTTTCCTTGTAAAACAACAGTTTTTAAATAGCTGTGTGTCTGCCTATCGAGTACATAGATAACAGAATTATGTTCTTCATCATGACTATACGCACTAATCAAGAGATAATCTTCAGTTACTGTTACTCCTTGTGGATCCATTGATTTGCTCTGACTGAGTTGCTTATTTTTGTGAAGCATTAAAGATTCTGTTTCAATCAATCCAGGAATAATATACGTACCGAATTCTTTTCCAGAACGTTTGTCTAGATTACTAGCTTGATAAAAAGCCGGATAAGCAGCTAGAGCATGTCGTTGTTCTTCCAAATTATATAGTGTGGCGTTGACATTAGTTCCCTCTTTCAGACTAGCTTTGTTGTCATTGAATCGACAACCATTAAGACCTACCAGACACACGAATAATATCATAATAACTTTTAAATATTTCAATTAGTATATCCCTCCCGATAAAACAAAATCTATTCTAACTTATTTATCACATTTTTTCCAATTTTATTCTAAATTAAGTACTTTTCACATAAACAAAATATTATTATTTTTATTGTAAAACAATAAAAAAATATTGACTTACCATATATTTTTAGTGTAAAGTTACCTTATAGATTTTAAACGCGTCTTATAAAGGGGAATCATTATGGTTAAAACAGTGCTGTCAGTTAAAAATTTATCAAAAAAAATTAACGAGAAAATCATTATCCATCGCCTTAATTTTCGTGTTCAATCAGGAGAAATTTATGGTTTTTTAGGACCAAACGGGAGTGGTAAAACGACAACCATTCGTATGATCACAGGATTAATTAAACCTTCGGCTGGTCATGTTACTATTTGTGGACATGATATACAACTAGAACCAAAAAAAGCATTAGCAAATATCGGTGCAATTATTGAAAATCCAGAATTATACCCGTATATGACAGGCAAACAAAATTTAGATAATTTTGCACGAATGTACCCAAAAAAGATCTCTCAAAAACAAATTCGTCGAATGATTAGTTTAGTTAATTTATCTGACGCCATTCATCAACCAGTTAAAAATTACTCACTAGGTATGAAACAACGCTTAGGAATTGCTCAAGCTCTTTTACATCAACCGAAAGTCTTGATTCTAGATGAACCAACCAATGGCCTTGATCCGGTGGGGATTCGTGACCTACGACTATACCTAAAAAAATTAGCACATCAAAACGACATTGCAATTATCGTCTCTAGTCATTTACTAAGCGAGATTGAGTTAATGTGTGATCGTGTGTTGATTATTGATCATGGCAAATTTATTACTGAAAAAGACTTAAGTAGCTATCAAACAAACAACAGCAGACAATATACGTTCAAAGTATCCAATACAACACATATTTCCAATTTTTTTAGTGCTACTACCATCAGTGATATAAACCACTTTACTATTAACTGTTCCGAGGAACATATTCCTGAAGTAATAAAAAAACTTGTTCAATCTAACATTGATATCTTTAGTATTACCCAACAAAAAACGTCACTTGAAGAAGACTTTATCAATATGACACGAGGTGAAAAATAATGGCACAATTAATTAAAAATGAACTACTTAAAATTGGTTATAAAAAAACAATTTTTGTTTTTTTTATCTTTATCCTTTTTTTACAGATAACTTCCGCTTTTTTTATTCGAAATTGGTTGCCAGTTACTGAGCGTTTTTCAAGTTTTGCCACTTTCACGCAACTAAATTTCACTTTTTTAATGCCATTACTCACGATTTACTGTATCAGTTTAATTGTTCGGTCAATTGCGGAGGAATATTCCCAAGGAACTATTAAACAACTACTGATTCGACCGCACTACCGGACAAGTATTTTATTATCTAAATTAATCGCTATTTTTTGTATTAGCTTACTATTAATAATTAGTATTCTACTATTTTCAAGTCTAATTGGCGGTATCCGCTTTGGCTTTGTCACTGATGACTTTTCGATAATTTTACTTTTGCGCTACACTATTTATAAAACGATACCAGTAATTTTTTATACAACATTAGCTTTTCTAATTGTTACGATAACTACAACTACTATTTTACCAATGACCATTTCTTTACTTATCGTGTTGACTCAAGATACCTTAAACCAATTAGTTAGCCTGGCACTAAAAAAGCAAACAGATTTTTTTATTCTAACGCATATGAACATACATACATTAGATAAAGAACCATTACTATCAGAAGGTGGTAGTATGTTAAAAAATCATTTTTCACTTCTATCCTCGCCACTTTATATTTTGGCTCACCTTATCTTGATGATTATGATTGCTTGTATTATCTTTAAACGACGGGATGTTTTATAATTTATCCTAAAAAAATTGACTAATTTTTCTTTTTCATAGAGAAAAATTAGCCAATTCGTTATTTTATTTTAAAATTTTACCAAGTATTATTTTAGTGTAATTGTTTTTCAAAAATTAATTTAATGACAGGAGGAATCGAAGAAACAATAGAAATAACATCTGTTATTGTAACGATTTCATAATGTTCAATTGTTTCACCAGTAGCCTGCATAAACTCTTTTACAAAAGTTTCTTTTAAGACATACTGTAAGAAATCTGAGCCCGTATGTCGACGAAAACTATGCCACTCAGAATATACTGTCTCTTTTTCATGACTAAATGCGCGATCAAGAACTTGCATTGCAATCACTTCATCAAAAAAAATAGTAATTGCTGGTAAATATGGGTCTATTTTTTCTAATGAACTATCCGCAAAACTAAAATCACTTTGACTAGACGACTGCATGAATTCTTCTTTAGCTAGTTGTTGGACATCAATTTGAACGCTATTTTTACCATAAGAAATTTTACTAAGCATAATTTCATTTGATATACCTGTCAATTGCTTATAAATCATTGTCAACCCTCCTAACTAATACAAGATACCTTAAAATTAATATAACACATTTGTTCATTTATAAAAAGACGTTTGTCGATATTTTTATATCATTATTTTATAATAATTGAAATTAAAGAGACGTTATAAAAAAGGAACGTCTATAAAACAGCCCGCTCCTCATTCCTTATAATTCAATTAAATCGTGCGATAAGTAAATCATATTATCAATTCCGTCAGCAGTAATGACAACTTGATCTTCGATTCGCACTCCACCCCAATTGGGTATATAAATTCCAGGCTCAATTGTCAAGACCTGATTTTCTTTTAGCACAGCTTTAGAATCTGCTCGAATATGTGGTAACTCGTGTAACTCTAAACCAATCGCATGACCAATATTCCAATAATGGTAGTCAAAATAAGGTGTTCCTTTAATAGGATTAATTGACTGCTGATAAATATCAGTTACAGGGATACCTGCCCTCATAGCTTCTTCGGATAAACGAACCATTTCTTTTTCAAGTTCGTAGACTTCACGTTGCTGCTCATTTGCTTGTCCAACGACTACTGTACGTGTCATATCCGATAAATATCCATTAAATTGGCAGCCAAAATCCAATAAAACAAAATCACCGTATTGTATGGCACGATTTGATGGAATCCCATGTAATAATGATGTATTCGGACCCGAAATCACAATATTTCCATAAGGTTGCGTATCTGCTCCTTCAAAAACCATATATGCTGCTAACTTAGCAGCAATTTCTTTTTCAGTCATACCTACTTGAATATCTTCTAATATCCGGTTAAATGCTCGACAAGCAATATCACAAGCAGCTCTTAAATTAGCAATTCCATCTGGTCGCTTAATCACTCGAAGACTATCGACTTTTTGATCTAATGGTACTAGCTCACAGGTTATTTTTTTTATTAGGTCGTTGAACATTGCCACTGTGACTGAAGTATCTTCAAATCCAATCACTTTTAGTTGTTCTTTCTCGATGATTTCCTTAATACTATCTCCTAACGTACGACCTGGCGTTCGCCAATTAATAATCTCGAAGCCTCTTGTTTCCTGATTGGCCTGTTCGATATACCTAGCATCAGTAAATAAATAGTGTTTACTTGGTAATATTAGTAAATAAGCATCCTCTCCATGATATCCACTAATGTAACGTACATTTGCTTTTTTTACGATTAAACAAGCATCTAAATGATTCTCCTTTAAAACTTGATACAACTCCTCAATTGCCACTACTTAATCCCCTACTTTCTCGAGTGTCTTAATTATTATCTATTATTCTGTAACCACTGACTTAGTAATGTTTGATAGGCCTTATGTTCATCCACAAAAGGCATATGTCGACTTTTTTGAAATAACTCCCAGCGCGAATTAGGAATACGATCATACATTGTTTTAGCAATAAATGGTGTACATAAATCGTCAGTCCCACTTGTAATTAATGTTGGTACTTTTATTTCAGCTAATTGATTTGTATAATCAAACTCTTTTAGTGTCCCCGTCGGTTGATATTCGTTAGGCCCCCATGCGGTAACATACGCTTCAATCCCAGCCTGTTTTTTCCGTCTTAACGGTTCAGGAGATGAAGCAGAAGGCTGATCGGCAGCATGACGTTGCATAAAATGATCATTCGCCAGTAGATAACGAGATTGCGTGTAATCACCAGTCAACTCAGCTTGTTGAATGGCTTGCTGTTCTTCTAATGGTAAGAGTTTAATTAGTCGTTGTTGCTCAGTAGCCCATAATTTTGAAGATGGTAAAGTACTCGATAAAATTAAGCTTTTAATTCCTTCTGGTTGATAGTCACAAATATATTGAATCGCCATCATGCCACCCCATGACTGGCCTAGTAAATGTATTTCGTCTAACCCTAAATACTTACGTAAAGCGATTAATTCCTCAATCCAGGTCTCTGCTGTCCAAAGATCTGGGTTAGAAGGAATACTTGACAATCCACATCCTAGTTGGTCATACATAATTAACTGATGACCGGACTCCACCAAGCCATCAAGTACCTCAAAATAATTGTGGGTTGAACCAGGTCCACCATGTAACAAGACAAGTGGCGCTTTATCTGGTTGTCTTTTCCCTACTATGCGATAATATGTTTGATAGCCTAAATAAGGCATATATCCTTCAGTAATTGTCATCTATCATTCCTCATTTCTTTCTGGATAATCACATTATTTTATCATATAAACGTCATAATTTACTAATACTACTAGAATAAATACTAACTAATTTTTAGGACAACTTAAATTTTTTTTATCCTCTTTTCTAAATATGCCTTTTTTTGTTATACTTGCTAACAGTGATTAAAGGAGGCTATTTATCGTGGTAAATCGAAGTGATCAATTAAAACAGGCAGAAAAAGGGGCATACGTCAGTCTAATTGCTTATATAGCAATGGCTTTGCTCAAAATAACGGTCGGAAATTATGCTAATTCAGAGGCCCTTTCTGCAGATGGGATTAATAATTTTACAGATACCATCGCTGCAATTACAGTGATTATTGGTTTACGATTATCACGTAAACCTGCAGATAATGACCATCGCTATGGCCATTGGAAGGCTGAAAATGTTGCTAGCTTAATTACATCATTTATTATGTTTGTTGCTGGTTTTCAAGTCTTATCGCAAGCTTTGACTAATATTATTCATCGTCGAATCGAATCTCCAGAACCCATTGCAGCAGCTGTCGGTCTTTTCTCTGCCGTTGTGATGATTGCCGTTTATTTGTACAATATGAAACTAGGTAAACAATATACTAGTAGCTCTTTAGTTGCTATGGCAAAAGACAACTTAAGTGATGCTTTAACGAGTATCGGGACTGCCATTGCTGTATTTGCTTCAACATTTAAACTACCAATTCTAGACCAAATTACAGCGATTGTCATTGGATTAGTCATTTTAAAGACTGCTTTCGATATTTTTAAAGAAAGTTCGTTCTATCTATCAGATGGTTTTGATTTAGACCTACTTAAACTTTATAAAGAAGATATCTTGACCGTCGATGGTATTAAAGAAGTTCCTGTCCTTCGTGCACGTAATCTAGGAGCCAACATCTTTTTAGACGTAACGGTTCGAATGAATCCTAACTTGACTGTCAAAGAAAGTCACGATATTGTTGATGATATGGAACAACAATTACAAAAAAAATTCAACATTTTTGATATTGATGTTCATGTTGAACCTTATGAAGGAGACGAGATAAAATGACTCAAAAAATTGCCGTCATTGGTGGGGGTATTGTAGGATCAACTGCTGCTTTTTATTTATCCAAAAATCAACAGGATATTTTACTTTACGACGATAGTCTTGGTCAAGCAACGAAAGCGGCCGCTGGAATTATTTCACCTTGGCTTTCACAAAGGCGAAATAAGGAGTGGTACCACTTAGCAAAATCTGGGGCAGCCTTTTACCAACAACTAATGACTGATTTAAATTTACCTGACCACACGTCAATCTACCAACAAACTGGCACGATTTTATATAAAAAAAATCAAACATTGCTTGATAAACTGACCCATCTAGCGCAAACACGCGTTATAGAAGCACCTACAATTGGGGAAATCACGCAATTATCTCCGGATACGATTAAAGAATTGATACCCCCGATTGACAGTGAGCAACCAGCTTTATTTATTTCAGGTGGCGCAAAAGTAGATGGTCAGTTGTTAATTAAGGCCCTACAAGACTCATTACAAACTATTATCCGCGACCGTGTCACTCAAATTGATTATCTGAATACCGGACAATGGCGAATCCGAACAGCATATTCTGAGAATCTCGTTGACAAAATTATTCTCTCTGTTGGCGCTTGGCTACCTGAATTACTAACTCCACTAGGTTATGAAGTTGATATTCGACCTCAAAAAGGACAATTGATTGAATTACAATTGTCAGATGATACAACTAATTGGCCTGTTGTAATGCCTGTTGGAGAAATTGATTTAATTCCATTTCAAAATGGCCGCTTAGTTGTCGGGGCTACTCATGAAAATGATCAAGGCTATGATTTAACACCTGACCCAAACCTATTAAAACACTTGCAAAATTCAGGTGCAAAATGGATGCCACAGACAGCAACGCTACCTATAGAAAAAATTCGAGTAGGTACCCGTGCCTATACATCTGATTTTTTACCATTTTTTGGTGAAGTAACAACACTTCCAAATATTTTAGTTGCTTCTGGATTGGGTTCGTCAGGTCTGACAACGGGACCAGTCATTGGTAAATGCCTAGCAGACTGGATACTAGAAAACGATACGGCCTTTGAGTCGTACCGTTATCGTCCGAATGACTATATTAAAAAGTCATAATCTTTTCATATTTTTTTGTTACACTAGTTTTTAGGGATATTTAAGAGAGGAACGATGACCATGGGATTGACTTACCGTAAAAAAGATAGCTTAGAAAAATTATTTGAAGAATTTGCTATTGATCCAGATGCTAAAAAGGATACTAAAAAAACAGACCTGTCGAAAAATGAATTAGACAAGCAAAAAATCACCGACATCACAACGTTATACTGTAAATGTGGAGTCTAGAAAATAGCGTAAAAAAACCAATCTTTCACTAAATGAAAGATTGGTTTTTTTATAGATATTGCTCAATTGCTGCCCAAGCAGCCTCTTTGCCCATACCAGTTTCTGAAGAAAAAACGACAAAATCATCGGCTGGATCAAATTCCAATTTTTTCTTGATTGCTGACTCATGTTTATTCCATTTTCCACGTGAAATTTTATCTGCTTTTGTTGCCACAACAATTACTGGAATATTGTAATATTTTAGAAACTCATACATTTGAATATCATCTACACTTGGATCATGACGCATATCAATTAGTGAGATTACGGCTTTTAATTGTTCGCGTTGTGTTAGATAAGTTTCAATCATCTGACCCCATTTCGCACGCTCAGTTTTTGAAACTTTTGCATAGCCATACCCTGGCACGTCCACAAAATGTAAGGCATTTTCAATTAAATAAAAATTTAGTGTTTGTGTCTTTCCTGGTTTACTGGACGTACGTGCCAGCCCTTTACGGTCAATTAGAGTATTTATAAATGATGATTTACCAACGTTAGAACGCCCTGCTAGAGCAATTTCTGGTAACGGTGTTTTAGGATATTGTTCTGGTTGCACCGCGCTAATCACGATTTCTGCATTATGTACTTTCATGTCATTCACTTCTTTCTATTAAAATCTCTTCTATCATAACAAAAAAAAGCTAGAATGAACACAGTTCTCGTTCACTCTTTGCTTTCTATTGGTATTTTAACAATTACCGTTGTTCCTTCACCAAGTTCACTAGTTAATTTAACGGTACCACCTAAAATTGAGACATAGTGCTCAACAATTGATAATCCTAGACCAGATCCCCCAGTATTACGTTGCCGTGATTGGCTCACTCGGTAAAAGCGTTCAAAAATACGTGCCATATCTTTTTCAGAAATACCAACACCAGTATCTTCAACAGTAAAAATAAATTGTTGCTCTTGCTCAACTAGATAAATAAAAATTTGACCTTGTGGATTAGAATATTCTATTGCATTTTCCAATAAATTTTTAACAATTAACTGAAAAGCATTCCCAGGTAATAAATATTTCTGCGTTACAGCACTATCAAATGTAACCTTTATTGCTTTTTCAGCTAATTTATACTGATAACGTTCTAATTCTTCTTCAATCACTATTTTAGGACTAGTCGAAACTGAATCTAATAAATAAATATCTTTTTCTGTTTTTAACAGCATCATAATATTTTGAATCAAATTTAATAAACGCTGACTTTCCGCTTCAATAATTGTTAGAAAATCAGTGGTTACTTCAGGATCATCTTTTGCACCATTCAATAAGGTTTCAGCAAACCCCATAATAGATGTCGTTGGCGTTTTTAACTCATGTGAAATATTGCTAATAAAATCTTCGTGCAAGCGTTCAATTTGGCGAATATCAGTAATATCATAAATAATTCCGACATATTCAATTTCATCAGTATCAGACTCTAACAATTGAATTCTAACATTTAAATACCGCACCTTAGGCCCAGTTAACTTGATATCCCCTTGAGTAGGTTGCTGAGTTTCTTTGGCCTCCTTAATCAAATTAGACAATTGCTGATGCTGAAACCATTGATCAAATGGCATTACACTAAATGATTGATTAAATAGTTGCTCAGTCACACGATTCGCTAATACAACATCAAGTGATTGATTTAAAATAAAAATACCAATTGTCACATTTTCAAATAAAAAATGCAGTTTGGTTTCATTTTGAAGTTGCTTATAATATAACATAGTTGTCTCATCCATTAATTCATAGACTGTTTGATATAATTCTTCCCATTCTTCAGGTGCACTTACAACTGCTTGTTTTTGTTGGGGATGCCGAATCGCATTTTTTAAAATAGGTAAAATAAATTGTAACGGTTTTTTCGTTTGCTTGATAATATAAAGATACATCACTAAAACTGCCAATCCTATCAATAAAAAGACTCCAAAAAGATTCCATTGAAATTGTTTTAAATGACTAGAGATGCCAGTATATTTTTCAGACAAACGCATGATGCCAATCAATTGATTCTCATGATAAATCCCTTTAGCCACGTAAAGATATTTTTCACCAATCGTTTGGCTTTCTCGAATTGCCACCCCAATCTCCTTTTGATTTTCTAATATTATCTGAATTTCAGGCCGCTTATCTCGTGACCCTTTAGCATTTAATTGTTGGGACGAATCATAAATAATTGTTCCTGTTACATCTAGAATCGTTAAGCGCTCATTATCAGGAATACTTTGGTTAAATTCTCTTGTAGGAATAATCAATTTCCCTGATTGATTGACAAATGGAACTAACACATCAATTTCAGTCTCTAATTTTTCTTGCTGCTGATTAATCACTTCTGCTTTAAAAAAATAGGTGGTATAAATACCACCCACAATAAATAGTGTTGCAACAAATAAAACAATCAAGCTCGGTTTAAAAATCTTTTGTTTATTTTTCATGACGCTCTGGCTCCTGAAATTTATAACCAAAGCCGCGGACGGTAATAATATATTTAGGCTTTTTAGGATCAACTTCAATTTTTTCTCGAAGGTGACTCACATGAATATCAACTGTTCTCGATAAATGATACATATCATCTTTCCAAATCGACTGCATCAATTCATCACGACCAATAATCCGATTCACCCGTTGCATAAAATAAATAAGTAACTCAAATTCTTTTTTAGTAAAAATAATTTCCTCATCATTTTTCAAGACCCGATAAGCATCAGGGTAAGCAACTAGTTCACCTATTTCAATTGGTTTATAATCATTATCTGTCTGTTCAGTGGATTTTGGCAAATGCTCAAATCGGCGCTCGACCGCTCGAATTCTTGCAACCAATTCCCGTGGACTAAAGGGCTTCGTTAAATAGTCATCAGCGCCCATCTCTAACCCAATAATTTTATCAACTGTGTCATCTTTAGCAGTTAACATGATAATCGGCGTGTTTATTTTTTCTTTACGCAAGCGCTTAATGACATCAAAACCATTTAACTTAGGCAACATTAAATCTAGAATAATAAAATCATAGACCTGACTCAATGCTGCATTAACAGCTTCTTCACCATCGTAAGCAATATCTACGACAAAGTTTTCTTTTTCAAGATTATATTTTAACAGTGTTGTGATACTTGGTTCATCATCAACTACTAACATTCGTTTCATAATGGAGAAAGCATCCTTTCTAACAATTGTTTGCTTCAATTATAGCATAAGTTCAAACAATTCCTCGAAATTTAATTCAGTCGAGTCACTACTTAATTGTCCCATCGACAGACCGTTCAACTGACATACCATTAATTGGAATATAACCTAATTCTTTGACAACATTTTTTTGAACGTCATCACTTTTCACATAGTCAACAAAGTCAAGCACACCTTTTTTTGCATCTTTTTGGGTATACATGTGCTCATAAGCCCAAATCTTCCAAGAATTATCTTGAACATTTTCATCTTTTGGTTCGACATTATCAATAGCTAAACCTTGGATTGACTCGTCAATATATGAAAAAGCTAAATAACTAATTGCTCCAGGTGTCTCGGCAACAATTTTTCTAACTGTTCCTGAAGAATCTTGTTCTTGTCCCTTAGCAGGTTCTGCGCCCTCTAAAGCCCACTGCTCAAAAGTTGCACGCGTTCCACTTCCAGCAGCACGATTGATTAATTCAATTTTTTGATCTTTACCACCAACATCTTTCCAATTAGTAATCTTGCCTGTAAAGATGTCTTTCAATTGGTCAGCAGAAACAGTCTTCACACCAGTTTCTTTATTAACAACTGGAGCGACACCGACCACTGCCACTCGATGGTCTTCAATTTTTGATGAGTCAATCCCATCTTTTTCTTCAGCAAATACATCGGAATTCCCAATATCAACTGCTCCACTTGAAACCTGTGTTAATCCTGTCCCACTTCCTCCACCTTGTACAGTAATTGATGCATTAGGATTATCCGTCATATAAATTTCAGCAACCTTCTCAACTAATGGTTGTAACGCAGTTGAGCCAACCGCTGTGATTTCTACTTTCTCATTTGCTGTATCTTTCCCACTAGCACTGCTTTTCGTTGTATCGTTATTGCCACAAGCGGCTAAACCTACTAATAAACCAACTGTTGATAAAGATAATAAGATTTTTTTCATGTTTGTAATAGCTCCTTTGTTTTTTTATTACAAACGAAGTGTAACAAGTCTTTGTAAATTTCAAACCAATGATTGTGTAAAGTTACTGTAAAATCATTAAATTATGCCTGATAATTACTATTTTCACTTTAAAATACCCCTTTTACGTACAGTTAAAGTAAATTTTTAGTCGATTGTTTACAAAAAAAGAGCCAAGTTTAAACTTGGCTCTTCTAGATAATAAGCTTTATTTTTTTACTTTTTTCAAAGTTAATTCAGGTTGACCACTTCCGTCAACAGCTTCTTTGGTGACTGTGATTTTTTCGACATCTTCACGTGTTGGAATATCATACATAACATCCATCATAATATCCTCAATGATTGATCGCAAGCCACGTGCCCCAGTATTACGTTCAATTGCTTGACGTGCAATTTCGTTTAAAGCGCCTGGAGTAAATTCTAAATCAACCGCATCTAAAGATAATAATTTTTTGTATTGTTTAACCAAAGCATTCTTAGGTTCAGTTAAAATACGCACTAAATCAGCTTCTGTCAACTTCTCTAAAGAAGCCATCACTGGTAAACGACCAATAAATTCAGGAATTAAACCAAATTTTAGTAAATCTTCTGGAATAATTTGTGACATAATACTTTTTTCTAATGCTCGTTTTTGGTTAGTTGAGCCAAAACCAATCACTTTTTCACCTAATCGTTCTTTCACAATCGTTTCAATACCATCAAATGCACCACCAACAATAAATAAAATATTCGTTGTATCAATTTGAATTAATTCTTGTTGTGGATGTTTACGTCCCCCTTGAGGTGGCACGCTAGCGACAGTACCTTCTAAAATTTTCAAGAGTGCTTGTTGTACACCTTCACCTGATACATCACGTGTAATTGAGACATTTTCACTTTTACGAGCAATTTTATCAATCTCATCCACATAAATAATCCCATGCTCAGCTTTTTCAACATTAAAATCAGCTGCTTGTAATAATTTTAAAAGAATATTTTCAACATCTTCACCCACATAGCCAGCTTCTGTTAAACTTGTTGCATCAGCAATGGCAAATGGTACATTTAGTGTACGAGCTAAAGTTTGAGCTAGGAACGTTTTCCCTGAACCAGTTGGTCCAATCAAGCAAATGTTACTTTTTTGTAATTCCACTTCGTCATCTACAGATGTATCCGCATCCTCATGATCTTCAAGTGTCATTTGTTGTACACGCTTATAATGGTTGTAAACGGCAACAGCTAAGACACGTTTTGCACGTTCTTGACCAATCACATACTCATTTAAAATTTCTAAAATTTCTTTTGGTTTCAAAACATTAATTAAATCTGATGCCATATCATCTTGCATTTCTTCATCGATAATTTCTTTACATAAATCAATACATTCATTACAGATATAAACACCTGGTCCCGCTACTAGTTTTTTGACTTCATCTTGTGGCTTACCACAAAACGAGCACCGAACATCTGTTTTTTCTCCAGTGTTGTCATACATGCACACTTACCCCCTATTTAAAAAAGGCCTACTAAAAGGCCTAGACTATACAATTAATCTGTTCTTCATCTAATTTATAGTACCATAATAATGTAGCGATTGCATCAAAAAAGATGCGGAAAATAGCTTATCACAAATCATTTAATATGTCAAAACTCTCAACACCATAGACTAGAATTTTCTAGAATCTACAATGTTGAGAGCCTATTACAGATTAATTAACTAGTTATAAAGAAACTTAATAATTACGCTTCTTCTTTAGCTGTTGATGTAATAACATCAACGGCACGTTTCATTTTAATATCATGAGATAACATATCTTTACTTAATGCATTACGGACTGCATCTTCGTCAATGCCGTATTGTTCAGTTAATTCTTTAATTTCTGCATCAATATCAGCTTCTGTTACTTCATAATTTTCAGCAGCTACAATCGCTTCAATCACTAAATTAGTTTTCACACGTGGTTCAGCTTCGCCTTCAAATTGTTTATGTAAATCAGCTTCAGTTGTACCAGTCATTTGATAGTACAATTCAGGTGAGATACCTTGACGTTGCATATTGTTTAAGAAATCATTCATGCCACGGTGAACTTCATCGTGAACCATAACTTCTGGTAAATCAATAATTTCTGCATTTTCAACAGCTTTTGCAATTGCAGCTTCTTCAATTGCTTCTGCTGCAGCAGCTTCTTTTGATGAAATTAATTCAGCTTTTACTTTTTCACGTAATTCAGCTAATGTTTCAACATCTTCGTCGATATCTTTAGCAAATTCGTCATCTAATTCAGGTAATTCTTTAGCTTTTACTTCATGAACAGTTACTTTAAATACTGCTTCTTGGCCAGCTAAATCTTCCGCTTGGTATGCTTCTGGGAAAGTAACTTTCACTTCTACATCATCTCCAGCTTTAGTACCAATTAATTGGTCTTCAAAACCAGGAATGAATGAATTAGAACCTAATTCTAGTGAATAGTTTTCGCCTTTTCCACCTTCAAAAGCTTCACCGTCTTTGAAACCTTCAAAGTCGATAACAACAGTATCACCGTTCACAGCAGCCTCTTCTTTAATAACTAATTCAGCTTGGCTTTCTTGCTTAGCTTTTAGGTTAGCTTCAACCTCTTCATCAGTTACTGTACGATCTTGTGCAGGAACTGTTAAGTTTTTGTATTCACCTAATTTAACTTCTGGTTTAACTGTTACTTCAGCAGTAACTACCCAGTCTTGACCTTTTTCCATGCTAACAATATCGATTTTTGGTTGAGAAACTGGATCAATCCCTGCTTCTTCTACAGCTACCGAATACACTTCAGGTAAAATATGGTTTAAAGCATCTTCATAAAGTGCTTCTTCTCCATACATTTTATTAAACATTTGACGTGGTACTTTCCCTTTACGGAAACCTGGAATATTGATATTATGTTTAATTTTGTCAAATGCAGCTTTTAAGCCTGTTTCAACTTTATCTTGAGGAATTTCAATTGTTAAAATTCCTTCGTTTGTTTCTTTCTTTTCCCATTTTGCAGACATTAAATATACCTCCGAATTATCTGTTTTTACAAGTCATAAAGCTCTTGCACACCCCACAATATTACACCAATTCAGACAAATTGTAAACATTTTTAAATTTATGTGTTTCCAATTGTTAACAAAATTAAAGAATCAATTTGTTTTTGTTGTTTTTTTATGTCGGATAGTTCCGTTAGTGTCTCCATAATTTGCTCACGTTGGAGTAATTCATACTGTATTAAATCTGCCATGATCCAAGTAATCACAAATGAAGCGTCACATTTGATGAAAGGATAAGCATAGCCTACTTGAAGAGTGAGATGTTGTCGTAACTCGGGAATTAGTGACTGCTCAATTTGATACCGGTCAGCTAAATCAGTGAATGTCTTATGATAATAATTAGTTACTTCTTTAAGAGACTTGACATCTTTTGGGACTATTTCCCGTAAATTTTCTTCATAATCACTTAAAAAGAGTGGATTGTTCGATTTTAAAGAAACAAGTTGATTAAACCATTCAGTACGTATCGGACGTATAAGAAGAGGTTCTTTTAGTACTCTGTGGCATAAATTCACAAATGACTTTTGCGATAATTTTTCAATTTGTAGACTAATTATTAATTGTTGTTTAGGTTGATAAGTCGTGATTTGTAATAAATTATCGTAGCACTGCTGTATCTTAGCCGACTCGATTAATTCATATGCAGCTAAAACTTGATCAATTTGTTGACCAAGTTTTGTTTGACATTCAGTACTTAGTTGCTTCTTAATAGTTGCCAATGTTAGATATTTTTCTAATCCAACAGCTACTTGAATATAAGTCAAACTTAAAGCAACGTTGGACAAAAACAAGTGGCGATGATGCTGAATCAACACCCAACATGCTTGATAATCTTTTTCTGACAAGTAACAGTTACTTAATAATTCAATCACTTCTATATTTTGATTAAGTCGATATGCCTCTTCTAGATGTGTTAAAGCAGCTGTCTTATCACCTTCTTCTAGTTTTACTTTAGCTAAAGCTAAATGACGCTCGTATAATCTAGGTAATGATTCCATGATACTCATTCCTTTTTTTAGTATTTGTGACATAAAAAGAATCTGAGACGCCCTCGCTAAATAATTTAGGAGGCCATCTCAGACTCGTTAACTCTCATTAATCTTGTAATAATTCAAAAATTTCTAATGCAACTAGATCAATATCGTCAAATTGATACGTTTGTTGAGTAGCAACTTCAGTCAATTCAAACATGTCACTGTTACTATCAAAAGTAACAATACAACGTTCTTGTCCATCACGTTCAAAACGGCGAACTTGAATTTCACTATCATTAGACTCTATCATGGCACTCAATCTCTTAAGGATTGCTGCTAGTTGGGAATTTTTCATAGAGCTAGCCTCCTTCAAATTAGTTCTGTTTTATTGTAACAGAAAGCTTGCCAACATGCATTGAAAAGTGGCAGTTTTTTTTAAATTTATCAAATTTTTTTATTAATCCCACCAAAGTTTAATCAATGCTTGTGTTCCATCATTGCCAAATCCCTTAGATTCAAGCGATTCGTAAAGTTCACATGCTTTTTCTGTTGCAGGCAATGTCAAATTCATTTTGTCTGCTTCATCCAAAGCAATTTTTAAATCTTTCACAAAATGTTTCACAAAAAAACCAGCTGTATAATCCTCTTTTAAAATCCGTGGGGCATAATTCGTTAATGACCAGTTAGCTGCACTTCCTCCACCAACTGTATCTAAAACTGTTTCTAAATCCAGTCCAGCCGCTTCAGCATAGACTAAAAGTTCAGTCATGCCCGTCATCGTACCGGCAATCATAATTTGATTTGCCATTTTAGTATGTTGTCCGCAACCAGCTGCTCCTTGTAGATTAACTTTACTGCCAAACGCATTAAAAAGTGGCACAACTTGATTGTAAATTTCCTGATCTCCACCAACCATAATCGTCAACGTGCCTTTTTGCGCACCTAAATCACCACCAGATACTGGAGCATCTAAACTGTTTGCACCAAGCTTTTTGGCATGATTATACAGTTTTTCAGCTAGAGAAGGTGTACTAGTAGTTAAATCGACTAAGATTTTATCCCTAACATTCCCCTCAAAAATACCCTCTTTTTCAAAATAAATTGCCTCAACATCTTGCGGATAGCCCACCATGGTGAAAATTAAGTCACTTTGATTAGTTACCTCTTTAGGTGAATCACACCAAGTCGCTCCCATTGACACAACAGTATCAGCTTTTTTCTTAGTCCGATTATAGACAAAGACTTCGTAATTTTCAGCTAGTAAATGTTTAATAATCGATGAACCCATGACACCAGTACCAATAAATCCGATTTTTTTCATCTAATCACCTCATCATAATAATATAACTATTATAACAAATAAAAAAGAAAGTCGCCTAAAAAGACGACTTTCTTAACCAGATTTTATTTTTTTAGGTTTAATCACTAGTGCACCTAATCCTAACAAAATACCAACATAGTAAGTCACAATTCGCCAAAGTAAAATTGCAAAAGCCATCTTACTTGTTAGTGCGATATACGTGCCAAATAACAAGGTAAAACTGTACTCAGCCCCTCCTGTACCTCCAGGAATTGGAAAGAGGGAAATCACCATAATAATAAATGCATGAAAGACAATCACTTGAATTGGACTAACATCATTAACACCCAAAGCTAACAAAATAAAGTAAGGAACAATATAGTAGGCAACTAATTGTAAAATAGTTAATAAGCTAGCTTTAATCATTAAGAGTGGTTGATCCTTTAGATAGCGACTTTCTTCATAAAAATTCGTCATCTTCTCAAAGACACGACGTTTTAACGCTTTGGTTGTAGGCCCTTTTTTTACACGTGTCATCATATTAAAGAACCACGTCACTAATTTATTAGTAAAGGGATACCAGTACATGACCATTAATAAACAAACGACAATAATAAAATGAATAATAAAACTTAGTATAATTAAATAGGTCATTTGTTTTAAGTTAACCGAAATCCACTTAAAACCAAATAAAATACAAACAATAAAATTGATAACAATCCAGACCTGATATACGACAAACTTCATTAAACTGACTGATGTCGCTACACCTGGATCGACCCCTGATTTACTGAGGGCAACAATTTGGGCAGGTTGTCCTCCTGTTGAAAATGGAGTAATAGCATTAAATAAGTGCTCAATTAACGGAATCCGATAAGCATTCCAAAATGAATATTTAGGGTTGGTACGTTTTAAAAAAAGTTGAATGATTTTAGCTTCAATACCCCAGTGAATTAACATACACAAAAATGCAATAATTAGGTAAATGACATGAATATGATGCAATTCATCAAAAATGTCAGCTGATGATACTTCTTTAAATTCTTTGCCAATAACTAGGAAACCTAATAGAAAGGCAATGAATAAATACAAAATATTTTTCTTATTCATGCCAACCCCCTACTAAAATTTATTTTTTAAAAACTTAATGGCCGTCATGCCTTCATCATCTAAATCATTATCGAGCGTCTTATCTTGTTGAAATAAATAATAATGACGATTTGAATCTTCGTAAAATTGCTCGACACGTTCACCAAAGGCAACACTCGAAATATCGTATAGCTTTTTAGAAATATCAGCCTTATCTGGCAAATGTTTATCTTGAATGTATTCAATCAAAGTTGACGCAAATTGATTATTCTCCTCAAAAGTTTGTCCGAGACTTTTTTTATCAAATAGCCCATTTAAATAGCTATTCCCTTTCGCAACGACTTGTGTTCCAGCAGCCATGGCTTCAGTATATGTTAGTCCTTGCGTTTCTGAATCTGATGCACTCACGAAGACATCAGCAATTTGATAGAAAATCGACACTTTATTGTTGGCAATTTCTCCAGTAAAAATGACATGCTCTTCAATACTCAATGTTTTAACTAATTTTTCCAAATCTTTCTTAAATGGGCCATCACCAACAACTAATAATTTCACTTTTGGAAAAGCATTAACGATATCTGGCATACCATACAACAATGTCTGAATATTTTTTTCATATGAAATTCGGCTCACTGATAATAAGACGATCGCATCTTCATCTAAATGATAAGCTTCTTTTAGAGCAGTTTTCTCAATTTCTGCAACTGGACGAAATTTCTCAATATCAATTCCGGTTGGAATAATTCGTTTTGGTGTCTCAACCCCATATTCTTCTAATTTATCAACAACTCGTTGACTTGGGCAGATAACACCAGATAAATGCTGAATAAATAATCGACTAATATGCTTCACATGACTTGGTCGAATCAATTTCCCGTGAGCAATATAATGCAAATAATCTTCATACATAGTGTGATAGGTATGAACACATGGGATACCTAAACCCTTTGCGGTTAGTTTACCTAGAAGGCCAACACCAAATTCAGTATGAGTATGGATTAAATCTAACTCTAATTCTTTACATTTTGAATAAGCGTACGTCATGCCCCTAACCATAATTCGACGCTCTTTAAAATAAATAAACGGAATACTTGGCATCCTAATGACTCGTGGTTCATCATCACAAGCATTAGGGTCAGTAGTAGTAAAAATATAGACTTCATGCCCTCTAGCCTCTAATTCTTGTTTTAACGTACGGATTGACGTTGATACACCACTGACTTGAGGAAAATACGTATCCGTAAAAAAACCAACCTTCACTTTATAACTACCTCCTAATTAATTAAACTTATCACTTTTTATTTGCTACACTTGTATAAAATTTTTTCCAAAGAGATGCCACATTATTTTCACTATAGAATTGTGCGGCACGTCGCGATTTTTCCTCGTACTCAGATAATAATTGTGGATTTTCCTTACAGTCATTAATGACTTGGTCCATCTCTGAAACATCCTCACAAGGAAGATAGTCACCCTCAATAATTGAATGATATAAAGTCAAATTTCTTAGCATCACAGGCGTCCCACAATTAAAAGCCTCAAGGATACACATGGGAAACAGCTCATTATAAGAAGGTAATAAAAAAATATCTGCAATATTATAATATTGAACCATCTTTTCTCGGTCAACAATTCCTGGAAAAATCAAATTAGCAGGTGGATTTTTATAAACTTTCTGATAATCTTCATAGCCATCTGTCATTTTACCAAATGAGAAACCACCGACCCAAACAAATGTTATCTCAGGGTTCGTTTTGGCTAAATAGATAAAATCATCCAGACCTTTACGCTTTTGAATTTGCCCTGCCCCCATTACGATAAGTGAGGAATCAGCTAAAGATAATTCTTGTTTCCATTGTTGCTTTAACGAATCACTAACTTCATAAAAATCCTCGGTTGAAACAAAGTTAGGAATATACGTTACTCTTTCACGCTCAATACCAATTTTTTCTAACTCATCAATAAATGATGGATTTACAACAACTAACTCATCCATTCGTTGATAAAATTTAACTAAATACCAGTTAAAAACTTTTAAAAAAGGTGGATAAATTGACAAACTACCCTCTAAAGTTGCTGGTACGAAATGTACATATCCAACTAAGCGACCTCGTTTTTTTCTAAAAAAAGTCGACAAATAGTATGGTAAATCAACTGTGTGATAGTGTGAAATATCAGATGCTGAATATTGATTGATTTTAACAGAAAAATCATTTGAAAAGCGTTTTTTCAACATATTAATCAATTCATTGTATGCACTACCCACGCCCTGTCCCTTTACTTTATCAGCTGAAGAGAACATATTTATTTTTAGCAATTTTGTCACTCCTTATAATCTAAACTATAGCTAATTACTCTAAAAAATACATCAGACTAAGGTTTGATTTTAATTGTCACATTATTATAACACATCTCTCTATTTTACAATAAAACCTTAGTGAACAAAAGTGATTAACATGGCTAATAATTGAAAAGAAATAAGAAAAATAAAAAAAAGATTGAAAACACTTACCGTTTTCGCTATTCTTATAGAAGGAAAATAAAGGAGAGGTTTCATGCAAGTAGTAATTTATAGTATTGTCGGTCTATTATTTGGGATCATTAATTTTTTGATTTTTTCACCAAAAAAATGGCAAAGTCTGATTTATCAAGTTTTAAAGAGCTTTATATTGATTAATGTTACGTCCCTAGCGTTCATTCGTTTCGCTTTAGACAAAAAGTATGTTCTAAGCTCAGCTAATTATGCAACCAGTTTCATTTATAAATATTTTGCTGTAACATTAGTAGTTGGTTTTTTACTATTAATCATTCAATTATTCATGACTGGTATCTTCCAACTATCAAAAACGCAAGGCAAAAGACGGGTATCGCAAATTATCTTAAATGTTCTAGCATTTATTCTTTTTGCTCTTGGTGCCTTTCTATTTGTTGGTAGTGATTGGTTCATTTCTTATTTTGGTGAATTAACACCTGAACAATTTATCTTCAACTTCAATTCACCGATTACAGGGACTGCTTCTGATTTTTATGTCTCTATTTACAACGGACCTGTTTTAAAAGTGATTTTCATTGTTACATTATTTGGATTATTACTAGTTAATCCTTACGATTTAGTCATTAAGCATACAGCTACTGTACCTAATAAAGTCAGCAAATACATTTTATTGGCTACTAGCGTACTCTTGGCTGTTTCTGGTGTTTTATATAGCGTTCAACGGTTACGCTTAGTTGAAGTTTATAATGCTTACTTTGATGATTCACCATATATCCAAGATAATTACGTTAATCCAGATAAAACTAAGATTGTGTTTCCAGAAAAGAAACGTAATTTAGTTCATATCTATTTAGAGTCTTATGAAAATTCTTTTTATGATAAAAAAAATGGTGGCTATATGGATGATAATCTCATGCCTGATTTAATGGCTCTGACAAAAGAAGGCATTAGTTTTTCTGAATCTGATAAATTAGGAGGACCACATCAGACGTATGGCTCAAGTTGGTCAGTTGCTTCCATGGTTAATATGAGTACTGGTTTACCACTTAAAATTCCAATGAATGGTAATTCTTATGGGAAATCTGGTTATTTCTTACCAGGAGCTACCGCTATTGGAAACATTTTAAATCAGGAAGGTTATAATCAAACTATTATGTTTGGTGCTGATGCTGATTTTGGAGGATTAACTTCATTCTTTAATAACCATGAAGATTTTCATATTTATGATGTGAAATACGCACGTGAAGCTGGAAAAATACCAAAAGATTATAATGTTTGGTGGGGATTTGAGGATAAAAAATTATATGCATTCGCTAAAGAAGAGATGACCAGATTGTCACAAGAGGGCAAACCATTTAACTTTACAATGGAGAATGCTGATACACATTTCCCAGATGGTTATATTGAAAAAGATACGCCACGTCCATTTGAAAAGCAATATGCTAACGTGATTGCACATTCACAAAAAGAAGTCGTCGAACTTGTTCGCTGGATTATGGCGCAACCATTCTATGATAATACGACGATTGTTTTAACTGGTGACCACTTAAGCATGGATAAAAACTTCTTTAAGGGCTGGGACACTGATTATCACCGAACAACAACTAATTTGATTTTAAATGCTGATTTCTCAAATCACGATATTAAGACGTCACACCGTGATTTTGCCCCATTTGATATGTATCCAACTATTTTATCGAGTATGGGTGTTAAAATTGAAGGTGATCGACTTGGTTTAGGGACTGATTTAAGTTCATCTCAAAAAACTTTGATCGAGCGTGATGGATTAGACAAAGTTAATGAAGAACTCTCTCAAAATAGTAAGTTCTATAATCATGAATTTGTCTCTGAAAAAAATACCAAATAATTAATTTGAAAAGGTTTGATTGCCAGTTAGCAATCAAACCTTTTCATTATACAAAAAAACTTCTCAACTGAAAAATCAGTTAAGAAGCTTCATTAACAATTATTTAGTATATTCATTAACCAATGCTACAACTTCATCAGCTGTATCACATTCGGTAATAGCTTTATTAGCCAATTCTGCCATCTTAACAGAATCCAAACGCTTCATTAGACTACGTGTACGTAAAATACTAGTCGCACTCATAGAGAACTCATCTAAGCCTAAGCCCACTAATAGTGGTACTGCTGTTTGATCGCCCGCCATTTCTCCACACATACCAGCCCATTTCCCTTCAGCATGTGCTGAATCAATTACGTTTTTAACTAAACGTAAAATAGCAGGGTTATATGGTTGATATAAATAAGAAACGCGTTCATTCATACGGTCAGCAGCCATTGTGTATTGAATCAAGTCATTTGTTCCAATACTAAAGAAATCAACTTCTTTTGCAAATCGGTCAGCAATCACAGCTGCAGCAGGAATTTCAATCATAATACCAACTTGAATATCTTCTGCAACTTCAACGCCTTCATTCACTAATTTAGCTTTTTCTTCTAAAAGCATTGCTTTAGCATCTCTAAATTCTTTTAATGTTGCAATCATTGGAAACATGATACGTAAGTTACCATAAACCGATGCACGTAATAATGCACGTAATTGTGTACGGAACATCGTATCTTCCGCTAAACAGATACGAATAGCACGGTAACCCAAAAATGGATTCATTTCTTCAGGGAATTTTAAATAAGGAAGTTCTTTATCCCCACCAATATCCATCGTACGAACCACAACAGGTTTACCACTCATACCTTCTAAAACAGCTTTATAAGCATTAAATTGCTCATCTTCACTTGGAAAATCAGGTGAATCCATGTATAGAAACTCTGTTCGGTATAATCCAACAGCTTCTCCACCATGACTGATAACGCCTTCTAAGTCTTTAGGCGTACCAATATTCGCCGCCAATTCAAAGTGTTTACCATCAGCAGTTTCAGTTTTAGCATCTTTTAACTTGTCCCATTCGGCTTTCAAGTCTGAAAAGGCTTTTGTTTTCCCTTCAAAGTCAGAGACTTCTTCTGCTGAAGGATTAACGATAACAATACCTTCAATACCATCAACAGCTAACATATCACCTTCAACAACATGCTCAGTAATATCTTTAGTTCCTACAACTGCAGGAATTTCTAGAGAACGAGCCATAATCGCTGAATGTGATGTCCGCCCACCAATATTGGTAACGAATGCTTTCACAAAGTTACGATCTAGTTGTGCAGTATCACTTGGAGTCAAGTCGTCAGCAATCACGATAACTTCTTCGTTAATCATTGATAAATCTGGTAATTTAACACCTAGCAAATGGCTCATGACACGTTTAGTCACGTCACGAATATCAGCAGCACGCTCTTGCATATACGGATTATCTACCATAGATTCAAACATGCTAACAAAAGTATCAGCGACATCTTTTAATGCTGATTCTGCATTCACTTTATTGTCATTAATGTTACTTTCAATCGAACCAATTAATTCTGGATCAGCTAAAACCATTAAATGTGCGTCAAAAACTTGTGCTTCTTCTTCACCTAAACTTTTAGCTGCTTTATCACGGATTTTTTGAAGTTCTTTTGTTGATTGCGCTAGTGCATCAGATAGGCGAGCCTTTTCATTGTCAATATCACTAATTGTGATTTTTTCAAATGATAAATCCGGCTCTACTAAAAGATAAGCTTTAGCAACTGCAATCCCATCACTTACGGCTATACCTTTTAACTGTTTAGTCATTATTCAGATAAACCTTCTTTTTTCATTGTTTCTGCAATAGCTGCCACTGCATCTGCTTCGTCAGCACCTTCAGCAGAGATTGTTACGTCAGCACCTTGGCCAACGCCTAAAGACATAACACCCATGATTGATTTTAAGTTAACAGATTTACCTTTGTATTCTAAGTTAATGTCTGAGCTAAATTTGCTCGCAGTTTGAACCAATAAAGTAGCCGGACGTGCGTGAATACCTGTGTCTGCAATTACGTGAAAATCTCTTTTTTCCATAGTGATCTTTCTCCTTTAACAACTATATTATTTTGATGGATTACACTTTAAAATAACGAAAAATCATTATTAAAAAAATACAACCCTTTCAATCATAAAGAATACCATGTTTTACAGTTTCTTACAACTTTTTTTCAGATAATTTTAGAAACGATATGGTACTTTAAGAAAACTTTAACTATCTTTATCCAAGCGATACACAACATGTCCTTTATGTTGTGCCTCACCAATGATACGTTTTTTTTCAGGATGGTCTAACCATGCATCACGAAATGCAAGAAAATCAGTTGGTTCAATGTGAATTTCTGTCAAATCTCCTGAAACTAATTTATCAATTTCTACTTTAAAATCTTTCAACCAGATAGACACCTCCCATTCTTTTATATCTCTATTCTACCACAAATTAGGACTAAAAATCTGATAAGCGTCTTTCTTGAACTATAAAAAAAATTGGTATAATTAAGTGGAAGGTCAGAATAGGTCAACTAACTATTCGACTTATGTCTTACTAAAGGAGAGTGTACCTATGAAATGTCAAAACTGCCAAAAAAATGAAGCAACTATTCATTTACAAATGGATTTCCAAGGTCAAAGACAACAATTTGATATATGTCAGTCATGTTATCGGCATATAAAAAACTATGAATTATCAATGCAAAACAGACAACCGAGTGATCCTTTTGGTTTTAATTCCTTAAACGAACTATTTAGAAAATTAGCAGAACAAAAAGCGATGCAAGACGGAACAACTCCTCCCACACAAACTGGAGGTATGGGGCCTATTTCACCTAAATCAGGAAATAGCAATGGGTCTTTACTAAGTGAATTTGGTTCTAATTTAACGAACGAAGCAAGACAAGGAAATATTGATCCTGTAATTGGTCGTGACGATGAAATTACTCGTGTCATTGAAATTTTAAACCGTCGAACAAAAAATAATCCTGTTCTAATTGGTGAGCCTGGCGTCGGTAAAACAGCTGTTGTAGAAGGATTAGCCCTTAAAATAGCAGATGGCAATGTGCCACAAAAACTAAAAAATAAACAAGTTATTCAATTAGATGTTGTTTCCCTCGTTCAAGGAACTGGAATCAGAGGTCAATTTGAAGAACGAATGAAACAATTAATGGAAGAAGTCAAAAATGATCCAAGTATCATTCTTTTTATTGACGAAGTTCATGAATTAGTGGGTGCCGGTAATAGCGGTGATGGCAATATGGACGCCGGCAATATTCTAAAGCCTGCACTTGCTCGAGGAGAATTGCAAATGGTGGGTGCAACAACTCTCAATGAATACCGAATTATTGAGAAAGATGCTGCTTTAGAACGACGTTTACAGCCAGTAAGAGTTGATGAGCCATCTGAAGAAGAAACAATCGCAATCTTAAAAGGTATTCAATCACGTTATGAAGACTTTCATCATGTTGAATATACAGATGAAGCCATTGAAGCTGCAGTCAAATTATCAGTACGTTTCTTACCTGAAAGACATTTACCTGATAAAGCTATTGACTTGTTAGATGAAACTGGTTCGAAAAAGAATTTGACAATTCAATTTATTGATCCTAAAGAAATTGAAGAAAAATTACGACAAGCAGAATACGAAAAAAATCAAGCATCCAAAGAAGAAGATTTTGAAAAAGCGGCCTACTACCGCGATCAAATTAAAAAATGGCAAGATTTGAAAGAACAACAAGTCGCTTCTGAGGACATCCCTGTTGTAACAACGAAAGATATGGAAAAATTGGTCGAAGAAATGACAAATATTCCTGTTGGAGACCTAAAAGAAAAAGAACACACACAATTAAAATATTTAGATCGTGACCTAAAAGAAGCTGTCATTGGTCAGGATTCTGCGGTAGATCAAGTTGCTAAAGCCGTTAGACGTAATCGAATTGGCTTAAGCAATAAAAATCGTCCAATTGGATCATTTTTATTTGTTGGACCCACTGGTGTTGGAAAAACCGAACTAGCAAAACAATTGACCAAAGAACTCTTTGGCTCAATTGACCACATGATACGTTTTGATATGAGTGAATACATGGAAAAACACAGTGTGTCTAAATTAATTGGTTCACCTCCTGGTTATGTTGGTTACAACGAGGCTGGACAATTGACTGAACAAGTTCGCCGACACCCGTACAGTTTAATTTTATTAGACGAAATAGAAAAGGCACATCCTGATGTCTTACATATGTTTCTACAAATTTTAGATGACGGACGCTTGACCGACGCTAAAGGCCGAACAGTTAGTTTTAAAGATACAATCATTATCATGACCAGCAATGCAGGTACTGGTGCGATTGAAGCCAATGTTGGTTTTGGTGCGATTAAAGATGGTACAACACATTCTGTCTTAAATCAACTATCTGATTTCTTTAAACCCGAATTTCTTAATCGTTTCGATGGTATCATTGAATTTAGCCCATTGAGCAAGGAAAGCCTAACTGTCATTGTATCTTTAATGTTGGAACAAATGAACCAGTTACTAAGTGAGCAATCTATCCACGTTGATGTATCAGATGATGTCAAAGCCAAACTAGTTGAATTAGGTTATGATCCAAAAATGGGTGCACGACCTCTTAGACGAGTTATTCAAGAACATATTGAAGATGGTATTGCAGATTACTATTTAGACCATCCAAATACAAAACAACTAGAAGCCGTTCTAACAGACGAATCCATTACTATTAAAGAAAAAGATATGGTAATCGTTGGTAGTCAAGAAACAGCAACAACAGAATAGTCAATCAAAAAATACTAACCTATTTTTGTGTTGGTAATCATTTTTCTAGGAGTAGAATTATCTACTCCTAGATTTTTTATTATTAGTTATCTAATTTTTTTCTAGCGGATTCAGTTTTTTTATCTAAAGTCTTCAATAAGTTATCATTCTAAATGATATGTTTTTTATTAGTTTAGTTTTATTATTATCTACCCATTTTTACCATTTTTTGAATAAGTTGTGTTATACTTAATTCAACAATTAATGGGTATAATATAGGAGGGAACATTAATGAAACTAGTTGATGTAACAAACAGTTATGGGAATTTAGTATCAAAACAATTAGAAAATACTGATGCTAACTATGTCCGCGTTTATTCTTTTGGAAAGACTTTGGTTGTACATAGTGAAGCAAATACTCACACAGAGATAGTGATTGTTAATAAATCGAGAGACATCAAAGATTTTGAAATAGATCATGTTTTATCAAGCTTACTACATACAAGCGCTTCAAACCCTCGATTAGAAACAATTAAATCTAATGGACTAGTTGAACTTTCATTAAAGCATGTTCCTGTTAAAGAAAAAAAAGACGACTAATAATCACTATAGCAAGCATACAAGAAATAAAAAATAGATTAAATATAGCAACCCTAAAAACTTAGACTTTAAAGAGTGGAGAATTCCACTCTTTTTTTTACAATAATTTCCAACAGACGATAGACGTTTTTCAAATATGAGGTACAGAATTAAACAATTATCTATAATCAGTAGATTTCTTAGTACAATTCGCATTTTTTTCTAAACAATTAGCAATATCAGATTTTAAAAATAACGCACTATAGACGTACTAAAAAGTCATTCAGATAAGTGATTTTGTGGTATTGACTTCTACATCAGTGTCCTTTACACATTGATTTTATAATGAAAAGCAGATAAATATTGCGTACTCGTTAGCCCATTATAATTGATAGATCATTTTCTAATCGGCGTGCTTGTACCATCAACTGTTTTTTTATCGTATCTACACCCTTATAATCTAAACGATTAGTCGGTCCCGAAATACTAATTGCACAAATAATTTCACCTGACTGATTGACTATTGGAACTGCAAAGCAAGTCAGGCCATATTCGTATTCTTCTGCATCAATTGATAAACCTGTCGCTTTAATTTCTTGTGCTTGCTTTTTAAATTCAGCAACTGATGTAACCGTATTAACTGTCCGTCGCTTGCGATTTTTAAAATACTCAACTAACTCTTCATCAGTGTAATCACAAAGAAACAGCTTCCCCATACCTGAACAATACAGTGGACTAACTGGCACTAAGGCTGCTTGTAACTGATAAAAATCCCCTTCAACTGATTTAATAATAACTACTTGCTCTTCATATAAAATTCCTAAATTAACTGTTTCAGAAAACGACTGACACAACTCCTCCATATAAGGTGTTGCCATATCGGTCAGTTGATTATCTTTGAAAACGCTATTGGCATAACCTGCTAAACGATAATCTAAAGTATAGGTATCATTATCTAATTGTTTTAAAACACGGCTGTACTCTAACGTTTTAATAATTCTAAATACAGTCGTCTTAGGTATTTCTAATCGTTCTGCTAATTCTGATACACCACTACTACCTGATTCATTAATAATATCCAGTAGTCGAAAAGCATCTACAATATTTTTAATTACGGGACTTTTTTTATCCATTTTGTTAGACCTCACTCCACAATATTTTTGATTACTTTATACTTTACTATATTTATTCACAAAAAGAAATGATAAAAAAATCCTTTATTTTATCATAAATAAAATTTTTTTTTACTATTCCCTCTTGCATTTGTGATTAATTTAACTTATATTAATAATGTGGAACACGTTCCGAAAATAAAAAAATGGAGTTGACTAGTTATGAAAGTTAGTATTATTGGTGCAGGAGCAGTTGGGGCTACAACAGCCTTCTCGTTAGCAAAATCAGCATTAGTCCAAGATTTAGTGATTGTTGATTTAGACGAAAGAAAAGCAAAAGGTATTGCATTAGATATTTTACACGGATTATCATTATCACATAATCTGAATATTACTGCAGGTGACTACTCTGATACTGCAAATTCAGATGTTATTATTGTTACGATTGGCGTACCAGAAAAAGTAGGTGAATCACGCTTAATACCTCTACAAAAAAATGCTGATATTCTAAAAACTATTATTCCTCAAATTACCGAAGCAAGTCCAAATGGCATACTACTTCTTGTAAGTAATCCTGTTGATATTTTGGCTTATTTCGCACAACAAATATCCGGATGGAATCCAGAACGCGTCATAGGTTTAGGAACAACTTTAGACTCTGCACGTTTAAACTATCTATTAGCTAGAGATTGGAACCTTGCCCAAACAGATGTAAACGGCTTAGTTATTGGCGAACATGGGGATTCTCAAGTGGTTGCTTGGAGTCAAACAGCCATCAAAGGGACACAATTTGATGACTTTATTCAAGCAAATGGCTTTGATTTACCAGAAAATTATCATGCTGAGTTAGCACAAGAAGTTAAAGATACCGCTTTTGACGTATGGGAAATGAAAGGACCTAACTGCTATTGTGTGGCTTTAGCTATTGAGAAAGTTGTCAAAGCTATTGCTCTAAATGAAAATGTTATTTTACCGATTTCTCAACCTTTTTTAGAAGATGTTTATATTAGTTTACCTCACATTATTAATCGTAATGGCGTTGTTAGACCTGTTAACTTATCATACACACAAGCAGAACAAGAAAAACTTGAATTATCTTATAAAAATCTTAGTGACACAGCAGCACAAATAAAATTATAGGAGATCCATTATGAGACAGTCAGAACGTTTTGGTTTTTTTAAATTCTTAGTTGGTACACTTTTTGGTATTATTTTGGTACTAATCCCTTTTAATTTTTCAAATGGCATGGACACTATTCTATTTCATTATTTAAAATTATTTATTAATAGCTATCAAACAATTATCCAATCACTTTTAGTTATTTGCGTTGTCCTAAGTGCACTTTTATCACTGTATAACTTATTAGTGAAAGATAATTTTATCCAAAAAAATCGCCTGCTAAAAAAATTGTTTGCGACAACACCATTTTATGTCGCAAACCGATTTGCTGGAGCTGTTATTTCACTTTTGTGTTTCTTTAAAGTTGGACCTAATTTTATTATTTCTGTTGATACTGGAACAGCTATGTTAGACCTAGCAACGCAATTGTCTATCTTAGTACCTATGATGCTACTTTTTCAAACATTTATTTTAGAATTTGGTGCCATGGAATTTTTAGGTGAGCTTATTGGATTTATTGTTAAACCTTTATTCAAAGTGTCAGAAATCTGTGCTGTTAATATCATCAGTGCTTGGGTGGGACCTGGTAACGCAGCTATTTTAGGTACCCAAGAACTTTTCCAAAAAGGTTATTTTACTGTTAAAGAAGCTGCTGTTATTGGTAGCCAATTCTCAACATCTAGTGTTGGATGGGTCGTTTTAGTTAGTTCCGTTTTAGGATTAATGGATTACTTTTGGTTAATCTTTTTAGGTATTACGGTTATTGGTATGGTACTAGGTATAATCAGCGTCCGAATTCCACCAATTAAAAATTACCCTAATACTTATGTGGATGGTTCCACTGTTTCTAAAGTTACTACAAATGATTCAGGTAGCAAATTAGCTATTGCTTACAAAAACTCTGCCCATAGAGCAAATAGTGTTACATTAAAGAACTTCACTAGTAAAATCGATAATATGACCTTTTACGTTTTCTGGTTAACACCTATCATTATTTTTTGGGGCACTGCCGCACTAATTGTTTCTATGTATACACCAATTCTTGCATGGGTCTCTTTACCTGTTGAACTTATTTTAAATCTTTTTGGTGTTCCTGATGCATCAGTTACCGCAAGTGCTATTATGTCTGGTTTTGCAGATAACTACCTACCAGTCATTTTAGGAAAAGATTTAGTATCTATTGAAAGTAAAGCCATCATTGCCATGATGAGTATTTTACAATTAATTTTTATGTCAGAAATTGCAACACTCTTAAAATCATGTCAAATTATCAATAAATTCCGCGATATTATTATTATATTTTTAGAACGAACGTTTATTTCATTACCATTCGTTATTTTGTTTGTTAAGTTATTTATTAGTTAATCAAAAAGCTGTGAAGAATAATTCTTCACAGCTTTTTGCTACCATTAATAGCTCTATACTTTTTACTATGTGACACTAAAAATTAGTGGTCCTTTTGCCACATACAAAGGTAATAATATTACAAAACTTAAA
This sequence comes from Vagococcus penaei, assembly GCF_001998885.1. NCBI lineage: Bacteria > Bacillati > Bacillota > Bacilli > Lactobacillales > Enterococcaceae > Vagococcus > Vagococcus penaei. The sequence continues at coordinate 297,030 of NZ_CP019609.1, forward strand.
AGCCACTTTTTTGAGTATAAGACGTTTTTACTAATATAGAATTTAAATCACTAGTCAACTTAAAAAACTGTCTTTAAACTATTAAAAAAGTCACAAATATTATGATGTCATCATACCTAAATAAATTCACTCAACATTTAGTTTACCCGTAATGGTGTGTTACCAGTTTCTAAAATCTCTAAGACAGAATTCAATGATATTCGCATAATATTTCTAACCGACACACATCAGAGTTAGACAGTCTATTAGAATGGACTTGTCTGACACTATAACTCTGAAGGTGGTTCTGTTGCAAAGTTAGAAATAAAAAACTGATTTCTAACTTTGCAACAGAACCGAAGATGGTATTCGTAATGCTCTTCTTTATGATTTTTCCAATGGAAAAATTGAAGCTAAGAATACCCATATAAAAACACTAAAAAGAGTTTCATACGGGTTCAAATCGTTTAACAATATGAGAATAAGAATTTTCTTGATAAACGACCTTATAAAAATTAAATAACTAAAAAAGATGATAAATCTGAGATTACTCTCAAATTCATCATCTTATAAATTTAACTCATCAGCCCAATTTGACAAAGAGCCAAAATTAGCCACATCTTAGTCTATTAGTTTAACTTAAATTCAAGATACCAAAACACATTAAATCACTAATATTTCTTAGAGTAAACTCTTCAATTCTACTTCTGGATATTTATCCGCAAACCAACGCATTGCAAACTGGTTTTCAAATAAGAACAATGGTTGGTCGAAGCGATCACGCGCTAGAATATTACGACTTGAACTCATTTTTTCGTCTAGCTGCTCCGGATCAATCCAACGAGCAATTTTCGTACCCATAGGTGTCATAATTAATTCAGTATTATATTCACCTGACATCCGGTGTTTAAAAACCTCAAACTGAAGTTGACCAACAGCTCCAATAATATACTCTTCAGTTAAATAAGTTTTATATAATTGAATCGCACCCTCTTGAACTAATTGGTATAATCCTTTATGGAATGATTTTTGTTTCATTACATTTTTCGCTGTCACCTTCATAAATAATTCAGGTGTAAAATGTGGTAGCTCTTCAAACTCAATTTTTCTCTTACCAGTAAAAATCGTATCACCAATTTGATAATTACCTGTATCATATAACCCAATAATATCCCCAGCAACTGCTTCTTGGACTGTTTCTCTTGAATCAGCCATGAACTGAGTCGAATTATTTAATTTAATTTTTTTGCCAGTTCGGAATAGTTCCACATCCATCCCTCTCTCAAATGTTCCAGAACAAATACGGACAAAAGCAATCCGGTCACGATGCGCAGGGTTCATGTTAGCTTGGATTTTAAAGATAAAACCTGAGAAGTCTTCTGAATAAGGACTAACTTCTTCACCATCTTTTGCTTGGTGAGCAGACGGTTTTGGTGCGAATTGTAAAAAGGTTTCTAAAAAGGTCTGAACACCAAAATTCGTTAATGCTGAACCAAAGAACACAGGAGTTAATTCTCCTTTAGCAATACGTTCTTCAGAAAATTCATTTCCCGCTTCTAATAATAATTCCACATCATCTAAAACTTGCGTGAAAACAGATTGCTCTTTTAATGGATGATCTTCAACTAATTGATGCGTGTCATCCAAACTTAAAAAGCGTTCGCCATTGAAACGTTCCGGACGATAAACTTCTACACGATTGTTATACATATCATATAGACCTTCAAATCCTTTTCCCATACCAATTGGCCAATTCATTGGATAAGAATCAATTTCCAAAACTTCTTCCAATTCTTCTAATAAATCTAAAGGTTCACGACCATCACGGTCTAACTTATTAATGAAAGTAAAGATTGGAATCCCACGCATCCGACAAACTTGGAAAAGTTTCTTTGTTTGTGCTTCAATCCCCTTAGCACTATCAATTACCATGACCGCACTGTCAACAGCCATTAAAGTCCGATAAGTATCCTCAGAAAAATCCTCATGTCCCGGAGTATCTAAAATATTAATTCGTTTGTCATCATAATCAAATTGCATCACAGAACTGGTTACAGAAATACCACGTTGTTTTTCAATATCCATCCAGTCAGATTTAGCAAAATTCCCTGTTTTTTTCCCTTTGACCGTTCCCGCGTTGCGAATCGCCCCACCAAACAGTAATAATTGTTCAGTAATCGTCGTTTTACCCGCATCCGGATGCGATATAATCGCAAAAGTACGGCGTTTATCGACTTCTTGTCGTTGTTTACTTTCCATAACTATCTCCCTTTTAATTCTATCTATATTTTCACCAGCCTAAAACATGGCACGCTTTAGTATATTAAATACTAACTATCTGTGATGCTAAGCTATTTATCGACTTCTCGTCATTATCTAGTTTACATAATTATCTCCCTTTTAATCCATTCTGTCTATTTTTCCTCAGATTAAAACACAGCACGTTTTAGTATATCATGATACTAACTATCTGTGAATGAAAATCATACATGTTTTAATGCTGGCAATTAAATTAAGTGAGGCTAGTTAGTCTAATAAATAAGACATGTGGCGGTGGTCGATTCCCGCGTCATCAAAAACCTCACCAAAAGCTCGGTAACCTAATTTTTCATAAAAACCCAATGCTTGAAGTTGTGCATCTAGCACTAACTCTTGACCATTAGCATTTTTTACATAATCTGCTAAATAAGTCATCAAGGCTTCACCAAATTTTTTACCACGTCCAGCTGGCAGGACTGCCACACGCTGAACTTTATAAACTCCTGGCGCTTTTTCATACATTCGAGCGGTTCCCATTGGGACGTTGTCTTCATATAAGACAATATGTACGCAACGTTCCTCATCTTCAACCTCTAGTTCAATCGGGACTTGCTGTTCAGCAACAAAGACCGCCAAACGAATCGTTAAAGCATCTTGATGAATTGCGTCATTCGCTAATTTAGTTTCTTTAATCATTATCATATAAATTCTCCCCTTTTAGCAGAAATATCAAGCATTCTATAAGTAAATATATTATACTAATAACTACAACGACTCAATAGAATCATGAGATGTTATAATTTTTTTAAAAGGAGATGACTTCATGCTAAAAAAAGTCCGAGACTCAAAATTAATGTTTTGGTCGCTTGAGTTATTAATTCTGGCTACTTTAATTTTTGTCGGCACGAAAATTAATTTCTTATTTCAACCCCTAGCAACAATGTTTACAACACTTTTTGCTCCAATTTTAATTTCAGGTTTCTTTTTTTACTTATTAAATCCATTAGTTGTCTTTTTCACCAAAAAAGGCATGAAACGTAGTCTAGCTGTTGCGTTAGTTATGCTACTACTTGTAGGAATTTTAGTCTTTTTATTTATTTTGATTATTCCAAATGTAGTGAACCAGTTATCGACACTGATTAGTCGAATGCCTGCTACAATAACAACTCTAGAACAATGGGTCAATCAATTGGCACATCATCCACTCTTACAAGATATTGATTTCCAATCTTATTTGGATAAATTCGGCGTATCCATTAGCGGAATTGCAAAATCAACACTTAATGGTTTAGGAAGCGGCTTTGGTTCATTCATCTCTTCAGTCGCTGGCGTTGTTGTTTTAATCGTAACTGTACCATTTATGCTGTTTTATATGCTAAAAGATGGCCAAAAATTCTTACCAATGATCAGCAAATATTTTCCAGAAAAGCATAAAGATGAAATTATCACTCTCCTAAATAAAATGAGTGGAACTATTTCTAAATACATCAGTGGACAAATGATTGAATGCGCCTTTGTTGCTGTCTTCACCTTTTTAGGTTATATGTTGATTGGTGTCGATTATGCATTTCTTTTTGGTATTATTGCAGGGACAACTAATATGATTCCTTATATTGGACCTTATCTAGGCTTAGCTCCTGCAGTATTAGTCACTGTCTTTGCTGATCCGTGGAAAGCTATTTTGGCTTGCATTGTTGTTCTAATCGTTCAACAAATTGATGGTAATATCGTGTATCCAAATGTCATTGGAAAAAGTCTAGATATTCATCCATTAACGATTATTATCCTATTACTAGTTGCAGGGAACATCGCTGGATTACTAGGAATGATTCTAGGTGTACCACTTTATGCAGTTTGTAAGACAGTTGTCATCTACGTGTATGATATCATTCAATTAAATAAATCTGACAAAGTCACACCACATAGTGAGTCTAAGTTAAAAGAATAACAATTGTCATGACAAGAATATTGCCAAATCATGGTAATTATGATACGCTTTTCTAGTATTATTGAAAGAACATTTTGAAGGAGAGAATAGCTTATGAACGCTGACCCCGATAGTCAGTCTGTAATAATTAATCTAATTATTTTAGTAGTGTTAACTTTATTAAATGCCTTTTTCGCAGCCGCTGAGATTTCCGTAGTTTCTGTTAATCGAAACCGTCTCGAATCACGTGTTGCTGAAGGCGATAAAACGTCTATTAAGTTATTACGATTAATCAATGATTCGAGTAATTTTTTATCAACCATTCAAGTCGGAATTACCTTAGTTACCCTTTTATCTGGTGCATCCTTAGCAAATTCGTTTGCTCGCGAACTAGCTCCACTTTTTGGTAATGTCCCTTGGGCAAAACAAGCCTCACAAATAATTGTGTTAATCTTATTGACCTATGTTTCCATTGTTTTTGGTGAGTTATATCCAAAACGTATCGCCATTAACAATCCTGAATCCGTAGCAAAATTTGTGATGGGACCTATTCGTTTGTTAGGACAAATCATGCGTCCTTTCGTATGGTTATTGTCTAGTTCAACCAATCTGCTGAGCCGAATCACACCGATGACATTTGACGACGAAAATGAAAAGATGACTCGTGAAGAAATGGCCTATATGCTGTCAAATGAAGGTGTGTTGGATTCTGATGAATTAGAAATGGTCCAAGGTATCTTGGATTTAGATACAACTCTTGCTCGTGAAGTCATGGTACCTCGTACAGAAGCTTTCATGATTGATATCCATGATTCAATTGAAGACAACTTAAATAAAGTCTTGAATCAAAACTTTTCGCGAATTCCTGTTTATAACGAAGATAAAGATAAAATTGTTGGAATCTTACATTTAAAAAACCTTTTAAAAGCAGCACATAAACAAGGGTTTGATAAATTAGATCTTCGTCAGGTCATTCATGAACCATTATTTGTTCCCGAAACAATTTATATCGATGATTTATTAGTTGAACTCAAGAAAACTCAAAATCATATGGCCATTCTGCTAGATGAATATGGTGGTGTTGTTGGTTTAGTTACTTTTGAAGATTTATTAGAAGAAATCGTTGGTGAAATTGATGACGAATCTGATGAGATTACTCTAGAAGAACAATATACCAAATTAGATGATGACCACTATATTATTTTAGGTAAAATGTCAATTGATGACTTTAATGAAAAATTTAAAACGAAAATTAAGATGAATGATGTTGATACAATGGCTGGTTTTGTTATTACTGAACTTGGTGTCATCCCTGAAAAGGATGAAAAACTATCAATCGATGTGAACCACATTACATTATCAACTTATAAAGCCGAAGGTACTCGTCTATTAGAAATTTTAGTGACGATTAATGAAATTCCAGAATCTGAAGACGATGATTACTATTATGAAGATGACAAATACCGTCGTATTAAGCAATCATCAAATAACTAAAAAATAAGAGGTCAGCTACTTTTTTGTAGCTGACCTCTTATTTTTTAGATTAATTTTTTTAGATACCACTTATCCATTGCCGAATGCTCAGTAATAATTAATGGTTGATTTAATAACTGAAAACCATAACCTTCATACAAGCGACAAGCTGTTTCTAATTTAGTATGTGTTTCAAGATAACACGCTTGATAATTTTTTTCAGCAAACCCCAATGCTTGATTCATTAACCTTTTTGCCAATCCTTGCCCACGAGCTGCCGTTGTCACATACATTTTTTGCAATTCACAGGTATTAGGATGTTCTAGTTCAGCAATCCCAACGCCACCAATAATTTGACCTTGATCCTCGATAACCCAGTAGTTTCTTGCCTTATTCGCATCATAATATTCAAATAAGTAAGCAAGATGTGGATCAGTATAAGCTGTGCCTGGTTTAGCCATATCTAGTTGTTCCAAAGACGTTCTAATTAATTGTGCTACAGCTAAATTATCGCATTCTTCCATGACTCGTAGTAACATCGGCTACGCTCCTCTCAGTATCTATCTGTAAAAATAGTTTACCTCATTAGACTTTGCGTAGCAATAATAGTTAATATTTATCAAAAATAAAGCCTGTAAGAACAACTAGTGACTAACTAAAATTCGATTAGTTATCTACTAGCTAATTGAGGAATCAATAGTATCATACCAATCGTCTGATACAGGCTCTAACCATTCTGGAATCCCAGCTGTAATTGCTAAATGTTCAAACCAGCTACCTTTCGTTGCCCCATGCCAATGTTTAACACCCTCATGTATCACAACCACGTCACCTGCACGTAAAAATTGAGCTGACGCCCCTTCTTCTTGGTACCAGCCTTCACCACCTGTTACTAAGAGGATTTGATACCCATTACGGTGAATATGCCAATTATTACGACATCCAGGTTCAAACGTCACATTCCCGACCGTTACTGGAACATGCGGATCATTCACTAAAGTATTCAAATAACTTTGACCAGTAAAATATTGTGCATAAGCATTATTTTTACTTCCTGCTGAAAAAACAACGCCTTTTTTAATTTCTTCAAATTTAGACATACCAGTCATTCCTCTCTATATTCATATCATTTTACGTTAATATTTAACTATCTAGATAAATACGGTAATCGTACTACCAACAACAATTAAGGCTAAACCAATCAAGGTATATGTTAACTCGTGAGTCGTTTTTTTCTCTTTTAAAATGACGAGACTACCTAAAGTAGAAACAACGACACTTAATTGTGAAATAATAAAAGCTGTCGCAACACCATTGGCTTGAGCTGAAAAAATATAGGCCAGTGCAGATAAACTAAATGTTAGCCCAATAATGCTTGTTTCCCAACTTTTTTTAGTAATTAATGTTTTAGGCGATTGTTTAAGTGCATAGACAACTGCACCAATAAATACACCTAACATTTGAGGGAAAAATATAGCTAAACCAGATGCATCGACAATTCGGGGTAAAGCACTATAAATCCAATACCCAATGCTCGTGCTCACTAAAATCAAAACACCTTTTTTCAATGATTGATTAGCAGACTTATTATCAGTTGTTGCAGTTAAAGTGGCACCTACAATTAATAAAATAATTGCTCCTAATCCAAATAGTTTATTTTGAATTCCTGGCCATTCTTTAAAAGCAATCACACTAATTAAAGATGTTCCAACTAACTGTAGCCCTGTTGTAATAGGCATCGTCTTAGCAACACCAATAATTTTTAATGAGTGATATTGTCCTGCTTGACCAATTACCCAAAAGGCCCCCGAAGCTAAACTAATGAAAAATACAGTTCGCGAAATCGGAGGGGGAGAAAAACCTACCTGTACGATAACTGCCACCAATAAAGCGCCAATTCCCGTACCAACAATTTGATTAACTGGCTTTCCACCTATCTTGGTTAAAATTAAGGGCTGAATCCCCCACCCAATTGCAGGTAGTAATGCCAATAAGATGTTCATATGCAGCACCTCTTTCTAAAATATTTTACTATTACTATTTAATATTCACCTAATTTATATTATACACTTTTTTAATTAAAAGTCCTTTTAATTTGATTTTCTTAATCTTTTTAATCTTTTAAATCTTAAAAGTAATATATGTAATTAGATTGATAACGAATAAATAAAACACGTCATCTAAAATACAAAAAGGCACCCACGATATGGGTACCTAAGACATTGGATTTTCAGTTAAAAACAAACTAACGGTAAACTAATCCACCATCAGTTAAAATTGCTTGGCCAGTAATATAATCTGCTTCATCCGAAGCTAAGAACGATACAAGGTTTGCAACATCTTCGGGCACTTGATAACGTTGTAAGGCAATTCCAGCGGTAAACTGCTCAAATGATTCACCAGGTTTTAACCTTCCTTGACTATGTTGAACCATTGCGGCATCAATTCGATCCCACATTTCTGTTTTGGCTATTCCTGGACAGTAAGCATTAACCGTAATTTGATGCTTAGCCAATTCTTTGGCTGCTGTGTGTGTAAATGAACGTACTGCGTGTTTAGATGCACAATACGTCCCAAGCATATCATACGATTCATGACCAGCAATACTACAAGCGTTAATGATTTTTCCCTTCTCACCTTGTTTGATGAATTGAGTTGCTGCTGCTTGTGTTCCAAATACTGTACCATTCACATTAATGTTAAAAATTGTTTGTAACTCTTTTTCTGTAATGTCTAATAACGGGGTGACAGCATCTACACCCGCATTATTAACTAACACATCTAATCGACCAAATGTTTCAACTGCTTGAGTGATTAAAGATTCTTGATCAACTTTTTTAGAAACATCACCAGTCACTCCAATTGTTTCAAATCCATTTGTTTTAAATTCTTCCACTGTTTCTGCTAATTTTTGACTATTAATATCATGTAACACAATGCTAAAACCATCTCTAGCCAATCTTTCTGCGATTCCTTTGCCTAATCCACCAGCTGACCCTGTCACAACTGCCACTTTTTTCATATGTCATTCTCCTCTAAGTTGTTAATCTAACCAAATTACTATCGGTCATTTAACTACTATGCAAAAAATATGCCAAATAAAAAAGTAGTAAACAAGCGACTATGCTCTAAGTCATCATACAAATTAGGACAACGACTGTCTCAAAATAAGACAGTCGTTGCGACATGAAACAAATATTGAGTTGTACAATTAGACACAAAAAAACCTCTGATTTCTCAGAGGTTTCAGACTGTAGACAAAGTATCAAAAATTTGATACTTTGTCTTTTTTTCTTGGTAAAATAGAGAAAAGGAGTTGCTTCCATGCTAAAAAAACAAGATATGAGCAAACGTAATCAAATTGGTTTTTATTCTCTAGAAGATTTAGTTCCCAAGGAACATCTATTAAGAGATATTGATAAATATGTAGATTTTAATTTTATTTATAAGTTAGTTGAAGATAAATACGATGAATCAAATGGCCGCCCTAGTATAGATCCGGTTCTATTAATTAAACTTCCGTTGATTCAGTATCTTTATGGTATAAAAAGTATGAGACAAACTATTAAAGATGTTGAGGTTAACATGGCTTATCGCTGGTTTTTAGGTTTGGATATCGAAGATGCTGTTCCTCACTTCTCAACCTTTGGCAAAAATTATTCTAGAAGATTTCGTGGTACAGATATCTTTGAACAAATATTTTACGGCATATTAGAACAGTGTATTGAAGCTGAATTAGTGGATACTTCTGAAGTATTTATTGATGGTACTCATATAAAAGCACATGCAAATAATAAAAAATATGAAAGTAACGAAGTTACTGAAGAAACTCTTTTTTATGTGGAATCACTACAAAAAGAAGTTGAAATAGATAGAGAAAAAAGATTAAAAAAGCCCTTAAAAAGAAGAGAGGAAAGTGAAAATCAGGTAAAACATAAAAAAATTAGTAAAACAGATGATGAGAGTGGTTGGTTCCATAAAGGAGAGCATAAACAGGTTTTTGCTTATGCTGCACAAGTAGCATGTGACAAGAATGGTTGGGTTTTAGGATATACAACTCATCCTGGTAATCAACATGATAGTCGGACATTCATCGATATCTATAATAAATTACAAAGTCACTTTACCTTAGATAAATTAGTAATGGACGCTGGATACAAAACACCTGGTATAGCCCATTTATTATTTCAAAATAATTTAACACCTATTTTTCCATATAAAAGACCTATGACCAAAAAAGGATTTTATAAAAAACATGATTATGTTTACGATGAATACTACGATCAATATATCTGCCCTAATGTGAAAATTTTAAGCTATACAACAACTAACAGAGACGGATATCGTGAATACAAAAGTAATACGTCTGATTGTAGTCAATGCCCTTTGATTGCCTATTGTACTGAGTCAAAAGAAAAGAGGAAATTAATTCAACGACATTTATGGGAAAATGATATGGAACGTTGTGAAGACATACGTCATTCCCTTGGAATGAAAGCTATATATAATAATCGAAAACAAACAATTGAGCGATTATTTGGAACGGCAAAAGAATTTCATGGCTTACGTTACACTAATTTAATTGGGAAAGAAAAAATGCACATGAAAATTGGGCTCACTTTCGCATGCCTTAACATTAAAAAATTAGCAAAAATGCTTAAATTAAGAGACCTGAAGGGCTCTATTTTTTTATCTATTTTGGGAATTTTATCAAAAATAATGATAAGATACAAAAAAACAAACCAATTACCCTTTATGAGCAACTGGTTTGTCTTCAATCTGAAACCTCTGATTTCTCAGAGGTTTTTTTCGTCTTAATATTGAATGATTAACGACGTACTTCTTTGATTCTTGCTGCTTTACCATGTAATGCACGTAAGTAGTAAAGTTTAGCACGACGTACTTTACCATGACGGATTACTTCGATTTGAGCAACACGTGGTGTATGTAATGGGAATGTACGTTCCACACCAACACCATTAGAGATTTTACGTACTGTATAAGTTTCGCTGATTCCAGCTCCACGGCGTTTGATAACAACACCTTCAAATAACTGGATACGTTCACGAGTTCCCTCAACAACTTTAGCGTGTACACGTACAGTGTCCCCTGGTCTAAAGTCTGGGATATCAGAACGTAATTGTTCGTTTGTAATTGCTTCGATTAATGGATTCATTTCCACATTCTCCTTATTCCAAAATACTCATATGAAATTATCTCACACAGCGGAGTATCGTAATAGATGAGCTCTTCACTCACCAAATTATCTTAACATAAAGAAAAACGTATGTAAAGACTTATTTCTTTACAAAAGGCCTTCTTCTTTTTTAATTTCTAACAATAGTTTTTCCATCTCATCTGTTAAGTCGATTTTTTCTAGCATATCTGGTCGACGTAACAAAGTGCGACGTAAAGACTCTTTTAATTGCCATTCCGCAATCAACTTATGATTCCCATTAGTTAACACACTTGGTACTTCTAGTCCTTCGTAATTAGCTGGTCGCGTGTACTGTGGGTGTTCTAACAAGCCCGTAGAATGAGAATCTCCTTTAGCCGACTCATTATTGCCTAACACCTCAGGTAATAAGCGTACGGTCGCGTCAATCATCACCATTGCGCCTAATTCACCACCAGTTAAAACGTAATCTCCTAAGGATACTTCATCCGTCACTAGCGAACGAATTCGTTCATCATAACCTTCATAATGACCGCAAATAAAAACTAAATTTTCTTCTGTAGCAAATTCTTCAGCCATCGTTTGATTGAATGGCTTACCAGCTGGATCTAATAAAATCACGCGTTGCGTCTGTCCTGATGTTTCTGTTTTAATTGCTGCTAAAGCATCAGCAATTGGTTGTACTTTCAGTAACATTCCAGCGCCACCCCCATAAGGATAATCATCGACTTGTTGATGTTTATTCGTTGAGTAATCTCGGAAGTTTTTTACGTGGATATCCAGTAAATTTTTCTCAACAGCCTTGCCAATGATTGATTCGGTCATGGGTCCGTCAAACATTCGAGGAAATAGCGTTAATACATCAATTCTCATTAATCTATCAGCCCTTCTGGTATCTCAACCACGACTTTTTGATTGGCTGCATCAACAGACAGCACAACTGATTCAATATAGGGAATTAAAATATCTTTCTGATTTTTCGCTGGTTGTTGGATAACCCACACATCATTAGCTCCTGGAGACAAAATTTCTTTGATAGTTCCTAAATGAGTACCATCTTCTTCAAAAACGTTTGCACCAATGATTTCGTGATAGTAAAATTCATTCGCAGGTAGCTCAGTTAAATCCGTCATAGCGACTTTTAAGATTCCATCACGATAATGTTCCACATCGTTAATCCATGGGTGATTGTCAAAACTCAAGATATCAAAGTTTTTATGTTTGCGATGTGACTTGATTGTCAATGGCATCATCGGTTTTTTATCTTGAAATAGGTACAATGTATTGCCAACTTTATAGCGTTCATCAGCAAAATCCGTTTGTGAAATAACGCGGACTTCTCCTTTAATTCCTTGTGTGTTCACTATTTTACCGACATTTAAATAGTCTGTCATCGATAAATTCCTCACTTTTACTTTTTTATTTTATATTGTATCACGAAACTATATCCATGACCAAAAATCAAACAAAAAACAGATTACTACTAACTATGTCAGTGGTAATCTGTTTCATTTTACGCTTCTTCACTTGTAGCATGCTCTAAAATATTTAAACGAACTTTTTTCGGTTCGTCCGTACGAATACTGTAAACGATTGTGCGGATAGCTTTCACTACTCGCCCTTGTTTACCAATCACTCGACCAATATCATCAGGGGCTACTGAAAGGTTGTACTCCATGAATTGCTCAGATTGAGTCACTTCAATAGAGACTTGCTCAGGATGATTAACTAACGGGCGGACAAGGGTTAATACCAAATCTTTTACATCAGTCATTCAAATCCCACCTTATTTTTTAGTGTATTTAGCTTCGTGATGTTTTTTCATAATACCTTCACGAGATAAAATGTTACGTACTGTATCAGAAGGTTGTGCACCTTTAGATAACCAATCTAAAATAACTTCTTCATTCACTTTTACTTCAGCTGGGTTTAGTAATGGGTTGTAAGTTCCTACAACTTCAATGTAACGTCCATCACGAGGTGAACGAGAATCTGCTACTACCATACGATAAAAAGGTTTCTTTTTAGAACCCATACGTTTTAAACGAATTTTAACTGCCATTATATAGGCACCTCCACATTTCTTTTCTTAAACACAAGACATAGTTTAACAGATTTAAAATGCCATGTAAAGTGTTTTTTCTTTACAGGTTAATTTTTTTATAAAATGGTGGCAATTTGAATTGATGATCAGCTTCGAATGCTTGTCCAACATCAATTAATAACTGATCATTTCCCTTTGCAGCCATCAGTTGAATCCCTATCGGTAAGCCGTTGTCAGCTATATGGGTTGGTAAACTAATCGCGGGTTGACCTGTTAAATTAGCTAATTGTGTATAAGGTGTCAACCATAAACTTTTTTCAAACATGTTATAAACTAATTCAGCTAACTCTAATTTAGTTAATTCGGCTGCTCCTAACATCGCTTGACGAATCTTATCACTTTGCAAATCAGTTGTAATTAAAGGAGCCGTTGTTGTCGCTGTTGGTGATAAAAATAAATCATAGTCGTCAAATAGAGTCTCCATAATGGCTGTTGCATCATCCCAAACTTGAAAAGAGGAAACATAATCGGCTGCTGATAATTTTAGACCATACTGATAAATTGTCCAAGTCATTAACTCCATATCTTGACGTGTTAGAGGACGATTTAATGCCTGACTAATATCAGCCATCATACTAGCCGTCTCGCCACCATTCATTTGATAGTAACTACGAATTAACTGCGTTCCATTAATGGGATAATCAATCAATTCAACTGAATGACCAGCTTTCTCTAAAAATTTAACCGCATTTTTCACCGCCATTTTTGCATCTTCTGAGACTGGATTGCCAATTGGAGATTCCCAACAAACAGCTATTTTAAGTGGACGATTTTCTTTAGGTAAACGCGGACGTGGCATGATAAATGGCGAGATCTGACTGTCTGGAGCCATCAAAGGTAGTAAAGTTGCCATATCACGCATCGAAACACCTAGTACAAAATTGACCGATGCTCCTTGCCAGTCACGCCAGCTATTAGGTCCATTACTAATCGCTCCACGACTCGGTTTCAAACCAATTAAACCACTAAAACTTGCAGGAATACGGATCGAACCACCGCCATCACTTGCGCCAGCGATTGGTGAAATACCCGAAGCCACTACACTAGCAGCCCCACCACTACTGCCACCTGAAAAATAATCTAGGTTCCACGCATTACGTGTGGGACCATAAATCGTAGCATCAGTAATATTTTTAAATCCATATTCTGGGCTTGTCGTTACACCAAACGGTATAAAGCCCGCTGTTTCAATTTTTTTGAACGTAATGATTGGTTTCATTTGCCCGAACCTCCCTAAATAATCGTGAACCAACTGTTTGCTTGAATCCCTTTTTGGCCTGACCTAAATCTTTTAAGGCAAATGGGACACCATAAAAAGGCTGGTTAGCTGATGAGAGCATTTTTTGGTTTAATTGTGCAAAAGCTAATTCAGGATTAAGTTCAACAAACGCATTTAACGCTTCCATCTTATGCGCTCTTTTGAGAGTTTCCGTTAGTAATTCACTCGGTGACAATTGACCAGTTTTAATTAGTTGAGCATAGTAAGTCGCATCTTTAATCATTTTTAGTCTCCATTCTCATTTATCATTAATTATAGTGTACATTTTTTTCATCTTCCCTTACAATAAAAAAGAAGATAACTAGTGTTTTTCATCTAAAACGCTCAAATATCATGGTCTATCTAAACAATTTTGTTTATTAATTTTTAAGGAGCTATCATATGATTAAAATTAATCAAGAATTACACTTAAAACCTTATCGTACAATGGACATCCAACCTATGTGGGAGCTAACTTATCAAAATGACTTAGAATGGATGAAATGGAATGGTCCTTACTTTAACGATCCAATTCTAGAATTAGGCTCTTACAAACATGAAGCCCATGCCTATTTTGTTAACTCACCTTTAACCGCTATCATTGAATACAAACATCAATTAGTCGGTCAAGTCTTCGCTTATTGGGATGATGGTGCCATGAAGCATTGGTTAGAAATTGGGATTTGTATTTACGATAGTCGCTTTTGGAATTTAGGCATTGGTGAAACCGCTATTAAACACTGGATTTCTTACCTTTTTAACAAATTGCCTACAATTACTCGAGTTGGCTTTACTACTTGGTCTGGCAATAAAGGCATGATGGCAATTGGTGAAAAGCTCAATATGACACAAGAAGCACGGATTCGTAAAGTACGTGTCGTGAATGATACTTACTATGATTCCATCCGCTATGGAGTCTTACGTGAAGAATGGCACATGTAGCCGATTAAACGTCTATTCCTCGACTTGTCAGCCACAAACTGACTTGTCGAGGATTTTTTAATTCGATAAATTTATCGGAATAGTCCCGGCCAACTAGTTTGTAATGCTTGCGACGACTACGACTACGTCCTTTGGCTAAAACCCACCAAATAAATGGCCAATCTATTTTTTCGATACATCCATCTGCCATGTCTGAACGTGTTTTGCCTTTATTTTGTCGGTAACGATTTAGCACACGCATGAGACAACGCAAACGAGAAAAATTTAAATAGATAATCTCGTCAGCCATGTCTAAACGTTCTTGCTGATAAAAACCTGTATAGTTACCGTCGATTACCCAACTATCATATATTGTCATAAACTCTTTAACTAATTGTTGCCCTTCCTCTTTTTCACGTATTACCCAGTTCGGTTGAAATTGGATGGTATCTAGATGAAGAACAGGTATTTGATAAAAAGAGCCCAACTGCTTGGCTAACGTCGATTTTCCACTACCACTAAATCCTAAAATAGCCAGTTTCATATATATCACTCCCTTTGTCTTTTTATTTGTCATAATAAAAAGAAGATGCCACATCTCGCGATATAGCAACCTCTTTGTGTTATCTATTTTTTCTTCTTATTTTTTTTATTCTTTTTAACTTTTTTCTTATTTTTCTTCATCATGCGATTCATCGCCATTTTCCCAAGTTTTCCTTGTACACCATTGCCAAACATATTTTCCATGCCAGCTGGCATATTGCCTTTTGTCATTTGTTGCATCATTTTTCGCGATTCGTTAAATTGCTTAATCATCCGGTTAACTTCAACAACACTGTTACCAGAACCAGCAGCAATTCGGCGGCGACGACTTGGGTTTAATAAATCTGGATTTTCGCGCTCAGCAGGCGTCATAGAAAACACAATAGCTTTTTTGCGAGCAACATCTTTTGGATCTACTTGTAAATTATCTAATCCTGGCACATTATTCATCCCAGGAATCATTTTTAGTAAATCTTCCAAGGGTCCCATGTTCATTACTTGGTCTAATTGCTCAATAAAATCATTGAAGTTAAAACTGTTTTCACGCATTTTCTTCGCAAGTTCTTCTGCTTGCTCATCATCGTATTCACGTTGTGCCTTTTCAATCAAGGTCAACATATCACCCATACCTAAAATTCGACTAGACATCCGGTCAGGGTGGAATTTCTCAACATCGGTTAGTTTTTCACCAGTCCCGATAAATTTAATTGGTTTACCTGTTACTGCACGAATAGATAGTGCAGCCCCACCACGAGTATCACCATCTAATTTTGTTAACACAATTCCTGTCACATCTAATTGTTCGTTAAAACTTTGTGATACAGTTACCGCATCTTGTCCAGTCATTGCATCAACGGTTAATAGGATTTCATCTGGGTGAGCATATTCTTTAATCTGTTGTAACTCACCCATCAGTGCTTCATCAATATGTAAACGACCAGCCGTATCAATAAAGACATAGTCATTTTTATTTTGTTTGGCTTGTTCTAAACCTTGTTTCACAATCTCAACTGGATTAACATCTGTCCCTAGCTCAAAAACAGGAATATCTAGTTGTTGACCAATAACTTTTAATTGATCAATCGCTGCCGGACGATAAACATCGGCCCCAATTAATAATGGGCGTGCGTTTTCATTTTTCTTTAAGAAATTAGATAATTTACCAACAAACGTCGTTTTACCAGCACCTTGTAAACCGACCATCATCACAACAGTTGGAATTTTTGGTGATTTATTTAATTCAGACACTTCTGAACCCAATACTTTAGTTAATTCTTCGTCAACCACTTTAACAATTTGTTGTGTCGGGTTTAACGACTCTAAAATCTCAACACCAACCGCACGTTCACCAACACGTTTGGTAAAACCACGAACCACTTGTAAGTTAACATCGGCCTCTAGCAAAGCCAAACGTATCTCACGCATCATTTCTTTTACGTCTTCTTCTCTAACTGTTCCTTTTTTCTTTAACTTACTCATTGCGACCTGTAAGCGGTCTGTTAAACTCTCAAAAGCCATATTATCGTACTCCTAATCTTTTTAATCTTCTTCTATTTCTTGAATCCGGTCCAACAATTCACTGATTGCTGTTGTATCGTTCGGTTCATTAACAAGTTTTTCTTTAATTACTTGAATGAGCTCACTGCGTACTACATAATTTGAATATAGATGTAGCTTTCGCTCATATTCTTCGAGCAATTTTTCTGTCCGTTTAATATTATCATAAACTGCTTGACGACTAACACCGTATTCTTCAGCAATTTCACTTAATGAATAATCATCAGCATAATATAACTCAATATAATTCATTTGCTTTACAGTTAGCAGGGTAGAATAGAACTCAAATAAGGCATTCATGCGATTGGTTTTTTCGATTTCCACCGTCACCCCTCCTTTTATAGTCAAACTAAGTCCATAACATTATATCACAAGATGAGACGTTTGTTGACGAACTATGAGAAAAAAGAGCCTCACTTATTGAGACTCTTCATTTTGCTGCTTATCAGTTGTATCATCCAGTCCATCTCGTTTTAAAGGAATATAGAACGTAAACGCAGATCCGTGATTAAGAACACTTTTTAACGTCATTTTCCCATCATAATTTTCAACTAATTGTGAGGCAATTGATAGGCCTAACCCATTACCACCAGTATGACGCGCTCGCGCTTTATCAACTCGATAAAAACGATTGAATACTTGCTCAATGTTTTCAGGTGAGATACCTTCACCAAAATCTTGAACCATAATTTCTAGATACTTATACGACAAACTCATAGAAATTAAAATTTCTTTGCGATCTGTCGAATATTTTACAGCATTATCTAAAAGAATAATCAAAATCTGCTCTAAATGATTCCGATAAATCTTGATTTCTTTCTCCTTAGACAAATCATCGTCTAAGTTAAACGTAAACTCTGGATAGAGCATCCGAAAGTTGTTAACCGTTGTATGCACAACTTCTTTCGCGTTAGAAACTCTATCTTTGTAATGAAAATCTGATTGCTCTGCTCGCGATAAATCAAGCATTTCTTGTACTAAACTTTTCATTCTGACAATCTCTTGTAAAGACGCATCTAGCGATTCAGCTAAGACTTGAGGATCATCTTTACCCCAGCGATTTAATAAGCTCAAGTGTCCTTCAATCACAGCAACAGGTGTCCGTAATTCATGCGACACATCTTCGACGAATTGTTGCTGTTGTTGTATAAAACGTTGCATACGCTCCAACATATTGTTAAAAGCCTTCGCTAAATCAGCAATTTCATCTTCTGCTTTTGGCACTGGCATCCTAACACCAGTATGCGGTGCTTCCTCAATACTATTAATTGTTTTCGCCATTTTACGCAAAGGATATGTAAAGTAAGTCGATAATAAAAAGCCAGCGACTAAACTGATAAACATCCCAACCACGCTAACCACAACTAACGTCTCTAATAATTTTTTCCGAATGGAATAATAATTCGTCAACTCAAAAAAGCCTTGAGCGTAACCAACTAAATCATCTCCTTCATGCGAATAAATTGGTCGTGTCATTAAGATTCCTGTCCGATTGTTAAATGTTTCAATCATCATTTTTCTTTGACCCTCAACATCGAATGGTAAATAAAAATTCTTTGTTTCGAATAAAACGACACCTTCATCACTATAAATTTTGACATTTAACTCAGGCTGTGATAACTCAGAAATAAAACTATTTAGATTCATTAAATTCGACTCTAACGTTTCACGGTCATAGTATTTATTCCCTAAAAAGTCCCCAGCAGTTTCTTTAAGATAAAAAACCGAGCTACTTAGCGTCAATGGATCACGTGATCGACCTAAGCGGGAAACAATTTCATCCATCGTCCGATTAAAATTAGCTTCTTCTTGGTTAACAATTACTTTACTTGTAATCTGATACGTCACAAAACCAAACGCGGTAAATAAGACAGAAATGGACAAAGCAGTTAGCAATGTCCATTTTAGTGTGATTGATTTAAACGAAAATTTTGATGACTCTCTTAATTTCTTAATGCGAGCTTTCATGAGCGCATCACATACCCAGTACCACGAACAGTCTGGATATAACTATCTTCACCAGCTACATCAATTTTATTACGTAAGTAACGAATGTAAACATCCACAACATTAGTTTCGACTTCAATTTCGTAACCCCAAACTTTATTTAAAAGCACATCACGTGATAAAACCACATTAATATTTTCCATTAAAATTAGTAAAAGCTCATATTCACGTTTGGTTAACTCAATAATTTCATCGCCACGGCGTACAACACGATTTTCTTTTTCAATTGTTAAATCGCGATAAGTCAATGTGGTTTGCTTCGTTACATTTTTATCGCCCTCAATATCAATTCGGCGTAATAATGCCCGTAAACGCGCTAATAATTCTTCAATCGCAAACGGCTTAACGATATAGTCATCTGCTCCATGATCTAATCCTGAGACACGATCGATAACTGAATCTCGAGCTGTCATCATAATAATCGGTGTATTTTTAACTTGGCGAATGCGACGGCATACTTCAAGCCCGTTTAATTCAGGTAGCATTAGGTCTAATAAAATTGCCTCCCAATCACCCTCAACAGCAGCCTCTAGTCCTGTCCGTCCATTATAGTGCACTTCTGTTTCGTAACCTTCGTGTTTTAATTCTAGCTCAACAAAGCGTGCTAGGTTTTTTTCATCTTCAATAATTAAAATTTTATTTGACATAAAGACACATGCCTTTCTACTTTTTTCCATCAGTAATTAATCATTACCTAATCATTATAACGATATCTTAATAAAAAAGCTACGTAAATGTTTAAATTAGGTTGTAACTTTTGGTTATGACTGCATAATAAAGCTCTCAACCTTATCAGATTGAGAGCTTCTCAATACTAACTATTTTGTTTCACCGTACCAATCGTAATGGAATACACCTTCACGATCTTTACGTAAATAAGTATGCGCACCAAAGTAATCTCTTTGAGCTTGAATAATATTAGCCGGTAAATCAGCTGTACGATATGAATCATAGTAGGCAATCGCTGATGAGAATGTCGGACTTGGCACACCAGATTGTACTGCTAATGAAACAACATCACGAACAGCTTGTTGATAATCTGTCGTAATTGATAAGAAATACTCATCTAATAATAAATTCTTCAATTTAGGATTACGTTCATAGGCTTCAGTAATTTTTTGTAAAAATTGCGCCCGAATAATACAACCAGCACGGAAAATCTTTGCAATCTCACCATAATTTAAATCCCATTGGTACTCTTCGCTTGCCATTCGCATTTGTGCGAAGCCTTGGGCGTAGCTCATGATTTTACTAAAATATAACGCTTGACGAATTTTTTCAATCATCGCTTGCTTATCCCCTGTAAATTGTGGGGCTTCAAATTGTGGAATTACCTTGCTAGCCGCAACACGTTCCTCTTTAAGAGCAGAAATATAGCGAGCAAAAACAGATTCTGTAATCAATGGCAATGGTGTTCCTAAATCTAAAGCATTTTGACTTGTCCATTTACCAGTTCCTTTATTACCCGCCGCATCTAAAATAACGTCAACGATTGGTTTACCAGTTCCTAAATCGTCTTTACGAGTTAATAAATCAGCTGTGATTTCAATCAAATAGCTATCTAATTCGCCAAGATTCCACTCTGTAAAAATGGCTGCTGCTTCATCAACAGATAAGCCTAAAACACGTGTTAAGATATCGTAAGATTCTGCAATCAATTGCATATCACCATACTCGATCCCATTATGTACCATTTTGACATAGTGGCCAGCACCATTAGGACCAATATAAGTCACACAAGGTTCGCCATCATTGGCTTTTGCTGCCATTTCAGTAAAGATTGGTGCTACTAAGTCATACGCTTCACGCTGTCCACCAGGCATCATAGCAGGTCCTTTTAATGCGCCTTCTTCACCACCAGAAACACCAGTTCCGATAAAGTTAATACCAGAGTCAGCTAACTCTTCATTCCGACGAATAGTATCTTTAAAGAATGTATTTCCACCATCAATTAAAATATCGCCTTTATCTAAATAAGGAAGTAAAGCTTGAATCGTCATATCAGTTGGTTTTCCTGCTTTAACCATCAACATAATTCTTCTAGGTCTTTCTAACGAATTAACAAACTCTTCAATTGTATAAGTTGCCACTAAATTTTTATCAGCATGCTCCTTAATGACTTCTTCCGTTTTCGAAGCCGAACGGTTGAAAATAGCCACACTGTACCCTCTACTTTCAATGTTTAAAGCCAAATTCTTGCCCATAACGGCCATACCGACAACGCCGATTTGTTGTTTTGTCATTAACTTACCTCCTAATGTATTAAAAAAAGTATTCTTTACCATTATACAGTATTTCCAACAAAAATATAAGTTTCAACATCAGATTAACCAAAAAACAATCGATTTATTTTAGTTTGACTAGTCAATTATTTAATTGTTAATTTTAACATATTAAGATTTTCTTTCATCACTGACAAATAATCTTGCCCAGCTTCTTGATCTTTTTTTGATAAACTTTCTAAAGGATTTAGCACTTTGAGTTCTGCTCCAGTTGCTGAGGATATTGTTTTAGCAATTTTAGCAGAGCCAATGTTTTCAACATAAATAATTGAGACTTGTTCTTTTTTAACTAAATCTTCAATTTGCTTTAATTCTTTTGGTGTTGGTTCTTGATCGGGATTCAACCCAGAGATTGGTATTTGTGTCAAATCATACTGATGTGCCAAATAAGAAAATGCTTGATGCTGTGTCACAAATTTACGCGTGGTTGCCCCTTTAAAAGCTGAAACATAATCATCATTTAATCCTTCCAGTTTTTTTGATAGTCTTGACTATTTTTTTCAAAATTCGCTTTTTTATCAGGAAATTTATCTGTTAAATTAGCTGTAATAGTCGCTACTTCTTGTTTAGCTAAAACTGGGTCTAGCCAGACATGTGGATCATAAGCATGGTCATGCCCTTCATGCTCATCTCCTTCTTCTTCATGTTGACCATCAAGCAACTTAATACCTTTAGATGCTTCGATGATTTGCACTTTATCAGTATCGATATTTTTTAAAACCGCTCCTACCCAAGTCTCCATCTCATTTGAATTATAAACAAAGACATCAGCTTCTTGAATCTTCGCCATATCTTTTGCACTTGGTTCATAATCATGCGGTTCAACACCGGCTTCAATTAACATTGATACATCTGCATCATCTCCAACAACCTGCTTAGTAAAATCATACATTGGATAAAATGTTGTGATGATTTTTAACTTCTTATCTGAGCTTGTTTTTGTGTCTTGCTGTGCGTTTTTACTCCCGCAAGCAGTAACTAGAAATAGCACTGACAATAAACCGATAAATGATAGTATTTTTTTCATGGTAATCTCCTCTAATACGTAATTATTACAATCTGTAATCCAGTGTAACTAGTTTTCAATTGTTTTTCAAGTAAAAATAAGCTTGTAGCAATAGATTAATTGACAATCCCTTGCTACAAACTTATTCACTTAGTTATTTACGTTTTTTTCCACCGAAAGCATCTTTCATTTTATCGAAAAAACCTTCTTCTTGCTCAACCACCGCTTTACCGCCACTTGCAATAACAAAATCACGTAGCGCTTGTTTTTGAGCATCATTTAAATCAGTTGGTGTTTCAATCGTCACAGTGACATGTTGATCACCGTTACTATTACCACGCAAACGTGGTGCACCTTTACCTTTCAAACGGAAAGTCGTTCCGGTTTGTGTTCCAGCAGGTATTTTCAGTTTTACTCGTCCATGAACTGTCGGTACTTCAACTTCATCACCTAGAGTTGCTTGAGCAAATGAAATCTTTTGATTGTAGTAAATTTCAGAACCATCACGTTCAAAAATCGGACTTTCTTCTACTCTGAAAATAACAAATAAATCACCATAAGGTCCACCATTGTATCCTGCTTCACCTTGGCCTGCTAAACGCATTTGTTGTCCACTTTCAACACCCGCAGGAACGGTTACTTTTACAGAATGTGACTTCATCATTCGACCAGAGCCATGACATGTTTCACATTTTTCTTTGATAATTTTACCAGTTCCATGACACTCATCACAAGTTTGACGGCTCATCATCCGACCTAGTGGTGTTTGACGTTCAACATTAATTGAACCCGCACCTTGACATTTTGGACAAGTTTCAGGATGAGTTCCTGGTTTAGCACCAGATCCACCACATGTCACACATTCATCTTCACGATTGTAACGAATATTTTTTTCTAAACCAAAAATAGCTTCATTAAAAGTCAAATCAAGTGTGTACTGTAAATCAGATCCTTGTCTCGCAGCTGTGGCTGAATTAGAACGACCGCCTCCGCCACCAAAGAAAGATTCGAAAATATCTTCAAAACCACCAAAACCGCCGCCACCAAAATCACTAAATCCGCCACCGAATCCACCACCAGCACCAAAATTAGGATCCGTACTTGAATGACCATACTGATCATAGGCTGCACGTTTTTGGGGATCACTTAAGACTTCAAAAGCTTCAGATATTTCTTTAAACTTATTTTCTGCGTCGGCCTCTTTGTTAATGTCTGGATGGTATTTTTTGGATAATTTACGATACGCTTTTTTTATTTCATCTTCACTTGCTGTTTTAGATACGCCTAAAACATCATAAAAATCCCTTTTTGCCATAGTATCTTACCCTCCATTTAAAGATGTATCTTAGTCCAATAAATCATATCATAAAATTGATTTATTCGATAGCATTTCATGCAAAAATCAAGAAAAGAAAAGCCAAAAGCTCAATGCTTTGGCTTTCTCTTATACTATGCACTTATGCCTTATTTTTTGTCATCATCATTGATTTCTTCAAAATCAGCATCGACAACATCATCTGCACCAGTTTCAGCTTGTTCTGGATTAGCTTCTGCTTGTTGTTGCGCAGCTTGTTCATATAATTTAACAGTCAATGCTTGAACGATTTCGTTTAATGCATCACGTTTTGTTTTCATTTCTTCGATGTTATTTGCTTCAACAGCAGCTTTTAACTCGTCTCTTGCAGCTTCAGCTTTTTTCACTTCTTCTGCGTCAACTTTACCTTCTAATTCGCCTAAAGTTTTATCAACTGAGAATAACAAAGCATCAACATCGTTACGTAAATCAACTTCTTCTTTACGTGCTTTATCTGCTTCAGCATTGGCTTCAGCATCTTTAACCATTTTTTCAATTTCTTCATCTGATAAACCTGAAGAAGATTTAATTGTAATAGTTTGTTCTTTTTGTGTACCTAAATCTTTTGCACGAACATTTACGATACCATTTTTATCAATATCAAATGATACTTCAATTTGTGGTACACCACGAGGAGCAGCAGGAATATCAGTTAATTGGAAACGTCCTAATGTTTTGTTATCCGCAGCCATTGGTCGTTCACCTTGTAAAACATGAATATCTACAGCAGGTTGATTATCAGCAGCTGTTGAGAATACTTGTGATTTACTTGTTGGGATCGTTGTATTACGATCAATTAACTTAGTAAATACGCCGCCCATTGTTTCAATACCTAATGATAATGGAGTTACATCTAATAAAACAACATCCTTCACATCACCAGAAATAACGCCACCTTGGATTGCAGCTCCCATTGCTACTACTTCATCCGGGTTAACTGATTTGTTTGGTTCTTTGTTAGTTTCTTTACGTACTGCCTCAACAACTGCAGGAATACGTGTTGATCCACCAACTAAGATAACTTCATCAATTTCAGAAACAGTGATACCAGCGTCTTTAATTGCTTGACGTACAGGAATTTTAGTACGTTCAACTAAGTCAGATGTTAATTCATCAAATTTAGCACGAGTTAGAGTTACTTCTAAGTGAAGTGGTCCAGCTTCTCCAGCTGTAATAAATGGTAAGCTAATTTGTGTACTTGTTACACCTGATAAATCTTTTTTAGCTTTTTCAGCTGCATCTTTCAAACGTTGTACAGCCATTTTATCTTTAGATAAGTCAATACCGTTATCTTTCTTGAATTCATCAACTAAGAAGCTAATGATTTTTTCATCAAAATCATCTCCACCTAAGTTGTTGTCACCAGCTGTAGACATAACATCAAATACGCCATCACCTAGTTCAAGAATTGATACGTCAAATGTACCCCCACCTAAGTCAAATACTAAAACTTTTTCTTCACGGTCAGTTTTATCTAAACCATAAGCCAACGCTGCAGCTGTTGGTTCATTCACGATACGTTCAACTTCTAAACCAGCAATTTTACCAGCATCTTTAGTTGCTTGACGTTGTGCATCATTGAAATAAGCTGGTACAGTAATAACTGCTTTATCAACTTTTTCTCCTAAATAATCTTCAGCAAATCCTTTTAAATATTGTAAAATCATCGCTGAAATTTCTTGAGGTGTATAGCTTTTGCCGTCAGCTTCAACTTTATAGCCAGCTTCTCCCATATAACGTTTAATAGAAGAAATTGTATTTGGGTTAGTTACTGCTTGACGCTTAGCAACCTCACCAACTTGAATTTCACCATTTTTAAAAGCTACAACTGAAGGAGTCGTACGGTTACCTTCAGGATTAGTAATGATTTTTGCTTCTCCACCTTCTAAAACAGATACAGCAGAGTTAGTAGTTCCTAAGTCAATTCCAATAATTTTAGACATATATATTATCCCCTTTACTCTTTAAGTTTATTATTTTATGTAGTTAATCTATTTAATTTATTGCGACACAACAACCATCGTTGGTCGTAAAATACGATCATTTAATTTATATCCTTTTTGCAAGACTTGCACAATTACATCAGAATCTTGGCCATCTTCAGCTGGTACTGTTTGGACAGCTTGATGCAAGTTAGGATCAAATGGATGACCCATAGCCTCAATTTCTTCAACATTGGCTTCTTTTAGGGCGTGTAGGATGCTCTCGCGAACCATCTCAATACCTTTTTTCATGCTTTCACCGTGATCATCAGTTACTTCAATAGCTAATGCACGATCCAAGTTATCTAACGCTGGTAGTAAATCTTTAGCTAAATCTTGTGCACGATATTTTGCTGCTTCTTCGCGCTCCTTACGATTGCGATTACGCATATTAGCCATTTCGGCCTGTGCACGTAAAAACTTATCTTCCATTTCTTGTAGCTGTTCTGTTAATTCTGCTACTTGATTAATTTCAACTGATTCGTCATTGTTGCTTACATGATCATCTTGATTGTGTTGACAACAATTTTCAGATTGGCAACCACACTTTTCTTCAGACACTTCTTCTTTCATTACGTCTTCTTGATGATTTGTTGTTTTTTCTTTACTCAACTTCAGCCATCTCCTTTCTATTAACGGGTTATTTTACGACATATCTAAATTTCGATAATACGTTTCTAATTGGCCCGATACTTCAACGGTTAAAGTATCAATTAATCCTAACAATCGTGAATAGGACATTGTCGTCGGGCCAAGTAATGCGATGACACCACTACCGTGATTAGTGACATGATAGGTCGCCGTGATTAAACTCATATCTTTTAATAGTAGGTTACCTAACTCATCCCCAATCCGAATAGCTTGATTAGACTGACTCGGTAAAATGAGTTCAGTTATTTGCTCACGGTCATTCAAAAAGGAATAGAGTGACTTAAACTGTTCCACATTGGTCATATCAGTTGTGTCAAGCAAATTCATTCCGCCGCTGATGTAGACATCTTCATCAAATAATTGATGAAAAACGTGACCAAATAAAGCAAGCATATCAGATGAATTAGAAAAATAACGCTGTAATACTAATGGTATTTCTGTTCGTAATTGCTGATAAACAGTAACTAAACTCTTACCAACTAAACGCTCAGTAATCACTCGTGTCATTTTTTCTAAATCTTCTACCGTAATCATCGCTGGTACTGCAAATACTTGACTTTCAACTGACCCCTTATCTGTGACTAAAATAGCTATAAGCTGACTTCGATTTAATTGAATTAGTCGAAAATCTGTCAATCGCTTGTCCTTAACATCAGGACCTAATGAAAAAGCAGTGTAGTTAGTCAAATCCGATAATATTTCCGCCGATAAAGCAAGAATCTCATCTGTGGCATTGTACGGTCTATCCAAAAGCTTTTTAATCTCGTATCGCTCGTCAACTGGTGGATTTGTTGGCTTCAATAAGTAGTCAACATAAAAACGATAGCCTTCAATCGATGGCATTCGACCCGATGAGGAGTGTACTTTTTGGATTAACCTCATATCTTCCAATCTAACTAACTCATTTCGAATGGTCGCGGAGCTCGCGTTAATACCATTTTTCATTAATGTGTTAGAGCCAACAGGCATTTCGGTTTCAGTATATAAGTCAACGAGTAGTTTAAAAATTGCAAGTTGTCTGTCACTGAGCACTAATATCACCTTCTTTTTAGCACTCTTTAAATCTAAGTGCTAACTACATTTATTAATATACCAACTATTAAAATAAATGTCAATAGATATTACTCATTTTTTTAGCACTCAATAGCAAAGAGTGCTAAAAGTTCAAATAACCGCATATTTCTGCTCTGTGTAAGGCATTGAGACAACTCTTGAACTAACACTAAACTGTAGAAATAAAGAAAACATATAACTATTAGTAGGTGCCTAATAATTCATATGTTTTCAAATACTTTCATTATTTACTTAATAAAAATTGTTCAAATACATTATTACCTAAAATCAAACCTTGATTGCTTAGTGCTAGCCAATCACCATCTTGATTAAGTAATCCTTCTGCTAATAAACGCTTAACAGTTTCGCCATAAATTTGATTAAAGGATTGTTGGAATTTTTCTTCAAAATGTCTCATTGATACACCTTGACGTTTTCTTAAACCAAGGAACATTTCTTCTTCCATCTTGTTTTGTAAAGTCAAAACTTCCTCAGTAATGACCGGCAAGCTATTTTGCCGTAATGGCTCAAGATAATGTTGAATTGGCCCATGATTTTTATAGCGGATACCATTCAAATAGCCACTTGCACCGGCACCTAAGCCATAATATTCTTCATTATTCCAATACACTAAATTATGTTGGCTTTCATGTCCAGGTTGTGCAAAATTGCTCACTTCATATTGTTCTTTACCAGCTGCCGTCATCCGTTCGATTGCTCGCTCAAACATGTCACCTTCGACATCTATTCCTGGTAAATGCAACCGACCTTGTCGCGCCCAATTGTAAAACATTGTTTTATTTTCTAAAATCAATGAGTACAATGAATAATGTGGTAAGTCTAATGCTAACGCCTTATCTAGTGTATCGTTAAAGCTTTCCATTGTTTGATTGGGTAAAGCATAAATCAAATCAATACTGACGTTTCTAAAATCAGCTTGCTCAAAAATAGCCATGGTATCAAAAACATCCTGTGCGGTGTGCTTGCGCCCAATTTTCTTTAATAAGCGATCATCAAAGGTTTGAACTCCCATTGATAAACGATTCACACCATAATTTTGTAGAACACGTAATTTATCAAGTGTTAAATCTCCAGGATTCGCTTCAACCGTAAATTCATTTTTCTCATCAAATGGTAGCTCAGATCGAATTCCTGCTAATAAGACATCTAGTTGTTTAGCAGATAAAGATGTCGGTGTTCCACCACCAATATAAATCGTTCGAGTATCACTAGCTGGATGAGCTTCCCGCAATAATCTTGTCTCTTTAATCAATGCTTGAATATACTCATCAACTGGTTGCCCTTCAATAAAAACTTTATTAAAATCACAATAAAAACAGATATGCTCGCAAAACGGAATATGGATATAAGCGGACAATTCTTTTGTGGGTAATGTATTGTCTTTTGTCATTCTATAATCTCTCCTAAATTTGTTAATACCAAACGACTATGTCGCTACCCCGATTAATCAATAGGTTAGCCCAATCAAATTATTTACAATCATCTGACACGTCTCCCAATTCTACCACAATTAAAAAGAGGATTATAGTAACGAGCATATCATACTTCTTATCTAGTTTATTTTAACCTTTGCCACCTTGGAATGCAGGATACAACGTCATTCCACCATCAACAAACAACGTAATACCAGTCACGTAACTAGCTTCATCTGATGCTAACCATGCAGCAGCAGCAGCGACTTCTTCTGGATTTCCAATTCGTTGCATTGGAATAGTTTCTTTAGTTGTTTGTAATTGTTCTGGATCAGCAAATTTTTCAGCATTGATTGGTGTTTTAATTGCCCCAGGTCCAATATTATTCACACGAATATTGCGATTAGCATATTCCATTGCGACTGTTTCAGTTAATAACTTAACCCCACCTTTTGAAGCAGAATAGTGTGCAAAAGTTGGCCAAGGAATTTGTTCATGCACTGATGAAATATTGATAATATTACCTTTTTTATTGTTTTCAACAAAGTAACTTAGCGCGGCTTTAGTCCCTAAAAAGACACCAGTTAAGTTAACGTTAATCACACGTTCCCAATCTTCTAATGGTAATTTGTGTGTTTCACATTGATTTTCCATACCAGCATTATTAATCCAAAGATCTAATGTACCATATTCAGATAAGGCAACATCAACAAGCTTTTGAACGCCTTCTTCACTACCGACATTTGCTTGAACAGCAATTCCATCACCACCAGCAGCTTTAACAGCTTCGACAGCTTGATTGGCTCCAGCTTCATCTGAATGGTAATTCACGACAACCTTCATTTTTTCTTTACCTAAACGTTCTGAAATTGCTGTCCCAATACCCTTTGATCCACCAGTAATTACAGCAACTTTGCCATTTAAATCTTGATACATAAACGCATCACTCCTTAGTTTATTTAGGTGGTTTTAGCTAACTCTGTGTATTATTAAGTTTCATCGACTAATAATACAATTATTATTAACTACCTCCTTTTTATTCTTATAGTCATTATAAACCTAAATACCCCGTTTAAATCAAGCAAAAGGGTATAAATTAACTATTTTTTCACATTTGTTCATGAAAAAGGCGTAATTACGATTAAAAAAAGACATTAGATCGTATAAAACAATCTAATGTCCATCAACCTATTTAATTAAAATATGTGCGAGTATGCTCTTCATCCATCTGCAATTGCTTGATTAAACCGTCCATACCTGAAAACTTCATTTCTGGACGTAAAAAATGGTTCCATTGGACAGCAACGTGTTCACCGTAGATATCTTGATTAAAATCAAGGATGTTCACTTCAATAGTCATTGGTCGATCTTTTTCGAATGTAATATTGTGACCAATTTGCGCCATGCCATTGTACCATTGATTAGCAACTTTAATTTTAACCGCATAGACACCAACTTTTGGAATCAAAGACTGAAATGTCGGTTTAATATTAGCAGTAGGATAGCCTAATAAACGCCCTCGCTTATCTCCATGAACGACGATACCATCAATTTCATAAGGATAGCCTAAAAAATGATTCACGTCTTCCATTTGACCATCAGCCATCATTTGCCGTACATTGGTTGAACTAATTTTTAAATCAGCTTCTTTCTTTTCCGAGACAGTCACGACTTCAAATCGACCTTTCGCATAATTTGGCAATGTCTGCATATTGGCTACGTCTGCTTTTCCATAAGTATAATCAAAACCTGCCACTGCAATTTTAGCATTTAAGCCCACAATATATTGATCCACAAAATCTTGCGGTGACAAACTAGCAAATGACGAGGTAAACTCAACAACATATAAATAATCAACGCCCAATTTAGCCATTAATTTAGCCTTCTGCTCAACTGTTGTTAAATATTTTATTTGTGAGACGTCAACTTTTTGAAAGACAACTGACGGATGATGATTGAATGTCATCAATGCCAATTTTAATCCTTTTTTATTTGCTTCTTCACGAGCTATTCGAATCACTTCTTGATGACCTCGATGGACACCATCAAAAAAACCTAAAGCTAACACAACATCATCTGACGGAATTTGATTCTTCCGATACGGATGATGAATATCAATCACTTTCATTATTCACTACTCCTTTAATCATTTCGAAATACTTTTATTGGTTTAATTAATCCAGTTTTAGTTGGATGACTAGCATATATACAACGCGCAGACTCTTGATAGAAAATAGCAACCGGTTCATCAGAAACGACCGTGCCAAAATAATCATTTGGTAAAATAGCGCCATTTTTAACTTTAGCATATTGAGCTTCAGTTATATCGAGTCGTTTAAATTCACTTAGTGCGGTTTCAAGAGCAAAGAACGTTTCTTCAATCTTACCATTACTTACAATTTCTTGAACTTCTTCAAGTGTCAAACTATCAACAGCTGTATAGCCCCCACTACTTAAACGGGTTAAATCCGACATATGCGCAGCAACACCCAATTTTTTCCCAGTATCTACTGCTAATGTCCGGACATATGTTCCTTTGCCACATTCGACTTCAAACGACCATTTTTGCGTTTGAGTATGCGCATCATAAATTATATCACTCGTTCTTTGATAACGATAAATTTGAGCTTGTCGGATTGGTCGCTCCACAGTTTCACCCGCACGAGCATATTCGTATAAGCGTTTACCATTAACTTTAACAGCCGAATACATCGGAGGTTGTTGATTAATTGTCCCCACAAAGCTTGCGATGGCCTCATCTATCACTTTTTCTGCGAAAGGGGTAGTGATTGGCGTTTCCTCAATGACTGCACCACTCTTATCTTCTGTCTCAGTAGAAAAGCCTAATGTAACCTCCCCTTGATAGACCTTACGTGAATCTTGCAAATATTCAACAACTTTTGTTGCGCGTCCGACACAAATTGGTAATACGCCATCGACATCAGGATCAAGCGTGCCACTATGTCCAACTTTTTTAGTTTTTAATATTTTTCGTAGTTTAAACACGCAATCATGACTTGTCATGCCACGTGGTTTCCATAATGGTATAATTCCGTTCATTTAAACGCTCCCTTATAAAAAATTCTCTATCATTATAACACAGTTCAGTCACTAGGTAATGATATAAGCGCTTGCACGTTATTATACAATATTGTTTTTATTTTTAGTTAAAAACCTTTTAATCACACACTTTTAAAACCGTCAATCCATAATTCCTCTAGTAATCACACAAAAAAACTAGTCAATTGACTTTTCTTCGTTATAATCAAAAGCGTATTAATTAAAGAAAGAGGTTTTTCATTGTGAAAAAAAATTAATTGCATTATTATCTATTGTAACACTAACAACTCTAGCTGCGTGTGGTAAACAAACATCTGATACCACCCAATCTAAGAAAGAGTCTGAAAATACGGATAAAAAAGAGTGGGTTGTTGCAACCTCAGGAACACTTTTCCCATCATCTTACTACAATGATGACAATAAATTAACCGGCTACGATGTTGAAATCGTTAATGAGTTGGCAAAACGGTTGGACAAAAAAGTAACCTATAAAGAATATAATGTTGACGGTATGTTAACATCTGTCCAAAAAGGCTCGGCCGACTTTGCAGCTAATGATTTTTCTTTATCTGGTAAACGTAAAGACAAATTTGCTTTGTCAATTCCCATTAAATACTCATTTGGTAGTATGATTGTCCGTGAATCAGATGATTCTGGCATTAAGTCCCTAAATGATTTAAAAGGTAAAAAATCGGCTGGTGAAGCTACGACATCTTATATGAAAATCGCAGAAAAAAAAGGTGCTGAGCTTGTCAGCTACGACAATGCAACAAATGATCAGTATCTAACTGATGTTGCAAATGGACGGACAGATGTTATCTTGAATGATTACTACAAACAAAAAATGGCTATTCAAGCCATGCCTGAGATTCCAGTTAAAATTTTAGAAGACGTTTATTTTAACGAAGAACAAAGCGGATTGCTCTTTAAAAAAGAGAATGTTGCCTTACGTGAAGAAATCGACCGCCAATTGGAAGCCATGAAGAAAGACGGTACATTGAAAAAACTTTCTGAACAGTTTTTCCAAGCCGATGTCCTTGAAAAACCAGACGTAACGATTACAGAAACCATTGCAGTTGACTAACGATGCTTATGACGTACATACCTACACTTGATATGACACTATTTTTCGAATCAATCCCTTTTGTTTTACAAGGGCTTCCTTATACGATACTCATTAGTTTATTATCGTTTCTTTTTGGAAATATAATCGGCCTAATATTAACAACATTATCCATGGTTAAAATAAAACCTTTGACGTTATTAATCCGTTTTTACATCTCCTTTTTACGTGGGACACCTGGAATTGTCTTACTATTTATTTTATACTTTGGCTTACCTATTCAATTACACCCAGTTGTCGCTGCGATTATTTGTTTCAGTTTAAGTAGTAGTGCTTTCTTAGTTGAAATTTACCGTGGTGCCATCTACGGTGTCGATAAAGGACAATGGGAAGCAGCAACGGCACTTGGTTTACCTTTTTTAAAAATTATGCAAAAAATTATTTTGCCGCAAGCCATGCGACTGGCTATTCCATCACTAGGAAATGTTGCTGTCGATATATTAAAAGGCTCATCACTAGCCGCAATGATTACCGTTCCAGATATTTTTCAAAAAGCCAAAATTGTTGGTGGTCGTGAATTTGATTTTCTAACTATGTATCTACTGGTAGCATGTATTTACTGGATACTATGTTTGCTAATCAACTTTATTCAACAGCGTCTCGAAAAGCGCTTCAATCAATTCTATCAACAAGCTTAAAAAAATAGTTGCCCCTAACCTTTAGCAGTGGGGCAACTATTTTTTATTAATCAAGTGGATGTAACAGATGGTTTAGTCGTGATTCAGTTAGTGAACGCAATAGAGCTAGTACTAATTCTTTAGCGGCAAGATAATCGTCTAGCGATACATAACAATGATGTGTATGGGCATAACGTACAGGAATACCCACAACAATAGCTGGCGCCCCATTATACCGCGTAATTGCTGCACCGTTTGTTCCACCACCACTACGCACCGATACTTGGACTGGAATTTGATGTTCTTTTGCAATATCTAATGCGTACTGTTGCCATTCTGGATTGGTAATCATCGAGACATCAAAATAACGTAACATAGGACCTTGATTAAGGGCCGATTGAACCAAGAACTCATCAACTGATGTATCGTCGGCTGGACAACCTTCAAACACAATCGCTAAATCAGGTTTTACCCGCTTTGCCGCTACTTCAGCTCCGCGCAAACCAACTTCTTCCTGTGAAGTTAACGTACCAACAACATCATAAGCAGCATCCCTTAATTCATCAGATGCTAACTCAGCCAATACTTCCATCAAACAAGCAACACCTATCCGACAATCGAAAGCTTTACCAGTAAAAAGTCCATTGCGTTCATTAAATGAACACTCAACATCAGGAACTATCGGTGAACCAATTGTCACACCATAATCAGTTAGTACTTCTTCTTTCGAGGAAGCACCGACATCAATTGCTAGAGATTGCATCGAAACGCCCTGCGCTCTTTCCGTCTCTGTCATAAAATGTGGTGGTTTACTGGTAATAATACCCGAGATGTATTCTCCACTACTATTACGAATTTTAACTTTTTGAGCAGCTAAATTGCTAGGAATCCAACCACCAACTGGTAAAAATTGAATTAATCCATTTGGCTTAATCGCTTGAACAATTAACCCCACTTCATCGCTGTGCGCATCTAATTGAATCAGCGGCCGATTCCAACTATTTTTAGGTAATTCAACATATAAATTTTTCAAACTATCGGTATGTGTATCACCAATTTTCTGCCAATCTTCTCGCACAAAACGGACAACGTCATCTTCAAAACCTGACACACCAGGTAAATCAGATAACTGCTTAATTCGCTCAATTTGCTTTTTCATCAAACAACCTCCTACGTTTAATCAATTATAATGTCCAGCCCCACTCTTGACGCATTTCATCCATCAAATGAATCACCCGATTGGTCACTTGCCGATGATCGACAATCAATGAGTCACCTTGATAAAGAGTATTCATATGATCCATTTCATAAGTAAAAACATCTTGCGCATTTCCTTCTGATATTTCAATTATTTGACCATCATTTAAATAAATCACACCATTAGTTGCTCTTGGAAAATCATCAATTACTAGATACCCTAAATCTCCTGAGAGAATAATTTGTTTTGGCATTTTACCTCTAAACGACAACATCACACTTGCTAACTCACCCGTTGATGTTTTCAAAATGGTACTTGATTTTTCATCAACACCACTCTCAGCCATAACAACATCGCTTGCTACTAACTTAATATCCGTCCCTAATAAATAAACCGCTGCTGATAAACCATATGGCCCAATATCAAATAAAGCTCCACCACCTTTATCTTTAGAGAAAAAACGATTTTCTGGATCATATTCTTTACAACTACCAAATGACACGTTGACACCACTTAGCTTACCTAACACACCATCGGCTAATAATTCTTGAACTTTAGTATAAAGTGGCATATAAAATAAGCTAACAGCTTCCAAAAGAATCAATTGTTTTTCTTCTGCTAAATTGAAAAGCTCATGTGCTTCAGCACCAGTTAAGACCATTACTTTTTCACATAAGACATGTTTACCAGCCTTTAATGCCCGTAAAGCATACTCATAATGCGTTTGATTGGGCGAACCTATATAGACGACATCTAAATCAGGTTGTGCTAGGAAAGCATCATAATCAGTAAAGCCATTTGTTATCTGTTGCTCCGTTAAAAATCGCTCGAGTGATTTTGGATTACGGTTATAAATACTATGGATTGTATACTTATTTTGATCAATTTGTGTCACGAATTCTGTCGAAATCCAGCCGGTACCAATGACGCCAATATTTTTTAACATGTTGAATCAGCCTCCTTCTATTTTAAAAAAAGACCCAGAGATATCCTCTCTAGGTCGTTCATCACTTTATGGATAAATACGGTGTAATAAACGTGGGAATGGGCTAGCTTCACGTACGTGATCAATACCACAAACCCAAGTCACTGTTCGCTCTAAACCTAAACCAAAACCAGAGTGAGGAACTGGACCGTATTTTTGTAAATCTAAATACCATTCATAGTCTTTACGATCTAAACCATCTTTTTCAATTTGTTCTACGATATAGTCATATCCAATAGCACGTTCGCTACCACCGATAATTTCACCATAGCCTTCTGGTGCAATTAAGTCAGCACGAATCACAACATCTTCACGTGTTGGATGTGGTTTCATATAG
The DNA here is from genome assembly GCF_001998885.1 of Vagococcus penaei. NCBI lineage: Bacteria > Bacillati > Bacillota > Bacilli > Lactobacillales > Enterococcaceae > Vagococcus > Vagococcus penaei. Next base: position 333,315 of record NZ_CP019609.1, read on the forward strand.
AAAGGACTCATTGATTTTGGATAATTTAAAATAAAGACCGGTTTTTCAAAATGGTTTGCAATAAATGTTTCATGTGGTGAACCAAAATCGTCACCCCAAGTAATGTCTTCAAAACCATTTTGTTGTAACAACTCAACCGCTTCGTCATAAGAAATGCGTGGGAAAGGTAATTCTGTATATTTTTTCAATAAGTCTTTATCACGTTCTAATACATCTAATGCATAGTCACAATTTTCTAAGACTTTAGTAATCATAAATGCAACATATTCTTCTTGAATTTCTAAACTTTCATCTTGAGAAACAAAAGCCATCTCTGGTTCCATCATCCAAAATTCTGTCAAATGACGACGAGTTTTTGATTTTTCTGCTCTAAATGTCGGTCCAAATGAAAAGACTTTACCAAACGCCATTGCTGCTGCTTCTAAGTAAAGTTGTCCAGTTTGTGACAAGTAAGCTGGTTCACCAAAGTAATCTGTTTCAAATAATTCAGTTGTGCCTTCAGGTGCACTACCAGTTAAAATTGGTGGGTCAATCTTAATGAAATCACGATCATTGAAGAATTCATATGTTGCACGAATTAATTCATTACGTACTTGCATAACCGCATGTTGTTTTGATGACCGTAACCATAAATGACGATGATCCATCAAAAAGTCAATCCCATGTTCTTTTGGTGTGATTGGGTAATCATGACTTTCACCGACAACTTCGATACCAGTAATACCAATCTCATAACCAAATTTTGATCGTGTGTCTTCACGGATTTCTCCAGTAATCATCACTGACGTTTCTTGAGGTAAATTTTTTGCTACATCAAATAATTCTTCCCCAACTTCATTTTTTACTAATACGCCTTGGAAATAAGCTGTTCCATCACGTAATTGTAAAAAGGCAATTTTTCCACTTGAACGCTTATTAGCAACCCAAGCACCAATTTTCACTGTTTCTCCTACATGATTCTTAGAATCAATAATTTGTATCGTTTTCATGCCAACGCTCCATCCATTTATCTATTATTAATTTTTTGTTCAACAAACTGATGTATTCGACTAACCGCTTCTTTTAATGTTGCCATATCAGTCGCATAACTTAATCGAATATTATTAGGTGTTCCGAATCCTGCACCCAGGACGACTGCTACATGTGCTTCAGCCAACAAATCATCAACCCACGCACTGACCGTTTGGTAGCCACATAGCTTCACTGTTTCCGAAACGTCTGGATACAAATAAAAAGCACCATGTGGTTTAATGATTTTAATACCAGGAATCGTTTCAATCAGTGGATAAATCGTATTCAAACGATCTTCAAACGCTAATCGCATTTGTTCAATACTTGACTGATTTCCTGTCAATGCTTCAACTGCTGCATACTGACAAACAGTTGTTAGGTTACTGGTTGATTGGCTAATAAGTTTACCCATTTGTTTCAACACGCCCGCATCACCCATTGCATAACCAACGCGCCAACCAGTCATCGAATAAGACTTAGACACACCAGTTACAACAATCGTTTGGCGCCGTATTGCGTCAGAAATACTTACAATTGGCGTAAACCTATGTCCATTATAAACAAGTTTACCATAAATATCATCTGCTATGATTAAAATATTTTTTTCAACAGCCCACTCACCAATCGCTTTTAACTCATCATATGAATAGACCATGCCCGTTGGATTAGACGGTGTATTAATAATGACTGCTTTAGTTTTCTCAGTTAAAGCAGCCTCTAATTCCACAACGGTGACTTTATAATTATTTTCAAGACTAGTCTCAACAAATACTGGCGTACCTTCTGCCAACTCAACTTGTGCCTCATAACTCACCCAATAAGGTGTAGGTATAATTACTTCGTCTTGGGGATTTAAAATTGATTGAAATAAAGCATATAAAATAAATTTAGCACCCGTTCCAATCACAATTTCATCCGACTCATACGTCACACCATAATCTAGCTGAGTCCTATGCTGAATGGCAGCAACTAATTCTTGAATACCCGTTGCCGCTGTATAAAAACTCGCACGACCATCCTCAATTGATTTAATCGCAGCCTTCTTAATATTCTCAGGTGTTTGAAAGTCCGGTTCACCGATTGTTAAACTCAACACATCAATGCCTTGGCTCTGTAATTCTCTCGCCTTCGCAGCTGCAGCTAGCGTTGCTGAAGGTTTTATCTGACTAACCCGCTTTGCAATCTCCATTCACAATTCATCTCCTACACATTTTTAATCTCTTGGACTACCTTTCCATTCGTGTAGTCTAGTAAGTAATAATTTAAGCCACCATCTTGACTAGTCGTGACAACCTCCCAAACCGGTTGCTTCTTTTGCATACCGAGTGAGATTTTTTTAATTCGCTTGACCCCATCAAATTCGAGCACAGATTGGATAATATCATCTTCAGTTGTTCCCTTGGCTTGATCCATTACTACTGCTTCACTGCCATCATCGGGAATAAAAACTGTCAGATTAGTTCCCTTAGTATCAGAACCTAAAATAGTAAAATAAGTTTTTTCTCTAGTAAACCAATAAAAATCAGTTACTCGGTCAATTCCTGCAATATCAGCGGCAATCTTTTTCGCTTCAGATTTAGCTTTTCTAACTGGACGATTTGCAATATGAATAATAGCAAGACTACTAACAATAATAACAATAATTAGAGCTGTAACAATTTTCAATAATTTTTCATGTTTTTGCTTTTTCATGTGTCACCTCACTCATTTTTCCATTATAGCAGAAAATTAAATTTTTTCAGTTATTTTTCTTAAAAAAATCAGTTACCGTATCAACAATTTCAGTTGTTGATGCTGTGTTGATTGGTAAGCCTTTTGGTAAGTAGCTTTTCAGATACTCATGATAACTAGACGACATAAGACGTTGATCTAAAATCAGCATGATACCTCGGTCAGTTTCTTTTCTCAAAAGTCTACCCAACCCTTGTCTTAAACGCAAGCCAGTTTTAGGCAAGACTTCTTCATAAAAAGGATTTTTTCCCTGTTCAATCAGCAAATCATTTTTCGCTTTAACTAATGGTCTGGAGGGCGGTTCGAAAGGTAATTTAGTAATCAATAAAATATCTAGAGAATGTTTAGATAAATCGACCCCTTCCCAAAAACTATCTGCACCCAAGACAATCACTCGATTACTCTTTTCGTAACGTTTCACGATTTTTTCATTACTACCAGTCAAATTTTGAGCCAATAATTCGATACCTAGTTGTTGACAAATGGGGGATAATTGACGATAGACTTGTTGTAATACTTGATGCGAAGTAAACAGGATTAAAAATCGATTCACACCATCAATAGCAAGCAGTTGCTTAATCATCTCACTAATCAGATGACTATAAGCATGACTATCACCAAAATCAATAGGGTCTTGATAAACTAAAAATTTTGCGTGATGTGTATAATCAAATAAATCAGCCGTCTTATGTTTAATCACATCAGTTAGACCTAATTGGTTTTCAAAATAAGTATCTTCAACAGTAAGTTGTAACGTACCACCAGTAAAAATAACTTTGTCAAATTGTTGATACCAAGTTAAATCTTCAAGATCAAATAATTCTAAATCAAATTGTGAAATCACCAAATGATTAGAATGGTAACTAAACCATTTGACGCAATGAGGTGAAAATAATTTGAAATAGTCATGAACAACAACTAACTTTTCATGAAGTTGGTCGATCGTGGACCAGTGCGACTTAATCATATGACCCAAATGTTTATCTAGCATATAAGAAGTCAATTCTTTTTGTACTTGCTGACTTTCTTGAATTAAGACCTGTACTTGTTTTAACTCACGTCTCATACCTACTGACCAATTATCTTTTAAATCTTCTTCAGTAAAATAAAAATCTTTTGTTATCTTACCTTGCTTGTTCACTCGGTAATGTTTAAAAATAAAATTTTCTATTAATTGTAGACCATCTTTTAACTCGTTTAACATCAACTGGTACATCTCTGTTAATTCATGTAACCTATCAAAGTCTTGTCTATTGGCTCCTTGTTGGTCATCAAAAGTCATTCCTTTTAATTGATTCATAAAATAATATATCTCTTTAAATGAGACTCTTGCAGTCCCTTTATGCTCAATCACTGGTAATAATTTATGTGCCTCATCGACAACTAGACAGCTAACATCCCTTAAATCATGCATATCCGTCATTAAAAAAGCATGATTAATTAAAATAATATCCGCATATTCTTTCTTCTGGTATAAATACCGGACAAAGTCATCTAGATAAAAAGGGGATTTTTTTGATAAAGTTGACAAGCCACGATGATAAATATCGTCATAAAAAGGGTGTTGCATATTTAACGAAAGTTCTGATAAATCCCCTGTATCCGTTTCAAGTAACCAAACTAAACAAGCCATTTGGTATAAGCCATATTGCTTTTGTTTAAAAGGAGCCTGTAGAGTTAACGCAAAGCGACTTAAATCAATAAAATGCTGGCTGCTCTTAAATACAACTCCTTGCCAATCATATTGCGTAATTTGAGATAATTTAGGCAATTCTTGCGTAAGTATTTGGTGTTGCAACATAATAGTCGACGTTGAGACAACTAACGGTTTTTTACTACTTAAAACGGTTGGTACTAGATAACCTAATGTTTTACCGATACCTGTACTTGCTTCCAAAATCAAGTTTTTTTGTGGTTTTTCTATCAAAAAATCAAACACCCAATCCATCATTTGGACTTGTGGTTCTCGAAGATCAAATGTCGGTTCAAAGAGCGTTTGCTTGGCCTCTAAACTTTTCGGATAAGCTAACGTTATTGAATCACGATGCTCCATAAATTGATAGCTTTTCTTTTTCAAGACCAACTCACTAATTACCGTATAGCCTTCTGTCACATATTCAACATGATAATTTTCGGTCAAAAATAACGACAAAAATTGATGATTATTCATTCCTAAAACATCAGACAACTCAACAATTTTTTTCATCGTCAACTGTGGTAAAGTTTCTAACTTTTGAGTCAGTTGAATAAAAATTTCAGCCGTCACTAGAGCATCGCTCAACGCTTGATGTGGTTGATCGTGACTAATACCCAAGTAATGTGCTAAGTCATTGACACGATGACCTGGCGAGCTTGGGTAGACAATCTGTGATAGTTCAACTGTATCTAAGCTTTCGACTGCTAGTTCTCGTTCTTGACAACGCGCGAATTCACTATTCAAAAACGATAAATCAAAATAAGCATTATGCGCTACAAACACGCAATCCTCCAACAGTTGGCGAATAAAATAAGACACATCCTCAAAATAAGGCGCCTTAGCTACTTGTTTATTTGAGATACCTGTTAACTGCTCAATGGCCTTTGGAATGTGGCAGAGCGGATTTAAATCAGTTGAAAACTGATTTATCACTTGGCCATCCTGAACAAGAACACAGCCGAATTGAATAATCTTATCCTGTTCTAAATTAGTGCCTGTCGTTTCAATATCGACAATTGCAAATATTGAGTGTCTATTCACTATTACTCTCTCCCTTGTTCGTGTCAGTATCTTTTGTATTATACTATAAAATTTGAGGTTTTTCATAATATTCATCATTAATCACTATGAATTAAGTAGCTAGACGCTATCTGTGATTGTGTTAAGTTTTAATTTATGGTTAAATAGATAATAAGAGATTAACTAATTTATTAGGTGGATATATAACATGAAAAATTTGCGACTAACAGCTCTAATAGTGACAGTCTTGTGGGTCATTGCGTTATGGTTTTCATATAACCCCTCTCTTTTTTGGTATGCTTACCTGTTTTTATCTGGTATAACACTTACATTTGCATTTTTTCTCTTATATCAAATTAAACTAAAACAAACATATCAACAAAGCAATGAACAAAAACGTCGTAAAGCGACAAGAAAGCGTTTAAAATTATTAACTTACTTCAGTAAACAACAACGATTAACTGGTGACAATTCAACTAGCCAGCCTGACCCAAATGTTAAAAGTCGTCGTTATATTGAAACAACAAACCGACCACGTAAAAATGCCCAAAACAATCTATCTTTTTTTACAACAAAAGATAAAATGTCTTCAATTAAAAATAAAGAATATTTGCATAGTAAAATCCCTTTACTCTATCAAGGTAGTATGCAAGAAACATTGTCTCAAGCCATTCAACAGTTAAAAGAGCAACACTATTTTACGAGCTTTTATGGCAATGTCACCAATAACGACTTAATTCTACACTTTGAAGAATACGAAGGACGCAATATTTTTGAACTGTATGATAATATTATTCCAAATACATTTGCAAAAGTTCTTTATGATCCAAATACCGATACTAATCGAATTGGTATTTTTTTACACATCGTTCCGAAAAACTGTTTAAGTGAACCGATAATGGATGAAGATAGTCAAGAAGAATCGACTGATATCATGCTTGGTTTTATTGCAATGGAGGATACTCATCGTGCCAATTTATTACTAAAAAAATACGATAATATCCAAGTTTTCGCAACAATTGTTGGCGGAACATATAAACGCGTTTACCAAAATGAACTTGGCGAAATCAGAATCATTAAAGATTTTATTAATTATGATTTGACTATTTCATTAGCTTTTTACAATAGTTGATGACCAAATAAAAAAGCAAGTTGCCTATGACTTAACTAGACAACTTGCTTTTTAACATTTTCAAGCTATATCAAGCGATTTAATTTTGAGGTTTAGCTGCCAATAAATCAATTTCAATAGATAATTCTGGCAAACCTAAAGCTGTGACATAAACAATCGTCATCGATGGATTTTCTGGAAAAAAATCATGCCATATTGCATCAAAATGCTCCCAATCAATTTCTTCAACCGACCAAATATTAACTTTAATCACATTTTCTGCTGTCAATCCCTCAGCATCTAATACTCGGCGCATATTGGCAAACGTATACTCTACTTGTTGCCGATGTGTTTTAGGTATTGTTCCAGATGAATCAATACCAATTTGACCTGAAAAAGTATATAAAGTACTATTTGCTGGAATCACTGTTACGTGGCTATATTCACCCACCGGTGCGGGAACTGCATTGGGGTTACGTCTGATAATTTTATTCGTCATGTTATTTTCCTCTATTCTTTTTATTGTCTAACTCATGAATGATTAAATTAGTCAATCTAATAACTAATCTAAGTAAAAATAGTTGATAACTTTTTTAGTCACCAGTTAGACGATTTTAGAAGAAAACAGCTGTTGAATAACCAATACCAATTGATAAAAAACCTAAAATTCTTTTTTTCATTGATTACTCACCTCTCTTTCACTTCAAATTGTAGCCAATCCTAAAATATAAGTCAACAAATAACCTAATTGATCCTCCTGTATACAACAAACTATGCTAAAATAAACTCTATGTCATGTACAAGAAAAGAGGTATATTATGGACGGAAAAACTCGGAGCAATCTTAAAGTAGGTCAACTTGTCGATATTGTTTTAAAAAAAGATCAACGAACCGGAAACTTAACAAGAGGCCATATTAAAAAAATTTTGACAAATAGCGCGAATCACCCACATGGGATTAAAGTAATGCTTGACGAACAAAATCAAGTTGGACGTGTCAAACAAATCATCTCTAACTAATCAAGCAAAAAAGTAACAAAAAAATGATAGTTCGACATCATTTTTTGTTACTTTTTATTGCTTTTCCTTAGTACTAGGTACTGTCTTTTTCTCAGCGAAAATAGCTTTTTTAGAGATAATGTAATTAATTACAATAGCTAATACTTGTACTAATAATGCAAAAATAAATTCATTTAATAGCGCCGCATTGCCTATGAATCTGACTAAAATAGGATTACTAAAAAAGAATGATTCATAATTAAATTGATCAAAAAACAGAAAGTGAATAAAAAAATCTGAATACTGATCAACTGCAAACCATGTAATACCAATATCTAAGAAAAACACAAAAAGACGGCCAATAATAAAACCAATTAATTGTGTCAAAATTGCAATTGGTTGCCAATTCTTATCTTGAAAGACAAAAATTTTATTGGTAAAATAGGCAAATAAAATAGCAGTAACTTGAGCCCATATCACTGCTCGCATCGAGTTTTCAGTTATTGCAATAACTGAAAATCGGGTGATAAAGTATACCGCAGTAGTCAAAATACCAAAAATCAAATAAGTGATTGTTTCACGGTTAACAAATCGTTTCAATTTATTCACTTCCATTTATCAAAGATAGTTAATTAATATATATGTTTAAAACATACTACTAAATATACTATTTAAATATTTTAACGTCAAACATTTCCTAAAACATAAAACGTAAATTTTCAAGATAAATTCAAAAAAATAGAAACTCATTAAAAATCATGTTATCATTATTATAGAAAATAATTTAGGAGTGATAGTTATGAAAATGGCACATACTTGTGTACGTGTAAAAAATTTAGATGATTCATTAAAGTTTTACAAAAATGCATTTAACTTTGAAGAAAGTCGTCGTCGTGATTTCCCAGAACATAAATTTACCTTGGTTTATTTAACACTACCTGGTGATGACTACGAACTAGAACTAACTTATAACTACGATCATGAAGGTTATGATTTAGGTAATGGTTACGGACACATTGCAATCGCAACTGAAGACTTGGAAGGTTTACACGCCAAACAAAAAGCAGCTGGATTTGATGTAACTGACTTAAAAAACTTACCTGGCGTACCACCTTCTTATTATTTTATTACTGATCCTGACGGCTATAAAGTTGAAGTCATTAGAGTTAAAAAATAATATCACCAAATGAAGCTTATTTCTATTATTTAAAATGACAAATCGCATGAAAATGGTTTAATTAACCATTTTCATGCGATTTTTTAATATATATTCTTTATTATTAACGATTAATTAATAAGGTACCAGCTAAAACTAAAACAATCCCAATGACACTAGTCATACTGATTGTTTCTTTTAAAACAAATGCTGATCCAATTAAAATTAAAATATTTGTTAGACCTAAACCTAAAGGAACTACAATATGAACATCTGATTTAGAAATAATCATCATCCATAAAACAAAACTAACTAAATAACATGATAAGCCCACTAAACTTAAAAATGGGAAATTCATATTTAATTGATTATCTAATAATTTGATAGATAAATCAGTTGAGCCCAGTTTAAATAAAATAATCCCTGATGATGATAGGATAACATAAATTATAAATAGTATCATTGTTCTTTATTTTTCTCCTCAATTTCTTTTTTTAATAGTGACACTTCTTGAACCAAGCTTTTAATATAGTTTGATTGCTTTGTTAAACTCATAGTAAACAAAATCAACTGAATCAGACAAAACAATACAGCAGCAAACAATAAAAAATTAGATGTCACTTCAAAGCCAAATATTTTAGCTAGATATGCCGGTATGGCTGGAAGAAGAGAAAAAATTAGTAACACAACCCCAACTAATAACCAGGTCAATGCATAATTAATAGTAAATGTATCATTACGAATCAAGCGAATAACAAACCATAAAAAGCCGATTGAAATGAGCGTCATAACAAGTGATAATATCGTCATTTACGACTCCCCTTTCCAAACAATAATAAAATAGACGTACAAACTTCAGCCATATAAACTACTGACTTTAATTGAGTAATTGATGATTGACCTTCTAAACGCTCAAACATATTAGCACCAATCTCAGATACACGATATTTTTTCTGAATTAATTCTGCTGTTAACTCAGGTTCAGGATATTTTAATGGATAGTCATGAGCAAATAAGTCAATAATTTCCTTATTAGCCGCCCGATAGCCTGAGGTAACATCGTATACCTTTTTTCCAGTAACTAATTTAATACAAAAAGAAATAATCTTGATACCCATTCTACGCGAAAATGATGTTTTGAATTCTGAAGGTGAATCCGTTGTAAACCGTGAACCAATAGTAAAATCGGCTACATCAGTCAGAATCGGCTGTACTAAATTATTGATAGATCTAATATCATGTTGACCATCACCATCAAATTGTACAGCAATGTCATAATCATGATAATAAGCGTATAAATAACCAGTCTGCATAGCACCACCGATGCCTAAATTTTTAATTAAATGAACGGCATTTAATTTGTTTGTTTCAATTATTTCTTTTGTTTTATCTGTTGAACCATCATTAACAATAATATAATCCAACTGAAATGGTAATTCTTGTTTGTAACTCTCAACTTTTTTTATATTGTCGAGTATATTTCCTTCTTCATTATATGCAGGTATGACGAGTAACACTTTCTTCATATTTAATGTTTTTCTCCTTCTCTATTACTACTCATTGCTAACACAAGTAGTAAAGGTGTAAATAAAACTAATGGCAAGATATATCTAATATACCCTAAAGTAATTGGCCCTGCAATTAAAGTTCCTAAAAAAGCACCCATTGGAATCACAATAGCCGCCAATAGAAATTTCTTTTGACGTAGCCATAAAACAAACACTGCTAGCATCACAAAAATATATGTACCATAATTATTTATTTGTGACAATAACGGTAACCTATCCCATAACTGATAAAGCTTCACTCTACCACGGTTGAGTTTTACTGATAATGAATTATCAGTCAATCCAATTTTACTAACGCGTTCTACTTGGTTTTCACCATCAGAATCAATCAAGCCATTGGAATAATACCAATTAACAGAAAGATTTAAATTAAATAAATTTGAATGATTTGCCATAACAGATTCAACTAAGACAAAAGGGTGTTTTTTAATTTGTCTGCCTACTAAATTAAAATACTGTGACATTTCAGCTTTTGTAGCATTCTCATCATGAGTCCTTTTTACCGCATCAGAACGATGAGGCACATAACTTTTTCTTATCACATCGTATTTTAACACATTATTAATTATTGCTTTATCATTTGAACTAATATCATCTTCATGATACTTAATGTAACGTGCTGTATGTTGAAATGGTAAAGATAGCATCTCACGTCGATTTGGTTTAGGTTGTGCTTCTGCAAATTGACTAACGAAAATATTATTAATTAGCGTCCCACAAACTAACCCTAAAATCATCATTGGAACAATAGTTAATGGTAAATATATTTTTCGACGCAAAATTAAGCCACCAATGATATAGACAACTAACGTTAATGCAATAAAGTGCAGTGTATTATAACGGAATAATAGCATCAATAAAACACTTAAAAAAGTCATTATAAACATTTTATTTTTTCGGTACATCTCTTGGTTGAAGAAATACGTTGCGGTAGTTGTCATGTATACCACAAAAAATACAGAAAAAATAATATCTTTAGTCGCCAAAATCACAGAAGCATTTACCATAGGAATAAATGTCATCACTACAGTAACTATCATCAACATTTTTGTCTTCAAAGTAAGCTTATACACAGTACTAATAGCATATGCCATAGAACTAGCAACTAATGTCACTTGTAAAATAGTAAAAATAAATAGTCCAATATTAGGATGATTTATTATAGCACCAAATTTAACTAAACTTCCAATGAGCACTGTCGATAACACAGGATGTGCCGCTGTTCGAACTTGGTAGTGAAAATATTGTTCTATCTGATCAAGGGTGTCTCCCATGAACACACTTGGATAGGCTGTTACAGCAATGTATAACCAGACACACATCATAAGCCCAAAAGGCACTAAAAAAGGATGGTTTGCAAACGTCACTTGAAGTTTGCGACTGATTGGTAATTTAATTGTTTGGTGCTCTGTTGTACTAAAATATGTAAGGATTTTTTGCAATGATTCAATAATTAAGTAAAAACTCACAACAAACAATATACTGTACAGCAAACTAATAGGATGGTGAAAAACTTTATTAGCAGTATCAATTCCGGCTTCATATATCGTTGTAAACCATGTACAAATAGCAAAAAATAATGATACAATTTTCTGTAAAATATTTGTTTTTTGTTTCAAACGATCAACTAAAATAAAAAAAAGTACACAGCCTACTAATGCAAAGGTTGTGAGATAAGGATCATTCGTTAAAGTTTTATAGATTAATGAATAACCTTCTGTCGTCTTTATATTTTTAAAAGAGACTGTTAATCCCAATGCTACAATAACTCCTTGTATCACTTTTTTCATAATGTTAAATTGCCTCCAAATTTTAAAATTGAATATATAGTATAGTATATCATAAAAAATTAATATCAATTTATAAATAAAAGCCCCTTTTATTTATAAATATAGACTTCTAGATTTGACGTATTAAAAAAGTAATAACTATACAAGTTATTACTTTTTTTAAACTAGTGATTCTAAATTAAATATAAAATAAATTTTCAGATGAAAAGACTGCATCAGTTGTCACATCAATACCAAGTTTTTTCAAAATTTGCTCATCATCTTTATTTAATATCACCGTTGAATGAGCTTGTGTCCCAACTAATTTTGTTAACTGCTCATATGCCAATTGAGCTGTTGGATTAGTCACCGCACTCATGGCTAAAGCAATTAATACCTCATTTGTATTTAATGCTGTAATTTTACTGTGTAATTCTGATACTTTCATTTTCTGAATAGTCTCTAAAATAACCGGTGATAATAATAAAATATCGTCACTAATACTTGCTAAATGCTTAACTGAATTTAAGATAGCTGAGGCTGAAGCATCCATTAAATGAGTTGAACGACCTGTTATAATTTTACCATCAGGTAATTCAAATGCCATAACCGATGTAATCGCAAGATCATCTTTAACCTGACCTCTTTGTTTTACTTCCTTAGCATACTCTCTTGCTGGTACGACTGGTCGACGGTCTTCTTTTTTCAATTCCATCTCTTCCATGATTAATTGAATGCGATTTACAACTTCATCATCAACTAATCCGCGCTTATAATATGATTCAGTATCAAAACAACGACGAATAATCTCTTCTTTAGATGCCGCTTGGACTACTGCATCATCGATAATGCCAAAGCCAACACGGTTTACACCCATGTCAGTTGGAGACTTAAAAACAGATGGTTCATTTGTAATACGTTCGATGATTCGCTTAATTACAGGGAAAGTTTCCAAATCACGATTATAATTTACTGCAACTTCACCATATGCTTCATAATGGAAAGAATCAATCATATTAACATCTTTTAAATCAACAGTTGCAGCTTCATAAGCAATATTTACCGGGTGTTTTAGTGGTAAATTCCAGACTGGGAAAGTCTCGAATTTTGAATAGCCTGCTACACGGCCTAATTTATTTTCATGATAAATCTGACTAAGACTAGTAGCTAGCTTGCCACTTCCAGCTCCTGGTGCTGTTACTACAACGATGGGTTTTGTTGTTGGAATATAAGGATTTTTACCAAAGCCCTCATCACTAACAATTTGATCAATATTGTAAGGATAGCCTTCAATGGCTTCATGTGTATAAACTTTAATATCACGTTTTTCTAGTTTATTAATAAAAATTTTCGTAGCTGGTTGGCCAGTGTAACGCGTAATAAGCACACTATTGACTGATAACCCATATTCATTAAACTCGTCAATTGATTTCAAAATATCCATATCATAAGTAATTCCATAATCGCCACGAATTTTATTACGTTCGATATCACCAGCATAGACACAAATTAAAATTTCTGCTTTATCCTTTAATTTTTGTAAAATTTTAATTTTAGAATCCTCATCAAAACCAGGCAATACACGTTTTGCATGTTTATCACCAATCAATTTACCACCAAATTCTAAATATAACTTATCATAATGATTGACACGCTCTAAGATAAACTTAGACTGTTCTTCAATATATTTTTTTGAATCAAAACCTATTTTTTTAGCCATCTAAATTGCCTACCTTCAAATTAATAATCATGTAAAAAAATCTATCTTGTTATTAGAGATGTATTATCTCAGCTGATAACTACTCTATTATATATTTAAGTGTAACGCTGCCTCAACAAACGCTTTAATCAAGCGTTGTGGTCGGTTAGGTCGTGAAATCAATTCTGGATGGAACTGACAACCAACAAAGAAATCTAGCTCAGGAATCTCAACAATTTCAACCAGAGTATTATCTGGAGATACGCCTGAGAAGACCAAGCCTTTTTCTTCAAATAATTTACGATACTGGTTATTAAATTCATAACGATGACGATGACGCTCTTGGACTACATCTTCATGCTCATACGCTTTAGCCGTTTTAGTCCCTTTTTTAACTTTACAAGGATAAAGCCCTAGACGTAACGTACCGCCAAGATTCTCGATGTTTTCTTGATCAGACATTAAATCAATAATTGGATTCTTGGCATCTGGCTGTGTTTCAGCAGAATGTGCATCTTCTAAACCAACAACATTTCGACCAAACTCAACACAAGCCATTTGCATACCTAAACAAATACCCAAGAATGGTACATTGTTTTCACGAGCATAACGAATCGCTTCAATTTTACCTTCCACTCCACGATCACCAAAGCCACCGGGAACTAAAATTCCATCGACTTGACCTAAAATTTCTGATGCATTCTCGGCCGTGATTAAATCCGATTGGATCCACTCTAAATCAATATCAGCGTCAAAAGCAAAGCCTGAATGTTTTAAAGCTTCAACCACAGATAAATAAGCATCCGGTAATTCAATATATTTTCCAACTAAAGCAATTTTAACACGTTTACTTAAATTTAACACTCGGTTTTCTAAATTACGCCATTCAGTCATATCCGCTTCAGGTGTATCAAGTTTCAAATGATTACAGACAATCTGGTCCATTCCTTGAGCTTGTAAATTCAATGGAATAGAGTACAAAGTATCCACATCACGTGATTCAATAACAGCCTCAGGTGCGACATCACAGAACTGGGCTAATTTATTTTTCACACCTTGAGAAACTTCTTGTTCCGTGCGAATGACTAAAATATTAGGTTGAATTCCCAATCCACGTAGTTCTTTAACACTATGTTGTGTTGGTTTAGTTTTCATCTCACCGGCAGCTTTTAAGTATGGAATCAATGTTGTATGAATATACATCACATTATCATTCCCAACGTCCGCCTTCATTTGACGTAAAGCTTCTAAAAATGGTAGTGATTCAATGTCACCAACAGTACCACCAACTTCAGTAATAATCACATCCGCATCTGTTAAGGTTGCCGCACGCATGATTTTTTCTTTAATTGTGTTCGTGATATGTGGAATAACTTGAACTGTAGCACCTAAATATTCTCCACGTCGTTCTTTTTGCAAGACTTCCGAATAAATTTTACCCGTCGTAACATTTGAAAATTTGTTTAAGTTAATATCAATGAATCGCTCATAATGCCCTAAGTCTAAATCAGTTTCTGCTCCATCATCCGTTACAAAGACCTCACCATGTTGATAAGGACTCATTGTCCCAGGATCGACATTAATGTATGGGTCAAACTTTTGAATCGTCACTTTTAAACCACGATTTTTTAGTAGTCTACCAAGTGATGCTGCGACAATGCCTTTTCCAATTGATGAAACCACGCCACCAGTTACAAAGATATATTTTGTCATAATGTTAAAACTCCTTCGCTTCGTCAAATTAAGGAAAGTCTCAGAAAATAAGAAAAGCTCCCTATTTCATTACTGAAATAAGGAGCTCTTCGTCAACTGACTTCTGACCCTATTAAAAGGGTGCCCAAAAAGAATGATACAAGGTTACGTAGTTTAAGTCAAGGGAAATTATCAGAAAATAAGTGAAATTTTTCATTGACTATTTTTCAGTCGTTACACCATCAATCGTTATATCATCAATTGTGGTGATTCGACTGTCTTTATCAATCGTCGCTTCAAAACTAACTTTATCCCCCGGTGTTAAGAACATGCTGTACACATTATTTGAGGTGCTAATTGTATAAACAGTTGGATTATCTTTTAATAAGAAAGAAACTGTTTCATTGCCCTCAATAACCATTTTATTGACACGTCTAACTTCACCAGAGACTTTCTCTAAACCTAACTTATCAACGTTTTTATTTGAGCTACCTTTCATACCTAAGCGTAATTTATAAGCTTCTAGTGTTTTTTGAGCATCGTTTCCATCTACAACAATATCACTATCCGTTGCTGAGATATAGACATAACCTTTAAAAATACCATTGACATCTAATAAAGAGACGACCCAAGTTGGAACACCTTCAACGTTATAAAGAATTGGCATTTTTGCTTCCCATTTTTTTTCAGGATAAATTTTTTCAGCAATCTGGATAGCCCCATCACTGTCCATCATTCCTTTACCGTCACGATAATACTCCATAACACCAGTACGCGCATTAATTAGGCTATAACCTAGCGCGCTATCTTGTTTCGCATCATCACTGGTAAAATCAGTAAAGTACAATAATTCGCCAGATTTTGAGAGAAGTGGTGTTACTGCTCCTTTTGAATAAATACCGTTATTCGTTGGCTGTTTAACATCATCTTTCGTAAACAAGCTATTTAACCAACCTTTACCATATAAACCAAAATAACTATTCATACTACTTGCTACAGCACTTGTTAACGGCGCATCAATGTCCTTTGGTGTATCCTTTAGTTCATATACCTTAGTTTCACCAGTAACGCTGTTCAAAACACCAACTTTAAAGTCATCATAGCGTTTAATACCACTAACACCATACTCTTTATATAGTGTTTCCACATAATATGGCGTACCATCATTACCAATTTCTAAATTCACCGTACCAATCGTGGCATAGCGGCTAGCTTTTGCATAAATTTTGCGTTCCGCGTCTTGGCCTAAATAAGCACTCGGAATATATCTCATCTTTTTATTAATAAATTCTGGCTGGGCATTAATATCTGTCGCACTAATTTTAAAGTAACCAGGAACTTCTTTAAATCGATTCCATTTCCAAAAGCTACGATACTCCAGTGCAGCTACATATACATACTCACCATCAATCACTTGAGCTGTCGTAGAGCCTAATTGGTAGGCACTGTAATTCGGTACACTACTAATCATTTTTTGCATTTTATTTTGAGCACTTTGGATTGACATGGCGATTGGCGTCTCTTTCGTTGAAACTAATTCTTCTGTTTTTTTCACTTTTTTAACATCAATTGTGTTAAAAACGTCATCAATACTGATGATTCGTGCAATTGGTGTATAAATGATTAAACCGACTACAGCGATAACACCCCATACAAAAAACTTAGTTAATCGACGGTTAATTCCACCGGGACCATTAATAATCTGTTTATTTTTCAAACTAGGTTTGATAAAAAGATGGCTAATTTTATCTACAGAAATAAGCATCATAACGGCCATTCCAATTAAAAAGTTAATCCCATTTAACATTAATAAATTACTTAATGTTTGTGGCGGTAAGGCAAAGTAAACAATCGTCACAGCAATAATTAAATAAATAATAGAACTAATTAATGTTCGTTTAAGCATTTTGTTACGGTTAGGACTAAAGATTAAGCCTAAAATCAAAGCCAGTAAAAACCCTCCACTAAAACGACATGCGACAATCAAAAAATCTAATATTAATTCCATCATACACCCCTAATTTATGTCTTATTTTTATTCTAGTTGGTTGCTTATGATAAAACCAGAATAAAATACTTACCATTTAAATAAAACTGGCTAAACACACTATTCAATAAACTTTTTTAAAACATAGGACAATAAAAACCATAAAAAAATACTAATAAGGATGGTAATTATCCAGCCGAATGCATTATCTTCTAATGGTAATGGCATGTTCATACCAAAAAAAACCAGTGATAATCGTCGGAATTGTTAATAAAACCGATAAAACGGTTAAAATACGGATTGTTTCATTTAAATTATTATTTAAAACATTATTATAAGTACCGGATAATTGCTGTAAAATTTGCGAAGAAATTTGTGTCATCTCCATGACCTGTTTTGCTTCAATTAAAGCATCTTCTAACTCTTCTTTTTCAGCATCATTTAACTGCTTATAGACGATATGTATCTTAATTTGTTCAAGTAGGACTATATTTTGTTTAGAAGCAGAAATATAATAGACTATCCCTATTTCTAAATCAGAAAGAGATAACAAATTTTGTTTACTAGTTTTTTCCTTCAAGCGATTACTGACTTTAATTCGATCAGTATTCATTTCTTCCACATAAGGAAAAAATTGATCCGTAATCATCAATAGACAAGTAAATAAAAATTCAAACACAGAAATATTAGATGCTTTATTTAAATTATTTTGCATTTTTGAAACTAAATAATGATTACGGTTATTACTAATGGTAATTAAGGTATTATTTTTAATGATAAACGTCATTGGAATCGTTTCATAATGATTATCAATTTTCTCTTGATTTGGGACATTGTAAATTAACATAAAAATATTAGTATCTTTATCATAATCTAAATGAGCACGCTCATTCTTATCGAGTGAATAATTAATAATTTCTTCATCAATATCATAATCAGCATAAACTTTTTTTAATTGACGAGCATCATCCTGATCCGTGTTCACATTCAACCAATTATTTTTTTGTTGGTTAAATTGAATTTTCAGCATTCTCTTAACTCCTCCTCATGCACTATTAGGTTTATTTTTTTATTATACCATCTCTTGCAAACTTATTCAGTAATCATTAGATTCAATACTCAAAATAAAAAAAGAACCACTAAAAGTGATTCTCTTTACGTCCGGACAGATAGTACTCTATTAATTCAATTATTTGATTAATTATACGTGAATTGGTAAGCCTAATGCTAATTCAGCTGTATCCATAACCGCTTCAGCTAGTGATGGATGTGAATGAACTGTTAATGCGATATCTTCAGCATTCATACCAGATTCAATCGCTAAACCAATTTCAGCAATCATATCACTTGCGCCAACACCGACAACTTGTCCACCGACAATAACGTTGTCTTCTTTAGTTGTTACTAAGCGTACAAAACCTTCAGTTTGGTTTAATGATAAAGCACGGCCATTTCCACCTAAAGTGAATTTAGATGCTTTAACGTCTAAACCTTGTTCTTTTGCTTCTTTTTCAGTCATTCCGACTACTGCTAATTCAGGATCTGTAAAGGCTACAGCCGGCATCGCAATATAGTCATTGGCAACTGCTTTACCAGCAATTGCTTCAGCTGCAATTTTAGCTTCAAAACTTGCTTTGTGTGCTAATGCAGGTCCAGGAACGATATCACCAATTGCCCAAATACTTGGAACATTTGTACGTCCTTGATTATCAACGACTACTAACCCACGATCAGTTAACTCAACACCAGCAATTTCAAGTCCTAAATCATCCGTATTTGGACGACGACCAACTGTTACCATTACGTAATCAGCATCAATTGCTTCTTCTTTGCCATTTGCTTCATATTTAACAGTTACGCTATCACCATTATCAATCGCTTCTTTAGCCATTGCTTTAGTAACAACTGTAATACCTTTTTTCTTGAAGTCTGATTCGACAAATTTAACCATGTCTTTTTCAAATGTTGGTAAAATTTGTGGAGATCCTTCTAAGATAGTTACTTCAGCACCAAGGTTAGCATATGCACTACCTAATTCAGCACCGATAACTCCCCCGCCAACAATCACTAATTTTTTAGGTACTTCTGTTAAATTCAAGCCACCAGTTGAATCAATGATACGTTTACCGAATTTAAAGCCTTTAATTTCAATTGGGCGACTACCAGTTGCCACAATTGCATTTTTGAATTCATATGTTTGTGCACTATCTTCATGAATGACACGTAATGTGTTGGCATCAACGAAGAAAGCTTCCCCACGAATGATTTCGACTTTATTTTTTTTCAATAGGAATTCAACGCCCGCTGTTAATTTTGATACAACGCTATTGTTTTTCCATTCTTGTGTTTTAGCAAAATCTAAAGTGACATTCTCAGCTGTAACACCAAAAACCTCAGAGTGTTTTGCATCGTGTAATTTGTGACCAGCACTGATTAAGGCTTTTGAAGGGATACAGCCTACGTTTAGACAAACCCCTCCAATATATTCACGCTCAATGATTGCGACTTTTTGCCCCATTTGTGCGGCACGAATTGCTGCTACATAGCCACCAGGTCCTGCCCCAATGACAACTGTATCTAATTCTAATGCGAAATCTCCTACTACCATGCGTGTTTCACCTTAACCTTCCATTAATAATAATTCTGGATCTGCTAATAAACGTTTAATATTGTTCATAGCTTTTTGAGCAGTTGCTCCATCTACGATACGGTGGTCAAAGCTCAATGATAATTTCATCATACGTCCGACAACAATTTCACCATCTGCATTTACAACTGGTTGTTGTACAATCGTACCAACACCTAAAATTGCTACTTCTGGGTAGTTAATTACCGGTGTGAACCAGCTTCCACCAACAGAACCAATATTACTAATTGTTACTGTACCACCACGCATGTCAGCTGCAGTTAATTTTCCTTCAATCGCTAAAGCAGCTTTTGAATTAATTTCATCTGCAATATCAAACATACTCTTAGTATCAGCATTTTTCACGTTTGGTACATATAATCCGTGATCTGTATCTGTTGCGATACCAATATTGTAATAGTTTTTGTAGACAATTTCATCTGTTGAATCATCAATTGATGCGTTCATAATTGGGAATTTTTTCATTGTTACTGTTAAAGCTTTAACAACATATGGTAAGAATGTTAATTTTGTGTCGCGATCTGCTGCAACTGATTTAAATTTCTTACGGTGATCCCATAATTTAGACACTTCAACTTCATCGTGTAAAGTAACATGTGGAGCTGTATGTTTACTATTAACCATTGCTTTAGCAATTGCTTTACGTGTTGGTGTCATTTTTTCTCTAACTTCAGCTTCTGGTGCGCCAACAAATGGAGCTGGTGCTGCTTTTGGTGCTGCTGTTTTTGATGCTGCTGGAGCTGCTTCAGGAGTCGCTTGAGTTGAAGCTACTTCTGGTGCTGCTACCGGAGCGCCACCGAAGTTATCAATATCTTCTTTAACAACACGTCCACCTTTACCAGTTGGAACAACTGTTGTAATATCAATACCTTTTTCACGTGCATATTGTCGAACAGATGGCATTGCTAAGACACGCTTAGATGGATTACCTGTTGCTGCGCCAGTAGACGTTGCTTTTGGTGCTGCTGATGTTGAAGCTGCCGCAGGTGTTGCAGGAACTGCTGCCGGTGCATTGTTGTGACCAGGTGCATCAATCTCTACTAACACGTCACCAACATTAGCCACTGTCCCTTCTGGAACAACAACTTTAACAACTTTACCTGTTACTGGAGATGGAATCTCTTCAACAGATTTGTCGTTTTGAACTTCTAACATTGTATCATCTTCATTGATTGTATCGCCTTCTTTAACGAACCATTTTACGATTTCGCCTTCTGCAATACCTTCACCAATATCTGGTAATTTAAATTGGAATACGCCGCCTGCTGGTGCAGCTGGTGCTTCAGCTTTTGGAGCTTCCACTACTGGAGCTGGTGCACTTGCTTCGTCATCTTCATGACCAGGTGCATCAATCTCTACTAATACGTCACCAACGTTAGCTACTGTCCCTTCTGGAACAACAACTTTAATAACTTTACCTGTTACTGGAGATGGAATCTCTTCAACAGATTTGTCATTTTGAACTTCTAACATTGTATCATCTTCATTGATTGTATCGCCTTCTTTAACGAACCATTTTACGATTTCGCCTTCTGCAATACCTTCACCAATATCTGGTAATTTAAATTTAAACGCCATGTTTCATACTCTCCTTCTCTATCTGTTAAGCTCGTGATTAAAATTCGTAAACTTCTTTAACTTTCGCTTCAATGTCAGATGCATTTGGTAACCAAGTGTTTTCAGCTTGACCGAATGGGAATACAGTATCTGGCGCAGAAATACGTCCGATAGGTGCTTCTAATGAAAGAACAGCTCTCTCAGAAATTTCAGATACAACTTGTGCACCAACACCTGCTTGTTTTTGAGCTTCTTGAACCACAACAACACGGCCAGTTTTTTCAACTGATGCAATAATTGTATCAATATCTAAAGGAGCCACAGTACGTAAGTCGATAACTTCTACTGAAATATCTTGTTTTTCTAATTCTTCAGCGGCTTTAACTGATTCACGAACCATTGCACCATAAGTAATGATTGATACATCAGTTCCTTCACGAGTAACAGCTGCTTTATCTAAAGGTACTGTGTAAGCACCATCTGGCACTTCCTCACGGAATGAACGGTATAATTTCATGTGCTCTAAGAAGATAACTGGATCGTTATCACGGATAGCTGAAATTAATAGGCCTTTTGCATCATATGGATTACTTGGAATAACCACACGTAAACCAGGTGTTTGTGCCATTAAACCTTCTAAGTTATCTGAGTGTAGCTCAGGTGTATGTACCCCACCACCAAACGGAGAACGAATAGTGATCGGCATGTTACGAGTACCACTCATACGGTAACGTGTACGTGACATTTGGCCGGCAACTGAGTCAAAGACTTCAAACACAAAACCAAAGAATTGAATTTCAGGAACTGGGCGGAAACCTTCAAGTGCTAAACCAAAAGCTAAACCACCAATACCAGATTCTGCTAATGGTGTATCGAATACGCGGTCTTCACCAAATTTTTCTTGTAAACCTTCAGTGGCACGGAATACCCCACCGTTGTTACCTACGTCCTCACCAAATACTAATACATCTGGATTTAACTCTAATTCTAAAGCTAAAGCATCAGTAATTGCTTGAATCATTGTTTTTTGTGCCATGATTTATTTCGACTCCTTTGCTTCAAAAGTATCAATTTGTTCTTGAATTGATTTAGGTGTTACTTCAAACATATTTTTTAAGAAATCAGATACTTTTTGTTTTGGTGCTGCATCTGCTTCTTTAATTGCTGCTTTGATATCTTCTTTTGTTTGTTCGATGACAGCTTCTTCTTTTTCTTCAGACCATAACCCTTTTTCAGTTAAATAAATACGGAAACGAGTTAATGGGTCTTTTGCGTGCCACTCATCTTCAGTTTCTTTTGAACGATATCTTGTTGGATCGTCTCCAGATAATGTATGTGGACCATAACGGAATGTTAATGTTTCGATTAATACTGGACCATTTCCAGCAATCGCCCAATCACGTGCCGCTTTTGTCACTTGGTAAACTGCTAATGGATCCATACCATCAACTTGAATACTTGGAATTCCAGCTGCGATACCTTTTTGTGCTAATGTTTTAGCTGCTGTTTGTACTTCACGTGGTGTTGAAATTGCATACCCATTATTTTGAATAAAGAAAACAGCGTTTGCTTTGTAAGCACCAGCAAAGTTAATCCCTTCATAGAAATCTCCTTGTGATGAACCGCCATCACCAGTATATGTATAAGCAACATTGGCTTTACCGCGTTTTTTAAGTCCTAATGCAACACCAGCTGCCTGAACGTATTGTGCACCAATGATGATTTGTGGTGGTAATGCTTTCAAATCTTGAGGATAGTTGTTACCAGCTGCATGTCCTCTTGACCATAAGAATGCTTCAGTTAAAGGTAAACCATGTTTAATCAATTGAGGAACATCACGATATCCCGGTAATAAAACATCTTCCTTATCCATAGCAAATTGACTTGCTAATTGACTTGCTTCTTGACCAGCTGTTGGAGCAAAGAATCCTAAACGACCTTGACGATTTAGGGCTGTTGAACGTTGATCTAGGACACGTGACCATACCATATCAGTCATTAATTGTACTAACTCTTCATCAGTTAAATCTGGAACTAAATCTTTATCAACGATTTTACCATTCTCATCCAATACCTGAACAGTTGGAAAATCAGCATTGATATCTTCTAACAGTGCTGCAAAATCAAGTGGGTTTATTTTTTTCTTAGCCATCTTGTTACACAATCCTCTCTTTTTACAAATATTCGTGTTTGTCTTAAACAGAAAAGAAAACTGTATTACTCTTCTTGTTTCAACACCATAAATTTAACACGTTAAAACAACGATTGCAAGTAATAATACTTAATTTTTTTACCTAAAATTTGCGATATTTTAACTGTTATCAGCGATAGTGAAAACTGTAACTAACACCTGACCATTATGTCAGTTCAAAACAGTTTCTTTTTCGAACTGTTATAATCTGTCACACTTTCAAAGGTCGTCTGTTATAGGTTATTTTTCAGAAAACGCTTTTACACTAGATGTTTCCTCGATTATACCAAAAAAACAAAATTAAACAATCTTGTTTTTATAAAACGCTTTCTTTATAAACAATAAAAATGCACAAATTAAGAGCATTTTAGTTGTCAATCTTACTCTATCAGAACTTTCAACATGTGAATAAATTAATTTGTTTTTCTTTTACATTCTTAACAATTTTTTAATCAAAAAGAGCAAGCAACTATTTGTTGCTTGCTCTTGACAGCTAGATATAAAAATGAATTATTTTGTTGCTGCGTAGTTTTTATTTACTTGATCCCAGTTAACAACATTGAAAAATGCTTCAATATAATCAGGACGAACATTACTATATTTTTTGTAATAAGCATGTTCCCAAACATCAATACCTAATAAAGGCGTTTTACCTTCTGTTAAAGGTGAATCTTGATTTGGCGTTGACATAATTTCTAATTTTCCATTATTATCAACTAACCAAGCCCAACCAGAACCAAAACGGCCAACAGCTGCTGCTTTGAATTCTTTCTTGAATGTGTCAAAGTCGCCAAATGCTGATTCGATTGCACCTTTAATTGCTCCCGTTGGTTCACCACCAGCATTCGGTGCCATTACTTCCCAGAAGAAAGCATGGTTAGCATGTCCACCACCGTTGTTACGGACAGCCATCTGGATATCTTCAGGAACATCGTTTAAATTAGCAACTAATTCTTCAATTGTTTGTTTGCCTAATTCAGGGTGTTTTTCAATTGCTGCGTTTAAGTTAGTCACGTATGTATTGTGATGTTTATCGTGATGTAATTTCATTGTTAATTCATCAATGTATGGTTCCAATGCATCATAAGCATATGGTAATTCTGGTAATTTATAAGTCATAAGTAAATTCCTCCTAAAGAAATAAGTTATAATAATTCTAACATGCCTAATATAACATTATCCCTTCATAAAGACAAAATATTAGTCTGATAGATACTAACCTCTGCTTGTATCTTCTATATAAACACGATAAAATAAGGACGTATCTAAATTTGGGAAGGACGTCTTAATACCTATGAAAACACTCTTTACAACCATCAACAAGACCATTAAAAGTCCCGTTGAACTGTTACATTATCGCAATAAAAAAGGCTTCGCAGCTTTTGGTTACTTACTATTATTAACGTTAATTTTAAGCATTCCAATGATTGTTGAATCAATTAGTTTAGGCAGTATCTTTCAAAAAGATGGCGAATTAATTTTAAATAAATTACCAGATTTTTCAATTAAAGATGGGACGCTTACAACTGATAAAGAGGACTCAGGCTTTGTCTATCAAACAAACTCAATTATCTTTACTTTTGATCCAGAAAACAAACGCTCTGCCCACGACGTTACTGAAGACGGTGCAACAGGTGCCTTAGCAGTTGGCTTATTAAAAAATGAAGTAGTTGTTGGTCTACCAACAGTTGGTACAGCATCGGATATGGTCGAAAACCTAACATTTCCATATAAAAGTATGCCTTTAGCGCCTATTCTAAACAAATCAACTGTTTCGGCTATGCTAACCAATAAATCAAGTATGATAACTTTTTTAGTTGTCATGATTATAACAGCCTTTCTACTTGTCTTAGGTAATTTTGTCATGAATCTATTACTACTAACAATTGTTGCGAATCTATCAAATAAATTAAGACAGACAACTTTGACTTTTGGTCAAACATTTAAACTACTTATCTATTGCTCAACTATCCCTAGTATTCTATCGGTTATCCTGCAACTATTAGTGCCGACAGACTTGCCATATAGTACTTTTAGTGTCGTTCTAACCGTCTTTATTTATTTTAGTATGTTCCCAAGATTAACAAAAAAAAGCTAGCTTATAGCGCCTTACCTTGAGTTAGACAGCAATGTCTAACTCATTAGTATGGTACTATAGCTAGTTTTTTTATTGATACACGTAAGTTGGTTCATCATGTTCCAACTCAATTTTTAGTACATAGTCATCGAAAAACCATGCGTCAGTTTCTTCTATATAATACGTGATGCCATCTTTTTCAACGGAATAAGCTGGTTTGGTTGGCGCTGTCACGGTAATACCAGTGGATAGGCCAACATGTACATTTGTCGCTCCACCATATTTTCCATAAATACGCAAACTATCGCCTTTTTCTAATTCTAGCTCATTCACATACCAGTTATGAGCATCATTTGAAATATCTAACTTCATCTAAACAGCAACTCCATTCCATTTTCTTTAGTGACATTGTAACACACATAGAAAAAAAGCAATGAGTTATTTGCTCATTGCTAATCCATCTTATTATCAAAATAGTCGACAGCCTTGTTGTCACCAACAACTAAAAGTATGTCATTTTCTAAAATGACTTCATCGGCTTGTGGTGAAACAATCAATTCTTTTTTACCTCGGCGAATCGCTACAATCGTCAAATCAAAATTTTGACGGAAATTAATGTCTTGAATCGTTTTATCGAAGAATTTGCGATTTGTCACCATAACTTCTGCTAATGAGTAGTCCTCAGATAACTCAATAAAATCTAACATGTTATTCGACGTTAGCTTGTGACCAATCCGAATCCCCATATCACGTTCAGGATGGACAACCGTATCCGCTCCAACTTTTTCGAGTACTCGCGCATGGTACTCATTTTGTGCTTTTGCTGTAATTCTTGGCACACCCATCTCTTTTGCCATTAAAGTGACCAAAATACTCGCTTGAATATCTTCACCAATCGCAATAATGACATGGTCAAAGTTACGCAACCCTAACGAGCGCAAAGTCGCCTCATCTTGAGCATTTGCAACGACTGCGTGAGTAGCAATATTCATAAACTCATTCACTTGCTCCTCGCAGCTATCAATGGCAAGGACTTCTTGATCGGACTCGATTAATGTCCGACACACGCTACCACCAAAACGGCCTAAGCCGATAACAACAAAAGATTTTCTTAACATCTTGATTTTCCTTCTTTCTAGCTAATCCACTAAGCCATTTTTAAATGCATAAATCGTTGCTTGCGTCCGATCCTCAACATTTAGTTTTGATAAAATATTTGATACATGGGTTTTTACAGTTTTCAGCGTAATAAACAATTCATCTGCAATGTCTTGATTGCTTTTACCTTCAGTAATCAACAATAAAATTTCTCGTTCTCGGTTAGTTAAATCCTCATGTAAAACATGCACTTTTGGTTGTGAAAGACGCTCCATCATTTTATTCGTCACTTCAGGCTCTAGCACTTTATTTCCCGCATTTGCAGAACGAATCGCGTCAGCAATTTCCTTAGCAGACGACGTTTTTAATAAATAGCCAACTGCACCTGCTTCGATAGCTGGATAAACTTTTTCATCATCAATAAAACTGGTGACAATAATGATTTTGGCTTCAGGCCACTCAGCTAAAATCTTTTGTGTTGCAGTAATGCCATCCATCACATCCATCACTAAATCCATTAAAATTACATCTGGTCTCAACTCTAAAGCATGCTCATACCCTTTCAAGCCATTTTCAGCCTCTCCAACCACTTCAATATCCGACTGAATAGATAAATAAGACGATACACCTAAGCGTACCATTTCATGGTCATCAACTAACAACACTTTAATCACACAATTCACCTTCCTAAATTAACGGGATTTTAATTTCGATACTTGTACCTTGATTTTTAAAACTAACAATTTTCAGTGTGCCACCAATCCCAGTTACCCGTTCTTGGATGTTTCCTAAACCATAACTACCCACTTTATCTTGTTCCATATCAAAGCCAACACCATCATCCACGACTTTTAACAGAAGGTTTTGATCGATTGATTTTAAATACACTTCTAAAGTCGTAGCTTTAGCATGACGCAATGTATTCGATAATAATTCCTGAACAATACGGAATAAATGATCTTCAATAGCACTTTTAGTTGAAACATTTTCAATATCCCAAACTACTTCAATATTGATTTTAGTTTGTAACTCTTTTAATAATAATTCTACACCACTTTTTAGTGATTTGTTTTCTAAATTAATTGGACGTAAATGGAGTAATAACGCACGCATTTCAGATTGAGATGAATCAATAATACCAGTAATGACCTTTAATTGCTTCTCAATAATTTCCGGAATCTCACTTTCTGCGACAATCTCATTTAAAGTCGACAACATCATCGTTGCCGCAAAAAGCTGCTGGCTTACAGAATCGTGCAATTCTCTAGCAATACGATGACGTTCTTCTTTAATAATATTTTCTTTTGTTTGACCATCTACTAACTGCGGTCGTTGGCTAAGTTCTTGTAGATCTTTAGTCATATCAACTAACTTCATCCGAATCGATTGAATGTCTAAATCAATCTGTGTCGGATGATTTTCAAGACTTTCCATTGTTTTACGATGCTCATATTGACCTAGTGCCATCAAACGCAATTGCATTTCCACTTTGCCATAGATTTTATAATCGATAAAATAAAGAAAAGCCAGAACAACAAAACCCACCACAATTGAAATTAAAATGACATAAATCAAGAGAGGAATTTTAAACATTTGAACCGTTAATAATTCGCCCATCCAGTAATTTTGTTTTTTAGCAAAAAAGTACATATAAAGTGTCAAAATTAGAACTATAAACGTAAAAAGGAACGTATAAAAAAAGACTAACGGTCGATTTAATTTTTCCATCATATGCGTATTACCTCAACATCGCCAAATAATGAGTTAGTAATGACTTTTAAACGTCTTGTCGCATTATCATAGTCAGAACTATACAATTTGATTGACTCATTTGTTAGAGAATACTCTTCTCCATCAAAACTCAAATTACCAATCATTGTTGAATGCTCAACCACAATTCCAATGCCAGT
This sequence comes from Vagococcus penaei, assembly GCF_001998885.1. Classification (NCBI taxonomy): domain Bacteria; kingdom Bacillati; phylum Bacillota; class Bacilli; order Lactobacillales; family Enterococcaceae; genus Vagococcus; species Vagococcus penaei. The sequence goes on from NZ_CP019609.1 coordinate 362,233, forward strand.
TGGAACTAATAAACGCGTCCGACCAAAGCCTTTTCTCACTATCACTATATTATCATCTTTTGGCAACAAAGTATTCCCAAAATCAATAATCGTGTCTCCCGAAACAACCGCGATATTAATATCATTCCATTCGTACATTGCATCACCAAAACGTTGAGTACCTAACCATTTACGTTTAAAACGGCGACCAGATTTTGGTTCACTAGCAGTTGTCTTGACCATCATCATGTGTTTTTTATTCCACGGCGCATGAGAAAAAACGTTGACTCCTGATACTTCAATCCCTTTAGACCCAATAAAAACAATAGCGATAATGAGCATGAGCCAAATTGCTGGACTACTCAAAAGACATAAAATGACAATAATCACACTAGCAAAAAATTGAAATTGATTAAAGGATGTCCGTTGACTTTTCTTTGACACGTAATAAATATTTAAAAGTGCAAATAAGAAAAATAAGAAGATCGGTACGTTACTCAATAAGTGATAGGCTCCCCAAAGTAGTAACAATAACTCAATCACAATAAAAAACTTCCATGAGCTCTGCATGATCTATTTAACCCCTTTTCTAAGAATAACTTATACTTAATTATAACTAGCCCCTAAGTATCCAGTAAACCGCAAAAGAAGTAATCTGTACTCAGTCTTTAGTCTGATTTTCAAAAGAAAAAGCTATGCCAAAGCATAACTTTAAGAAATTTTTTGAATTTTAACGGTCATATTACCACCTGGTGTTGAGATAACGACTTCATCGCCTAATTTTTTACCTAATAAAGCTCGAGCAATTGGTGAGTCGTTAGAAATTTTACCAGAAAATGGATCAGCTTCTGCACTACCAACAATGATGTATTCTTCTTCTTCACCATCTGGTAATTCAATGAATGATACCGTACGTCCAAGTGCCACTTCATCTTTTGCTACGTTACCGTTATCAATAATTTGTGCAAAACGAATCATATTTTCAATCGTTGTAATTCGTCCTTCAACAAATGCTTGCTCGTCTTTTGCTGACTCATACTCAGAGTTTTCTGATAAGTCCCCAAAACTACGGGCAATTTTAATTCGTTCCACGATTTCAGGACGTTTCACCATAATTAAATGTTCTAATTCTTTTTCTAATTTGTCTTTACCTTCTAAAGTCATTGGATACGTTTTTTCCATTTTGTTGTCACTTCTCCTTAATCAATAATCCCTTATAATCCTTTATATAAAAGGAATAGCTTTTCTGATAAAGTATCAGAAAAGCTTAATTTGTTCAAGAAACAAGATACCACGTTCAAAAACAAAAGTAAACAAAAATTCGCAAATTAATTTTATTTGTTATTTTTTGTTATCGATATATTCTTGTTTGAGTGCTAAATGCTCTTCATATGTTTTAGCATAATAAACTTTACCAGTTGATACATCAGCTAAAAAGTAAATGTCATCGTTAGCACTTGGGTTTAAAACAGCTTCAATTGCCTGTTGACTTGGATTATTAAACGGCCCAGGACCATAACCTTTATTAATATACAAGTTATACGGTGATTCCACTTGAGTATCTTGATTTGATAAATGAACTTTATGCTCATCTAAAGCATATAAAATTGAAATATCAGATTGTAAAGGCATATCGATTTTAATCCGATTAAAGAAAACTTGGGCAATTTTTCGACGATCATCTTCATGAACGCCTTCTTTTTCAACTAATGAAGCTAAAGTTAACACTTCTTGTACCGTTAGATTTTTTTCCTTAATCGAGTCATAATAAGGGGTTAACACTTGATTTGTTTTAGCCACCATTTGATCAACTAAATCTTCTAATTTAGAATCTTCATAGTAATTATAAGTCGCCGGATATAAATACCCTTCTAAGCGGAACTTAACATCTTTCGCTTCTTTAGCACTTGTTAATAAATCCGGATACTTTTCAACTAATTGATTGAAAAACGTCTCATCTTTCATTAGTTTCAGAAAATCATCTTTTTTAACCGTTGTTTTCTTAGCTAATAAATCAGCAATTTGATCAATTGTATACCCTTCAGGAATAGTTATTTTAGCGTCAGCTAGAGCTTCTGGCTCATCTGTCCCACCTTGTTGTAAACTGCTAGCAATCTCAGATAACTTCATGCTAGGAGCCATTTGATAATATCCAGCTTGAAAATCAGATAAATTATTCATCTTCACATAATAAGAAAAAACCAAACCGCTCTTTATTACTTTATCTTTTTCTAGAATACGACCAATATCTTTACTTGAACTACCTACAGGGATTTCAACTTGAACTAATTTTTTATTATTAGGATTTAATGGTTGCAAACTAGACTTAAAAAAGTTATAAAAAGAAAATCCAGCTATTACTAAGGCCATAACAAGTAGGCCAATGACAATGGCAACAATTTTGCCAACCATTTTATTTTCTTTTTGTCGTTTATCATACTTTTTTTTACGTGAACGCTTTTCTGTATATGTTGGTTCTTGATTGTCAGTCTGCTCAGTTGCACCATTTCTAGATGTTTCTGGCTCTAAATTATTTGGGTCATGTTCATTTGCCAAAGGAGAACCTCCTCTACTTTCTTTTAAATAATTGCACTACTCATTATACATGATTCTCTATAAATTCCAACTATTCTACTTATTTTTATCAATTATTTTATTGATTATGCTACTCCCATGAAAAGTTTCAAACGTAACTAATTAAAAAAACAGATTTGTTCTTTATTTTTTTAACCACATGAGATAGAATGAGCATGACGACACAGAATAAAGGAGTGAAAGATATGGAAATGCCTCAATGCCCGATGTGTGGCTCAACATACACCTATGAAGACCGTGGATTATTTGTCTGTCCAGAATGTGGTCATGAATGGTCGGAGTCAGCTGCAGCACAAGAAGAATCAGGTTTAATCGTCAAAGATTCAAATGGGAATATTTTAACTGAAGGTGATAGCGTCACAGTTATCAAGGATTTAAAAGTCAAAGGTGCAAGCAATCCAATTAAACAAGGAACTAAAGTGAAAAACATCCGTTTAGTTGAAGGTGATCATAACATTGATTGTAAAGTCGATGGTTTTGGACCAATGAAACTAAAATCAGAATTTGTAAAAAAACTATAAACTCACCACATAAAAAACTTCGATTTGACTAGTATAATGACAGTCAATCGAAGTTTTTTATTAATTTTTTACGCTTTTTTTGTATAAAATAAAGCCTTTAAAACTGGATTTTTACTATTTGTTGCAAACATCCCTGTCGGTAAAACAGTACAAACACTAATAAATAGTGATATCAGGATAGTTATAAAAGTTAATAATGGTGATGAGACATAGTTCATCATCATTGGGATCGTCTCATGAGTACCATATGAAAATTGGTTTATCACGGAGCTAATAATACTACTATAAGATAGCATTGCCATAGTATAAGATAGCGCGAAGAAAACTAAATAAAGACCTAAAATTGTTTTACTCTGAATCCCAGTATCACGCAAGCGTCTAACCGATAAAGCTAGACTAGGAACAAGAATCGCTAAGGTAAAAAGACCTAATAACATAATACCAAAAATACTTAGTGCACTAATCGAGTCAGAAACCACCATTGTAATCATCATAATTAACATTACCACAGCATAGATAAGGCAAAGCGCTAATTGTGCCCACCAGTAGCCAGCACGTGTACTCCGACCTCTGAAGTCGATATATCCAAGCCAAAAATCTTTAAATGCTTGGCCAAAGGAAACCATTCCTTTTTCATTAATTTTTTTCATTTGTCTTTCCTCCTTATCATAATATAGTTATAGTGTACTCCAATTAATAAAAAAATGCATTTATCAAATATTAGTTTCATAAAACGTAATTTCCTAATTAGATTCAAATCAATAACCTGAAAATACAACAAAAAAATCAGTAGGTATCGAAACACCTACTGACTTAACAACTTTAGATAAGCCACCTATGAGGCTTGAACTCACGACCCCCACCTTACCATGGTGGTGCTCTACCAGCTGAGCTAAGGCGGCAAAATTAACTACAAATAGTATAATACCGATATTCAGATGGCTTGTCAATATCATATTTTAGTTTAGTCCAAGAATACTTTGGGTTTAAAATAAAGTCTTATAGAAAACAAAAAGCTAAGAAATAATTGAACTTACTCCTTAACCCTTTATCAGTATTTATTTAGCACTTGTTGAAGCTTTTTTCTTAGAGTCTGGTTTCTTTTGATATAACCCAATTGTTAATAATAAACTAATTAGCATGACACCAGAAGCAATACCAATCGTTTTTACGACGCTTCTTGTAAATGTATCATCTAATTTAGACACAATTTTTGTTTGTTCCTCTTTAGTAATGTGCATTGTTTCAGGATTGGCTTCTTTTAAAGCCTTAATCGAAGAACCAGCACTTTCTACCACAGATTTCTCTAGTGGTTTTTGCACCTCACTTGGTAAATTTAAGTTATCTAGTGAATGTGGCACATCCGTTTGTAACTGCATGACAAAAATAGTCCCAATAATCGCAATACCTAGAGCAGAGCCAATTTGACGAATCGTTGATTGAACGGATGACCCTTGACCCGATTCTTTTGGTGGTACGTCTTTCAAAACAATTGACGTTAATTGTGCTGAAGCAAAACCTAGTCCAATACCATAGACAATTAACCAAAAAATAATCCAATTAAGACTGCTTGTTGGTGAAACGGTCTTAAAGAATCCAAAGAAACCAAGCGTTTCTAAAAATAGACCAAGTGACACAACAAAGGCTGCAGACGTTTTTTGAACGATAAATGAGGCTAAACCTCCTGCGATAAATGCCCCAACACCCATCATAGCTAAAATGACACCTGATTTGATTGGAGATAATAGTAAGATGTTTTGTAAAAACAGTGGTAATAAAAATAATAACCCCGACTCACCAATTGCTACTACACCCGCAATCATATTTCCTAAAGAAAAACTCTTGAAGCGGAATAAGGAAATATCTAAAAGATGTGATTTATTCGCTTTATTTAAGTGACGTTCCCATACTAGAAATAGCACTAAGATAATGGCACCTACTCCAAGCATATAAGGAATAGCTGACAAATTACCAATTGTCCAGTGATCACCTTTTGGCTTCCACCATCCATAGTTACGACCCTCAATAATTCCAAAAATAAGTAAGCCTAATGAAACCGTTGATAAAATAAAACCAATAAAATCAAAACCATTGGTCATTTTTTGACCATACGTTTCCGGTAATACTTTTAATGCGCCAATAATAATGAAAATCCCAATCGGAATATTGATCCAAAAAATCCAATGCCAGGTTAGATAAGTAGTGAAAAAACCTCCTAACAGAGGACCAATAGCCGCCATTCCAGAAATAACCGAACCCCAGACAGCAAAAGCTGTAATTCGATCTTTACCAAAGAACAACGAATTAACAGCAGATAAAGTTGTTGGTAAAACTGTTGCTCCCCCAATCCCCTGAATTGACCGAGCAACCAACATTAACACTACGTTTGTTGAAAAGCTTGCCATGATAGAGCCAATACTAAAAATTATAATACCGGTAATCAGCGTTTTACGACGACCAATATGATCGGCAATTCGCCCCATTGTAATAAGTAAAGTTGAAAAAATGAGTGAATATAAAGTAATAATCCACTCAGCATTGGTAAATGTTAATTTTAAATCTTTCATAATGACAGGTAAAGACACATTAACAATTGTTCCATCAATAACAACCAAAGAAACCGATAATGCCAGTATGGTGAGTGCAAACCACTTATGTTTAAACTCCGTTACCTGATTTTCCATCTTCTTAGCCTCCATATTTCAATTTGTTCGTTATTAATTTTAACACTATCTCATAGTGATTGCACGATTTTAATTAAACTTAAACGCTTGATAACGTTCTCTATAAAGTTTTTTAACTTATCTAAAAAACACTTAATCAATACAGGAAACGTTTGAAGAATATAACAAGATAAAAAACAACATATCTTTAAACAGAGTAATAGTTGTCAAAAAGTATAAAACAATGTATTGTTAAATATAAATCAGACTAAATCGTTTGGGGGTTCGACGCATACTATGAAAATTAGAATAATTGGCTATGCTGGTAGCGGAAAAACATCACTCATGAAGAAACTTGAAGATAAATATGAAATCCCCGGTATTTCATTAGACGATTTTTTAAAAATTAAAGACAAACAAAAGCGATTTGACCGTGTCAATGAGACCATTTCACCACTTCCCTCTTGGATTGTCGAAGGTGTCCAAATTAGCCAGTGGACGAAATCATCGTTTGAAGAGGCTAATTTAATCGTGTTACTAGATTACCCACTATATGTGTCACAATCGCGAGTAGCTAAACGGTCAATGTCCCAATTATTAGAGCCTGGTAAAACATTAGAACAGCGAGATGCAATTATAAAAAGGATGTTTAAATTGTTTAAATGGAACCGTCGCTTTAAAGAACGCCTTCCAACTGTTAAGAGCACTTTATATAACTATCCTGTGACCATTATGATTTTGGAATCTCCAGAAGATGTCGGTCGCTTATATCGCTTTTTAAATCGAAATAAGGATAACATCATCAGTACTAAAAGAAAAAGTTATACCAAAAGCGTCGCTGTTAAAGATTAATGATTACAGCCAGATAAATAATCTTGGCTAAAACAAAAAACGTCCAACATTAGCGAGAACCAAATCTCGTCAATGTTGAACGTTTTTTGTTTTTTTAAAATTCCATTAATGCTAACATGTCATAGCCAGCGATTTTATCGCGACCATGTAGGTCCATTAACTCAACTAAGAATGCACAACCTACAACGATTCCACCTAGTTCTTCAACCATTTGAATTGTTGCTGCAATCGTACCACCTGTTGCCAATAAGTCATCACAGATTAATACTTTTTGACCAGGCTTAATAGCATCTTTATGTAAAGTCAGCGTTGCTTTACCATATTCTAAGCCATAATCTACTTCAATAGTTTCACGAGGTAATTTACCTTTTTTACGTGCGGGTGCAAACCCAATACCTAATTCGTATGCGACTGGACAGCCAATAATAAAGCCACGAGCTTCTGGCCCAACGACCATATCAGCATCCTTTTCTTTCGCATAAGCAACAATTTGACGTGTTGCTTCTTGATAAGCTGCGCCGTTACCCATCAATGGTGAAATATCTCTAAAAATCACGCCTTTTTCAGGGTAATCTGGGATACTCGCAATATAATCTTTTAAATTCATTATGTTTCCTCCTGTTGCAGCAGCCATTCTTTTATATCTGAAACATCACTATAAACAAATAGCTTTTCTGCGTCGATTCGTTTTAAATAGCTTTGATACTCTTGACTTTCTGTTAGCGGATGAGGCTCAGGGTTATCCACACGCTTCATCACACCATCATCTATTGTAACAAATCCTAATTCAAAAAACACTTTTATCATAAAAATTAATTGGTCTTTATCAATTTTTAAATAATTCGCTAAGTTAGCTAACTTGTATCGGATATCAAATTGTTGATGTTCTTTAATGACTTTAAACAATTTACCAAAATCGTCACGCTTAGGCATTCCTTTTAAATAATGCTCAACAGCCACATCACATTTTAAATAAAGACGATCTAACTGACAATAACTAACTAATTGACGAGCAGCATCTAATGACGTTGGACAATCCAATAACACAAGAGCATCATGTTTTAAACGTGCCTGTAACCCAGCATTATCTGCTATCTCAGAAAAAAGTACCACGTCTGATATCGTTGCATACCGACTACGCAACTGCTCATCAAACAACACACAGCACACGTTATGTGTATCAATGACCACATCGTTAGCTTTTTTACCTCGAATATCAAAAATCTGTAAGCCATTAATCTGGAAATCTTGCATCATTAATTGCGGTTTTTGTCGACCATTCCACTCATTAATGCTCAGTTGGCCAACCACTTCAAAAGAGTCACCAGCTAAAAACTCTGCATAGGATGACCCAGATGAAAAGCCAATACAATCGATTTGACTATCCGGTGTCGTTAAACTGAATTTTAAGTGCGACTTATCTGATCCAATTTGTTTTAATTGATCAATCCGCTCACCAACGACACGAATGATTGGCGCTTTATTATCAACACCAAATGGTCGCAAGCAATCAAATGATTTAATATAAGGAATGGTGACATCAGCTAAAGCTAATGTCTCATCAATTAATAAAGAATCCTTTTGCGTTAAATCAATTGGCATAGCTAGTAGTAAAGAAGCTAGTCGCTCCTTAACTGCTTCTAAATCAGTCAATGCAAAAGATAAGCCAGCAGCCATATGATGCCCACCAAAACCAATAAACAAATCTTTCGCTTGATTTAACAACTGAAATAAATCTAACGCTTCGATACTACGACCTGAGCCTTTAACAATTTTAGTTACAGGATCAACGGTTAAAATCAGAGCTGGCTTATGTGTCTGTTTGACTACATGATTGGCAACAATCCCTAAAACACCTTCATGCCAACCTTCTTTGACTAAAATATTAATCGGCAAATCAGCCGAATGATCAATCATGGCTAACGCTTCAGTAGTAATTTCTTTGACTATTGCCTGACGTTTAGTGTTAACCTCTTGAATCATCTCAGCCAAATTTTTAGCTTCATCCTCATCAAAGGTTGAAAGTAATTCCACTCCCGGTGTCGCATCGTCTAACCTCCCTAAGGCATTTAGACGTGGCGCAAATTGAAACCCAACTGTTTCTTCATTCGACTCAGATAATGACGTGCCAGTTACTTCGGCTAACGCATGTAAGCCAATCCGATCTGTTTGCTTCATTAAGTTTAAACCTAACTTAACTAGTATTCGATTTTCACCAGTCAAAGAAACCATATCTGCTATCGAACCAATCGCAACTAAATCTAGTGCTTCAACTGGAATTTCACCAAGTAAAGCTGTCGCAAACTTAAAGGCAACACCAACACCCGCTAAATCTTTAAATGGGTAATCAGCATCTGGATGTTTAGGATGCACAATTGCAAAAGCATTTGGCAATTCATCTGGCAACTCATGATGGTCCGTCACAATGACATCGACACCCTGTCCTTGCGCGTAAGCAATCGCTTCGTGACCACTAACACCATTATCGACTGTAATAATTAATTGAACTCCTTGTGTCTCAATCATCTCTTGATAAACTTTAAGATTAGGCCCATAGCCATCTTTAAAGCGATTAGGTAAATAGTACAAAACATTGGCACCTATTAACTCAAGCGTGTCTTTCATGACTGTTGTACTAGTAATCCCATCTGCATCATAATCGCCATAAATTAAAATCGTTTGATCCTCGGCAATTGCCTCTTGGACACGATTAATACTTTTTTCCATATCATGCAATAACATTGGATCATGTAAATCATTTAAGGTTGGCGCTAAAAAGGTCGCTAATTTTTCAGCCGTATCAACCTTGCGATGCAATAATAATGGTACAAGCTTTTCTGACAGGCCTTGCTCTTTTACCGCATCAGCCAAATCAGTCGTTGGATAATTTTGATCAAGCAACTGCCAGTCAAATTGTGAATTTCTCAAAAAAACACTCCCTTTTCAACGTAAAAAAAGACCTTTTTCAGTCCTTAGCTAATAAATTCTATCATAAATAATGGCATCTCACAATCACCAGAGTTCGACTTGCCAGCCGTTCAGAGATTTGATAAACTGAAAAGAAAAAACAAGGAGATTATCATGAAAAAATGGATTTGGCTCGTTTCAATCTTATTGATTGTTGAAGTAATGGTAGTTGGCATGTTCCTGATGAAAAACCGGACAAATTCAGCTAATCAAATAAAAAACAAATCGCAACAAGAAACAAAACTCATTGAAGTCGGTTCAGACGGGAAAATGACGACTGATACTTCAAGTGATTCCATATCTGACAAACAGAAAAAGGAAAAACCAGATACTAGTAAATGGTTATCAAGTGAAACAGAAATCGCTTTTCCTATTTTAATGTATCACAGTTTAACAACTAGTACTGATGGTAATACCTTAAAAGTACCACCAGCAGAATTCAAAGAACACCTGAAATGGCTCAAGGATAATGGCTACTATACATTATCAACTGAAGAAGCTTACCTGGTACTAACTGAACAGAAAAAACCAGCTGATAAAATCGTTTGGATTACTCTAGATGACGGTTACTTAAATAATTTTGAAGCTGGCTTCCCAGCGTTGAAAGAAAATAATCAGCATGCAACGATTAATTATATTACTTCTAAAATGGGATCTGACAACTACTTTAACTTAGATCAGATGAAGGAAATGGCCGATAGTTCGATCATCGACATTCAAAGTCACACAGTCAATCATCTTGAGTTAAACACCTTATCAGATGAACAAATAAAAACTGAACTGACTGATTCAATGGCTTTTCTAAATAAAAACTTAGATCAACAGACGTTAATGATTTGTTATCCTGTTGGACGTTATGATGAGCGTGTTGTCCAAATAGCTCAAGAAACCGGCTATAAACTAGCCCTAACAACTGAACCAGGACTGGCTCGACAGTCAGATGGGCTATTTGCTTTAAAACGTGTCAGAATTAATCCAGGATTATCTGGTGAGATGTTTGGCCAAACGATTACGGCTTACCAATAGGACAAAAAAAACACCTACACTTCAAAAAACGAATAGTGTAGGTGTTTTTTTGTCTGCATTTTTCAGTTTTAACTAAATAATTTTAGAAAAGTTAAATTCATTTTAACACTTTCCGCATATAAAAAGTTACCACCATTTTTATAAAGCATGCCTCGATTATTTAGTAAAGCCAATGGATGCTTATAAAAATATGTTTCTTTAGTATGATTACCTAGTAATGGTGCCAAGACATCTCTTGAATAGACCTTAGCTAGATCGATTGTTTCTTTGTGCCCATGACTGGCAACATAATCAATGTAGCTTGTCCCAAAGTTATAAGCCTGCACTGCTGTCCAAATATCACAATTTTTAGCCTCTGCAGCTTTGATAACTTCGGCTAAATGCTCCACACCCGAATCAATACTTTCTTCAGTTGTAGTAATTTGATTACGGACACCATAGCGGCTCTCGCTACTCTGCATCACATCAACATGATTACCCTTTGACTCAGTATAGATAATCGCTAAAGCAATTTCACTATACTCACTAATACCATATTTTTTACTAGCTTCCTCAACTTCAGGTTGCCATTTTCTAACCTGCTGCACTTGGCGATAAACGATAATTCCTGCAGCTAATACTCCACAAATAACCACTAGCAAAAATGTTATTCCTAATTTTTTGAGCCATTTTCTTTTTTTTGTCATAACATCTGCTAAACCTTTCTCTAAATAACTAGTTGATAGCTTCTAATGATTATATGCTGAACGCCAATCCTTACTCAAATATTTATCAGAATCGATACGATAATCAAGTGACTCTTGTTGTTTTAAAAACTCTTGTAATCGGGTATCTAAGTCTAGCCAACCAACCCAGCCAATATGAATGGTGTCTTGCATAAAGTAAGGCACATCTCGCTTATCCGTAAAATCAACAACTTGGTTGAAGCCTTGTGAAGTTAATTGCTCATTTATTTTTTCACTAAATGTATCTAACATTTCAGTTGATAAGCCCGTATAATTGGACCAGCGTTCATTCACAGGTGGGATCACAAATAAAGCATCAATATTATGTTTAGCAATTTCATTTAGCACAAGTTGGAAATCTCCGAACTCAGGTGAAGATAAGTAATTGAAATCTTTTTGTGAATTCTTTAATTGATTTTTAGCAGGTAATATACGTTTCGAATAAAAACTATTGCTAATCTCAAATTCGTTATTATTTGTCGCTTTTTCACCTAATTGACCAGCTAAATTTTGTAACTCAGAAAAATTATACTCAGCAGGTAGTTGTTTGGTTGTCCGTTCAATCTTTTCAATACGGTCTTTCAAGACAAACTTACTAAATAGCTTATCTTCATTGGCTAACATTTTAGAACGATACTTGATGGCACGTTGCTCTGAACGCGTCAAGTTTTTCCCAGACTTGATACGTTTTAATATCCCTTTTAATTCTGTATCAGATTTGACACTATCAAACGTTAGCAAGCGTTTAGCCAAGTAACGATCATTTTCGTCTGGTTTTTCAAGAGTTTGTAACCACTGAAAGACTTGCAAGGGAGAATAAAACAATGAAAACATCCCTTGACCAACACCCTCTTTTACAAACCACTGTGGTGAAATGATGAAAACAATTTTTTTACCATTTAACTCGTCACCCATTGAATTTAACATAAAAAAGTGTGTCAACGACTGTGTCCCAGGTGCACCTAATAAAAAAGGTGTGTAAGGTCGATTATATTTTTCGGCTAAAACAGACGGATGAAAGGCATCAATCCGGCTTAATTCAGATGAACCAAAAAATGGTAAATACTCATCAGTAGCCATTGCTGCATTTTTAACATTATCGCCTTTTAAAATATTCACCGACATAGATGAAGAAGCTTTTAATATTGACTCTGAAGACGGCTTATCAAAAAAGCGAAGTGGGGATAGAAAAATGATTCCTACTAAAATGATTGCCGCAATCAGGGGACCAATTGCTGTCCCTAATTTTTTCCATGAAATCATGACTGCAAGGCAATAATTTGGTCAATAATTTGTTGAGGTGTTCCCCATTCTTCACGCTCGTATTCAGAAACTGGTACAGTCACTCCTAGCTGACCATCAATTTCCACTAATAATTGAACCGTACCCATTGAATCTAAAATACCTTCATCATATAAATTCACATCTAATTGATCACTTACATCTGTTCCTGTTAAATCTTCTAAAATTGCTAAAATTGTTTCTTTTGTATCCATGACTGTGTCATCTCCTAATTAATTTTTTATTATAGCGCAAAAAAGTGTTTAAATAAAGTATCTAAGAATCCTGAGAAAATCAAGAAACTGAAACAAACCGCATTAAAGGTAATAAATACACCTAATGCATTAGTATAAGCATTACTTGGTAATTTGTCTTTATGTTTTTTCTTGTAACGTAGCCAAGCGTCATTAATACAAATCAAGCTAGCATGGTACAAACCGTAAACAATATAGTACCAAGTTAAACCATGCCAAACACCCATTAATAAGAATAAAGTAAAATACCCGACATTGGAAGCGACTATTCGACTTTTAAAGACTTTCTTTTTCATTAAGGTAAACATTAAGCGCATATAAACGTAATCTCTAAACCAAAATGATAACGTCATGTGCCAACGATTCCAAAATTCTTTAATATTCGCACTTAAAAATGGCTTATTAAAGTTAATCGGTGTTTCATAACCTAGTAGGTAACTAGTCCCTACTGCGAATAAACTATAGCCAGCAAAATCAAAGAACAGATACAAGCTATATACATACATATAGCCTAACGTTCCCATCCACACTCCAGCATCGGTCAAAGCGAAACTTTGAACGTGTGGCATTAATTGACTGCCTAGGAAATAGCCAATAATAAACTTATATAGAAAACCTAAGAAAATAAAGTGAATACCTTTACCCAATAAGATTGGATATTTTTCTTTATCCGGTGGATTTTTCATGTCTTTAAGGAAACGACGGTACCGATCAATCGGCCCAGATGAAATCGTTGGGAAAAAGAGTAAGAACTGAATGTAGTAACTCATTTTGTACTCTTTGATTAATCCGTCACGCATTTCCATTATTACTTGTACAGACTTGAATGTTAAATAAGAATAACCTAAAAAGCCAAACAAGGTTTTACCAATTGTAAATGGTTCAAGCTTGATGAATATCATTGGTAACAAACTAAGGAAGACGGCAAGATAGAACCAACCGGTCTTATTGTTTTTTTGGCGATACTCAAAATAAAGTTTGGTCAGAACACACTGCCAAATCACATAGACAATCAATGCAATTCCCTGGCGCAAATTAGGCCCAGCAAATCCCATCCATAAGAAAACAACGGTAATCAAATTTTGATACCATAACAGACGCTTGCCTTGCAATGAATAAATGATAGACGGTAAAACTAATATAGCAATTAAAATAAAATAATATGGCTTTTCATATGGTGTAAGATGAGGAAACCAACTAGCAAACTCACTCATCATTGACCGTTCACCTCTTGAATCAGTTTTTTCCGGTCAACCTTACCATTTGAAGTTAAGGGCAATGCATCAACTAAAACAAACTTTTGTGGCACCATATAATCCATAACTGTTTGTGATAACTGTGCTTTTAATTCTTTTACAAACTCTTTTTGTTCTAGATTAGCAAGTGATGATTCAACGACAACATACGCAATCAGCTGTTGCACTTTATGTAGTCGGTTATATTTCGGTACGACACACGCATTTCTGATACCCTCAATCGCTAGTAAGTGGTGATCAATATCACCTAACTCAATTCGGTAGCCATTCCACTTAACTTGGAAATCTAGACGTCCTTTGTAGAATAAATAACCATCTTTTATGACACCTACATCACCCGTATGATACGCTCGTTCGCCTTCATACGTAAAGAACGCTTCAGCTGTCTTCTCTGGATTATTAAAATAACCAACTGACACACTTGGGCCGACAATCACAATCTCGCCTAACTCGCCATCAGGTAAAACGTCGCCTGCGTCACTCATGATAAGTAAACGCGTATCAGATTTCACACGACCTAAAGGCAAACGGTCGACACTATCAATAATCTCAGAGGTTAACTGGACTTCTGTAATGGCAACAGTCGCCTCAGTCGGTCCATATGTGTTAAAAATATAGGCATTTGGAAAACGTTCCATCAATTTAATTGCTGTTTTGCGTGGCAATTCTTCTCCACAAAACTGGAAATTTTCTAACGTTGGTAAATGCTCGCTATCAAATTCTGGACTCAATAAACAAATTTCCATCATTGATGGGGTTGAGACCCAAACGTTTAAATCTAACGTTGGTAACATCTTAAATAGTGTTGGAAAACTGTCAACGACATCTTTTTCAAGTGGCACTAATGTCCCACCCGTCAGAAGCGCTGGATACAAATCCATTACGGACAAATCAAATGAAAATGGTGCCTGACATAAGAAGCGTTGTCCTTCAGTCAAATGAAAGTCTGCGACCATCCAATCCGTATAACTAATTAAATTATTATAAGTTATTTGGACCCCTTTCGGTTTACCAGTTGTTCCTGAGGTATAAATTGTATAATAAATTGCTTCATCCAAGACTGGTTGTAATTTAACTACGTTTGTTTCAGTATTCGCTGTCCCCTGACAAATGGCTGTTAATTGCTCTTGCTCAACAATCATTGATCCAGATGCTAACGGCCATTCTGCTACAGAAATAACAGCAGTTGCTCCCGATTCCTTAACAATCATCTCTAAACGATCAACTGGTGTATGCTGATCAACTGGAATATAGCCATGACCAGACTTAGTACATGCTAGAAAGCTAATAATCATTTGACTTGTCTGTCCTCCATAAACAACAATTCCTTGTTTATTGGGAAAATTCACAGCCAAATACTCAGCTAATTGGTTTGAATAATGTTCTAATTCTTGATAAGTCAACTGATCATTAACACCATCAAAACATAGCCTATCAGGATATGCCTGTGACCAATCTTGTATCTTTTTTATTATATGATTCATTTTTTTCACCTAACCCTACCTTAAAATTGATTATATATAAACGAGCCACCTCCAACATGGCTGTAATGATAAAGATAAATTAATCCCACTAAAATACCAGCATACAAAAAAGTTTTACCAGCAAATGTCAACCAATAGCGACTCTTGGATACTTGTTTTTCTTCGACCTTTTTCATATTACTCTCTCCTTTTCTTCATCATCTTTCTTACTAATACTAATTTACTAAATTTTGTCTAAGCTAAGAACGCACAAGAGCCCGATTATACACTACGACTTTAGTCTGATTTCATGACTCAACTTATCTATTAAATCATAGTTTGTTTACGATTTCTACTAAACTATCTATTAGTTATTAAGCAATTTTAGTACACACAAATTTCTGATTCTCACTTTTCCGAGTATACTAGATATTTACCAATTTTCAATATCTTAATTAGAAATTTTCATCTTGTTTTCATAATAAAAAGAGCAAGTAATGTCAAATCAATTACTTGCTCCCTTTTTATACATGATTGGACGATTCTTATCGTCTTGACAACTGCTGATAACGTTGATACCAAGTCTCGACATATTCGTCAGAAAAAGGCCCTTTTTCATTGTTAATCCAGTCAACTAAAGTCTTGACATTTTCTTTTAAAATCAAATCAATTTCACCAGAATAATGCATTTCTTTACGATGCTCTTCATACTCGTCAACATCTAGCAGACGCTTTTCACCATCAGGAAATACTTTAATATCCAAATCATAGTCGATATACTTTAATGCTTCCTCATCTAAAACAAATGGTGATGCTAAATTACAATAATAAGATACCCCTTTCTCACGTATCATAGCAATTATGTTGAACCAGTATTTTGTATGAAAATATAAAATCGCTGGTTCTCGCGTTACCCATCGCCTTCCGTCAGCTTCGGTTACTAAAGTATGATCATTCATACCAATCAGTGAACACTCGCTCGTCTTTAGAACCATAGTATCACGCCAAGTTCGATGCAAACTTCCATCATGCTTGTAACTCTGGATCGTTATAAACTCTCCTTCTTTTGGTACACGCATCCTGCCCCTACTTTCCTTGACATCAATCAGTCAATTTTACCATTAGGGTGTTCATTACACCGATATCAGAGTTATTATATCACAAATTAAAATTAATGGTCACTAATAATACCCTTTTTTTACAATAATCTCCCACATTTTATCTTGTGGTTTAGGAAAGGCATAATTTTTAAAATCTTCCGGTGTAACCCAAATACCATTAGGGAATTCTTGGAGCACCCTTTCTTTTGACAAGACACCATATGCGACTAAAATATGCCACTTGCGATGACTGAATAGATGCGTGATGGCTCCAACTGGTTGTGTCTGCCAAATAGCCTGAGGATAATGTGTGATTAATAGCTGATTTAAAGGGGTTAATGTCTCTAAATCACTCATCTCCTCAGCAGCTAACGCATCGAATAAATTTTCTTGACTAGGAAAAGACACAACCGCTTGTTCTTTTTCATATGATTGCCTCGATTTTTCAATCACTTGATAAGTTTCTTTAGGGACTTCAAGCATTGGAAACGTCCAAAAATTCGCTAACAAACCATCAGCTGGTCGTTGGACAAACAAGTACGCGCCCTCAGAATTTTTAAGCGCTAACCCAACATGATAACTTGGAACCGCTTTGGCTTTTTTCGTTTTAACTGGGAGCGTTGTCTCAATGCCACGTTGTCTAGCCTCACAAAAGGCTTTAATCGGGCATGTCTCACACTTAGGCTTAGTTGGATTACAAATATCTGACCCCAAATCCATCAACGCCTGATTAAAATCACCCGGTTCATTCTGGGAGATAGTCTGACGTACAACGTCATCAAATACACGACGACTTTTAACTTGTGCAATATCATCTTCTATACAGAAGAGCCGACTATAGACTCGCATCACATTACCATCAATTGCTGGCTCTGGTTGATTAAAAGCAATACTGGCAATCGCACCACCAGTATATGGTCCAATCCCCTTTAACGCTAAAATTGAGGTAATATCTGTTGGCATCTGACCTCCATGCTCGGCAACTATCATTTGTGCGGCCTTTTGCATGTTGCGCACGCGCGAATAATACCCTAAGCCTTCCCACGCTTTTAATAAACGATCCTCTTCCGCGTTAGCTAAATCAGTAATCGTTGGAAACCAATCCATAAAACGCTCAAAGTAAGGTATTACCGTCACAACTTGCGTCTGCTGTAACATAATCTCAGAGACCCATACACGATAAGGGTCAGTATTTTCACGCCAAGGTAGTACACGCTTTTCCGCATGATACCATGTTAATAAATGGTCTTGAAAGGCGGCGATTTTGGCATCAGACCACGTCACTTTATCTTTATTCTCTTTACTCATTCGTCTGTTAACTCTTTCTCACGAAGATAGTGTTGGATGGCATCATAGCTAAACCCTTTTTGCATTAATGAGCCAATAATTTTTTGTTTCCGTTTAAATCCTTCCAATTTGCGGTGACGTTGCCACAACTTATCTCCCGCTATCTGCAACAACTCTTGCTCAGATACTTCATCTTTTTCGATAGGCAACTCCGTCAGCACGTTATTAATGACCTCACTCGAAAAACCCTTGGTCATTAGTAATTGGCGCGTTTTATTTAATTTTTCTTGATGACTTTTCGTTCGATATTTTCTCAAGGCTTTTTCACCTACTTGATAAGCCACCTCAACTTGTGAATCAAAAGGATACTGTTCAAGAGCTTTTTGGAGTGTTTCTTCTATAATCCCACGTTTAATTAATTGCTGGCGAATAACTGAAGGACCTTTATCTGATGTCCTCACCATCGTCCGCACATAACTCTCAGCATAAATTAAGTCATTTAATAATGTTAATTCTCGCAGTCGAATAATAATATCAGGAATAATTTCCTCATCAATCTCTTTCCGAATCAAAAAATCACGTACTTCCTTCTCAGAACGTAATTGACTATTAAGATAGTATAAGGCTTTTTGGTAGCCGACTGTCATATTAGATTCCTTACGAACCATCTCAAGACGTGCATCATCAATCTCTTCACCCTTTAATAAACGGTGCCTGACAATCGCATCTTCTGAGACATCAAAGGCGATCCCAGACTCCATACGTAGTCGGTAGTTTTGCCCTTTTAACTTTTTGACAGATGCAATAATTTCCATGCCTAACTCATCCTTTTCTCGTAAACTGCTATTACTATACCATATCCAAGAAAATCTTACATAAAATCAATCCACTTATCAAACAACTCACGTGCCGAGAGACTCGTACTACCTTGAACATAACTTCTAAATAATTGAAATTCTTTCAAAGTTAACTTTTGAACTAACTGTATGAAGCGATTACGTTGATCAATAATATAACTTCCTTCCCAACCTTTAAAAATTAGATGAGGATACTCTTCGTCTAGTGAATGTAATTCATGAGTAAAGAAAACAGTATACAGTTTGACCGTCTGCCAAACTCGTTTTTTGATTGTTGGATAAGTCAGTGGGACTGTTATCTCAAGATGATTAGAAAACGTTAAAAATGGCAAGTCACGTGCTCGAGACGTGACATTATCCAAATAAGTCAGGTTAATTAATGTGGTATTTTTTCGAACCCCTCCATCTGTCAACATAAATAACGTTCCGACTTTCATATATGGAAACTTACGAAATTTCCGATTATACAACAAATGAATAATCTTTCGAATTGAATTGTGATTAAGTGAGCATGTTTGATCAAACTCTTTTAATAAAACTTGACTCGACTTATGCGTTAAAATCGGACAACCAACACGATTAATAATTAATGTTTGGTAGTCGGTTGCTATAGCGTTACTAGTCAAGTCAATCGCCATAATTGTATCGCCACTTAATACTGCACCGTTTTTTATGATAGCGCATTCAATTAGTGGCATCAAATTAAAATATTCCACAATATCACCATACAACACTCTTTGATACAAGTTTTCTTTTTCGACATCAGAATAACATTCTAGAATCATTTATACATCTCCTAATATTGATTTTTTGATATTAATCAGATTAATAATTAAAAATATCATAACATGTTTTATTTTGAATTTAAAGACATGTTATCGTTATTTTTTATGAATTATCAACACTTTTAGCGAATTATCGTCACGCTCAAATCTTCCCATTATTCTAAACTATTCTCGACTGGCCGGTCAGACTATTTGTCTAAAGGAGACGATCCCCATGTTGACAGAATCAGAACTAATTGAACACTATCATGTGTTACTTTTAGGTGCTTTAAAACGTTGTCATATCAAGTGTCATCATCCGGAATTTGACGATTACTTACAAATTGCCCGGTTAATACTACTGGAAACTTATCGCGAATTTAGTACCACGAATCAAGACACGTCAGGCTTTCATAATTTTGTCTACCAAAAAATTTATTGGCAACTAACTGATACCTTACGCAAGGAAGCCAGACGAACTACCACACAAGATGTCATTGACCCCTATGTCATGGATTACACTGACCTCCCAACAACAATCATTGATGAAGAAGCGATTGCTGTTAGCGAGCTAATTAGTGCCCTTAGTCCCGATTTAACTAAGCATGAGCGTCGTTACTTAATTGAGACGTATATTAATGACCTAACAGTCAAACAGCTAGCAGAAAAATATCAAGTCAATCGGACTGCCGTTTACAAGTGGCGACGTGGTGTCGCAAAAAAATATTTGAATTATTTAGCAAAACAGGGTGTACAAAATGACGACGGATTTCGTTAATAATAGTGTAAGGCGCGCAACTTACAAAACTAAAAAACAGAAAAGGAAGTGACTCAGATGGCTTCAACTTTCGCAGAGAAAAAAGTCCAACTAGTCTATGACAACTTAAACGACGAGAAAAAGAGAAAACAAGCTTTTACTAACCTCACCGAGGAGGCGAGTGATGAAAACATTATCGCATTTGCTAAAATTATTGGCAGCTTGGCTACCGACGAAGAGCCTCTTAACAGTCTATTTGTCATTGAAAGTACGCATCATACATTATAAAAGAAAGCAGGTAGATAACGATGAAAAAATTAACGATGACTTTCCAGATGAGTAACGGTAAACAGACATCCTTAAAACCAGCTGTCGCAAAAGACGACCTAGCTGCAGATGATGTCAAAAAAGCGATGGGTGAAATTTGTACCTTAGATATCTTCAAGAAAAATGGTATCGAACTATACCGAGCACCAAAATCAGCACATTATACTGAAACAATTGTCACAGAAATTTTCTAATTTCTAACTTCATTGGTTTCCCATTAAACGACAAACCTCTCAAGCTAAAAGCTTGAGAGGTTTTTTGTCCCTAAAACAAGTTAAAAAATGAAAATATTAGTCAGAATGACTGGGCTAGTATATAATAAAAGCAACTATAGAAAAAAGGTAGATTGATTATGACAACAGAAAAAAACTATATTAGTATCAAAACAAGCAAAACCAATGGTAAAAAAACTTTAATTATTAATAAAATATATGCCTTACCCAACCAAGCAGATGTCTTCGACTTAGTCACTGACCATCTAAAACTAGTCGGTTGTGTCGTTTTCTCAGAAAAAGGTGATTTATTACTTGATATTCGCCCAGAAGTAATTGATCATTTTAACTTTCAGCTAACTGAATTGCTAACAACGTATTTTGATTTAGCAAATGACACTATTTCTAATGGACAACCAGAATTTATTGCATTACATGAAAACAGTCGCATCGATGATATTTTTGAAGTTTTATTACAACACTAAAACAAAAAGCTAGGACTAATTTTTATAGTCCTAGCTTTTTGACGAATGAATATACTAAAACATATATTCCCCTTCCCATTTCATAGACGAACGAGCATCCCCTGTTTGTAAACTATCACTTAAAAGACTTTAAATGATAGTATCCCCCGATACATAATTAACACTACGTTATACAAACATCTACGATAACATTTAAGATATGTTATTGAATAATTAAATTATAACTCGAAATGTTGATTAAATCAATAACAAAATGTATTTTTTTGTGAACAAGGTTTTAAATAACTAATTAATTTAATATTATATTCGTTATTTAAATACCATATGGAAATATAAAACTACACAAAACATACTATATTAGTCAATAAAATAATAATAACACACTTTATATGAAAATGTATTTTTACAATAAAATAACCCACTATTATCACAATAAAATCTGATTTTTGTATAAGAAAATTACAAAAAATCAATAAGTCAAAATGATTACTTTGACTTATTGATTTTGTTTATTTTTTTACCATATTTTTTGTATGTAAATCTTTTTTAATTTGACTCGTTGAGATTTCTGGTGTTCGTTCTAGATAAACGACTTCAGCACCAGTTTCTTTAACAAAATCAAATTTACCTTTCCAGTCGTCCCCCATCACAAAGACATCGACTTTAAACTCATCAATGTCAGTAATTTTTTGTGTCCAACCTTCTTCAGGAATTACTAAGTCAACATAACGAATGGCTTCAAGCAACATTTTACGTTTTTCATAATCGAAATAACATTTCTTTTGCTTTTCGTTCCAGTTAAACTCATCTGTCGATAGAGCAACGATAAGGTAGTCTCCTTGCTCTTTTGCACGACGTAGTAGGTTAATATGACCATAGTGCAACAAATCAAATGTACCGTATGTAATTACTTTTCTCATGTCTTCACCTCTAATTGATATATTTCTAGGTTAGCATAGATTGGTGGGAAAGGGAACTAGGGATTATTTAACTATATACCTCTTTCTCAGGTTATCAAAAATTAATAATACATATTTTTTATTGTTTAGCATAATAAATAAGAATAAAATAAATTCGCTAAAATACATTATAATATTATTTTTAAAAATACAAAGTACTAGCCATTGTAATAAAACTATTACATTATTAAGTAAAAAAATTTTTAAATTAATATCTATTTTTATATATCTTTTTGTATCTTTTAACCTTAAAACAAACATACCTAAGAAACTCAATAAAGTTCCAATACCTGCCCCACTTATCCCTAAAAGTGGTATTAGCAACAAGTTACTACTTAAAGTTAAAAAAGCACCAAAAATTGAGGATATTAAGACACCTTTTGTATTCATTGAAGCAGTATAAACAGAACCAACAAATCCTGATAAGCTAGAATACAATGAAGCAATCAATAACACAGGTACTAATTGCCAACTTGCATAATAATCTTGAGAAACTAATATATATACTAAAAATTTTGTAAACACTATTATACCTGAACTCACTATAAATAGTATACTTGAATAAAAATTAAAAGTCTTAGAATAATATAAACTATTATCAGAAGAACTAACTTCTTCCATTGAAGAAAGTTGCCAAGCTTGAGCGAAAATACTTGTTATCATTGTTAATAAGGAAGGAATCTTGTTTGCAACTGCAAATAATCCGTTAAACGTAGCACCTAAATAATAAACTATAAAAAATCTTGTAGAGCCATTTATTAACCACCACATTATCATATTAGGTGTTAAAGGAATTGAGTATTTAAACATTTCTAAAATTAATTTTCTAGAGACTATGTTTTTAATTGATACTTTATTTTTTCTTAAATCTTTATTTACAAAATATAAATATACAATTGATACCATATTAGCAAATACTATTGATAATATAACACCATATATACCTAATTTGAATTTAATTAATAAAACCAGGTTAAAAATAAGAATGACTACTGACATTATAATACCATTTGCAGCAAAATTTTTAATCTTATCTACGGATCTAGTATACTGATCCAATTGTATTTGGAAAATTTGTAAGGCCATCAATAAAATTACCAAACTCCACAAATAATTGGATTGTAAAATAAACCAAATAAACAAAGGTAAAATAAAAATACTCGTCATAACAGTAATAACAAATAAACCATTATAATATATCGAAAACCTCTTTGTATAATCATCTTTTATAAATCTCAAAGTAGCATCTGATATATTTAAAGAAACAATTGGAATAAACAAACTTATTATAGTAAATAATAAATCAATTTTACCAAATTCAGTTGTTGTTAAATAATATGTTTGTAATGGTACTAAAAAAAAGTTTATGAATCTACTACCAAAGTTCCCAATTGCAAAAATAACAGTATTCCCAAGTAACTTTTTATATCTATTCACAATTATTCACAACCCTGTTAGTTTCTATCTTTCTGATTAAATTTTCAAATTCTAAAAGGTGTTGTTCTGAATTATTACTTTTATTTGAAATAAAGAAAGTATCCGATAATATATCTGATAGAATTCTCTGTTTATTAATTTCTAAATCACTATAATTATTAATATTACCCTTATAACCAATATCAGTCAAAAAATTGTTAGTTTTATTAGAGTAAGATATGGGATAAAAGGGGATCCCATATACGTCTGATATAATTAGAGAATGAAATCTTATCCCTATAATCCTATCACAAGATACAAAATTATTTAAAAAATTAATTTCATCATTTAAATATGGAACTATTTCAATTTCATTTGCATGTTTAGCATATTTTTTGATATAAAAAGCCGACACTAAATCATTTTCATTTTCAGAGTCAAATGAGAATAACTTTACTTTAGCCCCTCTTTTTTCAATAACATTATCGCATATATCTGCTAATACTCTATAAGATGCAATATTACTATCGCCTTTTATTGGTGATCTGTACGCTGAGATACCTAATATATATTTTTCATTGTTTGAATTAACCTTTTCCACATTTTCTAATATATAAGGTGTTTTTGCTATGTTATAAACAAAGTCATCAATTAAAAAACATGATTTTAGATTGAGATGACTTATTAATTTATAAGAATAATCATCTCTGACAGTAATTAAGTCATTTATTTTCATTTCACTCTCTAAAATTTTTTTCCAATCTTATGCTCTATTATCGGAAAATTAACTCCCATAGTCGCAACATAAATCTTTTCTTTTTTTAACTTTTTTAAAAGTCTAATTCTTTTCAAACGAAACAATTTGCCCATAATAGAATTTAGGTTATTAAATAATGAACCACCTATTGTTAGATATATAGATAAATCTTTTAACTTAGATTCAAATTCATTTTCATTATATATATATATATTATCATAATCCTTAAATTTTTCTCTAACAATGCTCCTATCAGAAAAAATAAAAAAATTATGATCTTGAAAATTTTTGACTAAAGTAATAATCATTAAATCATCACCTATATTGTTATCTAAGTATGCCGATATACAAATATTCACTAATTTTCTCCTTTATTATTATCTAAAGGTATTAATTCCTCAATAACCTTAGAAATTATTTTATCGTCAATCTTGTTATCAAACTTTCTTGAAAATAAATGACCGTGCAGTCTTGCTTTTTTTAATGTTTCATAGTCTTTTAATTTCCATACATATGGAGTTCCATCCCACCAATTAATGTATCTTAAATTACCTTGGAATTCTGTTTCTTTATTAATCATACTAACATTATAATAAATTGTATCTTCAAGTTTTTCTTTTATTATTACTGAAGGCATGAATAATTCATCCACAAGAAAACCATTGTTAAATTTTTGATATATCCATTCTTCATTTTTTAACAATTTCAATGCAAAGCTATGATTTAAAGAAACCCAATTAGAACCAAATCCCAAATACCTATCTTTTAATCTAGACTTAGTTACCATGACGGACAATTTATTTACCTTATGAAAAAAAAATTTTTTTATTTTCGAAGTTAATGTCTGATGAGATCTAAAATATTTAGTACCAAAATATTTTTTAGTTCTATTATTTAAGCTTTTTTTATCCACATCCTTAGAAAATGTAATAAATATTTTATTTTCATTCTTTTCAAAAAAATTATGAATAACTTCTTGTGAACATAATGGCAAGTCTAAACCCGACAAATAATGGTAGTAGTAGTATTCCCCGAAAATCGACTCTTTTATAAGATTTAATTGAGCTTGAACTTGACTATATGAACCCCAATAAATAGGTATTCTATCCAAAAATGTTACCTTAGAAAATTTTGTATAAATGGATAGATTTTTATCTATTTCATTTGACTTAGAGTCAATTAAAATAAATATATCATTTTTACTGCTATCTAATAAACCTACTAATAATTTTAATTGCTCTTGATTACGGTCAGCAATTATTAAATATGCATGTTTTTTTATAATGTTATTCATTTTTAAGCTCTCATTTCTTTTATAGCTTTTTCTACTCGCATACAAAAATAAAATAAGTGGAAACATTCTTTTTTCAAAATAATTTTATAAAAAATTATTCTTAGGCTAGTAGGTTTAGACTTTTTTAATAACTCGTTATATACTTTATTATTTTTTTCATTTATTAAAAATTTTTTAAAATCCCAGTAGCTATTTGATATAGCATAAAGTTTTAAACTAACAAACAGATAATTAAAATGTATATTTAAAACTTTTTGAAAATTATTTTTTTTATCATTATCAAAAGTTATAGTATTTTTAATCTGATTGTACATTAAATAATAAATATACAAATTATTTAAATTATATATTGAGCTTAAAGAATTAGATACATTATTTACTCTGTAATTATACAAACTGTCAGGAATAATTACTATTTTTTTTATATTTTTAAAATAATCTAAGTTAAATAAAAGATCTTCCCCTAGAGATATTTTTTCATCAAACATATTTTTAATAAGTTCTTTTTTATAAATTTTATTCCACGGACTATTCAACAAATTATTTTCATAAAGTGTCCCAAATATCTGATAAAACTGAGTGTTTGTTAGTATTTTTTCTTCATCTAAATAGATTTTTTCTTGTTTCATACCTTCATATGATATATTATATCCACAAATTACTAAGTCAGCATGATGAGTAACAATATACTTATACATAATATCTAAATAATTTTTCTCTATACTATCGTCAGAATCAATAAATACTATATACTTTCCATTAGCTTGTAAAAGACCATAATTTCTAGTACTTGATACCCCAGAATTATTTTTATAAAAATATTTAATATTTTTATAGTTATCTATAAATTCCTGACATATCTTTTTCGAATCATCATTAGATCCATCGTCTACTAAAATCAATTCAAAATCTTGAAAGCTCTGTTTAACTATGCTGTTAATACAAGTTTTTAATGTGCTCTCAGAATTAAAAATTGGAACAATAACTGAAATCATATTATACTCCTAAATTTAATTTTTTTAAATATTTTTAATAATATACTAGCTAATAATAAAGTAATTAAAAACGAACGAACTAATCCATAAAAAGCATCTCTCGTCCACCATAAAAAATTAACAAATAGTGGAACTATCACTACAAATTTTAAATAGCTTTTTGAACTTAAACAATTTGTAAAATAAGTTGATACGTATTGTATAAAAAAACCAATGATGGGACAGATAAAGAGACCAAAATATCTAAAATTATAATATACTTCTCCAATAATAGAGCCACCTAAAGCAGCACCTTTTAACTGTTTAACGTAATGGAGTGATTCAATCATACTCTCCATAAACAAACCTTTATTAGGAAATACTGAGAATACACTATTGATATATGTTGATCCCCAACCCATTTTACTAGAATCATCAATTTGAGATATAGCTTGATATACTGTTTGAATTGTACCACCCATCTCATTTACCAATCCTATTATAGGATTTTGTTTAAAACTTTGCATATAAATTTGAATAAATAATGATATATTTTTAGTTGTTTCTAGCCTAAAACTTGCAATAGAGACTAAAAAATTAAAAAAAATTATTCCCAATAAACTATATAAAACAATATTTTTCCAATTAATTTTTCTTATACTATTATTATATATATACATATATAATAATATATATATTACTTGTTTTCCTCTACCACCACTTGCCATACTTAATATTAAATATAAAACAACAGATATTAAAATAAAAGAAGATTTACGCTTATTATAGCAACTATAATAAAGAATTAAACCAGCAGTACCAGCAAAAAATAATAACCCTAATTCACTGACATAACCATTAACCTGATTATTAAAAACATCTAAATAATTTCCTGTAACAGCAGACTTATATTTTGTATAATCTATATAAACTTGAACAGGTAGACCTAAAATAATGAAAGCTAAACTAACCTTTTTTAAAATAAGAAAATTATCTTTTTTTCTAAAATTTTCTTTTATCTTTTCGTTTAAAAAAACTGACCCTAATAATATTCCAAAAACTATTAAATTCATAGAAATATATGAAAATAAATATGCTTTAGTTAAAATATTAAAATCTAAAATAAAAAAAAAGTTTTCTTTCATTACTTGAGCATCACCATTTGTCAAAACAAAAGATATTACTTGTCCAAAGTGAAAAAGAAAAATTAGAACAACAAACAGAAAACTTAAACTCATATAATTGATATGAAATATTTTAAACAAAAAAATTATTAAAATAAAAGTCATTAAAATTATAAAGAAAAAAATAGTAATCCATTTTTTTCCTGTTGACGTACTTAATAATAAAAAGCTTGTTGAACCAATTGTATAAATAACAAATAAAAAAAACTAATCAGCATATATTGATTAAATCTTATTTTTTCAAGCATATAATTACCTCATTTTAGATAAATAAATATTTTCCATTTTTTTATTTCTGTCATAATATCATATCCTGAACATTCAAACATTTCTTGTGTTACAATAATTCTTTTACTATCAACTATTTTTTTTATCCAAATATCAATGTTTTCTGACAAACTAATAAAATTAACATTTTTAAATATATCGACTTCACTACTAATGGTATCTGAAACAACACAGGGTAGACCATTTACCTGTGCTTCAACAAGTGTTAGGGGGACTCCTTCATATAAAGAAGGAAATACCATGACATCCATAGCAGATAAAAATTTACCAACATCCTGACGATTACCTAATAATTTAAATTGAGCATTTAAATTATTATCGGAAATTTTTTTTTGAATACTATCTTTTAAACTACCATCTCCAATTAATAAAAATTTTACTTTTATTTTTTTTTTATCAAACTGCTCGCATATTTTGATCAAAAACTCTTGATTTTTTACGACTTCCATTCTACCAACATGACCTATTAGAATACAATTTTCTTCACAAGCTAATTCATTTCTAATTTTTTTTCTATTAAACAAATCGAATTTATATAACAAAAAATCAATTCCATTATTAATAACATCGAAGGGACTATCATTATATAAATATTTACCTGCATCTACTCCACAAGAAATTAATAAATCTGAATCACGAATAATAAGCTTTTTCATAGTTTTCTCATATAAGTGATAAATAAAATTATTAGTTTCTTTGCCATTGTTTGTACTATGTGAGTGAGAAATAATTAAACGAATGTTTGTTTTTCTTGCAGCATATGCCACTACTCCGTTATTTAATAACGTATGGCTATGTATTATTTCATAATTATTATCTGTAATTATTTTTTTAATATTTTTAACAAACCTCATATAACCATCTTTTGGAAAAGGTATATGATGGACTTTACTACCTCTTTTTAATGCTTCATTTTCTAAATTACCAATCTTATCTCCAAATACTATAAAATCATTTTGAAAAATATCTTGGCTTGTATATCTTAAAATATTCATAGCGACAGTTTCTGCTCCACCCGTTCTTAATTGGCCAATAACATGAACAATTCTTATCAAAAAACATCCCACCTATAACTGATATATTATTTATACTAGAATACTAGAAAAAACTATTAAAATTAAAATTTTATATACTTCTATTTTTAGATTCAGTTAATTTTTTATTTTTTATAAAGAATAACAGTAAAGTTACATTTTTTATAAAAAAATCTTCTTAGTTTTAACAGGATAATATAAGATTCTTTCTTGTAATCCTTTTGGCTTAAAATCTTGACTAATTTGTTTAATCTTTTCGTCATTTAATAATTCATTTATTCTAGAAATTATATTGCCATCGTGTCTGTATGAATTATAAATATCTGAATAAAATATTTTAAGAAAATAAATACTTAAATCCTTCTTTACACCATAATTTGTATAAAAATTGTTCAAATGTTCCAAGGGTATTTTCCTATTATAAAATTCATTTTTTCTGATTTTAGTCGTTAAAAAACTATCTGCTGTATAATAATTTAAAACATTATATTCGATATAATGAATTTTATTAGTTGCACTAAAATATTGCAAATTAAACAGAAAATCTTCTCCAACTTCTAACTTTTCATTAAATAATAAATTATATTTTTTTATTAATATAACAGTGTACAATTTATTATTGATATTATTAAATAATTTTAACTCTCGTAAATATTCAAATTGGTCTACTTTATTGGTTACCTTAGAAAAAAGTATTTTAGGATTTTCATTTGAAATTTGTTGATTTTTTTGATTAAAAACTTTTATATTTCCAATTAATAAATCATTATTGTAACTATTTTTATAATATTTATCTAGTGTTTCACAATTATACTCATCATCTGCATCTAAAAAAGATAAGTATTCAGTATCAACTTTTTTAATTCCAAAATTCCTAGCACTCGAAACGCCACCATTTAATTTATTAAATAAATATAAATTTAAATTCGTTGTTTTTTTATATTCTTTAACTACCTTTTCACTATTATCTACTGATCCATCATTAACAACGATTACTTTAAACAGCTTTTTAGATAACGTCTGATTTTCTAAACTACTCAATGTTCTAATTATTGTATTTTCTGAATTAAACATTGGTATTACAACAGTGATTTTTTCCATTATATACTTCCTTAATAATTATTGATTTAAATTCCGGTAATCAGATAAATATCTTTCATTACTAATTCGACATTGCTTATATTAAATTGTTTAGCCAGTTCCCTACTAGAATCAGAATAATTTTCTAAAATTAATTTATCAGATTTCATATTAACTAATCTATCCATAAAATAATCTACATCATTTAGATTATAAACAAAACCATTTTCATTTGGTATTACTAAGTCCCTATTTCCCCTAATATTTGATAATAACAATGGTTTCCCCATTGCCATTCCTTCAATAACATTGACCGGTAAACCTTCTCTAAAAGATGCTGATACTAAAACATCTGTAATTTCTAATATGTTTTTTATATCTGTACGATAGCCTAATAAATATACGTTGTCTTGTAATCCTAATATATTAATTTTATCTTCTAATTCTTTTTTCAAGTCACCTTTTCCAACCAATAATAATTTGAAGTTATCACCATGTAATTTAGCATAGTTAACAACATCAACGAGAAATGTTTGATTTTTATTTGTATTAAGCTCCCCGACACAAGTTAAAATAAAATCTTCTGAATGTAGTCCCATCTCAGTTCTTATATTCTTTTTTTCACTGTCAGATAAAGTTGGTCTAAATTTTTCTATATCTACTCCAACTCCGTTTACTAGCTCAACATTTGTTTTAAACTTTGAAGAAGCAATGTCATAGTCTTCCTGATTTATTGTAATTAATTTATCCGTATACTTAGTCAAATACTTTTCTACAGGATAATATAATAACCAATTTTGTACAGGTGCACCTTTAAAAAAGTGAAAACCATGTGCTGTATAAATAACTTTTGTAGGATAATTTTTAAATACTAATCTGCCGATAACACCCCCAACTGGAGTATGCATATGAACTAGTGAATAATCCTCTGTATCTTGTAATATTTTCAACTTTTTAAATGCCTTAAAATTTGACAAGGAAAACGGCGATCTTGCAAAATCAATTTGATGATAACTTACATTTAAATCGTCTAAACTATATTTAAAATTGTTAATCAAATCGAACGTAGCATTTCCATAATCATTAAAATTACAAGCAACATGAACTTCATATCCCAATTCTTGTAGTAATTTTATATTAGGCATATTAAATTTTTCAATCATTGAAGGAACGGTTGCTAATACTAATGCTTTTTTCATGTATGCTTCCCTCCATTCTTTACAATACCATAATATACTTTATTGGATTCTTCGATATTTTGAAGAACTAATGATGCAGCACCAACAATAATATCATTTCCTATTGAAACATTATTTATTATCGTACTTCCAATTCCAATCCATGTCTGGCTTCCAATACTTACTTGACCACCTAACGCAACATTAGGCGATAAATGGACAAAATCATTTATTGTGTTCTCATGTTCAACAATCGTAGCTGTATTAATTATGCAACCTTTACCAATAGTTGAGTCTACATTTATTGTTACATTTTGATGAATACTAGTACCTTCTTTGATTAAAACATTTAAACCTATTGTAGCTGTTGGATGAATTAAAGTAGCTATTTTTTTATGCATTTTTTCCAATTCAACTATAATTTTTTTACGGACCTCATTATTACCAATAGCAACAAAATAATCGTAATCATCTGGTAGCATTGGTAAATCTTCCATACTGCCAATAATCTTAAATTCCAAGCACTTTTTTAATACTGAATAGTTGTCATCTATAAATTCAATGCTATCCCATTTTTTCATATCAAATGCTATATTAGCACAAACCTTGCCATGACCACCGGCACCTATAATAATTAATCGCTTCATTTTATTCACCTGTAAATTCTTTCATGGTAACAGAATTATCTGCAGAAATACCATCTTTTTTCACTACTTTTAATACAGTCAATAAAATAATTTTACAATCAAAAAAGAAGGATATATCATTAACGTATTGGACATCTAATTTAAATTTTTCAGACCAAGATAGCGCATTTCTACCATTAACTTGTGCCCAACCTGTCAATCCTGGCCTTACTAAATGTCTTTTTCTCTGTTCATCATTATATAGTGGCAGGTATTTTACTAATAAAGGTCTAGGTCCAACGATTGACATATCACCTTTTAGTATATTCCATAATTCAGGCAATTCATCTAGACTTGTTGAACGAAGTAATTTACCAAATTTTGTTAATCGTTCACTATCAGGTAAAAGATTCCCTTCACTATCTGTTACAGAAGTCATTGTCCTAAATTTATACATATTAAAAATTTTATCATTTTTACCAGGTCTTGCTTGCTTGAAAATAACTGGTGAACCTAATTTAGTACGTACTAATATGGCAACAATTAACAAAACTGGTGATAGAATGATCATGGCTAATCCTGATAGACTAATATCTAACAAACGTTTAACATATTTTTTATAAATCATCTTATATCTATTCTCCAAATAGTTCTTTAATAATTTTAATAACTTCTAATTGTTGTGATTCTGTCATTTTAGTATCACTTGGCAAGCATACTCCTTGATTAAACAGCGTTTCAGCCACATCAGAACCAACATAATCATACTCTTCAAAAAATGGTTGCAGATGCATTGGTTTCCAAACAGGACGACTTTCAATATTTTCTTTTTCGAGTGCATCCATCACTTCTGTTGGAGTAACTTTACCTGTTAATAGCATGGGTGACAACCAATGATTAGAATATTCATTAGGTAGTTCACTTATAAACTCAATACCTTCAATTTGACCTAATTCACGTTTATATAAATCAAAAATCGCTCTTTTTTTAGTAACACGAGCATCTAATACCTTCAACTGTCCACGACCAATACCTGCGACTACATTGCTCATACGATAATTAAAACCTAATTCAGAATGTTGATAATGTCTTGCTTGATCGCGACTTTGTGTAGCCCAAAAACGAGTTTTTTTAATAGCTTCTTCATCATTTGATACGAGCATGCCCCCACCAGACGTTGTAATAATCTTATTACCATTAAATGAGAAGATACCAAATTCACCAAAAGTTCCTGTATATTGATTATTAAATGTCGTTCCTAAACTTTCAGCAGCATCCTCAATTAATGGAACATTGTGTGCATCACAAATTTCTTTAATTTCATCAATTTTAGCTGATTGACCGTAAAGATGAACTACAAGTACTGCTTTCGGTTGATATTTTTCAAAAGCATTTTTTAAAGCAACTGGATCCATATTCCATGTATCCCTCTCGCTATCGATAAAAACTGGCGTTGCATGTTGATAAATAATAGGATTGGCTGTTGCTGAAAAGGTTAACGATTGACAAAAAACAATATCTCCTTCACCCACACCAACACTTTTTAAAGCTAAATGGATGGCAGCAGTTCCTGATGATAGCGCAGCTGCATGTTTAATACCTACTTTATCAGTTAATTCATTTTCAAACTCATTGACATTTTTACCCAAAGGTGCAATCCAATTTGTGTCAAATGCTTCTTTTACATATTCTTGCTCATATCCTTCATCGCTCATATGTGGTGATGATAAAAATAATCGGTCTTTCATTTACTTCCCCTCCACTATCCTTCACTCGATTTTTTCGCATAGGCGATTAGTTCTTTAGCTAATTCTTGGTCACTCACTGGTAAATCAGTGACTTTTTCGATGACCTCTTCATAACTAAAGCCATTAACAGTCCCCACAAATATTTTATCATGGATTTGTTCTGGCGAGCGTTCTTTATCGACTAATAACTCTTCATATAGTTTTTCACCAGGACGAATACCACTTTCAACAATTCGTATCTCATGTTCACTGTGCCCACTTAATTTAATAATTTTCTTAGCCAAATCAACAATTTTTACCGGCTCACCCATATCTAAGATAAAGATTTCGCCACCTTTAGCGACTTGTTCTTTAAAGATTGGGACTACGCTACCTCGACTACCTAGTACGTTTCCAAAGCGTACCGCTGAAAATTTGGTGACGCCATGTTTGTTTAAGCCAGTTACAATCATCTCAGCAATTCGTTTAGTTGCACCCATGACATTTGGCGGATTAACGGCTTTATCTGTAGAAATCATCACAAATGATTGTACTTGGTGTTTTAACGCCATTTCAGCGACGTTTTTTGTCCCAAAAATATTATTTTTCACTGCTTCAGATGGATTGTATTCCATTAAAGGAACATGCTTATGAGCCGCAGCATGATAGATGATTTTTGGCTGATACTTACCAATAATATCATCCAAGCGATGTCGATCTTGAATATCAGCAATCACTGGGACTAGTTCGGTGTTTTTTTCACGAAATGTTTGTTGTAATTCACGATGGATTTGATAGATACTATTTTCACCATGACCTAGTAAAATAATGCGCTCAGGTGAGAACATCATCACTTGACGACAAATCTCAGAGCCAATCGAACCACCAGCACCGGTCACCATAACTGTTTCTCCGGTTACTTGTTGTTTGATAGCATCTACGTCTAACTTAATTTCATCACGACCTAATAAGTCAACCACATCAATTTCTCTTAGTTGGGCGGGTGACGTATTACCATTCATTGATAGCTCCTCGATAGAAGGCATCGAACTTAGTTCAACATCTAAAGGATTGGTAATATCTAGTAACCGTTCGTACTGTTTAGCGGTCATTGATGGGATTGCCACAATTAATTTATCAACCTCATAGTCAGAGACTAACTCTGGCAATGCTCCAAAGGTTCCTAAAACTTTTTTGCCACCTAAAACCATACCCACTTTATTTGGATCATCATCAAGAAAACCGACAATTTTACATTGTTGTTGATGTTTTCTTAGAGCATTAAATAGTAGTTCGCCACCATCACCTGCACCAAGAATCAAGACATTTTCCATCTTTTTTTTAACGGAAATGTTTTCTCTAGCCCAAGGTGATTGATCGACAATAACACGCCAGATAATACGACTACCAATAATTAGAGCTAATGATAAAAAGTATGATGAAACAATTTGTGCGACTAATACTTCTGTATTAAAAACATCTAACATCACAAAAATAACTAATTCAAATGCTAACACAATAGTCAATGTGGTGAAAATAGAAATAATCGCATTCAATCCAGTGTAACGATTAATGCGATTAAATACGTTTAGCACTGATCCTAAAACTATATAAGCTACCCATGACACTACGACTTGATACAATACAAATCGTAGTGATACGGTAGCGTAGGATTCAATAAAAATATAACTTAGCATTGCCGAAAAAATAATAATCAATGAGTCCACACTCATTAATACGGCAATTTTCATTCGTCTCCCCATAAAACAACACTTCCTTCATTTTTTTAAAACAATCCTAAAAATTTCTTGCGGTACTCTTTCTCAGGAAGAGTATGCGTTCTATCACCATTAATCACATCTTTTGCGGTTTGTTTAAAGTATTCTAGCTTTTCTTCGCCAAATTCTTTTTCTAATTTTGCTAAAGCTTCAGCAGTGAAGAAACCACGTCGCTCAGTGTTATGAGCATCGGATGCAAGTAAGTGCGCGTAATTATGTTTGATTAATAATTTCGCTGTTTTTTCAATTTCTTTACCAAATTCACCTACATAACTTGCATTTGTTACCTGTGTGATACAACCCATTTCGATAAATGGCAATAAAATATTGGGATTATGGATAATCGCTGTATTTCTTTCGGGGTGAACGATGATTGGTGTATAGCCGTTTGTACAAAGGTCAAATAAGACTTGTTCGGCGTAAGCAGGAACAGTTGCAGCAGGAAATTCAATCAAAATATAAATATTATTCAAATCAGCAAATAATATCGTATCTTTTTTGATACGGTCTAGTAGGTCTCCAGATAGTCGGACTTCTTGTCCTTCTAGAACAATTAGTGGAATACCGGCATCGTCTAACGCATCTTGCAAGTCTTGCACTTGTGTGATGACGGTGTCTTTTTCATTCGTAAAGACGCCGTTATTGTGGTGAGGAGTACATAATATATGGGTAATACCTTCAGAGACGGCTACACGAGCCATCTCTAAAGAATCTTCTAACGTTTTTGCACCATCATCAACGCCAGGTAAAATATGACAATGAATATCAACTGTCATGTTGTCAGCCTCCTTTAGTTATATGTGTAAGCATAATAGCCATGGCTATCTTCCACACCAGTGTAAACTGCACCGATAACGTTAGCTTGTACTTGGTTCAGTAGCTCCATGGCTTTCGTTAACATAAGTTTATTAGTGATGCCTTCTCGAACTGATAGTACCACGCCGTCAACTTGGGACGCGATAATTTGTGCGTCTGTTACTTGGACGACAGGCGGCATATCAAAAATGACAAAATCATAGTATTGACTGATAATCTTGATGACTTTACGCATCCGTGCAGATGATAATAATTCAGATGGGTTCGGTGATTTAGGCCCACTAGTAATCACGGATAAATTACTGATTTCAGTTTTTTGTGTCACGTCTTGTAGTGACATGCTACGAATACTGATTAGATTAGATAACCCTTTAGTGTTTTCTAAATCAAATGTCATGTGACATGTTGGTCGACGTAAATCAGCATCAATTAATAACGTATTTAGTCCAGATTGGGCAAAAGCGACAGCTAAGTTAGCGGCAGTTGTTGATTTACCTTCCATAGAACCCGCTGAAGTCATAACAATCGATTTAATTGGATGATCACCCTGTGAAAACTTAATATTAGTCCGTAGTGTTTTATATTGCTCCGAGGTTGGTGACTTTGGATCGGCCACAGTAAATAAGACAGAGCCAGTCGGTCGACTTAATTTATTTTTTTCTTTTCTAGCCATTAGTGTAGTTCCCCCTGTTAAAATAGTTCGATAGCTATCGTGAGCGTCGAGATGGTAATTGACGATAAGGTGGTCTTGATGAATCCTCATGATCCTCTTTGATTTCAGATGTTAATTCTGAAAGATTAATATCTGATAAGTCAATAGTCTGATCATTAAACTCTAAATCACGGTCTAAGCCATCGACTTCCATCGAAATATCACGCATAACATTATCTGTCTCAAAAGTAATATTGCCTTCTTCCATGACAGAAATCTGTGTTTTTTTCAGCTGGTTCATATGACGTTTATCAAATGACGGTACTGCGGCCAAGATTGGTAGACCTAGCGTTTCTGTCACAAATTCTTGTGATTTAACCGTCCGATTAAAGAGTTCGGATAATAGTGCAATTCCCACCCCAATAATAAAACCTAAAATAACTCCAATCGCTAAATTGATTGTTTTATTTGGTGACACAGGCTGCTCGTTAACTTCGCCTTTTGAGATGATTGACACCTTATCAGCACTCGTATATTTTTTTGCTTCTTTTTGGAAAACTGATGCCACAACGTTGACCATATTAGCTGCTTCAACTGGATTTTCAGCTGTTGCTTTAATTGAAAACATTTGCGAGTTTTGTGTCTGTTCAACACTGATCATTTCGCTTAAGCTTTTACTGGTCCCCTTAAAACCAGATTCTTTTGCTAAAATATCAGTGGCTTCTTCCATAACGACGTTCCCCTTAATAAAATCTTTATAGGTATTAATCATTAATAGATTGGTATTAACCGCATCTTGCGTGACAGTCCCCGTTTTTGATTCTTGAGCTGTCGCAATCAATTGCGTTGTTGAACTATACTTTGGTGTAATAACGAAAAAAGTTAAAATAGCTGATATCCCCAAAGCAATAAAAATAAAGACCAAAATAATCAATATTTTTTTCTTTAATAATGACAAAATTTCCTGTAAACTAATTGTTTCTTCCATTTTTCCCCTCCGTAATCTGGCATAAGACAATTTTAACCATTTTAGTATATCATAACACAATCGTTATTTAATAAGAAATATCCGATTTACTCATAAAAACATCCGATTTTTAAATAAACTCTCATTATAGCAATTGTTTAATAATTGTCACGATATTCTGACTAGCATGACCATCTCCATAAGGATTATCGGCTAAAGTTGCTTGATTGTATAGGTCTTGATTCGTTAATAGCCGTTTTGCAGTTTGATACACTGTCTCGCCGTCCGTTCCAACTAAGGTCAAAATCCCCGTTTCAAGTCCTTCTGGTCGCTCTGTTGTATCGCGTAAAACAAGGACAGGTTTTTTTAACGAAGGCGCTTCTTCTTGGATGCCACCCGAATCACTCAAGATTAGGTCGACTTCCGCCATACAGTTATGGAAATCAATCAACTCCATTGGTTCAATAAGAAAGATACGTGGGTGATTAGCTAAATATTCTTCAGCTAGTGCCATCACTTTAGGATTGGGATGGACTGGATAAATCACATCAACATTTCCTAAGTCATCGACTAATTTACGGACGGCGGCAAAGACTTGACGCATCGGCTCACCGATATTTTCACGGCGATGCATGGTTAAGAGTATCTTTTGATGGCTGGCTGTTAATTTATCAGCAACCAGATGCGTAAAACCTTCACGCGTTGTTTGCTGTAAGGCATCAACAACTGTATTGCCAGTCACATAGATTTTTTCAGCGTCAATATTTTGTTTTAAAAGATTCTGACGGCTAAGTTCCGTTGGCGCAAAATAAATGTCCGTTAACACATCGGTCATTTGGCGGTTCATCTCTTCTGGAAAGGGTGCCGATTTATCCCACGTTCTAAGGCCTGCTTCAACATGACCAATTTTTATTTGGTGATAAAATGCGGCCAGACTCGCTACAAATGATGTTGTCGTATCACCATGGACTAATACTAAGTCTGGTTTTTCTTGGGTCAGAATATCGTCTAGTTGCATCAAGACACGACTTGTCAGCTGTGATAAGGATTGATTAGGTTGCATGATATTCAAATCATAATCGGGAACGATTGAAAAGCTATCAAGAACTTGGTCTAACATATCACGATGTTGTGCTGTTACCACGACTACTGAATCTAACGTATCTGACTTTTTTTCTAATTCTTTAACTAATGGTGCCATCTTGATTGCTTCAGGGCGTGTCCCAAAAATACTCATTATTTTTTTCTTCATAGTAGTTAGTTCCTTTCCAAACTTTTCTAAAAAAAAAGAGGGAAATTACTCCCTCTTGGAAATCTTTGTCAGACGTGCTTAAAACTGGATATATGCTAGATATTTTTCCAAGCCGTCTTTGACTGAGTAATGGCTCTTGTAGCCTAGACTTTGTAGCTGACTGATATCAGCATAAGATTCTTTTATATCCCCTTGACGTTCAGCTTCTTTGACTACGGGAACTGAGACATTCGTTAATTGCGCTAATAAATCTAATAAATCAGTCAAGGTGGTCTGATTGGTTGTCCCAACATTGAAAACATTTCCTCGAGCCACGTCTTTATCAGCAACTAATAGCAAGGCTTGAATGACATCCTCAATGTAGACAAAGTCGCGAGTTTGTTGACCATCGCCAAATAATGTGAAGCTTGTGTTTTCACCAGCCTTAGCCGCTGAAAAACGATCAATCATAATCGAAATTACACCAGAATATGGTGAAGCTGGATTTTGATTTGGTCCGTAAACATTAAAGAAACGGACAGCTGCTGTTGGTACCTGATATAAATTATTATAAGCCAATACATATTTTTCAGCAGCAAATTTATCAATTGCATAAGGTGTCAAAGGTCGAATAACAGATTCTTCGGCTTTTGGTAATGTTGGTTCATCCCCATAGACAGCTGCTGATGATGAAAAGACTAATCTTTTTAAATCAGGCTGATACTGACGAACTAATTCTAATAGTAAAAGAACACTCTCAAAGTTTACTTGGTGTGTTTCAACTGGACGTTCAACTGAATCAGCCACACTAGCAATCGCTGCTAGGTGGAAGATATAATCAAAGTTTGTTGTTTTTAACAATTCTGTCATTAAATGGGCATCCGTCACATTTCCTTCAATAAACTCTAAGTTTGCTGACGTCATTAGATTACTTTTTTTCCCCATTGATAAATCATCAACAACCACTACATGATGACCGTTAGTCATTAAATGATTCGCTAAGTTTGAGCCAATAAAACCGGCTCCACCGGTAATTAAGTAGTTACTCATGTATTAATTCCTCCTTGGATTCATGATTGATAAACTGGTAAAAGTGTTGAATCGCTTGTTGGTTATAAGCATAAGGATTAAATGATTCAAAGTGCACATCACCTTTAGCGACAACCGTCATGGCTTGCTTAACACCAGATACATCATTTGTCGCCGTTAAATAACCAAAGCGTCCATCCTCTAAGACATCTCGACAAGCAGGTATATCCGTTGAAATAATTGACATGCCGAGTGTCATTGCTTCTAATAATACCATTGGTTGTCCTTCATATAAAGAGGTTAAAACAAAAACATCGCATCGCTTCATGAATGGGAACGGATTAGCTATTTGTCCGACTAATTTAATACGATCTTCAAGTTGGTGTTTTTCAACAGCTTCTTTTAAAGCCTTCATTTCAGTACCAGCACCAATGATATAAAGATAGCCAGTTTGTTGCTCGGCATAATAGGCTGCAAAAGCATCAACTAATTGCACTTGATTTTTTTCGGGTGACAAACGTCCCATCGTAACAAAATTAATCTCATCAGCTTTCGGGTAAGGAATATAATAACCTTCGCTATTAAACATGCCATAGGCTAAGCTCTTTTCAGTATCCTCTTGATCTACCCAAACTAATTTATCGTGCCATTCAACTTGTAAATACACTTTAGCAGTTGTTACGACTAGCTCACGCACTACTTTCACTGTATCTAAAGATTTAACTAACTGACTTTGATTGCTTAAAATATTTTGTGGTGTCGAATACACGTTTATTTCACTAGGCAATAATGACACATAATAGAAAGTATCATTTTCTGAATAAATAGTCGGTTCATTGATTGTTGTTAAAGATAATTGATCTTGTGGCACCCAAACAAAAGTTTTATCCATTCTTTGAATTAAATACCAGTTACCGTAACTATTTGTATTTAATGAGTGAACGTACACTGTGTCCATTGTACCAAGAGAGATTTTTTCTGCTTCAGGATTTGGTGACACAAAACCTGTCAAATCAATTGGTAACGAATTGTGATAATAATCTAAGAAGTTAATTCGCTTGATTGTTTGCTCTTTTAAGCGAGCTAATTTTTTACGACGATTCACTCGATTAAACGTTGTGATGATCTTACGACCTAACTTTTTAGCGACTGAAACCTTACCTGTTGATGATTGATTAAATCGTTTTGATAAACGAATCGTTGATAGTGGTAAATAGCCGTAGTGTTTGCCATCAATTCTTACTGGAACTGATTGCATTGTATGTGTCGCGATAACATTAGGCACTGTCACATATACGTTACGCAAGTAGTGAGCATTCCCAAGCCTCACTGTTTCTTCTAAACCAATCGGCCCATCAAATAATTGATTACGAGAACTTGTCGCTATTTTACCAAAGTACGAAACTTCTTCTTGGCCCAACACACTATCTGGCAATACTTCAATATCAGTTTCTTTGACCCATCCAAGATAGCAATTAGACTGACTAATTTTATAATAGGTATCCTCGCCATCGGTAAATTCGCCTAAAACATCAACCTCTTGCTGTTTAATTTCAAGACGTTGTTCTTTAGCATAGCAAAAATCCGGTCGAGCATTATAACCGATTAAAACAGAATCCTGATCTATTAGTATACGGCCAGTTCTTGGTAAAATTTTTGTTTTAGCAATGACTGTTTCCGACTCATCGGTTACCTTGCCTAAAATACGGTCAGGATTAATCGTATTTGGGCTATAAACAAATTTTTCTGGTGCGGCATATTTTTGTAGATTGGTTACATTAACTTGTCGAGTAGTGTCAGACACCGATACTAAGTAATCAAAGCGGTGATAGAGACTAAACAAGCCGCGTAAATTAACCTTATGCACTTTACGTCCATTAACTGTACGATCCATATCAGATTGCATATCACTATGCATGTAACACATCTTAGTATTAGCTGTGCTAGCTAATAGAATTTTGGCCCAATAAAGGCTATACCCGCTAAAGTCAATAGCCACATCATAATGCTGATTACCTAATAAGCGTAAACATTCACGTTGATAAATTTCATTTGGGTACTGTGATTCGTGCTTAAATCCCCGTGCTTGAATCCGTAAATCTTGGTAAGCTTCTTTAACCGTATAATCAGATGCACCAAAACGAAAGAGTAAATGTGTGGTTTTTGGTAATTGGCGGATATTGGCAATTTGTTCAGCTGATCGTGGTTGGTCTAAGAAACACGTCACATCATATACAGTAGCATCAATATTTTGAATAAGATTAATTAAACTACTTGTAATGCCATTATTCCGCATGCCACCAGGATAAATCAATAACTTTGTTTTTTTAGGTGACTGGATAATATTAAATGGCTTTGTTTCTGGTAATTTACCATACAAAATATAGTCCACATAGCGTTTAGTCGTTTGACCGTCATCATACGGCACAAACCGTGTTTTAAATAACTCATAGTTGGCGCGACTTTTCTCAGTGACTTGCTCCAAATGACGAATATTTGTTTTTAACTCTTCTAACGTAAATGCAACAGGTCCAGGCAGTTCGTCGTACTCAAAATACTTGCCACGATCACTTGTGTATAAATCATCATCCCAACAATAAAAAAGAATTGGTTTGTCCGTAACTAAAAAATCAAAGAATATGCTGGAATAGTCTGTAATTAAAACATCCACAATACCAAGGACTTTATTTGTATCCAGACAATCTGGAATTAAGTATGGTGCTAATTTATCATATGTGCTAGCAGCTTTATATAAAAATGGGTGTACCTTAACTAAAACATTGTACTGGTCACCAAACTCTGATCGGATAGATGCCAATTCAGTATGGATTTGTTCTAAGTCATTTCGTGCACTTGAAATATTAGAGCCTTTCCAAGTAGGTGTGTACATAATAATTTTTTTACTTAAATCAATTTGTTTTTTAAATTCAAACAATAACTTTAATAGTTCATCATGATTGGTTTTAAACGTTTGATCAATTCGTGGATATCCAGCTTCTAATACTTGCCCTTCATAGCCACCACGTAAACGATAACTATCCAAGTACATCTGGCTAGTATGATCATTTGGACTAATTAAAAAAGAGGACATAAAAAAATTGCGCACAACATTTTTAGCACCAGATGGATTTCCAGGAATATCATATCCCATTGTTTTCAGCGGTGTGCCATGCCATGTATTAATATAAGTTTGCTCAGGTTTAATAATGACATATTGTTGGAATGTTGCAT
This sequence comes from Vagococcus penaei, assembly GCF_001998885.1. Classification (NCBI taxonomy): domain Bacteria; kingdom Bacillati; phylum Bacillota; class Bacilli; order Lactobacillales; family Enterococcaceae; genus Vagococcus; species Vagococcus penaei. The sequence continues at coordinate 405,825 of NZ_CP019609.1, forward strand.
TATTAATTAAATACTGCGCTTGGCAAAGCCATTTTAGATACTCATCTGAATCGCGAACGACAAAATGGACATTACTCATGTTGACATATTTTCGCTGAATAATTGCTAATTCTTCTGATTGAACGACACTCCAGATAAATGTTTGTTTCTTATCGGTATCTTGCGCTAATAAATACTCAAAAATAGCAAGCGGAGAATCCGTCATTGACTGCCCGTCACGACTTTCAAATAAAAATGTCTCAGGGACGACACTCTCTGTTTTAAAATATTTTGTATACGTGTCAATAATCTTACCACTCGCAGATAACTTCGGCTTAAGCGCTGGTGTGACAAGACGTTTAACATTTTGTTTAACTCCCAATTAAATCCCTCTTTCATCTTTAAACACTTGTCGTACAATTAATTCCGCATTATGACCCGTTTCTCTTTCAGAGAATAGTTGTCTAAATTGCGTGTACGTATCAGTTTTTAGTTTTTCTGGATAGTGAATGAATTTCACTAATAAACGAAGTAAATCAGCTCGATGATTGGCAATTGGGCCAGGAATCAAGTGATCTAAATCAAAATAAAATCCTCGTAATTCTCTTTCGTATTCGGCTCTATCAGGTAAATAATAAATAATTGGTCGATTCGTTAGACTGTAATCAAACATACATGATGAGTAGTCAGTTATAAGTAAGTCACTGACAAGCAATAAATCACTCATATCTACACCAGTTGACACATCGAGAATATTGACTTGATCGCTAAAATCAAAGTCTTTCGCAACCAAATAATGCATACGGACTAGTAAAAATAAGTCATCAGTAAAATTATCCGTTATTTCATCGAATGGAAAATTTAATGTGAAATCATAACTGCGGCCATTATGTGTTTCAGTCTCACGCCATGTTGGTGCATATAAAACTACACGTTGATTAAATGGAATACCTAAGCGACGTTTAATAGCCATTATTTGTTGCCCTTGATCATCACTAGGATAAAGTTCATCATTACGTGGATAACCATATTCAAGCATAGCCCCTTGATAGTGAAAGGCTTGTCTAAAAATATCTTCACTATACTGGTTAGGCGCGATTAAATAATCCCAACGAGCAGCCTCTTGAGCAACTTCTTGATTATAGCTTTCTTTAGTGTAACCTGGAATTTTTACATCTTTAATATCACAACCAATTTTTTTTAGTGGTGTACCGTGCCACGTTTGCAGGTAAGTGGTTGTTTTAGGTTTTGTTAGCCACAACGGTGTCCGAGTATTGATGACCCACGTTTTTGCGCGTGGCATAATAAAAAACCACTTTATTGAAAAACGAGTCACATAAGGAATATGAAGAGACTCAAATAGCTCTTCATACCCTTTTGTCACTCCCCATACTAACTGATAGTCAGGATAGTTTTTTTCCATAAACTGGTAGATTGCTCGCGGATTATCACTGTATTGCTTGCCATGAAAGCTTTCGAAATAAACAAGTTTTGCTTTAGGGAAACGCCCAATAACGGTAAATAGTTGACTTATAACTTTTTCGATAAACTTTTTCATCTCTTTATCTCCTATTTTTAAATGAAATCAACGAAACGCGCTCTAAATTTCATATGAATGTGTGATCCAATAATCATTAACACCATCACGATTAACCAAAAGAAAATTGTCTGAGTTCCTTTTTCCCAGAACCACGCACGTGATAAGAAAGAATCTCTAAAACCATTAATAATATAATAAATCGGGTTTAATTCTAAAATATGGATAAACCAGGCATGTCTACCTTTAAACATTGAATTAGTCGAGAAATTCCAAATTGGACCCGAAATATAAAATAGTAACCGTAAAACTGATTGTAACATAATATGATAGTCACGCACTAAAACCGTAATTGTTGAATTTAAAATACCAAAGGCAAATAGAAAAGCAATCATACAAAAGAAATAGTATAAATACTGTAACCAATAAATCGTGGGATAAACGCCAAAGCCAAACATTGTCGCTAGTAAAACGACCATCATCGCACGATAACTCACAAAATTACTTGCCATATTAACTGTGGGTAAGATACTCACAGGAAACTTCATTTTTGAGACCATACCAACTTGCTTATAGATACTATTAGACCCACCTAAAATTGACGAGTTAATGAAAAACCAAGCAATAATCCCGATTAACATCCAAACAATATAAGGAACGCCATCTTCTTCACGTCCGTTACTTAAACCAATTCCAAACACAAGATAGTAAATCCCTATTTGAATAGCCGGATTTAAGAATTGCCAAATCAAACCTAAATAATGACTTTGATAAGTCGCCTTTTCCTCATATTTGGAAATTCGACGTGTAATACCAAAATTTTGAAACTGCTCTAATAAAACTGTCTTTACATCATTCAACTTATTAACTCTCCTTAATGTCTTTCTGTGCCGCATGCCAACGATAGGCTTTGCTAATAAACACAGGAATTTGACCCATTCGATTTAGTCGTTTTAAATCACTACAAGATCGGTAGACCCATTCTAAATTGGTCTTGATAAAAAAGTCGGGCGCTCGTTTGACGAACCCACTGATTACATCAAAACTGCCACCAACTGTCTGATAAATTAAACAAGGTAGAGCGTCAATATGCTCGGCTAACCATAATTCTTGACGTGGTGAGCCTAGTCCAACAAATAGCATATCTGCTTGACTTTCTTGAATCTTATTAACGATGGCTTCATCAGATAAATCAGTATAGCCATCTAGATAGCCACCTAATGTTAAACGAGGGAAGTCTTTTTGAATATTAGCTGCTGCTTGTTTTATCACGTCTGGCTTAGCACCAAAAAGAAAAATTGATTTTTGATGACGATTCGCATAGGCTAAAGCCTCATGCATGACATCGATTCCCGCAACTCTTGTGTGAATATTGCCACCAGTCCATTGAGACATTTTAACAATCCCGATACCATCAGGAAAACGATGTGTGGATGTTTCAATAAATTGCTTCACTTGAGGGTTTTCCTCAGACATTAAAATAATTTGTGGATTAACACTAGTTAAAGTCATCTTTTCATTTAAATTGAAGGCACGAGAAAAGTCAGCAATAATATCATTCATTGTCACAATATCAATCGTCGTATTTAAAATTTTCTCTGTTTGATACGCCATAGTTATGCGTCACCCATTTCTCTTGTAATTTTATCTAATAAGCGCTCAATTGCCTGCCCATCATTATAAGTATGCCACATTTGTTTGAAATCTGTTAAATCAGTGGTCTTTTCATCTAAAATACGAGCGATGACATCTGTTGTTGTGTGACACACTGTTGGTGGTAACATCGCTTTAATATTAGGTTGTAGACCAGTCGTTTGACCGTAAGTCGCTTCATCATACCAATAAAAGACTAAACGCCCATGTGGTTTAATAAGTGCGTAATCAAAGGCAACTGATGAATAATCAGTTAGTAAGACATCGGCTTGTTGAACCAAATCATCTGCGGAGACACTTGCATTCGCATAAGTGACAAATGATGATTGATACAATTCAGCTGTTTGCCACAAACTATGTGGATGCTCTTTAATAATCAATCGGTAATGATCACCAAGGGCTTGTTCCAGTTGCTGAATATCTAATGGGTAAGTTGGAGACAAATTCTCCCGATATGTTGGTAAATAAACGATGGTTCGTTTAGACATCTCATGATCAGTCTCCACACTTGTCTGCATTGCATTGACTAAATAATCCGTTCGTGGAAAACCAGTGAGCCAAATTTGCGAAGCGGCCACACCGTAGCTACGTTCAAAAACATCCGCCATAGCCTCGGATCCTACCACAATGTAGTCCATAGCTTGATAGACCCTAGTAAAGCGTGCCCTATCTTTTGAGGAACGCTTTTGAGCTGTCAAATCTTCATAACCAAATTGCTTGATTGCACCTGTTGCATGCCAAATTTGAATGACTCTTAACCCATTAGATTTATCAATATCACCTAAAAAAGCAAAATAGTTGTCACAGACACACACACGAACTTTTTTTAGCTGTCTAATGCAACGTGTCAGATGACTTAGCCCATCCAATGGAAGACAGGTTACAGCGACCAATCCTTGCAAACGCTTGACGTCTGGCAAACAATTCTTAGTATAAAAAACTGTCACTTTATAGCGCTCACTTAACGCGGCAATAAGGCCATAATCATTATTAGGAAAACTCATCAAATAGACAATTTCTTTTTGCTGTTCACTTTTACTCAAACGCGAGACAGCTCTAACATATTTGTCATAGATTTGTTTCGACGCACTAATCAATGTCGCTTTCATTTGGCTACACATGCTCCTCAATGGTTGACGGCTTGTCATTTATGTCGTCAGTTAGTTGAGAAAAAAGTTGACCTGGGTTAGTAATCACAGAATTAAATGATTTGCCACTAATATAAATTCCTCCAAAGAAAAATAAGCCAAGAATCATTAACACAAGCGAAATTTTGGTTAATAAGGACATTTTACCAATTGAAGGACCTTTAAGCGCTACGGCCTCGTGACCTCTTTCAGTCGCGACCTCCGCTAATTGCTCACGGTTAAAGTTCCGTTGTTTTTTCTTATAGTCTGCTTGATAATTCTTTTTTGTTTCCGCATTTTGGGCACGGAACCATTTAATAAATTCATTGTAATGAGCGACTACTTCTTTTGTTTCACCGTACTCACGTAATTCACCATAGTGAATCCAAGCAACTTTGTCACATAGTTTTTCAATTTGACCAATCGCATGAGACACAAAAAAGATTGTCTTCCCTTGTTCTTTAAAACTTAAAATACGATCGACACATTTTTGATAGAATGTATCATCACCAACCGATAGTGCCTCATCAATGATTAGCACGTCAGGGTTATTATGCACAGCGATTGAGAATCCTAGTCGAGCTTTCATCCCACTAGAATAGTTTTTAACGGGCTGATCAATAAAATCACCCAAATCAGCAAAGGCTTTAATATCTTCTAACATATCGTCGATTTCTTCGTTCGTAAATCCACTCATCAGACATTTTAAACGAATGTTTTCTAAGCCAGTTAATTGGCCTTTAAGTCCAGCACCAATTGCAATGATTGATGTCTCACCATTAATCGTCATTTGGCCAGTTGTTTGAGGGATAATACCGGCTAAAATATTTGATAGCGTTGACTTACCAGAACCATTGATACCAATTAAACCAATTGTTTCACCAGAATAGACGGTTAAATCAATTCCTTTGAGTCCCCAGAAATGTGGAACATCTTTTTGAGAAAACTTAAATAACGCTTTAATTTTGTCAGATTTCTTTTTATATAAATCAAATTCTTTTGTCACCATTGTTAATTTTACTTTGATATTATCTTCTTGTTTCACTTCGATCCATCCTATTCTGTCATACTGATCTATTGTATTGAAACCTCATAGAGATTTTACACTAATTCGTTGCATTTTTCAAAAATACTCTTTAAATTTATTAGAAACTAAAGATATTAGTAACAAAAAAGCCATTTTCCCCGAAAGAAAAACGGCTCTTAGTGTTAGTTGTCGACCGCTAATCCATCTTGCGGATACGTCTCAGGTGCTACAACACCATTGGATTCAAATTTAAATCCAGGTTCATCACGTTCATCTTTTTGATCTAATCCTAAAGATACGCGCATTTTGTGTGAAATATATTCAATACTATCTTTGTGTAAACCGACCATGCTAACTGGTTCGCCATACGGATTATAGTCAAAACTCATCCAAGAAAAGGTATAAGAATTAAATTTATATTTTTTCGTTAAACCAGATTGTACCACAGATAAAATCTTATCAGACGGCATATCCGTTTGAATATGACCATCCAATGCATTTAAAATATTTTTATACTTAGCAATCGATCCAACATCCATCGCCTTATGGGCAACAGCCTCTAAGACTTCTTGTTGTCGTTTTCCACGTTCGACATCATTATCAACATAACGTGTCCTTGCAAAGGCTAAAGCTTGTTCGCCATTTAATTTGTGACGCCCTTCTTTTAACTCGACAACTTTTTTACCTTGAGCATTTTGTTCAGTCAACGTAAATGGTACGTCAATGTCGACACCACCAAGTGCATTAACTACCTCTTCAAACGCCTGGAAATCAACTGTCACATAATAATTAATTGGAACGTCTAGTAAACTTTCGACAGAATCAATAGTCGTATCAATGCCACCGTAAGAAAAAGCTGAATTAATCTTATCTTTACCAGTAAATTCATTCGAATTAATCTGGGTATAGGTGTCTCGTGGAATACTCACCATATCAATAACTTCATGTGTCGGGTTCAACGTTAAAAGGAGCATCGAATCTGTTCGGGCACTACCAATATTTCGTTCATCGTTATCATCTAGTCCTAAAACTAAAATCGAAATAGGATCTTTTTGTACGTCGATATTGTCATTAATTTTATCTTTGCCACTTCGAGGATGATACGAATCATTTAAGAACTTATTCGAATCACTGAGCATTTTAACCCCATAGCCAACACCTGCCAAGATTAAAAGTAATAACATAATGCTAATTACTTGACCTATACGTACCGCTACATGTTTTGATTTTTGTTTACGACTTCTTCGTCTTTGAGTTTGCTGTTGCTCTCCTTCATTTAAGGTCGCAAGCTCATAACGCTTATGTCGATTATTTCTATCTTTTCTACTCAATGAAAAAACTCCCATATCTTCAATCTTTTTGTCCTAAGCGTTCTGTAGGTAGAACAATTATACATAATACTATACCATAGAGTTTTATTGAAATATATAACCAAATAAATATAACTAAATCTTAAATATTTTTTAAAACTTTATTTTTCCGTAATTGTGTCTCTATCACTAATCGGGTATAATAAAATTTGAATTGCGAAAGTAGGTATATGTATATGAGTTTTATAACCACCTTGCTGCTTCGCTTATTAATTACGGCAATCTTTGCGGCTGCAATCACGCCTCTCGTCCGATTATTGGCGTTTAAAATTGGTGCCGTAGATATTCCAAATAAGCGACGGATTAACAAAAAAATTATGCCTAGTGCTGGTGGATTGGCGATTTATATTGCTTTTTCATTGTCATTAGTTGTCCTTTTCCAAGACATAATCCCTTTATTTTATAGTTTAAATATCATTGCATCATCTGGTATTATTGTCATCACTGGTTTACTTGATGACGTTATTGAGCTCACACCAAGGCAAAAGCTTTTCGGGATGATTTTAGCTGCTGTTTATGTATGTTTCGTTTTTGATATTACCATTCAAACGGTGACCTTACCTTATTTTGGGACGATTACCTTAGGGATTTTAAGCTATCCTGTCACTATTTTATGGATTATCGCTTTGACCAATGCAATCAATTTAATTGATGGTTTAGATGGTCTGGCATCGGGTATTTCTATTATCGCCTTAACAAGTATTGGATTTGTTGGTTATATTGGTAGTTCGACTGGGGCCGTTAAGTTACAAGTACCCATTACGATTTTTATTTTACTATTCAGTATTATTGGTTTTTTCCCATTTAATTTCTTTCCAGCAAAAATATTTTTAGGTGATACTGGGGCACTATTTTTAGGCTTTATGATATCCGTCTTATCCATCCAAGGTCTCAAAAATGCAACGTTTATCTCTTTAATTACACCCCTAGTGATTTTAGGCGTTCCGATCACTGATACTATTTTTGCAATGCTTCGCCGAAAATTAAATAATCGACCCATTTCCTCCGCCGATAAAATGCATTTGCACCATCGTCTGTTGTCCTTAGGCTTTACGCATCGCGGAGCAGTTATTATGATTTATTGTTTAGCAATTGTTTTTTCTCTAATTGCTTTACTTTATATGTATACTAACACCTGGGCGACTATTTTACTGATTATTAGTTGTGCGTTTGGTATCGAACTTTTAATCGAGCTTTTAGGTTTACTTGGTACTGATCGACAACCGATGTTAACTTTATTTAAATTTATTGGCAATAGAGCCTATCGTCAAAAAAAAATGGCTAATTATCACGAAAAAAAGAACGATAAGTCGGAATAAGTGATACTCACTTACCTTCCAAGCTTATCGCTCTTTTTTTGTTTGTTGCCATGTCGATCTAGCACTTTTTTTAAATCAGCGTGCTCATCTTCTTCTTTGCTCAACCGATCTTCTATATAGTAGTCAATGACATTTTTCTTTTTCTGGATTTTGCCATAGACTAACTTTTCGACAGTGACATTAATAACGCCACCCAAAATAATCAATTTAGCAGCTAAATTCAACCACAGAATAAAAATAATGAATCCTCCAAGAATACCATAACTATTAATCCGTCTAAAAAAATAATTGATGTATAAGCTAAAGAATTGCGTCACAATCATCCACGACATTGTTGTAAAGATTGCTCCTGGAATAATCGTTCGTAAGTGAACTTTGGCATTAGGTACCCAATAGTAGAGCATAAATAGGATAACCAATAAAATCACAGATGTCACAGGCCAACGCAACTTGATAAATGTCGCTAAGATATCTTGTGGCAATCCGAATCGTGGCAAGGCATACTCCAATATCGTTTGACCAAAACCCATAAAAATCAATAGTAAGGAAATGACAAATAATAGGAAGAAAACCATTAAAAATGAAAAAATTCGCCGTAAAAATTGCATTTTTTGCTTAGGTATGCCGTATGCTTTGTTTAAACTAATTTGAATACCATTAATGCCTTTACTAACAGCCCAAAATGTCCCGATAGCTGAAACAGATAATAATCCACCATTGCTTTTAGCTAATAAATTTAAAATAGTATCCTTTAAAATCAAATAAATATCAGCTGGCAACAGCTCTTTGATATAGGGTAAAATATTTTCCTGACTAATATGCAGATATGGCAAGATATTTCCCACTGCAATTAGCAAAGGGAAAAAAGCCAATAATAAATAATAGGTGATAACAATTGAGTAAATCGTCATTTCCGCTTGTTTAAACGTCGTAGTAAATTCTTTCGCTGCTTGTTTAAACGTTACTTTATTCCCTTCACTAGACATAGGCTTCCCTCATTATTTCTGTTCTGTTAAAATTTGTGGGCCATCTTTAGTAATGGCAATAGTATGTTCATACTGACAACTCAATCCACCATCTCGAGTCCGAGCAGTCCAGCCATTATCATCCATTTTCATTTGCCAAGTTCCAGTATTTACCATTGGTTCGATAGTGATAACCATACCTTCTTTTAAACGCAAACCTTTTCCTGGTTCACCATAATGTGGCACTGATGGCGCTTCATGAATCGTTGGTCCAATACCATGACCGATAAAATCACGGACAACTCCAAGTTTTTCACCTTCAACGTATGTTTGGATAGCGTGACCAATATCGCCAATTCGATTGCCGACTTGTGCTTGCTCAATTCCTAGATATAAGGCTTTTTTAGTCACTTCCATTAAGTGATCGATTTCTGGTGTTGACTTACCGACAACATATGACCAACAAGAATCGCTCATTGCACCTTTTAAATCAATACACATATCGACTTTAATTAAATCGCCGTCTTTTAATTTTTCTTTACGTGGGAAACCGTGACAAATTTCATCATTAATACTGCAACACGTCGCATACTTATAGCCTTCGTAACCAATTTGTGCTGCGATCCCACCATGCTCTTCAATCATGTTACGAACGAAGACCTCAATATCCCAACTCGTAATCCCTGGTTTAATAAAACCGCGCAGCGCTTCATGGACACTTGCGAGTAATTCACCAGATTCTCTCATCATTTCTATTTCACGCGGTGATTTTAATGTAATCATTTTTACTTCTCCTCTCAATCAATACACATAACAGTCTTATTTTAGCACAAAGCTAGGTTCAGTCCAACCAATCATTCTGAGACTTTAAGAAAATGTCCTGAATTTCTTTTCATTGTTTTTCGGAACGTATCTGTTATAATTTCTTTAGATTTATAAATAAAAGGAGGCTCGTGTGAATGGCACTTGCTAAGATAGTCTATGCCAGTTTAACTGGGAATACTGAAGAAATTGCAGATGTTGTTTGTGAAGCATTAGAAGATTTGGGTCTAGATGTTGAAATGAATGAATGTACTCAAGTTGATGCAGCAGATTTTGAAGATGCTGATATTTGTATCGTGGCAACTTATACTTATGATGACGGTAATCTACCTGATGAAATAATTGATTTTTATGAGGAATTACAAGAACTTGATTTAACTGACAAACTATATGGCGTCGTTGGTTCTGGTGATTCTTTTTATGATTACTTTTGTAAATGCGTAGATGACTTTGATAAAGTCTTTGCGGCAACCAATGCCAAAAAAGGAGCAGAATCAGTTAAAGTGGAATTAGCTGCTGAAGAAAATGATATTGTCGCCTTAGAAGCTTTTGCAAAAGAGTTAGTTAGTAAACTGGGTTAGAGGACAATAAAAAAGCATAATCGTTTTTTAACGATTATGCTTTTTGTTTACATAGTTAATGCCATATTTGGATTGCTTTCAGAAAATTTCACACAATTTTCTACTATCTGGCTGATTTCTTCCTGTGTCGGATGAATTCTTTCAGATGAAATGAGTGACGCTAAACCTGTTACAATAATAAACATCCCAATGAACAATGATTCTTTTTGCTCATCACTTAAATTAACGTATTTTTCATCATTATTAATTTTTTCATAGTACAAGTTATGCGAAAATTTATTTAAATCTTTCCCACCATCATGATTTTCAACAAACAGTGACCGATATAAAATCTTTTCCCTTTTAGCAAACTCTAAGAAGTTCAGACATATATCTAATAGTGCGTCCCCCGTCACAACTTTAGAAAATACATCATCCGTTAAATATTTTTCAATATCTCTTAGAAATGCCTCACGTAAATCTTCCATATTTTTGAATTCTAAGTAAATTGGTTGCGTCGAGCTTTTCATTTTACTAGCAATATTACGAGCAGTAAAACCAGAAAATCCTTCAGTAGCGATTACTTGATACGTTGCATCTAAAATATGTTCCCGCGTAATTGTTTTTCTTCTTGCCATTTTTGTTTCCCCCTTTAAAATCTGATAGTAAAAATTTCGTGAAATTATCTACCACCATGTGAACATTGTATCATCAATCGTTACTTAAAAAAAGATGTTCTGTCAACTTTTTTGTCTTTTTAACAAAAAGTTAATGTTATACTATGACACTTTAAACAGATATAGAAATTGATACCCCTTTATAATTGTGCTATCATGATTTATTATAAATCACTTAAAAAGGAGTTTTTTTTATGACAATCAATCAATTCGATTCACTTTTAAGAAGTTATGCTCAAGTCATTACCAAAGTCGGTGTTAACGTCCAAAAATCTCACACTGTTGTGGTAACTGGTCAAGTGGAACAAGCACCTCTTGTTCGCTTAATTGTCGAAGAAGCCTATAAATTAGGTGCCAAACAAGTCATCACTCAATGGCAAGATGATATTGTTAACCGTCAAAACTTTTTATATGCCGATGAAGAAATTTTAACAACTGTTCCTGACTATAAAATTAGCGAAATGCATGATTGGTTAGATAAAGATGCTAGCCGGATTAGCATTGTTTCAAGTAACCCGGATGCTTTCTCAGGTGTTGACTCTCACCGTCTAGCTGAATTCCAAAAAGCGTCTGGCAAAGCAATGATGCCACTACGTCAAGCTACTCAAGCTAACAAAATTAGCTGGTTAGTTGTCGCAGCTGCTGGTAAAGATTGGGCAGCGAAAGTTTTCCCTGAATTAGATTCTAATGATGAGCAAGTTGACGCATTATGGACTGCCATCTTTGAAGCAACACGTATGTTTGAAGAAGATCCGATTAGTGCTTGGTATGCACATGAAAAATTACTGCAATCAAAAGCGGAAGAATTAAATGCTGAACAGTTTGATGCTCTACATTACACTGCACCTGGCACTGACTTAGTAATTGGCTTGCCTGAAGGACATATTTGGGAAGGTGCTGGTAGTAAAAATGCTCGCGGTGAAACATTTATCGCTAACATGCCAACAGAAGAAGTTTTCACAGCTCCCGACCGTTTACGTATTGATGGTGTCGTGTCTAGTACGAAACCACTTAGCTATTCTGGTACAACAATTGAAGGTATGGTTTTTACCTTCAAAAACGGTAAGGTCATTGAAGTCACAGCTGAAAAAGGCGAAGACGTCTTGAAAAAATTACTAGATACAGATGAAGGTGCGAAAAGTCTAGGCGAAGTTGCCTTAGTTCCAGATAGCTCACCTATCTCTCAATCAGGTATTGTGTTTTACAATACATTATTTGATGAGAATGCTTCAAATCACTTAGCCCTTGGTTCTGCTTATGCGTTTAATCTTAAAGGTGGAACTGAAATGACTGACGACGAATTGGAAGAAGCTGGTCTAAATCGTAGTCAAACTCATGTTGATTTTATGATTGGCTCAGACAAAATGTCAATTGATGGTATCAAAAAAGATGGCTCACGAGTACCAATTTTTAGAAATGGTGAATGGGCTTAAGGTTTAATATTTAAGACAAGTGCCAATGTAACGTTTAAAACAGACGTTACGTTGGCTTTTTTTGTACTTAAAATGAGAAATTCTCTCAACAATTTTTTATTTCTAGCCTTTTATTATATAATGGGTAATAGAATACAAGAAAGGAGATTATTATGAAAAAAATAATCGCGTTAGGAAAAAAATATAGCAATTACCTGAAAGTTATTTTTGTAGCTTCGGTAGTTCTAATCGTCATCCATGAATTAAAGGCGATTGCTAAGACCATTTCATTCAACCAGCTAAAAGATATTTTTGGCACGCTATCGTGGGAAACTATTTCACTAATGGCAATCATTGGACTTATTAGCGTTGTACCGATGTTAGGTTACGATATTATTTTAACCAAACTCTTAAATGTTGATGTTAAAAAACGTTATCTTATCGAAAGCAGTTGGATGATTAATACCACTAATAATATTGTTGGTTTTGGTGGGTTAATTAGTATGGGACTTCGATCACAACTTTATGGGCAAGGAAAACGTAATAAGGATGTTATTCAGGCTTTATCAAAAATTTTGCTCTTATTGATGGCAGGTCTTTCCGTTTATAGCCTACTAGCGTTAGTTTTAGTATTCTTTGGGCATACTACGGACTATGTAGAACAATATTGGCCTTGGCTATTAATCGGTGCCTTATACTTCCCAGTCGTCTTTGTTGTTTCCATTATCAAAAAAGATGACTATGTTGGCAACATGACCTCTGAAACACGCCTGGGCTTACTATTAACCTCATTTTTAGAATGGACTGGTGTTGCCGTTAGTTTTATTCTGATTGGTAAATTGATGGGGATTCATTTTTCGACTTGGCAAATCTTACCAATGTTTATCGCAGCATCCGTCATCGGAATTATTTCTTTGATTCCTGGAGAATTAGGCTCATTTGACGTTTTAATGATTTTAGGATTATCAGCGATGGGGATTTCTCGTGAACAAGTCGTCGCCTGGATTTTACTTTATCGGTTGTTCTACTATATCATTCCATTTTTAGTAGGTATCTTATTATTTGGCCGAACACTTAGCAGCCAATTAAACGACCGGTTTGAAGGAATTCCGGCTAAAATAACTTCCCAAGTGTCACTGAAAATAATTGTGTTTCTTATGTATTTTACTGGTTTTATGCTTTGTCTATCCGCGACAATTCCACAAGCTTTCATTGATCACACATGGTTGGTTCGCTTTGATCCATTCTACTTACCGATTATTTCACAATTCCCGTTACTCTTTATGGGTGCTGCATTCTTTATGATTGGTAGAGGCTTATCAAGTAAGATAAAACGGGCTTTTGTTCCAGCTCTAGTTGTACTCACACTCTCTATGCTCTATAGTGTTTGGCAATATTTCTACTGGCCATTTGTCATCTTTGTCTTAATTTTATTTGCATTAGCTTTTCTTGCTCGTCCCGAACTGTACCGAAAACAATTAATTTACTCTTGGGAAATGATGACGAAGGATGGAATTTTAGGCTTTGGTTTAGTTATTCTATATCTTATCGTCGGCTTCGTTACAATCAGAACACACATTTTCCATCACCATTCTAATCAGTCAAACTTTTTTATTTTCCCTTCGGATAAATTGTGGTTTGCTGGTTTAGTCTCAATCGTTATTATTTTTACCTTTATCTTGTTGTTAATGCGCTATTTTGAAAACAAGCGCGTTGTTATTGGCGACGAGTTGAATGACGAACGTGTTTTATCAGTTCTAACAACTTATGGTGGAAATACCGATAGTCAACTAGTCTTTTTAAATGATAAACGGGTCTATTTCTACCAAAATGCACAGGGTGAGGATACGGCTTACTTACAATTTGCGATTTATCGTGACAAATGTATTGTGATGTCCGATCCAAGTGGTGACTCTGCTGACTTTAAAGACTTACTGCTAAACTTCATTCAAGAGTGCGACGTGTATGGTTACTCCCCAATTTTTTATGAAGTATCTGAAAGCATTGTTTTACAACTGCATGAAGCTGGTTTTGGCTTTATCAAAATGGGTGAAGATGCACAAGTTAGACTACAAGACTTTACAACTACTGGTAAAAAGAAAAAAGGCTTACGTTCTGTGATGAATCAAGTCACCAAAGCTGGATGTACAATGGAAATGATTCATCCACCATTTTCAGCTGAAACAATGGCTGAATTACAGGCTGTCTCTGATGACTGGTTAGGTGGACGAACAGAAAAAGGCTTCTCACTTGGTTTCTTTTCTGAAGACTATTTACAGCGTGCTCCAATTGCAGTAGTTAAGGATAGTGAAGGTGCGATTGTCGCATTTGCTAATATTATGCCAACCTATACGGATGATACCATTACCATTGATTTGATGCGTTACAGCTCAAAAGCTCCTTCTGGAATCATGGATTATCTATTTATTTCGCTATTTGAACAATTGCGTGATGATAATTACCAACTATTTAATTTAGGCATGGCACCCTTCTCAAATGTTGGGACGACAAAATATAGCTTTGTTCAAGAACGAATTGCCTTTCTGATTTATAAATATGGCAATCGCTTCTATTCTTTCCAAGGTTTACGTGCCTACAAAGAAAAATATGCTTCTTTCTGGCGTCCACGCTATACTGCTTATTCTCGTCATGACTTCTTGGCTTATGTGATGTTATCACTTCTTTTAAACGATAATCGTCCTGTTACCAAAAAATCTAAAAAGAAAAAGAAAAAAAATTAATTAATTAAACTTAATAGACCAACAGACTGACAATATAAAGTTGTCGTCTGTTGGTCTATTTTTAGCGTAAAAGCAAGATTACATTCTTTCTTTAATGCCTTTTTTAATTAAAAACCAATTCATTGGATATGCTGTACAAAAACCGATAAGCATTGCGATTTGCATCATGAACCAAAAAACGGGTGTGTTTGCTTCAATACTACTACCAAACCAATTTGGGAATAACCACAACTGACAAAAAGCAACGGTTGCATACATACCCACTTGCCAGGCTGTTAATGATAACGTATCAGCTTTGATGGCAGCTTTAATTCCTTCTTTACGTCCTAGGTGTTTCATTGGCACGATAGCCAAGTATTGGAAAGTCACACCAATGATATAAGCTAGAACAAATGCCCAGACAAATCCAGCATAAAGCCGTTCTTGAAATAACCAGTGATACCCACCAATCACATATAAACTGGGGAAGAAAAATAATAAAGTTTCAATCATTAAATCAGCTAACGTACATCCTGCCCCACAATGACAGGTTCCAACAAAGACAGAAACTGGCATAGGTGATGGCGTCATATCAGACATATCCATTGGCATTGACTGATTGGTGGCACCCTCGGTCATTGTCATTTTCATCATAGAGTCATTAGATATCTCTTTCATTGACCCCAGTGATACTTGACTCATCGTCGTGTGTTTTTTCGCTTGAGGTCTGCCCCATTTTTGATAAGCTAAGACCCATAGTACAGAACCAAATAGTGTTGTAATCGGCCAAACATAAGTCATTACTTTCATCGATTGCGGATGTTTCCGAACATCATAGCTCACATAGATAAATGACACAACTGATAAAGCAAGACTTATCCAAGCAAGTATAACCAACCAATTAGGTATTGTTGATTCATTTAACATAGTATTCAACCTCTTTCTATACAATAAATCATCTTTAAATCTTATAAGATAATTATATATAGAAAAATAACGTTAGAACACTGATTTTTGTCTATTTACACGAAATTTTTGTAAAAAACGCGCCCGATACGAATTGAACGTACGACCTATCGCTTAGGAGGCGATTGCTCTATCCTACTGAGCTACGAGCGCTAGTTATTAAATCAACAGGGCTATTTTCTCACTAAATGGACAGCTTGTAAAGAGAAAAAAGATGGCTTTTGATCGCCATCTCTTTATTTGGGTTCTTTATTCCAATGAACCCCTTTATTTTTTTGTTTTTTGGTTCGGTTTTTCTTTTTCTTAGGTTTAACTGGTGTATCTGGCTGTTTATTAGTCACTTTTGATGCTGATTTAGCTGGGCGACTTTTGGGTTTCACCGTCTTAGGTGCCAAGACATCCGTTGCTAAAACTTCCGTTTCTACTTCAGACTCACCATCAGTTGGACGCTCCGTTAAAATTTGACCATGCGCTGCAAAGACCTCAATTAGTTCGCGATCAATTTCACGCATGATTTGTCTAAGGTTTCTTAACTCACGCTCATTGACTAAACTGATGACCATACCATCTTTTCCCATTCGACCAACACGACCAGCACGATGGACGTAATTTTCAGCCATTAACGGCACATCATGTTGAACGACATAATACAAATCACTAAAATCTAAACCACGTGCTCCAATATCGGTTGTTAATAATAAAGGCAAACGATTATTTTCAAAATCTTTAATAGCCGCTTTCCGTTCTGTTTGATGTTGATCAGAGGCTAATGTCGCATGAGACACATCAAAGTAATCCATTCTTTCAGAAACCGCACCTAATTCACTTACTTGATTAAAAAATACGAGAGCCTTAAAGTTAGGTGTATGGACTAAACGACGTAAAACGTCCGAACGTTTACGGCTTGGTGTTAGGATATAGGCATGCTTAATCGTGCCTTTAGTAGTGTCTTCCTTTGTCACATCAATAATCAGTGGTTCCGAAATAAAAATATGGTCTAACTCAGGAATGACAGCTTGACCTGTTGCAGATACTCCAACGATTTGGATATCTTTTTGCATTGATTTGATAATACTTTTAGCCGCATTGTATTCTGTCTGTGCCACTAAATCATCAATTTCATCAAGTACCAATGTTTTAATTAAATGTGCTTTAATACGTTTTGTTTTAATTAATTCTAATACCCTACCTGGTGTGCCAATAACGATTTCTGGTCGTTTTTTCTTTAAGCCTTCTACTTGGCGTCGAAGATTTGCACCACCTAAAATGGTTTGGACATTCAAGTTTAATGGCTTGGCCCATAAACGGGTCACTTCTGCTACCTGGGCAGCTAATTCTTGCGACGGTAATAAAATTAATAATTGGTTACCCTCATTTGGTACCAATTTTGCTAATAATGGTAATAAATAAGCAACGGTTTTCCCAGAACCTGTTGGTGAAATACCCAATACGGATTGATTGCTTGTTAATGGTTCGAACATTTTTTCTTGAATTAATGTTGGTGTTTGGTAACGTTGCTTTTCCCATAGTTCTTGCCAATTATCTGGTAATTGATTTTTCATGCTTTTTTAACTTCCTCACTCAATTTCTTATTTGTCTGCTTCAAACACTATATCATTTTGTTCGCGAATTGTCGTCATAATTTCGTGAACTTCTCGGCATAGCCCAATCCAATCTTGGTAACGTTTTTGCTCTTTGACACCATATGGATGCGTAATAATCTGACTAAACGCTCGTGCTTCGTCAATCATTGGATTTTCTTCTGGTTGAACGGCTAAACTGTGCTC
Organism: Vagococcus penaei; assembly: GCF_001998885.1. Lineage (NCBI taxonomy): Bacteria > Bacillati > Bacillota > Bacilli > Lactobacillales > Enterococcaceae > Vagococcus > Vagococcus penaei. Next base: position 423,746 of record NZ_CP019609.1, read on the forward strand.
AACCGTGCCATCTGACTTGCGTTTTTCATAGAGAATTTCTTCAATTGAATTAACCGCATCTAAACGAATCGTACCATCTGTTAAATAAATTTCTGATGGCAAATAGCTGTTAGCATGTTTACCTGTCATCATTGTGACGTCGAATGTTGGATAACGGAAAATCAAAGTTCCCATTACATCTACTCCAGTATCAAGTTTGCGGTCAAAATAAACGACCTCATCAGGACGACCAAACCAATCAACTGCAGCATAAATTAAATACACACCTAAATCCATTAATGCTCCACCAGAGTAAGTAGCTGAAAAAATATTAGGATTAGTTCCCTCTAAATAAGCATCATAGCGAGATGAGTATTTCATAAAGGTTAAATTAGCTCCGATAATTTTTGACTTGTCTTCTGCTAGTAATTTTTTTACCGTTTGAAAATTCACTTCATGTAGATGACGTGCTGCCTCGAACATAAAGACTTCTTTATCTTCTGACAAATTTATTAATTCTTTCAATTCACGGCTATTTGAAGCAATCGGTTTTTCAACAATAACATTTTTCCCAGCTTCCATCGCCTTCTTGGCTTGCTCATAATGCAAACTATTAGGTGAGGCAATATAAACAACATCAATCTCCGATGATTGAAAAAAAGCCTCTAAATCAGTAAATAATAACAATTCTCCAGCATTAGAGTAATGATCAGCAAAACGGCGTGCTTTAGCTTCATGTCGTGAGTACACTGCAGTCAGTTGATATTCCTCACTTTTCAAAGCCGCCTCCACAAATTCATGAGTAATCCAATTTGTTCCAATGATTCCTAGGTTTAACATATTTTGGCACACACCTTTCAAGTATTTAACATTTGATGTCACAAATACACTGAGTATCAAACGAGGGTTACACAAAAAAATGACAATTTTTCTGTCATTTTTAATTATAACAGAAAATAAGTTTTGCATAAATCATTCTGCTATTCTCGATTAAATGACAGAATAGTTAGACAACTTTTTTATATCACGAAATCGCCTTGTTCTTTTTCAGTCTCCTTAATGATTAATTTAACTCCTCTATTTTTACCAAGCAGTCAAGGAATGATTCTATACAATGACCACTAACTATGATAAAATGTACTGAGTATCAAAGGCTAATTTAGCTTTTGAAATAGACGGTGAATGAATAAAGAACCATTGATAGTGTATATTATTTGTGACTGCTTATGCATAATCATAGGCTTCTTTAGTCAATCATAGCTAACCAATTACTATTTATTAAAGGAGATATATATATGATTTTTAAAGTTTATTATCAAGAAGACAAGGCTTTTAGCCCACAAAGAGAAAAAACAAAATCACTTTACATTGAAGGTGAATCAGACGTTGCTGTACGTCGTTTAATTAATAAAAATACCCCTTACAATATCGAATTAATTCAACTACTTGAAGGCAATCATTTAGAATACGAAAAAGAAAACGCTGATTTTACATTAGTGGAGTTTGAATAATAATGAAAGTCCATATAAAAAATAACGAGACTGGTATTTTTGGTCTCGGCGGACTTGGTGAAATTGGAAAGAATATGTATGGGGTCCAATTTCAAGACGAGATTATTATTATTGATGCAGGAATTAAATTCCCAGAAGATGAATTATTAGGGATTGATTACGTTATTCCTGACTACCATTATATTTTAAAAAATTTAAATAAGGTCAAAGCGCTCGTTATCACTCATGGTCATGAAGATCATATTGGTGGCGTGCCTTTCTTACTAAAACAAGCAAATATTCCAATTTATGCTGGTCCACTTGCTTTAGCATTAATTCGTAATAAATTAGATGAGCATGGACTGCTAAGAGATGCAGAATTACATGAAGTGAATGAGAATTCTGTTATCAAATTCCGTAAGACAACTGTCAGCTTTTATCGGACAACGCATAGTATTCCTGAGGCAAATGGTGTTGTTGTCAAGACTCCATCAGGAAATATTGTGTATTCGGGAGATTTTAAATTTGATTTCACGCCTGTTGGAGAGCCAGCTGATTTACACCGAATGGCTCGCCTTGGTGAAGAAGGCGTTCTTTGTTTACTATCTGATAGTACCAATGCTGAAATTCCTGAATTCACTAAATCAGAAAAATTAATTGGCGAGTCCATTTTACGAATCGTTGAAAAAGTTGATGGGCGGGTTATTTTTGCGACATTTGCTTCAAATATCTTCCGTTTGCAACAAACTTGTGAAGCGGCTGTTAAAACAGGACGTAAAGTGGCTGTTTTTGGTCGGAGTATGGAAAATGCTTTAGTAAATGGACGAAGCCTTGGCTATATTACTGCTCCCGAAGAAACGTTTATTGATGGTCGTGATATCAATCAATATGCTGCCAATGAAATTATGATTTTATGTACAGGATCACAAGGTGAACCGATGGCTGCTTTAAGTCGGATTGCTAATGGAACTCACCGTCAAATCTCAATTCAACCAGACGATACTGTCATTTTCTCAAGTTCTCCAATCCCTGGTAACACAACAAGTGTGAATCGCTTAATCAACTTGTTATCAGAAGCTGGTGCCAATGTCATTCATGGGAAAGTTAATAATATTCATACGTCTGGTCATGGTGGTCAACAAGAACAAAAACTGTTATTACGTTTATTAAAACCAAAATACTTTGTTCCTGTGCATGGTGAATATCGTATGTTAAATGTTCACTCGCAATCGGCTCAAGCAACTGGAATCCCAAAAGAAAATTGCTTTATTTTGGGTAATGGTGATGTGTTAGCACTAACTAGTGACTCTGCTCGTCGTGCTGGTCACTTTAATGCCGATGATGTCTATGTCGATGGTAATGGGATTGGTGATATTGGCAATATTGTTTTACGTGATCGACGAATTTTATCTGAAGATGGCATTGTTTTAGCCGTGGCAACTGTTAATTATGCCACGCAAACAATCGTTGCCGGCCCTGATATTCTATCACGTGGATTTATTTATATGCGTGAATCAGGTGAATTAATTCAAGAAACACAACGGCTACTATTCAATGCTATTCGTAAAGCACTTAAACGACCAAATTGTGACGAAGCCATGTTAAATGAAGTCATCATTAGCGCCGTCCAACCTTTCTTAATCGAAAAAACTGAGCGTCATCCAATGATTATTCCAATGGTTTTAGAAGATCAATCATAAACTTAAAAACACCTTAGTTGGTAACCAACTAAGGTGTTTTCTGATTTTATTTATTCTTTTTTTGCTAAACAATCTGGACACGTTCCGTACAACTCTAAACGGTGCTCATCAATTTTAAATCCAGTTAATTGCTCAGTCGCTGCCTCAACATCTTCCAAACCTGGATAGAAAACATCAACTACTTTTCCACATTCACGACATACAGCATGATAATGTCTAGTCGAAGTAAAATCAAATCGACTTGATGCATCACCAAAAGCCATTTCCGTTACAAAACCAATATCAGTAAATAAACGCAAATTATTATACACAGTTGCGACACTCATATTTGGAAAGCGATGCTCTAGATGCTTATAAATTTCATCAGCGGTTGGATGACTATCACTTTCAACTAGATATTCTAAAATAGCATACCGTTGTGGTGTAATACGAATATCTGATTGTTTTAATTGTTCAACAACTTTTGTTACAGTTGGATTGGACATATTCACATCACCCTCATCTATTCTTTATGACTTTATATTACTATCAAATTCACTAAATAGCAAGGTGATAATTAAACCTAGGCGTCATAGATGCCGACTGATAGGTAGCGTTCACCATTATCAGGTATAACCGTTACAATGTTCGATTTAGCCCCCATTTTATCTGCTAATTGTTTCGCAGCAACTAGAGCTGCTCCTCCTGAAATTCCTGCAAGAATTCCATCGGTCTGTGCAATACTACGTGCCATTTTGAGAGCTTCTTCACTTGAAACTGGTAAGACTTCATCAATCAAGTCTTGATCTAGCACATCAGGTACAAAACCAGCACCAATTCCTTGGATTTTATGTGGATGATGTGTTCCACCACGTAATACTTCGGATTCACTCGGTTCAACCGCATAAATTTTCACATCAGGATAAACTGCTTTTAGTGCCCGTGCGACACCAGTTACCGTACCACCAGTTCCAACACCTGCTACAAAAGCATCGATTTTTTCACCAGCAAAAGCATCAATAATTTCAGGACCCGTTGTTTTTTCATGTACATTTGGATTTGCTGCATTAGCAAATTGTAATGGCATAAAGTAACCATCTTGTTGTGATAGTTCAGTCGCTTTAGCAATCGCGCCTTTCATCCCTTCAGCACCTGGCGTTAAAATTAATTTAGCACCGTAGCCTTTCATCAATAATTGACGTTCTTTACTCATAGTATCTGGCATTACAATAATGACTTTATAACCCTTAGCTGCGCCAACCATAGCTAAACCAATCCCAGTATTACCACTTGTCGGTTCAACAATGGTCCCACCAGCTTTTAATAGACCCTCTTGTTCAGCTTTTTCAACCATTGCTAGTGCAATTCGGTCTTTAACGCTACCACCAGGATTAAAATACTCTAATTTTGCATAAACCGTCCCGCTAGTATCACCAGTGTTTTTCACAGCCACTAACGGGGTGTGACCAATTAAATTTGTAATAGTTTGAACTTTTTTCATACAATTACCTCCTACGGTTTATTTTATTTGTTTGTCTTCTTTTCCTTCGATAAATAAGATGTAGACAAACATACAGATTACTCCAATATTCAATGCGATATCCGCGACATTAAAAATCGGAAAATTAATAAATTCTACTTGGAACATATCAACGACGTAGCCAATGCGTAGGCGATCGATAAAATTACCTAATGTCCCACCAATGATTAAACTCAAGCCTATCGTTAACCACTTACTACTGTGGCGATTTTTATAAAGTAATGTTGGAAAAATAATCAGAGCTACCAATGTGATTAAAACAAGTACCCACATACGTCCTTCCAAAATACTCCACGCACCTCCACGGTTTTGAATATATGTCAATGACATAACCGGATTATGACCAATTGTCTCAAATAATGGAATGTTGGCAACTGTCCACCACTTAACTATTTGATCGACAAGAATGGTTCCTAAAATTACTAATACATAAACTAGCATAACTTCCCCCTAGACTCAATTCTGGATTAACAAATAGACTCGCTTCGTCATCTACTCATAGTATATAATATATCATATTATTTATACAGTAGAAGCATTTACGACAACGTTACGACTAAAAAAACAAATCTGTTTGACGGAACTTTTTTTTAGACTTATAATGGAGTTGTGTTAAATCTTTTTTATGGAGGAATGTGAAATGAAAACAGGTACTGTAAAGTGGTTTGACGTCAAAAAAGGGTACGGATTTATTTTATTTGGTGAAGATGATGAAGTATTTGTTCATTTTACAGCCATCGATCAAGAGGGATTTAAAACATTGTTTGAAGGGCAAACAGTCGAATTTGACATAAAAGAAGGCGCTCGTGGTTTACAGGCCTCTAATGTTAAAGTACAAGAAACACTATAACTAGCCTATGCTTAATATGACTATTTTACTAACTAAACACCCCATAACTAGCTCACGGAAGCTTTAGTTATGGGGCTTTTCGGCGTGTTTAAATTTGACCATAAAGCTTTCCATTAAACATGACTTGTTGATTAATAGTTTTTACGAAAGATTTTTTCGAGGGTGGCAACATTATATACGTATATATCTGATTATCAACTATAATCGTTACACCCATTTTACCAATTGAAATTTCACTAATTTCTGATATATCAATCTGATAACAATTTTTAGGTAAAATTGCATACACCTTTAATTGGTTACCAGTTAAAATCATTTTTCGTCTTGTTCCTAGATAGCCAATTATCAAAAAAATAATGAATGTCACGATACTAAATAAGTTAATGGCACCTTGGTGTTCCAACAAGCCAATGATACTTAAAAATAATACAACACCAGTCAGTGACCAGTAAATAACGGTACCGGCTAACTCTGGCTGGTATCTGAACATCTGAATTTTACTTGTGCTCATATTGCCCTCCATGACTATTCCCTATACAATGTCCTTATACTAACATATCTTGAACAAATAAAAAATAATAAAGTGGAGGTCTTATGCTAAAAATTTATATTGATGCAGCTACGCATCCGAAAAAAGAACAAAGCGCTGGTGGTATGGTACTTGTACATAATGGCCAACAGTCCCAATTGAAAATTCCACTGCTTGCTCCTAATAATCACTTAGCTGAATTTGAAATATTGGAATACGCCTTAACTTACTGCCTAACACATCATTTAGAACAAGAAACGATTTTCCTCTATTCTGATAGCAAGATTGTCGTCCAGTCCTTAGATAAGCATCACGTTCAAAACTCTGACTTCAAATCAATTTTTGAGAGAATCTTAGCCTTACTACCCAAATTCCCAATGTTACTAATCGATTGGATACCGGAAAAAAAATAAAGGCGCTGACCAACTCGCTCGACAAGCCTTACATAAAAAAATTGGTACCTAAAAAGAACAAAATAACACCTCTTCAAGTATTTTTTGTTATAATAAAGGATATTATACTTTGGAGGTGTCCACTTTGGGAACTTTAGTCTTTACTATTTATTTACTTAACTTTATTTTTGCTTTTTACCTTGTCTTTTATCGTGAAAAAGATACCTCAGTCACTTGGGCGTGGCTACTCTGCTTTATTATGGTACCAGTCGTTGGCTTTTTACTCTACATATTCTTTGGCTATGGATTAAAAGGTGAAGTCTTTGAAGACGTAAGAAACCAGTTAAATCAAGAATTTAAAGCACTCGATTTACCAGAAAATCGTCAACATGATCTTTATAATAATCGAGCGAGTGCACACGACAATCAATTACTAGTCAATTTTTTAGATGACTTAACCGACTTTCCTCTTACTCACTACAATTCTTTTGATTTGTACACTGATGGTAAGAAAAAATTTGATGCTTTAAAAGCTGATTTGGAAGCTGCTACTGAAACAATTCATATTGAATATTACGCTTTTGTAACCGATGAACTTGGCATGTCAATTGTCGATATTTTAACTAGAAAAGCACGCGAAGGCGTGGCAGTTAAGTTACTCTATGATGCACTTGGCTCAAAAGGTACCGATGTTAAAAAGCTAAAACCGTTAAGGGATGCAGGTGGCGAAGTAACGATTTTTATCACCTCACAACGCTCACTGAAATATTTCCGTGCCAACTACCATGATCATCATAAATTAGTGATTATTGACAGTAAAATTGGTTATATCGGTGGCTTTAACGTATCTGACCAATATGCTGGAACCACTCGGAAATTTGGCTATTGGCGTGACACCCATGTCCGTTTATATGGTCCGATTGTCTCCCTTATGCAATTAAAATTTTTGACTAACTGGAATGTCTCAGTTCCTAAAGAACGACGTGTCCAATTAACGCGCAATTTATTATTTGTCGATCAATCACTTGAACTGTCCGAAGGCGTTGATATGCAATTGATTTCTAGTAGCCCTGATAGTAATCGTCAGGAAATTAAATTAACGTTTATTAAAATGATTTTTGCTGCTAAAAAAAGAATTTGGATTCAAACACCTTATCTAATACCTGATGACTCTGTCATTGATGCATTACGAATTGCTCAAAAATCAGGAATTGATATTAAAATTATGATTCCTAATAAACCGGATCACCCTTTTATTTTTCGTGTAACACAATTTTATGCGGAAGTGTTGATTAAGGAAAATGTTGATATTTTTAGTTATCAAGGTGGTTTTTTACACTCTAAAGTCATGATTATCGACGATGATATCTCGATTGTTGGTTCTGCTAATCAAGATATCCGTAGTTATAAACTAAACTTTGAAGCAAGTATTGTGAGTTTTTCAAAAGAACTTAATCATGAATTATCACAGGCCTTTGACAAAGATCTACTCATCTCTGATCAATGGACACAACAAACATTTGATCAAATGTCTGTCTGGCTTAAATTTAAACAAAAAGTATCTCGTCTTGTATCACCTATTATGTAATCTATGATTTTGATAATAGCTATGAAAAGCTTTTGATTTCCGGTTAGACTCTAACATAGGAAGCAAGAGCTTTTTTAACGTCAGCTTGATATGCATTGTTACGGACACTTTGCTATACTGTATGTAATAACTTAATGATAGAAGGTGTACTCATATTGAATCGAAAGTTACTGTTCTTCAATTTAAAACTGAATCGTGACAAATTTATCAATACACATTTTTCAACTATTCAAATTATTTTTTCTTATTATGTCATCATGACATTTGTGGCATTTATTTTGCTTAATTTGTCTTTTTTTCAAAAACCGGGTGCAAGTGTCTCCTTCTTTGATACTTTTTTTATGGCAGTTAGTACAGTTAGCGTTACTGGCCTAAGCACTTTCAATATCCATGAAGTCTATAACCAACGTGGAATCGTCCTATTAGAAATTATGTTTCAAATTGGTGGATTAGGAATCATGATGTTTTCAACCTTTTTCTTTATTTTATCTAGGCGTAAAGTCTCGTTAAAACAACGACAATTAATTATGACTGATATGAATCAACCTCGCTTAAGTGGAACTGTGCGTTTAATTAAAAATACAGTTTTTACGCTAGTCATTATTCAACTACTGTTTGGGATTATCTTCGCTATTCGTTTTTACGTGAAAGGGCTACATCCATCGATTCCTGACGCTCTTTTTAATGGATTTTATCAGTCAATTTCTGCAGTAACTAACTCTGGGTTTGACGTTACTGGTGAATCAGCAACGCCTTATGCAAATGACTACTTGTTTATTTTTATTTTGATTTTTTTAATTATGATTGGTGGGATTGGCTTTCCAGTCTTAATGGAAGTTAAAGATTGGTTAATGTCAAAACGACAAAATCGTCGCTATCCATTTCGTTTTTCACTATTTAGTAAGCTTGCAATCAGTATGTATTTGATGCTTTTTGTCTCAGGTGCGGTTTTTATTTATTTACTTGAACGTCATCATTTATTTGCCGATATGTCTCCAATAAAACAATTAGCTAATTCATTGTTTTATTCAGCAACTACGAGAAATGCCGGGCTACAATTAAACGACTTATCCTTATTTCAAACACCAACTCTGCTTCTGTTCTCCGTCTTAATGTTTATTGGCTGTAGTCCAAGTTCTGTGGGTGGTGGTGTACGGACAACTACGGTTGCGATTGTCGGGCTCTACATGTTGTCATTTATTAAAGGTGAAGAAAATGTCAATATTTTTAGCCGTCGCATTAATAAACTCGACATTCAAAAAGCCGTTATCGTTTTAAATTTGTCCTTAACCATGTGTTTTATTGCCACCTTAGTCTTAGCAATTACCGAGAATCACTCACTCATCTCTATTATTGTTGAAGTTGCGTCTGCTTTTGGGACTACTGGTCTCTCGCTTGGAATTACTGCTGACTTAACAACAATTGGCAAAATCATTATCGCCTTACTTATGTTTATTGGGCGCATCGGTATGTTATATACCTTGATGATTTTTGTTCCAAAAGAGCGACAAGACCAAGGTTACTTGTACCCAACAGAACAAATTATTATTGGCTAAACAGGCTTTGACTTATTGAATGATAAAAAATCAACAATCATGGTATCCCAGAACGCGGTTGTTGATTTTTTTGCTTTAATTTTCAATAACTTCCTTTAAACCTATCTATTTAAAACAACACTTTTATACGGATTCGACCTACTGAGCTTTATTACTAAAAAGACTTTCTAATAACTTCTTAAATCGTCATATTTTTTTACCATTTTTTTCAGAATATGATATGATAAATTAGTTATTAATGTTGAGGAGGAAACAGTATGAGCATGCGTAGTGCTTTGGCAACTTTTGTTGGTAAATCGTCGCTTTGGTTTTTAAAAACTTTTTACAAAGGTGGCAGTAGTTTACCAGGTAAAATTGCCTTGAAAATTGATCCAAGTATTTTAGATTCATTGGCTAAGGACTATCAGGTCATTGTCATTACAGGCACCAATGGTAAAACGTTGACGACTGCTTTGACTGTTAATATATTAAAACAAGAATTTGGTGAAGTTTTGACCAATACAACAGGGGCTAATATGTTGCAAGGAATTGTTTCTACTTTTTTGTCAGGCAAAAAAAATAAACATGGAAAAAACTTTGCTGTATTAGAGATTGATGAAGCTAGTTTAAGTAAGGTCACTAAATTTATCAAACCCGAGCTCTTCTTATTTACAAATATCTTCCGTGACCAAATGGATCGTTACGGTGAAATTTATACGACCTATCAATTAATTGTCGATGGTGCAAGTCAGTCACCTGATGCGACAATTTTAATGAATGGAGATTTACCAATCTTTAATTCGATTGATACCGTCAATAAGCGTGAATACTATGGCTTTAATCACGAGCTAGACCACGAACAGATGGCACACTATAATACCGATGGTGTCCTATGTCCTAAATGTCAACATATTCTACATTATAAAATGATTACTTATAGCAACTTAGGTAAGTATTATTGTCCAAATTGTGATTTTAAACGCCCGGAATTAGATGTTGCCTTAACGGAATTACATGAAATCACCAATACTTCAGCGTCATTTTCAATTGAAGGTGACACATATGGTATCGAGGTTGGTGGTTTGTATAATATCTATAATGCCTTAGCTGCCACTGCTGTTGCTAAGCACTATGATATTTCAACTGATGCTATTCGAAAAGGCTTAGCTTATGATGAGAAAGTTTTTGGTCGTCAGGAAGTAATTAATATTAATGGTAAAAAATGCACCCTTGTTTTAGTCAAAAATCCTGTTGGTCTCAATCAGGTTATTGAAACGATGAAATTGGCACCCTATAATTTCTCATTAGTTGCTTTATTAAACGCGAATTATGCTGATGGTATTGATATTAGTTGGATTTGGGATAGTCAACTCGAAGAATTAGCTGCTTTAGATATCCCAGAAGTTGTTTCTGGTGGCGAACGCCATAGAGATATGACTTTACGTTTAAAAGTAGCCGGAATCTCTGAAGACCGTCTAACAGAAGTCACTTCTTTATCTGATGTTATTAAAAAAATTGACGATTTTTCTAGTGATCATGTTTATATTTTAGCTACTTATACTGCCGTCTTAGGGCTTCGTAAAGAATTAACACAACAAGGTTTTATTAAGGAGGACAACTAAGATGACACAACCTAACTTAAAAGTTTGCCACCTTTATGGTAACTTATTAAATACATATGGTGATAATGGGAATTTATTGGTATTAAGCTACTTAGCTAAAAAAAGACAAATCAATATGGATATTGAGATTGTTAGTATTTATGAAGAATTCGACCCGAAAAAATACGACTTCGTCTTTTTCGGTGGTGGACAAGATTACGAACAAGTCGTTGTCTCGCGTGACATTCAATCAAAAAAACAAGCCTTAATTGATTATATTGAAAATGATGGTGTCTTATTAGCTATTTGTGGAGGCTTTCAATTTTTAGGTGAGTATTATATTGGTGCTAAAGGCGAAAAAATTATGGGCATCCACGCCCTCCCTCACTACACAATTAGTCAAGAAAACAATCGCTTCATTGGTGATATTGAAATCTATAACGAAGAATTCGATGAAACATACTACGGTTTTGAAAATCATAATGGTATGACCTTTTTAGGAAAAGGCGAACGACCTTTAGGAATTGTCAAAAAAGGAAACGGTAATAATGATCAAGATAACACAGAAGGTGTGCGCTATAAAAACGTCTTCGGCTCTTACTTCCACGGGCCATTGCTTGCGCGCAATGAGAACTTAGCCAAACGTTTACTTGATTTAATTGTGACTAAAAAACAAGAAAAACTGTCTTGATCGAACTTTTTTATTATATAGAAACCCAACTATTACGCTAAAAACAGATTCAAACGTCTGTTTTTAGCGTTCTTTATTGAGCTTTGAGACTTTTAAAAAATAATATGTGTGATATAATTAAAGAGTATTAAATAAACTAACTATTAGAAAAGGTGTGAAACGATGAAAATCGGAATTCCAAAAGAAATTAAAAGCAATGAAGATCGCGTATCACTAACTCCCCCATTTGTTGGAGAACTTGTTGCGAAAAAGCATGAGGTATTCGTTGAAGCAGGCGCTGGCGTTGGTGCTGGTTTTGCTGATGACGCTTATCAAAAACAAGGAGCAACGATTGTTAACTCGGCTAAAGAAGCTTGGAATGTTGATATGGTTCTGAAAGTTAAGGAACCTTTACCATCTGAATATACCTATTTTAAAGAAGATTTAATTTTATTTACCTATTTACATTTAGCTCCTCAAAATGAATTGACTGATGAATTATTAAATAAAAAAGTTAATTCAATCGCTTATGAAACAGTTGAATTACCAAATGGTAGCCTACCATTACTAACACCAATGTCTGAAATTGCTGGTCGGATGGCTCCTCAATCAGGTGCTTACTTCTTGCAAAAAATGAATGGCGGTTCTGGTGTCTTACTAGCTTCAATTCCTGGTGTTGCTAAAGGAAATGTCGTCATTATTGGTGGTGGTAACGCTGGTATGAATGCTGCAAAAGTTGCTATCGGTCTAGGTGCCAAAGTCCGTATTCTAGATGTTAACCAAGCTCGTTTAGCTCAACTCGATAATATTTTTGGTAACCAAATTGAAACAGTTATGTCAAATGCTGTCAACATTGAAGAGTCTGTTAAAATGGCTGACTTAGTTATTGGCGCTGTATTAATTCCTGGACATAAAGCGCCAATTCTTGTAACAGAAGATATAATTAAACAAATGAAACCTGGATCAGTTTTAATTGATATTGCCATTGACCAAGGTGGGATTTTCGAAACAACTGATAAAATCACAACCCTTCAAGATCCAGTTTACATTAAACATGGTGTTGTCCATTATGCTGTTGCTAATATGCCCGGTGCTGTTCCAAAAACAGCTACTTTAGCATTAACAAATAATACTTTGCCATATATCATTCAATTAGCAGATAAAGGCTTTAAACAAGCTGTGATTGATAATGCTGCCTTAGCACATGGTGTGACAACTTATCAAGGTCATCTAACGAACGAAGCAGTCGCAAAAGATCAAGATAAACCTTATACACCAGTTGATAAATTAATAAAATAATTAGTTGACTATGAAAAAGATGAACCAAACAGTATCGTGTTTGGTTCATCTTTTTTCATATTTTTCTTTTTAGCGATTTTTAAGTCCAGGTTCTGACGCAATCAACTTTAAGTCACCTTCAAAACGCCAGCTATTAATTGTATTAGGCAGAATAAAATGAATGCCTTTAGCCAATTCATAAGGACTTGGGTCATCATCACAATACAGATAACCAAAACCATCAATGACACTCACAAGTGTATATGGTGCCGATTTTGTTAACTGTAAAATACCTTGAACGTCCCATTCAAAGACATTGAAATAGTCCGATTCAATATATTTAGTAATACTTGATGACATAATATTTAATTGATTAATCGCTAACTCTGGGACTTGATTAGGAACAGTCGTTACATCAAGCGATTGCTCAATATGGAGTTCGCGTGGATTACCCGCATCGTCTAATCGATTGTAATCATAGACACGATAAGTTGTGTCACTACTTTGTTGTGTCTCTAAAATCATAATTCCTTTACCAATTGCATGAATTGTCCCACTTGGAACAAAAAAGAAATCGCCACGTTTGACTGGTACACGACGCAATAAGGCATCCCACTCACCAGAATCAATCATTTCGCTTAATTCCTCTTTTGTTTGTGCGTGGTGACCATAAATAATTTCTGCACCTGGGTCGGCATCAATGATATACCAACATTCTGTTTTACCTAACTCTCCCTCATGCTTTTGTCCATAAGCATCATCAGGATGGACTTGAACCGATAAATCATCTTCCGCATCTAAAATTTTGGTTAAGAGTGGGAAAACTGGTTCACTTGAATTACCAAATAATTCTTGATGATTCTTCCATAAATCATCTAATCGTTGGTCCTGGAATTCACCATTTAAGACTGTACAAACTCCATGTGGATGTGCGCTAATTGCCCAACACTCTCCAATAGGACCAGTTGGTAATTGATAATGAAATTCCGTTTCTAATTTACGCCCGCCCCAAATTTTTTCTTGAAAGACAGGTTTTAAAAATAATGGTTCGTTCATCTTCGTCACCTCTTCTATAAAATCACTTACAGTATAACACGCTTTCTTTAGTCAGTCTTTCTTTTTTTGTATAGACCAATCAATTCATCACGTTTAGCTAAATAATCCAAGCGCTTATCAACCGGATGGACACGATTAGACAAAAAAATAAAAGCTTCTTGACACGCTAAATCAACTATCATAAACGTACCGGTATATCCTGTATGATATAAAACATTATGTCCTTTATGATCATCAAATAATAAATCCCAACCTAATGATCTATGTCCTTGTCGTGTGGGTGTCCAATCCTGATAAAGTCCCTCAATCGTTTTAGCTTGTAAAAAAACTGCCCCATCTGGCAATTGACCTCGTTTTAACAACATGTCGACAAATTTTATACTATCTTCTAACGTACTAAATAAACCAGCACTACCGCAAGAATCTTCTAGTACAAAAGCCTTTGGATCATGCACATCACCTTGAATTAACCCCCTATTTGCAGTTAATTCAGTCGGTGCCGCAAGTGTCTTGTCAACTAATTTAAATCCACTCTGAGTCATGTTAAGCGGTCTTAAAACCTCATCTATAAAAATTTGCTGTACTGGTTTTTGATATAACTGTTCAAGTAAAAAGCCAATTAATAACGTACCAGTATCGGTATAAACAACTTTTTGACCAATACTATCTCCCGATTTTAATTGTAACAAGGCTTGACGTAACTCTTGCTTATCTAGCTGAGCACGATTCTTAATATAAGGATTGATATCAGACGTATGTGTCAATAAATGACGCAACGTCACAGCAGAATCTGTCCAACCTGCTAGATAATTTGTTAGTGGCCGATTTAAATCAATCTGTTCGCTTTCTAAAAGCTTTAACAGGACAGTCGTTGTACAAACAACCTTAGTCAATGATGCCATATCATACCTAATATTGGGTGCAATTGGTTTTGGCACTGGTAAAATTTGTTTTAGCCCCTCATAATGACAATCAATTGTTGCGCCTTTAATAACAGCATAAGACGCTCCAGGAAATACTCCGTCATGACATAATTCTTTAATTTTTTGTTGAATTATAGGATACATATACTTTACTCCAATCAGTCATTATATTTATGTGACTATTTTTACACAAATTAAGTAAAATACCAACTAAAAACCTGAATTCATAGTTGACTAGAATTCAGGTTTTTTAGGTAAAACGGTTTAATCAAGATAATCTTGGTAACTTTGGCTTATTTTTGCCAAAACTGTCGCCTTAGTCAGTGAATCTGCAAATGAGTACGTCATTGCGCACTGATTAATCTCCATCATTTCACGATAAGTTAAGCCGAAATGTGTCGCTAAAAGCATGTATTCATCAGTCAGTGTTGTATTTGATACTGTTCGATTGTCTGTACTAATCATAAAAGGCACCTGCTTGGCAAAAAAAGTACGCAAGGGAAACTCATCTAAAGATTGAATGGCTTTACTTTGTAAGTTACTAGTTGGGCACATCTCCAATAATACTTTTTCTTTGGCACAAAGCGCCATCGCTTCCTCACTGTCTTTAATTGCTATCCCATGACCAATACGTTTTGCCCCTAATTTTACAGCCTCAATAACATTTTGGTAACAGCCACATTCACCTGCATGTAAGGTTAAATTAAGACCGGATTGATGGACGACGGAAATACTAGGTGCAATTGATAAAGTATCGTGAGCCGCTTCATCACCTGCAAAATCAAATCCAACAATTGACTCTTTTGTACTAGCTAAAACGTCTGCCAACAAAGCTTCATGTTCTTGATGAGTATGATGACGCATTCCAATAATTAAAAGGTTAGTTTTCGTTAAATACTGCGTACGACCTTGTTCGACTCCTAAAACGACTGCATCAATCACTTCGGTTAGACTGAGCCCAGCTTGCTGATGCAATAGCGGTGCTACACGGATTTCAAGATAGGCAACATTCTCTAAAGCAGCTTGACGTATAACATCAAGAGTTGCCAAAGTAAGATTTTCCGCACTTTGTAAAAAAGGTAAGATGTGCTCGAAACAAGATAAATATTCTTTTAAACTGGTGCAATCATGGCTTGTCTGGACACTCTTAGGATCAAAACCTGCCACACCATCTTTTTGAGCTAACTCTTGTAACAATTCAACACTAACTGATCCATCTAAATGACAATGCAACTCGATTTTAGGTAATTCTTTCACAATACGATAGTCCATTAATATACCTCACTCCATTTTTGATTTGTAAACGCTACAAATTTTATTTATTATAGCATTCTCTATGGCTTGGGACAAATTAAAAATGAATAAAAAAACCAGGACAAAATTTGTCCTAGCTTCTAATCATTAATTGTTATGTCCACACTGTCTTTATCTTTAGCAATCATTAAAACACCATCACCTAGAGGCAAGATTGTTACGGTTAAATCTGGATGTGCTAATACAGTATCATAAAGTAAGTTTAATTTCCGATGAATCGTGCGTTGACTTTTAGGTATCTCAGAACGCTCGTGCATGACAGTACCTGCTTGAAAGATATCATCAATCATAACAACACCATCTTTTTTTAATAATCGTAAACATTCTGGTAAAAATTCAATGTATTTTGATTTGGCACTATCCATAAAAATAAAATCATATGGCCCTTCTAATGTAGGTAACACATCCTTTGCGTCACCTTCAAGTAGTGTTACTTGTTTTGCAACACCTAATTTTTCAAAATTGGCTTTTGCTTTACGAATCATTACATCAAACCGGTCAATCGTATCAACGTGTCCATCTGGGCTCATGGCTAATGCCATTAAACTACCAGAAAAACCTACTGCTGTTCCGATTTCTAAGACGTTCTTTGCTTTAATTTGTTTGACGAAAAAATTTAAAAAGGTTGCTGTTTCATTTGGTATAATTGGCACACCATCTGCAGTTGCCTGTGCTTGAAGTTCTCCAAGTTGACCAGGCATACCTGGTTGACGGTGACGCATTAATGTTAAAACGTCCTCTTGAATGACTGGACGATGCATCATTTCATTTCTCATGTGATTACGTTCTTCCTTTCTCTGATTCCCTCACTGATTATACAAATTTTCGCCACGTAATTCAAATTTCTTAGCTAAAAAATTGGTATATTTAAATTAAATGATGTATCATTGTTTTTGTAAACAAATAAAAAGAAGAGGTATAGTTTCATTATGAAAAAGGATAAGTATTATGAGTTACTAAAAAAACAATATCCAACGAAAAATGATATTGTAAGCGAAATCATTAATTTGAAAGCGATTTTAAATTTACCGAAAGGGACGGAGCATTTTGTTAGTGACATTCATGGGGAATATCGGGCCTTTCAGCACATTTTGCGGAATGGTTCTGGTAATATCAAAGCAAAAATTCACGATTTATTTAAAGGTGAATTGAGTGATGTTGCTCAAGGCGAGCTGGCAACTTTAGTGTACTATCCTGAAAAAATACTGGATATGAACCAATATGATGATGACTGGTACAAAGTAAAAATCGACCAACTTGTTCGTCTAACTCATTTTTCATCTTCAAAATATACGCGTTCTAAGTTGCGTAAATCAATTCCAAAACGCTTTTCTTATATTATTCAAGAATTACTTTATCAAAGCATGAGTTCTGAAGATAAAGCAGATTATTATGAACAAATCATCCAAACAATCATTGATTTAGGACAAGCAGATGCAATTATTATTGATTTAAGTTATATGATTCAAAAATTAGTAGTTGATCATTTACATGTTGTAGGCGATATCTATGACCGTGGACCAGAACCGGATAAAATCATTGAAGAACTGATTCATCATCACTCAGTGGATATTCAATGGGGAAACCATGATATTATCTGGATGGGAGCAGCCGCTGGGTCACCTATTTGTATGATGAATACGATTCGAATTTCTGCTCGCTATAATAACCTTGACATTATTGAAGACGTTTATGGAATTAATCTACGTCCATTGCTAACCTACGCAGAAAAATATTATGAAGATAACCCAGCCTTTCGCCCTAAATTAAGTGGCGAGTGTCAGGTTAGTGAAGAAGAGTTACTTGAAACCACAAAAATTCATCAAGCTGCAGCTGTTTTACAATTTAAACTAGAGGAGCGTTTGGTTAAACGTCGCCCAGAATTTAAAATGGAGCACAGACAATTACTGAGCCGGACTAACTTTGATACAATGGAAGTTGAGATTAAAGGGCAAACCTATCCGCTAACAAATACTTGTTTTACAACAGTTAATCCTGACAATGTGGAAGAATTAACTGTTGAAGAATTTGACGTGATTCAACGCTTACTAAAAAACTTTATTAATTCGGAAAAATTAAAACGTCACATCGACTTTTTATTTGAAAAAGGCAATATGTATCTCGTCTATAATGATAATTTACTGGTACATGGCTGTATTCCATTGAAAGAGGATGGTAGTTTTAAAGCCTTCCCAGTTGATGGCATTCATTACGCTGGTAAAGAGCTCTTAGACTTATTTGAATATTCACTACGTAAAGCCTATAAACAGCCCGATGTCATGAATGATTTTGACACCGATTTAATTTGGTATTTATGGTCTGGCGAATGTTCATCTTTATTTGGTAAGAAAGAAATGACTACTTTCGAGCGTTACTTTATTGAAGACAAAGAAACCCATCTCGAACCAAAAAATCCTTATTATGCTTTACGTGAAAATCCTGAGATTATTCATCGTATTTTAAATGAGTTCGGTTTAAATAGTCCCGATAGTCACTTGATTAGTGGCCATACTCCTGTCAAAGAAATTAAAGGTGAAAATCCAATTAAAGCTAATGGGAAAATGCTTGTAATTGATGGTGGCTTTTCTAAACCATATCAAAAAACAACTGGTCTAGCTGGTTACACTCTGCTCTATAATTCATATGGGATGCAACTAGCAGCGCATAAGTCATTTTCAACTATTGATACAATTTTTACTGATCATGATGATGTAATTTCTGTTCGCCGTGTGGTTGACAAGCCACTTAAACGAAAAAAAGTCCGTGATACCACTATTGGGCGTCAGCTACTAGAAGAAATTCGTGATTTAGAGAATTTACTTGCCTACGAAAATAGACGCTAAAAAAGTAACGACTAACTGACAAACTGTCAACTAGTCGTTACTTTTTTACTTAACTGATTTTTTCACTTCATTGATTGTATTCATTTTATGTTCCCAACACTTAGGAGACAAATCAACTGGGTATTTTTGTGGGTTTAAATTCCGCTTGTATTCTTCCCATAATGATTCTTGGTTAGCGGTTGCCCGTTGTTTAATTTCTTCGATATTTGGTAGTTTGTAAATTCGCTCTCCATTCACATAAATATCTTGTAAAATCGGACGAGCTTCAAAATTAGTCACTGTTTTGTTTATAAATGTATGGATCGGGTGGAACATGTACAGCTCTTCTTGCTCACGAGGGTCTTCTTCCCATAGAGTAATATAATCTCCTTCAGACTTACCATCATCTTTACCAGTAATACGCCAGACTTGTTTTTTTCCTGGTGTTGAAACTTTTTCAGCATTATTCGATAATTTAATCGTATCGACCATTTTACCTCTTTTATTTTCAATTGACACTAATTTATAAACGGCACCAAGAGCTGGTTGATCATAGGCTGTGATTAACTTCGTCCCCACACCCCAAACATCAATTTTAGCGCGTTGCATCTTTAAGTTTAAAATCGTTGACTCATCTAAGTCATTTGAAGCATAGATTTTGGCTTCAGTGTAACCAGCTTCATCTAATTGTTCGCGTACACGTTTTGAAATATAGGCCATATCACCACTATCAATACGTACACCTAAAAAGTTAATCTTATCGCCCATCTCATTTGCTACGCGAATCGCATTAGGAACACCTGACTTCAAAGTATCATAAGTATCGACTAAAAAGACACAATTTTTATGAGTTTGAGCATATGCCTTGAATCCTTCGTAGTCATCACGATATGCTTGGATTAAACTATGTGCATGTGTCCCTGAGATTGGAATGTTAAATAGCTTACCTGCTCGAACGTTACTAGTAGCATCAAAGCCACCAATATAAGCCGCTCTGGTACCCCAAATTGCAGCATCCATCTCTTGTGCTCGGCGCGTGCCAAACTCCATTAAAGCGTCATTCTCACATACTGCACGAATTCTTGCAGCTTTAGTCGCAATTAAAGTTTGGTAATTAATAATATTTAAAATAGCTGTTTCAACTAACTGACATTGTGCTAAGGGCCCTTCCACTTGTAAAATAGGTTCATTATTGAAAACCATTTCGCCTTCTAGCGCTGAGCGAACAGTACATCGGAATTTAAGCTCTTTTAAATAGGTTAAAAATTCTTCAGGATAATCTGTGACACTACGTAGATAGTCGATATCACTCTCACTAAATTTTAAATTATCTAAATAATGTATCACACGTTCTAATCCGGCATAAATGACGTAACCGTGTTTAAATGGCATCTGTCTAAAATAACATTCGAACACTGCATTTATGTTATCATTACCTAACTCCCAATAAGTTTTCATCATATTTAATTGGTAAAAGTCCGTGTGTAAAGCAAGACTGTCATCGCTGTAATTTTGAGTCATATCTTTCTCCAACCTTTATTATTTATATACGTTCCATTTTACGTGTCTTTTTAAACTTTCTCAACCTTTTTCGCTTTTTTTACAAGTATCTGTCCCTAATCTTTTAAAGGAGGTTATTTTATGTTACTCTATTTCATAATTGGTCTATGTGGTAGTAGTTTTATTAGTTTTATAGGTTATAAGCTAAATGCTTTAACCACAACAGGTGCATTAGCAACCATTTTCACTGGAACTATGGTCGCAACTTTTGGTACTATTACAACATGGGGAATTATTATTTTATTTTTTGGTGGTTCTTTAGCTATCAAATTATTAAAAAAAATATTAAGAGCTACAATACAACCCGACACTATTACAGAAAAAAGTGGTGCACGCGACGCTTCACAAGTTTTCGCTAATAGTCTTGTGGCAATTATTAGTTTAATTTTTGCGACTATTTTTAAAGATATTAATTTTTTCGTCATTTATACAGCAATTTTAGCTGGATCAACGGCCGATACCTTAGGTTCAGAAATTGGCGCTTGGTTCAAAGGGAAGACGTATAATCTCCTTACATTTGAGCCATTAACACCTGGCGTTTCAGGTGGTGTTAGTGTAATTGGGAGTTTGGCATCAATGGTTGGGAGTGCCTTGATAGCTTGTGCCTTCGGAATATTGCAATGGTTATTTCAGGATCCTGTTAGTTGGAGTGACTTACTCATTATTTTCCTATCTGGGTGCTTTACGTCACTCATCGACAGTCTACTAGGTGCAAGTGTTCAAGCACTCTATCTTGACTCAAAAACCAATCAACCGACTGAAAAACGTGATAATCACTACAAACAACCCAATAAATTAATTAAAGGGTGGCCTTGGATGACTAATGATACGGTCAATTTTTTAAGTACTGTTTTGACTTTCTTCTTAGCTTATTTACTACTAACTATTTAAAATTAATTAAAAAAAGACTCACAAAAGTTAAGCCAACGCGCCAACCTTTGTGGGTCTTTATAATTAGTAACTCTATTTGTCACTCTAAAATTAAATGACTCAGCGTGTTATTGATTCATCTAAGATAACTTTTAAACAATCAAATAATATCGCACTTGATGCTGCTCCTGGGTCAATATGACCAATTGCTCGTTCACCTAGGTAAGAAGCCCGGCCTTTTTTAGCGACTAAATCTTTGGTATGATTTTTGGCTGCCAGGATGGTTTCTGTGGTTAAACGTCCTTGCAATAATTCATTCACAACCGGTTCCCACACATCAACCATTGTTTTATCATCAAATTCAGCCTTACCGCGAGCCTTGATACCTTCTAAACCAGCTTGAACTACTTGGCCTAACTCTTCAACAGAAGTCATTGTTGTCAACCCTTGACTAGCTTTTGCCATCGCCATAAAAGCTGAGCCATACAATGGTCCAGAAGCTCCACCAACTTTCGAAATTAACGCCATTGAGAGAACTTTAAATGTCTCACTGATTGTTGTTGGATGATTCTTTACTAAAGCTTCTTGGTATGCGGCCACACCTCGCGCCATATTATTTCCATGATCACCATCGCCAATCGATGAATCTAAATCACTGAGATAAGTTTTATTTGCTTCAATTTCAGCAGAAAAATTATTGAGCCATTTTTGGCTATCTGTTACCGTAAACTCCAATTGTCGTCATCCCTTCTTATTTACCATGAAATCGTATTTACTTGACTATCTAAGGCATCTAACCAGTCAGTCTCTGACAAGTTAATAATAGTCAGTGATAGCCCTTGCATATCAAGGGAAGTCATATAATTACCTACCTTATGAAAGACAACATCAACCCCGCGCTCAGATAATAAACGTAAACAATCATTCATATAAACAAACTGTTCCATTAAAGGTGTACCACCCATACCATTCACCAATACACCAATACGTGTTGGCACTGTTTCATAATCAGCTAAAATTTTATCTAGCATATTCTGAGCCAGAATTCGTGATGGTTGGATTTTTTCACGGTGATACCCTGGTTCACCATGAATTCCTACCCCATATTCAATGTCATCATCTGCTAAGTCAAAACCTGGCTTTCCTACTTCTGGTACAGTCGCTGCTTTTAAGGCAATACCAATTGTTTTAATTTCTTTTACTACTTGCTCACCAATAGTTTTTAGTTCTGATAGGGATGTCCCTTGGCGTGCTAAATGTCCTAAAATTTTATGAACTAAAATAGTCCCCGCAACACCACGTTTACCAGCTGTATAAGTGCTGTTTTCAACAGCAATGTCATCGTCGACAACGATTATCTCAACAGCGATATCTTCCATCTCAGCCATATCTAGAGCCATTTCAAAGTTTAGGCAGTCACCCGTATAATTTTTGACAATTAATAAGACACCTTGCCCTTGATTTGCTTCTTGAATAGCTAGTAGAATTTGATCCGGTGTTGGTGACGTGAAAACATCTCCAAGAACAGCTGCACTAAGCATGCCTTCACCAATAAAGCCGGCATGAGCAGGTTCGTGTCCACTACCACCGCCTGAGACTAGTCCAACTTGTTTCTTTGCTTGATTTTTGGCAATTACTCGCGAGTCAGCTACGCGATGGACAAGTGACGCATAGGATTGAACGATTCCTTCAAGCATTTCTTCTATAAGCGATGCGGGATGATTCATAATTTTTTTCATCTTAACTCCACCCTTTTTCTCCAGCATTTTTTGCTTCGTGAATAATTTGCTCAATATCATCTGTTACTCCTGCTGTAATTGCTGCAGCAAAAGCGCCTTCGACTAAAGGAGCATCAACTAAAATATAACGTGCTCTTTTTTCTTCATCAATCATGTCTACCACCATTTCGACATTCATCACGGCACTACCTAAGTCCGCAAAAGCAAAAAATATATCAGTAGTATCAAGTGTGTCTAATGCATCTAAAATCAACGTCGGATCTGAACCCAATTCACCATCTGCCGTTCCGCCAAGAGACAAGACTTCGACTTGATCCGTCTGACTCATTTGGTCAATCATTTCTTTAAGACCATCTGTGATTTTTTTGCTATGTGAGACTAAACCTATTATTTTACGCATATTATGTATCATTCCTTATACATTAGAATTTTAGTAACTTAATTATGATAGTCCATTACGATTTTTGTAGTCATGACCTAATTTATCAGCCACAATAATAGCATTTGCTACTTCTTCTTCCACAATTGGGAATGGCATTGAGTGAATTGATTCTTCAGGAATACACGCAATTTTGGCTACTGCTAATGCTTCTTCATAGGTAATAGATTCAACACCTAAATCTGCTAAAGTCATTGGTAATCCAATGGAAGCGCAGAAAGCTAAAACAGCGTCTAACTCATTTTTATCTGCATCTTCTAATACTAATTGAGCGATTGTGGCAAATGCTACTTTTTCACCATGTAAGGCGCCATGTGCACCATGTAAAACTGTCATACCATTATGAATTGCATGTGCAGCCGCTAAACCACCACTTTCAAAACCTAAGCCTGACAATAAAATATTTGTTTCAATAATTTTATTAAACGCCTCAGTGACAAGACCAGCATCACAGGCAATTTTTGCTTGAAGGCCATCTTCTTGTAGATATTTCCAACATAAATGTGCCATTTCAAGTGCAGCATATGTACCACTTGCATTAGGTGTTAAACCTTCGCGTGATCCCATTGGTAAACTAGCATTAACACGTGAATATGAATTATGTGTTGCTCTTGCTTCAAAATAAGTTGATAGCGCATCACCCATACCAGCCACTAAGAAACGTGTTGGTGCTTTAGCCACAACTTTAGTATCAACTAAGACAACACTTGGACTTTGTTTAAAATAAGCATAATCATCAAACGATCCATCTGCATGATATAAAACAGCTGAGTGAGATGTTGGTGCATCTTGAGCAGCAATTGTTGGTACGACAATTAAGTTTTCACCCTCAGCAACGACTTTAGATGCATCAATTGCCTTACCTCCACCTAAACCAATCACACAATCTGTTTTTTCTTTTTTAGCTACTTCTTGTAATCGTTTGGTCTCTTCACGTGTTACTTCACCACCGAAACCGCCTTCAACAAAGCGAATACTAAATTTTTTAGCTGTTGCTTCTAACTGTGGGCGCACACGCTCAACATCACTTGGGTGTCCAATTAATAAAGCGGATTCACCAAACGTTGAAACAAAATAACCTAGATTTAGTAATTCATCTTCCCCTTGAACATATTTAGTTGGTAAAATTAGTGCTTTTCTCATCATTTATCTCCCTTTCTTGTTGACATCTTTATAATAAAACGTTTTCACTAATTAATCATTGGATTCTATTGTCACTTTCTTATACAATAGAATTGACTTATATTGCTAAATAGCATTAATTTGCTTTTTGTGAAATAAATATCAAAAAGAGGGTAAGGTGAAAATTAATGGGAATGACTTTTGAACTAAAAAAGGTGTTAGATTTAGAAAAGTGGGAAAAAGTTCAAGAATCAATTGCGATTGCTACTCAATTAGCCATTATTTTAGTAGATTACAAGGGGAAACCAGTCACACAGCATAGTCAAGTTCAACCTTTTTGTCAATTAGCTAGGCAAACACCAGAACTAGCAAAATTCTGTGAAAAATGTGATGCTCGAGGTGGCTTAGAAGCCGTACGAACTGGGCAACCTTTTATTTATCGTTGTCATTTTGACATTATTGATATGGCCATACCAATCATTTTAAACGGGGATTACGTTGGTGCCATTATGGCAGGTGAGATTCACTTAGAAGATGGACATGAACAGTTAGAACAAGTCTTAACACTTCCTGATAATAAAGTGCTACAAGATTTTAAACTAGCGCATCAAGATCTTTATCAACTTTACCCAAAATTATCATTGGATGATTTAAAAAAGAGTGCTAATATGCTCGAAAGAATCAGCGAATACATCGTATCAGAAGCTATAAAAAAAGACTATTTAGTTAACGCTTATAAGCATAGCCTTCATCTAAGTTCAACTAATGATATTAGCGATATGGACTCATTGCATACTGAGTCACTAGAATTTTTAAAGAAAGATATCGATGCAACACTACTAGATCAAAAATTAAAAACACAACGAGATAGCATCAAAGTCAGTAATCAGCAATTGCAACCAGCAATTGATTATCTCTATGTGAATAAATCAAAACTGGTCAGTTTAAATGATTTAGCGACTATCACACATCTCAGTCCTAGCTATCTAAGTCGTTTACTAAAAGAAGAACTAGGTGAATCTTTTCAAGTTGCTTATATTAAATTAAAACTTAGTTGGGCAAAAGAACTACTCGAAACAACGTCTCTTCCAGTCCAATCAATTAGCGATAGTTTAGGGTATATTGACACCAGTTATTTTGTTCGCTTATTCAAAAAACACTTAGGCGTGACACCATTAGCCTATCGTAAGCTACACAAAAAAAGCCTAACTACACGAATGTAGTTAGGCTTATATTCTTTAATAAGAATTATTTTACAGTGATTGAAGCGCCAACTTCTTCTAAAGAAGCTTTTAATGCTTCAGCTTCGTCTTTAGAAATACCTTCTTTTAATGCCGCAGGAGCGCCATCAACTAAAGCTTTAGCTTCTTTTAATCCTAAACCAGTTGCTTCACGAACTGCTTTGATTACTTTAACTTTTTGGTCGCCAGCAGCTGTTAATTCAACAGTAAATTCAGTTTGCTCAGCAGCAGCTTCAGCAGCTCCACCAGCAGCAGCTACAGGAGCAGCAGCAGATACACCAAATTCTTCTTCAATAGCTTTAACTAAGTCATTTAATTCTAAAATAGTTGATTCTTTTAAATCAGCAATAATTTGTTCAATATTTAATGCCATTATAGTTTCCTCCGTAAATAATCTTTAGATTATTGTTTATTTTTTTGTTTTAGGCAGCAATTAAGCTACTTCTTCTTCTTTTGCTTCTGCAACAGCATTGACAGCGTAAGCCACATTGCGTACAGGTGCTTGTAGTACAGATAGTAACATAGAAAGTAAACCTTCGCGGTTTGGTAATTTTGCCAAAGCGATAATTTCTTCGATTGAAGAAACGTCTCCTTCGATAACGCCACCTTTGATTTCTAATGCTTCTGCAGTTTTAGCAAAATCATTCATGATTTTAGCTGGTGCTACAACATCTTCGTTACTGAAAGCTACGGCAGTTGGTCCTACGAAAGATTCGTTTAAACCAGATAAACCAGCTTGTTCAGCAGCACGACGTAAGATACCATTTTTGATAACTTTCATCTCAACGTTTGCGTCACGCAATTGTTTACGTAATTCTGTTACTTGTTCTACTGTTAATCCACGGTAGTCAACGACTACTACAGATGCAGCTTCTTTAAACTTAGCAGCGATTACTTCAACTTCTTGCGCTTTTTTAGCGATTGATGCTTCACTCATTATATTTTCACCTCCTGAATTAATAGATGGTGAGATTTTTCAACAAAAAAAACCCCATGCCACCGTTGACATAGAGGGACTATTGATTTCATTCAATATGGTCCTCGGTAGGAAATTAAGACTTGCGTCACCTACTGTCTTCGGCTAGTTATTAAGATTAACCTAGGTAACTATACCATAGCTAGTTACCTAAGTCAAACTATTTTCAGTTAATTTTTAGAAAGAAAATTTATCTACTTTGACACCAGGTCCAAAAGTAGTCGTGATTGTTAAGTTAGTGATATATTGTCCTTTAGTTGCAGCTGGTTTAGCTTTAAGGATTACATCGTTAATTGTGCGGAAGTTTTCGATTAATTTATCATCTTCAAATGATACTTTACCGATTGGTACATGGATGTTACCTTGTTTGTCAACACGGTAAGTTACTTTACCTGCTTTTACATCTTCAACAGCTTTTGTTACATCCATAGTAACAGTTCCAGTTTTCGGGTTTGGCATTAAGCCTTTAGGTCCTAAAACACGTCCTAATTGACCAACTTGTGCCATCATGTCTGGTGTTGCAACGATAACGTCGAATTCAAACCAGCCACCTTTAATTTTTTCAACTAAGTCTACATCACCAACGAAATCAGCGCCAGCAGCTTCTGCTTCTTTTGCTTTTTCGCCTTTAGCAAATACTAAAACTTTTTGAGTTTTACCAGTACCGTTTGGTAGTACAACAGCACCACGAATTTGTTGGTCAGCTTTCTTAGGGTCAACATTTAAGTTGTAAGCAACTTCAACTGTTGCGTCAAATTTTGCAATGTTTGTATCTTTAGCTAAGGCTACAGCCTCCGCTAATGCGTATTCTTTAGTTGTATCTACTTTTTTTAATGCTTCTTGCATTTTTTTACTCTTTTTAGCCATGTTTGTGTTTCCTCCTTGATTGTGGTTATAGCGGCTTAACCTCCCACGCATTTATATTTTTCAATATAAATCGACTGAGAAGCTACTTCTAGGTTAGTCGTTAGACTGATTACTCAACAACGATACCCATGCTTCGTGCAGTACCTTCTACCATGCGCATAGCTGCTTCAACGTCAGCTGCGTTTAGGTCTTGCATCTTAGATTCAGCAATTTCTTTTACTTGATCTTTTGTTACAGTTGCAACTTTTTTAGAGTTTGGCTCACCAGAACCTTTGTCAATTTTAGCTACTTTTTTCAATAAAACTGCAGCTGGTGGAGTTTTTGTAATAAATGTAAATGAACGGTCTTCATATACAGAGATTACAACTGGAATAATTAAACCTGCTTGGTCTGCTGTACGAGCATTGAATTCTTTAGTGAATCCCATAATGTTGATACCGGCTTGACCTAAAGCTGGACCTACTGGTGGAGCTGGAGTTGCTTTCCCTGCAGGAATTTGTAATTTAACTAATTTTTCTACTTTCTTTGCCACGAGACATACCTCCTTGAGTCCGTGATGTGGTTTAATGGAGATGAAAATTTCTCCTCCCACGCTTCCATAAAAAAGAAGCACGTGTCATTACACGCACTTCATAATTATATCTGACAAAATCCAAAATGGCAAGAGTTTAATTTGCTTTTCCACAATTTATTTTAGCAATTTTTGCCTGTTTCAGAATAACACCTTGATTACTTGTTAATTCTAGATTTTGACCAACCTCTTTTTGATAGAACGTAAAAGTCATAGCATCACGATTATTAATGAATAACTCAATCGAAGCATTATCACGGACAAATTCCAATGTTAATTTTCCATCAACTAAAGACGCACTCATTGATCGTTCAAACAACGGTTCTTGTTCCGCACCAATAATCTCGTAACCTAATTTCCCTCGATTCACAGTTAAAATTTCATTCGTTACATCGTAGGTCACCAATAATTCATCACGATCAATCGCAAATAAACGTAAGTTAACTTCTGTAGACATTTCTGGTTGAATCACTAATTTAGCATAACTTTGGGTACTTAGTAGTGGCGCACTTACCCACTTATCTTCACTTGACAGCACACGATTTTCTTCCTCTTCACCGACTATTAGTTGATTATAGAGGCTTTCTACCGGTCGCTGACAAAGACGATTGTTGATAACTGATAACTCTCTAGCAAATGTCATTGCTCCAGCCCAACCATGGCCTAAATCATGTGTTGGAATATTACGTTTCCACATTTGCATCCAGGCAATCATGATACGTTGACCTTTATCATTCTGACACGTTTGTGGTGCATAAAAGTCTAATCCACCATCAATTTCATGATAATTCTCAACCGCTAATGTCCCTTTTTCCCAGTCCATTTGACCGATAAAAGCCACTGTTGAACTCATATTGTGATAACTATGGCCATCTTCTTCCATTTCAATTGGTGACATAATCAAAACATCTTTTCCATCTAAATGGAATAAATCAGGACATTCCCACATAATGCCTTGATGAGACTCACCCTCTAAAACAACAGAATAAAAAGTCCAATTTAACAAATCTTTCGACTGGAACATCAAAATTCGACCACGTTCATTTTCAGTTTTTGTGGCAACTACGGTAAAATAACTTTCTCCTCGTTGAAATACTTTAGGATCGCGAAATTCTTGAATATCACCATAATTTTTTAATTGTCGCTCGTCAATCACCGGATTACTAGCAATTTTTTCAAAGTGAATCCCATCATCTGAAACAGCTAAACATTGAACTTCACGACGTTTGCCTTCTCGTTCATAATGGCCTGTATACATCAAATATAAACGGTCATCTTTAACAATGGCACTACCTGAAAAACACCCATCAAGTTCATAATCTAACTCTGGCGCTAGAGCAACAGGCAATTCTTCCCAGTGAATTAAATCCTTTGACTTTGAGTGTCCCCAGTGCATTGGTCCCCATTCACTTGCATAAGGATAAAATTGATAAAATAAATGATACTCCTCTCGAAAGTAAACAAAACCATTGGGATCATTTAACCATCCTATTGGTGGCATAACGTGAAATGCGTGACGATAGGTATCAACCACTTTTTCACGTTCAGCATTGATATACTGATTGGCTTTTTCTAATAAATTCATTCATTATTCATCCTTTCACCGGCAAACTTTATTTAATTCCTGTTCCTGATCCACCTAAACCATCTAAAATATATTTTTGTGCCACAATATAAACAATAATTAATGGAATAGTCGAAATTGTTAAGACCGCCATTACTTGATTGATTAAGACCGGTTGCGTTGTATTAATTGTGGTAATCGCGACTTGTATTGAAAATTTACTTTTATCGGTTAACACCATTAGTGGCCAAATATAATCATTCCAACTTGTAATGAAAGACAAGACACCTACTGTGGCAATTGCTGGTTTAGCCATTGGTAACATAATTCTAAAGAAAATTTGGACAATTGATGCACCATCTAATTTTGCTGATTCGATGATTTCTTCTGGAATCGCGATAAAGAAGTTTCTAAATAGATAGATATTAAAAGCACTCGCCATCGCTGGTAAAATGACTGCTAGGCGCGTATTAACTAAACCTAAAGCATTCACTACCGTAAATTGTGAAATCAAAATCGTTTCAACTGGAACAATTAAAAGTGCTAATAGTAAACCAAAAATCACTTTTTTACCAACGAAATTAATTTTTGCAAAAGCAAATCCCGCTAGTGAGTTAACTAAAATCGACCCTAAGGCAAACGTTGTACCGTAAAAAATACTATTTAATAGATAAGTACCCACACTAAAGCGACTAACGACTTCTTCATACGTTTTAAACCAATTAGCAGGATTAAAACTAGGTAAAAAAGCTTTAATGGAAGTTAAATTATGGTACACATCGGCTTCTGGTTTCATTGACGACACAATCATCCAAATCATTGGAAATAAAAACAGGGCTACTATTAAGAATAATAACACATATTCTAATATTTTTGTCGGTTTAATTCGCTTTTTCATTAGTCTTTATCCTCCTTAATCAGTTTTCGTTGCGTAATAGTAATCAAGCCAATTAATGTCGTAAAGACTAAAGCTATTGAGCTTGAATAGCCAACTAGACGGTCGGTAAATCCTGTTTGGTAAATATAGTACACCATCGTCATTGTTGAGTTCATTGGTCCACCTTGAGTCATAATCATTGGTTGAACAATCAGCTTAAATGCTGAAATTAGTGTTGTTAACAAGACGAAAATAGCAGTTGGTTTAAGTAATGGTAGGGTAATGTACCGAAATTGTTGGAACTTTGTGAAGCCATCCAATTCTGCTGCTTCATAGACATCTTGCGGAATATTTTGCATACCACCCAATAGTAATAACATTTGATAGCCTGCTCCTTGCCATGCTGATACAAACACAATTGTATACATTGATTGACTTGGACTAGTTAAGAACGGTAAAGACTCAATTCCAAAACGATTTAAAATCGCATTAATCAATCCTTCATTTGGGTTCAACAAATATAACCAAAGAATCGAAATAACAACTAAAG
This sequence comes from Vagococcus penaei, assembly GCF_001998885.1. Classification (NCBI taxonomy): domain Bacteria; kingdom Bacillati; phylum Bacillota; class Bacilli; order Lactobacillales; family Enterococcaceae; genus Vagococcus; species Vagococcus penaei. Next base: position 455,368 of record NZ_CP019609.1, read on the forward strand.
ACATAACAACTGGTGCAAAGAATGCAACTTTGAAGAACATATTACCTTTACGCTTTTTATTGATTAATAGAGCCATTCCTAGGGCTGCACCTAATTGAACTGGAATAATCCAAATTACAAATTTCGCTGTGTTAAAAATACTTTTCAAGAAAATCGGATCGCCAATTAACCTTTTGAAATTATCTAAACCAATAAACTGGCGAGCATCAGGTGTTAATAAATAATAATCAGTAAAAGCATAGTAGAAAACCATTCCTACTGGAATAATTAAAAAGATAGTCAATAAAATCAATGCCGGGGCTAAAAAACCATAGCCAATCAAATTTTCTTTTAGTGTTGATTTTTCTCGCATGATAATCCTCCTTGACTGAACAACCCTAAAACTTTTTCGTTCAGTATTATTTGTTTAATAAATTATTAATTGCTTGTTGCATCTCTTTCGCCCGAATATCCGCTACTGCTTGAATATCAGGATTTTCTTTATAGTACGTAATATCTTGAATCGACTGTTGGAAGGCTCTTGACACTTGTGGATAAGCCACGACAACTGGTCTAGCACGTCCAGATACTTGATTTTGTTCCATTAACATCTTCATACCTTCTGGAACGTCATTTTTAATTAAATCAATCGTTGAATTTCTGATTGGTAAGACACTGTTACCTAAGCTCATAATCTTACTTGACTCAGTACTTGTAGCAAATTTAATAAATTCAGCAGATGCATCTTTTTTCTCCGTATTCGTCGTCATCCCTAAAGCCCAACTACCTGTTGGTGACACTAATTTTTTCGTCTTATCTGACACTGGGTAAGGTAGAATACCATAATCGATGTCTTTATAATTGCCTTCTAAATCAGCCATTGTCCATGAACCACTTAGTAACATTGGGTATTTACCCGTTTCAAAACCTTTTTCTACTGGGGTCACAGGAACATAATCATTTTTGATTAATTCTTGAATATAGCTTAAAGCGCCAACTGTTTCTTTTGAATTATAATAGCCTATTGTTTCTGTCCCTTCTTTATTTACAATGCTTCCACCATTTGACCAGATGAATGGTGTATAAGCATACGTTAACATCTCATCTTTATTGGCTAACTGCATATTAAAGACCGGTGCTTCAAACTCCTTATGCAAGCGTTCTAGCACATCTTGAAACTCTGTCCATGTCCATGGATTATCTAAAGTTGGTAATTCAGAGTCTTTAATGCCAGCTTGCTTAAACATTTTTTTATTATAATAAAGACCAACACTCGATTCAGAATAACCAAAGGCATAGAATTTTCCATTATATGTTCCTTGCTGTTTAATACTTGGCAGAACATCAGCCATATCATCATCATCCAAATACTCATCTAACGGTTCTAGTACTTTGGAATGTGCATAAGCTGCTGTATTCGGTCCGTCTAGTGTAATCACATCTGGTAAAGTCTTTGTTGTGATTGCAGCATTCACTTTATCTTCATAACCGCCACCACTCCCACTTCTAGGAATGTATTCTGTGACCGCCTTATATTTACCATTGAACTCTTGATTAAAATTATCTACAATTTCTTGCCAAGCAGCTCCTTCAGCAGTCTCATCCGAAAATTGTACCCATACTTTAATTTCGCCTGGGTCTGAACTCGTATTGCTTTGATTACCTTTTTTACCACAGGCAGAAAGTCCACCTAAAACTAACGCAACCGTCGCAGAAAATAACACTAGCTTTTTCATTTTCATTCTCCTTTTATCTAAATTTGGAACGTTTTAAATATCTTGACCTAAAAATTGGAACGTTTCAATTATTTTATTCAAAAAATAGGAAACGTTTCAATTATTTCGCACTAGAAAATTTGGAAACGTTTCCTTTTTATGATATAAAATTAACACCCTTTTTATTGGATGTCAATCTTTTTTTATCATTTTTTCAAAAGTTGTTTTACCTTCATGAAAAGTAACGGGTAAAACCGAACGTTTAATAACTTCCTCACCGGAGATTAGTTTTAAAATATTTTTAACAGACACTTTTGCCAACTCTTGGACTGGTTGTGCAATTGTCGATAGCAACTTGCTACGTCCTTTAACTAAACTAGCACCATCAAATCCAATAATTTGAATTGTCTCACCAATCTTTTGATTCGTCTCAAGCATTAAATAATCAATCACATCAACTGCCATCAAATCATTCATCACAAACAACCCATCTAGTGAAGGATTCGCAGTAAAAAAATCAGTCACTTGCTGTTCAAAATCATTAATTGGTTCGATCATTTCGAGAACAGCGTAATCAATAGCATTTCCTTCACAATATTCCTTAAATCCTGACAAACGTTTAGTCGTTTCATTGTGATGAGCAGAGATACTACCAATAAAACCAATTTTTTTCGATCCACGTGTGATTAATTCTTTTGCAGCTAACTGACCTCCTGCAAAATTATTCGATGTTACATAGCACACATCCTCAGTAAAATGGCGGTCAATGCTAACAATCGGTAAATCTGCTGAGACAAAAGGGTCAATATCCGAATAAGTAATAGCAATTAAGCCATCAACTTTATTTTGCTTGACCATTTGAATGTAGTCTCGTTCTTTTGCCAAATCATCATCGGCATTGCATAGTAGCATTTTATAATTTGATTTTGTCAATTCTGTCTCAACATAATAAGCATATTCTGAAAAAAAAGGATGCCAAATCGTTGGCAAAATTAATGCGACTGTATTCGTGCGATTCGTTTTCAGGCCTCTTGCATACTCATTAGGCTCATAGTTCAACTCTGCGATGGCTGCTTCAACTTTTTCTCGAGTAACATCTTTTACTTTCACGCCATTAATAACACGTGATACAGTCCCCAGCCCGACATTTGCTAAAGCGGCAACGTCTTTCATGGTTGCTTTCATTTTATCACCTACAGTTTTTTAATGTAGTAACTATACGACTATTGTATAACAGAACACAACAAATTAATATTAATTTTAAGTTTAACAGATATTTCCAATAATATTTTTTCTATTTTTGAAATCATAACAAAAATTACTATCTATTTTTATTTTAACCAATATTTTTCATAATGTTTGCCCTTTTTTTGAGGGCGTGATAGAGTTGATTAGTATAAATTTTAGGAGGATGTTACATGATTCGACAAGCTCAACCAAAAGATGTCACAGATGTGATTAACTTAGTTATGATTATTTTAAAAGATATGGAATTGGCTGTTTTTGATAAGCTATCTGATGAAGAAGTTCTAAACTTACTCGAAGAAGCCTATACTAAATATCCAACTTATCGTTACGGGTACCAAACAATGATCGTTAAAGAAATTGATGGTCAAGTTGCTGGAATTGCTGTGGGTTATCCAGATAAACGCGAAAAAACAATTGATGCTGATTTTATCACCTTACTAAATGAACATGGTTTATCCGATGATTATCGTTTCTTTACTGAAATAGAAGCATTTCCAAACGAATGGTACCTCGATACTTTGGTAACGTCACCTGATTTTCGTCGTCAAGGAGTAGCAAACTCATTATTAGATGCTTTACCCGAAATTGCACGTCAACAAGGATGTGATAAGATTGGTTTAAATTGTGATCAAATCAATCAACAAGCACAACAAGTTTATTTAAAAAAAGGCTTTAAAAAAATGGGCGAAACAACCCTATCAAACCATCGCTATGACCATTTACAATGGCTTATAAACTAAAAAAGAGGCTGTGACATAAGTCTCTGAATAAAACAAAAAAGCGATCAAATTTATGAGTAAAATTCATTTATTTGATCGCTTTTTTTAGTTAAAATAAAAACGTACAGGTGACACCCTGTACGTTAAGTCATTCTCCCGAAAGGAAAACTAAAAATGTATACAAATTATAACATGAATCAACTTACTTTAGATATAACAACTTCTTATGTTCCTAAAAAAGATAACACCGCATGGTTTATTAATGAACTAGTTGAGTCACTGGAGCTTAGCGAACCATATCTATTTGGAAGACCTAGAAAATATGATTTAAAAGTAGTTCTTAAATTAACTTTATTTGCCTATACTAGAAGTGTTTTTACTAGTCGTAAAATTGAACAACTAGCAGAAGAAAGCCTACCGGCTCGTTGGTTAACTCAAGAACAAGTTCCGAGTTATCGGACAATTGCCCGTTTCAGAACATCTAACGATATTGATAAATTATTACAAAGAAGTTTAGACTCCTTAGTTACTTATTTACGTGAACAACAACTTATTAATGATGCTATTTTTATTGATGGAACTAAACTATTAGCTGATGCCAATAAATATAGCTTTGTTTGGAAGAAAAGTACTATTAAGTTTGATCAAATGAATCGACAACAAATCATCAACCTATCAGCTGAATTAAAAGAAGCATATGAGACAAGTTCTATACCAGAGGGATCACATTTAACTTTGGATATGGTAGATGAAATATTAACCCAATTAGAACTTAGATTAGATGATTTAGAAGAAAAAGTTATCAAAACAGCTAAACTTTCACCTAACCCGTTTAAGGTAAAACGACGTACCTTAAAAAGTAAAAAAAGAAAGTTGAAAATTCGACGTGATAAAATGAATGAGCATCAGGATAAATTAGCTATTTGTGGTAATAGAAATAGTTATTCAAAAACCGATCATGACGCCACTTTTATGAAAGTTAAAGAAGATCCGATGCAAAACGGTCAGTTAAAACCAGCATATAACTTACAAATAGCCACTAGTAATCAATACATTATTGGATATGATATCTTTCAAAATCCTACAGATACTAAGACACTTCAACCATTCTTAGAAAAGTTAAAAATAGAAAATAGAGTCCCTAAATACATTGTTGCAGATGCTGGATACGGATCAGAATCAAACTATCGCTACCTAGAAGACAACTTTTCAGAACACATTGCAGTTATCCCTTATGGGACAATGCTTAAAGAAAAAAGTAAGAAATGGAAAACGGATGAAAGAAAAGTCATGAATTGGAGCTATAATGATAAGGAAGATTATTACGTAGACCCGAAGGGAGTCCATTTTAACTTTATTGGGTATCGAAAAAGAACAGATAAAGATGGGTTTACTCGTGATTTTAAAGAATATCAAGCAGAAAGATATGATGAAAATAAAGATGTCATTCCTGAATCACTTACTCCAAAAGGCCACACTCGAAAAATAATGGTCAATCCTTCTTGGGAGTATCATAAAACTAAACAAAATGACCAACTTTCAAATGAAATAATCGCTAAGGTCTACAGCCAAAGAAAAATTGACGTTGAGCCAGTTTTTGGATGGATGAAGGCTTGTTTAGGCTTCAATCGATTTCATATTCGTGGGATCAACAACGTCAAAAAAGAATCAGGAATACTCGTATTAGCCTTAAATATAATGAAATTGGCTGTAAATCAGAAAAATAAGCCAATAGATAACATAAAAAAATCGGAATCCAAAAATCTTTTTAAGATTTTCGAATTTCGATTCTTTTATTTAAGAACTGTAACTACTTATGTCACAGCCTCTTTTTATTTTATGCAAGCTTACCAAAACATACCTACATAAAAAAATAGGACAGAAGTAAGCTAATCGCTAGAAAAATAATTATGTAAAAAGTGATATAACATCAAATCACTAATCATGCCACCCAAAATAAACCAAATTAGATTGGTTGCCTACTGTGACATCTCTTTATGAACAACTAGTGACAATATCAAACTAATAATCAGTGAAATTTGGAAACAATAAAACACCTATTAAGATAAAAATCTTTTAACCATTTTTCCTAACGACACAAACATCTCAACTTTTCTATAGGGTAGTAATAAAATTGTCTAAGCGGTTCATACATATCGAATCTTCTTGTTCTAAACTCTGTACGACTTCACGGTTAGTTGCTTGTGATAAAACATACGCTCCGCAAGCATCAAACCAATTTGATTGACCATTAAAACCTTGTTTAACGAGCTGTCTTGCATGAGTTAAGCGTTCATCAGTAAAAATAATATAACCGGTATAAACCTCTTCATTTTTCCTTAAGGCAATAGCAATTTGATGTTCTAGCCCGTAATCATTAATCCATTTAGATACCACATAATCCATCGCATTTAATAATTCAAGCGGTTGACTGCTAGATAGAGAAAGAGCAGACTGATTCCAAATCAGTGACCGAATAGTTACCGTTGGAAAGAGTGTTAACGTCATTAATTCGGCATTTTTAGCTGACTCGATTGGAAACAATTGATTAGCACCTTCTAAATAACTATGCTTCTCTATTAAATTCGAATCGGCTACTTCATCAAAACCAATCATGTAACTTGAAAAAACATCCACTAGTTGGATCATGCGACTTAATTTTTCACGTCGAGTAATCACACTGTGCTCTTCAGATAGAAAAATGGCTTGTTGTTTTTGATAGCTGACTGGCGCAAAACGGAAAAACCAACTATCACCTAGTAAATTTAAACGAATAAAACGCAATGCATGTTCAACTATCGGATAACGTTGAGTAGAGTATCCTTCATTTGTCATACATACTGAACATTTTGGATAGTCAGCATTCGTAATAGTGACTTTAGCTGGTAAGTCAGTTGATAAAGTCTTCAAATTTAAAGGATAAGGTGCTGTTAACTCGTCCGTTCGGCTAACGGATGGGACTTCAACTTGATGATTTTGCAAGCAAATTGTATAAAAATAATCAAGTGCCACTTGTGGCTCGTCATTGTAATGTTGAGAAAACATAGCATTAACAACTGATGGTGGTGGTGTCAGAAAATCCATTAGTTGTGCAACAAATTGACTTTGTTCATTCGTTGCTGCCTCAATAGGTAATACGCCATTCTCTTTCGCAATAATGATAAATTGTTCCACTAATTCCATTGCAACAGGTGGGATTTCTTTTGTGACTTGCGTTGCATCGAAAGTTGATTCATTTATTAAATCCATCAATCGATTTTGAAGATAAATACGGTCCATCTCCATCCAACCACCGGATTGAATGGCCAATGTCACAAAATTTTCAATAACTTGATGTTTATTCATTTTACCTGACACATCCTTTTCTATTTATTTTGAATACCCATTAGGATGACTTGAATGCCATGCCCAAGCAGTCTTAAAAATATCAGTTAAGTTTGTATAAGTTGGTTTCCATCCAAGCACGCGACACGCTTTTTCAGGTGTTGCCACTAAACTAGCTGGGTCACCAGCACGTCTTGGCCCGATAATTGATGGTATGTCACATTGCGTTAATTTTCGAGCTTCATCGACCATTTCCTTTACAGAAAAACCATTGGCACTCCCTAAATTAAAGACGTCACTTGGATTACCTTCTTCTAAATAATCTAGCGCCAAGACATGAGCCTCGCTCAAATCGACGACATGAACATAATCACGAATACATGTACCATCTGGTGTTGGATAATCATCACCAAAAATCGTGATTTCAGTTCGTTGACCTAGAGCTGTTTGTAAAATAATTGGCACTAAATGTGTCTCTGGTAAATGGTCCTCACCAATTGAGCCGTCTAAGCTAGCACCTGCAACATTAAAATAGCGCAAAGCCACATATTTAATACCATATGCTTCATCACACCAGTGCATCATTTTCTCCATCATTAACTTACTTTCACCATATGGATTTTTAGGATTGGTTTGTGCCGTCTCATCAATCGGCACACGCTTGGGTTCACCATAAGTTGCTGCTGTCGAAGAAAAAACAATATGCTTAATCGCAAGCTCTTGCATTACTTCTAGCACAATTTGTGTCCCATGGACGTTATTATTAAAGTAGGTTAATGGTTTTCCAACAGATTCACCTACTAAAGAACTGGCTGCAAAGTGTACCACCCCACTAATGTTTTCCTCACGAAAAACATCTAGTAAAAACGATTTATTACGGATATCTCCCTCATAAAACCGAACCGTATCATCTATAGCTTCACGGTGACCTGTCAGAAGGTTATCAATCACAATAACGTCTCTTCCCGATTTTTTCAGTGCTTGAACAGCATGTGAACCGATATACCCTGCACCACCTAATACTGCAATTGTCATAAATCATTGACCTCCCTAATTATTTCTATTTGTCTATTCTACACTAATTCACTCAATAACTCTATTCAAACAAAAAAGGCTCTATGTCAAATGATGTGGACAGATAAAATAAGTGCGTTTAAGCAGCGAAAGCCGATTGGCTTTTGTTGCTTATTTGTTTGTCTTTAAAACTGAGCAGTACTCTATATTTATAGTTTTGAAAGTTTCTGTATCCATACGCTATTCGCTTAATTAACTTGATTTTATTAATAGATCCTTCTAGCGGTCCATTAGAAAAAGTGGATAGGCTACACTTGACTAGACAGAAAAAATAAGGTGTGATGAGAATAAGAAAACACACTGGAGGAAATGTCATGTTAGAACGTAAACCAAGAAGAACTTTTACCAAAGAATTTAAACAACAAATGGTAGATCTTTACCAATCAGGAAAACCTAGAATAGATATTATTCGTGACTATGAGTTAACTCCTTCAACTTTTGATAGGTGGGTAAAACAAGGAACAACCACAGGTTCATTCAAAGAAAAAGATAATTTAACACCTGAACAAAAGGAATTAATCAAACTCAGAAAAGAACTTAAAATGCTTGAAATGGAAAATGATATTTTAAAGCAAGCGGCGCTGATATTCGGACGAAAAGGCAAGTAATTAAAGCCAACAAACATAAATATTCTATATCAGCGATGTGCCGAGTCCTTAAAATATCAAGACAAACTTACTATTATCAGGAAAAGAAGCCATTACTAGAAAGTGAACTAGAAGAAATTGTGGAAATGATTTTTCGCCAAAATAAAAAAGCTTATGGCGCTCGTAAAATAAAAAAAGCACTTAGTTTAGAAGGCATCATTCTCAGTAGAAGAAAAATTAGAAGGATTATGCGACACAGAAACCTCGTTTCTGTGTATACGAAAGCTTATTTTAAGGTGGTATCTTCTAATGTGAATGAGTCTAAAATAACCAATCAATTAAAACGTCATTTTAACTCCGTTATGCCATTAGAAAAAGTTGTCGCCGATTTAACTTATGTCAAGGTTGGCAATCGTTGGCACTATGTCTGTTTAATTCTTGATTTATTTAATCGAGAAATCATTGGATTTAGTTGTGGGGCATCAAAAGATGCCGAATTAGTTAAACAGGCATTTTATACGATTCCGTACGCCTTAACAAACATTCAGTTGTTTCATACTGATAGAGGAAAAGAATTTGATAACCAAGTGATTGATACCATACTAAATACATTTAATATCAAGCGATCGTTGAGTAGAAAAGGAAATCCCTGGGATAATGCCGTCGCCGAGTCAACTTATAAATCCTTTAAAGCAGAGTTCGTTTATCCCAATCAGTTTGAGACACTAAAAGAATTATCTGTGGCTCTTTATGACTATGTTCATTGGTGGAATCATTTCAGAATACACGGAGCATTGAATTATGTCACTCCGCTTAGTATCAGAGCTCAGAGATTAGCGATAGCTTCCCTTGAGGATGAGTCAAACTGTGATACGTGTGAGATAGCGGGTTGATTTTTATAAGTCAACACACCGCGAAAGAGTCACAGTTTGAGAGGCTCATGGTCAAGGGTAATCGGATAACAGTACCAATGTTTTGACACCTTATAATATTTGTCAAAAAAAGTGTTGCCATTCCAAAACCATTTTTTACAATGGAATAGTCTTCATTTTTAATCCCGCAACAAGGACAAGCCAAAGGCTTATACGTAAGTGTTCCTTTAAAGATTTTGGATTTAACTCCTTTAATGACATTTTCTTCGCAAAAAATAGAATCAAAATAAATATTTGTATCTTTCAAATCAAGTGATATTCGTATACAATTGTTGTGAGACATATGAATCTTCCTTTCTAAAATTGGGTTTGGTCACTTTAATTTTACCAGGAAAATTCGTATGTTTCTTTTTTTGTAAAAAAAGATGTAAATGAATTTCTTCATCCACATCAAAAATTATACAGCCACAAAAAAAGCACCTGAGATAAAATATCTCAGATGCTCAATAAGCAAGAATTATGCTTTAACGATGTTTGTTGCTTGAGGTCCACGTTGACCATCTTCAACGTCGAAAGTCACTGCTTGACCTTCTTCTAAAGTTTTGAATCCGTCACCTTGGATTGCTGAAAAGTGAGCGAATACGTCTGATCCGTCCTCTTGAGTGATAAATCCAAAACCTTTGTCTGCGTTAAACCATTTTACTGTACCTTGTGCCATGTTGCTTCCTCCTTATGCATACTCTTGTATGCGTATTATGTTGCAATATATGTGATGCATAAAAAAGGAAACTATAAAACAATATATATAATTATTCCTAATTTGTATCAAAATACTACATGAATTAATATACCATATGTTTTAGATTTAAGCAACCTTTTTTCAAAATCTTTTTTCAAATAATACGATTAAATTTTTTTGCTGCAGCTTCATCCACAATAATCGTCACATTAGGATGTAATTGTAAGACACTTGCAGGAACATCTTCTGTCACCGGACCTTTAACCGTTTGGTAGATGGCGTCCGCTTTTTTATCACCAAATGCTAACAAAATAATTTTTTTCGCTTGCATAATTGATTTGATTCCCATAGAAATGGCTTGTGTCGGTACATCGTCAATTGACTCAAAATTTCGGCTATTGGCTTTGATTGTCGATTCTGTTAAAGCAACGTCACGTGTCACACTTCCAAATGGTGAACCTGGCTCATTAAAACCAATATGACCATTCTCACCTATCCCCAAAATCTGAATATCAACTGGATGAGCAGCAAGAATTTCTTCATAGCGTTGACACTCAGCAGCAATATCTGTTGCTTGACCATTTGGTAAATAATTAACTTTAAATGGTTTGGCTTTAAATAAATGTTCCATCATAAAATAATGATAACTTTGTGGATCTGTTGGTGCTAAGCCAATATACTCATCTAAATTCACAGAGTTCATTGTACTAAAATCTAAATTACTTGCCACAAGCTCTTGATAAAGTGGTAATGGCGTACTACCAGTTGCTAGTCCTAATGTCTGAATATGATGATGAGTCATCGCATCAGCAATTATTTGATAAGCTTCTTTGCCACCTTGTGTTTGGTTTTCAACCTTAATAAGTTTCATACGTTTTCTCCTCGCACTTTTGGTATAGTCCAATTATAACGCTTTAGCTTATTTTTGGCAACCGTTTTATATGAATTACTTGTCAACATATCGTTGATTACTCTACTAACTCTTGCGTTAATCGTGACCAAGTCGTCAATGCATCACGCATTCCTTTGACTTGATGAACACGAACAATATCAACTCCTTGAGACATTGCATATAAAGAAGCCGTTACAGAGCCGTAATCACGTTCTTTGGGACGACTTTCATCAATAATATGGGCAATGGTCCTTTTTCGCGAGACACCATATAACAATGGGTATTCTTCAAATCGACATAGCTTTGGGTTAGCTAAAATAACTTGATTTTCCTCTAACGTCTTATGGAAACCAATACCTGGGTCAAAACAAATAAGTTCTGACGGCACACCTAATGACTGGCAAAGTTGCACTTTTTCTTGATAAAATTCTTGCAAATCAGTGATAACGTCAACATCAGAACGACGTTGTCTTGAGTGCATCAAAATGATTGGTGTTTGATAATGAGCAATAACTTCACCCATCCCAGGTGTATCAAATCCTTTAATATCATTTATAATACTAGCACCAGCTTGAATGACAGCTTCTGCGACACTTGGAAAATAAGTATCGACGGAGATCGGTATCTGACTTACTTTACGTAAAGCTTTAACAACTGGTAATACACGCGATAACTCTTCTTCCGCTGAAATTTCAGTATAACCAGGTCGTGTGGACTGCCCACCTAAATCAATAATATCTGCACCTTCTTCAATAAGGGTTAACGCATGGTTCACTGCCCGGTCCGTCTGACTAAAATCACCACCATCTGAAAATGAATCTGGTGTCACATTGACAATCCCCATAATTTGACCTTTATTAAACATTTTCTTTCACCTTCTTAATTAATTCCTGACAGGCTTGAATCCTTGGACTAAGCGTTTGACGAGTCTGTAAAGATAATTCAGCCAATGTCTTATTGTAACCATCTGGTACTAAAATAGTATCAAAACCATACCCAGCCTGACCACGTTCTGACTGTGCAATCGTTCCTGTCAGATTTTTTTCAATAATGATTAGCGGTTTTTGTGGTACGTAATAAGCTAAAGTTGTATTGAGTGTGAAAGCCCGATTATCTGTTTCTTGGAGTAATGCTAAAATTTGTTGATTCATCTCACTATCAGATGAATTTTTTACAAAAAAACGTGCTGTTTTCACTCCTAATAAATCTGGAAAAGCAGCTAACATCAAGCCGCCATCATCACCAACTACGGGGCGATTTAACTGACTACCGATTTTTTCTGCCTTTAACTGTGCATTAGCAATAAAAGTATCACCTGTTTCTTGCACATGAATTTCTGGTGACATACAACGATAGGAAGAAAATTGTACCATTTCCGATAATTGCTGCATTTCTTGAATTTTTTGCAAATTATTACTTGCGACTAATAACTGTATCATTAATCTAACGCTCGTAAAAAGTCATTTTTTAATTCACGATCAGATTTAAACGCACCTTGATAATGGAATGTTTTTGTCACACTACCTCTAGCCTTGGCCCCACGCATTGACATACACATGTGCTCCGCTTCAATAGATACAGCAACTCCCTTAGTATTTACCTTTTCATTTAATAAATTGGCAATTTGAATAGTTAAATCTTCTTGAACATTTGGTCGTTTCGCACAAAAATCTACCATTCGTGCCACTTTACTTAAACCTAAGACTTTGTTATCGCTAGGTATATAAGCGACATGGGCTTTTCCATAAAATGGTAATAAATGATGCTCGCACATCGAATAAAACTCAATATCTTTAACTAAAACCATGTCATCATCGTTCATACTTGGAAAAACTTTATAATTTGTAAACTCTTTTTCTCTCACTGAAGAAAAAACTTCTGCATACATTTTCGCCACTCGTTTGGGTGTTTCTTTTAATCCATCTCGATTAACATCTTCGCCAATTGCCTCTAAAATGACTTTGACTGCTTCTTCAATTGCTTGATAGTTTTCTTGATTCATTGCCATTTACCAACTTTCATCTGTCTTTCTAACTTCATCTGCGTTACCACTTTCAGTAATCCACGTCTCCAATGTTTTTCCTAATAATTGCTCTTCAGAAAAAATATCTTGTAATGGAATTAATACAAAAGAGCGCTTGGTTAACTCTTTATGTGGAATAATTAATCGGTCAGTTGTTAACGTTACACCCGAAATCCACAAAATATCAATGTCAATCGTACGTGGTCCCCAACGGATGGTTCGTTCACGGCCTAAAGTCGCTTCAATGACATGAATTTTTTCCAGTAGCACGTCAGGTGATAAATCTGTTGTTATTTCAATCACACTATTTAAATAATTATCTTGTGGAACGGGCCCATAAGGATCTGTTTCATAAATTTTGGCTTTTTTCTGTACCTGAATCCCTGGTACAGCATTTAATAATATGACAGCTTGTTTTAAATAATCAAGACGATTATCTAAGTTACTGCCTAACGCTAGATATGCCTTCATTTTAGTAGTCGCGCTCCATTTCAACTTCAACGTTATCAAAAAAACCTGGGATTGGAACATGATATTTACGAACACGCACAAGTGCATGTGTCAATTGCTCACCATATTTTTCGCCTAATAAATCCAAGACATGATACGTTACTGCTTCAATCAAATCAAAAGATTGGCTTTCTAGATAAGTTTTTACATCTGTGTACACATCTGCATAACTAATTGTTTTAGTCAAATCATCATTTTTTCCTGCTTCTGACATTGGTAAAGTTAATTCAATATCCAACTCTAACTTTTGTCCTAAAACTTTTTCCTCACCTAATACACCATTGTATGTGTATACTAACATATTATTAATACGTACTTTCCCCATAAAAGTCACTCCTTCATATTTTTAAATAAACCTCTTACAGTATAACTTTATTTTTATTTTTTTACATCTCAATGCTTAAAAAAAATCGCAAAAATGAATTTGTCTTAACTATTAACTAGTTATTTATTAACTGACAAATATATGGTAATCTATCTTTGATTTCAATTTAATTCATTTAATATCGACCACTAAACGTAGCGTAGGAGGAAAACATGCTTTTAATCATCGATCATTATGATTCATTTACTTATAATTTGTATCAATATTTTTTAGAATTAGATGAAAAGGTTTCCATTGTTCCTTATCATTTACTCAAAACACTAGATAATTTCAATGATTATTCTGCGGTTATTTTATCACCTGGTCCAGGCAGTCCAACAGACTATCCTGATACCTTAAATTTTTTAAAGGAACATCTGACCAATTTTCCTATTTTAGGTGTCTGTCTTGGCCATCAAATGTTGGCAGAATTTTTTTCTGGAAAAGTCGTTCATTCCACTCAAGTTCAGCATGGAAAAAGGAGCCTAATCACTCATAACGGGGATTCTCAGTTATTCCAACAGTTACCGAACACTTTTTATGTTGGACGCTACCATTCGCTTATGGTCACAGACATTCAATCGCCATTAGTTCCAACCGCTTGGACTTCTGATAACATTATCATGGCCATGGAACACGTCTCGCTACCAATTATGAGTGTACAATTTCACCCTGAATCAGTATTAACTGAAAACGGACACGATCTATTAAGAAACTTTTTAACTACTAGGAGGCAAGCATGTTAAATACGGTACGATTAGATTTTGAAAATGAACTATTCGATTTTAAAGAACCTATTGCTGTTCTAAGTGCCAAAACGCTTAATGATGTTAGCACGCTTTTTAACCAACTAACAGATTACCAAGAACAAGGTTACTATATTGCTGGCTTCGTCAGTTATGAAGCAGCTAGCGCTTTCAACCCTAATTTAAAAACACACCAATCTCTATCCGATTTCCCATTAGCATTGTTTGGTATCTACGCCGATAAAACTTGTCCAGATCCACAACAGTTAACTAGCAACGACAGTCCATTTTTCTTTGAGAAAGATACTGATTTTACTAATTATCAGCAAAAAATCAAGCGAATTCACAATGAAATCAAAGATGGTAACACCTACCAAACGAATTATACCATCCGTCTGAATAGTCAAGTATTCACTGACTATGATGGACTAAGTGTTTACCATGATTTATTAAAACATAGTGCCGTCAAATATTCATCTTTTTTTGATTTGGATAATCACCAAATTTTGTCAGCCTCACCTGAATTATTTTTTAAAGTGACCAATCAAACGATTGAAACTCGCCCGATGAAAGGGACTGTCAGACGTGATTCAAATCCCGAAATTGACCAGAAGAATCAACAATTTTTAGCAGCCGATGAAAAAAATCGTTCAGAAAATATTATGATTGTTGACCTTTTAAGAAACGATCTCGGACAGATTGCTCAACCTGGGAGTGTTTCAGTCACTAAGTTATGTACGATTGAACCTTATCCTACCGTTTGGCAAATGACTTCAACTATTAAGGCATCTATTACGCCAACAACAACTATCTTAGACTTATTTAAAGCACTATTTCCATGTGGTTCGATTACTGGTGCACCAAAGAAAACTACAATGGATTTAATTACTGAATTAGAAGATAGCCCACGTGGCGTTTATTGTGGAGCAATTGGTGTCATCAAACCAAATGGTGACATGATTTTCAGTGTTCCTATCCGAACAATTCAAGTCGATAAAAAAGCACAAACAGCTCGTTATGGGGTTGGCGGAGGCATTACGTGGGAATCAACTGCACATGATGAATTTGATGAAATTTCAGCTAAAGCAAACGTACTATCGACTATATTTCCTCAAATTAAGCTAATTGAATCTTTAAGACTAGAAAACGGTACATTAAAACGTCTAGAAAAACATCTCGATCGTTTAGAATCGAGTGCCAAACAGTTTAACTTTCCTTTTAATCGAGAAAAGACAAGGTCCCAATGGTTAAAAGCTATCAAACCTTATCAAGACGGTCTATTTAAGTTTCGTTGTGAATTATCAAGCGATGGTAACAAAGTCACTGAAGTCCTTCCTCTAACTTCTGATACAACGATAAAGACTGCCCATTTAGCCAAGAAAGCTGTATCTAAGACAATTTTACTAGCACATAAAACATCTTATCGACATCTTTACACAGTTCATCAAGAAAAGCCCATGGTGGAAACAATCTTATGGCAAGCAGATGGTCGACTAACAGAATTAATGACAGGGAATTTAGTTGTGCAATTGGAGGGAGTGCTCTACACGCCAAGACTAAATCACCATATTTTACCTGGTGTCATGCGCCAAGAACTGTTAGCCCAACAAAAAATTGTTGAAAAGGATTTAACGGTTGATGATTTAAATCAAGCAGAAGCACTCTATCTCATCAACAGCGTTCGCGAATGGGTTCCAATCCAATTAATCACAAACGATGATTCTCTGTAATCACACAACAAAAAAACCGTTTGGCACATATTGCCAAGCGGATTTTTTGTTAACTCACTTTTTTATCTTAATTAGTACCATTACCATCTTATATACCAATGATTTGCATTTGTTTAAGTACCCTTTCCATGCGTTCATCCATCGGTAACATCTCCGGCAATGACAACTCGCTAACCAATTGACCATCTAACATAAACAGCACTCGTTTTGAACGGGCTGCAACTTTTGCATCATGGGTTACTAAAACAACCGTTGTCCCTGCTTGATTAATTTTTGTTAGCACATCTAAAATATCATCTGCTACTTTTGAATTTAAAGCACCAGTTGGTTCATCGCCAAAAATAATAGCTGGATTTGCCATTAATGCTCGGCAAATACCCGCTCGTTGTAATTGTCCACCCGAAACTTCTGTTAGTCGACGATTAGCAAGTTCACCAATTCCCACCTGATTCATTAATTCCTGGGCACGTTTTAACAATTGATTTCGCTGCCGGCGATTGTCGCGCATAGTTGGTAAAATAATATTATCAATCAAATTTAAATTAGCTAACAAAGTTGGTTGCTGAAAAATAAATCCCATTTGTTGACGTCGAATATCAGCTAAAGCTTGTTCACTAAGTCCAGTCAAATCTGTACCAAGAAATTCGACAGCACCACTATCAAAAGTATCCATACCACTTAGAACATACATCAAGGTTGATTTACCAGACCCAGATGGTCCCATAATAGATACAAATTCACCTTCAAAAACATCTAATGAGATGGAGTCTAAAACCGTATTCTTTTTGTCAGTCATAGCGTACGTCTTAATAATATCTTGTGCTGTTATTATTTTTTTCATTGTTTACTCCCTCATGCTTTCGCAAATTTTAATCTGTTTAATGCTTAAAGTACCAAGCAATGTCGCTATAACAACCGAACATAAAATAATTAGAGGACCAATTAAATACGTCATAACTGGTTGGATGCTAAGGTCAAATGCTGATGCTCCAAACGACCCAATCACTAAGCCAATCAGACGTTCACCCAATATATTTGCTAGAACTACACCACTGACTAGTGCGATTATAGCGATAAAGACTGTTCGTGTTAAATACTGCTTGATAATATCCGTTGTCGTAAAACCAAGTGCTTTTAGTGCTCCAATAGTCGGTGTTTCTTGGCTAATAAGAAGTCTAGTAAATAAAGTTGTTACTAAAAGCGTTATCAAAATAGCAATCATCCCACCGATATACGCTGCTCGATTCACTGAATGAATCGTTGATTGGAATGTTTGCTGAATAAATTTGTTAATGCTTGTCGTTTTCGCAAATGGAAACTGTTGTGTATAATCTATCGTCAACTCTTCAATCAGCTCTTTATCCACTAGATTTACGTAAATAACACTCCACATCGTATCATCAGAACTAGTGGTGAAAGCTGCTTTCGCTGTTTTTCCACCATTTGTAATATCAGAGTACGTCCCACACACGACCATCTCACGTGCTTGATTATCAACAACCAAAGTTAACGTGTCGCCAACTTTTTTACCTAACTCCTCTGCACTGATGACTGAGAGTGCTATCTCGTGTTCCTTTTGAGGTGCCTTACCTTCCGCATAGGTCAACGGAAAAACTTGATGATTCCCTAATTCAACTTTTAAGCGCTCATCTAACCCATTCGAACCTTTAGTTTTAAGCATTTTGGTCGTTAAAACTGTTTGCTTATCCACTCTTGAATCTTGTGCTAATGATTGAGAAATTTTCGTTGCCCGATCAGGAATATCATTTATTTGTTGTAAATCGATACGGATGTCACTATCCCCAATTCCCATATACGTCACAAACTCTTTTGAGGCAATGGTATGCTTTAAATTTTGCGGTACAATCATCATGAATAAAGCCATTATCATGACGAATAATAACGTTACATATAAACGTTTTTGCGCAAAAATATCTTTTATACCTAAATAAACGGTTGTCGGTACAACTGACGATTGTGTCACATACACTCGTTGACGCTTTTTAAATCTAACAGGAACTTGACCAAATCGTAGTGCATCAACTGCAGACAATTTACGGAAGCGATTTAATAAATGATTGACATATAAACTGTTAATTAGAAAGACCATTAAAATACCGAGAGCACCAACTAAAAAAATCGGCGTTTGTGATGTCATATGCCCCATAAATAATTGACTATTCGCCAATAATTTCCCTTTAAAAACCAATGAGCCTACCAAACCAATAAAACTACCAAACCAATAAAACTACCAAACCAATAAAACTACCCAAAGCAATCATTGTCACGTATTTAGCCAAATAAATTTTTTTAATATCCGTCACACGTAAACCTATCGCTTTCATCACACCAATTTCTCGATAATCGGCTGCTATCCGAGCTAAAAGTGTAAAACGAATGCACATAAACGCAATCAAGACAACTAATAAACTAACAAAAATAAGCACTGTAATCACTAGACCATCAGAAATCGCATTCAATAATTTAAACAATGGATATGTTAATGTCGGACCGTTAGCTTCCAAACCTGCTGTGGCATAAACTGATTCAAACGCACCTAACTGTGCTAGATCATGTAATCTAAACTCAATTAATTGTTCACTAGTACCGTACTTTTTTAGCGAATTGAACTCTTGCTCAGCAACTAAAAAACGCTTTGACGACGCTAACAGAGAGTTCATCTGTGAATCACGTAAAAACCCCGCAACAAGTAAAGTCGTATCACCTATTTGAATATTATCGCCTATTTGAATGGCATTATTTTGACTATAATTAACTGGTACATAAACCTCGCCTGCATTCACTTGAATGACTTGGCCAGTTAAATCTAACAAATAATCAAATTGCTCGCTTTGAGTACTAAAACCATTGTCTTGGCCTGTCCCTACAAACGGTTTACCATTTACCTTAAACTGAGACTCGTCAATATTCACAAATTCTTGTACTTGATGCAGTGCAATTTCAGAATTCTGTTCAACAAATTTTTTTAGACGTTCTTGATTAATTTCACCCTGATGCATTTGCATAAAATGAGGTGTTTTAGCTTCTTCCATTAAGGTATCAATCGAAGAAGTCACTGTACTGATAAAGACACGAGCATCGCTGCAACGGCAACAAACATCGTCATAATCAGTGTGATTACCTTACTTTTCGCAATATCTTCTTTAATTAGCCTATAATACATACGTCACCTCTTTTTCTAACTGTTTAATTGACTGTAATCGATAAATAACTAGAGCTAAAATACAAAGGAATAATCCTGCTGTCATAATGAGTAAGCCCATACCACGCCCTTGACCAGTACCAATTAATTGCCCTAGGCTACTTGCTAAAGCGCCATCTTCAAGTAATAACGGAGTAAAGACATAATCAGCTAATAGTCCAGAAAAAGCATAAGCAGCCACAAACCCTAATTGTGAAACTACTCCAATCAGAGACCAAACTCGTCCTTGTAGCGATGGAGAAACGTTAACACGAATCAAAAAATCCAAAGTTGTATTCGCAAAAGGCATCATAGCAAAAAATAAAAAACCGGATAGACACAAAAGAAAAATACTTTCACGCCAGCCAAAAAGAATCATAAAGAATCCTTCACCAAATAACGACCATGCTAAATATTTTGTAAATGATTTTTTTATGGGTACAATACTTAGCAATACACTTGAAACAAGCATACCAGTTGCGACTATGGCTTCAATAGTTCCAACTACGGCAGTATTAGCAAATGATAAAATCATCGGGACCGATAATAATTCAATAAAGCCTAATAAAAAAGTTAAAATAGCAGATAATAAGACTAAAATAACCAGTCCAGATTGTTGAGTAATCGCTTGCCAAGCTAACTTAAGATCAGCACTCACCGTTGAATGCTCGTATGATTTATCGATCTTCAGTCCTTTACGAACAACCATTGTAGTAAAAATTGTCATAATAATTGTGCCACTATCTAAAAGAATTAATAACTCAATATTTGCAATCGTTAATAGTAATCCTGCAATCACCGGTGAAATTAGGTACTTTGCAGAACTTGTCAACTGCATTAATCCGCTCGCTTTTGTATAATCCTCAGCTAATAGCATATCAGAAACAGTTGCTTTATATGCTGGCTCAATTAACGTAGAAAAAGTCGCACTGATCATAACTCCCAAACAAATTTTCCAAAGAGTCACATTAGGCGATTGAACAACAACTAGCAAATAAATCAGACCAATTAATGAAAGACTATCACCTAAAATCATGAGTAAGCGACGGTCATAACGATCAGCTAGTACACCCGCTAGTGGGCTTAAAATGAGCATTGGAATGAATCCACACAATGTCACAAGTGCCATTAACGATGCTTTGTTAGTCTGTTCATACACGTAGATACCTAGACCAAACGACGTTAAACCACTCCCAATAGCAGAAATAAACTGCCCCACCCATAGCAATAAAAAGCGGCTAAATGTCTGCTGACCACCTTTTTTTGTTGTCATATTACTTGTCACCTCCAGTATCAAACATTGTCATCATGTGTGTTAGACTCCCTTGTTCAACACCTAATAGGCGTTCGATATTAAACATCAAAGCTTGAATACGTGACATAATATCCGCTCCTGTTAACTCAATCATGTCAGTATCAAAAATCGTATCTGTATAAATAACAATCATCTCCATACATTCATACGGATAAGGTGTATCAAACAAACCTTGTTCAACTCCCTCGCAAATAATATCAGCTAAAATTGGTGGAATAACCGTAATCATCGCTCTTTGAATTTTTTGATGCATGAGAGCATTTTGCGGTTGATGAATGTGTTCCATGACCTCATTACTTGGTCCATCTTGACTATTTAGGGACATCACCACTCGAATAATTCGCTCATGAACGGGAATTGTCCGGTCTTGACCGATGTGTTTTGCTTTTTTCAATAGTTGCTCTGTATAGCGTTCAATCAAAGCATCCATAATATCTTCTTTTGATTTAAAATGGTAGTACAGCGTACCACGCGCAATACCAACCGTTTCAAGAATGTCATTTGTACTTGTTCCATCAAAGCCTTTTTGTTCAAATAATTCATTAGCAGCATCTAAAATAGCATTTTTACGTTTTTCGGCTTTTGTCATGTCTTTCATTAAATCAAC
Organism: Vagococcus penaei; assembly: GCF_001998885.1. NCBI lineage: Bacteria > Bacillati > Bacillota > Bacilli > Lactobacillales > Enterococcaceae > Vagococcus > Vagococcus penaei. Next base: position 477,014 of record NZ_CP019609.1, read on the forward strand.
TCCTTTTATCGACCGACTGTCTGTCGGTTTTATAATTATCATAATAGCACATCTGTTTCTTAAAGAAAAGACTCTTTTAAAATAAAACAACGGCTCATTTAAGTAATAAGGCTTTATCGGTATTTCTTCATCTTGAAAACAAAAAAACAATCTTATCAGAGACGTTCTCATCAAAGATTGTTTCATTTATTTACTTTTGGACAAACTAATGTTAGTTTAAAATAAAGTTTGATCAAAATACGTAGGTTTGATTTTTGTATGGGTTTAGAATTTATAAAAAAGATTGATTAAAATTTATCCCTTCTAAAGCTACCTATTAATTAGTAACGAAATTTAGATTATAAATACTTCTTAAATTACGTTTCATATCCCGAATATTTTTTTCTGTTCTTGTGAAGTCAACTTTAATTGTTCTTCTAATATCTCACGTGCATTATCTATGTATATTTTTGCATCTTGAGAAGTAGATTTCTTAAAATACTCTAGAGCCGGTTCTGCATATTTTTTTGCATGATAGGCTTTGCGTTGAGAGTCAGATATACATTTTTCTAATATCTCCATACTTTGTTGTGATTGCTTTATCACAGCTACATTAGTGAAATCTTTCCCTATATTTGCTTTAAATAAGATTGTTGCATAAACATTTTGTATAGAAAAAATTGGGTTACTACTTTTACTGATTTCTTTATCCATATATTTAAATGCAGATTCAAAATCACCTTTTAAACTAGCATACAGAGCTGCGTGTTGATGAGTATTGAATTGGCAACACTTTTCTGTACAAAAATTATAAGGTCTTTATTTTAAACGGTACGACTTTATTTCAAATCAACAACTAATCAATTATCAAAAATCTATCTACTCAACTGTTACACTTTTAGCTAGATTTCTTGGTTTATCTACATCTAAACCACGTTGTAAACTAGCATAATACGCAATTAACTGCAAAGGAACGACACTAACAAGTGGTGTTAGTAGTTCATGAATAGTAGGAAGAACGATTTGATCCTGTGCTCTGTCTAGTCCATCCATTGAGATGACCACAGTGTTTGCGCCACGGCTTTCAACTTCTTTTAAGTTACCGCGTGTATGATTAGCAGTCATTTTGTTCGTGATAATTGCTAAAACTGGTGTCCCTTCTTCAATTAAAGCGATGGTACCATGTTTTAGTTCACCAGCTGCAAAACCTTCTGTTTGGATATAAGAAATTTCTTTTAATTTTAACGCTCCTTCTAAAGATACAGCGTAGTCTAAGCCACGTCCAATGTAGAATGCGTTACGTGTTTTTTCTAAGTAATCTTGACTAATTGCAGCAATTTGTTCTTTTTCTGCTACTAATGTATCCATCGCTGCTGCGACTAAACCTAATTCGTGTGCCACATCTAATTCACTAGCCTGATTAATTTGTTTTTTAACCCCAATTGCTTTCGCTAAAAATAGCATGACAGCAATTTGAGATGTATAAGCTTTTGTTGAAGCAACAGCTATTTCAGGCCCAGCATGTAATAATAAGGTATCATCGGCTTCACGTGATAACGTTGAGCCTTTAACATTCGTAATTGTTAACGATGGCAACCCTAATTCATTCACTTTTACTAAGACTTGACGACTATCAGCTGTTTCACCACTTTGACTGATAAAAATGAAATATGGTTTTTCTGATAATAATGGCATATCATAACCAACTTCACTCGCTAAATGAACCTCAACTGGAATTTGCGCTAATTTTTCAAGCATTTTAGCCCCAACTAGACCAGCATGCCAGCTCGTTCCGCAGGCTACGATATAAATACGATCGCTATCAGAAATACGATTAATTAATTCAGAATTGATTACAATATTTCCAGCTTCGTCTACATAATTTTCAACTAATTTACGCATAACAGATGGTTGCTCATCAATTTCTTTTAACATATAGTGTGGATATAGGCCTTTTTCAGTGTCATTTGCATCAATTTCAGCAATATAATAATCGCGAGTTTTAACCTCTAACTCTTTACTATAAATTGTCATTGAATCTTTGGTTAAAACAATCCGTTCGCCATCCATAATTTCCACAAATTTATCTGTTTCATTTATCATTGCCATCGCATCACTACCAACTAAATTATAACCATCCGCTAAACCAACTAGTAATGGGCTTTTATTTTTCGCTAAAAATAGTGTATCGCGGTCTTCTAAGTCAATCAAGGCAAATGCATACGAACCTTCGACAACTTTTAGCATACTATTAAACGCATCAAAAGCTGATTGTCCTTGGCGTGCAAAATAATCAACAACTTCAACAATCACTTCACTATCTGTATCACCGACTAAAACGATATCTGATAAGTAATCCATTTTTAATTGCTCAAAATTTTCAATTACACCGTTATGTACTAAACCAAAACGACCACTTTTTGAGACATGTGGGTGCGCATTATTTTCACTTGGTGCACCATGTGTCGCCCAACGTGTGTGCCCAATACCAGTTCCATTACTAGCTTTATTAGCCACTAAGGCTTCTAATTCAGCGACACGACCTGGTGTTTTGACAACATAAGCCTCATTAGTATTAGCTACCATAATTCCCGCTGAATCATAACCACGGTATTCTAATTTATGTAAACCATTTAATAAGATTTCTTTTGCTTGATTACTTCCAACTACTCCGACAATTCCACACATTTTACTTTCCAACTTTCCTAAGTTCTCAAATTAAGTTGTTTCTATCTGCTCGAGTCACTGTTCTGTTATAGTGTCACCACTAACTTTTTACCATGCTCTTTAAGAGTGCAGACCCTTAGGACCACCCGCCGAATACTCGATAAGCCCTATCCTCGTCACCTGTACTAAAACAGGTCTGGCGCTATCCATTATTGGTATATATCTATCCCCCTATAAAATAATTCAATAGAAACAAGAATATAGTACTATTTTACCTAAATAATGTCAATCATTTTATCAAATACCTTAATTAACGTCTGATTGGTATAGTTATAAAAATAAAAAGAAGGAAAGTGTAAGCTATGTCTCGCCTACACTTTCCTTCTTTTTCAACTTTTTTATCTATAGACCAATTTCTTCGACAACAACTGCTGCAATCTTATCAACATAATAATTAACTTTTTCAACCGTTGGTGCTTCAGCCATTACACGTAATAAAGGTTCAGTCCCTGAAGGTCTTACTAAGATACGACCATCACCATCCATCTCAGCTTCTGCTTCTTCAATAACAGCCTTAATCGCTGGAACATCCATTGCACCATATTTATTGGATACTTTGATGTTAACTAACTTTTGAGGATACTCATCCACATCACTAGCTAATTCAGATAATGTTTTTCCAGTTTTCTTCATGACGTTCATCAACTGAATACCAGATAATAATCCATCACCAGTTGTATTGTAATCTAAGAAAATGATGTGACCCGATTGTTCGCCACCTAGATTATAACCAGATTTTTTCATTTCCTCAACAACATAACGGTCACCAACTTTAGTTGCTAATGTTTTCATACCAGCCACTTCAACTGCTTTGTGGAAACCTAAGTTACTCATGACAGTTGCAACAATTGTGTTATCGTTTAATTGATTGTGTTCTGATAAATATTTACCGCAAATATATAAGATTTTATCACCATCAACGATATTACCTTTTTCATCAATGGCAATTACACGGTCGCCATCGCCATCAAAAGCTAAACCTAATGATGCCCCTTTTTCAACGACAAATTCAGCTAATTTTTCAGGATGTGTTGAGCCAACACCGTCGTTAATATTTAAGCCATCTGGTTTAACACCCATCGTACTAAATTCAGCGTCTAAATCAGCGAATAGTAAGTTAACGATTGGTGTTGTTGCGCCATTAGCACCATCTAGACAAACATATAAATCAGATAAATCACCATCAATCGTTCCTTTTAAGAATTCGACATATTTTTGTAAGCCTTCAGGATATTCATTAACCGTTCCTAATCCTTTAGCTGATGGACGTGGTAAGGTATCCGTTTCTGCATCTAATAATGCTTCAATTTCTGCCTCTTCAGCGTCTTCTAATTTAAAGCCATCTGGACCAAAAAACTTAATCCCATTGTCTTCAGCAGGATTATGTGAAGCAGAAATCATTACACCAGCTGCCGCTTTTTGTGTACGTGTTAAGTAAGCAACACCGGGTGTCGAGATAACACCTAATTGTAAAACTTCAATACCAACAGATGTTAAACCAGCAATTAACGCTTGTTCTAACATTTGACCAGAAATACGTGTGTCGCGTCCAACTAAGACTTGAGGCTTTTTGTCTACATCAGTATTATGCTGACAAAGGACATATCCTCCACAACGGCCAACTTTAAATGCTAATTCTGGTGTTAGCTCCTGATTAGCAATTCCTCTAACTCCATCTGTTCCAAAATATTTACCCATAATTTATCTGTCTCCTAACTTCTTATTAAACACTAATTGATTTTATCAGTCGATTTACTCTGACTTTTTTTCTCTGACTCTTCAGACTTACTACTCTTATCAGAATCAGATTTATTTGGTGTGACTGTCACAAAAACCGTCTCAGGACTAACTTTAACATTTTTTGGTACAACCACCACATACGAGCCACTCAACGTTTCACGAATATTACTTGTATCAATTTTCAAATCAATCCCGCTAATCTCATCAATTATCGATTTTGGTCCTTCAATCTCAACCTCATTATCCTTAATCGAAAATGTATAATCTTTAATGCCTTGAGGAATCGTTCCAGACTGAACTGGATTAACTTTAACTTTTTTACGTGGGGCCGTCACAACAACATTTACTTTAACTTCATCCGGTTTAATTTGAACATCTAGTGTTTCGCCTTTTTTATTGATTGCATAAAGTTTCACTGTTTCAGAAAAGTCACTAGAGATATTTTCTTTGTCACTCACACCAGCAATCACTCGGTCAACCTGACTGAGTGTCCCGTCTCCAGCTGATAATTCCACAATTGGTGGATCAGTAGTTGCTTCTTCTAATTCGTAGCCTGTTGCAAAAATATTACTATCAATTGCTGGCTCCACTTGGAACGTATTTTGTTTCCGTTTTTCAATGGTGACATGAATTTTGGCTGGTTGCACACTCGCTTTAACGGAAGCTGGTTTACCAACTACTTCTAAAGGCACTTCATAAGTTCCTTCTTTATAGTTGGTCAAGTCCATCACAACAGAAAAAGTTCTCGTCTCAGAATTCGATTCTTTATCCAGTAAAATTTTATTCGCACTTGTCAATTTTACACTAACTGCTTTCTTATAACCAGAAATAAAATATTTATCTTGATTATAAGTGACATTAACTGGCACATTGATGGCTGTTGCTTCTAAATCATTTAGACCAACCGTCGGCTCTCCTCCTTGGTTAGAGGTATTTGCATTAAAATATAACAGGATTGCAAAAAATAAAGAAAGAATTTTTAATAGCCATGGTAGGCGTTCTTTAGATTTCATCATTTTTTACCTCCTTTTGAAATAGAAAAACTTTCAAAAAATTGGTATAAACTCGATTTTTTCATTTCTTTATCATCACTAATTAATTCTTCACGCAAAATTTTTAAATACTGTTCACGTGTCAAATGCGGCTTGAAGTGATTACGATACGTTAAACTAACGTCACCGGTTTCTTCGGAAACAACAATCGTTAAAGCATCTGTTACCTCGCTCAAACCAATTGCTGCCCGATGCCTAGTCCCAAATTCTTTAGGAATACGCATACTATCTGATAACGGTAAATAAGAACAAGCAGAAGCGACTTTATCCCCTTGAATGATTACAGCTCCATCATGTAATGGTGTATTAGGAATGAAAATATTGATTAATAATTGATTGGAAATATCTGAATCTAAAGGAATACCAGTATCAATGTATTCATTTAAGCTACTATCCTGTTCAATCGAAATTAACGCACCAATTTTACGTTTCGACATGTACTGAATAGCTTCATCTAAATCATCAATTAATTTATCTTTATAATCAGTTTCTTTAACAGAAGGTCGGAGTAGCGCACCTCGTCCCAGATGTTCTAGCCCACGACGGACTTCTGGCTGAAAAATAACGATTGCTGCAATTGCTCCATATGTGATGACTTGACTCATTAACCAAGAAACAGTATTAAGACCAATCCAACCACTAATAATCCGGATAACAATAATAATGGCAATCCCTTTAAATACTTGAATAGCTTTTGTTCCATTCAATAATTGTAATAATTTATAGATAAAGTACCACACAACCACAATATCTAATAAATGAACTAGGGTTTTCCATGACAACAGATTATCTAACAGACTTTGCCAACTCATTGATTTTACTATATCTAATAATTGAATCATTTTATCCCCCTTCCTTAGCTATTTGATTTTTATGCGGTCTAACTTATTTGTTAAAAAAGACAAAGTTCAGCTATCTTCACAAGGAAAACAGTGTCTTTGTCTCAATTATTAATTTTTAGCACGTTTAAGGTAAGTACCTTCTGATGTATTAATTTCTAGTTTTTCGCCAACTTCAATAAAGTCAGGTACATTGACCACTAAACCAGTTTCCATTGTTGCTGGTTTACCAGAACCAGTCACAGTTGCTCCTTTAATTGACGGTTGTGTTTCAACAACTTCAAGCACAACAGAAGTCGGCAAACTAACACCAACTACTTCGTCACCGTAGAATTGAATTTTTACTTCCATGTTATCAAGTAAATATTTTAATTCTTCTTCAATCACTGCAACAGGAATTTCATATTGTTCATAAGTTGATAAATCCATAAAGACTGCAACATCTTCTTGTGTATACAAGTATTGAACAGACTTACTGTCAATATGCGCTTTTTTCACTTTTTCATCTGGGCGCATTGTTGTATCAGTTGTTGAACCAGAACGAACATCTCTCAGTTTCAAACGCATAACAGTATTACCTTTTCCAGGTTTGTGGTGGCTAGATTCAATTACTTTAATTAATTTACCATCTTTCTCAAACGTCATTCCTGCTCTTAAATCTGCTGCTGATATCATATTAAAATCTTCCTTTCATTGAAATACTTTATAATTGTACCATAAAACTAGGCTTTTTGACTGAAATATCGAAAAAATTTACGAATCTATTACCAATTTTACTCCATTTACGTCACCTTTTTAAGACTTTCTTAAAGAACACACAAAAAAAATGAGAGGGGTGTCTCTCATCTTTTTTAGTTGCTATTTTTAATTTTAATTGGTGTTTTTTTAATATTGTTCTAAATATTGTTCACGTTCCCATTCAGAGACTTGTTCTCTAAATGCTGACCACTCCATTTGTTTTGCTGCCACAAAGTTACGATAAATATGATTTCCTAAAGCTTCTTGGACCACTTCATCTTCGCGTAATGCTTTAACAGCATTGTGTAATGTTGATGGTAAGTCAGTAATGTGAGCTTCACGTCGTTCTTCTTCTGTCATGACATAGATATTACGGTTAACTTCAGCTGGTGGTGTTAATTTTCTCTCAACGCCATCTAAACCAGCTCGTAATAATGTTGCCATTGCAAGATAAGGATTAGCTGTTGGGTCAACAGAACGTAATTCTAAACGTGTTGACATGCCTCGTGAACTTGGAACACGAACTAATGGTGAACGATTTTTACCGCTCCAAGCCACATAAACAGGTGCTTCATAACCAGGAACTAACCGCTTATATGAGTTAACGATTGGGTTACAAATTGCTGTATATCCACGTGCGTGTTCTAATAAGCCAGCTAAGAAATGATAAGCCGTTTGACTTAATCCATCCTGACCATTCTCATCGTAGAACGCATTACCATCTTGATTGAATAGGGACATATTAATATGCATGCCTGAACCAGCAATTCCGTGTAATGGTTTTGGCATAAATGTCGCGTGTAGACCATGTTTACGAGCAATTGTTCGGACAACTAATTCAAAGGTTTGAATTTTATCACATGCTTCAACAGCATCAGCATATTTAAAATCGATTTCGTGTTGACCTGGCGCACATTCATGGTGAGAAGCTTCAACTTCAAATCCTAAACTTTCTAACTCAAGTACAATGTCACGACGACAATTTTCACCTAAATCGATTGGGGCATAGTCAAAATAACCACCATTGTCATTTAATTGATTAGTTGGGCGATTGTTTTCATCCATTTTAAATAAAAAGAATTCTGGCTCAGGTCCAATGTTAAATTCAGTAAAGCCCATTGCCTTCATATCTCTGATAATACGTTTTAAATTACCACGTGGGTCACCTTCAAACGGTGTACCATCTGGTTTGTACACGTCACAAATCAGACGAGCTACCTTGCCTTTTTCGCTTTCCCAAGGGAAGACCATCCAAGTAGAAAAGTCTGGATATAAATACATGTCGCTTTCTTCAATTCGAACGAACCCTTCGATTGACGACCCATCAAACATCATCTTGTTATCTAATACTTTTTCAATCTGACTGATTGGCACTTCCACATTTTTAATCCGTCCTAAAATGTCGGTAAACATTAATCGTAAAAATCGAACATTCTCTTGTTTAGATGCCTCAATAATTTGTTCTTTTGTCGTATACTTGCTCATGTACGTGTCCCATCTTTCCATTATAGATTTAAAATTTTTTCTGTTGGTTTAACCCACTTTCACGCAATAAATCATTATACAGAGCAATTCGAATCTTTTCTTCAGACACTGCTTCCTGTTTTTTCTTAACAGCATCTAGCTCTTGATTGATTTCTTTCAACGTAAAACCAGACTCAATCATCTCTTTGATTTCCAGTAATTGGTCAATGTCCTTTAAAGAAAATAGACGATTGTTTCCCGCATTGCGCTCTGGTTTGATTAATCCTTGTGCTTCATAATAACGAATTTGCCGAGCCGTTAATTCGGTTAACGTCATCACCGAACCCATTGGGAAGACAGCCATTGTCCGCCTAAATTCTTTATTAACCATCTATACCACTTCTTTCGTATCAAAGGTTATACAGATAATAACAATCATCAAAAAAAAGTCAACAACTCATGTCAGATAATCTAACATGAGTTGCAACTTTTTTTGATTACTGTTGATAAAACTGCTCATTTAGCCATTTCGAGCCACTTTTAGCGTACCCATTAACAAGATAAGTACCAGTTTCTTCTTGATATTCCCAATGGTCAACAATTGTCTTCAAAGTCATTTCATTTAACAAATAAGCCTTATCCTCACTTAATTCAGCTTGATAAGGTACTAAGACCAATTTCATTTCTTTAATAATTGCCGTTTTCAACTCATCGGCATCTGCGGGGTTCAAAGCCGAAATTAAACAACTTGGAAAAAGTGTCGGAACAAAACTATCTTGGTCACACAAATCGGCTTTATTATACACTGTCAAAACAGGTATTTCTTCCATATCTAACTGTTTCAATAAGTGTAATACCGTCTGTTCTTGTTGCAAACGGTCGGTCGAACTAGCATCGACAACATGAAGCAATAAATCCATTCCACGACTTTCTTCAAGTGTTGATTGAAAAGCTTCAATTAACTGTGTTGGTAAGTCTTGAATAAAGCCAACAGTATCTGTTAACGTCATTTGCATGCCACTTGGTAGCGTCCATTTTTTAGTCAACGGATCAAGTGTCGCAAACAATTGGTTCATGGAATACGTATTTGCTTCTGTAATCAGATTCATAATTGTTGACTTACCTGCATTAGTATAACCAATTAAGCCAATTTGAAAGACTTCTGATTCTTGTCGTTTCTGACGAATACGACCACGATGGGCAGCAATTTCTTTTAGTTCATGTTTAATTTGTGTCATTTTACTTCGAATATGTCGACGGTCAGTTTCTAATTTTGTTTCACCTGGACCTCTAGTCCCAATACCACCACCTAAACGAGACATTGCGATTCCTTGACCGGTTAATCGTGGCAAAAGGTAATTTAACTGTGCTAACTCAACTTGTAATTGCCCCTCTTTGGAGCGTGCACGCAAAGCAAAAATATCTAAAATTAATTGAACACGGTCGATTACTTTAACTTGAACGGCTGCTTCTATTTGTGAAGCTTGTCTTGCAGTTAACTCATGATTAAAAATGACAATATCGGCTTCACGCGCAAGTACTAACTGATTCAATTCTTCTAGCTTGCCTTTACCAACAATTGTTTTATTACTGACAGATGGTAATTTTTGGGTTAATTCACCAACTACTTCACCTTGTGCTGTCTCTGTTAAATTAACTAATTCTTTCATTGATTCGGTAAACACTTGGTAATTATCTTGTGTTTCAACACCGACTACTATTACTCGTTCGATAAGCTATCACTCTCTTTCGTTGTCTACAACCCAAGTTGCGACATCTTTTTTAATCTCATCTTGTTGCTCTGGATGTTGAATGATGTCCCACCATTCGACAGGCATGCGGTTTCTAAACCATGTTAATTGGCGCTTAGCATACTTTCTTGAATGCTGTTTCACTAAGTCGACTGCATCATTAAGTATCATTTCACCAGTGAAATAAGGGAAAAACTCTTTGTACCCAATTCCTTGTTTAGCTTGGACATCACCTAACTGATAGACATATTCTGCTTCTGCTAATAGTCCATTGCCCATCATCTCATCCACACGTAAATTAATCCGGTCATATAAAACAGAACGATCACTTGTTAAACCAATAATTTTACAGTCATATTGACTCTGTGATAAATCAGTCAAATCAAGTTGTTGTTGAGCGGTAATACTAACACCAGTTATGTCAAAAACTTCTAACGCTCGAATCACACGCTTTTGATTATTAGGATGAATAACTGCTGCAGCCGAAGGATCCATCTCTTGCAAAGTTAACCAAAGTCTTTCTGCCCCGTGTGTAGCAGCGAAACTTTCCCACTTTTTACGACACTCTTTTTCAAATGACGTTAAGTCTTTTTTCCCTAAGTTAAAATCAAATAATAGTGATTGAATATACATTCCAGTCCCACCAACAATGATTGGCAATTTACCACGGCGACTTATTTCATCAATTTTTTGTTCCGCCATACATTTAAAATCATGTGCGGTGTATGACGCATCTGGCTCAATAATATCAATCAAAAAATGTGGAATACCTTGCATTTCTTCTTCAGTCACTTTCGCTGTCCCAATATTTAACTGTCGATAGACTTGTAGGGAGTCACCACTAATTATTTCTCCGTCAAATTTTTGAGCCAATTGAATACTAAGTGCAGTCTTACCCACACCAGTTGGTCCGACAATGACTAATACTTGTTGTTTTTCGTTCATTTAATTTCCTCGTTCTCTTAATTTAAGTGCTCTCTCTGGAAAATCCGTGTGACAGCCCGCTAATTGCAATTTAAAACAGGTTAACAATTCAGCCTCACTATTAACAGTCCAAGGACGTACCGACTTTGGTGACTGTTTAGCTAAATCCAGATGAGCTTCAACCCATGCCATCGATGGGTGAAATCCTTCATATTTTGACTCACTTAATGCTAAATTAATTTTAGCTTGAGATTGCCCCATAATCAATGCTTTCGGGTAGGATTGGTTATTTTCTGATAAACGGTCTATCGTTTCAGAATTAAAGCTTGATAACATAATCGCTCCCTTTTCAAAACGATTAGCAATTGTTTCTAAAACGAAGTCTTCAATTCCATAATACGCAAATTTATCTGTTTTTAATTCAATATTTAATAAACCTGTGTACTCCAAATCTTCTAATAACGTTAACACCTCAACCAATGTTGGTACACGTTCACCGGTAAAACACTTTGAAAACCATGCACCGGCATCTAACTCTTTTAATTCTGCTAATGTCAATTCTTTAATCAGACCCGACCCATTTGTCGTACGGTTGACCTCTTCATCATGCATCACAATCAAATGATTATCCTTTGTCAATTGAACATCCAACTCAATTCCATCACTTTGAACGATACACGCTTCTTTGAAGGCTGAGAGTGTATTTTCTGGATGTGTCCCTTTACTTCCACGGTGTGCAATAATTTTTGTCATGACGAAATCCCCCTCTTTAATTTTACCATTTAATCCAAAAAATAAATGGAAAACACTCCAAAATATGTCCATTTTATGTTAAACTTACTGTATAGTCTTAGTTATTACTTTGAAAGGATGATGAGTGTCCATGAAAAAATTTACAACAGGTTACTTAGTAGGAACAGCTGTAACATTAGCAGCATTAACTAGTTTAGCTTACGGTTTAAAGAAAATTGTAATTGAACCAGTTGAAGAAAAAGAAGCAATGATTGACGATAGTCGCAAAAAAGCGATGCGTAAAAGTCGCGCACGATAAAAATAAAAAGAAAAACTACTTCAAGCGAAGTAGTTTTTTTATTTTTTCTTGGTTTTCCCAGTCCAGTTACTGTAGCCACCTTTTAATACGTAAATATCTGTATAGCCTTCTTTTTTCAATAAGCTAGCCATATTAATTGAGAATACTTTTTTATTGTCATAAAGATAGACAGGTGAATCTTTACGAATAGCCGTTAGATACTCTTTATGTGCTCGAGCAATAGTATAAGGTACACTACGAGCCCCTAAAATATGCCCACGATTAAATTCTTCTTTTTCACGAACATCAATCAACTGTCCCTTACGCATATTCTCTTGCAATTCTTCTTGCGTAATATACTTAGCAGAAGCTTTCAATTTTAAATAAAAATATAATTGATACAATCCAATCCCGATTAGTGTGATGATAATGATTGCATTAAGTGTGTAAATAAAGCCCATAATACTTAAAAACCTCTTTCATAAAATTTTTATTTGAAAATCAATGCTAGTGAAGCAGCACCGATAACTCCTGCTTCATTACCTAATTGAGCAAGTTTTATTTGTGTCGACTCTGTCACTTGAGGGTATGAAAACTCATTAAAATAGGCTTGAACCCGTTCTAATAAAAACTCACCCGCAGCAGAAACACCGCCACCAATCACAATATCACTTGGATTTAAAATGTTTCCTAAATGACCACATGCTAGACCTAAATAGTAACATACTTTATCAACAACGGATAGAGCAAAATGATCGTTTGCAACCGCTAAATCAAAAACATCTTTACTCGAAACTTCTTGGCCATCATCAATCATAAATTTCAATTTAGAATCGCCTGCATACTCTTCAGACATTGTTCGTGCTAAACGTACTACACCTGTCGCGCTAGCAACCGTTTCTAAACAACCTTTTCGTCCACACGTACATTGAAAACCATCTTTAGGTTCAACTACCATGTGCCCAATTTCTCCACCAGCACCTGTTACCCCGTGTACTAACGACCCATTGGTAATAATCCCACCACCAACGCCAGTTCCTAGCGTAATAAAAGAGACATCGGCCGAATTTTCACCAGCACCACGCCATTGCTCACCAAGTGCTGCAACGTTTGCATCATTATCTAACGTAAAAGGAATATTTAATGCTTCTTCTATTGGTGCTTTGACTTGTTGTAATTCTCGCCAATTTAAATTATAGGCTCCAATAACCGTTCCTAATTCACGATCAACCGTTCCAGGTGTTCCCATTCCAATACCGATAAATTCATCTGAAGTCATGTTGTATAAATTCAGACGATGTTTAATAGATGCAATGATATCTGGTACAATGTGTGATCCTTGATCGTTAATATTTGTTGGTATACTCCAGCGCTGTTGGATTTCGCCATCTGCTGTTAAAATAGCAAATTTTGCTGTTGTTCCACCTAAATCAATACCGATTAATTTTTTATCCATTACGATTCCTCCTGATACAGAATTTCACGATAGTGTTCCTCCTTGAGTACTGCCATCGCTAAAAGATACGTTTGGCGCTCAATGACCGTTGCTTGATATAAATGTTTGAGTTCAATCATCATGAGTTCAATATCCCACAAGCGATTACCTACATAAACAAAAATACCAAAGCGTTTTAATAATTGTTGCACATCATATAACGTTTTCATCGAAACACTTCCTACACTATTATAACGGTAACCCCTTTAAAATCATAGAGTGTTTTTAGTCTTTCTAGTAAGTTACCGTTACCAATATTTCATTTTTGAACCATTTACTTAAATTTAAACCCATAAAATAAGCAGAATACCGTCACAAAAACAAAGATGATTCCTGCTAAAATGCGAATATGTGGGTTCATTTTTTCTTGATAATGACGTATATTTTTCGGTACACCTACAATCACCATCAACAAGACACCGCCAATTACACCGCCAATATGACCTAAAATATCAACTCCAGAACTAAAAACGTTCATCCCCAAATTCAATACGATAAGTAATAACATATTACGACTCACCTGACGAATAATTGGTTGGTTTGGAAAAAGTCTTCCTAAAACAATAAAGGCTGCAAATAATCCAAAAAGCGATGTGCTAGCTCCAGCAGAAATTGACAATGGACTACTAAAAGCAAAACTGACTAAATTACCCATAATACCACTTAATAAATACAAAATAAAAAAGCGTGTATGACCAATTAACGGTTCCAATAAGCGTCCGGCCAAAAATAAAGTCAAAGAGTTCACCGCTAAATGTACTAAGCCAATATGAATAAAAATCGGTGTAACGAAACGCCAAAACTCATGATTATAAATGACATCACCCGCAACCATGGCACCAAACTGTTGTAAAATAGCGCCATTCTCTGAACCAGAAAAAATCCCTTGCCTAATTCCTTGAAATTCCATTAATAAAAAGACAATAATTTGAATGCTTAAAAACAGATACGTGATATATGGTCCATCTTTAATTTTATCCCACTGCGTTTGTCGTTGATACATTGTATCATCCTTTCTGATACTGATAAATTTTTTGAACTGCTCGATCATATTTTTCTGGCTCCCAATCATTACTCAGCTGAAGATCAAAAACTAAACTACAAGTTGACTGTTGATAACCATCTAAATAGCGATCATAAAAGCCACCACCATAACCAATTCGGTAACCAGCATCTGAAAAAACCACTCCAGGTACAATAATTAAATCTAAATCATTTTGGGCAATTGTTATTGGATTATTTGGTTCTAGAACTCCAAACGAAGATTCTACTAAGCTATCACCAAGCCGATAAGGATGGAACGTCATTAATCCCTTACCAACAACTTTCGGTAGGTAAATTTGTTTCCCCATTGACAGAGCTTGCTTAATCAATGGATAAGTATCAAATTCATGTGACATTGGCAAAGTCATTGCGATAGTCGTTGCTGATTGCCAGGTAGCACTAGTAACTAATTGAGATTGAATATTTTGTTCATACTCACTCTTCAGTTCTGGATTGTCAATTGCTAAACGCCTCATTGCTGCTAATGTTGTTTGTCTTAACACTTTTTTGGCATAATCCCATCCCCTTCTACATGAAAACTAAAGTGTGTTTATTATATCATGAATTACCACTCAAAAAATATTTTCACTAGACGAATACCGATTTTTTTAATTTTTCCTAATAGTTCATAAGGGGCATAATACGTTAAGACACAAATAAACACCGTAGAAATTAGATAATCTCCATGGCGTTTATTATTCTCTAAATATTATCGTGCTAAGTCTGTTAAATAATCAAAGAAAGCATCATGTGCAACATCGTGAACCAACTCAACCGGCCGACCAGTAGACTGACGAATCGTTCGACCTTGACTAATCCCAGTGGCAATGACACTAGATTGAACACACTCAGATTGAACTAAATCAGGTTGCCCAAATGCAATCGCCGTTAATACATCCCATAAAAAATAAGTTGAATTCGTTTGAAAATGGACTAATGGTGGGACAATTGCATAACATTGCCCTAAAAAATCAATTCCTTCATAACGTCGTTGACTAGCCCACATTTGACGAATATCATTTGTCAATGGAACTTTATTGGTGCTCTCTAATGCAACTAAACTAATTGGAATCTTACTGTTCCAAACAGTAGCGACCGCTTCAGGATCCCAAAAAGCATTCCATTCCGCCGTACCATCATGTTCTGGTTCCTCGACATTACCTTTATCTAAAAAGGTACCTCCCATCCAATATAGACGTCTGATTTTTGTTTGGATACTTGCATCTTCTAATAATGCCCGTGCTAAATCGGTTAATGGACCTACAAACACTAAATCGAGTGGTTCTTCATTAGCATGTAATGTTTCAATTAGATGACGATGTGCTGGTAAAGATGATAGTGGCGTATTAATTTCACCAGATTCATTGAGAATCGGTAAGGCATCAACAGTAAATGCATGCATCTGCCAATCTTTCGGAAATGGATTAACTGGACGCGAGTTAGATGCTGCTACTTCAATCTTATGTTGACTAGGGCCAAACTTATCAATAATTTTCCGGCTCGCAGACACTGCCGGTTCTAAATAACAATCTGCTGGAATTACTCCAACACCAGTTAATTCAACATTTTCCATTTTTAATAATAAAAATAGTGATACTAAGTCATCCACACCACCATCGTGATTTAAATATACCTTTCTGACCATCTTCTCATCTCCTTATTTTTTACTTGGAACAATCAAGTCACCAGCAATAATTTTATCTTTTGCTTGTTTTACTGCTTGAATCGTCTTGTCGTCCATATTACCATCAATTAATTCTAAACCATCATTTGACAGTCCGTATTCCAAATGTTCACCACCAGGAAACTCACCATCATTCGCTTTATTAGCAATATCTTTCAATGCGGATCCGACTCGTTTCACTGCAGAAGTCAACGTTAAATTATCTGCTTTTCCAGATTTATTTTTATAATTACCATCTTCTGTTTGATCTTTATCCGCACCAATTATCCAAACTTTTTTATCTGCACTTGATTCATTTAAAGCTTTTGCTTCCTGAAAGACACCAGCACCAGTTCCACCAGATGCGTGGTAGATAATATCCGCACCATCTTGATAAATACGTGCTGCTAACATTTTACCTTTTGCTGGATCAGCAAAAGATGCTGCATATTTTACATCCACTTTAACTGATTTATTCAATGCTTCTGCAGCATCTTGTACTCCTTTTTTAAAACCAACTTCAAAGCGGTCAATAATCGCACCTTCTTCTCCACCAATAAACCCAACGTGATTTGTTGTTGTCGTATATGCCGCTGCAATTCCGGCTAAGTAGGCCACTTCACCATCTCTAAATGTGGCTGAAACAACATTATTTTTACCTTCAATCACAGAATCAATAATCGCAAACTGCTGTCTAGGGTGTTGAGTTGCAACAGTTTCAATCGCATCACGAATTAAAAAGCCGACGCCAGCGATAGTATTGAATTCTGCTGTCAGAGCTTGATCAATGTTCGTGGTAAATTCTGAGGCATCATTTGATTGAATATAATCATAACCTGTCGTTCCTTTTTTAGCGCCCGTTTCTTTCCCCCAATCAACTAATCCTTCCCATGCTGATTGATTGAATGACTTATCATCAACACCATTGGCATCAGTCACCATGACAATTGATTTAACTTTCGTTTCATTTGCTTCAACTTGCTTTGCTTCTTTTGCTCCGCAAGCAGTTAGTAGCATAGCTGAACCCATTAAACTGATAGATGTGATAACTTTCGATAGTGATTTCATTAGTTTCTCCTTTTTAAAAACACGAACATTTTTATTTATTTTTATTTAAATTGTTAATTTATAATATGATTATATGTATAAAAAAGAATTATTACAAGTATTTTTTTATTTTTTACAAAAAATGACGAATAATAAAAAAAGCAGAAGATTATAATCTTCTGCTTAATTGACAATAGCCACCTTTTAAAAGGTGGCTATCTAACTAATTTTTTATTTATATTTAAAGTGTTCCAAAACTATTACTCGATTATAAATTTTTTCTCGTTCAAACAGTGCAAACCCAACCTCTTAAGCACCTTCTGTAGTTCCTTAACTACGCCAAAAAGAATAAACTTCTTAAAATAAACTTACATGTTGCGTATAAATATCATTAATATGTATTTATTATACCATACTATTACGTGATTACCTAATGACACTATTTTAACTAAATAAAGAAAAGGTCAATTAATTTCATTAATACAGGGAAAATAACAAGATAAGCAAGCAATGAATACGTTAAAGATGAATCCGTCACATCCACGTCAATATTCCGTTCACCAGTTAAAATAGCGACTGAATTAGAAACTGGTAAACTGGCTTGAATCAGGCAAACTGCTGCCATCATTGAGGAAACATTTAGTAATTTCGCAAATACTACAACAATGATTGGTGCTACAATAAAACGTCCAACTAGAATACCTAAAACTTCTTTTGTAAATTTCAACTTGCTGAGACCAATTTCATAAATTGACATACCAATAAAAAGCATAGCGAGTGGTGAGGTTGTTTCACCAATATAGTTAAAGAATGTTTGACCAATTGTAGGTAAGTGCCAACCCATAAAAACAAAAATACCCGCTATAATAAAGGCTATTACTGGGGCACTGAAAACTTCTTTGACCAACTTCATCACACTAAATGTTGTTTTAGTACCATTAATTCGGTCGCCGTCCTTATTTATCAATGTGACACCAACTGTCCATGTCGCAAGACTAGTCAAAATATAATAGAGTAACGCATAAGGCAAACCTCGGTCGCCATACAATCCTAATATAATTGGAAAACCGATAAAAGCAGCACTCGGTGAAGCAAAGCACAGAATAAAACCACCAGACGTTTGATTTCCTTTATTAAAAATTTTTGCTAAAAAGAAACCAGATAGAAACAATAAGATAATAACTAATAAAGGCAACAAAGCATCCTTAAAAACAGCAATGAGATCATTCTTGGTAAATTCACGTGTAATCCTTAAAAAAATTTCTGCAGGTAAAGAAAACGTAATAACAAAGAAAGACATCGCTGCGCTAATTTCTTTAGTAAATTTCTTCTTTCTAGCAATTAGATAGCCCATAGCGATAATTGCAAATAAAACAATAATCGTTGAGTAATTAGCAAGCATATAAAAGTCACTTCCTTTTCTGAACTTAAAACACATCTTGTTTAAAGGTTAAAATGTGTATAACAGCTTAAAAAAACAACACCTAAATAATTAAACAAAAATATTCAAACCACTAATAATCTGTTGTTTTCTCATAAAACTAATTGATAACACCTTCTTTCATAAACTATTTAATCTACTACAATTTTAACAATTAAATAGATGTTTGTCTAAAAAACGATAAGAAATATTTCAAATTATCAATTAGTATCGTAATCTATTTAGAAAATAAATCCTTCTAATATCTAAACCAGTTAAATTTTGCGATTAGCCAATTACGTCTTTTGTCATGATGCTATTGTCTATCTTGACTATAATAACCCTAAACCCATCAGCACAATGATTGCTTGGCGTTTAAATTTCACTACTATTTAGGATAATGATAAGAAAAAAGTCAATAAATCAGAGTCTATCGGACTAAACAATCACGCATTTTTACTTCTCAGCTAGAGGAAATTAAAGAGGGAAAAATAGGTTAAAATACCTAGAAATTAATTGGAAAAGAATTTGGTGACGCAACATGCAACAATTAAGTAATTATCAGTTGCTTTAAACGTTACTTTTTATAAATTAAGCAAAAAAAATAGCTAGAAACCTTATTAAAAAAGGCTTCTAGCTTATTATCTACACTGATTATTTAGTTTCACGGTGTAAAGTAACTTTACGTTCACGTGGACAATATTTTTTAACTTCTAAACGGTCAGGGTTGTTACGTTTGTTTTTATTTGAAAGATAGTTTCTTTCTTTACATTCTGTACATTCTAAAGTAATGTTTACGCGCATGTTAATTTCCTCCATATATGAATATTCAAGTATCACTTGACACTTGAATATCATATCATCTTTTAAATGAAATTTCTACCCTTTTCCCAAAATTTGTTAAGTAGTTTTACTTTACAAATTTTTAATCTTTTTTTGACTCAACTGCAATTGGTGTCGGATTTGCTTGAATTTCAAAATAAGCATTGATAACGTCTCTTAAAATATCAGCATTTACCCCATAGTCATCATTTGTCAAATTAGGAATCACAATACTTACAGCAATCTCTGGATTGTCTAAAGGTGCATAACCAACGATTGTACTATTGATTGTCGAAATAAACTCTTTGGAGTTATTCGGATTAGCGATAACCGTTTCAGCAGTCCCAGTTTTCGCAGCAATTGGCTGAATGGTCGCACCATTTAGTTTATTAGCCGTCCCCATTGGACCTGTAATAACCCGACGCATACCATTTTGAATAATTTCAAACTCTTTATCCCTACCCTCAATAGTACTCATTACCTTAGGTTCAACTTTACTTTTCAACTTACCAATTGTCCCATCATTTGCAGTGTCATAAACACCTTCAACAATATGTGGAGCAACTCGTTTACCACCGTTAGCAACAGTTGATACATATTGATTTAACTGCATCGGTGTATAAGTATCATAGTTTCCATAAGATAAATCGAGTAAGTTCCCCATAATACCAGGAATATAATTACCATTTTTATCTTTATACGTTTTATTAATTACCCCAACTGTTTCGTTAGGTAAATCGATACCTGTTGGCACACCGAGACCAAACTCTTCATATGTTTTTCGTAATTTTCCATAAACATCGGTTCTCATTGGTAACGAAAAATTAGGAACATACTCTGTATCCATCATACCTAAAGCAATTTTCATCATATAAGTATTTGAGGAGACTTCCAAAGCTTGTTCAGTTGTTAATGGAACAGAGCCATATGGGTTAAATAGTGACGACTTGACTTGTCCACCATCTAAAATAATTGGTTCATCAATCATTGTTTGATTGCCTTTGATTACACCATTCTCATATCCAGACATAATTGTAGCTGCCTTAATTGATGATCCAGGAACATATGCTTTATTAAAAGTACCAATTGTATCATCCGTCAAATTTCCACTTTTAATATCATGATTTAATCCTACCATCGATAGGATATTACCATTTTGTGGATTAGTCACAACCACATAAATACCATCTGAATATTTAGCTTGTCCAGATGCAATCAAGCCATTATAATATTGTTTCGTGATAGCTTCCACACGTTTTTGAAATTCTAAATCTAATGTTAATTTCAAATTATCGCCTTTTTCACTGTCTTTGATTGCTTTTTTGGAAAGGATTTTTTGATTTTTATCAATAACAACTTCTGACTCACCTTTTTTACCACGTAATACATCTTCATATGATTCTTCTAGATAGCTTAAACCAACACGTTCATTGCGTTCGTAACCTTTTTTAAGATACTTTTCAAGTTTATCTTCGGGTAAACCTTGCTTTTCTGATGAAACAACGCCTAAAACTGATCGAATTTGATCTTCTTCTGGATAATCACGATCCCAATCAGCCCCTGCACTAATACCTGGAATGTTGGATGAATTTTCACCAACAATAGCAATTTCTTCAGGTGTCACTCCGTCATTTTTTAATACAACAGATTGTAAACTACCAGCCCCGTTTATTCGTTTAAACACAGTAGCGCGCCTTAAATCATCTTGATTAAAGTTCACTTCATCGTCTGTAACTTTCTCAACAATTTTCGAATAAAGTGCCCCTTCAGATAACTGTTCCCCATGTTTATTTAACTTCTCAGTACTCTTGACACGTTTAGCTGCTTGCTCAAAGTTTTTTGAATCAGACAACCAATAATCACGCTTATCACGATCAGATAATTTATCTGGTTCAATAGCAATTAATGAAACAATTTTATCACTTAACTCTCTAATATCACCAGCAGACATACCCGGGCTTCTTGTAAATATGATTGATTGCTTTGATGTATTACCAACCAAAACGCGTCCTCTGGCATCATAGATGGCACCCCTTGGAGCATTCTCTTTTACAACTGTTTTCTGTCCGGATTCGACAATTTTTTGAAATTTATCTTTCTGCATGATTTGCAAATCACCTAATCGAACGACTAATATAAAAAAAAGAAGAAACACAATAAAAAATAAAATATTTAGTCTTAATGGAATATGGCTTTTACGTTGTGATTTATTCTTCTTAGATTTTAGCGAAGATTTATTATTTTTTTTATTATTTACCATGAATCAATTAATCCTTTCAATCCTACATTTAACTATCAAATAATGTTTTATTAAAGAAAAAATATTTGAGAGTTCTAGTTAAAACACTCTATGAGTATCTCACGTCTAGTCAAGTTTTTCAATGAGAAAGAATGTAATTTAAAAAGTTATTAAACAAATAAAGTTTGAGTTAAAACATATAGAAATATGCTTAACTCAAACCTAAATTAATCGATTTAATTTATAATAATGGTGAAAACACACCAATGACTGCACGTAAAACTTTTTTAAACCATGGCACATTCTTCGCCTCTTTTAATGTAATTAGCTGACTTTTTTCTTCTGTCGCTAAATGATCTTTTAATAATTCTACTACAGACTCTGTCTGATACATCCAAACACCACATTCAAAATGTAAAAATAAACTACGATAATCTAGATTCACAGTTCCAACAGTAGCATACTCACCATCAACAACAAAAGTTTTCGAATGGATAAATCCAGGTGTATACTCAAAAATTTTAATTCCGACTTCAATCAAACGAGCATAATTAGAACGTGTAATTTCATGAACATACCATTTATCAGGAATATGTGGGGTGATAATTCTAACATCTATGCCACTTTTAGCTGCATTACTTAACGCCTCTGTCAATGTATTATCAATAATCAGGTAGGGTGTCGTAATATAAATAGATTCTTTTGCACGACTAATCAAGTTTAAATAAACATTCATGCCAACCGTTTCTTTATCAAAAGGTGAATCGACATAAGGTAAATAGTAGCCAATAGATTCTGGTAATTCACCAGGACGATAATCAGGACGATAATCATAAGGATTGTCTGTTGACGTCTTATCAACGAAACGCCACAATGATAGGAATAAAAGTGTAAAGCCCCAAGCCGCTTCACCACGAAGTAAAATCCCATTATCCTTCCAATGCCCAAAGCGTTCAATTTTATTAATGTACTCATCTGCCAAATTAATCCCGCCTGTAAAGGCAACTTTACCATCAATCACCGTAATTTTACGGTGATTTCGATTATTGAAAATTGACGATAAAATCGGTGAGAATTGATTAAAAACACCACACTTAATACCTAGACTTTTTAATTTTTTATCGTAATTAGCAGGTAGCGTAAACAGACAACCCAAGTCATCGTAAATAAATCGGACTTCGACACCTTCGTTCACTTTTTTTACGAGTGCTTCCAATAGCGTATCCCACATGTAACCTTCCTGAACAATAAAATATTCCATAAAAATATAGTGTTCGGCTTTTTCAATTTCTTCTAACATCGCAACAAATACGTCTTCACCGAATGGAAAATAATGACTGGTTGTGCGATTAAATAGCGTACTTTCACCACGACCAGCCAGATAATTAACTTGGAGTTGCGCGTCAATGTTATCCTCAATTCTTAATTCACTACAAGTACTTCTTAATATTCTTCGTTCCTCTGATTGAATATGGAGCATCTCACGCTTATCTTCACTACTAAAGCGGATTCGACCAAAAACCAAATATATAATTGTCCCAAAAACTGGTAAAATCATAATAGGAATAAGCCAAGCTATTTTATAAGCGGGATTACTCCGGCTATTAATAATTTTTAAAATAACGGCAACAGAAATCAAAAGATAAATAAAATAGAAGTAAACAAAGTACTCACTAAAGCGATACACAATTGAAAATAAAACCGCTAATTGAATAACCATTAACAAGCCAACGATAATGGCTCGGTTAGTTAGAATTTTTAACAATTTGTTCATCACATTTCTCCTTTAAATTATAGTTTCAAATGATACTTAAATATTTTTAGGATTTGTGGCGCTCACTACGATTGCGATATCTTGATTTTACTCGTTTTTTTCTCTTTTTATTTGACACAATAAAAATAAATAAACCGATAAAAACAATTACGATAAAGCCTGCACCTAAATACTTAATATTTTTAGTAATAAATTGTAATTCTTTTTGTTCTGTTGGAGTCTTTAAAAAGCCATCGTTTTCTTTTGTCGCCAATTTAACTGATGTTTCTTTAATTAATGGCGATATCGTCGGCAATGGATTTTTTAATTCAATGGTTGAATCATCAACAATTTTAAAAGCTGCAGGTTGATTTTTTTTCACTGTATCTTTAAACGATTCAGTAAGTTCGACTGCTGTTCCGTCAATCTCATGTTTTCCTTTTGACAATACTTCTTGATACGCAAAATTATTAAAGCCATAATTAAATAAAGCATTCATAAATGGATGACGATAGTACTCACCATTTTGATCGGACCAATTGCCAACACCTAAAACAATCGCAATTAGGCGCATATCACCACGTTTAGCAGTCCCATCAATATTAAATGCACCAGATACCGAAGATCCCGTTTTTAATCCATCGACTCCTTCAAACGCATATTCAAGACCAGGCAATGAATAATTGTAGCTTTCAAATGATTCTTCGTAAGCTGTACCAGACATCACTTTTACCTCTGATTCACTTGTATAAGTCAAAATCTCAGGATATTTTATTAATAAATCACGGGTAAAAATGGCTAAATCACGAGCTGTTGTTTTATTATCTTGTGTCATTTCTAACTCTGACTCAGTTTCATTATTTGCAGCATATAACCCCTGGAACGCAGAAATTTGTGCCCCAGTCGCATTATAGATTGTCGTATTGGTCATCCCTAAATCTTGACATAATTGATTTAATTCTTTTAAATAAACAGCCGCATCTGGTTCAACCAATTCAGCTAACATGATTGTCGCAACGTTAGAAGATGGCACTAACATCATAGATAAAAGTTCTTTTACTGGATATGCTACGTTATTTTTAATTTTATTATTGCTCAATGCATAAATACCAGCTATTTGCTCATATCTAGGTGTCGCAGTTACTTTAGTTTCTAACGTGAATTTACCTTCTTCAATTGCTTCAAAAACCTTATAAGCAGTTAATAATTTGATAATACTGGCGGGATTATGACTTAAATCTGCTTCTTTTTCCCAAAGTAATTTACCAGTATTAACATCAATTAAAACAGCAGCTTTCGGTTCATTTTTAGAATCAACTTTAGCCTGGGTTGCTTGGACTAATTCAAGCATCGATGGCTGCTCCTCAGCGCCTAAAACAGTTATGCCACCTAAAAAAACAAACAAACTAATAACAATAACACTCACTAAATTTTTCATTATAACCCTCTTTCTATATTTCTATTATTTATACCTAATAATAAAAGACTCTTTCCTATCATACCATAAGTAAATCATTAGGTTAAAACAAAAAAATACATAACCTTTGCTTGAAACAAAGGTTATGTATTTGATTAATTGACTAACAATTAATAATCTACTTTATCAGGATCTGGTGCTTTACCAAATTTACCAGATAAACCATCAATCAATTTAATATCGTCATCGCTTAAAGAAAAATCAAAGATATCAAGATTTTCTTTGATTCGTGATGGTGTTACTGATTTTGGTAAAGGTAAAAAGTTATGGTGTAATCCCCAACGTAAAACAACTTGGGCAACAGATTTATTGTAACGAGCTGCAATTGTCTTTAATTCATCCAATTCAAAAATTTTACCGGTACCTAAAGGACTATAAGCTTCTAAAAGAATATCGTGCTTAGTCGCATAATCAACAACTTCAGGTTGTAAATCACTAGGATTTAAAAAGATTTGATTAATTACTGGCTTGATAGTTGCAGTTTTCATCAAAGCATCAATATGATGTGGTTTAAAATTAGATACCCCAATACTCTTGATTTTACCAGCTTTAACAGCATCTTCCATTGCTCGCCAAGCCTCACTATTTGCTTTTTCCCAATCATCTCGATAGGCAAGTGGATTTGGCCAATGAATTAAATACAAATCTAAATAATCCGTTCCTAATTTCTTCAACGATTCATCAATAGCGGCAGAGGCTTTATCATAGGTATGTTCAGAATTCCATAATTTGGTAGTTAAGAAGATTTCTTCACGGGGCACACCACTATCTTTAATGCCTTCTCCAACACTTTCTTCATTACCATAAATGGCTGCTGTGTCAATATGACGATAGCCATCAGCTAAAGCTGCCATAACTGATTCTTTTGCGACTTGACCACTTGGTGTTTGCCAAGTTCCGAAACCAATCACTGGAATTTCATGACCATCATTTAGTTTAAATGTACTTGTTGCTGTTAACATAAAACATTCCTCCTCGTATTGAGTATGGTTATAGTATACATTTTTAATATACATAAATCAAATAAAAAGTATTTTATATATGTAAAAACAACTATAAAAAGCCATTAATGACTTTTTATAGTTGTTTATTTTATTAGCATATTTAGTACAACTGGCATAACAAAAGAAATAGCAAAAATTAACCCAATAATAATTAGATGTCGATTTCTAGTCATTTGCAAATAGCCAATGTATTCACGAATAAAAGCAGTAGGTAAATAATAAAGGCGCGTTTTCGAACCAACTGCTCTTGCCAAGATTCCTTGTCTAGCTGCAATCTTTCCGGCACGTAAAACATGATAGTTATTTGATGCTATCACAATGGAAACATTACTTGTATCCATAATATCATCATTTCTTGAGATAATAGCTTTAGACAATTTTATGTTTTCCCAAGTATTTTTAGATTCTTCTTCTAAGTAAATTTTTTCAATTGTTTTCTCTTGGCTCATAACGTAATCCATCATTGCTTGTGCTTCTGAGACTTTCTCATCTGCACCTTGTCCGCCAGATAAAATAATCGTTGGATGATGATTCAACTTAGCAACTTGTTTATCGTATAATTTAAGGCCTGCATCGATTCTTGATGCTAGAAGTGGTGTCACTCTCTCTCCGTTAATTAAACCAGCACCTAAGATAACAATATAATCGACGGGTTTATGTAAAGGGAACTTATTGTAAACTATAGAAGTCAGAGCATACATAAAGAAAACAAATACCATATACACAAAAACTGTCGTTAAAAAAGAAGCAAAACTTTTAACAATATTATTATGACTACTAAACGCAATGTAACCAATTAACACTTGAAAAGCAATTAACGCAATTGACAATAGTGCCGGTAATAGATTGGCTAGCGATAGTCCCTCACGTTTTAAAAGGACGCCTTCATTCCAAAAAAGCATAATAACAACTGCAAAGATACCAAAAAAAGCTACCGCAATTAATAGTAAGACAATTGGTATCGCAAGAATTAATGCCCAAATCTGGCTAATTTGCTCTACTTGTAAGACTAAGCTCAAATACAATCCCCCGATTAAAATCAAGAAAAAGAAACCTGTCCACAAACTTGTTGGTCGGTAATAGACCCAATAACCAAAAAATAAAAGTGGGATAAAAAGAAGAAAAAACAACTGATAAATTAGTAATGACATATAACTCACCTCATTTATTTCTTAAGTAAAATTTAATATATGTCATATTATAGCATAATTCATTGCTCACTCTCAGCTATTTGACCATTTACTAGTCTAACAACTTGGTGGCAGGTTGTCTGAATAAACTCAATATCATGTGTTATGATAATCACAAATGTTCCTAAATCATGTAGCCACTGAATCACTCGACTCACTTCAAGCATATTTTTCAAATCTAAACCACTTGTTGGTTCATCTAAAATAATGACTTTTTTCCCGGATAAAACTGCAATACCAATAGCGACACGTTGTTTTTCTCCACCAGATAGTGATTGTGGATGACGATCTAATAACTCAGATAAATTAAGTCTCTCCACAACGTCAGCAAAGAGCTCCATACGCTTTGCTTTAACAGTAAGCTCTTTGTAAACTGATTCGAAAAATAATTGTAAATTAACATCTTGCATTACAAGAAAACTTTGGTTTATCAATTGTTTGTGCGTCAAGGCCTGTCCGTTGAGCATAATTTTACCTTTTTTAAAACGTGTTAATCCAGTTAACAGATAGGATAACGTACTCTTTCCAGAGCCATTTGGCCCCACAATACCAACAATTTTTTGATTAGACAAATGTAACTCATCAATCATTAAATGAAAATCTTGATTCTTTTTAGGTGTGTAATGGAGGTTACTAATGACTAATTCGTCAGCAGTCACAGTATTGTCAATCACAGCCGAAGCTTTTAATTGAATAGGTGTCGTTATTAGTTGTCGTAACCCTAACGTTTTTAAATCATCATGGGTCAATTCAAGTAACTGCTTTTTAGACCAATCCGCTTGTATTCGTCCACTATCTAAATATACAAAACGATCAGCAACATCCATCAAATAAGCTAGACGGTGTTCTGCAACAATAATTGTCGCACCAGTCGTTTTTAGCCATTGAATATACTCTTTTAAAATCGCAATCGTGGGTAAATCTAGATTACTTGATGGTTCGTCTAATAAATAGACTTGATGTGGCATCATGCATACCGAAGCAAATGCAATTCGTTGCTTTTCACCACCAGACAAATGAAACATACTCTTGTCCAAGTAATTAGATAAACGAAATGTTTCACTAATTGAAGCAATCCGTTCTTGCATGATACTAGGTAACGTACCATAATTTTCCATATTAAATGCCAACTCTGAATAAACATTATTGGTAAAAAATTGCGTTTTAGGATTCTGAAATACAACGCCTATTTGCTTAACATATTCTTCAAAATCAACTGGTGGTAAAGTCATATTAGCCACAGTTGCCTCGCCTGTGATTGTTCCAGTATAAAGTTCAGGAATCAATCCCGTTAACAAACGAATCACTGTTGATTTACCCGAACCACTCGCACCACATAGAACCACGCATTGTCCTTTTGGAATCGTTAAATCAAGTTTCGTTAGGGTAGACTCATCCACATAAGAAAAATTAACTTGTTTAAATGTAATCATCGATAATACACTCCTAATCCCACAAATAAGCCCATAATACAGATTAGCAAATAGTCTGACCAACCAAATTTAATGACATAGACACTAGTATGAGTGCCTTTATTCCCCAATCCTCTGACTAAAGCTGCTGCCGATAAATCGAGCGAAGTATTTTCAACCGACATTAAAATTGGCACAATAAGATATTCTAATGTATTGAGGGGTTGCTTAAATAAGGAAAGATTAGATGTTGCAATCCCACGTAAAATCATCGCCTGACGAATTCGTTTAACGTCGGCCATTAACGTGGGAAAAAAGCGACAAACAACAATGAAGGGAATTAATATAAAGTTTGGGACTCTCGCTTTCTTTAGCGCCGCAATCCACTCACTTGTTGCTGTTTGATTCGCGGCGAAAGCTGAGGCCATTACAGGTGGTAATAATAATTGATACGCTACCAATAAAAAAGCTAAAAAAGCCGTGATTGGTCCTGTAATTGTTGTTAGAACTATCCGATTAATCAGTAATAATGTTAAATACATCGTTAGTAACCAGCTAGCCTTTCGTAGCCCACCATTCAAACCTAACAGAACGGAGAGGCAAAGCACAAAACTTAGTTCCACTTGCCAATTAACCCGTAACATTAAAAGCAAACTAGCAACAAAAACTGTCACTAATTTGCTTCGCGGATCAAAAGCAATGACTTGCTTTTTTTTCATTCGTTTTACTCCTATTTACTGACTTTTGCAAAATGTTTCGCATAAATCTTTTTCGCAATAATTAGGCCAATCACCCCACCAAGAATTGTCACTAAAAATGACACAAAAAATGTTCC
Organism: Vagococcus penaei; assembly: GCF_001998885.1. Taxonomy (NCBI): domain Bacteria; kingdom Bacillati; phylum Bacillota; class Bacilli; order Lactobacillales; family Enterococcaceae; genus Vagococcus; species Vagococcus penaei. Next base: position 506,659 of record NZ_CP019609.1, read on the forward strand.
CGTGGTGATAGGTGCAAAGACGCTATCAATATAGGTTTGGTCTTTACCATGTTTTATTAAAACATTGATATAGGAATCCTTCATGAACCATAATGGGATAATAGGCCCCGTTAAACCAAAGCCGAAAATAATGTAACTAAGGGGCAATTTCATTTCTTTAACTAGGCTAGTCTTATACATAACAATATCCGCTAATAACGGAAAAAGAACGCTTGGTAAAAAAGCTAATGGAAAATAGCCAAAGACTAAAAAGAAAAGCGCCATCACCGAGCCAACCAATGTAATCGCACCAAATTTGGGGATTTTATTGATGACTAATAGATAGACTGTTCCGGATAAAAGAGCCGAAAAACCAGGAATTAAAATTGAATTAAATACTGGAACAGTAAATCTTAGCAACATTGTTGCAATAGCAACCATTAAAAAATAAATTGCGGCATAAATACCAACAGAAATTAAATCGTGAACCTTCAACTGCTTCATTTGTACTCTCCTCTTTACAACTAATCTTATTGATACTAATGATAATTAGAACAAAAGAAAGTATAACATAAATTATGCAAAAAGAATGCTTTTTAACTTTAGTTTTTTTCCTGACTAAAGCGGTCTTAACCATTGGTAAACAAGGCGTTCACCATTTTTAATAGGTAACAAGATGTCACCACACTCAACAAAACCTGCCCGTTTAATGACTCGTTGCATGGCTAAATTTTGGGAATGTGTGTCAATTCTAACATCATCATAACCTAAAGAGATGGCAAAAGAGAGCAGATACCCCATAAAAATATGTCCCATTCCTTTAACACCTATATCTGAACAAATAGCAAACCGATGAATAGTTGCATAATGTGTCTCACTAGTTAGCCATGCCCCAGAATTTAATGTGTCATATGACACTTCCGGTAATGTTTGTAAACAGGCAACACCGCTAATTTTACCGTCTATAATTAAAACATGGCAAGTGTCTTCAGCAATATCAGCTGATATTACTGTAGTATTAGGCTGATTTTCTGCTTGCCACTGAGGTACTCCTCTTTTTTTTAGTATCTCAACTCCAGAAGCAATCACATCCATAATAGCTGGTAAATCTTCTAATGTTGCACGGCGACTATAAAAATTAGCCATCGTCTCCCACACTCCCTTCACTTATCTATGTTATTAGAATACACAATTCTTCGTGAAAAAGACAGATACAAAAGAAGCATGACTGGCAAAAATTAACATTTGTCAGTCATGCTTTTTATTCACATGTTAAAGAGATTTTGCTTGGCGGACACGTTCAGTCACATCAACGGGATGTCCGGCTTTTTTCAAATCATAAAATTCAGCTGTTGCTGCAAACAATAAATCACTTGCTGAGTTAACGGCTGTTTCGACAGAATCTTGAATAACGCCAATAACAAAACCAATACCCACTACTTGCATAGCAACATCGTTGGGAATATTAAATAAACTACATGCTAAGGGAATTAAAAGCAAACTACCTCCGGCAATACCCGAAGCACCTGTTGCAGCAATTGCTGATAACAAACAAAGTAAGAAGGCTAATAAAAATGGAATTTCCATATTTAATGTATGCGCTGCTGCCAAAGTCATAATGGTAATAGTCATAGCGGCACCACCACTATTTGCACTAGCTCCTAAGGGAATGGAAATTGAATACGAGTCACGGTCTAAGCCTAATTTTTCACACAACTCCATATTAATTGGAATATTCACCGCTGAACTTCGAGTGAAAAAAGCAGGAATACCACTTTCCTTCATTGTATCGAAAGTTAATGGGTAAGGATTTTGTCGCAATAAAAGAAAAACCATCAACGGATAAACGACAAAAGAAACGAATAGCATTGAACCTACGACTAATATAATTATTTTGACGTAATCTGCCATACCAGATAATCCAACAGTAACAACTGAATTATATACCAAACCGATAATTCCTAGCGGAGCAAATTTAATAATGACTTGAACAATGTCACTGACTGCATCACCAATATCAGAAATGACTCGTTTAGTCTCTTTAGATGCCACTCGTAGACCAAGTCCCATTAAACATGCCCAGAATAAAATTGATAAATAATTACCATCAATAATCGCTTTAAATGGGTTGCCCACAGCATTTAATAAAATACTTGAAATAATTTCTTGTATGTTATCCGGAACTTGCTGAGCTTCAACTACTTCTGGTAATACTAAAGCAACAGGAAAAAGATAACTAGCGATGACAGCAACCAAAGCAGCTACAAATGTCGCAATTAAATACAAAGAAATAACAGTTTTCATATGCGTTTTTTGACCTTTTACATGCCGAGAAAGCGATGCTAAGATTAAAAAAAAGACTAATACTGGGGCAATACCTTTCAATGCTCCAATAAATAGTTCCCCAAGTAAACTAATACCACTCCAGGTTGGCAAACTTAGTCCTAATAAAATCCCAATTCCAATTCCAATAATAATTTGTTTAATTAAAGACAAACTCCGCCACATTTTTATCATATCCACAAAACCCTTCTAATCATTTTCTCATTTTAAATGATTATAACAGACTTCTTCACAATTAAAAACCTTTTCTGAAAAAAATGTCAAAAAAACTGTAATAAAAAAATTATTCCAGAAAATTTATCATTCGATAATCATTCTATTTTCATTAAATTTTTTGGCTTCTTGATTGATTACTTTCAAATCAATTTCTTGCTGCTTAGCCGCAAAAACACAGCCACAATAACATTGACGATAAATATCGTATGTTCGACACATCTCGATTGACCGTTGATAACCACCGTTCTTCTTAAAATCACTTGGTAAATAATTGACTTGATAAATTTTTTGCACGTCTAAGCCAATTTGATTGATGAGTTGAGCATTTTTTTGAGGCGAAATAGTTAACGCACTACCAAAATAATCAAATCCTCTCGTTAACGCCTCATCAGCAACTAAATCTAAACGCATCTGAAAACACGCTGTACAACGCTTACCTTTTTCAGGTTCATTTTGTAAGCCTTGGGCCTGCACCATTTTGATGAATTCATTTGGCTGATAATCGGCCTCAATGTAACCAACATTTTTCCCAGTTTGATAATTAAATTGACTAATAAATTCTTGTTGAACTTTAGCACGTCTGAGATATTCACTTCGCGGATAAATATTTGAGTTGGCAAAATAAATGGTAACATCAGCAAAATCAGTCAAGAACTCCAACGTATATGTACTACATGGTGCACAACAACTATGTAATAAAATTTTAGGTCGCTGATTATTATTCTGCCAATCTTTTATAACTTTTCTTAGGACACTATCATAATTAACCGTTTGATTGGTTAATTTTTCAATCATTTTAGCTGCATCTAGCATATTTTATTCACTCCCACTAATAACTACGCTTAATGACTTTATTATACAGGACTAAATAAAAAAAAATACATAACTAATCTAATTTAGATTAGCTATGTATTTAACCAATTGACTATACTCTTTAATTTTTTTACATTCAATAAATAGATTTGCTTATTTTTTACTTCAATCAAGCCATCTGCTACAAGCTCATTAATGACACGGTAAACACTCCTCGTTGATGAGTTAACCAAGTTACAAACTTGATGGCTAGTAATCTTAATATTCGCATTATGCAACTCTAATAAAGCCACGACTACTTGACTTTTAATGCTCGACAGGCTGAACTTTGCTGTTTGTTTCAGCAAATAATCAATTGTTCCACATAAATAAATTAAGAGATGCTTTGAAAAATTCGTATCAGTTTCGCGCCATTCTAAAAAAGTTTGTTGGGGAATTTTAATCACTTCCACATCAGTCATACTTTGTGCAGATAGGCGATAATATTCCCCTGAACAAACCTCGTAGCTCCCAATCATTCCACCAATTGTATCAATTTTAACTGTCACTTCTCTACCACTATCATTAAGCATAGAGCGCTTAATTGTACCGGAAACAATGATATACACATAATTGCTTAAATCACCCTGGTGAAATAATATCTTTTTCGATTTATAACTTTCAATCGTCATTTGATTGATTAATCGCTCCGGACAATTTTTAAAAATTTTAGAGAGAATTTGATTTGGTTGAACAAGTTCATAAATATCAGTCATCACGTAATCCCCCTAGCTTTGTCAAAAATTTCCTAATAGTTAAAATTATTTTTGAAAAATCCATTTATCTCATCATTATCAATACGGGATGACGGTTGATACTCAATCGATAAAAAAAGCTACATAAAGGACTCTGTACTAATGGTGATTATCTAACATACTAAAAGTAACCAATGAATAATCACATTAGGCACATCCGCCTTCCCCCTTACATATTATGTCAAACTACCTATTTATTAACAATGAAATATGTCGTTAAAACAAGGCTAAATTTAGTCCAAATGTCTTATTTTTAAGACATAAGGCAAAATAAAAACACCTCACGAAAACAAACCTACGTTATTTTAACAAATAGACTTAATTTTATATCTACATTCATCTCAAGTACAAGCTTAATGGATAGCGACTTAATGTAATACATCCCTTATGAGCGCCGCTAAATGGCTAATCTTAATCTATCAGGAAAAGATTTACTGATTGTAACAAATTTCATTTTTCTTAGCAAATAATATGGTGAAATCATTATCGTGTAAAACTAAAAACTCACTCGCTTAATAAGTGTGAGTGAGTTTAGTAACGAAAAATTTATTTAAATAGGTTGGCAAAAAAATCTTTAATGCTTTGCCAAATGCCAGTCGCTCCTTCTTTTGCTTTTGCGACATTTTCATCAGACAATAAGTTGTTTTTAAATTCTGTTCCATTTTTAATCAAATCATCTTTAAAATTTGTTAATTGTTTTGTCATTTCTTTGTCGTTAATGGCATTCGTACTAGAAAAATTCACCATATTATTAACTACTTCCGTTTTTAATTCTGGTGTGATAGCATTTTGCAAGCCGTTTTGCTCAATTTGTTGGTCAACGACTTTCGTCACTTCACTTTCTTTTTCAGCTTGAGACATTTTAGCTAATTTGTCATTTATTTTTTGTAATTCGAGCTGAATATCGGCTAACATGACCAAAATATTTTCAGATGAGTAGTCTTTGTTGTCTTTATTCTGGCTGTCAATATTTGATACTACTTGCATTTGTTCTTGTGCGACTTCGCGTTTTTCATCCCGAGCTGTTTGATCGGCTTGATTTGCTGCTGGATCGACTTCATCATAAATCTTATAGATACCGGCTAAAGCACCACTACCATCCATTGTGCGAACACTAGCAATCCGGATATAAGCGTCGTACACACCACTCGTAATGGCTGCAGAGCGATACATTGCTTCCGTACGGGCAGTAATATTTTGTGGTGTAACAATATCAACAGTCACACCAGTCCCAGACTTAGTTCGTGCCATATAAGCACTTGAATAAGCTTTAGATTGACTGGTAAAATCGGGGACATCAGTCACATATTTAACTAAATCATTACCATCAACAATGTATGTATTATATTTTTTGGTATCAATTCCTTTTAACTCGGATACTTTATTTAAATCCTTAGTCAAAATATCAATTGTTTCAGTTCTTTCAGTCTCAGTCAAGCCATTTCCTAAGGCAATATTAGGGACATTCCAGCCTTCATCTTTTGCTTTCTCATTTGCGGCATAAGCTTTGGTACCGACTAATAAACCGGTCATTAGCATTATTGCTGCTAACCATTTATGTGTTTTTCTCATAAAAATAGCTCCATTCATTAAGTTTTTGACTTGCTATCATTATATCATTTGGTGAGCTAATGTCATCCATCTCAAGAATGAGTTTTGAGATTCTTAAACTTTTAGATAAATGAAAAACGCAGCGACTATTTCTCATTAGTCACTGCGTTTTTTAAAACTGCTTATCTCTCTGAAGGTAAGACTTTATTTAAAATAATGGCCACAATAGATGCTGTTGCAATTGGCGAACCAAATAGATATTGTAAAAACTGTGGTAATGTTGTAATAAAATCTTGTGGAATCAAAATTAAACCAAGCGTCACAATCATAGGTACTGAAATGACGTACATTTCTTTTTCACGAATCGGAACTTCTTTAATCACTTGCATCCCACTAATTGCGATTACTCCACACACCACAACAAACACTCCTCCAATAACTGCTGAAGGAATTGAAGAAATTAACGTCGCTAACTTACCTGAGAAACCAAAAATTACAAACCAAATCCCAGCTGCCGCAAATACTTTTTTACTGGCTACACCTGTAATTGAAATGATACCGGCATTAGTTGAGTAACCTGTCACTGGTGTTGAACCAACTAGTGCTGATACGATACAGCTAATCCCTTCACCGATTACACCACGATTAATTGTTTCTGGCGATAAGTCCGATTCTGTTGCTTGACTGATAGCGAACCATGTACCAGTTGTCTCAGCCAATAATACCATGTAAATAATGACCATGGTCACAATAGCAGATAAATCAAAATGTAAGCCAAAATTAATGAATGGTAAACGTGGAATAGAAAAAGCTGATGCTTGATTAACGGCACTTAAATCAAGAACACCTAAATACTTCGCAACGAAAGAACCCACAACTAACGCAATGATTACCGATGATACACGTAGCCAACGACCCTTAACTGGAAAGCGTGATCCTAACATTGTCAACGTTATTAACGTCGTTGCTGTAATAATCGCCATTAATAAATTGTCTGTGATTTTGCCTGGTGCATTAAACACATTCCCAGTCATCGCAACCGGCATTAAGGATAGCCCGACGACATAAATAATTGTCCCACCAACGATTGGTGGAATAAAAGAAGCCACGAATTTGTGGAATAATCCAGATAAACCTAGTAACGTCACAATAATTGCACCGATTAAACTAGCACCTAGAACCGTTCCCCAACCCATATCTCCAGATTGATTTGCAAAATAAATACCGATAATCGCACCAATTGGAATAAACGATGGCCCTTGGGCAATTGGTAATTTCATAAAAAGAAACGTCTGAATGAATGTCCCAATTCCCGCAGCGATAAATGTTGCTTGAATTAAACTTGAACTATCTTTGGCACTCATACTGACAGCTGCTGCAATTAAAAATGGGACAACGTACACATCCATTGCCAAAACATGTTGAATTCCTAATAAAATTGCTTGACCAGTTGATACATGGTCATTAACCCCGATTGTTAACTTTGTTGTTGCTTGTGACTTTTCCATCTACTTTGCTCCCTTATTTGAATAAACTAATTCGCCTTGAACAAACACTTGTTTAATATCTTCTGACTCAGTTAGATACAAACTCTTTTGAAAGACCTCGTCCAAATCCGTTTCTTCAATAAACGGAAAACGTGTCACATCAATAATTTGTGCATCAAAAGCATAACCAACATCTAATTTACCAATTGGTAACGACAAAGCCTCACCCCCACCAACTGTTGCTAAATAAAACACTTCATTTAATGACAAACGACTCTCAGCTTTGCCACGTTGTTCAGCTGATAAAAGAGGATTAACACCGTCCTCTAACATACGTGACGAAATAACGGCTTGTTTTAAATTATCGTATAAACTTGGTGAAAAGCCACCTGAAATATCACTACCAAGACCTACTTTTACCTGATAGTCATCCATTAATTGTTTGACACGTGTCACAGCATTGCCAAAATACGCATTAGAGATTGGACAATGTGCCACCGCAGCTCCAGTATCCGCAAATTGCTGCATATCTGCATCTGATAATAGTCCCGCATGAGCCATCACTGATTTATCTGTTAATAAACCAAATGAATGCAACATCTCGGTATCTGACTTTCCGTAACGATTATAAGCGTACTGATGCTCCCAGTCACTTTCACTACAGTGTGATTGAATATGCGTATCATACTTTTCTGCTAGTTGACCTAATCCCTGTAAAGCTTCATCCGTACAACTTGGAATAAAGCGTGGCGTTACCACAGGATAAACACCTTGTTTGGTTGTTTGATTTAGTTCCTGCACTTCTTGAATAAAGGCTTCCGTATCACTAAGCGCTTGCTCCGTTGACGCATCACGATAATAACTTGGATTTTCATTTGGATGATCCATCACGACTTTCCCAACTAATCCACGTTGTCCTTTTGTTGCACAAGTTTTCGCCAGAACAACACTCGCTTCTTTATGAACCGTCGCAAAATATAAGGCAGTGGTTGTTCCTAAAGACAATAAACGATCCACTAAATGGCTATAAACTTTCTCAGCAAACTCAACATCTGCATATTTTGCTTCCAATGGAAACGTGTAAGTATTTAACCAGTCATGTAATGGACGGTCTAATGCTAGTCCTGCCTGTGGCCACTGTGGTGCATGCACATGTAAATCAATAAAGCCAGGTAATAAATACTCACTTGACGCTAATTCTTTTAATATTCCATCAGACTTAGCTGCTACTAACACTTGCTGATAGTTCGGCTCTTCAGGTGAAATAATTTTTTCAATTATGCCTTCTTCATTAATACAAAACAATACGTCGACTAAACTATTAACCATGGTTTTAGACTGGCTAGTAAAGGCCGTCCCTTTAATAATTTGTTTAAACACGAACTATATTCTCCTCTTCATCTTTAATAGTAAAGTTATTATAGCAAATTAATGAATTAAGGGCTATTAATTTTTGATTTTTGAAAATAATTAATAAAATACAATCGTTTTATTAACGGTATTTTTTATGCAAAATCATCTATTATTAATAATCAATGATTTAAAAAACAACAAAAAAACCATTAGTTAACAAACATGTTAACTAATGGTTTTAACTAATTGATGAAATAATTTAGCGTTAGACTCATTGATTTTTAATTTTAGTTCAGTAAAAATTTTTTAATTAGCTAGGTAATGAAAAAACTTTTATTATATTCATCGAGTATTTATTTAGTATATCTATAAAAATAACTATTATTTTCTATCTAATCCCTAACGAAATCCTCGCATATCTACTCATTCTATCAGTCGTCCATGCCGGGTACCACACTAATTTTACTTCGACTTCTTTGACTTCTTCAATGTCACGTAATGCTTGATGGATTTCTTCTGTGATGACATCTGCTAAAGGGCACCCCATAGTTGTCAATGTCATTTTGACTTCACAATAACCATCATCATCTAAATTCACTTCATATATAAGTCCTAGGTTGACAATATCAATCTCCTCGCCAGCAGAATGCAGTTGGTAATATGACCAACTCAAGTTCATTACAACGCAAAATTTCACAAAGATTCTGATACTCTTTTATTCAATTTTTATAGTTAAATTATACCTTAAAAACAGCTAAAAAACACTCAAAAATGGCATGGACTACTGACACAAAAGATAAAAAAATCGCTATTTGGTCAGTAGTCCAGAGAATTTTATTAAAAAATAATAAAATCAGATAGATGTATTTTTAATTGTTAGCTAATCAAAATTATTCAATAACATTATAGTAATTTAACTTCAACTTTCGATTCAGGTTTATTTCGTTTTACATATACACTAAGTTTTTCTGGTTCTTTTTCTTTGTAAGATGAAACTATTCCGACATCTATTAAATTATCCAATAGTTCCCTTATCATACTGTTATTTTCAAGTACAATTTCACGCATTCTACCATCTATGTACAATTGATTATAAGGGATTTCTTGTTTTTCAGCCAAGTTTCTACAATTTCATATTGTTCATCGGTGTACTTAAATTTTCTAAATACAAAATTCATATACTTGACAAATAATTCACTGTCAAACGATTGACTAAAAATCACTTCAAAATCGTCTGATGTCAATGTATTAATAGACGTTTCATAGATAGTAGTTAATACAGTTTCTATAGTTTCCTGGTCTAACATTCCCTTATTTATATTGAAAATAAAATACTCTTGAATTGAATCAATACTTGAATTTAAGTTTATTAGTTTATTCATCTGCTCATCTGTGATTATGATTTGCTCAGATAAAAGAGTGTCTATAAATTTCTGGTCTACGAATAGTTCTGGGAATTCTTTGGTAAATAGTAAATTAATTAACCTTAATAAATCAGATGTGTTCCATCCTTTAATTAAACCAATAATTTCATTGATAGTTAGCATGATTTCATTTGCATTTTCTACATAATCATCTTGGAAATTTAAAAGTAATTTATCTTTTAAATCAAAATCTCTAAATTCATCAAGTGTTTCAATATCAAAAACTACTAAGTCATTACTAATTAAAAATTTAACACTTGTTGCATCCAAATGATAAGCTTCATATTTTGAAAGTTTTAAAATTTCTAAATTATTTTCATTTACATCTATTATTTTTTTATCAACTAATCCTTTCAGTAAGTTTTCAGTATCAGATTTAGTTTTATCAGAAAATTGTTCATAATCACTTTTAAGATACGGAATGATACTTGAATCATTAAAAATAATTCTTAAATATTCCAAATCAACTTTTTCAGAAGTCTTGAAGGTCATTAAATTTAACCAATTTAATTTATACTTTTCAAATTCAAATATTTTATTCCATAATTTCTGATTCTTAATCCTTGAAATATCAAAAATTTTAGTATTCGCACGACTGATTAGTTCCCCATATCTAATATACTCAGCATCTTCTTCATCATATAAATTTAACATTTCTATGAAACTCTCTTCGGTCTCATGTAATACTTCTAACTCCAATAACACATCTCTTATAAATTCATCTAAATTATCTTGAATATTAGTTATTAAATCTTGATTTTCCATTTGTAAAATATTCTCATAAGATACTTCCTTAACCATTTCATTCTCACCATAATTTAAAATAGATTCAAATATTTTCGTGTTAAAATCAAATAATTCTAATTCAATAAATAATTTAAATTCCTGACCACTTAAGTCTCCCATGTCGATATCTTCAAATAATATTTTGGCATCATCATACGTTTCATCATTATTATTAAAACTTGCAAGACTTTCAATTAGTTTACTTTTCTCTATAAAATTTTCCATTTCACTAAAGAAATGAGGTCTTGATATTATATTTTCTCTTAATAAATATTCTGGTTCTGGTTCTGGCTCCTCATTAAAATAAGGTTCATTCAATATAGTATTAAAAGGAACTCCATCTCGGTATCCGAAATAACTCTCTTCCAAGATAGTTGAACTAATTATTAAATTCACTAATTTTGATTTCATACTTTCCTTAGATTTTCTAAAAAAATCTACACCGAAAATCTCAATCATTTTAAATATTACTTTAGATATTTTCTCTTCATTTAGTAAAATATCTAATTGTTCTAAATAGATATTCTCATCTTGATTAAACCAATTTTTCAAAACTACATCACGAACATTTTCTTTATCCTTATACTTATCAGAAAACAAATACAGCAACATATTCTTGTTAAGTATACCGGGGCTTTCAAAGTCTTTGATAGATAGGTTTTCAATAACAACCGAGGAATCAGATAAATCTTCATTAAATTCTATTCTTTGATTTGATTTTATCTTAACCAAAACGTTTTTATCATTCGCTGTGAGGCTTTTTCCTTCATAAAAAATTGATAAGTAAGAAGAGTAATCTTCTGCTAGGTAACCATTTGTTATTAAAAAAAGGATAAAAGCTTTCTCCCTAATTGTAACTTTTAATTTATGATATGAAGGAATTTTAATTAAAATATTCTCTTGACTTTTAGTATCGTTTGAATATTCCGTTGGTAAGTCGAAGATAGAATTCGCTAAGTTAGGATATAACCTCAATTTTTCTTGTAGTGACAGTCGCTGAAAAGCTGTTATTTTATCCTTTAATTGATTTACTTCATTAATTTTTTTATCTCGTTTTTTCTTAAGTAGACTACTTGGTTCTTTAATATCTATAAGCAACTTTGTAATGTCAACATTAAATGCACCTTTTTCATATGTTTTTACCCTAAGCTCGTTATCTTCGGCTTCAAACAACATTTCTAATTCTTCTAAAGTTATATTTGACAATAACTTCCAATCTTCATCAATGTACAACTCGTCTTCTCCAGAAAGTCCTTTTTCAAAAAAGAATAGCTTAGCAGTACCTATTTTATTAACCATCAAATCAAATTGAATATCTTCTAACTCTGCTTCTAAATCTTGCAATTCTTGTTTCAAATGACTTATCAATTCATTGTCATATTCATCTGTAGCAATAGCTTTATACAACGCACCTTCGGATTTTTGTAATTTTGTATATACTGATGGAATGAGATTTTTTAATGTAATTAGAGAAAATAATCTCTTTTTGTCAAAACTATCTGATAACTTTCCATGCACGTCTATAAATGTATAGTATTCATTTACAATATTATTTAATAATCTTAAATCATGTATATGTAATGAAATATCACTTAAAAAAAGTTCAAACTCTTTTTCTAATATAATATCGTTTGGATAATTAGCAGCAAGTTCTGATTTTTCTATTTTAATCGAGTCCTTTTCCTTCAACACCTTAATTTTACGCTCTTTTTCTTTACTTTCTATTAATGGAATTAAATAATCTCTTGAATTAAATCCATCTAATACAGGAATTACTGGGATAATCAGTTCAAAAAACTTAGTTCTCAACTCAGATTCATGTTCTTCTACTTCATCTTCAATTTTCGAAAAAATATCCTCTTTTAAAGCATAGATAAAAGTAATATTTCTATTAATTTGTTTCGCATTATTTAAAAGTATGTTTAGTTCTTTTAAATGTTCAAAAACTTTGATACTTCCAAATCTGTCAACATCTTCAATAACTACTACATTAAAGTTATTAGTTTCAAAGTAATATATTATTTCATCTATATACTTGTTAAAATAGGAAGTACTTCCTTCATTACCTTCTATTGTAATATTTCCAACACTCAATTTTGATAAACTAAACTGCTTAAGTATTATATTGATTAAAATAGCTAAAAGTACAAATAGACCTAATAAAAATAAGAAGTAAAAAATAAAATTTACCATTTCAATATTCTTCTGAATAAATTCAAATCTATTTTTCAACATAGTCTGTAGATTCAGAAAATCATTTAAAAATAAAAAACTCAAAATAGATAAAAACTCTGTTAATAAAAAAAACACTATTTTCCCTTTCGAGATATTGTTTATTTTTTTAAATCTTGAATGTGGTAGTTTAGCTTTTTTTTCACGATAAATCATTTGTTTAACTAGACTATTTTCTAATTTTTCACTTAAATCAACAGTTATCTTATTTCCTCTTTCATCAACAAATTCTTCGTGGTCTTTCTTAGAATATGACCCTAATGAAAGATTTAAATAATTATTTTCATCATGTGCATTTTCAAAATTTCTAAGTATAGTACTCTTACCTGCTCCATATGAACTCATTAAAGCCACATTATGCACATCAGGCATTCTAACACTTTCGTCTAGCCTATCAATATATGGTTGAATTTTTTTTAGGTCATCGCCTTCCAACAATTTTGGAGCTAAACTATTCTGCTTATAACTTTCTGTCTCCATAATTTTCTTCTCACTGATTTTTCTTGACGAAACACGATTAACCCATTTTAAAAATCCAACGTAATTTTTCTTAAAGTACCTCGTTATTATTGCTAATGACAGAACTATTATTACTGACCAAAACACCTTCAACAAATACACCCCTTTAAATTTATACATAATTATCTTTTATAAACTTCGTTATTCTTCTGGCATATGAACTATCAATTATTAGGTCATTTCCAGTACCTGGATACTTAACTTTTCTTCTCAATCAAATCTTTTACATATTCTTTTATAACAAATAACTCCTCAAGTGACATATTTTGCAGTTTTGATTTAATATCGGTATTATTTGGATTACTCATGTATTGCCAAATTGAATTATCAATGATTGCAACAGGTGTGTCCATTTCCTTAGCAACAAACGTTAATAAATCAATGGCTTCCTGCTCTTTTACTTTTCTGCCTAGTGCATTGCTAATAAATTTAAGTATATGAACATCAGGTTTTACGGTATCTACGTTTAACAGAATTGCTAAATATCTAGCTGTTGCTATTCCAATACCATTTACTTTCTGAATGTCTTTATAAAAATTAGGACTTTCAGCGAATAATCTCATTGATTCTAAATCATCAATACCTAACTTGTTGTCATTAAATACCATTGCCGTATCTAATAGCACTTGTCCCAGTTGCTTGAAACGGTAATCTAAATACTTAGGAGCAAAATTTTCAGGTCCGTCTCTTTCTATCGTATCTATTAATTTTTCAAGGGTATTGATATCTGAATAATTCTCTTTAAAATACTTGATTTTAGGGACTACTGTTTTTTCATATACTCGTGAACGTGACATCACAGCATCCAATATTATTAAACAAGGATTATCATAATACTCTAGTGCTGGTACAAGTGTTATGTGTTCTAACTCACTTTTTATCTTCTCAATATCATTAGTACTATTCACTATTTCTCCTCCAAAAAAACACTTATTAATCTAAATTAGTTCATTAACAATTAGTATATCAAAGTTTAATTTAAAATAACTGAAAATATATAAAAAAGCCACAGTATTTAAATATTATCATTCCACATAATAATATTTAAAACACTATGACTAGCTATTCTATACTGGTTTAAAACCTCGTTGTAACATTTTCTTTTGAAGGAAACTATTTAACTATTCCCAATCTAAGCGATAATTAATCGGGGATTGCTACCCAAGTTTTCCATGTTTTCTAAACTTGTTCCACCAATTGACATAATCCATTAACTCATACTGTAATTCAAACAAGGAATCAAAAGATTGTTGGTGAATCAACTCAATCTTAAAGGCTCGATAAGTTGCTTCTGCCACGGCGTTATCATAGGGACAACCTGGACGTGATAAAGAACGTTTAATCTTAAATGCATCTAATAATTCGTCAATACTTTGGCTATCGAATTCTTTTCCACGGTCTGTATAAAAAATTTCAACATCATCTAATGGTTGTTCAATCGTTCCGATTGCCTGTAATACAAGGTCCACATATTTGTAGGAACACTGGAATATCGAACTATTTCTCTATATAATAAATCAAGAATAAAACAAACGTAATGCCATTTTTGGTCTACTTTAACATAGGTTAAATCTGTCACTAAAGTTTCGATAAGTTTCGTTCTATCAAATTGACGTGATAAAATATTAACGATTTCCTGTTCATTTTTGTTAGTTACTTGAGGTTTAAATATCAGTTTTGTATAGCTCGAAACAAAATTGAGTTTTTCCTAGCAACTTCTACTTTCGTCCGACTATCAGCGCTGCTTGCTTTAAACTATCATTCTCCACCATCAGCTCTTTATTTAGTTTTCGTCATTCACACAATTCTTTTTCTTCTGGTGTCAAATTATTTTCCTCTTTTAATGACCCTGATTGATTATATTGTTTCACCCATCTATCAAAGGTTAATCGTGTTAAATCGTATTCTCTTAAAATATCTTTTCTAGGTTTTCCTGATTTGTGGAGTTCCACCATTTGTTTCTTAAATGATTCTTTGAATGTCCGTCTTGTTTTTCTATTAGTTATCATGAGATAAGCACCTACTCTGTTTTTTATTAAGTATAAACACCTTATCTTTTTTGTTCAACTAAGTGTAACCTATCCATATTCATTAAGCATCTCTTTTAATTGTGGATAACTGTTATCTTGAGCACTTAATTTATCCAAAGTATTATTCAACACCTTTAAATCACTTATTGGAAATTGTGTAGTTAAGACTACTCAAAATAAAAAAATACCACGTATTGTAAATAGATTTAATCATATCCAGTAATTACTTTTTTATATTTTTGTATTTTTTAGATAAATCTATAATTCTATTCCAATTACTAGTTACTCTAACAAACCCTTTAATAGTAAACGTTACAAAAAAACTCCTCCATTAACTTATTAGTTAACGAAAGAGTGTATTAATTCTTGTAATTTTAATTTGGTAGTCATTCAATATTTGACTCTTTTAGTCAGTAATCCAAACTATGAGAAATTTATCTTGGACACTGTATTCGGTGAATATAGTTCACTCACCACACTGTTAATCAAATAACCTATAATTGTTTCTGTAATTCTTATCTAATCCCTAACGAAATCCTAGCATATCTGCTCATTCTATCAGTCGTCCACGCCGGGTACCACACTAGTTTTACTTCTACTTCTTTGACTTCTTCAATGTCACGTAATGCTTGATGGATTTCTTCTGTGATGACATCTGCTAAAGGGCAGCCCATAGTTGTCAATGTCATTTTAACTTCACAGTAACCATTTTCGGCTAAGTTAACTTCATAAATCAACCCTAAGTTAACAATATCAATGCCTAACTCAGGATCAATGACGGTTTCTAAGGCAGCTAATATATCTTCTTGGATTGCTCCAAGTTCTTCTGTTGTCCATTTTTGTTCACTCATGTTAAGTAACCTCCTACTTATAATCCTCTTAATCATAACTGAGTTTTTCATGTTTGTAAATCATCAAACACTGGACATTTTCTCTATAAAAAACCTGGAGTAGCCACAATTACGGTGACTACTCCAGTATCTTATCAATTATAATTGTTGATCGAGCATGATTAAGTCGACTAATGTTTCACGACGAATAGCTAATTTACTTTGTCCATCTTCCACAAAAACGACAGCTGGTTTTGGGTTTCGGTTATAATGATTAGCCATTGAGTAACCATAAGCCCCAGTTGTTAGCATGGCAAACAAATCGCCAACTTCAGCATGTGGTAAGTCAATTGACTCAATTAATCGGTCACCACTTTCACAATATTTGCCAACAATGGTCACTGTTTCTGTCGCTGGTTCTAAGGCACGATTAGCCAATAATCCTGTATATTTTGCTTGATATAATGCTGGACGAATATTATCGCCCATACCACCATCCACTGCAACAAACTTTCTAATCCCTGGGACGTCTTTTCGTGAACCAATCGTATATAACGTTGTCCCAGCTTCAGCCACAATCGAACGACCTGGTTCAATCCAAATAATTGGTAGTGGATAATCAGTCGCACATGCTAATTTTTTAACCTCAGATACGACATGGGTTACATAATCTTGTGGTGGTAACGGTGTGTCCGTCTCAGTGTAACGAACACCAAACCCACCACCTAAGTTTAAAATAGTCGCTGTATAGTCATATGCTTCACGCCATTTGATTAATAGGGCCATCATACGCTCAGCAGCAGCTGTGAATCCTGCGGTATCAAATATTTGAGAACCTATATGACAGTGTACACCAGCAACTTGAAGTGATTGATGCGTCAGTGCTTGTTGTAGTGCTTGATCAGCTTGACCACTTTTAACATCAAAGCCAAATTTAGAATCTTCTTGACCTGTCAAAATATAATCATGAGTATGTGCGTCAACACCTGGTGTCACGCGTAATAAGATTTGTTGTGTTTGTTGCTTAGCTTCGGCAATCTCTGCAACTAGATTAAGTTCATAAAAATTATCCACAACGATTGTACCAATACCTTCGTTGATTGCATAAGTCAGTTCATCTGGTGTTTTGTTGTTACCATGAAACTCTAAATCAGACGGACTAACCCCAGCAGACAATGCCGTATAGATTTCACCGGCAGAGACGACATCAAATCCTAGACCTTCTTTTGCTAATAATTGATAGATTGCCTGACAAGAGAATGCTTTACTCGCATACATCACCTTATGTGGAACAGCTAGTTCAGTAAATGTTTGTTTAAAGCCACGCGCCATTTCTTTGATTTTTGCTACATCATAAACGAATAGTGGTGTACCGTAAGTCTTAGCTAAATCAGTCGCCAAACAACCACCAATCTTCAACTGGCCATCCTCTGTAAGTTGGCTTGTTCCAAATAATAAGTGTGACATCCTTCATTCATCCCCTTTAATTGACATAATTTTAATCATTCTATCATATTATTTTAATTTCCCCAATAGTTTATGGAAAATACTTTTTAAGCTATAAAAAAGTGGGTAAGCGACTAGGGTTAAAGGTAAGTAGAGTACCATTAAGCGAATATTGACTAATGATACAAGTGAAAATATCTGTTGTCCATACACAAAGACAATCAAGAAAACAGCAAATAGACTACCTATCATGAGTTGGATCTTACGACTTAATGGTCGGGCAATATAAGAAAGTGCCACAAAACAAACAATTCCAGTTAACCAAACGGTAACAGTTGATTTTTCAGCATAGCTCCATTGATTTAATCGGCCAAAAACTTCGGTTATCAGCGTCATTATGACCACACTGAACCCACTCGCTAAAGCTGGCTCAAACACATTTTTCAAAAATTTACCTTTGATTGGCGCAGTATTCGGTCTTAATGCTAAAAAGAAAGACGGAATCCCTACTGTTAAGGCATTAATTGGACTCAGCTGAATCGGTTGAAATGGATAAGAAGTTGATAGAAAAATAAAGACAGCGGCCAAAACCATTGAATAAATCGTCTTGGTCAAATAAAGCGACGCTACTCGTTGAATATTATTAATGACTTTACGTCCCTCTAATACGACATTTACCATTGAATCAAAATTAGAATCTAGTAACACAAAATCGGCAATTCCCTTAGCTGCGTCACTGCCATTAGCCATCACAATACTACAGTCGGCCTTTTTTAAAGCCAAAATATCATTCACACCATCACCAGTCATTCCAACCACATGTCCCTCGTCCTGTAAAGCTTGAACAAGCAAACGTTTTTGTTCTGGTGACACACGACCGAAGACCCGATAATGTTTGACTAATTCTGGAATTTCGTCGTCTGTAACTTGCGTCATATCGACTTTTTTATCGGCTTCACTCACTCCTACTCGAGCCGCAATTTGACTAACCGTTTCTGGATGATCACCAGAAATAATACATACCTCAACCGCTTGTTGTCGGAAGTAGGCAAGTGTTTGTGGTGCTTCCGGACGAACTTCATCTTCTAAAAAGATAAACCCAACTAACGTTAAATCTTCTGGTAAATCATTAGATAGCTCAGTTGATTGATTGTGTGCTACCGCAATAATCCGTAATCCTTGACTCATGGCCTCTGACATTTTTGCTTGTTGTTTTTCAGTAAATGTTGAAAATAGATATTCGGGCGCACCCATATAAAAATTACCTAAATTAGCAAAAGAAACGGCACTCCACTTTCTAGCGGAAGAAAAAGGAACCTGCTTTGTGGTCACCAAATCTGACGAATACTCACTAAAATATGACATCAAGGCTTGGCCTGTTGCATTGTCTTCGTTTAAACGATAAATAATCGTTCCCACTAATGTTTCAAATGACAAATCGGCAGTTACACTTTGAATGACCTCATACTCTGTCACTTGAAGTTTTCCACTTGTCAAAGTTCCTGTCTTATCCAAGCAAAGAATGTCTACACGAGCCAGTGTTTCAATTGAGCCCATTGTTTGCACGAGAACATTTTGTTGGCTTAGCTTAATGACACCGACAGCCAAAGCAACCGACGTTAGCAAAACTAATCCTTCAGGTATCATCCCAATGATTGCTGCCGTACTACCTAGAATCGCTTCATCCAAATGCGTCCCATTTAAAATACTACTAATCATCAGAATGGCACCAACTGGAATAATCACAAAACTTAATAAACGAATGAGCTTTTTCATCATTTGAATTAACTCACTATAAATTCCAGTGTCTTGCTTAGCTTCAACGGTTAATTTGTACGAGTAGCTCTCTTGCCCAACATGGACAGCTTGCATAATGCCATGACCGCTAATCACAAAACTACCGGAATACATTGTATCACCAACTTTTTTAGGGATTGGCAATGATTCACCAGTAATCTGCGATTCATCACATTCTAACCCCTCCGTATCAATAATGACACCGTCGACAATAATTTGTTGCCCACGACGAATAACAATTAAATCATCTTTAACAACTTCATCTTGGAAAATGGTCTCGACGTGATAATTTCTAATAACGTCGACTTTAGGTTGATGTAATAACGTTAGCGAATCAATATTTTTCTTCGCCTTTAACTCTTGGTAAATTCCGATACCGGTGTTGGTAATAATTACTCCTAGAAAAAGTAAATTTTTATAGCTACCAGTATAAATAATAAAACTAGCAATAATAAGGTTAATTAGATTAAAAAGGGTCACACTATTATCTAAAATAATCTGACTTAATTTACGAGTTGTTGTTGGAATCGCTTGATTCACTTCACCTAAAGCAACTCGACGTAACACATCTTCTTCATTTAGTCCGGGGTAATTAGTTTTCTGACTCATACATAAATCCCTCATTTTTCACACTATTTGATACCTTTAGAATAGCAGATTTTACTAATTTTCTAAACAAAAAAGACAGATGGTATCACTTTACTTAGAAAATGATACCATCTGTCAATCCATTTATTTAACAATTAATTGGGTAATACGTTGAATACTAAAAGCAATTTCATCTGTCGCTTCATCTTGTTTCGCTTCAGATGCATTGAAAGCTTCCACATCAACTTTAGCATCATCAACTAAAATTGAATTAAGCATCTCTTTGCAACCAGCAACATAGTGACTGAATGCTTTTTCAAATTTTTTATGAATACCTAGGACTTTAACAGGCGCTTTTAACTTATTAATTTCGTCCATTAGTACATCGTATTTAACAGTCCCTTGAGAAAAAATACTATATATTTCACTTAACTTTTCTTGACTTAAGCTATCTAATGTATTGTTATCAATGGATTGACGTACAACTTCATATGATGCATTCATCTCTTCACCGATATTTTCCGACTCAGTAACAATGCTATTAATCATACGAATGTAATATCCCGTATTTGGTTTCTTCATCAAACTTCCTCCTTGTTTCACTTACCGTATCCATTTTACACTGTTTGTCCAATAAAGCCAACTACTGTTTCAAATTTTTATCAATTTTTATGTGATTTTATAACATATCAAATAGTGATAGTTGATTTTCATCTGGTAAATCAGTTAAAACGCTATTTTCAGTCATATACTCAATAATTGTTTTACTGACTTTTCCACGATTAGCTAAATCCTCTTTTGATAAGAATGGTTGTTCTTCACGAGCAACCATAATTTGTTTTGCTACGTTAGCTCCCAAACTTGGTACCGACCGGAATGGCGCAATTAAACTATTGCCTTCAATGACAAAATTTTCAGCATCTGATTTATATAAATCAATCATTTTAAACGTAAATCCACGTTCTAACATTTCATTCGCTAATTCTAAAACAGTTAGTAAGTTTTTCTCTTTCGTTGATGCATCCATACCTTTATCCATGATTTCCTTCATGCGTGCTTTGACAGCATCTTTTCCTTGGCTCATAGCGACAATATCAAAATCATCGGCACGAACTGAGAAGTAAGCTGCATAATAAAGGATTGGAAAATGGACTTTAAAGTATGCAACCCGTAAGGCCATCAAAACGTAAGCTGCCGCATGGGCTTTCGGGAACATATACTTAATTTTCAAGCAAGAATCAATGTACCATTCGGGAACATTATTTTCACGCATAGCTGCTTGCCAATCATCTGGTATCCCTTTACCTTTACGAACACTTTCCATAATTTTAAAGGCTAATCCATCTTCTAAACCAGCATGCATCAAGTAGACCATAATATCATCACGACAACCGATTACCTTCGCTAAAGTTGCTTCACCACGTCTCACAAGTTCCTCTGCATTACCTAGCCACACGTCAGTCCCATGGGATAGTCCAGAAATTTGGAGTAACTCAGCAAATGTCGTTGGTTTAGTTTGTTCTAACATGCCACGAACAAATTTTGTTCCAAACTCAGGAATTCCGAGTGTACCTGTTTTTGAATAGATATCTTTTTCATTAACGCCCAATACATCAGGTCCAGCAAAAATACGCATCACATCAGGATCATCGGTTGGGATGGTTTTCGGGTCAATTCCCGATAAATCTTGTAACATTCTGATAACGGTTGGATCATCATGTCCTAGGATATCGAGTTTCAAAACATTGTCATGAATCGAATGAAAATCAAAATGTGTTGTTTTCCATTCAGAATTTTGATCATCGGCTGGGTATTGAATCGGCGTAAAATCATAAACATCCATATAGTCTGGAATAACAATAATTCCCCCTGGATGCTGTCCAGTCGTTCGTTTCACGCCAGTTGAACCTTTCGCTAGACGGTCAACTTCAGCGGCTCGGAAATTCAGATTATTATCCCGTTCATAGCCCTTCACAAAACCAAATGCTGTTTTATCAGCAACGGTACCAATTGTCCCGGCACGAAAAACATAATCTTCTCCAAATAAAACTTTAGTGTAATTATGCGCTTGCGGTTGATAGGTTCCCGAAAAATTCAAATCAATATCGGGTACTTTATCGCCATGGAAGCCTAAGAACGTTTCAAACGGAATATCATGACCATCTTTTGCTAGACGATGACCACATTTTGGACACTCTTTTTCAGGTAAATCAAAACCTGATCCATAAGAACCGTCTTCAAAAAACTCTGAATAGCAACAACTTGGACAACGATAATGTGGTGGTAAAGGGTTAACTTCAGTAATTCCCGTCATTGTTGCAACAAAACTAGACCCAACTGAGCCCCTGGACCCAACTAAATACCCATCTTCTAAACTCTTATGAACTAATTTTTGCGAGATTAGGTAGATAACGGAGAAACCATTACCATTAATACTTTTTAACTCTTTTTCGATTCGCTTCTCAACAATTTCAGGTAATTCTTCACCATATAGTCGATGGGCCTCGGTATAACTTAAATTAGTAATCTCATCTTCTGATCCTTCAATTTTTGGTGTATACAAATCCGTTTTAACTGGAACAACATCGTCACACATATCCACAATTTTTTGCGAATTCGTCACCACAACTTCCTTGGCACGTTCTGCACCTAAAAACCTAAACTCATCAAGCATCTCATTAGTCGTTCTAAAATGAACTTTCGGTAGTGACTGACGGTTTAAAGGATTGGCTCCACCCATTGAATTAATTAAAATTTTACGATAAATCGCATCTTCTTCGTTGATATAGTGAACATTACCGGTAGCAACAACCGGTTTATCTAACTCATCACCAATCATAACAAGATTTTTAATAATATCTTCCATATCCGCTTCATTTTTTACCAATTCGGCCTCAATTAATGGCGCATAGACGGGTTTAGGCATAATTTCAATATAATCATAGAATTTCGCCCGCTTTTTAGCTTCTTCGACCCCTTTTTGCATCATTGCTTCAAAAATTTCACCTTTGCTACAAGCCGAGCCAACTAATAAGCCTTCACGGTACTGACTTAATAGTGATCGCGGAATTCTAGGAACACGGTAAAAATAATTGATATTTGATTGAGATATTAACTTGAAAAGATTTTTTAAACCAGCTTGGGTTTGAGCTAAGATAACCGCGTGGAATGGTCGTGCCCGCTTATACGCGTCTCCTTCACCAATATGTTGATTGAATTCATCATGATACTCAACGCCAAAATCTTCTTTGGCTTTTTTCAAGAAAATCCAACACAATTGACCGGTTGCTTCCGAATCATAAATCGCACGGTGATGTTGTTCTAAATTAATATTGTATTTTTTCGACAACGTATTTAAACGATGTGACTTCATATCTGGGTGAAGTAAACGTGATAACTCTAGCGTATCAATCACAGGGTTAGGGGCTTCTGGCATGTCATATTTTTCATAACTTGTATTTAAAAATCCCATGTCAAAGCTTGCGTTATGGGCAACTAAGATACTATCGCCACAAAATGTTTTAAATAATTCTAAAACCTCTTTTTCAGACTTCGAGCCACGGACCATTTCATCTGTAATTCCCGTTAAATTAATTGTCGTTTGAGACAAGGGATGACCAGGGTCAATAAATTGTTCAAACGTATCAATTACATTACCTTTGTGCATTTTAACCGCTGCTAACTCGATAATCGTGTCATACACCGCTGATAAGCCTGTTGTTTCCACGTCAAACACAACATAGGTTGCATCACTTAGATGCTCATGTTTTGGATGATATGCAATTGGCACACCATCATCCACAATATTAGCTTCAACTCCGTATAAAATCTTAACGCCATGCTTTTGTCCAGCATGATAGGCATCAGGAAAGGATTGTGCGCCACTGTGATCAGTAATAGCGACAGCAGGGAGGCCCCATTTACCTGCTTGCGCAACTAAATCGGTCGCACTATTAGTTGCATCCATAGTACTCATATTAGTATGTAAATGTAGCTCCGCACGTTTTTCACCAGCTGGTGCCGTGTCTTGACGAGTCGCATGCTTCACCTCTAATAAATCTTGACAATTCATAACCAAATCGCGCATAAATGTATCTTCCTGAATGCTTCCCCGAACGCGTAACCAACTACCTTTTTTAATTGCTTCAAATACGGCGACGTCTTTATCATTATTGGAAAACTTCTTAACTGAAAAAGAAGATGTGTAGTCTGTCATTTTAATAATCAAGATTTTACGACCTGAACGTAAATCTCTAACTTCTTTATCAAAGACAAAACCCTCAATCGTCACTCGGCGTTCTTCCTCAAAAATATTCCCCATTGGTGTAATTGGTTCATCCACCGGAATCGAACGACCTAATTGTATTGGCCCTTCTAAAGCAGGTACATCTTGATCGCGCTGTTGCCGTTGCTTTTCATTTTTTTCGATAGCTTCCGCAGCTTGCCTCATAAGTTGTTCTGTTTGCTCTAATTGTTTTTCACGAAAAGCTTGTTGTTTTTGCTCTGCTTGTTGTTCATCAATAACTGCCTTAAAGGCTAACTTAGGAAAGCCGTACTCTTGATAATTAGCAATAATAATTGGGAAATATTGTTGCGCTAAATACTCTTGCATCCCTTGATTTTCAACCGCAACGGTTACACATTTATCCGTGTAACTTGGTACTTGCTTTAATAGTATTTGACTGACCACAGGACTAAGACAATTATCTGCTTGTAGCACTTTTGTCCAGTACTGTTGAATAAGTGTTTCCGTTACTTCAACTGTCTCATTTGTAATAATAGATAGCTTAATATTGGCAATATGCTTAAATGCCATCGCTAAATTTTGGCTAAACGTTTGATAAGTATCAAGTGGTAGAATAGCTGGAAAAAAAAGATTAAATGACCATAAACGACTTTGCTTATGAACGGTTACTTTTTTTATTTCCCCTTGCTTTAAGATGGGGTACTGGTCAATTTCTTCCCATAACCCAATCTGTTGCAATAATTTATCAAATAACTCTTTTGGACTTAATGACACAATTGTCCCCCTCACTTTCCTTACCCATTTTACATGAAAAAAGGTTCTAGCACACGTTTTATATGCTAAAACCAAATTTATTTTAATGATTTAAAATCTTAATCGTTTCCAATAATTCTTCCCTACGGACCTCTAAAATCGAACCAGTTTTACGGATATTGACTTCAACGATACCTTCCTCCGCTTTTTTACCGATAATAATTCGAAATGGTGCACCAACCAAATCAGCATCTTTAAATTTAACTCCTGCTCGTTCATTACGATCATCAATTAACACATCTTTGCCTTGATTTTCTAGTTCAACTGCAATTTCATTTGCTAATTGCCATTGATTTTCATCTTTCGCGCAAATAGGGATGATATGAGCATCAAAAGGAGCTACTGCTTCCGGCCAAATAATTCCTGTCTCATCGGCATGTTGCTCAACAATCGCAGCTAGTAACCGACTAATACCAATACCATAGCATCCCATTTGAATCGGTACTTGACGACCTTTTTGATTCAGAACATTTGCATCAAATCTTTCACTATAAAAAGTGCCTAATTTAAAGATATGTCCTAATTCTATACCTTTAGCAAATTTTAATATACCCTGACCATCAGGTGAGACTTCACCTTCAGTCACTAGCCGTAAATCCACATAGTCTATCGTTTTTAGATCACGACTAGGCGTAACATTCGTTAAGTGATAGTCAGTTTCATTTGCACCAACGGTAATATTTTCAGCTTGCTGAATAAATAAATCTCCAACCAAGCGTACGCGTTCATCTGCGCCAATTGGTCCAATTGAACCAAATTCCGTGCCAAAATATTTTTTAACCGTTCGTTCATCAGCAGGTTTAAGTTGTTTGGCACCTAAGTAATTGAGCAACTTAACTTCATTCAATTCATGATCACCACGAATCAATGCTAAAACTGGTTTACTATCAGCTAAATACACTAGCGATTTTGCAGTTTTTTCAGGTTTGATGTCTAAAAATTCACATAACTCTGCAATCGTCCTAACACCCGGCGTTTGAATTTTTTCACTATCAATAAGTGACTCATAAGATTTTTTAGGATTAAACAGGCTCGTAGCCATCTCTAAATTAGCTGCGTAATCACTGACATCAGAATAAACAACGGTATCTTCACCAATCTCCGATAACGCAATAAATTCTTTAGATTCTTGACCACCCATAGCACCACCATCCCCAATCACTACTCGATAAGTCAGCTCACAGCGATTAAAAATAGTTGTATAGGCTCGTTCAAATTCACGAAAACCCTCATCTAAGCTTTCAATTGATTCATGAAAAGAATACGCATCTTTCATGATAAATTCACGGCCACGTAATAACCCAGAACGCGGACGCTTTTCATCACGATACTTTGCTTGAATCTGATACAGCGCTAAGGGCAATTGCTTATAAGATTTGATATCAGACGTAATCAAACTAGTAAATGTTTCTTCATGAGTTGGTCCTAAAATAAATTCTTTATCAGCCGAGTCAGTAAAGGTTAAAAGGTCATCACCATATGTTTGATAACGACCTGATTGTTTCCATAAAGCTGCGGGTACCACCGCAGGCATTAAAACTTCATTTGCATGAATGGCATCA
This sequence comes from Vagococcus penaei, assembly GCF_001998885.1. NCBI lineage: Bacteria > Bacillati > Bacillota > Bacilli > Lactobacillales > Enterococcaceae > Vagococcus > Vagococcus penaei. The sequence goes on from NZ_CP019609.1 coordinate 533,468, forward strand.
AATTCTTGACGCATCATGGTTTCAATTTTTTTTATCACGCGATAAGCCAATGGTAAATAGCTATAATACCCACTCGCTACTTGCCTGATATATCCGCCACGTATCAACATCTGATGACTGATAACTTCAGCCTCACTTGGGACTTCTCTCAGTGTCGGCATGAATAATTTTGACTGTTTCATTTAACTCCTCCTAAGTTATCTCTTACCTAATAAAGAAACGTTGAATATCATTCCATGTCACAGCGACCATCAACACAACCAAGACAACAACCCCAACCATTGTTATCATCATTTCTTTTTCTTGACTTAGTGGTTTACCACGAATCCCTTCCAACAAGTTTAGAATAATTTTTCCACCATCTAACCCAGGTAATGGAACTAAGTTCATAATTCCTAAATTGACGGATAGCATTGCCGTAAATGATAAAACTGCAATGAGTCCACTTTGTGATACTGATTCAGAAATTTTAAAAATCATCACTGGACCGCCTAGTTTGTTCAGACTAAATCCTGTAATTAAATCACCTAGCGCTTTAAAAATTAAAAGTGAATTAGCGGCTGTTTGCATAAAGCCTTCTTTAATTTTTCCAAAAAATGATAAAGGTACTAATTCATTTGACATATTAACACCGATAACACCTTTTTTATCATCGGTTTCACTTTTCATCGGTGTTATCGTTACGTCTTTATCTTTGCCTTTTTCAGTTTCAAGCGTCATTGCAACTTTTTTATCAACATTATTTGAGATGATTTTAGTCATCTCGTTGTAATTACTTACTTTTTCACCATTGATACTAGTAACTTTATCGCCAGGCTTAATATTAGCAACTGCAGCAGGACTATCTTGAATCACACCACCAATAACCGTACTAGGAGCGTAAGTACCACCGCGCATAAATGCCACAATAATAAATAAAACCACAGCTAAAATAAAATTATTTAACGGACCAGCGAAATTAGTCATTAAGCGACGGCCTAAGCTCGCTGATTGAAATTGTACGTCTTTTGGTGCGATTTGAATCTCCACACCGTCTTCCTCAATAATCGTTGCATCATGATTCACAGCAAAGATTTTTTCTTGCATCTCATTGCCATTTTCATACGCTCGAATAAACAGTTTATCTTCTAAATCAGTTTCTAAAATTTCAACAGGAATACTATTTTCTAATTGAATCTTTTTACTTAAATTAATTCGTACCACTTCATTGTGTTCATTTAAAACAAGTGATACTGGCATACCTGGTGCTAATTCAACATCTTCATCACCAGCACCTGCCATACGCACGTAGCCCCCAACTGGTAATAACCTTATTGTATAAGCTGTACCGTTAACCCGGTGTGAGAATAGTTTTGGTCCCATCCCAATTGAAAACTCACGAACAAGAATTCCACCACGTTTGGCAAAAATAAAATGACCAAATTCATGGACAAGGACGATTAAACCAAAAACGAATATAAATGTAATAAATGTTTTCATTCAGTAATCCCTTCTATAAGTTAATATGTCACGTTTAAAATAATCCGAATAGGTGCATTAGCGGAAAAACAAAAAGTAAACTATCAAAGCGATCTAGAATCCCACCATGACCTGGTAAAATATTTCCTGAATCTTTAAATCCATAATGACGTTTATAAGCCGACTGGACTAAATCGCCCATTTGACCAACAATTGAAAAAAGTACAGTGAGCACCATCATAACGATAAGTGAATAATTGAATGGGAAAAATAGTAAGTAAACAAAACTTACCACAACTGCACTTAAAATCCCACCAAGTGCTCCTTCAATTGATTTATTTGGAGAAATATGTGGAGCCAATTTATTTTTACCAAATTTCACGCCAAACATATAAGCGCCAATATCTGTTGCCCAAACAACAAATAAAGCAAATAATAAAATACTTAGACCCGCCTCACGTGCTAATACAAAGTTTTTAAACCCCATACCGACGTATAAACTGACTAAAACAGGAAATGCTGCTTCATCAAACGTATAAGCATTTTTAGAAAAAACTGACAGCATTAAAATTCCCATGATTGGTAAATAGAATAACGAACCTGAATCAAAAGAATTAGGTAAAAAATTTAATGAATCTGTTCCACCTAGAATAAGAAAAATGACTGCCAATAAAGCCAGTACACCTTCAAAACTTTTTAACTCTAACCCTTTCATATTGAATAACTCATACACTCCAACAGCTCCAAGTAGAGCTGCTACTAATTGTAACGGAATTCCACCAATTATAATCAATGGAATAAAAAGAATTAACGCAATAACTGCTGTAATAACGCGTTGTCGCATTAGTTTCCATCCCCTTTACTAGTTTCATTTAAACCACCGAATCGGCGATTTCGTGTCTGAAATAGACCAATTGCCTGTTCGAAGTTTTCGATTGAAAAATCTGGCCAAAACTCATTGGTAAAAACAAGTTCACTATAGGCAATTTGCCATAATAAAAAATTACTAATTCTTTCTTCACCACTTGTGCGGATTAATAATTCTGGATCTCTTAATGATGGGTCTAATGTACCTGTCATTAAATAGTCAGAAAAAATTTCTTCTGTAATCTCTTCCTTAATGCGATTTTCTTTCGCATCAGAAATCATCTGATTAACAGCGGTTAAAATTTCTGCTCGACTACCATAATTTAAGGCAAAATTTAAAATCATTCCAGTATTATTTTTTGTCTGCTCAATGGCATTTTCAACTGCTTTTTGAGTATGTTTTGGTAAGTAATCTGTATACCCCATTACTTTAACTTGGACATTCTCTTTAATGAGTTCTGGAACAAATTCATCAAAAAAATCGACCGGTAAGCGCATCAAAAAATCGACCTCATCATTGGGACGTTTCCAATTTTCTGTTGAGAAAGCATACAACGTTAAGACTTTAACACCTAATTTGCTTGCGTGCTTTGTAATACGCTTAACATTACTCATACCTTCTTTATGACCTGCGATACGTGGCATAAACCTTTTTTTTGCCCAACGCCCATTGCCATCCATGATAATAGCAATATGTTGAGGAATTGGTTTATGACAATCAAACAACTGCTCATTTTCATTATTCTTCTTTTTATTTAAAAAATTTAACATAAGAAGCCCCCTAAAAAAGACTTAGACCATCTTTATTATTGTAGCAAAGACTTGTAAAAAAGCCTATAAAAAAACGATAATTAAGGAGTTTTTTAAACTTTAACTAATAAAAAGAAAAAAGCCGTAGTCAAAACTACGACTTTTGTTCATAAAATCTAGACTTCTAAAAGTTCTTTTTCTTTCTCTGCGATAATCGCATCGATATTTTTAGTACTCGCATCAGTCAATGCTTGAACGTCTTTTTCTAAGCCACGTAAATCATCTTCTGTAATATCTTTTGATTTTTCTAATTTTTTCAATTCATCAATAGCATCGCGACGAATATTACGGACTGCTATTTTAGCACTTTCACCATTTTTTCCAACTTCTTTAGCTAATTCTTTACGGCGTTCTTCTGTTAATTGTGGAATTACCAAACGAATAACTGTTCCATCATTAGCTGGACTAATCCCAATATCACTAGTTAAAATAGCTTTTTCGATATCACCAATAATTGATTTATCAAATGGCGTAATCATTAAGATTCTTGCTTCTGGAATCGTAATTGATGACATTTGATTTAACGGTGTGGCAACACCATAATAATCAACAGTGATGCGGTCTAATAAACTAGCATTGGCACGACCAGCTCTGATTTGACCAAGGTCACGTTGTAAACTTTCTTCAGTTTTCGTCATTTTTTCTTTTGCATCATTTAAAATCATTGTTTGCATATTATTTCCCCCTTACGGTTGTTCCGATTTGTTCACCTAATACAACACGTTTAATATTTCCTGGTTCATTTATGTTAAAGACAACTAATGGAATATCATTATCCATACTTAAACTACTTGCTGTAGAATCCATGACAGACAAACCTTTTGAAATCACATCTAAATGAGTTAATTCTTCAAATTTAGTTGCTGTTTTATCCAGTTTTGGATCAGCAGAATAAACACCGTCAACGTTATTTTTAGCCATTAAAATAACATCTGCTCCAATTTCAACAGCACGTAATGCAGCAGTAGTATCCGTAGTGAAATATGGATTACCTGTACCACCAGCAAAAATCACGACACGCTCTTTTTCTAAATGACGAATGGCGCGGCGTCTGATATATGGTTCAGCTATTTGACGCATTTCAATCGATGTTTGAACTCGCGTTGGCACACCTAAATTTTCCAAAGTATCTTGTAACGCAAGTGCATTCATAACTGTCGCTAACATACCCATATAGTCCGCTTGAGAACGTTCCATACCCATTTCTGCGCCAATTGTTCCTCTCCAGATATTTCCTCCACCAACAACAATTGAAATTTGTGTCCCTAAACTATGGACTTCTTTAATTTCTTTAACTAGTTCATTTACAATTGCTGGGCTGATGCCAAAACCTTTGTCACCTGCAAGAGCTTCGCCACTTACTTTTAATAAAATTCGTTGATACTTGGGTTTATTCATTTTTGTTTACCTCCGCTTATTACTTAATTTAAAAACACGATGATTCTTATGAATTTTGTCTAAAAAAAAGAACGCATATATCATCTAATAATAATAAATGCGCCCCTCCAATCAAAATCAATCTATTTCATTTGATTTTTAACTTCATCAGCAAAGTTTTCTTCGCGTTTTTCAATTCCTTCTCCAACTTCAAAACGTACAAATCCTTTAACAGTTGCACCTTTAGAGGCAGCATATTTTTCAACTGTCATATCTGGATCTTTAACGAATGGTTGGTCTAGTAAACAAATTTCAGATAAGAATTTGCTCATACGGCCTTCAACCATTTTTTCAACGATGTTAGCTGGTTTGCCTTCGTTAAGTGCTTGTTCAGTTAGAACTTTTTTCTCGTGTTCTAATTCTTCAGCAGATACTTGATCTTTGTTGATGTAACGAGGGTTAATAGCCGCTACGTGCATTGAAATATCTTTAGCAACTGTTTCATCTGTTGTTCCATCAACAACTGTTAATACAGCAATACGTCCACCCATGTGTAAGTATCCGCCGAAAGCAGCGTTATCAGATTTTTCAACAATTTCGAAACGACGGAAGCTAATTTTTTCACCGATAACAGTTGTTGCTTCGATTAAATCAGATTCGATTGTTCCACTTGCAGTTTTAATTTTCATTGCTTCGTCCATGTCAGCTGGTTTATTTTCAGCTACTAATTTAGCGATTTCTTGTACTAAATTTTGGAATTTTTCATTTTTTGCAACAAAGTCTGTTTCAGAGTTAACTTCAACGATTGCTGCAACATTACCATCCACATAAACGTTTGCTAAACCTTCAGCAGCGATACGGTCATTTTTCTTACCAGCTTTGGCCATACCTTTTTCTCTTAACAAATCAATAGCTGATTCAATATTACCTTCAACTTCAACTAACGCGCGTTTAGCGTCCATCATACCAGCGCCTGTACGGTCACGTAATTCTTTTACTAAAGAAGCAGAAATTTTACTCATTATCAATATCCTCCTCAAATTTTAAACACATATTATGGTAGTCATTTTAAACAAAAACTGTCTTAGACAACAAAGTCAGTGGCTACTTTGTTCACCTTGACCCCGCAGCCTAAGACAGCCAATTATTAGTAATTAATTATTATTAAGCGTTTTTGCCTTCAACAACTTCAACGATTTCTTCGATTGAAGGTGCTTCTTCAGAAACTTCTTCCGTTGCAACAAACGTTTCTTCAACGACTTCATCTTCACCTTGACGGCCTTCGATGAATGCGTCTGCCATTTTACCAGAAATTAATTTCACGGCGCGGATAGCGTCATCGTTAGATGGGATTACAACATCGATCTCATCTGGATCACAGTTAGTATCAACCATAGCAACGATTGGAATATTTAATTTTTGAGCTTCTTGAACAGCAATACGTTCTTTACGAGGGTCAACAATAAACATTACGTCTGGAATTCTTGGCATATCAGCGATACCACCTAAGAATTTTTCTAAACGTTCACGTTCTTTGTTTAATCCAGCAACTTCTTTTTTAGGAAGAACATCAAAGATACCTTCTTCTTCCATTCTTGAAATTTCTTTCAAGCGAGCAATACGTTTTTGGATTGTATCCCAGTTAGTTAAAGTTCCACCTAACCAACGGTGGTTAATATAGTATTGACCAGCGCGAGTTGCTTCTTCTTTAATTGCTTCTTGTGCTTGTTTTTTTGTTCCAACAAACAATGCAATGCCGCCATCTTCAGCAACATTTTTCATATAGTTATATGCATCGTCTACTAAACGAACTGTTTTTTGTAAATCGATGATATAAATACCATTTCTTTCAGTGAAGATGTATTTCTTCATTTTTGGGTTCCAACGACGAGTTTGGTGACCAAAATGTACACCAGCTTCTAAAAGTTGTTTCATTGAGATTACTGCCATGTTTTGTTTCCTCCGATTTGGTTTGTATTTTCCTCTTTTGATTCTCAACTTTAACAGGAACTACTAAGCGTAGCACCACCTGATAAATCAAATCAAAATGTGGATTAATGTGTAGTTAGACCACACACCTCAATCATTATACTGTATCTTTTATTTATTTGCAACACGGAACTCTGACTTTTATCAACTTTATACTTTATTGTTATGTCCAAACACTCTTAGCGATAAATTTTTGCTTATTAAAAAAATAGTTATATAATAGTAATTACTTTAGGATGAAAGGAATTTGTTGAATGACTACTTTTTATTGCGTGAGACATGGTAAAACAGAATTTAACCGAGATGAAATTTTTCAAGGAGGTCTAGTTGACTCTCCACTATTGCCCGAAGGAATAGAAGGGGCAACATTAGCAGGTAAAGCGTTAAAGTCGATTTCTTTTGATCAAGTCGTGGTTAGTCCACAAAAACGGGCGCAAGATACGGCTTTAGCCATTATCAATCAACACTCTGAGCCTTTGACTATCAATACTCTTGAACATTTACGAGAAATGACATTTGGTGAATGGGATGGAAAAAAACAAGCAGATTACGAAAACCATCCACAATTTATATCATTAGTGAATGCACCAAATTTATATGATCCATCTGAGTTTGGTGGCGAAACGTATGAAGCTTTAATTGATCGAACAACGAATGTTTTCCGTACCCTAGCGACAGACTATCCCGACGACACAATTTTAGTTGTCGCGCATGGATTAACTCTTTTAGCTAGTTTACATTCATTAACTGGTGGAAAAGTTGCTGATATCAGAAAAAATGGTTTCTTGGATAACACTAGTATTACTGTTATGGAACACAATATAGACACTGATAGCTTTACAATAACTGACTGGAATAATACCAATCATTTAAATTAGTAATACCTTTTCCTCTTTATTCGTGCTAAACTAGCTTAGTTGACTTTTAGACTTAGAAGGGGAAATTTTTATGAGGAAAAAAATCAATTTCATCTTACAACATTTTGATCGACTTGATTGGTCATTATACGCAGTAACATTTGGGACTTTTTGCTTAAGCATTGTATCATTTATTAACTTTAATGCTTCTTTAAAAAGTTTTATTGTACCAATTGGCATGCTGGCTATTTTTACAGGTTTTTTAAGCTTTGTTTTCTTTTACCGAGTATGCACGTTTCTATCTATTACAGATGCTAAATATTTGTACTTGATTCATGCGTTTATTAGTATTAGCCTCGGTTTAAGCATGATTTTCAACTTATTTACCAATATACCTGTTGCCACTTTTTTAATTACATTGTGGCTAATTATCAATACGTTGATTCATTTGGCGATTACACTTTTAGTTGAAAAAAACACACTTAAAAATGGCATAATTGAAAGAGTCCTTTCAGGTGCCTGCTTAATTTTAGCCATTGCTATTAATATTAATGGGTTAACCAAATATATTCACGTACCTATTTTAATTGGCTTTTACCTATTATTGAGTAGTCTAATTTTGCTGATAACTTATATTTTGCCAAATTATAAAAAAATAAAAGACAATACCCTGTCATAAGGATATTGTCTCAGATTGAAGACAAACCAGTTGCTCATAAAGGGTAATTGGTTTGTTTTTTTGTATCTTATCATTATTTTTGATAAAATTCCCAAAATAGATAAAAAAATAGAGCCCTTCAGGTCTCTTAATTTAAGCATTTTTGCTAATTTTTTAATGTTAAGGCATGCGAAAGTGAGCCCAATTTTCATGTGCATTTTTTCTTTCCCAATTAAATTAGTGTAACGTAAGCCATGAAATTCTTTTGCCGTTCCAAATAATCGCTCAATTGTTTGTTTTCGATTATTATATATAGCTTTCATTCCAAGGGAATGACGTATGTCTTCACAACGTTCCATATCATTTTCCCATAAATGTCGTTGAATTAATTTCCTCTTTTCTTTTGACTCAGTACAATAGGCAATCAAAGGGCATTGACTACAATCAGACGTATTACTTTTGTATTCACGATATCCGTCTCTGTTAGTTGTTGTATAGCTTAAAATTTTCACATTAGGGCAGATATATTGATCGTAGTATTCATCGTAAACATAATCATGTTTTTTATAAAATCCTTTTTTGGTCATAGGTCTTTTATATGGAAAAATAGGTGTTAAATTATTTTGAAATAATAAATGGGCTATACCAGGTGTTTTGTATCCAGCGTCCATTACTAATTTATCTAAGGTAAAGTGACTTTGTAATTTATTATAGATATCGATGAATGTCCGACTATCATGTTGATTACCAGGATGAGTTGTATATCCTAAAACCCAACCATTCTTGTCACATGCTACTTGTGCAGCATAAGCAAAAACCTGTTTATGCTCTCCTTTATGGAACCAACCACTCTCATCATCTGTTTTACTAATTTTTTTATGTTTTACCTGATTTTCACTTTCCTCTCTTCTTTTTAAGGGCTTTTTTAATCTTTTTTCTCTATCTATTTCAACTTCTTTTTGTAGTGATTCCACATAAAAAAGAGTTTCTTCAGTAACTTCGTTACTTTCATATTTTTTATTATTTGCATGTGCTTTTATATGAGTACCATCAATAAATACTTCAGAAGTATCCACTAATTCAGCTTCAATACACTGTTCTAATATGCCGTAAAATATTTGTTCAAAGATATCTGTACCACGAAATCTTCTAGAATAATTTTTGCCAAAGGTTGAGAAGTGAGGAACAGCATCTTCGATATCCAAACCTAAAAACCAGCGATAAGCCATGTTAACCTCAACATCTTTAATAGTTTGTCTCATACTTTTTATACCATAAAGATACTGAATCAACGGAAGTTTAATTAATAGAACCGGATCTATACTAGGGCGGCCATTTGATTCATCGTATTTATCTTCAACTAACTTATAAATAAAATTAAAATCTACATATTTATCAATATCTCTTAATAGATGTTCCTTGGGAACTAAATCTTCTAGAGAATAAAAACCAATTTGATTACGTTTGCTCATATCTTGTTTTTTTAGCATGGAAGCAACTCCTTTTCTCTATTTTACCAAGAAAAAAAGACAAAGTATCAAATTTTTGATACTTTGTCTACAGTCTGAGACAATACCCTGTCATAAGGATATTGTCTTTTTTCTTAGTTAAAAAATGGGTTAGTTTGTTTTTCTTTACCAATTGTTGTCGGCTCTCTATGTCCAGGATACACAACCATCTCATCCGGCAAAGTAAATAACTCACGTTGGATACTATCAAGTAGTGTCTGACTATCTCCAAATGGTAAGTCAGTCCTGCCAATACTTCCACTAAACAGAGCATCTCCAGAAACAACAAATTCATCAAAAATAAAACTCACACTACCGGGAGAATGACCTGGTGTTGGGACAACTTTAAACCCTAAATCACCAATTTTATAAGTGTCGTAATCAATAAATTCAAACTCAGCTGGCTGAACAATGATGTCAGGCATGTCATCGTGTTTAAAAAGACCAGAAAAATTTAATTTTGGATCTGTTAACCATTCTTGCTCAATTGGACTAATGTAAACAGGTACATCATATGTTTTGCGTAATTCTTCCACAGCACCAATATGATCATAATGCGCATGCGTGATAAGAATAGCTTTAGGACGAGCATTGATTTTAGCAATCTCTGCTTTAATTTTTTCGGCATCATTGCCTGGGTCAACAATAAGTAATGTATTTCCACCATATATTAAGTAGCAATTTTCTTCGATTTGTCCAGTAATAATTTGTTTTACATGTGTCATTCTATTACCTCCAATAGTCTAATGTCTACATTATAAAGGAAAATTGTATAATAGTAAAAAAGGATGCACTTCTCACAAGTAAACAATGATATCTCTTAGTGATTTTTATGATAAACTAATAGTAACTCTAAAATACAAAAAAGGTGTAAAAAATATGACAACTAAATTAGCTTCCAATAAACGTTTGAACTTTCGCTTTATCTCGTTTGTTATGACAAATGGTATGAATACGTTCCCAATTTTGATTTTATCGCAATTTTTTTTACAGCACAAACGCTTAGAAACCTTTGTTTTACCTTTAATTATGTTTTATTGTTTTAAAACTACCACTCTCTTTTTAATTCGCCTAAAACCAGTTAGCATGCCTTTTTTACTTAAAGCATCATTAACGTTTGGCCTAGTCGGCTGTAGTTTAGGTGTCCTTTCTGACTTGCTAGCTTCATCAAATATGGTACTAATTTTAGCAATTTTTGCTGGGATTTGCTTAGGGATTTGCTCTGGGACACTTATGCCAAGTTACTTTACTATTCAATTTCATGAAAAAACACTTAATAATTTTGGTTCAAGTGCCAAAGATCAAGTACGTTCACTCGCTTATGCCATTGTTTTACTAAGCTTATTAATTACATTTTCTCATCATTCTTTAGTTGCCGCGTTTTTATTTTTGGGCTTAAATTTAGTTGCCTTATCCATTGTATTGACTGCTTATCCTAGCTATCATTTGACAGATGACACGCCATATCCAACTTATTCGTTGATTGAAACACTCTTTTTATTTATCGTTGGCTTCTTCTCCATTTTTATTCTTAAAAGTGCTAAAAAAATTGATATGGGTGACCTTATTTTTCCACTATTAGTTTTTTTAATTTTGATTGCCGCTCTTTATTTACTCTATGTTTTATTTTTAAAAAAAAGACCGGAAATTACCCTTATCATTGACCGGCGTGATTATATTCAAAGGCATGCTGACTAATTATATTTTTGTATTTTGTACATTTTATCAGTTATTATACCGAGGACCTTATGCCTTTTACGCTGTTTATATTGTCTATTTAATCGCAACAATTGTGGCTCCTTTTGTTACTAAATTGATGACTAAAAATTTTCCGAGTTTATCCACTCGGACCTTTTTAATCAGACTATTTATCGTTAGTTTTTTATTATTAGCCAATCATTTTTCATTTTTTGCAGGTGTGTTCTTACTAAGTCTTGCCAGTGCCCAGTTAAACCATCATCTGAATGTCATTAGCTATCACTTACCTATCTTGCCACAAGATTATCGACTCATTGCTAAGTATCGCCTAAATAATATTGGGTCAATATTACAACAAATTATCGTCTTTTTTACACTTTACATGGTAACAATTTGGTTAAACAGCCTGTCGTTTACGCAAATGCTACAAGATTATAGCACTAAAACAGTAAACACCGAGACACTATTTCCACTAGTTGTGACCAATTTGATTCTATTGGGCTTATTTACATTATTCATTCCAATTATTAACCAATCATTCAAAAATCCTCAAGATTTTCATTAAAATAAGACAAGTGCGTAACTGTTAATCTCAATTAGCTACGCACTTGTCTTATTTTTATGCTTTTAATGTTGCTTGACCAACTGCTTGACTTGGTTCAACAGGGCCTAGTGTGTTAACAGTTAACTCTTCATTGCCACTTGTGAAGATAACAATCAAATCATTGTCTTTCTCAGCTGTAGCTAGCGCTTCTAAATCAACAGTTGCTAAAAGAGTGTCACCCGTTACACGATCGCCCTCTTTTACATGAACATCAAATGGTTTCCCATCTAATTCAACTGTATTAATACCCATATGGAGTAGCACTTCAATCCCACTATCCATCTTAATACCGATTGCATGCTTTGTGGGGAAGACATTTAAAATCTCACCAGTTACTGGTGAGTAGACAGCACCTTCAGTTGGAACAACAGCATATCCATCCCCCATCATTTTTTCAGAAAATACTGGATCTTTAACATCAGTAATCGCGATTAATTTACCTTTAGCAACAGCATAGACTTGGTTGTCTACTACAACTTCTGGCTCAGTCGCAGACTCTTTTTTATTTTTTTTGAAAAAATTAAACATTGTTAGATTCACTCCTATAGATTCATTTTAAGTAACTCTTAGTTAAGTTATAACATAATCTGTCAATGTGTACAATTATATATAATTTAATTTTACCACATTTTGATGTATACTTAGCAGTGATTATCATTTGTTAAAAGAAAGGTTGTTATTATGGATTTTTATAATATTCTTAAAGTAGTCATTCTAGGGATTGTTGAAGGCATTACCGAATGGCTACCAATTAGTAGTACTGGTCACCTCATTTTAGTTGATCAATTTATTAAATTAGATGCCTCTCCAGCATTTAAAGAAATGTTCAACGTTGTCATTCAGCTAGGTGCTATTATGGCTGTAGTTGTCCTCTATTTTCAAAAATTAAATCCTTTTGCGTTTAAAAGCAAGACACTCGATGAACGACAAGCAACATGGGTTCTTTGGTTCAAAGTCGTTGTAGCTTGTATTCCAGCAGTGATTGCCGGTCCGCTATTAGATGATTTTCTCGAAGAACATTTCCACAAATTTTTACCGGTTGCATTAATGCTAATTTTATATGGTATTTTATTTATCGTCGTCGAAAACTACAATAAAAATCGACAACCAAAAACGACAACACTTGCTAGCTTATCCTATAAAACGGCATTTATTATCGGTTTATTCCAAGTATTAGCACTGATTCCTGGTACATCACGTTCTGGAGCAACGATTATCGGTGCTATCATCTTTGGTTGTTCACGTTTTGTCGCTGCTGAATTCACATTCTTTTTAGGAATTCCCGTAATGTTTGGTGCCAGTTTATTAAAGATTGGTAAGTTTTTATACCGAGGTAACTCATTTGGTTCCACTGAAATTGTTTTATTAAGCGTAGGTAGTATTGTTGCCTTTGTCGTATCAATCATTGCAATCAAATTCTTAATGGGCTATATTAAAAAACATGATTTTAAAGCCTTTGGTTGGTATCGTATCATTTTAGGTATCATCATTATCATTTACTGGTTAACAACTCTTAATTAACAGTGTTATCTATTCAATGACTAAAAGCAAGACAAACCTTTATTTTAAAAGGCTTGTCTTGCTTTTTTTAATAATTATTTTAATTGATAACGATTATCGTTACCATCTAGATTATAACTATTACAATCTAGTTTTTTTTATGCTATACTCTTTGTAGGAGGGAATACTATGAAAAAAATAACTGCATTACCCTTAAGTATGTGGACAACAATCATCTGTGGTGCCATGATGATTATCGGATTTATCATGCAAAAACAAGGGCTTACAATATATCCATGGATTTTCGTTACCGGTATGATTATTGGTGGCTTTGAACAAACAAAAGAAGGAATTTTAGAAACACTTGAAGATCGTCATTTAAGCGTCGACTTACTGATGGCACTAGCTGCAATTGGTGCTTGCTTAATTCAATACTATTTTGAAGGCATTATGCTAACCTTTATTTTTTCTTTAAGTGGCGCTCTTGAAGAAATGACAACTAACCAAAGTCGAAAAGAAATTGAAAATTTAATCAAAATTCAGCCTGTCAATGCTTTCTTATTACAAGCTTCCGGTGAAACTAAAGAAGTACCTGTTGATAGTTTAAGTATTGGTGATACTGTTTTAGTCCCAAAAGGAACAAATGTTCCTATTGATGGCACAATTAATAGCGATTTCGCAACGATTGATGAAGCAAGTATTACTGGTGAATCAATTCCAGTTGATAAACATATACATGATGATGTTTTTGGAGGAACAATCAACGTTGGGCATGCTTTCCAAATGACTGTTACCAAAGAAGCAAAAGATACTTTATTTAGTAAAATTATTAAATTAGTTGAAGAAGCACAAAATACTCCTTCTAAAACTGCTAGCTTTTTAGATCGGTTTGAAAATGTTTACGTTAAAGCTGTCTTAATCATCGTCCCATTGGTCATTTTCTTATCTTATTTCTTATTAAATTGGACCTTCCAAGAAAGTTTTTATCGTGGCATGGTACTATTAGTTGTTGCATCACCTTGTGCTTTAGTCGCTGCTGCAACACCAGCTACTCTTGCCGCAATTTCAAATGGTGCGAAACACGGTATTTTATTCAAAGGTGGTGTCTTCTTAGAAGCTCTAGCAGATTTACGTGCGATTACTTTTGATAAAACAGGAACCTTGACTAACGGAACTCCAGAAGTTACAGATGATTATTTTGACACAGAAAATCGGGATGACATTATTCAAATGCTGCTGTCTATTGAAACGAGTTCAACACATCCCCTTGCAAATGCTATTACTAGACATTATCGTACTCAGAGCCAATTACTTTCTCATCTAAATGTTGAAGAAATTTCTGGTTCAGGTATGCAAGTTTTAGTTGATGGTAACCTCTGGAAAGTTGGAAAATTAACTTTTGTCACAAACAAAATGGTTAGTGACCTAATTATGACACAAGTTAGCCAATGGCAAGAAGAAGGTAAAACGGTTATTTTCATTTCTAGAGATGATCTTATTGTTGGCTATGTTGCCTTACTTGATGTACCTAAAAGAGATGCCTTTGAAACTATCGAATATTTCAAACAACATGGCATTGAAACAACCATGCTGACTGGTGATAATAAGCAAACCGCTAGTGCAATTGCAGCAACTCTTGCTTTAGACAACGTTCTGTCTGAATGCTTACCAGAAGATAAAACAGATTTTATTAAAAAACAAAAAGAAATGGTTGGAACAAACGTTATGGTTGGTGATGGGATTAATGATGCTCCAGCACTAGTGAATGCCTCTATCGGCATCGCTATGGGTCAAGGAACGGATGTAGCTGTCGATGTCGCCGATATTGTTTTAATGAAGAATTCTTTAGCACGTATCACGTATAGTCATAAGCTAGCCTTAAAATTAAAAAAAATTATCACTCAAAATATTATCTTTGCCTTACTTGTCATTACACTACTAATTATTTCCAACTTTATGGGAACAATTAATTTACCATTAGGTGTTATTGGACATGAAGGGAGTACTATTTTAGTTATTTTGAATGGTTTAAGAATGCTAAAACCACTTAAATAGGTATTTTATGATTTTATTTAACAAACCCTTGATTATTTATTGCAAACTGAGATAGCTTTCTGTATAATGAGAATGTTGAATTATATTTGAACTATTATCAAATATAAACCCTACGTCGGAGGTGAATTTAAAATGCCAAACATTGAATCTGCAATCAAACGTGTTCGCACGAATGAAAAAGCTAATCAAGCAAACTCTGCTAAATTAAGCTCTATGCGTACTGCTATGAGAAAATTTGAAAAAGCAGTTGAGTCTAATGACGAAAATGCAAAAGAGTTACTAGTAGCAGCTACTCGCGAAATCGATATGCTTTCTGCTAAAGGTCTTATCCACACAAATAAAGCTAACCGCGAAAAATCTCGTCTAGCTAAAAAATTAGCAAAATAAGAAAAACTTGATGATACTCAATCCTTTGATTAGTATCCATCAAGTTTTTTTATTTATTTAAGTTCCTAAAATAAATAATTCAAATAATAATTTTTGATCCATAAAACCAGTTTTAAATTTAAAATCATTTTCTACTAATTGATCAAATATATTGCCTAAATCATCGATACTAAATCGCTTGACTTGTTGACAAGCTAGCTTGACTCGATATGGATGAACTTTCAACATATCAACCATATTACTTTGTTGGTAATGGATTGATAATAATAATTTTACTTGAAGGTACAAACGAAATTGACTAATTAAAATCGCATTAATTTTGATTGTCTCCTCACCCTGCTTTAGTAAATCCTCATACAACTGTAAAGCTTCTTCCTGTTTTCCACTCATTACATAGTTAACCATATCAAATATATTATGCTCTAACGATTTGGGTACTAACTCCTTAACTGCAGACATACTTATATCCTTTGTTTCTTGCGCATATAAAAATAGCTTATCTAGTTCATTCATTAATCGCGATAAGTTCATATCACACAGATAACATAAATAATCAAATGTTTTTGGGTGAATCCCAAATCCTTCATTGTTTATATAATCAGCAACATATTTTTTGGTCTCTTTTTCACTTAAAGGCATTGTATTAACAATGATTGCTTCTTTTTTTAATAGCTTCACTGTTTTTTTACGCTCATCAAATTTTTGATATGGGGCAATAAATACGATTACAGATGTTGGGGATGGCTCTTTTAAGTAATTTAGTAAACTATCTGTCTGATGAATTAACTCATTTTTACGTTTTTCTCCGGTAAAAAAATATGGCTGATCAATAATAATTAACTTGTAATCGCCAAAAAATGGCATCATTTCAGCTTCTTCAATTGCTACTGCTAGTTCAGTTTCTTCCATATTAAATCGAATTACGTTAAATGCTTCATCATCTGGTGTTAAAATTGTCTGTTTTAATGTAGTAATAAATTCATCAATTAAAAATGACTCCGTTCCTTGTAGAACATAAATAGGAGCAATCTGTTGTTTTTTTATTTTAGCTAATTCGGTTTGAATTGACACATAATTCCCCCTGACATTTATTTTTTGACAGTTTTTAAGGTCATTTTAGATGACTGAAATGGTAACCATTTAAAATAAACCATGCCATCAAGGTCTGTTCGATAGAATGTCACTTTTTCAGTAGCTAACCGCTCGATAATTTCTGGAGATGGATGTCCATAACGATTCTTAAGCCCACAAGAAGCAATAGCGGCACGTGGTGATGTTGTCTGTAAAAACGTTAAATGACTAGATGTTTTACTACCATGATGACCAAGTTTTAGTATATCACAATTCAACTCAGTTTCTGAATAATTTGTCAAGAGACTTTGTTCACCAGATGTCTCCAAATCCCCCATTAAGAGTAGCGTCTCACTCGGTAACGAAATTTTTAAAACAAGTGAGTCATCGTTACCACCATCACCAATCTCCATTGGATAAAGACTTTGAATAGTCAAAAAATGGCTCTCATAACTATAATGATTAAGTGTAACAGTCATTTTTTGACTCGCTGATTTTTGTAACATCTGTTGCAAGACTTTTTTGCGAGCTGAACCAGCTGGTATCACTAATTCTTTTATCCAAATATCTTTAGTAACTGCTGAAAGATCACCAAAATGATCATCATGTGCATGAGTTAAGAAAACCTTAGTTAACTCATGGTTACCTTGACTTTTTAAAAAAGGAATTAAGGTGTAATTAGCTGATGCAGTCTGACGCTTGGGCTGTCGCCAAGTATCACTTTTTTGAAATTTTTTTCTACCACCTGTATCAATTAAATAACTTCCACGATTAAAGGGTTCCCGGATATAAATTGCATCACCTTGACCAACATCGATAAATGCTACTAATCCAAATGGGTTGAAAAATTTAAAACAAGCGAGTCCACTAAAACACATACTAAAGACTACTATTCTTTGCCAACGTAAGGTACATTGAGTCAATTCATGCAAAATTATTAATTGGCATACAATTAATAAGCAAACGATAACTAATGGTGGTTTACCCATCACCATTTGGCACCCAGTTAATTGCGCACAAACATCACGAATACGATGTAACAACCCAATGAGACCATCTGTTAGTACAAAAAGACCTGAAAATGAGCACGTCAGCTCAACAAGTAACGCTCCCAATAAAAATGGCATTAAACCATACAAAAGTGCTATCGCAAAAAACGCACTAAATAAAAAGGTTAACACATTCCACTCATAGAAATAATACCAAATTAAAGGTAATGACAAGCTCGCAAGTAACAAATCAAATAATAAAAAACTGAGCCATCGTTGCTGATATTTTTTTAAAATGGGTTGAATCAATAAAATCATAAAAGATAAGTAATAAGATAATTGACCACCAACACTTAATAATACATATGGATTCAGTAAGCTATGTAGGAATAGAGTTAATGCCCAAATATCAAATAGCGATAATGGCCACTGTCGTAAAGTTACACTACGTTTTAAAAATGTTTGCATTCCTGCTCGGATCATTCCCACAGCATAACCCGTTAACAAACAAAGTAGGACGATAAAAATACCTTCTAATATAAGTTCATATTCAATTACTACGCCACATCGTAACATGAGATAGCGAAATATTGTCAAAAAGAAAAAAATATGCATTCCGGATAAACTAAAAATATGTAATATACCTAACTTTTTCCAATTTTCTTGTATATCAGAATCAGCTATTTCTTGATAGCCTAAAAAAAAGAGTTTCGTATAATAGGCCGATTCTTTTGGTAAGTGAGTATCCACATACCAAATACATCTCTTACGCCATGTTCGTACCACTAATAAAGGATTTGAAGCAGCTGTTGTGCCATTTTTTGACTGGTCAAAAGTCTCTACTAAAACCCGACCACGAATATTTTTACTAGCTAAATATGCTTGATCATTAAATCCATGTAAGTTTCTTTGTGAAGATATTGGTTGATATTTCCCAGTCACTGCGACAATCTCAGCTTGATTTAATTGTATAAAAGCCTTTTGTTGTGCCTCACTTGTCAAATAATACGTAAACTTAAAATTCTTATTTGTTTGCTTATCCTGTCCTAAAAAAGTTATCAGATCACCAGTAACGCTTACAGTATCTGGCAATATAATCACCGCTTGACTGGTAAAATTTTGCTCCATTGTCACAACTGGACGTACCAAATAAATACCCAACAATCCGCCTAAACAACTACTAATAAGCGAAGTAGTTAGTAAGACTAAGCTTTTGACAAATATAATGCGAATCAGACACAAACATAATAATAAAACGCCAAACCAGTTCACATGTAAACCACAAGCTAGCGTTAACTCAAAACATATAATTGGAAAAATTAATACCCCTTGTAACTCTTTAATCCATCGCTTCCAAGTCATCTCCAAATTGAATTTCAGCAAAGTATTTTTTTGAAAGTATTACTTGCTCAACTTCAACGCCAGCTTGTTCAATTAAGCGTAACGCATAATCGTTGTTATGATAATCTTTAAGATAAACTATTTTTTTATACCCGCTTGAATAATCATTTTAGTACATTGTAAGCAAGGAAAATGTGTCACATATATTTCGGCTTGATCCGTTTCAACGCCAAATTTGGCACATTGTAAAATAGCATTCATTTCAGCATGAATAGTTCGTACACAATGATTATCTACGAGGTAGCATCCTTCATCAATACAATGAACATCACCGCTTACTGATCCATTATATCCACCAGCAATAATCCGTTTATCACGGACAATAGTCGCACCGACGGCTAATCGTGTACAGGTACTTCTTAAAGATAATAATAGACTTTGTCCCATAAAATATTGGTCCCATGGTATTCTTTCAAACGTCAATTTTTTCTCCTACTTTCACATGGTTTTATCTTATATTGTAACGGACTCTGCCAAACTTTCAAATGTTTTTTCGCCGATTCCTTTCACTTTTTTTAAGTCCTCAATTGTTTGAAACCCATTATTCGTCTCACGATACTCTATAATAGCTTCAGCTTTCTTTTGACCGACTCCTTTTAACGTCATTAAATCTTGTAAACTAGCTGTATTTAAATTGACTTTCCCCATTTCTTGAGAGCCAGCATTATTAGTTATCTTACTCGGTACTCTCTGTGTGATTTCCGAGATAGTTTCACCTTTTTTAGGAACGTAAATCACCATTTGATCGCTAACTTTTTCTGCATTATTGATTTGATTCATATCAGCGTCATCAGTCTCACCACCAGCTAATTGAATAACATCATGGACACGCATCGTATCAGAAACTTGATACACTCCTGCTTTTTTAACAGCTCCTTTAATGTCAACCATCCAGAGTTTATCTGACTGTTGCTCTACTACTCTATTTTTAGTTATTTCTGCTTTTTTCTGACTCGATTGGCTACTGCCAACTAATAACTGATTAAGCTCATGATTACTTTCTTCTGGATGATTCGTTATTTTTTTAGAAAAGAAAAAAGTAATCATAATTGCTAAAATAATTATTAGACCACTTATTAATTTAACATAGCGTAAGTATTGCCTTTTTTTCGTTTTCGTTTTGGCACTGACCAACACCTCCTGACTTTTTTGTTCTTATCAATAAGATACAAAAAAAAGCTTAGTTTTCACTAAGCTTTTTCGGGAAGATTATTTAAAAAATTCAACGCGTCATCAAACGTTTTAATCGGGATGACTTTTATATCTAGATGATGTTTTTTAACACTCTCTTGTGCTACATCATAATTCGACTGCCACTCGGATAGCTTTTCTTTTTCTTCTGCGCTAGGTGAATCGTCTGGTGCAAAAAAGTAATCAGCACCTGCTTGCGTAGCTGCTATAACCTTCTTATCAATCCCACCTATTGCTCCAACTTCACCAGCTTGATTGATTGTTCCAGTTCCAGCAACTAAGTATCCTTTAGTAATATCTTGATTGCTGAGCATTCCATACAACTCTAAAGCAAACATTAAACCGGCAGAAGGCCCTCCAATATCTTCAGTATTAAATCGAATATCCTTTTCAGTCTCAATAACGGTTTTATCAATTAAACTAATACCAATACCAGCACGATCTTGTTTGGGTAATTGAATTAATTTACCTTGAGCTTCTTTTTCTTTTTGTTCAGCAAGATAATCAATTGTGACTGAATCGCCTGCCTTTTTATCTTTTAATAAATCAATAAACTGTTGTGCAGTTTTTGCAGGTTCATGATTAATTTTGATAATAATATCGCCTACCGCTAGCTGGGCTCTAAAAGGTGATTCTTCTAAAATACTTAAGACATAAACACCATCATTAACTAATTCATAAGGTTCCTTTGCTTTCTCTAAAGCCACTTGAATTGCCTGATTTTGAGAATTTTTCATATCAATATCTTGAACTACTTCATACTCTTGATAATCACCATCACCGATTAGTTCTTTTTTAGCGATTAAATCAGTTGTGTCAGAAAAAGATTGTAATAAATAATTGGCAACCGTTGCTTGTCTAATCGAAACGGTTGTCATCATAAGTTCACCTTTGAACCTATCACGTTTCTGATCAACTGACACATAATCACGTAGATGATCTGCCGAGCCTGGTGTCTCCAAATAATAAGGAATAGGAATAACTGTGCTCAACGCGACTAACAGAATAATTGTTAGTATTATATAGGGTAGCAGATAACGTTTTGATTTACTCGTTTTTAATTGAGTCATCCGTTTACGCCTCCTATCATATCAGTTTTTCCTTAATGGCTTGGTTAACTCCTTGAGGAACAAATTTTGAGATATCACCATTGAACTTAGCAATTTCTTTAATCATTGTTGAACTAATACTACTGTACTGCTCATCTGCTAATAAAAAGACTGTCTCAATCGACTCATTTAATTGTTTATTCATAAATGCAATGCTTTTTTCATATTCAAAATCTTGATGATTACGGATACCACGTAGTAAAAATTGAGCATCTAATTGTTTAGCTTGCTCAACTGTTAAGCCAAATGACTGTAGACAAACCGAAATATTGGGTAAGTGGCTCGTTGCTTGCTCAATTAACCGTTTTTTTTCTTCTGGTGTAAACAAGGCTTGTTTGCTTGTATTCGTTGCCACACTAATAATAATTTCATCAAACATTGTACTTGCGCGTTCAACTGTATTTAAATGCCCATTAGTGAATGGATCGAAACTACCAGGGAATAATGCTTTTTTACTTGTCATTTTTCGACTCCTCAATTTTTTTGGTAAATAATAATTTTAGTTAAACTATATGATTGTTCTTTAATTTTTTCTAGTTGTCCCTTAATGTCATCTGGTAAATCAAATTTTTTGTCGACTTCACAAACAATTAAGCCACTATCATTCATCAGTTTTAATTCAAGCATTGTTTCCATTTGCTCCACAATTTTTTGCTTTGCATAAGGTGGATCTAAAAAAACTAAGTCAACAGTAATTTCATTAGCCTTAAGCCATAATAAAGCTTTGTCAGCATCCATTTTAGTGACAGTAATTTGCGATTCCGATTTAGTTAAAGCCACATTCGATTGAATCACCTTAATTGCTTGAAAATGGTTATCAAAACAATAGGCTTTGGAACAACCTCTAGAAATGGCTTCAATTGCTAAGTTTCCACTACCGCTATACAAATCAAGGACTATATCACCGTCAAAATATGGACCAATGCGATTGAATATAGCACCTTTAATTTTATCGCTTGTGGGACGAGTATTACTTCCTTGTAACGAATTTAGCTTCCGACCTTTAAAGTCACCTGCAATTACTCTCATTCATTAATTTCCTTCCTTCTTTTAAACCGTCACTCTTATATCTATTTTTAAGCATTTAGTTTCTCACGTAATAACTGTTGATTAATCAACACATTCCGCTAATCTAATTTCCGTTGTTTGTTCTTCAAATTCTAGTGGTTCGCCTGACTTTGTCTTTGTCTTATTACCTAGGCGATTGTCAAAATTCATATTAATATCCGGACGATACGATAACTCAACACATCGAACAAAAAATAAACGATTAATTTTTTCCTTTAACTCGTCAACATCGACTTCATCAATATAAAGGACGACATATTTCATTTTTTTTGATACATAGTGTACATAACCAAAACGTTTTAATTGTTTCAATTGTTTCAAACTATAAACCCAAATAATTAATGAACGTCTGGGATTGATTGCAAAATTATCTAACTCTTTATTTTTTTCCATGACAACTACCTCCACAGCCACGACTAGCAAACTCAAAAAAGGGATTGCCTGCGTCGACTTTTATCTTTTCTGACACACATTTGGATAAATCTAATGCCAAATAGTCTAATACATTTTGCAAGGCGGTCTCACTCTGTTTATAAGTCATGACTAGTTCATGTGTATCGAGTGCACGTTTTTTCTTGCGTAGTTCACGCCTAGTCTCTTTAAAACCAGGGGCATAATTTCCATAACTTTCAATTGATTCAAAACGGTGTTTGACTTCTTGAAATTCTTGAATTAATTGTTCTACATCAGTACTGGCTTTAATTTCTTCATGATGTCTGACATAATCATCAACCAAGCTACTATCGAGTAAACACTCTTTTAGAGCTAATACTTCATCTTCTAGTTTAAAAAGTTTATCATCAACAATCATTCTATTCCCCACTACTTTCTTGTGTTTTAATTGTTGCTGATGTCTCTTTATCTTGACTAAATAACATTAACATACTATTTTTTTGAAAAGAAATCCCAATATACTTATCAGAGTTATGTAATAATTCTTCATGATAGGAACGACTACCATAAAGTGAACTAATCATAAACGGTATATCAGTTGCGGGATGATAAAACAAACCATGGACCGTCTTTTTATTCACACGTGCTTCCTTAAATAAACTATCCATTTCTTGAGATGTCAAACCAAATGGCGTTGAGTGGTTGACTCGATCTTTTTGTCGTTGCCAATAGTCTTGTTGTTCATCCGTCGTTAAGACTTTATTTGGTGCTTGATTAAATAACTCGATAGCTTTAGTTGTCTTTTCTTGTAAAGGGACATCAAATACATATGCTGATTTATTTTCACTTGACCTCAATAAATTGAGTAATTGAAGTGTCTGTTGGCGATTATCTTCATTAATAACTGACCAATCTAAATTTTCAGCAATTTTCGCTTGATACATATTTTGATCATCAGATGTATAGGGCATTAAATCTAAAAGCGATTCCTTATCTAAGTAACGAATGGCAATTAATTTTCCATTGATTTGATTTAGATGAAGCATAGCAAAAGTCCCATTATTGAACGATATCAAGGGGCGATAATTCATATCATCTTCCGTTAGTTCCATCCGATAATTTTTACCATCTTGCTTAATTAAAAAACTCGAAAAAATTGTGGTAATTTCAGATAAATCAGATAGATTCATATCAATTTGAAATGGTGCAGTATCTAACTGATGCCCGAGAACAAAAATATTTGTGACCCGACTATTTTTGATCCCAACCTCAAAAAAATCATCAAGATCATCGCCATAAACTAACCATTTGATGCCTAAGGCTGATTGATAACTTTTTTTAGGATTCGGGTATTTTTTTAACCACTCATCTTCTGTTTTACCAATATCATTAGCCATTCCACTAGTATTTAATTCAGTATGTGCCATGTTAGCAGGCTGAAAAGAGGATTCCGTTACTTCTAATTGGTGTTTCTCTTGCGGGATTTTTTGAGAAGTAATCACCGGTTTCATGTAAACTGCAATTAGTACCAAAATAAAACAAATCACAAATTGCCAAAATCGTTTCATACTTCTCACTCCTCGCTATATATTATTTTTTAAAGACTTAATTCGATTAATAAATCACCAGATTGAATTGGTTCGCCAGCCACAACATGAATGCGTTGGACCTTACCAGTTCGACTAGCGTTAATCGTTGTTTCCATCTTCATCGCTTCAGTAATTAATAATGGTTGGCCTTCAACAACATCATCACCAACTTCAACTAAAACATCTAACACTGAACCAGGCATAGTAGCACCAATATGATTTTTATTTGTTGGTTCAGCTTTTTGTTTTAATATCACTTGTGTTTTAACTTGCTGATCTTTAACTGAGACTTCCCGACGTTGCCCATTTAAATTAAAGAATAAAATCCGATTGCCTTCGATATCTGCTCGACCAATCTCATCTAATGTAATAATCAACGTCTTGCCTTTTTCAATCTGTACCTCAATTGTTTCACCTTCACGCATACCATGGAAAAAAGTTGGGGTATCCAATAATTCGACATCACCAAATTTATCATGTGTCTTAACATAATCTAGGAATACTTGTGGATACATTAAGTAACTAATGACATCAAGTTCTGTTGCTGAATAACCAATTTTTTCACTCAACTCTTTTTGAACTTCTGCAAAATCAGCCGGCTCAGCTAAACTACCAGGTCTGACTTCAATCGATGGTCGACCATTTAAAATAATTTCTTTTAACTTAGGTGGAAAACCTCCAGTCGGTTGACCTAGATTTCCTTCAAAGAAATTAATTACTGACTCAGGATAATTCAAAGTACGTCCGGTTTCATAAATATCTGTTTCACTTAGTTCATTTTGAACCATAAATAAGGCCATATCACCTACTACTTTAGAAGATGGTGTGACTTTCACAATATCACCAAACATCTGATTAACCGTTGCGTACATCCCTTTAATCTCATCCCATTGATCCTCTAATCCAACAGCTTTTGCCTGTTGCTGTAAATTAGAATACTGACCACCTGGCATTTCGTGTGAATAAACTTCTGTTTGAGCAGCACTGATACCATTTTCAAAAGGCGCATAAAATTTTCTAACATCTTCCCAATAATGGTTTAACTCTTGAACGTTATCGCTATTAAGGTGTGGCTTGCGGTCATCGTTACCTAAAGCAAAATATAAACTACTCATACTTGGTTGACTTGTTGCACCACTCATTGCACTCATCGCAACGTCAACAATATCGACTCCCGCATTAATAGCTGCTGAATAAGTCATAATGCCATTACCTGCAGTATCATGAGTGTGTAAATGAATTGGTACATTGACAGTTTCTTTTAATGCCGTAATTAATTGATAAGCAGCTTGTGGCCGTAATAAACCAGCCATATCTTTGATTGCAATAATATGAGAACCCATATTTTCTAGCTCTTTTGCCATATTTTGATAATAAGCCATATTATATTTTGAGCGATTTGGATCTAAAACGTCACCAGTATAACAAATCGTTCCCTCTGCAATTTTTCCAGCATCACGCACATATTGAATACTTTTTTCCATTTGTGGTAACCAGTTTAAACTATCAAAAATTCTGAAAACATCCACACCTTCTTGAGCAGCTAAATGAATGAATTCTTTTAAAACATTGTCCGGATAGTTTTGGTACCCAACTGCATTAGAACCTCTAAACAACATCTGGAAAAGTGTGTTCGGCATTAACTTGCGTAACTGGCGCAACCTTAACCATGGATCCTCATTTAAAAAGCGATAAGCCACATCAAACGTTGCTCCACCCCAAACTTCAGCTGAAAATAATTCAGGAATACCAGAGCCAGTTTGTTCAGCAATATGCGCTAAGTCAGTCGTTCGTACTCTTGTTGCTAGTAAGCTTTGATGCGCGTCTCTAAATGTTGTATCTGTTAAAAGGACCTCATTTGTTTGCTTAACAAAATCGACCACAGCATCTGGTCCTTTTTGATCCAAAATCATTTTAGGTGTCACAGCACTGTCTAACCGTACTAATTTTTTAGGCAATCGGGCAGGTTTCACATATTTTTTTTCTACTTTTTCAATTCCTGGGAATCCATTGACCGTAATCTCAGAAATATAACGCATAGTTTTATTGCCACGGTCACGGACTCTTGGAAAATTAAATAGTTCAGGTGAATTATCAATAAAAGTTGTAATCGCCTGACCTGAGGTAAACTCAGAATGTGAAATTACATTAACTAAAAAAGGTATATTGGTTTTAACCCCACGAATTCGGAATTCTTTTAATGCTCGTAACATTTTTTGAATGGTATGCTCAAAGGTTAAAGCATGTGTACAAACCTTAACTAACAAGGAATCAAAGTAAGGAGTTACAACGGCACCTGAAAAAGCATTCCCTACGTCTAGACGAATACCATAACCACCGGGTGAACGATATGTATCAATTTTTCCGATATCTGGTAAAAAATTATTCAATGGATCTTCTGTGGTAATACGGCATTGTATGGCGTAACCATGAATACTCAATTCTTCTTGCTTTGGAATGCCAATTTCTTGATGTAAATCCATTCCCATTGCAATTTTTAATTGTGATGTCACAATATCAACATCGGTAATTAATTCAGTAATTGTGTGTTCCACTTGAACACGTGGATTTACTTCAATAAAATAAAACTGACCGTCTTCCACTAAAAATTCGACCGTTCCTGCATTAACATAATTAACATGTGACATTAACTGTACAGCGGCCTGACAAATAGCCTGACGTTGCTCATCAGTCAATGAGACACAAGGAGCTACCTCAACTACTTTCTGATGACGACGTTGCACGGAACAGTCACGTTCAAACAAGTGCACCACATTACCATGTGTATCCCCTAAAATTTGAACTTCGATATGTTTTGGATTAGAAATATATTTTTCAACATACACCTCATCACTACCAAAAGCCGCTTTAGCCTCACTCTTAGCACGCTTGTATCCTTCAACAGCTTCTTGTTCATTGTGAGCAACACGCATACCACGACCACCACCACCTAAAGCGGCTTTAATCATCACTGGATAGCCATGAACTGATCCAAAATCTAAGACTTCATCAATAGACTCTACTGGGCCATCTGTTCCAGGAATTGATTGGACACCAGCTGAAACTGCGGCTGCTTTAGCTTTAATTTTATCCCCAAAAATATCTAAATGATGTAGTGTCGGCCCGATAAAAATAATTCCTTCTTCTTGGCAGCGACGAGCAAAATCGATATTTTCAGATAAAAAACCATATCCTGGATGAATTGCATCCACGTGACTTTCTTTCGCGATACGAATAATATCTTCAATATCTAGATAGGCATCAATTGGTTTCTTACCAGAACCAACTAGATAAGCTTCATCAGCTTTGAAACGATGAACGGAACGATCATCCTCAGCAGCATAGATAGCCACCGTTTTTATATTTAATTCAGTACATGCGCGAAACACCCGAATCGCGATTTCTCCCCGATTTGCAACTAGGACTTTTTTCATACCCAACTTCCCCCAATAACCTATTTATTTTTTATCTTCTTCTTGTTGAACTAATTGAAGTGCATAATGTTCTTGGTAAGCTATTTCGCGCTTTTTCTCAAATTGCTTACGCTTTTCATCTGCACTAATATTTAATGCAATACCAATACTGACCGATAAAGTAATCAAACTAGAACCACCTTGACTTAAGAAGGGGAATGTTACACCAGTTAATGGAATAATCCCAGTAATTCCACCAACATTGACAAACGTTTGAATTAATAGCATACCGCCTATTCCAATACACATTAATGAATTAAAGGTATCGTTTGAACGAATTCCCACAAGTAAAATTCGTATAATTAAAAATAATAAAACAGCTAAAATAAAAATTGAAATAATTAGGCCCAATTCTTCTAGTACGATTGAAAACATAAAATCAGTTTGGGCTGCACTTAGAAAGCCTTTTTTCTGAATACTATTCCCAATGCCACGGCCAAACCAACCACCGTTGCTCATGGCATAATATGAATTGACCATTTGATGACCATCACCAAGCGGATCAATAAAGGGATTAGAAAACGTTCTGAATCGCTGATAGACATAACCAAAGCGTTTTGGAAAAATAAAACCACCAGTTAACGTAATTAACTGAATGGCTAGGAAAGAAAATGTTACTCCCCCAATTAAACAGACCGTCGTATACATATAATTGATTCCACTAGCTAAAATAATAACTAACGCAATTAATAATAGGATTGCTGCTCCACCATTATCCGGTTGAATAATAACAAGAGTAATTAATCCGCCAATTAAAATCATCGGCTTTTTAATCGCTTGTTTAAAATCACGAGCTATCAGATTTTGACGTCGTGATAAAATATAAGATAGATACCAAATAATAATAACTTTTAAAAATTCAATTGGTTGTAAAGTAATTGGTCCTAACCTAAGCCAACCATCTGCACCACCACCAGATGTTCCTAAGTTACTGAACTTTGTCAAGACCAGCATGGCACTAATAAGAAAAATGCCAGTCATAATCAGCTTTTTATCACGAAAATTAGCTGTTTTCATTTTGTAAATAAAAACAACACCAATTAAACCAACAATAAAAAATCCTGCCTGCTTAATCGCATCTTGAGCTGGATTTAATCCCTTTGATGCTAAAGTGGCAGAACTCGCGCTATACACCATAACAATCCCTAAAATAGATAAAAATAAATAAGGAATTAGGATACTATAATCTAGATAGAAGCGTTTCTTTACACGCTGATGCAAAGGGATCACTTCCTTTCATTTACCTCTTTTTGTCCATCATAAATTTTATTATAAACATCATTTAATTCAGCTTCTAAATCTTTAATTAACTGGTAGCCAGTTTCTTTTGTAATCACACCTATTTTTTGCGCATAATCTAATTGTTTTGAGTAGCCATACATTTGTGTATCAATGACTTCTTCAAAGGCTCGACACTGTGCGATACATTCGTAATTATGTTGTTTTTTAATCAATCGCTTAATTTTTTCGGCTTCTTCTTGCAAAACAATTAATCCGGCTTCTTTAGAACTATCTAACATGATGATAAGCCTCCTTCATTGTGTTTCATTATATCATAAAAAAGCAAATGGACTCCACCGAATTTCACGGATATCGCTAAAAATTCACGGATGAAAAACGTTTTCTTATCTTCCTTCGTATTAGTTGCGTTATAAAACATCTAAACGCACCATAAAGGCTATGGTATACTTAACTTATTCTTTCATTAGGAGGTCAGTTATGATAGAGAAAGCTTTAACTATTTCTTACTCTAATGCATCTAGTCAAAGTGGTATCCAAGCTGATTTAACAATATTTCAGGCTTTCCATGTTTTTGGTTTTACCACCATAACAAATTTACTTTTACCAAACAAATCTTCAAATTATCCGATACAAAAATATCCGATACAACCAACTATTATTAATCAACAACTTACAACCGTTTTATTAGGCGGCCCAATTAATGCCGTTAAAATTGATATATTAGACGTATCTGATTTACACATTCTTACTTTAATTTCTGACTATCATGAACAATTCAAACATATTGTAATTGATTTATTTCCTTTAATTCACCAAAATGAAACCGATGCCCTCACTATTAATCCATTTAATATGCTACGTCCGTTATTTTTATCTACAACTTGTATCATTTTAACACCTGACATAGTCTCCTTAATGATTAATCAAATGAATGTCAGTTTGGAGAAACACTTATTAGTCGCTATTCATAAATTAATTGAGGCCGGTTTGACAAACATTATTATTTTGGACCAGTCACTTTCTGAACTAAATTTTCAATTACACCGCTCTAATTCGCAAATCCTTAGTCGTTCCCTCAAAAAAAGTGATGTACCATCCGAAATGTCAATTCGAGCTTGTTTTTCAGCAGCTCTAACAGCTAACTTAGCAAAAGAATTACCGATTGAAAAGGCCTTTAAACAAGCCATAGATTATATTGAAAATGACTTGTGAATTTATCCTCTCATTGCACTCGATCAACTTTAAAAAATAAGCAACCCGTCATTTTTAATGAATGACGGGCTGCTTATTTAAACTGATTATTTTCGAAATTAGCAATGCCCTCTACCAGGATTGAACTGGTGTTCCCGGGTTACGAATCCGATGTTCTACC
This sequence comes from Vagococcus penaei, assembly GCF_001998885.1. Classification (NCBI taxonomy): domain Bacteria; kingdom Bacillati; phylum Bacillota; class Bacilli; order Lactobacillales; family Enterococcaceae; genus Vagococcus; species Vagococcus penaei. Next base: position 564,134 of record NZ_CP019609.1, read on the forward strand.
ACTGAACTAAAAGGGCAAAAGATTATATAACTAGTGTAATCCTTTTTTGAAATTTTTCAAGCCCTTCTAGCTAATTTACATTATTTCAGGTAATTTTTTATAAGCTAATTTTTTAATAATAGACTCATGTTCTGGATAATCCGTTAACAACTCACTTTGTGTAAATAATTCAAAATCTTGAAAATCAAATCCTGGAATCACAGCACAGCTGACTAGTGCATAATCATTAACGACAGTCGAACCAAAAATTGTTCCTGCTGGTACCACAAAATGTAAACGGTCACCTGGTTGTTTTCCTAAAGAAACAGCTGCATATTCTCCATTAGGATAAATACAATGAACGGTCAAAGTCTCACCTTCATGAAAATACCACACTTCATCTGCAATTAAACGATGAAAATGTGAGGGGCTGTCAGGCGTTAATAAAAAATAAATACTTGTATACAATGCTCTGTTTTTTTGATTAGCTAATTGATACCGATTTTGACTTTCTTCCGTACGGCGGTAATAACCACCCTCTGGATGTGGTTCTAAGTCTAATTGTTTAATCCATTCATCTTTAGATTTCATTCATTAACTTCCTTTCATTGATAGACAACTGGTCGACGGTAATAATCTTGTGGTTGACCAGAAAGTAATTCATATATTTGACCACCTTTGATATCGAGCGATAACCAAGCTTGATTTTTTTGATTAACATTCGTAATTATTGGACAAGTCACTTGTTTTTTTGTTGTTTTAAGAAACGTTGGCCTAGTTTATCAAAACCTAATACACGTAGATAAGGATGTTGTTTGGTTTCTTCAATTTCTTTAGTGGTAACTTGTAAGAGGATATAGACACATAATCGCTGTAACCTTGCCCATGTATAACGTTTTGATTTGACCAATTCAATTAATTCAGCAAACGTTTGAGCATGATTCACTGCTTCTTTTAATCGATATTCTAGACCTTCAGACATCTGATACACTGTGCGTAATTGCTCAATATCAGTTACTTGGATCTGGTATTTTAAAAATGGCCATAGCTTTTGCCAAGTCACTTGGTGTTTCATTATTAAATCTTGATAAGTAATCTCAGGAACAACTGATTCTAGCTGAGTCACTTGACCATTTGCAAATGCTTGACGAATAGCAGTTGCACTAGCAAATCCCTCAGTTCCTAGTTTAGTATCATGATATCCACCACCTTGTCGATTAATCGGTAACAATGACATAGGACTAGGTAAACTAGCATTGGCTTTTGCATAGGCCATTCCTAAAATATGATTAGGTGACGAAAAATCAAGAGTCCATTCTGGAAATAAGTGGCGATAAATGGTTGTCATTTGTTGTGGATAACTCTGCCCATTATTTTTTAATGATTGGTACAATGCATCAATTTGCACTTGATTCTCTTGATGAGAACGACCAAATGCCTCATAATCCAACTGGTCTGATGTATCAGTACCAAAACAAAGTGTATTAACACCAAGTAATTGGAGTAAATTGACAGCACCTTTAGCAAAATAATCAGCAGACTGAACAGCGTGTGCAAAAGGTAATTCAATAACTAAATTTACCCCATTAGCCAAAGCTTGGTTTGCGCGAGTCCACTTATCATAACAAGCAGGTTCACCACGTTGTAAAAAATTTCCACTCATCACTGCGACAATCACATCATCGCCACTAAGCTTTTTAGCTTGTTCAACATGATACTGATGCCCATTGTGAAAAGGATTATACTCAACAATGACCCCGCAACTACTTAACATAACAAATCCTCCTTTAAAAAATAATAGACTGGTTCAAAACCGATTAGTTTCGTTCCAGTCTATTATCATGATGTCGTTGTAACTTACTTATAGCACACAAAAAACCAGCGAGTCGATTGATCAGTTGGTGCATCATTTGTAAAATCAGCACATACGTCAACTGCTGAAAAACCAGCCTCTTGTAGTAAACCAATGTAGGTATCAATCTCATATGTTCGCTCTTCATGTAATTCATCAAAACGAGAAAATTTCCCATCTTCTTCTTGGATAAAGAACGTTAAAAAATGCTCTACACTAAATGGATGCTCACCTGGATATGATTCCCATAAAAAGGCGAATTCTTCCGTTTGATAGTGATAACTATATTCTTTAAATAATTCTTCTACTTGATAGATAGAATGAACGTCAAAAATAAATTTCCCTTGATCTTTTAGGCCTTGATGAACGCCTTGAAAGACTTTTAGAACCGCGTCTTCATTAGGCATGTAACACAGTGAATCTGAATAACAGGTGACTAAGTCATACGTATCCTGTTCCTCTAAAGCCAACATATCGCCCTCACTAAATTGTGCAGTTGACTGACAGGCAATACCACGTTTTTTAGCTAACTCAATCATCTCTTTTGATAAATCAACGCCAGTAACTTGGTAACCTGTATCCGCCAATTTAGTCGATAGAATACCTGAGCCACAAGCTAACTCTAAAATAGACTCACACTTTTTTGGTACATGAGCTAACGTAAATTCTAGCCATTTGTCATATAGCGTGTCATCCATGACTTCATCGTAGATTCTAGTAAATGTTTCATAACTTGCCATAATATTATTCAACCATTGCTGAAATATCAACTAATGGTGCATCACGCCATAATTTTTCTAAATTATAGAATGAACGTTCTTCCCCATAAAAGACATGGACAATGACATCATTTAAATCAATTAATACCCATTTTGCTGAGTCTTTTCCTTCAATTCGGCTAATCTTGTAACCAGCTTTTTCTGCCTTTTCTTCAATTTCATTGGCAATTGCCAAGACTTGACGGTCATTGTTTCCATGACAAATAACAAAATAATCTGCCAATAATGAGACTTTAGATACATCCATTGCTATAATTTCTTCTGCACGTTTATCATCAGCTGCTTTCACAACTAATTCAACTAATTTTTTACTATCGATGATGATTCCCTCCTAAATTTACTTTGCCACCCAACGATTATAAGTGTCAATCGTCTTTGGGTATATTTTATGATTATTTTCGATTAAATACAACAGCGTTTGTTGCGTTTCAAATGCAACAGCTAAATCTAATGACTGTTTAGCCAACTCTCGGGCTTGATTTACGACCGGAAAATCACGACCATCTTCCACATAATCTGCGACATAAATTATTTTATCTAGTGTCGACATTTCTTCAGAACCCGTGGTATGAACACGAATCGCTTGTAAAATGCTAGAATCGGTTATCCCTAGCTCATCACGGACAATCTCTGCTCCAACGAGACCATGCCAAATTTGATTACCGTAACTAATTAATGATAAATCAAATCCACGTGTTTCAATATAGTGAATCATCTCTGAATCTGGGCGCTCTTTGGCGTAATCATGCGTTAAAGCAGTAATACTCACACGTTCTAAGTCAGAATAATCAAATCGTTGCGCTAATTCAAGTGCTTTTTTCTCCACACGACAAATATGAGCAAAACGCGATGCTGATAGTTGATTAGATACGCGTTCCAATAATTCTGTACGACTGCCAATAAAATAATTACCAGTATAAATTACTTCAGTCATCATGACGATATAATCCTTCTTTCTCAATGTAGTCAATTACTGCGTCAGGTGTGTAATATCTAACCGAGCATCCTTGTCTAATTTTTTGTCGAATCATACTTGAACTAATGTCGAGCAATGGCACATCGACCCATATTAATGGATAAGGACTTTCCACTGCATAACCCGGTCGATTAACACCAACAAATTGGACTAATTGCACTAACTCATCAATTCGGTGCCACTTTGGTAGATACTCAACCATGTCACCACCGATGACGAAATAATAGCGCGTGTCAGGATTTTCGTCAACTAATTGCTTAATTGTCTCATAAGTAAAACTTTTTCCTTGACGCGTAATTTCACAGGTTTCAATTGCGAGTGTTGGATTATCTTTAATCGCACACTCCAACATTTTCAAACGATGTTGGGCTGAAATTACTTTTTTTTCATCAATATGCGGGGATAGATAAGATGGCATTAAATAAAATTCATCCAAACCTAATTGCTCACGAACTTGGTCAGCTATAATCAAATGACCATGATGAACAGGATTAAAGCCCCCACCTAGAATACCAACAGCTTTTTGATAAGCGGCTGTTAGCTCTTGATTTTGTTGTTCTTGTTCAACTTGGCAGCGGGATAAATGTTGCTGATACACTGGATATCACCTCGATTAAATTTTTGCCACTTGCTGAGAAATCTTTTGAAATTTTTCTTTTGATGATGGACGATAGACCACAAGTACACGACCAATAATTTGAACAACCTGACAATGTAGTGTTGTTTCAAAAACTTCTGCTACTTCAGTTGCTTCTTCATCTGTATTTTGTAACAAAGTAACTTTAATTAGTTCACGTCTTTCTAAAAGTTCATTGACTTGTTCTAATAAAGTTTCACTAAGACCACCTTTTCCAATTTGTACTAATGGATCTAAGTGATGCGCTTCACTTCTTAAGAAGCGTTTTTGTTTTCCTCTAAGTTTCATCTATTTATTCCGACCTCTCTTGTCTCTTTAAATTAATGCTTTACGAATCACAACATCGACACCTTTAGGCGCCCAACCAGCAACTACACATGGTGACTTCACAGTAATCCAACCCAGTCCAGCAAAGACTAAATCAGTTGGTTCTTTAATTGAAAATTCAAAACGAACCAATTTTGGAAAATCTCCTAATTCATTTGGACGAGGTGGTTGTAATAATCCGCCCGCATGTTTAGCATAAAACTCATCTGCGGTTGCCGTCTTCGTACGATGGATATCTAAATCATTTGATACATAAGCAATAAATGCTGTTTTATCACCTTGTAGATAATCAAACCGCGCAACTCCACCTAAAAATAGGGTTTGCTCAGCATTTAATTGATAGACTTTTGGTTTAATTTCTTTTGTAGGTGAGGTTAATTTTAAATCTTTATTACCTAGATAATGTGCCATTTGATGACGATGGATAATTCCTGGTGTGTCGATAATAAAATGACCATCTTCTAATGGAATCTCAATTTTATCTAATGTTGTACCAGGAAATTGTGAGGTCGTAATGACGTTATCAACACCAGCTGTCGTACTAATAATAGCATTAATCAATGTTGATTTACCAACATTGGTCACGCCAACGACATAGACATCGCGACCCTCACGATACGTTTCAATTAAGTCTAATAAATCTGACATCTCATTTTTTTTCTTTGCACTAGTTAATGCAATATCGATAGGGCGTAATCCAGCCTCGTGCGCCCGTTCACGCATCCACTGAATTAATTTACCTCTTTTCAATGATTTCGGCAAAATATCCACTTTATTTCCGACCATTAAGACAGGATTATTCCCTACAAAACGATGTAATCCAGGAATTAAGCTTCCATTAAAGTCAAAAATATCGACCACATTAACAATAAGTGCATCTTGCATACCAATGCCATTTAGTAATCTTAAAAATTCATCATCTGTCATATTCACATCTTGGATGTCATTATAGTGGCGCAAACGGAAACAACGTTGGCAATAAACTTCATTTGTTTCTAAACCCTTTTCTAAAGCTGATTTTGGTGTATATCCAATCGTTTCCGGTTCCTCAGTTTGAATATGGGCACCGCACCCAATACATTGTAAATCTTCAGTCATTCAACGATTTCCTCCATTTCATTTCTTCTGGATATAATTCAATTAATCGGCGCATCACACGTCGTTCACGTGCACGATTAAACTTAGTATTCCAGGCATCACTTGTTACAATTGGTTTAACTAAAACGGTACGGATCCCCGCCCGATTAGCACCTTTAATATCTGTCATTAGTTGATCACCGACCATAATTAATGATTCTTTGGGTAAGTTATACCGTCGTTCGACAATTTTAAAACCACGTTGAAACGGCTTCATCGCACGCGATACAAAGTCTAGCTGTAAATGTTGAACAGCACGTGCAACCCTTGTAGCTTTGTTATTTGATACAACAATAACAGGGATTTCTGCTTGTTTCATTGCGTCAATCCACTTTAGTAATTCTTCTGTGCCATCAGGATTGTTCCATGCAATTAAGGTATTATCTAAATCTGTTAAGACAGCCTTAATGCCTAACTTTTTTAATTGGTCTGGCGTGATATCATAAATGGCATCAATCATCCAAGTTGGTTTATAAATCTGATACATGGCTAATTCCTTTCATAAAAAAAGGAGTAACTTAGTCAGTCCTCCTCGGTCTTTTCTTCATTATACGTTAAAACGCCATAAAATTCACCTAAAATATCTGTAGAATGCGAAATAAAAAAAGGCAGAGACTAGCATACTAGTCTCTGCCTCAGATTGAAGACAAACCAGTTGCTCATAAAGGGTAATTGGTTTGTTTTTTTGTATCTTATCATTATTTTTGATAAAATTCCCAAAATAGATAAAAAAATAGAGCCCTTCAGGTCTCTTAATTTAAGCATTTTTGCTAATTTTTTAATGTTAAGGCATGCGAAAGTGAGCCCAATTTTCATGTGCATTTTTTCTTTCCCAATTAAATTAGTGTAACGTAAGCCATGAAATTCTTTTGCCGTTCCAAATAATCGCTCAATTGTTTGTTTTCGATTATTATATATAGCTTTCATTCCAAGGGAATGACGTATGTCTTCACAACGTTCCATATCATTTTCCCATAAATGTCGTTGAATTAATTTCCTCTTTTCTTTTGACTCAGTACAATAGGCAATCAAAGGGCATTGACTACAATCAGACGTATTACTTTTGTATTCACGATATCCGTCTCTGTTAGTTGTTGTATAGCTTAAAATTTTCACATTAGGGCAGATATATTGATCGTAGTATTCATCGTAAACATAATCATGTTTTTTATAAAATCCTTTTTTGGTCATAGGTCTTTTATATGGAAAAATAGGTGTTAAATTATTTTGAAATAATAAATGGGCTATACCAGGTGTTTTGTATCCAGCGTCCATTACTAATTTATCTAAGGTAAAGTGACTTTGTAATTTATTATAGATATCGATGAATGTCCGACTATCATGTTGATTACCAGGATGAGTTGTATATCCTAAAACCCAACCATTCTTGTCACATGCTACTTGTGCAGCATAAGCAAAAACCTGTTTATGCTCTCCTTTATGGAACCAACCACTCTCATCATCTGTTTTACTAATTTTTTTATGTTTTACCTGATTTTCACTTTCCTCTCTTCTTTTTAAGGGCTTTTTTAATCTTTTTTCTCTATCTATTTCAACTTCTTTTTGTAGTGATTCCACATAAAAAAGAGTTTCTTCAGTAACTTCGTTACTTTCATATTTTTTATTATTTGCATGTGCTTTTATATGAGTACCATCAATAAATACTTCAGAAGTATCCACTAATTCAGCTTCAATACACTGTTCTAATATGCCGTAAAATATTTGTTCAAAGATATCTGTACCACGAAATCTTCTAGAATAATTTTTGCCAAAGGTTGAGAAGTGAGGAACAGCATCTTCGATATCCAAACCTAAAAACCAGCGATAAGCCATGTTAACCTCAACATCTTTAATAGTTTGTCTCATACTTTTTATACCATAAAGATACTGAATCAACGGAAGTTTAATTAATAGAACCGGATCTATACTAGGGCGGCCATTTGATTCATCGTATTTATCTTCAACTAACTTATAAATAAAATTAAAATCTACATATTTATCAATATCTCTTAATAGATGTTCCTTGGGAACTAAATCTTCTAGAGAATAAAAACCAATTTGATTACGTTTGCTCATATCTTGTTTTTTTAGCATGGAAGCAACTCCTTTTCTCTATTTTACCAAGAAAAAAAGACAAAGTATCAAATTTTTGATACTTTGTCTACAGTCTGAGGCAGAGACTAGCATACTAGTCTCTGCCTTTCAAATTTGCCTCTTTAATTCATCATAGTGAAAAATCATGAGGGACTTCTTCACCAGACAATACTCTTAACGCGCCATTTCTTAAAGCTTCCATTTCAAATTCACCTGGATGAGTCGTCACTGGTGCGATAAAAGATACACGTTCTGTAATCCAATCTGTTAATAAATTAGAATATGCTAAACCACCAGTAATAACAATCTGATCAACATTTCCCTTTAAAACAGTTGCTAATTCTCCAATTCCTTTAGCTACTTGATAGGCCATCGCTTCAAAAATAAGCTTAGCCTCCTCATCACCTGCTGCAATACGTTGCTCTACCTCGATACCACTATTTGTACCTAAATAAGAAATCATGCCACCTTTTTTACGTAACCAAGTCATCATTTCTGCTTGTGACATCGTATAGCATAACGGAATAATTTCTTTTAATGATAAACTGCCCGTACGTTCCACTGAAAATGGACCTTCGTCATCCAACGATAAATCGATCATTCGGCCATGTTCATGTGCACTAATTGTTGACCCGCTACCTAAATGTGCCACAATTAAATTCAAATCATTATAATCTTTATTTAAATCTTGTGCTGTTTTCATTGCAATTGCCCGCATATTTAACATGTGGCCAATACTACGGCGTTTTACACCTTTTAGACCTGAAACACGAGATAATTCATGGTATTGATCGACTGTAATTGGATCATAAATCATTGCAATACAATCCTCTTTGCTTTGTTCTTGAAAACCTTTAGCTAACATTGCACCTAAATTAGATGCATGATGAACATCTGTTTTATTAACCAACCAATCAATCATTGTATCATTTACTAAGAATGCTCCTGCTTCAACAGGTGGTAAAGACCCCCCACGTCCAACAACTGCATCAAAATCGGTTCGATCAATTTTTTTATCATCTAAAAATGATTGAATCAATGCTAAACGATATTCGTACTGATCAGCAATTGTGTCAAATTTTTCTAGTTCCGTCGTTTCATGATGCACGCTCTCGTTTAAACACTCTTGCTTATCTTCATAATAGGCTACTTTTGTTGAAGTTGACCCTGGATTAATTACTAATACTTTTTTCATCATAGCCTCCCTACATTGCACACGCAATCATTAATGAATTAATTTTTTCTTCAGTTGTTGATCCTCGTGACGTGATAATAATAGGTACAGTAGCTCCCAATACCAAACCAGCCATTTTACCTTGACCAAACGTAATCATACTTTTTCCTAAAAGATTGCCAGAAACAATATCTGGCACTAATAAAATATCCACTTCACCAGCTACTGGACTGTCATACTCTTTTTCCACAGCTATTTCTTTACTAAGAGATAGATCTAACGAGATAGGCCCTTCAACAGTTGCATTCACAAATTCCCCTGCTTCATTAGCTTCTTTTAATGCTCTAGCATCAAGTGAAGCTTGTAATTTAGGATTGACACTCTCGCTAGCATCTAATACAGCGACATTAGTGTGTGTGTAACCTAGTTTATTAGTTAAATTTAATGCATTTTGTAGAATGGCTTTTTTCATATCTAAATCCGGAGTTAACATCATCCCCCCATCAGTTAAAAATAATAATTTATGATAATAGGGGATTTCATTGATTGCTACATGTGATAAAGCCTCTTGTTCTCTAATCCCGTGTTCTTTATTAACAACTGCCTTTAATAAATCTCTAGTTTGTATATGACCCTTCATTAATACATCACCATATCCACTACGGATCAAAGAAACAGCTTTTCTAGCTGTTTCTTCATCTCCTTTAACATCAACTATCTCTAATTTTTCTAAAACATCAACCGAAATAGCTAATTTATCAAGTAGTGGTAAAATAAGCTCTTTGTCACCAACAAATATCGGTGTCAAAATGTTGTCTGCAAATAAAGTTAAAACTGCCATTACTGTTTGTTCATCTGTTGGATTTGCGACAACGACTTTTTTTGGTTCTTGTGTATTAGTTGAAAGGTGACTCTTTAATTGTGCAAATGATGTGACAACCATTTGAGCACCTCCATAACTATTTATTTAGTTTTTTAATAACATTAAGTTTGGATCGCCTAATGCTTGTTTAAAGACTGCCAAAGCATTTTGTGCTTCAACTCCGTCAACTAAGCGGTGATCAAAAGCAAATGATAGACGCATAATTGATGCCACTTCAACTTCTCGCTCAGCGTTAACTACTGCTTCATCAGAAATTCTTGAGATTCCCATAATCATTGATTCAGGATAGTTAATGATTGGTGTTGACCAAATACCACCTGCATCTGGCATACCACCAATATTTGTAATCGTTGCTGAGCTATGACTCATATCAGCTTTTGTTAGTTTGTTATTCAATGCTTTTTCTGATAGTTCAGAGATTTCTTGAGCAATTTCAAACACACTCTTGCGATCAGCATGTTTAATAACTGGAACAAACAAACCATGCTCAGTATTCGTAGCAATTCCAATATTGATGCTACCACGGTGAATAATTGTCGAATTCTTCATATCAACTGATGCATTCAATGAAGGATAAGCTTTTAACATTGCCACCATTGCTTTCACAACATATGGTAAATAAGTTAAACGAACATTTTCAGCTTTTGCAATTTCTTTGTACATAGTCCGGTGCTCTACTAATTTCTCAGTACGTAATTTATCGAACACGGTTACATGTGGAATTTCAGTACGACTAGTTACCATTGCTTTAGCAATTGCACGACGAAGTGGTGACATTTTTTCTACCCAGTCGCCATTGTCATTTTCTAATGCCGGAGCAGGTTTTGGTGCTGTAACTGTCTCAGATTTCACTTCATGAGTAGCCTCAACTGTCTCTAGTACTGGTTTTGGTGCGACAGTCTGTCCTCCACTTAAGTAAGCATCGATATCTGATTTTAAAATTTTATGATTTGGTCCAGTTGGTGTAACACCTGTTAAATCTACACCATGTTGTCTAGCATACCGTCTAACCGATGGTAATGCGCGGACATTCGTAGTTCTAGTCGCATTAATTGGTGTTGATGCCACAGTTTGAGTTCCAACTGAGACAGTATCATTTGCAAAGTCTTGTGTAGTCACTTGACCATCAGTTGTTTTAATTTCTACAATTCCTTCTTCAACTTTAGCCACACCATCTGGTACTAAAATCTTAACAATCGTTCCTGAAACTGGTGATGGAATTTCCATTGTCGATTTATCATTTTGAATTTCTACTAATGAATCATCTGCTTTAACGACATCGCCTTCTTTAACAAACCATTGCAAAATATCTGCTTCAACTAATCCTTCACCTACGTCTGGTAGTTTAAAGATATAGTTAGCACTACTTACAGTTTGTGGTGCTACTTGAGGCGCTACTTGAGGCGCTGCTTCATCAACTGGTGTCTGTGTTGCTTCACTCGCAACTTCATCTGTTTCAATTTCGACAATTCCTTCTTCAACTTTCGCTACCCCGTCTGGCACTAAAATTCTGATAACTTTTCCAGAAACTGGTGATGGGATTTCCATCGTTGATTTATCATTTTGAATTTCTACTAATGAATCATCTGCTTTAACAAAGTCGCCCTCTTTAACAAACCATTGCAAAATATCTGCTTCGACTAATCCTTCACCCACATCAGGTAATTTAAATATATAAGCCATAAGTCCATTCTCCTCCTAATTTGATTATTACTCTGCTATTATTTTTCTTACTTCATCTTCAATCAATTTAGCATTTGGTAACCAAATAGATTCTGCCTGACCAAATGGGAAATGACTATCTGGTGCTGCAACACGTCCAATAGATGCTTCTAAATCATACATTGCACCCTCAGCAATTTCAGCCATAATTTGATTACCCACACCTGTTAAACGTTGTGCTTCTTGAACCACTACCACTCGACCTGTTTTCTTCACAGAAGCAAGGATTGTATCAATATCAAATGGTGCAACTGTTCGTAGATCGATTAACTCTACAGAAATACCATCTTTGGTCAAAACTTCCATTGCTTTTTTCGATTCATGTACCATCGCACCGTACGTAACGATTGTAATATCTGTTCCTTCTTGAACGATGTTAGCTTTATCCAACTCAATGACATATTGTTCTTCAGGAACTTCTTCTTTCACTGAACGATATAACTTCAAATGTTCTAAGAAATAAACTGGATCGTTATTACGAATTGATGCTGTTAATAAGCCCTTCGCATCATAAGGTCCACTTGGAATAACTACACGTAAACCAGGCGATTGACTAAATAGTCCTTCTAAGTTATCTGAGTGAAGTTCTGGTGTTCCAACGCCACCACCAAAAGTTGAACGAACTGTTACTGGAACGCCTTCAGTTCCACCCATGCGGTAACGGTGACGGGCTAATTGTCCTAATAACCCATCAATTGCTTCCATTGTAAACCCTGAGAATTGGATTTCTGGAATTGGACGATAACCACCTAAAGCAAGACCCATTGCTAAGCCCATAATACCTGATTCTGCTAACGGTGTATCAAAGACACGGTCTGCGCCTAGTTCAGCACTCATACCGTCTGTTACACGGAATACGCCACCATTTGTTCCAACGTCTTCTCCAAAAACTAAAATTCTTTCATCGTTTTTCATTTCTTGTGTTAAGGCTTCATTAATCGCCTGTACCATATTTTTAACTGCCATTATTATTTCTCCTCCTTAGCGCGATACATTTCAATCTCTTTTTGGATTCTTGGTGTTGGTACTTCAAAGACATTTGCTAATAATTGAGAGACTTTTTGTGCCGGTTCAGCATCTGCAGCGTCTAGTGCATCGTTCATCTCAACAATTGTTGCATCGATGACTTCTTGCTCTAACTCTTCTGACCACAATCCTTTTTCACCTAAATATTTTTTCATGCGGATCATGTAATCTTTCGCTAACCATGACTCTAATTCTTCTTGAGTACGATAGCGTGTCGGATCATCTGATAATGTATGTGGACCAAAACGATAAGTTAATGTCTCAATCAAGACAGGGCCATTGCCTGCCATTGTATAATCACGAGCCATTTTTGTTACTTCATACAATGCTAACGGGTCCATTCCATCTACTTGAATACCTGGAATCCCTGCTGCTGCTGCTTTTTGAGCTAATGTTTTAGCTTTTGTTTGCATTTCTCGAGGTACTGAAATACCATACTGATTATTTTGGACAATAAAGACTGCTTGAGATTCAAATACACCAGCAAAGTTGATACCTTCGTAGAAGTCACCTTGAGATGAACCACCATCACCGATATAAGTCATAACAACTTGATCTTTTTTATCACGTTTATAAGCCATGCCTAGTCCAGCTGCTTGCACATATTGTGAACCAATAATAACTTGTGCTGGTAACCCATTCACATTTTCTGGTAGGATATTAGCTGCAACGTGTCCACGATACCATAACACTGCATTTTTCATTGGCATACCATGGCTAACCAATGGAATAACGTCACGATAAGTTGGCATTAAGAAATCTTCTTTTTTCATTGCAAACAATGTTGCTAATTGTGACGCTTCTTGCCCTTCAGATGGAGGCAAGTTACCAATACGTCCTTGACGACCAGCTAAAATTAATCGTTCGTTGACTGTACGTCCCCAAACAAGATTTTTCATTAAAGCAACTAATTCTTCATCCGTTAAAGAACTTTTAGCCCCTTTGTTAACTAATTTACCTTCTTCGTTTAAAATTTGGACAAAAGGAACCGCTTCTGCACTTTTCGTTACCATATCATCAAATAACTTAAATTCTTTCTTACTCATGTTTTGTCTCTTCCTCTCTTAGTTGAAATCTAATTTATAATCTTCTGGTGATGCAATACCAATTTTTCTATTAAATAAATAATTAAAGACAAAGCCTAAAATAATTGGAACAATAGCAAATGCTATGACTACTTTAAGAATATTCCCAAAATTCCAACCACCATCTGCTAAAGCTAGTGCATTGATTGGGCCAATTAGACCACTAAAGCCAAAGCCGGCACTAAATGGCGTCCCTTGTAAATCTAAGAATGAGGCTAATGAACCAGTGATTGCCGCATTACAAATAATAGGAAGCATGATTTTGGGTCTCTCCATCACGTTGGCCATTTGCATTTTTGGTGAACCAATGAAGTGAGCAAGGGATGTTGGAATAGCGTTCACTTTCCAACCTGCAATACATAAACCAAATCCAGCTGCACAAATACCTAAGTTAGCTGCACCAGATGCAATTCCTGATAATGATATGGCAGTCGCAATCCCGACTGTCGCAATCGGCGATACAATCATCATTGAGAACATAACTGCAATTGCAATCGCCATTGGTACTGGTTGTAAATCCGTTAAAGTTGCAATAAATTGACCTAATAACATCGTAATATATTTAACATATGGTAAAAGAAGTAAACCCAATCCTCCACCAATCACCGTCACAATTGTCGGAATAACTAAAATCGTAAATGCTTGTAATTTTTCACCTAATAATAAAATAATAAGTACAGCAATGGCTGCAGTTAATCCCGTGTTAATAACGTCACCAGTTCCTTGAAAGATGAACCCACCTTCTGGATTGACACGAGCAACACCCGAACCGACCACACAGGCCATTCCTAGCGAACCAATTTGAATCGGTGTAAATTTAAAATTAATTGCCACAGCTACTCCAACGACAATTGGCATTAACGTTTGAGCAATACCTGTCGCTGTTAAACCGAATGACCAGCCTAACGCTTTTGATAACTCGCTTAGTAAAGCACCTGGAATTAGTGATACAACAACTCCCAACGCTACACCATTTAATACATTCATGGTAAAATCTTTTGGCTTAATCGTTTTTATTGACATTTAATCATCTCCTATGATGAATTTTTTAAATATGAATCGGTAACCCTAAACCAACTTCTGCAGCTTCCATAATCGCTTCACTAATGGTTGGGTGTGGGTGAACAGTCAATGCTAAATCTTCTAATGTCGAACCAGTTTCAATTGCTAACGTAATCTCAGTAATGATATCGCTTGCATTTACTCCAGCAATTTGTCCGCCTAATATCATTCCTGTTTCTTTGTCGCTAATCAATTGGATTAGGCCTTCTGTTTTACCCATTGATAACGCTCGACCATTTCCTAAATAAGGAAATTCTGATACTTTAGTATCATGTCCTAATTCCACAGCTTCATCTTTTGTTAAACCCGTTGCTGCTAATTCTGGTGTTGTAAAACAAACAGCTGGCATTGCTCTATAATCAACTGTTACATCAAGACCTGCAATTGATTCTGCTGCTACTTTTGCTTCATAAGTTGCCTTATGTGCAAGTGCTAAACCTGGAACAATATCACCAATCGCATAAACATTTTCCAACGATGTTTGACACTTATCGTCAACTTTAATTAGACCGTTCTCATATGTATCAATCCCAATTCGTTCCAAACCTAATTCAGATGTATTTGGCTTGCGTCCAACTGATACTAAAACATAATCACATTCGATAGTCTTCTCTTGATTGTCAACACTATAAGTAACAACAACACCATCATCTGTTGCTATGGCACTGTTGGCTTTGGCATTTGCTTCAATAGTGACATGATGCTTTTTAAAGTTTGCTTCAACTAGTGACACAAGTTTCTTATCGAAATTTGGAAGAATGCGTGATTGTCCTTCAATAATCGTAACTTCTGTGCCTAAGTTAGCAAAGACTCCCGCTAATTCGCTACCTATATAGCCACCACCAATAACTACTAATTTTTTGGGCAGTTCTGAAATATTCAGTAAACCTGTTGAATCTAAGACACGTTTTCCAAATTTAAATCCTGGAATTTCAATAGGTGTACTACCTGTCGCAATGATAACTTCATCAAATGTATATGTTTCCCCACCAAATTCGTGCATCACACGGATTCGTGATTCATCCATAAAATAGCCAGTACCTTCAATGACGTCGACTTTATTTTTTTCAATAAGAAACGAACGCCGTCAGTCAATTTAGTCACAACTTCTTCATTTTTCCATTTCTGAATTTCTGAAAAATCGAGGTTGACATTTGCTGCTTGAACCCCTCGGAATTTAGGTTGTAACATCTCTTGGTAAGCATGACTTGCTTCAATCAATGCTTTAGAAGGAATACATCCAACATTTAAACATGTGCCGCCTACATACTCTTTTTCAATTAGTGTTACTTTTTTACCTAACTGGGCTGCTCGGATTGCTGCAACATATCCTCCTGGGCCGGCACCGATGACAACTGTGCCTAATGAGCTCTCAAAATCACCAACAACCATTAAAAAACACTTCCTTTCTTTTTTCCCCTTTATAAAGAGTTAGCCATGCGTTATACTAGATTTGTTATGGCCATTTACTCTTTTGGTAAGCGCTTTATCCGCGCTGCACCTTTAGTATAGAGGTTAATTTCACAAATTTGAAATCAATTAATTCTATAGCCACATAAAATAAATTGTATAGCGAGGAATCATCCATGGAATTGAGACAATTAAGATACTTTATTGAAATTATTAAATCTCAAAATTATTCTCACGCGGCAAAAAATTTATTCGTCACTCAACCAACACTTTCTTGGAATATGACAAAACTGCAAGAAGAATTAGGTGTTAAATTGTTATATCAGGTCGGAAACAAGGTAATGCCCACAACGTCTGGAAGTGCTTTGTTTGAAAAAGCCGTTACAATTATTAATGAACTCGACCAATTTTCAGAAACGATAAAAACTGACTATAGCTTAGAAAAAAAAGAAATCAAGATTGGTTCAAATGCTGTTATTTCACCAGTATTTATGCCACTTATTCAAAAATTTATGGAAGTCTATCCTAATTTCCAAATTACTATTGAAGAAAATGGATCGGTAAAAACTCAAAAAAAGTGGTTAATGAGGAACTTGAAATTGGTATTGTTTCTTATCCAATTGTCGAATCAAATTTAGAAATTGAACGTAATATATTCCATGTCTTCCATTATGATGCTTACGTTCTAATGCATAAAGACCACCCCTTAGCAACAAAAGAGATTATTTCAATAAAAGATTTAAAAAATGAAACTTTCTCTTCGATGAGTAAAGATTATGTGCTTTGGCATGTATTGAAAAATATTGCACGTGAGAACGGATTTAACTGTAAAATTAACTTTATGAGTAATAACCATGATGTTTTAATTAATAATGTCTTAACTGATAAATCAGTAGCTTTATTACCTATTCAATTGAGGGAAATGTACAATCACTTACCACTAGTTTGGATACCAATTAAAGATAAAATTAAACCATTTGATATTGTTGTTGTTCATAAGAAAAACAAACCTCTCAGTCCCGCTGCCGCCTTATGTTTAGAATTTATTACCAATCACAAAATTTCAGAACCATCAACAAAATCTATAAGCCTATAGAAAAAAACTATTAGTTGAATTTATACCCGACGTCTATACTCAAAGTAGGAACTTAATAAATTTAAAAGGAGATAGTGGGCTATGACTAAAATTTTAATGATGGGTGCTAGAGAAGATGAACGTAGATTTGCCGAGAAATGGGCTAAAGATCATAATGTAACAATCGAGGTATCAACTGATATTTTAAGCGATGATACCTATCACTTATTAAATGGATATGATGGACTTAGCTTACAGCAAACAATGGGCATTCCAGCCGAAATGTATGAAAAATTAAGTCAAGATGGTTTTAGACAAATTGCTCAACGTTCAGCTGGTGTAGATATGTATGATTTAAAAGAAGCAAAAAAACACGGTATCTCGATTACAAACGTACCTGCTTACTCACCAAATGCTATTGCTGAATTTACTGTTGCTAGTGCACTAAATTGTTTGCGACATATGCAAGCGATTCAGAAAAGAGTTAAAAATCATAATTTTAGTTGGGACAAATCAATTTTAGCAAGAGAAGTACGATCATTAACAATTGGTGTTATGGGGACTGGGAGAATTGGACAAATTACAGCACAACTATTTGCTGCTTTTGGTGCAAAAGTTATCGGTTACGATGTATATCAAAATCCAAATGCTGAAAACTATTTAACTTATATTGATTCATTTGATGAGTTTTTAGCACAATCAGATTTATTAACCATTCATATGCCATTAACAGATGATAACTACCATCAATTCAATACCGAAACTTTTAATAAGATGAAACCTGGCGCTATTCTATTAAACCCAGCACGTGGAGCAATTATTGATACAAAAGACTTAATTGCTGCATTAGATTCTGGACAAATTAGCTGTTGTGCATTAGATACTTATGAAAATGAGATGCCATATGTTACAAAAGATTGGTCTGGGAAAACGTTAAACGATCCTATTTTAGAAGAATTAATCAATCGTGAAGATGTTTTATATACACCTCACATAGCCTTTTATACAGAAACAGCTGTAGAAAACCTTGTATTTGGTGGTCTTGATGCGTGCCTCTCTATTTTAACTAACGGAACCGCAGATACTATTGTTAATCCATAAAACAAAAAAACTCTTACCTTTGTCGTTTTTGACTGAGGTAAGAGTTTTTATTAGTTAGAGCCAATATCACTACGATAATAAAAGTGACTAAAATCCATCGTTTCTAGCCAATCGTATAATCGTTTCCGTGCAAGTTCTTTTGTCTGACTAGTAGTAGTTACAAGCAGGACCCGACCACCGGCAGAAACTAATTGCTGATTATTTTCTGCCACTCCTGCATAATAAACTTGAATATCATGAGGCAAATTGGTTAAGTCAGGTAAAGGCACTCCTTGATGAAATTTACCTGGATAACCAATAGATGCAATAACTACACCTACACTAGCTGTTTGCTTCCATGTTAGTTTAGGCATTTGATTATGCAATAAATCATAAAAAACTTGTGCTAAATCACTATCTAATTGTTGAAGTAAGACTTGCGTTTCGGGGTCACCAAAACGAGCATTAAATTCAATTACTTTAGGCCCTTCTTCAGTTAGCATTAATCCTGTATATAAAATACCTGTAAAAGGTCGCTTTTCATCTTTCATGGCTTCAACTGTTGGAAGTACAATTGTCTCAAGAATGAGTTGTTCGAGAGCTGTTGTGACTTCTGGTACTGGACTAAAAACACCCATACCACCTGTATTTGGTCCACGATTACCATCGAAAATGGCTTTATGGTCACGTGATGTAATCATTGGAAAGATACCATTTTCTGAAACAAACGTTAAATAAGAACATTCCTGACCTACCAAACATTCTTCAATAACCACTTTAGCTGTTACTTCAGAAAAAATGGCTTTTAAGGCTTTGATAGCTTCTTCCACTGTTTGCGCCACAGTTACACCTTTACCTGCTGCTAAACCATCGGCTTTAATGACAATTGGTGCACCCTCAACTTTGACATACTCGATAGCTTTGGATAAATCAGTAAATGTTTGATGTTTTGCTGTAGGTATCTGATATTTATTCATTAAACGTTTAGCAAAGTCTTTTGATCCTTCGATTTGTGCCGCTGCCTGAGTTGGCCCCAAAATGGCTAAGCCTGCAGCCCTAAAAACGTCAACAATTCCAGCAGCTAAGGGAGCTTCTGGTCCAACTACTGTATAAGTAACTTCTTTCTCTTTAACAAATTGAAGTAAAGCCTCAAAATCTAGTGCTTCAATACCAATTAATTCAATACCATCATGTATCATACCAACATTTCCAGGAGCACAATAAACATGCTTTGTTAACGGACTATCAACTAATTTTTGGCAGATCGAGTGTTCACGACCGCCTTGACCAATCACTAAAATATTCATGATTAGATAAGCCCCCCTTTAATGTTTGAAATGACGTGTTTTTGTAAAAATCATCGTCATGTCGTATCGATTAGCCATATCAATTGAGTCTTGGTCTTTGATGCTTCCACCAGGTTGAATCACAGCTTTAATCCCTGATTTCCCAGCTAATTCGATACTATCAGACATTGGGAAAAATGCATCACTACCAATTACAGCATTCTCTAAACGATGACTTGCTTGCTCTAAAGCAATTTTCAACGCACCAACACGGTTCATTTGTCCAGCACCAACACCCAATGTTTGATGGGCATTCGTAATAACAATAGCATTACTTTTAATATGTTTAACCGCTGCCCAGGCAAATTTTAGTGCAGCAATCTCTTCGGCCGTTGGTTTTCTATCTGTAACTACCTCCCAATTTTCAACTTGATCAAAACCATGATCGAGTTCTTGAACAAGTAATCCACCTAAAACTGAGGTATATTCTTTTTCATGCGCACTAATCTCTTGGTCTGTCTCTAATTGTAGCAAACGAATATTTTTCTTTTGACTTAAAATTTCCAATGCTTCGGTCGTAAAACTTGGTGCAATAACGATTTCAAGGAAAATACGATGAAGGATCTCCGCTAACTCTAAATCAACTGGCCGATTGACAGCCACAATGCCACCGAATATCGATATAGTGTCACTATCGTAACAAGCTCTAAATGCTTGTTGTATCGTATTACCGGTGCCAATACCACATGGATTCATGTGTTTTACA
Source organism: Vagococcus penaei (assembly GCF_001998885.1). NCBI lineage: Bacteria > Bacillati > Bacillota > Bacilli > Lactobacillales > Enterococcaceae > Vagococcus > Vagococcus penaei. Next base: position 584,484 of record NZ_CP019609.1, read on the forward strand.
GCGACAGCTGTTGGTGTGTCAAATTCACTTAATAAACGAATAGCTGCATCAGCATCTCGAATATTATTATAAGAAAGTTCCTTACCATGTAATTGTTGTGCTTGACCAATCGAATACGCTGTTGGTAATTTTGCCTCATAGTAAGTTGCCGATTGATGACTATTTTCACCATACCGAAGGGATTGCTTTAAATCATAGGAAATCGTTAGCGACTCCGGTAGCTCTTCTGAAACAACTGCTGTTAAATAATTTGCAATAACCGCATCATAACTTGCCGTATGTCGAAATGCTTTGGCTGCTAAACGTTGACGCGTTTGATTACTAACATCACCAGTTAGTGTCATCTCTTCTAAGACAAGTGAATAATCACTTGCATCAACTAGAACAGTCACACTGTCATGATTTTTAGCAGCACTACGCAGCATACTTGGACCACCAATATCGATATTTTCAATAGCTTCGGTAAAAGTAACATCTGCTTTTTGAATAGTTTCCTTAAAAGGATATAAATTAACACAAACCAAATCAATTGGTCGAATACCATGTATTTCCAGTGCTTCGAGATGGTTAGAATCACCGCGTCTAGCCAATAACCCCCCATGAATCATCGGATGAAGTGTCTTTACACGTCCATCCATCATTTCAGGAAATTGCGTTAACTCTTCGACAGACAATGTCGTGATTCCTGCATTAGTTAATACTTGCTGTGTTCCACCAGTTGATACAATATCAAAACCGATAATTTGTAGCGATGTCGCAAACTCAACAATTCCTGTTTTATCTGACACACTTAATAGGGCTAACTTTTTCGACATTTTTGTGTTCTCCTTTTATCATATAACTTTGAATAATTTGAGGATAAATTTGATGTTCTAATTGATGAATCCGTCTTTCTAAAGACTCCAATGATTCATTTTTTTTAATAGTAAGAGCTTCTTGATAAATAATTGGGCCTGTATCAACACCATCATCAACAACATGAATAGTGATTCCTGTTTCTGATACTCGGGCATTAAAAGCATCAAGAATAGCTTGTTTACCGGGAAATAGTGGCAATAATGATGGGTGTAAATTAATAATTCTATTTGGGTAGGCTTCAAGTAGTATTGTTCCAATAATCTTCATATAACCTGCTAACACAATTAACTCGATATCTTCTTGCTTTAAAATAGCTAAAATTTGGCTTTCATATTCACTTTTAGTGTGTTGCGTTGTTTTTTCTAACACATAATAAGGAATGCCTAACTGTTTGGCACGTTCGACAACGTACGCCGTCGCTTGATCACAAAATAAACAAGCTAACTCACCAGTAATCATTTGTTGTTGGACGCTTTCTACGATAGCTTGAAAATTCGATCCATTACCGGATGCAAAAATTGCAAATCTCATAGTGCTTCTCCATCAAAAGTAATTGCGTCCGTCATACGTTTTGTTACAACACCAATATCATAGAAAGACTCATTTTGCGCCTCTAATATTTGTTTAACTGCTGATAATCTATCAGGAGATACTGCGAGTACCATTCCAATTCCCATGTTAAAGACCCCAAATAACTCCTCTTCAGACAACTGGCCCAGTCTAGCTAATTCCTTAAAAATAGGCAAAATAGGCCACGAACCTAGTGTTATCTGTGCAGCTAATTCTTTAGGTAACATCCGTGGAATATTTTCAATGAATCCACCACCTGTAATATGCGCCATTCCATTAATTAATTGCTTTTTAACTAAAGGTAAAACACTTGATACATAAATCCGAGTAGGAGTTAACAACAGCTCGCCTAGATTTTCTGTCGTGATTGTTGGTAAGTAATCTATTAATTGAAACTGATGTTGCTTGAATAAAATCTGACGAACGAGTGAATAGCCGTTAGAATGAATCCCACTTGATGGTAAACCAATTAAGCGATCACCTACTTGAATATTACTCGGATGCAACAATTGACTTTTTTCTGCAACACCAACTGCAAAACCGGCTAAATCATAGTCATTTTCCTGATACATACCAGGCATTTCAGCCGTTTCCCCACCAATCAGAGCCATCTGACTTTGAGCGCAACCTTCTGCTACGCCAGCAACAATTTGTTCAATCTTTTCAGGATAATTTTTCCCAGTCGCTAGATAATCTAAAAAATAAAGTGGTGCCGCCCCTTGAGCAATAATGTCATTCACACACATCGCCACACAATCGATACCTATTGTATCGTGCTTATCCGCTTGAATTGCTAGCATCAATTTGGTTCCCACACCATCAGTTCCCGAAACTAACACAGGTTCCTTTACGCCTAATTGACTTAAGTCAAAACAACCACCAAAACTACCAATTGCCCCCATTACGCCTAAGCGTTCCGTTCGTTTGACATGCTTTTTAATTCGTTCCACTACTTCATAGCCAGCCTCAACATCGACTCCAGCCGCTTGGTATGCATTCGTCATGATAATCTCCTTAATCTTTCGTTTAGTCACAATCAACCGTTGCTTGATAATCATATAAATCAGTTGGGTAGTCGCCATTAAAATAGGCCATACATAACCCAGAGTAAGGTGCCTCTAAATCTAAACCAATCGCTTCAATTAATCCCGATTCACTTAAAAATTCTAATGAATCTGCTTCAATTATCTGACAAATTTCTTCAAGGCTATGATTTGCCGCAATTAATTCACGTTTGGTTTGAATATCAATACCATAAAAACAAGGGAATTTTAAAGGCGGTGATGAGATACGGACATGAACTTCCTTGGCACCCGCATCTTTTAATAATCGGACAATCCGTTTACATGTCGTCCCACGAACAATCGAATCATCTACGAGAATAACGCGTTGTCCCTCGACAATACCCCGAACAGCTGATAATTTCATGCGAACGCCTTGTTCTCTCAATTCTTGTGTTGGTTGAATAAAAGTTCGACCAATATACTGATTTTTAACTAATCCCATTTCATAAGGAATTCCACTAGCTTCAGCGTACCCACTGGCAGCTGATAAGGAGGAATTAGGTACCCCAATCACCATGTCTGCCTCGATTTTTGCTTCTTTGGCTAATGCAATCCCCATATTTTTACGTGCCCGGTGAACATTAATTCCTTTGATATTACTATCTGGACGAGCAAAATAGATATATTCCATCGCACAAATCGAATACGTTGTATCTAATGTAAAGGAATCAATCATCAACCCTGAATCATCAATTTTAATTAATTCCCCAGGTTCAACGTCGCGAATGAATCGGGCATTAATACTGTCTAACGCACACGTTTCACTCGAAATAACATAGGCCCCGTTAGCCATTTGACCAATGGCTAACGGACGAAAAGCATTAGGATCAAGCGCTGCATACATCGCTGTATCCGTTAATAATAAATAGGCAAAACCGCCTTTAACCTGGGTCAGCGCTTCTTTTAAACGTCGATCAAAAGTCTCTTCTGTACTTTTACGAATTAAGTGCATCAAAATTTCTGTATCAGAATTCGAATGAAAAATACCACCCTCATTCTCAATTTGATAGCGCAAAGATTTTGCATTAATCAAGTTCCCATTGTGTGCCAGTGCAAAGTCTCCATCATAAAATTTAAATAAAAACGGTTGAATATTATTTACTTCACCGCTACCTGATGTTGCGTAACGAACATGACCAATAGCAGCCTCACCAGTTAATGTGTCCAAAGTATCAGGGTTAGCAAAAACCTCTGATAACAAACCTAAATTACGATAACCTTTTAAATTTCCGTGATCATTAGACACAATACCTGCCCCTTCTTGTCCACGATGCTGTAAACTATGTAACCCTAGATACGTCACACGCGATGCTTCCTGATGTCCCCAAATACCAAAAATTCCGCATTCTTCATTTAAACTTCTGACTTCATAAGACATGGAATAGCTTCCTCCCAATTTTTCTTAGCGGTTGCAACAGGTACTTCCATTCGTTGATCTTTCGTCTGAATAATCATGACTGGTTCTGCAGTTACTTTACCAATTAACGTTGCTGATTCTCCCATCAATGAATCAAATTCAACTTGGTTATCTGGTGAAATTGATACCACAAAACGTGATTGAGTCTCTGAAAATAGATACGCTGCTGGTAAATCAACCGTGACTTCCATACCTAATTGATTCTCAAAACATGATTCTGCTAGAGCAACTCCCAGTCCACCTTCTGAACAATCATGCGCACTTGACACCAAACCATTGTGAATACTTGCTAAGACTTTCTCTTGATTAATTTTCTCTACAGATAAGTCAATTGGATTTAGTCGTCCTTCAATCCGTCCTAATAACATTTTTTGCAATTCCGTACCATTAAAATCTGCTAATGTGTCGCCAATAACATAAATCAAATCATCTACTTGCTTAAATGATTGAGTGGTGATATGTGATAAGTCATTAATTAATCCAATCATACCAATCACTGGAGTCGGATAAATTGATTGACCGTTCGTTTCATTATAAAGTGACACGTTGCCCGAAATAACAGGCGTCTTTAAAACATTACACGCTTCACTAATGCCGTCAGCTGATGTCCATAATTCAAAAAAGCCTTCTGGTTTATCCGGTGATCCATAGTTTAAGCAATCTGTAATAGCTAATGGTGTCGCACCACTGGCAACAATATTTCGCGCTGCTTCTGCAACAGCAATTTTTCCACCAATTTCTGGATTCAAATAAAGATAACGAGCATTACAATCAGTCGTCATAGCTAATGCCTTAGTCGTTCCTTTGATCCGTAAAACAGCAGCATCACTCCCAGGCCCAACCACAGTGTTCGTTCTCACTTGAGAATCATATGTTTTAAAGAATGAACGTTTAGATGCAATCGTTGGTTGACAAAGTAAAGCTAGTAGCGTGTCGCCTACATCAACAATTAATGGGGAAAAATCTGGTAATGCTGCAAATTCAGCTAAACGTTTTGGTTCAGAATAAGGCTTATGGTATACAGGTCCATCTTCAGCCAAAGCATCAACCGGAACGTTAGCGACTTCTTTTCCCTCATGAAATAAACGGTACTGTTTATCTCGTGTTACTTTTCCAATCACTACAGCTTCTAATCCATATCCTTCAAATAACTCTTTAATGCTTGTTTCATGACCTTTTTTGACACATAAAAGCATCCGTTCTTGCGACTCAGATAGCATCATCTCATACGGTGTCATCTCAGTTTCACGTTGTGGAACATCATCAAGATAGAGTTCAAGACCAGCTCCCGCTTTAGAGGCCATCTCAGAACTTGATGACACAAGTCCAGCAGCGCCCATATCTTGGATACCAATTAAACTATCTGAATGATGATGAATAACATCAAGACATGCTTCCATCAATAATTTTTCCATGAAAGGATCGCCAACTTGAACAGCAGAACGTTGTTGTTCTTCGCCTTCTTCAAATTCTTCTGATGCAAAAGTTGCCCCATGAATACCATCACGTCCTGTTTTAGCACCAACATACATAATCGAATTATCTACGCCCTTTGCTTGACCCTTTTGAATATCTTCATGCTTAATTAAGCCGACACACATAGCGTTAACTAAAGGATTCCCTTCATAACAGTCATCAAAATGAATTTCGCCACCAACAGTTGGAATACCAATACAATTGCCATAATCACCAATCCCAGCAACAACCTGTTCAACTAGATGTTTCGTTCTTTCAGACGTTAACTCACCAAAACGCAATGAATCAAGTAGAGCAATTGGACGAGCACCCATACTAAAAATGTCACGAATAATACCACCAACACCTGTAGCGGCTCCTTCGTAAGGTTCAACAGCAGAAGGATGATTATGGCTTTCAGCTTTAAAAACTACTGCCAACCCATCCCCAATGTCAACAATACCCGCTCCTTCACCTGGCCCTTGCAGTACTTGCGGTCCAGTTGTCGGAAATTTTCGTAAGACTGGTTTAGAGTTTTTATAAGAACAATGTTCACTCCACATCACAGAAAATAAACCTGTTTCTGTATAGTTTGGTAAACGTCCTAATAATTCTTCACTGATATGATGATATTCATCATCCGTTAGTCCCCACTCAGAATAAATTCGTTGCTCTTTTATTTCTTGTGGCGTTGGCTCTTTAACAAGCGTCATTAGTTGTCTCCTCCTTCTGTGACCGATGCAATCATAGATTCAAATAACTTTTTACCATCTTCAGAACCAAGCAAAGCTTCCATCGCTCGTTCTGGGTGGGGCATCATTCCTAAAACATTGCCTCGCTCATTCGTAATTCCTGCTATATTTTCCAAACTACCATTTGGATTTTCTGTCGTGTAAGTAAACAAAATTTGGTTATTTGCTTTTAACTTTTCTAATGTATCAGCATCACAATAATAATTTCCCTCGCCATGAGCAATCGGTAAACGTAGTGTTTGGCCTTGTTTATACTTTCTAGTAAACTGATTTTGTGTCTGTTCAACTGTTACATCGACTGTTTGACAAACAAAATGTAACGACTCATTTTTTAGTAACACACCAGGTAATAATCCCGCCTCAGTTAAAATCTGAAAGCCATTACATGTTCCAAATACTGGCTTACCTTCTTCTGCGAAACGCCTAACTTCTGACATGATTGGTGAAAAACGAGCAATCGCACCACAACGTAAATAATCACCATATGAAAAACCGCCTGGAATTAATACTCCATCAAAACCATCAAGACTATCAGCTGTATGTGGGACATAACTAGCATCAACTTCAAGAACGCCATTGAACGCATGATGTAAATCAACATCACAATTTGATCCGGGAAAAACAATAATTGCAAACTTCATGTTAGTTGACCTCCGTAATATGAATCCGGTAACTTTCCATGTTGATATTTGCCAATAACTGATCACATAGCTGATTCGCTGCGATTTCAACTTCTTCTATCGATGTTCCAGCCAACTCAAAATCAAATTGTTTACCAAGTTTCAACTTTTCAATTTGACCGAAACCTAAACGATTCATAGCTTTTGTGATAACCTCAACTTGTGGATCTAAGATTGACTCTTTATAACTAACATAGACATTAACATGATACATATTTATCGCTCCTTTATTAGTGGTTATAATTTTTATATTTTATCGATTAGTTAAACGTTCTAAAACAGTGGTATAGACTGGTACTAATTCCCCTAAGTCCTTACGAAAAATATCTTTATCGAGAGAATGACCTGTTTCATTATCCCAAAGTCGACAAGTATCAGGAGAAATTTCATCTGATAAAAGAATATCTCCGGTTATTGTTCGACCAAATTCGATTTTAAAATCAACTAGTGTAATACCAATAGATTGAAAAAGAGTAATTAAAGCAGTATTAATTTTTAAAGCCTCTGCTTTAATTCGGTCTAGTTCACTTGCAGTTGCGAGTTCTAAGAAATAAATATGCTCATCATTAATGAAGGGGTCATCTAATTCATCATTTTTATAATAAAATTCGATAATCGGTGTCGGTAATTTTGTCCCTTCTTGGATTCCTAAACGCTTTGTAAAACTACCTGTCGCATTATTACGAACAACAACTTCTAATGGAATGATTGTAACTTTCTCAACAAGTTGTTCACTATCTGAAATTTTTTTAATAAAATGATGTGTAATGCCAGCCTCAGTTAAATAATCAAAAATCTCTGATGTGATTAAATTATTTAACCGTCCTTTACCAAGAATATTTGTCTTTTTTTTGCCATTTAACGCAGTCGCTTGATCTAAATATTCTAACCTTAAAACATTCGGTTCATTTGTTAAATGTACACGTTTTGCTTTTCCTTCATATAAAATAATTGAATCCAACATTTTTTCCTCCTAAATATCACACTTTTTTTAACATAAAACAAAAATAGTTCGTATCTGTTGCATTCATATTATTATGATTAAATGGGCAAGTCAACCATTTATTGATTAATTAATAATTTCTAATCTAAAATGTTCGTTTTTTAACGCAAACAAAGCGATTTAAACACAAAAAAATAGTTCTTGATATAAAATATCACGAACTATTTTCAGATTATTTTAAACCGACACGATTAAAAATTGTATCAACTTCTTTTAAATGATAGTTATAGTCAAATGCATCATCTAAATCTTCTAAACTTAGAACAGACATAATCTTTTCATCTGCTTCTAATAATGGGCGGAAAGCTGTTTGATGATCCCAAGCATACGCTGTTTTTGGTTGAACTAAGTCATAAGCTTCTTCGCGACTCATTCCTTGGTCAATCAATTTCAATAAAACACGTTGACTATAAATTAAGCCGAACGTTGCATTCATATTTCGCTTCATATTTTCAGGGAACACTGTCAACTGTTTCACGATTGTTGAAAAACGATTTAACATATAATTTAATAAAATTGTTGCATCAGGAATGATAATCCGTTCAGCAGATGAGTGCGAAATATCCCGTTCATGCCATAAACTAACATTCTCATAAGCAGTAACCATATAACCTCTTAGAACACGAGCTAGTCCCGACATATTTTCTGAACCAATCGGGTTACGTTTATGAGGCATTGCGGATGATCCTTTTTGACCTTTTGCAAAAAATTCTTCCACTTCACGCGTTTCAGATTTTTGTAATCCACGAATTTCAGTCGCAAACTTTTCAATACTGGTTCCAATTAAAGCAATTGTCGCTAAATACTCTGCATGTAAGTCACGTGGTAACACTTGCGTCGAAATTTCTTGCGCACGTATTCCTAATTTTTCACAAACAAAAGCTTCAACTGCGGGTGGTGTATTGGCAAATGTCCCTACAGCCCCACTAATTTTCCCAGCTTCAACACCCTTTGCTGCTGCATCAAAGCGCTCAATATTGCGTTTCATTTCGGAGTACCATAGTGCTAATTTCAAGCCAAAAGTCGTTGGCTCTGCATGAACTCCATGCGTACGTCCCATCATAACTGTATATTTATGCTCTTCTGCTTTTTCACCAATAATCGTTAAGAAATTTTGTAAATCGTGTCTTAAAATGTCATTAGCTTGTTTTAATAAGTAGCCATATGCAGTATCAACAACATCGGTACTTGTTAACCCATAATGAACCCACTTCCGCTCATCACCTAAACTTTCGGAAACGGCTCGAGTAAACGCCACGACATCATGCCGCGTTTCTTGCTCAATTTCTAAAATACGTGCTACATCAAATGATGCATTTTCACGAATTTTTTGTGCATCTTCTTGCGGTATTTCGCCTAGAGATGCCCAAGCTTCATCAGCTAGAATTTCGACTTCCAACCACGCTTGGTAACGATTTTCATCTGTCCAAATATGTCCCATCTCTGGGCGAGTGTAACGTTCAATCATGTTTTAAGATTCCTTTCTTATTTCCAAATAGTCGTCCCATTTACGTCATTTATCATATCATGAATTGTTCCTGATATCACGGTTATATGACCCATTTTTCGACCTTTTTTTTCTGTATCTTTTCCGTAAAAATGAAATGACCAGTCTGGCTTTTCAGTCACATATTGATAGGTCTTAGTTTGTTGATTGCCAATCAAATTAACCATAACTGCCTCACTTAACAAGCGAACCATTGGCAATGACCAGCCACAAATACCTCGAATATGCAAATCAAATTGACTCATATTACACGCTTCTATGGAATAATGACCAGAATTATGTGGTCGCGGAGCTAATTCATTAATTAAAATATCACCTGTTTCAGTTAAAAATAATTCAATCGCCATTGTGCCAACTAATTGAACTTTTTTGGCTAAATCTAAAGCTAAAATCTGGCACGTTTCACTAATATCAACTGATACCTGAGCTGGTGCCGTCGTTAAGTGTAAAATATTTTGTTGATGTTGATTTTCCACAACAGGAAAAACACGGTATTCACCTTGTATATTACCCGATACAATTACTGATAGTTCTTTGGAAAAACTAATCCATTTTTCTAAAACACACGGTCCATGAGCGAGTAATTTTTGCGCAGCTTCCTGATCTAAGTCCGAACATAAAACGACTTGTCCTTTGCCATCATAGCCACCCGTTGTAGTCTTTAATACGCAAGGATACGTTAAACGATTACACGCTAATCTTAAAGTCTCAGGACTTGTCACAACTTGATATGGTGCAATTGGAAAATGATGCGCCGTTAAAAATTTTTTCTCTAACAAACGATTTTGACAAATTTTTAGTAAATCAGTGCCTTGAGGTAAATAAATCTCAGCTAACTGGGATAAACTTGCTGCATCAATATTTTCAAATTCATAAGTAACAACGTCACATTGTTTAGCTAATTTTCTCAAACTGTCTAAATCATTGTATTCCGCTTGAATAAAATCATCAGCTACTTGACTGGCCGGGCAATTAGTAACAGGATCGAGAATACAGACTTTAAATCCCATTTTTTTAGCACTTTGCGCCATCATCTGACCTAATTGACCTCCACCAATAATGCCAATCACTTGACCAGGTAAAATTGTTTTAATCAAAATAAGCCTCACTTTCGGCAACTTTTTGAGCCATTTTTTCGCGATATGCCGTTAGTAATGAAACTAAATTTGGTTGAACTAGGCTTAATATTTGGATGGCTAATAACCCAGCATTTTTAGCACCTGCTTCACCAATAGCTGTAGTTGCAACTGGAATTCCTCCTGGCATTTGGACAATTGATAATAAAGAATCCATACCATTTAACTGGCGACTACTAACCGGTACACCAATGACAGGTAGCGTTGTTTTCGATGCGACCATACCTGGTAAATGGGCCGCTCCACCCGCACCAGCAATAATGACTTTTATCCCTTTAACTCGGGCTTCTTCTGAAAACTTAAACATATCATCAGGTGTCCGATGAGCTGAAATTATTTTTCGTTCGTATGTTACGTTAAATTCCTCCAGAATTTCACAGGCATTTTTCATTGTTTCCCAATCTGATATACTACCCATAATGACTGATACATCCATAAAAAGAAACATCCTCTCGTTTTTGTTAATTTTAACAATCAAACGACAGGATGTCAAAGGTTATACGAATAAACACATATTATATGCTGTTAATGTTCGCTTTTAATAATAATCGTGTAGCGCTTTTTTATAATTATCATAGTAACCCATATAACGTTGGTGATTATCTTCATTATAAAAAATGCGTTTTTGATTAGTAAATAAGTGAGTTACAGGTGGATCAATTAAACTAATTGCACCAAAACTAGGCTCTGAATAAAGAGACTGAATACATGTTTTACCAAAAATATCTGCTGCCATTGTCGCTAAAATATCATGATTAAAAAAACCACCATTAATCGATAAATCTCTCGGTTCTAACTGGATTAACTCTGAAATAAAGTAGGCATTGAATAGAATCCCTTCCATAACACTACGAGCTAAATCGACTTTTTCATGTTGATTAGTTAAACCTTTAAATGAAGCCGTTACGGTTGAATCCCATAATGGTGCTCGCTCACCACATAAAAATGGAAAGAAAAGAACACCCCGACTACCTAACGGCGATTCAGTCACAATATGATTTAACTCTTTAAACAATTGTTGTTTTCCGTAAAAAACCCGATCTGCCCACTCTAGGACATGGCCACCATTATTCGTCGCCCCGCCAATGACCCAATAATCTTTAGTTAAATAATAACAAAATGTTTGACCATTATCATCTAGTTCAATTTGTCTTGAAAGTTTTCGAACGGCACCACTTGTTCCAAGCGTTAGTGTATTTGCTGTCCCATTTGCTAAATAACTTGCATAACTAGCTAAACAGCCATCACTAGCACCAACATAAACTTTGACATCTTGAGAAATGAATAACTCATCAGCTAAACTTGGTTTAATGCGGTACCAACGATCAGTATCAACTGGTTTGGCTAATTCTTTACTGGTAATATCTAGATAATCTAAAATATCCTGATCCCATTCTTTTTTATGAATATTAAATAAACCTGTGGCAGAGGCAACTGAATAATCAATGACACACTGACCAGTAAAAGCTTCCATTAAATATTCTTTGATGCCAAGCCATTTAGTGACATCTTTAAACCACGGCTTACTTTTGAAATGCGCAATTTTGGCAAATGGTGACATTTCGTGAATCGGTGTTCCGGTTGCTTGATAAAAAGTTTCGGCTAGTTTTTCCTGTTTAAATTGGTTAACAAAAGCAGTACTTTGATAATCTTGCCAAATTAATAATTCTTGATCAGTTTGCGTGTCATAAATTGGCATGATACTGTGCATAGCTGTACTAAAAACAATCGCACTAATATCATAACCTTTTTGCGTCACGGAACGAATTAAACGCTGACATTGAACTAAAATACGTTCCGGATTTTGATAAATTTTACCCAAAGAACCGTAATGAGTCTCGATTGGTACTGATAAGTTATCAACTAGTTGATGCCCTTCAAATATGTGGCATTTCAAATTAGTTGTTCCTACATCAATTGCTAATGTATACATATGACACCATCTTTCTTTCACACTTGACTACTGTTTAAATTATATCAATTTCATTGATAAGAGCAAGAACTTAGTCACACTTTTAAGTGTTCATTTAGTCTACTGGTGACTAGAGGGATAAAAGGATCTCTAATTAAGTATATCAAAAAAGTTGATTTAAGTTCGACTAACCTGAACTTAAATCAACTTTGTAAAGAAATAAACTAATGTAATTCTTTATTTAACCTAATCACCCATAACAACAACATGACATTTTCGATTTCTTGAACGATTTTGATCAAAATCAACGAAATAAATGTACCCAACACTTCCCGTTTGAATTGAAGACTCTTTCACTGCAAAACTTTCACTTGCACCAAAGAATGATGCTCTAATATGTGCATCGCCATTAAGAATTGTACCTGGATCACAAGGATAATTCGGATCATTTAAAGACATTAAAAAGTCTAAATGCTTTTCTCCTGGATAACGATAATTAGTATTTTCAGATAATTCACGTGGTACAATATTGTCTAAAATGCGATTTAAATCTACTTGTAAAAATTCATCGCCATTAAAATCTAAATCATGAACAAATTCTTCAAAAATAACTGAACATGTTGTATGAGGTGATTGCACTAGACAAATTCCATCTTTAATTCCACTATCTTTAACAATTTTTTTAACTTCATCTGTAATATTAAGATAACTAACACGTCCCCCATGACTAGTTACATTAAGTTCTTGAGTGTAAACGGCCACTTAAATCCCTCCATTTTTAAATAGTGCAGTCTTTTCAATCATCTCAGTCAAAATTTGTTGTGGATTTTCAGCACAAACAATGCCACTCGTTCCACCAGTACCTTCAGCTCCAAGTTTAAAAGCCCTCTCAACATCGGCAACTGTACTAATTCCTGCTGCTTGCAATACTTGCGTTTGTGGTGAAATCTCTTTAATCAATTTTTGCGTATCAATCATGTAGTTATCGTCACTAGTCTGACCTGTTCCAATTAACTCATTTGGCTCACAAACCATTACATCAGGTTTTAGTGAAGCGATAGCTTTCACCTCTTCATACGAATTAGCACAAACGATTGTTAAGATATTATAATTCCTAGCAAATTCCATTGCCTTAACTAGTTCACTTAGCGTCATGGCATGTTCTGCATGATTTAAGAATGTTGCTTGAACACCAACAGAGGCTAATGCTTCAGGTAAAATATGCCCCATTCCCCTGCCTAGACTAAATCCATCCAAATGCTGTGCCGTTACAAATAATTTGGGACATTGTTGCTTAATCATTGCTAAATCAATATGCTGTGCTGTAAATAAAATATCTAGATCATACCTCGTAGCGAGGTCATTAGCAACTTTAGCTAAATCGAGTAATTTATCTCCATACAAATACGCTTTAGGATTGACCACGAAAAATGGTGCTCGTAATGTTTGTTTCATCTTTACACCTCTTTTGTTTCAAATACTTGATAATAATGACTTAATGTTTTTTCAATTGCCTGATTAGCAACAGCCTTAACTTGTAAATAATCAGTTGGTTGCTCACTAGTAATTGCCTCAAACGCACTGTTAATAAAATCAGTAAAGATATTAATTTTTTCAATTCCCGTAACAGCACAACGCTTAAGATTCTCATCACCTGATGATGATCCCCCATGTAATACAAGTGGAATATCAACTTGTTTTGCGATGTCAATTAAACGGTCAAAATTAATTTTTGGCTCACCTTTATAAGCACCATGAGCAGTTCCAATCGAGATTGCTAAAGAATCAACCTGTGTTTCCTCAACAAAAGTAACTGCATCTGACACTTCTGTATAAATAGAATCTTTAACTTCATGATTTTCATAATTCACACCTGATCCAACATGACCAATTTCTGCTTCGACCGCAACATTTTTTCCTTTCGCCATTGCGACTACTTTTTTTGTTAATGCAACGTTCTCAGCAAAAGTACTTTCTGATTTATCAATCATGACGGACGTAAAATCTAGATCAATTGCTCGTTCAATGACTGATAATGTTTGGCCATGGTCCAAATGTAAAACGACAGGAACAGTAGCTTTTTCAGCTAAATATTTTCCAATTAAAGCGCCTTCTTCTAAACTAATCATATCTAAATGTGCTTCCGCTAAAGCTAAAATTAATGGTTTATTTTCACGTTCAGCTACAGCAACGTAACTTCTTGCAGAATCTAAATCAAAGAAATTACATGCTGGAATCGCATATTGCTCTTCACGAGCTTTTTTAAATAATTCTTTTGAGTTAACTAATACCATTGGTAAACGCCCCTATCCCTTGATTTTCTTAGCGACTTCTTTCCACATATCATCTACGCCAACGTTAGTTAGCAATGGTACTCCCATGATCACTTTATCTTTAATTTTATCTGGTACAATCGTTGTACTAATCACCACATCGTAGTTATCAATTTTATTCATTTCATCAGCAACTTTTGATTGAAATAGCTGAACATCATTTTCCAAACCATTTTCTTTCAACCACGTTTTGACTTTTCCAGTCACAATTGTTGATGTTGCAACACCAGTTCCACACATAATTAGCATTTTTTTCATTATAATCTCTCCAATATTCGTTATTTTTTTAGTTATTTTTTACTTTCTTAGGTAATACTTTATTAACGTAAATCATGCCTGCTAAAACAATTACTGCAATAATGAGTAAACCACCCCAACTAAAGAGTTTAGTCAAGCCTACATAGGCTAACGTGGTCCACAATCCACCTTCTGCTAAAGCTGTAATACTTGAATTACCATTTAAATCAAAGTTTGCCGCTTTGGCAGCAATCGTTACAAGTGGAGCTACCCATGAAGTCACATACAAAATTGTTGTCATATAAATTGTTCCTGCAATTACTGTTCGAACAATATTACCATTAAAAACAGCAGCCATTAAACAAACTAAAAATGGAATAGTTGCTAAATCACCAAACGGTAAAGTCGTATTTCCAGGAAGAATAACGGCTAATAAAATAGTGATTGGTACTAATAATAATGATGATGAAAGAACTGCTGGATGCCCTACTGATAATGCTGCGTCCATACCTATATATAACTCTCGACCAGGAAAACGCTTTTGAACAAAGGCATTAGCCGCTTCTGATATTGGTGTTAGGCCTTCCATTAATAATGCAACCATTCTTGGCATCAATACCATAACTGCACCAGTTTTAACAGCTAATTGACCCACACCTGCAACATCATAACCAGCTAAAATACCAATAACTAAACCAATTAAAAAGCCCATAACTGTTGAATCGCCAAAAACCCCAAATTTCTTTTGAATTGTTTCTGGATCAGCTTTCCAATTTTTTATTCCAGGTAAACGATCAAATAACCAATTGAATGGTAAAGCAAAAATAAAACCAGGAATAGCTGTTCCATGTGGAAATGTGATATTTGGGAAACCATAGAATTTTTTAATGATTGGACCTAAAATATCTGCGAATAATAACATCATCATTAAATAAATGACTGCTGCAAATAGTCCCATACCAAAATTACCAGTTAAAGCATAAATTAATGAAGCAACAAACGCTGCATGCCAGAAATTCCAAACATCTATATTCAATGTTTTAGTTAAACCTAAAATAATTAAAATGATATTCAAAATCACTCCAATCGGAATCGTCAACGTACCTAATATTGTTCCGTAAGAAATTGCTGCAGCTGCTGGCCAACCGACATCAATTGTCGTTAAACTCAGGCCAAATCGTTCAACCATCGCCTGTGCAGCTGTTCCTAAACTTGTACTTAATAAATCAATGACTAAATTTAAACCTACAAAACCAACACCAACTGTTAATGCTGACTGAAAAGCTTTAGCTGGTTTAGCACCTAATACCATACCAAAAATAAAAATTAAAATAGGTAAAACAACGATTGATCCCAAATCAACAAACTTTTGTAATAAATCTAACATTATTAAATCCTCCTATTTAATTATTAAGCCCGATTCCATAAGAACGCTTTCAACTTCTTGACTTGACGTAGCTGTAACTAAACTCGTCATATGCATTTCATTTTGAAACATTTCAATTAGTTTTTGCAGAATATCAAGTTGCTCATGAGCTTCTTTCAATGCCAGCATAAAAACTTGATTCACTTTTATTTCTGTTGTACTATTCCCCATTTCTTTAAAAATAACAGGTTCTTTTAATGAAACATAAGCAATTTGTGACTTATTAACGAAAATGGAATCTGTATGCGGAATTGCAACACCAAAACCGTTAATTGATAACCCTGTAGGAAATTGACGTTCTCTTTCAACAATTTTTTGAAAAAATTCAGGTTTAACTAAATTTTTATTAAATAATTTATCAGTTAAAAATTTAAATACATCTTCTTGTGACACTAAATTTTCACCCAAAAAAATTAATTTTTCATTAAACACTTGCATTCTTCCTTTCTCTCAATAGCTTTTTTTTAAATTCTTCAAAACTTGAACTAGCACTAATTGTTTCGATTTGTTTAGAAGATTCAATCACTTCTTGAATCTCTTCAATAATATTCTTTGCGTAAAAAACATCCTCTTCTTTAATAGCTAAAAATAAAATCAATGAGACCTTGTTATATCCCCAAGATATCGGTTTTTTTAAAGTAATAAACATTACCGTACTAACTTTTACTAAATATGGTGGCACGTGAGGTATTGCAATTCCAGTATTTAAACTAGTATATCCTAATAACTCACGTTTATTTAATTCACTACTAATATCACTATAACTTAATTCCTTTTGACTAAACGTCGTCGCAAGGAACTTGAAGACTTCCTCTTTGGTTTTTAAATTTTGTTTTAGAAAAACATGATCTTGATTCACAAACCGTGATAAAATACTCTCTTTTAGCGTATTCATTTGAGTAAACTTCATACGCTTAACCTCAATATCAAATAACGTCTGAACAACATGTTTGATTTCAGTGTCTGACGGTAAAATCGAGACATAACAAATCGGATAATTACTGTTCTCAATTTTCACTGACGAAACAACTAAATCAATTTTTTCATGCTCTAAATGATTAAGTTGGTCTGCAGTTATTAACTCAATAATAGTATGTTTAGGTAGTACTTGATTTAATTTATTGTAAATCAATTCAGAAGTTAAAAGCCCTTGCTTACAGACAATATAAACGTGTTTAGCATCAATTTCAGATTCAATCGCTGCTTCAAAATGAATTGTCAAAAATGCATTCTCATCTTCATTAAGTATAATGCCAAATGCTTTTTCCAAATGACTAACTGCTATACTAACTAATTGAAACACAGAAGAATATTGTTTTTTTATCTGATTAACAATAGGATTTTTAATGTAAACATTGTTTTGTAAACGCTTAACCATCGGCGTAATATGCTTTATCAATGATTTTTTCAACTTATCATGTTTTCTTAAATCAATATCAAGATAAGTTGACATATTCGCAATTAACTCCTCTACAAGTAGTTCAATTTGTTGGTTAGTGGTTTCTAAAAAAGTGTTTGTAAATTCAAAACCATGCATAACTAATAAATGACATATTTTTTGCACATCTTGTTGACTAGTTTCTAAATCATACTTATTTTTTAGTAATCTAGAAAATTCTAAAACATATACATACCACTCAATCTGCTCTAATTGTGTTGCAGAAAAATTTAAAATACATTTACTATTAAAATATTCTAAACGACTTTGACTTAATAAATAAAAATAAATAGATAATATCAATGAGTTTAAGTGATGATTTTGTAATGTTGCAGCATGATTAATATAATTTTTTTCACAAAACTCTTGAATACTTAAAAATAAACTATAATAATAATTTTCATTTTTCACTTCTGAATATAGTTTAAAATAATTATCAAAAACCAGAACATTTTTTTCTGCCCGATCTAAAATAATTTTTTTAACCACCATAGCCAATTTATCTTGTCCATCAATCTTGTCTGCAAAATCAATATGACCCTGCTTAGACATATGAATACCATTTTTTTCTAAAAGTCTAACAACCCGAGCATTATCTTTTTGAATAGTTATTTCAGTGACATAAAAAATATCTGCATAATCACTAATTTTAGCTATTTTACCGTTAATTAATAATTCCAATAATAAATAAATTTCTCTAAATTCTTTTGAATACTTTGTTTCTTCGCTAATAACATCTTTTAAATGATCAACTAAATGATTATTAGGATCATTTAATTTAATTCCATGTCGAGGATATCGAACAATTAATTCTTCTTGATAGACAGTTACAAGTTTCTTAGCTAATGAATCACATATTTGATAAATTGTTTTTGAAGAATACCCCATTTCCTGAGAAAAAAATTTTGCAGGTTGATAAGAATTTTGTCTCGATAGTAACCAAAGCAACTTTTTTCATTTTCTGTCAAATTCAATTGAACCCCTTCCCCTCATAAGTCATTCATCTGACACCCATAGTATACTGTATGTTTTATAACTTATCCGATATGATTTTTCCACATTAATGTGGAACCACTTACATAAAACATATAGAATAAGCTTTACTCAACAAAATTTCTAAAAATTATAAGTTTTATTCCAGCCTAAATAAAAATAAACATATTCAAACTGAAATTTAATTTAAAAATTAAAACATTTAATATAAATCAACTAATATAATATACTCATGAGTATATTGCAACCTGAACTATAAGTTTTTACTGAATTCTAGTTAGAATCATTTGCTCTGATATTACTACCCTATGACAAAAAAATATAAGACATACAATTCACCGTATCGTATGTCTTATATTTTTAATATTTATGCTTTTTTAATCCGAATATAAACTAAACTACTTATCGATATGACTACAATAAATGCACCCACATCAATCACTTTTTGTCGCAGTATACCACCTGTATCTGGTAGCAAACCTTCCATCTCTTGATAAGTATTGATAATAATCGTACCACCTACCTCTGTCTCATACTCATCAACTGGCAATTCTTTAACTGTATATTTATACTCGTTATTGTTTTCATCATAAGTCAGTAACGAATCAAATTCATATGTCCATTTATTTTGAATCTGGTTTAATAGTTGTTTGTTTCAACTCTTCACCATTTTGCTCTAAAATTACCGTAATTGAATCCGGTCTCGTGTTATTAGCGTTATCAGAATCAATATATTTTTTCACCACTATTTTCCTTAATTCTATATTAACAATACTCGTTCCATCATACCTTGTAGTATAGCTCTGGAACAGAGTCTTCTTTCACAGTATACTGATATTTATTACCATTATTATCATAAACTGGTAATTTATCAAAACGATTTTCCAGTTAGATGACTCGGTGACTACTTGTTTTTGATAAAATTGACCATTTCGTAATAAATTAATAACGATACTAGTTGGTCGATCGCGTCCAGGCATCGTAAATAAAGCTTTATATTAGCTATTACCAACTGAAACTCCCGTAAAACCAACATCAGTATTCCAAAAGTCACTAGATAATTTATAAAAAACTAGTTAAACCTTTTGCTCAGCAGGCAAATTTTTAGAAAGTCCTAAACGTAGTTGTTTAAAAGGTTTATTTCGTCCTGCTAACCCACTTTGATCAAGATAAGCAATATTTCGAGATTGATTGTAATCAATGTAAACGTTAAAAACATTCTGCTGATCAGGTAAATCATAAGTAATCGTGTCAGTTGTCGTTAATAGTTATTGTGACAAATCATCTAAAAAAGACTAATCGTTAAATGCCTGACGCATACTTTCCAAATCGTTAATATACTCCATTAAATTAATATTCGTGTAATTTTCATTAGTATTTCGTCTCATAACTGCTTGCATATCAGATAAGGTAAAATTTTTTAAAATATAGCTAGCATTTAAATTATTAGTTGCCTCCACTTGCCAAGCAACAATTTGTTCTGAAAACATAAAGAGTTGCTTATAACCCTTACTTGTAGTCCTATCTCCAAAAAAGATTGGTCGCTGAGTGCTTGGTTTTGACAAAACACGCATTCCATTCTGTTGTACTCGAATTGCCCCCATATGCATGATATCAATAATATGTTTTGCAGTATCTGTGTTGACTTAGTCTTCTAAGTTTGACTTATAACCGTTTCCCGTAACTAGGGAGTGAAAAATATCAATACAAATCGCAATTAAGTTGGGATCGTAATTACCATAACGTGATTCACGTCCATAAAAATAATAGGGTGAACCTATACTAAGTATATCACCACGATAATGAGGATTTTTAGATTTAATATTATTAGAGTTCAGCCTAATAATAAAATTTAATGCCATCGTTGTAATATCATATTCCCAATAGTTTGCAGCTTTTATCTCTTTAGTGTAATCAAGTCCCTCTGTTTTCCACCAAAAAAGCCTGGTGTTGAGGGTTTTACAGTAAACAAGTAATTAACCTGATACCCAAATGTTAGTTCTTTTTTACCAATCTCTTGTTCACGATTTAATTTGACTAACGCAAAAAAAGATAGCTCCTGTTTTTTGTTGGATCATCTAAATGAATTCTAGCCGTTATTTTTTAATCACCAGTCGTTGTCGTTTCTAACCGACCAACTTCTTCATTATCTTGATTAACAATTGGCATCGGATCATTTGTCATACTAACCAGTTCAGTTGGGTAACTGATACTCATACTGATTTTCATCAGAACTCAGTGCATTACTCGGTATACTAAGGATTATAGTCATTTGAATGGGTAACCCAATTTGATACGTATCAATTTTTATTCTAGGCAAGTCGGCTAACTCTACTCGCTTGGTTAAGTCATTAAAAGACTGTTCTTCTGCTAATACAATCGTTAATTGTTTTAAAAATAGTACCTCAATCACACAAAATAAAATAAACAACTAACAACTTGTTATATAATAGTCGGATTTACTCTTCATAGAATATCTCCTTTACTTAGACTAATTAATCTTTACGATTTTTTGTACGTTTTATGCGTGATGTTTGATTTCTTTTTGATTGACGAATTAAATGAAGCATCACCATCAAAATCATAAGAACACCCACAATCAAACTACCAATAATAAAGAGTTGCTTAACAGTCATTCCTTGATCACTCATAGCTACCTTTTTAGCGACACTATCAGTATAAGGAACTCGATGACCAGTCACGAGTAAACGATGACTGTTGACCATATAAGGTGTAGACGTTAATAGAGTCACTAAATCACGACTAGGTTGAATAGCAATTTTAGCTAAGTCTTTTGGTTTAACGACCTGAATTTTTTCAACTTTATAGGCCAAATTATCAGTCAAAATATTAACCACAAAAACATCTCCAACTTCCACTTGATCTAAGTCTGTAAATAATTTTCTGCTAGCTAGCCCTCGACGTCCTGAAATAATCGCATGTGTGCTAGCCCCACCTATTGGCATAGAGTGATTATCTAAAACAGTGACACCATTTTGTAATAAAAAATCAGTCGTTGTATCAAACATTGGTACAGTGATATTAATTTTTGGAATACTCACCGAACCAATCAGATGTTCTTTTCTAGTCCCATCAGATATGATTTCATCTTCATTAACATCCAAAAATGAATCCAAATTAACAACTACGTTATTTTTATTTTTTTTTGATTTTTTTCATTTAATGTTTTTTCTTGCAAAGCTATTGTTTCAGCATTTTTTTGTGCCATTTCTTGACCGAATTTCTTAATCTGATAATTATCCATATAACCATTGATTGCATCAACATAAAAAGGATAGCACATAATGAGTAGACCAATCAAAAGAAGTCCAAGCATAACTAAATGACTAATTAAACGATTATTAGGAACTGGTCGCAGCTTACGATTTTTACGTCTCATTTTGTCCCTCCTTCTTGATTAGTTATGTTAATTAACTCGACTTGTTTATGAGTGTTGACGAGATCTATTAGACCAAATACCTACCCCACCTACAACTAATTGTGGTGCTTTTGAGACTTTATCTTGTACCGCTTCACCTTGTTTTTTAAATGAATATGTCGCCTCATTTTGGATATAAACATCCAGTACTGCAAATTTATTAATGGTAATTGTATAATAGATTCTCAAAGTTTCTCCCGAATAAGAGCTTGATGCTTTTGCCGCTTCAATTGATTTTTGATCATCGACATTATCTGTAAGATTAAATTCAAGCATAAAACTAGATGGCGCTTTTTGTGTTAATTGACCATCAATTGTTTCAGGACCTTTGACATCAACAACTTGATAGTGATTTAATAAATAATTTTCTGTATTAAGATCAACTGTCTCATCTTTTTGTGTCACAATTCGATCAATTTGGTTAAATGTCGTTCCAATTGTATTCATTAAATCTTTTACTTGTAAGTTACTATATAATGTTCGAAGACCTTCATCTGTAGAATTAGTTTCACCAATACCATTTGGTACAGTAATTCAACATAATATTGGATTTGATCACCAACATTATGCGCATAACCGGTATCTACGCTAACATCATAAAGAATGTTTATTTCATTAACAGCTAATCAGTTTTCTTCTTTACTTTTTTTACCAACCATTTACTTATTAAATTCCTCTTTAATTGAATTCTTTGGATACAGCTGAATATCTGTTAATAATGTATTCGTTTCTGGGTTTTGGATAGGTAAGACAACAATCATCAGATCTGCCTTTTCATTAATATTAGAAGGTACTGACGTTTCAAGGAATAAATAGACCTGATATTGCTTATTAAGTTTAAATGGAACAGTAAAACTTACTTGACCATTAATATCTGTGTTTCTTTCCTGATCAATCAACCCAGTTCTTGGAACCTGACCATTTTGATATTTGCGTTCAATACTATTGCTAGCAGTTTTTATAGCCGTTTTTGGTTCTTCTGTAGTTGGTGTCTTATTAGTTCCTAATGCTTCATCGTAAGCTTGCCAAAATTTAGCTGAAACATTATATATCTCAAAACCAATACCAGTTAACGATTTGGCGTGATCAAATTGCTCCATTAGTAATCCTGTATTTTGGATTTCTCCAGGTAAATCATCATAAGCTTTTTATTTAAAGTAATCTTTACATTCTCTCGTTCATCCACTGCCATTGGTGAAGCATCTACTCCAATCCAAGGTACAGTGATTTCAATTCTTTTGTACTTGGTAAACGATCTTGCGTTGGCTTTGTTTTAACAATATTTGAAACATGTGTAGATTGCTCTTCAGTAGGCGCAGTTGGCTTTACCGGCTTTGACCCATCCTTATGTTTTAAATAGATATCGATAGTTTTTAAAGGGCTCTGACTATCAGATGAATAAATAGGTAATACTAGAACTATAGGAACAAAGCGCAAAGTATCAGCAGAGACTGGAGCGGATTGAACTTCTTGAATTAAATAAACTGCATCATGTGAATTTTGCTGCATCGGAAGTGTAATAACCCCAACATCATCGACCGTAGCTAAATCAATTAACTCTATTGGTTTAGCTAATTTTAATGTATTGTTCCAAGCTTTACCAGACCATTTTTCACTAAATTCTTTGGGACTCAGAGCTTCTATTTTTTGTTCGCTGACATAAACTTCTGTTAAATCATAAATCCCTAATTCTTTATCTAATCGTCCAGTCAACTGATGTGTAGGATCATTCGCATGAATATTTAATGTGACTTGATGACTCAAAGTGACAGCTGTCATCGTCTCACTTCCAACTACTAAATAAACCAAACCTAAACTAACTAGCACAGGTATAAGAAAAAAAAGTTTTTTCATCCTGATATGCCACCTCCTTTTTAAACTTGTCATTTCTTTTATACCGTAGAATTAAAAGTTAAATAAAGTACTTTTAAAAAACTTTGTGTATCAAAAAGACTTGAAAGAACCCTACTTATTCATTATATAATAGTAAAGTATTTTTTTATAGCTAAATCAATCATTTAGAAGTCAATTTAGTTGTAAAAAGTCAATAAAATATTTTTGTACGCTATTTTAGCTAAGTATTTTCTATAATATACCAAAAGTTGCTAATTTATCATTCAGTAGATCATACTTTTTTATCACAAATACTATTTATTGTATTTTAAATAGTTAATATAAAAAAGCATCAAAACCAAATTGGTTTTGATGCTTTATCTTATGATTTTTTATTAGAAAAATTTATTACTCAAATAGTCATCATAATTTAAGAATGACTCCTACCTTTAATTTTACAGACCAATGAAAGAACTTGGATCCATAAAGCCACTCCATAATCCTGTACTGATACCAAAATGTAAATGGACACCCGTAGAATTACCAGTTGTTCCCATACCACCGATCACATCTCCAGCTTGAACTTGAGAGCCACTTGCAATACCAGGTGCATTTAAATGCATATAGTATGTAAAGTAGCCATTATCATGTTGAATAATCACATGATTACCAGCACTTGGATGAAAACTAGACTCTACAACAGTTCCCGCACGAGATGCCATAATTGGTTGACCAGAAGATCCTGCCATATCAATTCCATCATGCCATGTTCCCGCAAAACCGTTAGGATCAGGACGTCCTCCAAAACCACTTGTAATTGTGATATTTGGAATCGGTCTTTGGAAACCACTACTACTTGAAGGCAATGGCCGAGATTCAGTTGATGTAGAAGCATCACTACTTGTATTTGTATTGTTACTTGTTCCAGGGTTACTTGACGGTTTAGATAGTGAAACTGTCTCACTTGATTCTACTGACTTAGCAGTTTGTTGAACTGTTTTTTGCGCTGCTTGTTGCTTAGCTAAAGCTTTGGCCTGAACTGCTTTTGCTTCTTTTTCACGAGCAGCTTGTTCTTTTTGTAATCTAGCATTTTCAGCAGCTATTTTTTCAGCTTGAGCTTTTTGCGCAACTAATTCTGATTTTTTGCCTTTAGCAGAATCTAAAGATTTTAAGATATCCTGTGCTAGTTTTAATTGTGCATCTTTTTCTGATTCCAATTCTGTTTGTTTAGATTTTAAATCATTCGCTTTTTGCGTTATTTCTTCCACTTTAATTTGTAACTGCTCTTGTTTTGCAGCTAATTCTTCTTGATCTTTTTTCTGTTCTTGAACAATATCATTATTAGCAGTCATCAATTTTGTATAAGCAACAGTTCGACTGATTGCATCTGATACAGATGAAGAATCCAAAATAACATTTACAAGATCTTGATCATTTTGATTAACCTGTGTAGAACGTGCCTGTTCTTCAATTTTTTCAGTACGTTTTTCAATTGCTTTTTCTAAGTTTGCAATATCAATCGTCAATTGGTTAGCTTCTTTTTCTAGAGTAACCTTTTCAGATAATAACTGATCAGATTCTTGTGTTAAAGCGCTAATATTGGCATCAATATCAGATAATTTACGATCAGCTGAATTTTTATCTGCAGCTAATTTATTAATAACTTTATTTTCATTGTCAATTTTTTTATCTATTGATTCAGCTTCAACTGTTCCAGCATGTGTCATAGCTACCAAACACGTTGCGGCAAAGGTGAAGATTAACGATTTTTTTGCTTTCATTGATTTACCCCTATACACATTCTTTTTTTTGTACTTATGCTCTTAATAGACTATACCATAGATTAGCATTATATTTAGTTACAATTTTATTACAAAAGTAAAACAATAAAAAACCTAGAATTAAATAACTCTAGGCTTTTATTACATTTATCACTCAGGCTTCAATTTAACTTCTAACTCAGATATTTTTCCAGTCTTTAAATACACAATCCACTCACAAACATTCGTCACGTAGTCGCCAATTCTTTCTAAGAATCCTGCAACATGCATATAATCTGCTCCGACGACTACAGTTTCTGGATCTTCTTGCATCGCTTGAATTGAATGGTGGTAAATATCTTTAAAGTATTGATTAATTATTTCGTCGTGTTGGGCAATTTGCATTGCGCGTTCGACATCAGTATTGACATATGCTACTAGAACCTCGTCAACCATTTTTGTCACATTCGCAGCCATTTGAGAAATTTCTTGTTCAATTTCAAGAACACGCTTATTTCCCTTAACACGAATTGTCGATTTAGCAATTGCTACAGCATGGTCAGCCATTCTTTCTAAATCACTACTAGCCTTCATGATGGTAACAATTGTCCGTAAATCAGTCGTAACAGGTTGTTGTAAAGCAATCATTTCAAAACTTCTTTTTTCTAAATCTTGTTCCTGTTGGTTGATTGCTGCATCTTCAACAATTACTTCTTTTGCTAAACTCTTGTCGTGATCAATAAAAGACTTAACTGATTTATTGATAGCGTGACTGACATCGTTACCCATATTATGAAACTTCGTGTGCAACTTATTTAGTTCTTCTTCAAATTGTGTTCTTAACATTATTTCTCATCCCCCTATAATCAATTGGTTGCTCCTTAATCCTTTAACCAAACTTACCAGAAACATAGTCATCCGTCTCTTGCTTACTTGGATTCAAGAATATTTTCTTTGTTTTATCGTATTCGATTAAGTGACCATTCAAGAAGAATGCTGTTTTATCCGAAATACGTGACGCTTGTTGCATATTATGTGTCACCATAATCATTGTGTACTGATTTTTTAATTCTAGTAGCATATTTTCTATTTTACCACTAGATACCGGATCTAGTGCACTAGTTGGCTCATCCAATAGAATAACTTTTGGTTTAACTGCTAAAACCCTTGCAATACAGACACGTTGCTGTTGTCCACCAGATAGAGATAACGCGCTTTTATTCAATTTATCTTTCACATCATCCCAAACAGCTGCAGCTTGTAAACTTTCTTCAACAATTTGGTCTAACTCTTCTTTTGAATGTTTTCCTTCTAATCTTAAGCCATAAATAACATTATCATAGATTGAAAAAGGAAATGGATTAGGCTGTTGAAAGACCATTCCAATTTGTTTACGTAATGACACAATATCCATTTTCGGACTATAAATATCATCATCACGATAAGTTACTTTACCTGTGATTGTAACATTAGGAATTAAGTCATTCATGCGATTTAACGTTCTCAAATAGGTTGACTTACCACAACCAGACGGACCAATTAGAGCCGTTATTCCACCCTCATCAAAATTCATTGTAATACCTTTAAGTGCTTCGTTTTTACCATAATATAGATGCAGATCATTCGATTCAATAATTGACATAAGGCTCCTCCTTAACCAAAGTGACCTGATACATAGTCATCAGTCGCTTGAATTTTTGGTCTTGTAAATATTTTTCTTGTCTTGTCATATTCCATCACTTTACCCATATAGAAAAATGCCGTATAATCACTAATTCTCGAAGCCTGTTGCATATTATGTGTCACGATGACAATCGTATAGTTTTCCTTCAAGTTAACTAACGTTTCTTCTACCTTACTTGTTGAGATTGGATCTAAAGCACTTGCTGGCTCATCGAGCAACAATATATCAGGTTTCATTGCAATAGCTCGCGCAATACATAAACGCTGCTGTTGACCACCAGATAATGCTAACGCACTTTTATTTAATTGATCTTTTACCTGTTCCCATAACGCTGCTTGTTTTAAACTAGTTTCAACAATTTCATCTAATTGTTTTTTGTCCTTCAAACCATGACGCCTTAAGGCAAAAGTAATATTATCATAAATAGATTTACTAAACGGATTGGGTCGTTGAAAAACCATACCTATATGTTTACGCATTTCAAAAACATCAATCGCTGGTGAGTTAACATCGGTGTCAGCATAAATGATTTTACCGGTAACCTTTGTATTGGCTATCTCATCATTCATACGATTCAATGACCTTAAATAGGTTGATTTTCCACAGCCTGATGGCCCAATTAATGAAGTGATTTTATTCTTTTCAAACTCTAAGGATACACCTTTAATTGCTTCATTATCACCATACCAGACATGAACATCTTCTGTTTCTAAAGCTATTTCCTGATGCGAGTCAAATCGGGTGATATGTGTCTCATCTAAATTATATTTTGTCATTTTCCTTACCTACCTAAGCTGATGTAATTTTCTTATGAAGTTTCTTACCAATAAAACGTGCTAAGAAATTAAATAGCAATACAGCAATAATTAATACCGCAGACGCGCCTGCAGATACTTGGGCACCGTCTGGCATATTACCTTCACTATTAACTTTCCAAATATGGACTGCTAGTGTTTCAGCCTGCCTAAAGATATTTAATGGACTAGAAATACTTAACGGATTCCAATTAGAGAAATCGAGTGCTGGAGCACTTTGACCGGCTGTATAAATTAAGGCTGCTGCTTCACCAAAAATACGTCCAGCACCTAAAATAACACCGGTTAAAATACCAGGTAATGCTTCAGGAATGACAACACGTGTCACAGTTTCCCAACGTGATAATCCTAGTGCTAAACCGGCTTCACGTTGTGTAAAATGGACTGCTTTCAACGATTCTTCTACATTACGTGTCAATAGTGGTAAATTGAAGAAAGTTAGTGCTAATGCACCGGAAATAATTGAAAACCCAAATCCAGCCTGAATAACAAAAATCAAGAAACCAAAGAGACCTACTACAACTGAGGGTAATGAACTCAACACTTCAATCGCAGTTCGAACGACATCTGTTAACCAGTTTTTTCGCGCGTATTCGGATAAATAAATACCCGCACCCAACGAAATTGGAACACTAATTAACATCGTAATAATTAATAAATAAAATGAGTTAAATAATTGAATTCCTATTCCACCACCAGCTTGAAAACTTTTTGATGGCTTAGTTAAAAAATTCCAAGAAATATGTGGTACTCCACGAACTAAAATATATAAAATTAAACTAGCTAAAATTGCAATGATAATTCCCGCAATCGTGTACAGTACACCTGTTGCTAACTTGTCAGCTTTTTTGGCATTCATTTATTTTAGTGCCCCCTTTTTCCCAATTAAGCGTGTAATAACATTAAAGAATAGTGACATCAATAATAACAATAGTGCAAGTGACCATAACACATTATTTTCAAGTGTCCCCATAATAGTATTACCAATTCCCATCGTTAGAACACTTGTTAAAGTTGACGCTGGGGTAATCAGGTTATGTGGCATTAATGATGCATTACCAATAACCATTTGAATAGCTAAGGCTTCACCAAATGCACGTGCCATTCCGAAAACAACTGCGGTTAAAATACCAGGAACAGCTGCTCTTAAAACAACCTTATAAATTGTTTGCCATCTTGTAGCACCTAAAGCCAATGAGGCCTCACGATAATGTCTTGGAACGGATTTTAATGCATCAACTGTCATTGACGTTACTGTTGGTAAAATCATAACGAAAAGAACAAATGTTCCGGCTAGGATACCAAAACCAGATCCGCCAAATACATTTCGAACAGCAGGTACAATTACTGAAAGTCCAATAAATCCATAAACAACAGATGGGATACCAACTAATAATTCAATAACTGGTTGTAAAATTTTAGTCCCTAATTTAGGTGAAATTTCTGTCATAAAGACTGCTGCCCCAATAGCAAATGGTGTAGCAATCAAAGCTGATAAGAGAGTAACGACAAAAGATCCAGTTAACATCGGTAATGCCCCAACTAGTGGTTGACCATTTTCACCTGTTGAACTAGGATTCCATTCTTTACCGAAAATAAAATCAAAAACATTTACTTTATCTGTAAAGAAAGTCGCTAGACCCTTACTAGCAACAAAATAGAAGATTGCGACTACGACTGCAACAATTAATAGAATAGCAAGAAAACTAATTGTTTTACCAAATTGTTCTAGTTTCGCTTTCTTTGATTTTTTTAACAACTTTTTCTGAATTTCTTCCAACTGTATTGCCCCCTATAAATGTTAGGATAGTTTAATTTTTGATAATATTACCTTGTGCATCTCTTGCAACTTGCATCTTAGAAACTGGAATATAGCCTAGCTGAGGAACAATATCATTTTGAACCTCGTCAGATACCATATAGGCTAAGAAATCTTTTGTTAAGCCTTTGGGTTCCCCTTTAGTATACATGTGTTCATATGACCAAATAATCCATTGATTAGTCATAACATTCTCTTCGGTTGGTTTTACTCCATCAATTGTTAAGATTGCAACGTCTTTTGTCACGTAAGAGAATGCCACGTAACTAATTGCACCAGGTGTAGTGCTAACAATTTGTCTTACCATACCTGTCGACTCTTGATCTTGTGACCGTTTAGCATCTGCTCCTTTAAGTACCCATTGCTCAAAGGTATAACGACTACCACTTCCAGCAGCACGATTGATTAGAACAACTGGTAAGTCCTTCCCACCAACTTCTTTCCAATTAGTAATTTCTCCAGTAAAAATTTTTTTCAAATTATCCATTGAAATATCTTTAACGCCAACTTCTTTATTAACAATAGGTGTTAAGCCGACAACTGCTACCTGATGGTCAACTAATTCTTTACTGTCAATACCAGATTTTTCTTCAGCAAATAAATCAGAATTACCAATTTCAACAGCTCCAGATTGAACTTGACTTAATCCAGTACCGCTACCACCACCTTGGACATTAATAAATTTACCCAAATGTTGACTACTGTATTGTTCGCCAGCCGCCTCGACTAATGGTTGCATAGCTGATGAACCAACCGCATTGATTGACTCCCCATTATCTACTTTACCACAACCAACAAAAAGTACTGACATCCCTAATAGCGTTAAACTTTTTACTACATTTTTCACAGGTGTACCCCCTAGTTATTTTTACATATAATTTACAAATATTCACTATCAGCTAAAGTTCCCAAACTAAACATATAGTTTAAGAAAGAAAAAATCAAGTATTTTTACAATCATTTTACAATAGTTTCCCATTTTTAATCATAAACTAACGAAATTATTGAAAAAGACAATTTTATATAGCAAAAGCTCTGAACAAAACTGATTATCAGCTTTGCTCAGAGCTTAGTATCTGACACAACAATCACCATATAAAGCTAATGTTTGTTACGCATATTTTATTAGTGTCTTTAGAGGTTTGCTTAATTTATTATTTTTTACAAAAGTTAAATTCTTAAAAATCGTCTCATCGAGAACACAGAACCAACTGAACCAATAACTACCCCAACGACTAAAATAATCGCATTAACTTGCAGGACTAGTTGTGTTGGACTGATTAACTGATAGGTAACCATATTTTTGACAAACATGATATAGACTTGAGAATAACCAAATGAAATAAGTAAAATTGGAACAATTGAACCTAAAACACCTATGAAGGCTCCTTCAAGGAAAAATGGCCAACGAATATAGCCATTTCTAGCACCAACTAAACGCATAATTTGAATTTCACGTTTTCGAGAAATAATGGTCATTCGAATGGTATTAGAAATTAAGAAAATCGCAACGATTAACAAGAATCCTGCAGCAATACCACCCCACAGTTTAACATTCTTAGATAAATTAAAGATTTTTTCTGAATTTTTTCCACCGTAGTCGGCTTTATCAACATTTGGTAATTCTGCTGCTGCTTTTTGAATTTTTTGGATTGACTCCGTATTTTTAGGTGTTAGGACATATACATCATATAATGGATTATCGTCACCATCAAACAATTTAAATGTGTCACCTAATCGATCAGTTAATTTTTTGTACTCATTGTGTTTACTTGAAAAAGTCACTTTATCCACGTCTGATATCTGACTTAGTTCTTCACCTAATTTTTTAGTATCTTCTTCATTTGTTCCAATCTCAACAAAAACTGAAACATCCACATTATCTTTAATGTCATCAGCAATTTTGCTAATATTCATAATTACACCTAAGAAAATGCCCAATAATGTTAATGTGACAGTAACCGCACTAACGGATGCAATTGTCATCCAACCATTACGTTTTAAGTTTTTTAACGCGCTACCGATGTGTCTAAAGAAATTTCTAATCATCGTACCCGTAATCCCCCTCATCTTGGTCTCGTGTAATGCGACCATTTTCAATCGCTAAAACACGGTGACGAATCGTATTTACAATCATACTATTATGAGTTGCCATAACAATAGTTGTCCCTTGAGCATTAATACGATCTAACAACTCCATAATTTCCCAAGAATTTTCTGGGTCTAAGTTACCGGTTGGTTCATCAGCAATTAAAACTTTTGGTGTGTTCACAATGGCACGCGCAATAGCAACCCGTTGTTGCTCACCACCAGATAACTCGCTTGGAAACACACGAACTTTATGTTTTAGACCGACTAAATCCAAGACTTCCATGACACGTTTTTTTACCTCACGTGGTTTCTTACCAATAACTTGCATCGCATAAGCCACATTTTCATAGACCGTTTTATGTGTCAATAATTTATAATCCTGGAAAACAATTCCAATTTCACGGCGTAAATAAGGTATATTGCGATTCTTAATTGTTAATAAATCATATCCACAAACATTCAATGTACCTTTTGTCGCCCTTTCTTCACGATACATCAGTTTGATAAATGTTGATTTACCAGCACCACTAGGACCTACAACATAAACAAATTCGCCCTGATTAATATTAATTGATACATTTCTTAAAGCAGTCGTACCATTTGAATATTTTTTGGTTACTCTTTGCATTTCAATCATGTATATATTCTCCCCGACTAGTTTATTCCAGCTTTTGGCTGTATTCAGTATAACATGAGTTTATCATGATTTTGCTAATTCTGCGTTACATTTTGATGTCAAAATAAGACTAATTTTACAGTTTCAAACGAAGATAAGCGTCAATGAAGCCATCAATATCTCCATCCATGACTGGCTGAGTATTACCGACTTCATAATTTGTTCGGTGGTCTTTAACCATTGAATAAGGGTGGAAGACATACGACCTAATTTGTGAGCCCCAGCCAATTTCTAATTGCTCGCCACGAATTTCAGCTGCTTCTTGTTCTTTTTTTTCAATTTCTAATTGATAGAGTTTAGCTTTTAGCATCCCCATGGCTTGCTCTCTATTTTTTAGTTGTGAACGTTGTGCTTGACTCGCAACAACAACACCAGTTGGTATATGTGTAATTCTAACTGCAGATTCTGTTTTATTGATATGTTGGCCACCTGCACCACTGGCACGATACGTATCAATTTTTAAATCGTCTGACTTAATCTCAACATCAATATTATCTGTTAACTCCGGCATCACATCAACTGAACAAAATGACGTGTGACGACGACTATTTGAGTCAAAAGGTGAAATTCTGACAAGACGATGAACACCTTTTTCTGATTTCAAGTAACCATAAGCATTGAACCCTTTAATTAATAGCGTCACACTTTTAATTCCAGCCTCATCACCAGCTAAATAATCAAGCATTTCGACACTAAAACCTTTATTTTCTGCCCATCGTGTATACATTCTAAGTAACATACTACCCCAGTCTTGAGACTCCGTTCCACCGGCACCAGGATGTAGCTCAATAATCGCATTATTCTTATCGTAGGGTTCACTTAAAAGTTGACTTAACTCATATTGATCTAACGTTAATTGAAAGGCCTTAACCTCTTGAACTAGCTCAGAAAACATCTCAGAATCATTTTCTTCTGCGACAAGTTCATATAAAACGACTAAGTCATCATAAGTTGATTCAATTTTTTTAAATGTCTCATACTGTGCTTTAATCTGATTGGTTTCATCAATAAAGGCTTGTGCTTTTTCAGAATCATCCCAAAATCCAGGTTCCCCCATATGATAATCTGCTTCTGCAACTTGTTCTTCTAGATTCTCTAAGTCAAAGAGACCCCCTGAAGTTAATAATTTTTTCAGAAAAATTTTCTAGGCTACTTTTAATTTCATGTAATTCCATGACAAATTATCCTCCTTATAAAAAAATGAAAAGCGACTTAGACAAGCCCAAGTCGCATGACATTTTATACTGGTTTACCATGACAATTTTTATATTTTTTCCCGCTACCACATGGACATAAATCATTTCGTCCAACAGGCTTATCAACGTGAATCGGTTGTTGTTTTTCACTACTAGATACATGATCTTGCTCATTAGGTTGAACAGGCTCACCTTTGGCAACTTGCTCACGTTGAACATTTTGACGCATTTCAGCTTTCATAAAGAGACGAGTCACTTCGTATTCAATTGAGCCAACCATATCAATAAACATTTGGTAACCTTCTGTTTGGTAATCAACTAATGGATTATTTTGACCATAGGCACGCAAACCAATTGATTCTCTCAATTGATCCATTGCATCAATGTGATCTGTCCATTTCATATCCACAACTCGTAAAATAACGACTTTTTGGAATTCAAGTAATTGCTCTGGACTATCAATTACTGCAACTTTTTCCTCATAGATTTCTTTTGCTTTTGTAAAGATGAAAGCTTTTAATTCATCGGCAGTCCGATTTTCTAAATCATCCTTAGAAATAGCATCTTCATGTGTAATAGCTGATCCAACAAAATCGACTAACCCTTCAAGGTTCCAATCTTTTTTCTCACCTTGTGTATGACTTTCAACGTAGCGTTCAATCGTCCGCTCAACCATACCAAGCAATACAGATGTTAAATCTTCTTCCGCTGTAATCACTTGATAACGTTGGCGATAAATAACTTCACGTTGCTCACGCATCACGTCATCATATTGTAAGACATTTTTACGTGTATCATAGTTATTTCCCTCAACACGTTTTTGTGCGCCTTCAACTTGTTTGGTCAACATTTTACTTTGAATAACTGCATCTTCTTCTTCTAAATTCATACGTTCTAAAAAGACTTTGATTCGTTCAGAACCAAAACGTTTCATTAAGTCATCTTCCAATGATAGATAAAATTGTGTTTCACCTGGGTCACCTTGACGACCAGCACGACCTCGCAACTGATTATCAATACGACGTGACTCATGGCGCTCAGTACCAATAACGCATAAACCACCTACTTCTTTAACTCCG
This sequence comes from Vagococcus penaei, assembly GCF_001998885.1. Classification (NCBI taxonomy): domain Bacteria; kingdom Bacillati; phylum Bacillota; class Bacilli; order Lactobacillales; family Enterococcaceae; genus Vagococcus; species Vagococcus penaei. The sequence goes on from NZ_CP019609.1 coordinate 619,657, forward strand.
TAGCCTAGACGAATATCCGTCCCACGACCAGCCATGTTGGTTGCAATTGTTACTGAACCCATTTGACCAGCATTCATAATGATTTCCGCTTCTTTAAAGTGGTTTTTCGCATTTAATACTTCATGTGGTACGTTTGCTTCATTTAACATCTGAGATAATAATTCAGAAGTTTCAACAGCAACTGTCCCCACTAGAATTGGTTGACCCAACTCATGGCGAGCTTTAATATCTTTAACTACTGCTTTAAATTTACTTGTTAATGTTGGGTACAACAAATCTTGATTATCAATACGAGCAATCTCACGGTTTGTCGGAATTTGAATAACTTGCATATTGTAAATTTCTCTAAATTCTTCTTCTTCCGTTTTTGCAGTACCAGTCATACCAGATAATTTTTTATACATTCTGAAGTAGTTTTGGAACGTAATATTCGCTAGGGTTTTTGTTTCATCTTCAATCTCAACGCCTTCTTTAGCTTCAATTGCTTGGTGCAAACCATCAGAATAGCGACGACCATCCATAATACGTCCAGTAAATTGGTCGACGATTAGGACTTTTCCTTCTTGAACCACATAGTCAATATCTTTAATCATAATATAATTAGCACGCAATGATTGATCTAAATAGTGAGTTAATGATGTATTAGTAATATCATATAAATTATCTAAATTAAAATGTTTTTCAGCTTTGGTAATACCGGCTTCAGTTAATGAGATTGTTTTGGATTGCACATCAATCTTATAATCTTCATCTGCAATTAATGTTTTAATGAAGTTATCCGCACGGTTATACATCGCTGTTGATTTTTCAGCTTGTCCAGAAATAATTAATGGAGTTCTTGCTTCATCAATTAAAATTGAATCGACTTCATCGACTACTGCAAAATTCAGTGGACGTTGGACCATTTGGTTACGATAAACAACCATGTTATCACGTAAATAGTCAAAACCAAGTTCATTATTTGTCGAATAAGTAATATCACATGCGTATGCTTCACGTTTTTCTTCAGCTGTTTTTGAATTTAAATTCAGACCAACTGTCAGACCAAGAAAATTATACAATTCACCCATCTCGCTTGCATCACGTGTTGATAAGTACTCATTAACTGTTACAACGTGTACGCCTTCACCAGATAAAGCATTTAAATAAACGGGCATTGTCGCTGTTAAGGTCTTCCCCTCACCAGTTTTCATCTCTGGAATGTTTCCATCATGTAAAACAATCCCACCCATTAATTGGACTTTGTAAGGGAATAAACCAAGAACGCGTTTTGCTGCTTCACGTACCACAGCAAAAGCTTCTGGTAACAACTCGTCTAAAGTTTCTCCTTTTTTATAACGTCCGCGAAACTCATCTGTCTTTGCTTGTAATTCCTCATCGCTAAGTGTCGACATCTTTTCAGCAAAAGTGTCAATTTTATCCGCAATATGTCCAAGTCTTTTTAACTCTTTTTTATCATTCTCAATTAAATTCTTTAAAAAATTAGCCATTGAATTAAATCCTACCCTCTCATAAGTAATCTTGTATTTTTTGTATAGTTTGAGGTCATCCTACATATTTTAGCATTAGTCGCTCGAAATTTAAACCTCATATTAAAAAAAGTTATTTTTTCAAAAAAAACCTCATGATTATACTCATGAGGTTAGACTAATGCTAAATCATTAATTAGTTTCGATTAAGCCATATTTACCGTCTTTACGACGATAAACAATACTTGTACCATTTGTTTCCGCATCTTCAAAGATGAAGAAATTATGACCTAACATATTCATTTGTAATACTGCTTCTTCACTGTCCATAGGTTTTAATGACAAACGTTTTGTACGAACAATTTCTAAATCTGGCTCTTCAGTTGTTGTTTCAACTTCTGTGCTAAAAACTGTCGTCGGTGCAATAGTTTCAGATTTTTGTCTAGATTTTCGATTGATTTTAGTTTTATATTTTCTAATTTGACGTTCTAATTTATCTACAACCAAATCAATACTTGCATATAAATCTGGTGACGTTTCCTCAGCACGTAATACAATATATGGTAAAGGAATTGTGACCTCTACTTTGGCTGTTTTATCAGAGTAAACCTTTAAGTTAACATGAGCTGTTGCATCTGGAACATTTGTAAAATATTTTTCAATTTTACCGATTTTCTTTTCAACATACTCTCTGATTGCTTGAGTAACCTCAATGTTTTCTCCGCGCACATTATATCTAAACATACTAATTGCCCCTTTCGTCGAACCAATATACTTATGAAAGAGAGTAGAAGAAGGACCACTCTTTCCTCCATCTCTTCTTACTTATATTATACCTAATTAATGAACAAATGACAAACAACTTCTAAATAAAATACGTTTTATCTTCATTTACCTTGCAAGCGATACCGAAGAAACTGTTTTTACACCTTGTTGTAATAAACAATCCCTCGCTAAACGCAGAGTCTTACCTGTGGTATAAATATCGTCAATCAAGATAATTGATTGATGCCTAATAGTTTTAAAATACTTTTTTTTAACGCTAAAGGATTGTTTCGTTAATAGTCGTTCATAACGTGTTTTTTCTGATTGGGCTTGTGTGGTATCTTCTTTAGTTAATAATGAACAATATGGTAGTTGACTTGCTTGTAGCATAGCTTCCACTTGATTAAAACCTCGCTGTCGTAGCCTATTATCAGCTAAAGGAATTGGTACAATTAACTGATGCTTTTGTCGCATTGGTTTCAGATAATCACGAAAAGTTAATGCAAATGTATCCGCTAACCGATAATTACCATGAAATTTGAATTGCTTAAAAAAATCCTTCATCTCATTATTATAATCAAACAACGCTTGATGATGTAGACATTTTTTAGGCTCAATTTTTTGCCATTCTAGACAATCTTGACAAATCCCTCCTGTTTGCTGTCTAGTCATTAATTTACAACAATTATGGCATCGTTTATCTAGCGACTCATCAATCCTTGAAAATGTTTCACGACATGAGGTACATAAGTAATCTGATAAAATAACTTGTGGCACAAAAAGTATTTTAACAGATAATGTAATTAACAGTTTTTGATGACATAGACGACATTCCAATTTAATCCACCTCTACTCTCTATTCATCTTTTCAATTAACGACTGTGCCTGTTTCATCGTCAAACTAATACCATCATGAACGAAATAAACGTTACCAGTCGGATAATTTGGTACACGACCAACACGACCAGCAATTTGAACGAGACTTGCCGTAGTATAAACACGGTGGTTAGCTAACATAATCATGACATCAATTTTAGGAAATGTGACCCCTCGTTCTAAAATGGTCGTTGTTAGTAACCAATCTATCTTTTGCTGTCGCATAGCCGTGACTAATTCCTCACGATTTGGTGACTGTGCATGAACCATCGCAATTTTTTTGTAACGATACAATTTTTGCAAATGACGATAATTTTTAATCATTAGAGCAATACTTGGAAAAAAAATTAAAAGTTGTCGCTTCTGATGAGACAAAATCGTCTTAACTGGATTGGGTATCGTTCCTCGTGATAGCTTACTTTTTAACTGGTAGACCCAAACTAACTTTGGCTCTGGTAAGGGATAGCCATGATATCTTTTAGGTAAATAGCTGATTTCTTTTTCAGTTAACTGAGCGAGGAGCTTTTTAGAAGGTGTCGCTGTCAAAAATATAAGCAAGCCATGTTTTTTTAATGCTTGACGCGTACCATATTCTAGCATTAGATTGTCAGCATAAGGAAAAGCATCAATTTCATCAACAATTAACAAGTCAAAAGTACGATAAAAACGCAACAATTGATGCGTCGTACAAATAACAAATTGTGACCAAACGTAGAGCTCATCTTGTCCACCATACAATAACGTTATCGTTTCATTTGGAAATGCCTTTTTTAGACGTGGAAATAATTCTAGACAGACATCTACACGCGGTGATGCTAACCCTACTTTTTTACCATCAGCTAGTGCACGTTTAATAACTAAAAAAAGCATTTCTGTTTTCCCAGCACCTGTTACAGCATGAACCAAATGGACAGAACGTTTTTTGCGATAACATCTCACTAGTTGATTAGCAATTTCCTTTTGGTGAACTGTCAATCTGCCGGACCATGTCAAACTAACTGAATGTTGGTAACTAACTGATGGTAATAAACGTTCCTTTAAAGTGTACAGTCCATTCCGATTAGTTACTCGTCCCATAACCAGACATTCGGGACAATAATAAAATGCTTCTAATTGATTTTCTATTTTTACCTCTTGCTTGAAATACGTTGTACCACAACGAGTACAAGTAATCTGTTGAGATGCTATCTTCATTCCATCATAGCGTTTGACGTTCTCTGTAGTTAAGTAGATCCAATACTCTCGGGGTATTTCACTCTTTAATAAGCGTCGTCCCATTAAATATTTGATGAATTCCTTCAAATAAATCAGCTCCATTTTAAAATAATATACGCGAATAACTAGTTGTATCTCTTAAAATAGACTATAATGTGAGATAGATTATTATGACTTATCGAGAGGGTGTATCCTATGAAAAAATATTTTGTGATTGAATCATCTGATCAAACAATCGACTTAAATGGTATTATTTGGCAAGCTGATACAACAAAAATGCCCCGTGCAATTTTTCAAATTGTCCACGGTATGGCAGAATATATTGAACGCTATGATGAATTTGCTCAATTTTTAGCGATGCACAATTTTTTAGTCATTGGCCACGACCATTTAGGACATGGTGATTCAATTGATTTTGAAGCACCACAATACGGCTTTTTTTCTGAAAAAGATAGTAGTCAGCATTTGATTAATGATACTTATCAAATGACCAACTACATAAAAAAAAGATGGCCTGATATTCCCATTTTTATTCTAGGACATAGCATGGGATCATTTGTTGTAAGGAATTACTTAAAATTGTACAGTGATGAAGTTGCTGGAGCAGTATTGATGGGAACAGCAACCTATCGCAAAGAATTAAAAGTCGCAAAAAATTTATTAAAAGGTTTAAATACATTGTCGCCTAAAACCGTTAATCCCGCTATTCATAAACTATTATTTGGCTCTTTCAATAAAAAAATTAAAAAACCACAATCTGCTATGGCTTGGCTCTCAAAAAATGAAGAAAATGTCACAAATTATGATAATGACTCAAAAGCTGGATTTATCTTTACGAATAATGGTTTCTTCACCTTAGCTGATTTATCCATTGAAGCCACGAAAAAGAACTGGTTTAACCCAATTCGACGTGACTTACCATTTTTAATCATTAGTGGTGAGCAAGATCCTGTTGGTAATTATGGTAAGGGGCCACGTAAAGTCGCACTTGAACTAAGTGATAACTATTTTACAGATGTGACGCTACGGCTGTATAGCGATCTCCGCCATGAACTACTTAATGAAACTGAAAAAGAAGACATTATGTATGACATTTATGATTGGTGTACATCTCGATTAAACTAAAAAAGCAAGTCATCCTCACAAACTGGAGGTGACTTGCTTAATTTAATTGTTCGAATGTTCCTAGCATCGTATCAAGTTCCTCAAGTAATTCTTTAGAGGGTTCTGAGTCACTAGTCCAAGCTGCTAGATTAATAAAATAATCATCTGTTTGGATTAAGTATGTCCGATACGTTAGTGTACGATCTTTGGCATCTTTTAAGGTAAAACCCAGATAAAAGGCTGGCAAATCATTTAATTCTCGTTTAACCGGTTCAACCGTTATCTTTCCTTGACTAGCTAGTAATTTTTTAACAAATTCTTTTTGATAATCTTCTAATGATTGCTTTTCCACAGGTTCAAATCCTGCTGTCATAAAGCTCTTTTTATCTTTATTTGCAACTAAAAAAGCAATCTTTGAATCTTTATCTGGGAACTTAATCCACCCATTTAACAAACGAAACCGGTACTGATGTTCATCAAAATCTAACGTATACATTAACGCTTCATTTGGCTTAGTTGGCTCTTCCTTTGCTGTTAATTTTTTAGCTGTTGAGCAACCACCTAGTAATGTCGCAGCAACTAATAATAATAGCATCATCTTTAACTGAACTTTCATACAATGACTCCTTATTAAAAAAATTTGATTGGAGAGGTTTTAACTATGTTATCTACATATTATACAATTAAACAAAATGGTTCACATACCATCGACATCAAGAAATCGCAATTTATCTGTTCACTATACCGAATTCAATCGGAAGAAGACGCAAAAGAAATCATCGCTTCAATAAAAAAAGAACATTGGAAAGCTAATCACAACTGCTCAGCATTTGTGATTGGTGATAATCAAGACATTCAACGCTCAAGTGACGATGGAGAACCAAGCGGAACAGCAGGCGTCCCAATGTTAGAAGTCTTAAAAGTTAAGCAACTTCATAATGTCTTAGCCGTTGTCACTCGATACTTTGGTGGTACAAAACTTGGAGCTGGTGGCTTAATTCGCGCCTATAGTCAGTCTGTCTCAGAAGCAATTGCTCATATTGGTTTAGTCGTTGGTAAGTTACAACAAGAAGTCCATATAGAGGTTGATTATGCGACTCACAATAAATTAGACTACTACTTACAGCAACAAACTATTACGGTCAAAGACACATCATTTACTGACAAGGTTTGTGTCATTGCTATGGTAGATGAAGCAGATAAACAAACCTTCAAAGAGAATTTGATCAATCTACTCAACAATCAATGCGTCATTACTTTTGGATCAGTAACTTATATGGAACGACCGATTTAACTGAAAGCCTTAAAGACTGTTTACTATACTAGTCTTTAAAGCTTTCGATTATTTTTCTAAATAAAATTCAAAACGTTCACCAACGTATACGCTACGGACATATTCAAATGGTGTGTCGTCTTCAAAATAAGATACTTGTCTCAAACGCAATACTGCATCACCTTTTTTAATATCTAAATAGTCTGCAATACGCTCCGAAGCTACCAATGCTGAAATCGTTTGAGCCGATTTCCCAATTTTTTTATGTTCTTTTTCAGCTAAAACATGATATAACGACTTTGTTACCTCTTGCTTATCATAGGATGAAATTAAATCATAAGGAATACTCGCCACTTCAAAACAAATTGGCACATCATCAGCATAACGAATACGTTCCATCTTAATAATCGTCGTATCTTCAGCCAAGTTTAATTGTTCCATCTCACTTGAACTTGGTTTAGTCACAAAATAAGATAAAGTTTTACTAGACGGTACACTACCTTGTGACCGGACAATATCAGAAAAACTAGTTGTCCCTAACATTGTCTCTTGAACCTTTTTACGTGCCACATAAGTTCCCGAGCCAACTTTTCTTTCCAAAATCCCTTCATCAGCCAATGTTTGAATCGCTTGTCTCAACGTCATACGACTTACATTGAACGTTTCAGACAGTTCTCTTTCTGATGGCAAACGATCACCTATTTTCCATTTACCCTCGTGAATTTCTTGTTTAATCTGATCATGAATCTGTATATATACTGGTAATTTAGCTGCTACCATGTCTAACACGACCTTTTCCATAAGTTTCTAATACTCATTATAACTGGTATAGACATAAGCTACAAGAAACTTTCGCAATTTTGTCATAAAGCAATAAAAGAGACTGACAATTTTTGCCAGTCTCTTTTATTTTGTCTAACTATTTATCAATCAAAGCCAATGGCCTTGCTGTAGCTGATTGGTTTAATATAACTTAGCACGCCACTTACGAGCATTTTTCTTTCCGTTTTTTAACAAATTAAGTTTATGCGGTTTAACTAATACACCATTCGCTTTTAAATTATCAAAATTCGTCGCTTCTTTAACTACACCAGTATAATGAACTAATTGATCTCTTAATTTTATTGTCGTATCTTGCATCATTTGTCATCACTCCAATCTATTATAAGTACCTTAATTTTAACATACCATCACATAAAAAAAACCACATCTCAAATCAGATGTGGTCAATACTGGGCTAGCTGGATTCGAACCAACGAGTGACGGAGTCAAAGTCCGTTGCCTTACCGCTTGGCTATAGCCCAATTATATGGAGGGAGGCAGATTCGAACTGCCGAACCCGAAGGAGCGGATTTACAGTCCGCCGCGTTTAGCCACTTCGCTATCCCTCCAAAATCAAGGTTGTATAACTGTCGTATCAACCCGACTTAAATATAATACCCAATATCTCAAAAAAAATCAAGACCTTTTAATTAAAAAAATTTAAACTTTTTTTAATTTGTTAAATTCCAATAACGTAATAATTCTTCACAACCAGAATCAATACTTTTTGTAAATAAATTAAATGACGTTCCACTAGATACTTGAAATTTATTTTCTGATAACTCAGTAATCTCACCAATCACTGTTTTTCCAGATGTTAATTGATAAATTGTTACCATCTCACCGTTTCTTTGGACAGTCACTTCATTTAATTCAACTTCCACAGATTTATTTTTTTTCATCGTACATTTCATCCTCTCTTATCAATCCTAACTGAGAATATCATAATTTAAACAATTTGTTAAGTCTGAAAACAAATAAAAAGATGCCCGTAGCATCTTTTTACCTATTTTTATGGCTTGTTTCAAATGATGATTCAACAACATAACCATGACTTTCAATTAATTGTCGCAGAGCTGTTTCATCCGTCGCTGTCGTTTGAAAAACAATCGTAGGTGCTTGGTTTTTTCGATAAACAACAACTTGAATAATACTTATATCGTGTTCAGCTAAGATTGCCGTCACTTTTGCCAAAACACCATTGTGATCATTCTCAATTTTAATAGCAATTCTTGTCCCTGCTTCGTAGTACCCAGTAAGCTCTAGAAAAGCGTCAAAAATATCATTATTCGTGATGATACCAACTAAATCTTTTTGTTCATTGATAACAGGTAGAACACCAACATTATTAGTACGCATTTGATAAATAGCATCTTCTAATAAACAAGTCTCAGAAATCGTTGCAACATCTGTAATCATTACATCTGCAGCCGTCGTTTTATTCAATAAATAGTTCATTTCATACACACTTAAACTTGTTGCCTTAGATGGCATTGCTTCTTGAATTGTTCCCTCTGTTAACAAACCAATTAAGCGATTATTTTCAACTACAGGCAAACGATGAATCTCATGTTGACGCATTAAATCAACAGCATCAAAAATTTTAATTGTCGGCTCTATTGTAATTAAATTGGTCGACATAGTATCTTTAACTAACATTTATTACCCTCCTAAATAAGCTTTCTGAACATCAGGACTATGCAATAATTCTTCACCAGTTCCTTCTAATACAACCTTGCCTGTTTCTAACACATAACCACGATCAGCAATACTCAAAGCCATCTTAGCATTCTGCTCAATCAATAATACAGTCGTTCCCTGACGATTAATTTCTTGAATGATAGAAAAAATTTCTCGAATAAAGATTGGTGCTAATCCCATCGAAGGCTCATCTAATAATAACAACTTCGGACGGGACATTAAGGCACGGCCCATTGCAAGCATTTGTTGCTCTCCACCAGACAATGTTGCTGCATCCTGATTTTGACGCTCAGCTAAAATAGGAAACCTGTCAAATACCATCTTTAAAATAGCTTGACTCGCTTTTTTATCACTATATAAAAAACCACCTAAAGTTAAGTTCTCAAGCACAGTCATACCTGAAAAAACATGCCGGCCTTCAGGCACCTGAACCAATCCTCTACCAACAATCTTAGAAGGTGACTCTTTTTTCAGCTCTTGTCCCATAAATTGAAGACTGCCATGACTCGATTTAACTAAGCCTGAAATTGTTCGTAAAATAGTGGTCTTCCCTGCACCATTTGCCCCAATCAAACTAACAATTTCACCTTGATTCACCTCAAACGAGACTTCTTTAACCGCCTGAATCATGCCATAGTGTACCGATAGATTATCGACTGTCAACATTATAATTCACCACCCAAATATGCTTTAATTACTCGCGGATTCATTTTAATTGCCTCTGGGACACCTTCTGCAATGATTTGTCCATATTCTAATACATAGATTCGTTCACAAACGTCCATAACTAAGGACATATCATGCTCAATTAATAATATCGTTAATTCAAATTCCTTTTGAATTTTTTTTATGAGTTCAGTTAATTCAGCTGTCTCTTGTGGATTCATTCCAGCTGCTGGTTCATCTAGAAATAGTAGTTTTGGTTTTGTTCCTAATGCTCGAACAATTTCTAATCGTCGCTGTTCACCGTAGGATAAATTTTTAGCTAAATCCTGTGCTTTATTTTCTAAATCAAAAATCGCCAATAAGTCTAATGCTTTTTCCTTCATCTTCTCTTCGGCTTTAAAAAAACTTGGCAACCGCAATATTCCTGACAAAACTCCTTCATTTTGTTTGGTATTCAAGGCAATTAATACATTGTCAAGGACACTTAACTCTTTGAACAAACGAATATTTTGGAACGTTCGACTGATTCCTAAATCAGCAATTTTATAAGGTTTTTTACCATTTAAACAAATTGCTTGACTAGCTTCTTCAATTAATACTTCACCTTCTGAAGGTGTATATACGCCTGTTAATAAATTAAACAGTGTGGTTTTACCAGCCCCATTTGGCCCAATCAATCCGACTAATTCTTGCTTGTCTAAAACCAAATTAACATTTGATACTGCTGTTAATCCACCAAAATGTTTAGTTAAATTATTTACCGTCAGTAGAGACATGATGGTGGCCTCCTTTACCAAAAAGTTTCTTAAAAGATAATTCATGTTTACCTAAAAGTCCTGTTGGTTTAAAAATCATAATAATAATTAATGCTAATGCATATATAATCATCCTGATTGTTCCTGCATCTTGTAGAAACATATTTAAAAAACCTAGAACTAATGCTGCAACAAATGTCCCTGTTATACTACCAACACCACCGAATACTACGATAATTAGAATATCAATTGATTTCATAAAATTAAAATTATCCGGTACAATTGTTTGAAAATAACTTGTGTATAAACCACCTGCTAAAGCTGCTGTCATCGCACCAATCATAAAAGCAATAACTTTATACTTTGTAGTATTTACCCCCATCGACTCAGCCGCAATTTCATTCTCACGAACTGACAGCGTGGCACGTCCAGCAGCACTATAAATATAATTTGTTGTTACTAATGTCGTTAGACAGACAAAAATATAAACCATTGACCAATTAACAAATGGCGTAATGCCAAAAAGTCCAGCTGGTCCATTCGTTAAACCATCTAAATTCATGATTAAAATTCGGATAATCTCAGCAACACCTAATGTTGCAATTGCTAAGTAATCTCCAGATAAACGTAGAGTTGGGATGCCTACAACTAAAGCAATTAATCCAGCCAATAAGACACCAACTAACATACCCAATGCAAACCCAACAATTGTAGGTATTTTTAATGAGAAAATAGCCGTCGCATAGGCTCCAACCGCCATAAATCCAGCATGACCTAGTGAAAATTGACCTGAAAATCCAATTACTAAATTTAATCCTACTGCTAAAATAATATTAATTCCGATTAAAACTAACGTAGTTTCGATAACAGGTGACATCAGTCCAGTTGAGTAAGTAACCGATAGCAAGATAAATCCTAGCACCATGACACCAGCCCAAGCACTATTAACTTTTAATTTTTTCTTCACATGGATCACCTACACTTTCTCTTTAACGTGCTTACCAAGCAGTCCAGCTGGTTTCACAAGTAAAATAATAATCAAAATAGCATATACAACCGCATCACGATAAGCAGTTAAACCTACTGCACTAACAAAGGTCTCTATAATCCCAATTGCAATACCTCCAAGTGCTGCTCCAGGAATAATACCAATTCCACCAAATACAGCAGCAATAAATGCTTTAAGCCCAGGCGAGACTCCCATCATTGGATCAATACTATTATAGTACAAACCAATCAATACACCTGCTGCTCCAGCCAATGCTGAGCCTAATGCAAAAGTAAATGAAATAGTGTGATTCACATTAATCCCCATTAATTGTGCCGCATCAGGATCTACACTAACTGCTCGCATAGCTTTCCCCATTTTTGTTTTTTTGACAATCACTTGTAATAAAATCATCAAAATAAAAGTGGTCACTAAAATAATGATTTGAATTTTATTAATTGTAAACAAACCTAACTCATAAACAGTATTTTCGATAATTTGTGGAAATGGTCGTGTCTCCGCACCAATAAAATAAATCATCAATGACTGTAATAGAAATGACACACCTATCGCTGTAATAAGTGCAGCAATTCTTGTTGATTTACGCAGTGGTCGATAGGCTAAAAATTCAATTAAAACTCCCAGAAGTGCACAACCACTCATTGCAATCAATAATGCGGGGATGAGACCTAGATTTAATTTACTCGTCACATAATAACCAATAAACGCGCCAATCATATATATTTCGCCATGTGCAAAATTAATTAATTTAATGATACCGTAAACCATTGTGTAACCTAACGCTAGCAAAGCGTAAATACTACCTAAAGATAAACCATTTACTAATTGTTGCATCATGTCCATAGTCAAACGCCCTTTCTATTTTTGACAATCTTATATAAGAAAACGAGATAAGTACAACTAATAAACTTATCTCGTTACCGATTAATTTGGTTGTACAACCTCGGCAGACGTTTGCTTACCATCCTCAATACCAATAACGACAACTGGTTTTTTAGGATTATGATTTTCATCCATTGTCATTTTGCCTGTAACACCCTCAAAATCAGTTAAACTTGCTAAAGCATCAGTTAATTTTTGACTGTCACTCTCACCAGCTTCCTCCAATGCAGCTTTTACCATGTAAACTGAATCATAAGCTAATGCACTAAATGAACTTGGTGATTTTCCATACTTAGTTTTAAATTCTTTGATAAACGCATCCACTTTTTCTGAACTTGGTGCTTGCTCAGAAAAATGTGCCGTATAATAGATATTCGTCATATTCTTAGCCCCGGCGATATCCACTAACTTTTCATCAGAAAAACCATCGCCACCAAGGATTGGTTGCTCAATCCCCATTTCACGTGCTTGTTTAATAATTAAGCCAGCTTCTTCATAATAACCAGGCAGATAAATGACATCAAAATCTTTATCTTTGATTTTTGTTAAAATAGCCTTAAAATCTTTATCTTTTTGATTGAATTTTTCATCAGCTACAATATCTCCTTGATATGTATCTTTAAAGGCTTTAGTTAATCCTTTTGCATAATCACTTGAAACATCACCAATAATAACTGCTTTTTTAGCCTTTAAATTATCCTGAGCGTAGTTTGCCAAGATAACACCTTGAAATGAGTCTTGGAAGCCTGTCCTAAACACATAATCTTGTACCTTACCATTCATCAAAGTAATTGAATCATCTGTTCCTGAAGGCGTAATAGTTGGAACTTTAGCTTTTGTTGTATTTGGAATCACTGCTTTAGTCGCTCCAGATGTCGCTGGTCCAATGATTGCTACAACATTTTCTTTAGTCGTTAAATTGGAAGCAACTACGGCTGCTTCTGCAGTATCAGTTTTATTATCTTTTACAATAAGCTCTATTTTCTTACCATTAATACCGCCTGTCTTATTAATCTCTTCTGCAGCTAACTCGGCACCTTCTTTTTCTTGATTACCATAACCTGCTACGGCCCCAGACAATTCTAAGTTTAATCCAATTTTAACCGTTTGTTGATTTTTAGCAGATTCACTACCAGAAGTTTTTTGCCCACCACCAGGCGTACCACCACAAGCCGTTAGCATTAATAAACTTGCAAACAAAATCCCAGTCAATTTTTTCATTTTTATACCTCCACCAATTTGTTTATTATGAGTTGTTTATTAATATAATCTAATTATTATCCAATGTCAATGTAAATTGTCAGAAAATTTAAAACATTCAAAATTAAAAAAACAAACAACTATTTTTAGCTTAATGCTTAATTAGTTGTTTGCTTTTTTCATTTTTTTATATGGACCGGGATACGTTTCATCTAAATTACGTTTCAAAGAAAACTTCTTAGGTACATAATCAATACCACCCTTAACAAATGGGTGACATCTCAGAATTCTTGATGTCCCCATGGCTGTACCTTTGACTACGCCATGATAATTAATTGCATCAATCATATATTGTGAACAAGTTGGATAATAGCGACAACTTTTCGGTAATAGCGGCGAAATAAATTTTTGATAAAATCGTACAGGTAAAATAAACAATTTTTTAAACACTTAATAAAACCACCCTTTTTAATACTATCAATCGCTAGATAAAAATAAACAGTAGACAACTAGCTTATCTACTGTTTGATTATTTCAATTATTTGATGCCAATTAGTTGAATTAAATGCATCAGAAGGCGCTCCTTTGCCTATAACGACAAAGCCAATAAAGATACCAACAAAAAATAAAATTACTAATACTAGAATTGCTAACAAAACTAGTGAAACTTGAGTTAGCAGTCTTTTTCTTGTTATATCCATTCATTCACGCTCCTTTGACTAATTTTAACTAACCGTCACAACTGCATCGCTAGTAACTTTTTCATCAGAAATACGTTCAATATTAGCACCTAATTTGGCTAGTTTATTATGAAAATCATAATAACCTCGGTCCAAATAGTCAAGATGAGTGACTTTAGTTAAGCCTTTTGCACGTAAGCCAGCCAAAATTAATGCTGCTGCCGCACGTAAATCTGTTGCTGACACTTCGGCACCCTGAAAACCAGTAACACCGTCAATACGTGCAACATTACCAGACACCATAAAGTTTGCACCCATTCGTTTCATTTCCTCTAGATGTTGGAAGCGATTCTCAAAAACAGTTTCAGTTAAAATACTTGAGCCTTCAGCTAAAGTCATTAAGACACTCATTTGAGCTTGCATATCTGTTGGAAAACCAGGATGAGGTAACGTTTTAATATCCGTTGCCTTTAATTTATTTGGCCCGATTACGCGGATACCTCCAGATTCTTCGACAATCTTTGTACCCATTTCTGATAATTTAGAAATTAATGGCTTATTATGTTCTAAAATAGCATCCTTAATTAGGATATTGCCTTTAGTTAAAGCTGCTGCCACCATAAACGTACCTGCTTCAATCCGATCTTGTACAACTGAATGTTCAGTACCATGAAGTGATTCAACACCTTCAATTCGGATTGTTTCCGTACCAGCACCTGTGATTTTAGCTCCCATTTTGTTTAAAAACATCGCTAAATCAACAATTTCTGGCTCGCGCGCAACATTCTCAATGATTGTTGTTCCTTCGGCTTTAACAGCTGCCATCATAATGTTTTGAGTCGCACCAACACTAGGAAAATCTAAATAAATTCTTGCACCTTTTAGTTTATCGGCACGTGCTTCGATATAACCATTTTCTTGATTAATCTCCGCTCCTAATGCTTGAAACCCTTTAAGGTGTAAATCAATTGGTCGTTTACCAATCGCGCAGCCACCTGGCATTGCCACTTTAGCATGTCCATTTCTTGCTAATAACGGTCCCATTACAACGATGGACGCTCTCATCTGCGACACATACTCGAATGGAGCTTCTACATTTAATTGTTTAGTTGCATCAATCGTAATTGTATTCTTCGACTCATCAAAATTGATATCAGTGTTTAAATATTTAATGACATTATTCATCATAAATACATCAGATAAAATAGGCGCATTATCAATAGTAACCGTACCCGTTTCAGCTAATAAAGCCCCCGCTAAAATAGGTAAAATTGCATTTTTTGCCCCTTCAATTTTCACTTGTCCGTTTAAAGATTTTGTTTCACGAACAATGATATAATCCATTTGTCTCCCTCCAAAAATATAAGGAATAAAGTAAACCTAGATTATTATATCATGGATAGAAGTCAAATGGAATCATAACACCACTTTTCTCATTTTAACCAATGCTATTAAATAAGTTTCTCATTAAATACATTACTTCTAAAAAGAATGAACTTGATGTATAACCTAATACGATTGAAAGAAATACATAAAACATCTTAATTTGTCGCTCATAATGTTGACCTTTTTTAAAAATCATATCAAGTCTTAGAGATTGTAAACTCCAAAAAGCTAGATAAATGAAAGCCAAATGGCTAAAAAAACGGACAAGGGTATCAACACCATATACTTCCATAGCTAAGTTGCACACCTTTCTAGATTCACTTTAGAACAAAAAGGTAAAGGACAATAAATTATCCTTTACCTTTTATTTATTTTCTTTTGTTTGCTACATTTAAGCGATTAATGGCACGGTGTAAAGCAACTTCTGCCCGATCCATATCAATCGACTCGTCTTTACGTTCTTTAGCTAAAGCAATTTTTTCTTCTGCTCGCTTTTTAGCCATTTCAGCACGTGTGACATCAATGCTTTCTTCTGTCTCAGCACTATTGGCAAGAACGGATACAACGTTATCTCGAATCTCAATAATTCCACCATTAACGGCAACCCAATCAGATTTGTTACCTTCTGTATCTGATAAATCAATTCTAATGGCATCGATTTTTAATGGAGCTATTAAGGGAGCATGGTTGGGTAAAACACCCAAAGATCCATTTGTTGTATTTGCAACAAGAAATTTTGCCTCATGGTCATACACAACACCACTTGGCGTGACGATATTAACTACGAAAGAACTCATTGTCATCTCTCCTTATTAATATCCAGATTTACCTGATTTTTCAATAACTTCTTCAATGCGACCAACATTTCGGAAAGCATCTTCAGGTAAGTCATCATATTTACCATCTAGTATTTCTCTAAAACCTTTAACTGTTTCTCTTAATGGTACATAGCTACCTGGTTGACCAGTAAATTGTTCTGCAACATTAAAGTTTTGTGACAAGAAGAATTGTACTCTTCTTGCTCGACCAACAATTACTTTTTCATTATCAGATAACTCATCCATCCCTAAGATAGCGATAATATCTTGTAATTCTTTATAACGTTGCAGTAAATGTTGAACTTCCGTTGCAACTTTATAATGCTCTTCACCGACGATACTTGGTTCTAAAGCACTAGAAGATGAAGCTAATGGATCGACAGCAGGATAAATACCTTGCTCAGCTAGGTGACGTTCTAAGTTAGTCGTCGCGTCTAAATGGGCAAAAGCAGTTGCCGGAGCCGGATCGGTATAGTCATCGGCTGGTACATAAATAGCTTGAATTGAGGTAATTGATCCATCTTTAGTTGACGTAATCCGCTCTTGTAATTGTCCCATTTCTGTCGCTAAAGTTGGTTGGTAACCTACGGCTGACGGCATACGACCTAAAAGGGCAGATACTTCAGAACCTGCTTGAGTAAAACGGAAAATATTATCAATAAATAATAAAACATCTTGTTTTTCTTGGTCACGGAAATACTCAGCCATTGTTAATCCAGTTAATGCAACACGCATTCTGGCACCAGGTGGTTCGTTCATTTGACCAAATACCATTGCTGTCTTCGTGATAACGCCTGAATCCTTCATTTCAAAGTATAAATCGTTTCCTTCACGAGTTCGTTCACCAACACCCGCAAACACAGAAATACCCCCATGCTCTTGAGCAATATTATGAATTAATTCTTGAATTAGTACCGTTTTACCAACACCGGCACCACCAAACAATCCAACTTTACCACCTTTAAGATAAGGTGCTAATAAGTCAATTACTTTAATCCCAGTTTCTAAAACTTCAGTATTTGTACTTAAATTTTCATAAATTGGTGCTTTTGTATGAATACCGTGTCGCTCAACATCATCACTAATCGGACCAGCTAAATCAATTGGTTCACCCAATACGTTAAATACTCGGCCTAGTGTGATGTTACCAACTGGAACGCTAATTGGACCACCAGTGGCAAGAACTTCCATACCACGTTGAAGTCCATCAGTTGATTCCATGGCGATAGTACGTACGACGCCATCACCTAGTTCTAACGTAACTTCTAGAACCACTTTTTGTTTGTTTTCTGATTTATAAACAACCAAAGCATCATTTATATCAGGTAACGTTTGGTCTAACGGAAATGCTACGTCAACAACGGGACCAATTACTTGGACTATTTTTCCTAATTTCATTAATCGTCTTCCTCCCCGTTATTCTTCTAGTGCAGCTGCCCCACCAACAATTTCTGTAATTTCTTCAGTAATTGCTGCTTGGCGTGCACGATTGAATTTGATGGTTAAATCATCAATTATACTACTTGCGTTTTCTGTGGCACTCTTCATTGCTGTCATACGAGCTGCATGTTCAGCTGTTTTAGAATCTAGAACTGCTCCATAAATTAGACTTTCCGCATATAGCGGTAATAAAGTATTTAGGATGGCTTCTTCATTTGGTTCTAAAATATACTCTTGTTCAAACTCAGTTGCTTCATTTGCATCTAAATCGGTAATTGGCAACATTTTTTCAGCACGAAATGCCGAAGATAGTGTGTTGACGTGATGGTTGTAACAAACATACAATTCATCAAAGACTTCATTGTTATACATTTGAATCGCTGAATTGACAATTTTTCGTACCTCATCATAACTTGGATAATCGCTTAAACCCCTAAGTTCATAAGCTACTGGCATATTACGGTGTTTAAAGAAATCTGCACCACTAGAACCGATTGTCATTAAGACATAGTTGTCTTGCCCTGCATGATCTTTATTCAAAATCTCAACAGTTTTTTTAATAATCGAACTATTGTATCCGCCAGCTAATCCTTTATCTGATGTCACAACAATATAGCCTGTTTTTTTAACAGGTCTTTCAATTAATAACTTATTGTACATTTTCATTTTGTTATTATCAAAACTCGATGAATCTGCACCTTCAATATCTCTTAATTGAGAAGAGGCCAAATGAGTTGTTATTGATCTAACTTTCGATGCATACTCTTGAAAACGTCGGGATGATTGTTCAGATTTTGTCAACTTTGAGGCCGCGACCATTTGCATCGCGCTCGTTATCTGACTGGTCTTTTTAGTTGAAGCTATTCTCTTTTTAATATCAATAAGTGAACCGCCCATTGTCAATCACCGCTTTCCTAAGATTATTTCAATTCATCTGCTACTGAAAATGTACTTGATGAAAAGATTCCTTTGAACTCTTCAATGGCTTTATTTAAATCATCTGGATTTGGTAAGTTTTTTGTATTTTTAATCGTATCAAAAATAGCTGGATAGTTATTCTCAACATAATCACATACTTCTTTTTCAAATCTAGGAATATCATTAACTGGAATAGTATCTAAGAATCCGTCTGTTAATGCATATAGAATTAATACTTGTTTTTCTACTGAAATTGGTTCATGAACATTTTGTTTTAGTACCTCAACAGTTCGTTTACCACGATTTAATTTAGCTTGCGTCGCAGCATCCAAGTCTGAACCAAATTGCGTAAAGGCTTCTAATTCACGATAACTTGCTAAGTCAATCCGTAGTGTTCCCGCTACTTTCTTCATGGCTTTAATTTGTGCAGACCCACCAACACGAGAAACTGAAAGACCCGCATCAATCGCTGGACGCACACCAGAATAGAACAAATCACTTTCTAAGAAAATTTGACCATCAGTAATTGAGATAACGTTTGTTGGAATATAAGCTGAAATATCTCCAGCTTGCGTTTCAACGAAAGGTAAAGCTGTCATTGAACCGCCACCTAAAGAATCATTCAATTTTGCAGCACGTTCTAGTAAACGTGAATGCAAGTAGAAAACATCCCCTGGGAAAGCTTCACGACCTGGTGGACGTCTCAATAACAAGGAAATTTCACGATAAGCTGCTGCCTGTTTTGATAAATCATCATAGACTACCAAAACATGCTTGCCATTGTACATGAATTCTTCACCCATCGCTGCACCTGCATAAGGAGCCAAATATAATAGTGGTGCTGGTTGTGATGCACTGGCAGAGACAACAATTGTATAATCTAAGGCACCATATTTCTTAAGTGTTTCAACTTGATTACGGACAGTAGATTCTTTTTGTCCAATGGCAACATAAATACAAATCATGTCTTGCTCTTTTTGATTAATAATCGTATCAATGGCAATTGACGTTTTACCTGTTTTACGGTCACCAATGATTAACTCACGTTGTCCACGACCAATTGGAACCAAAGCATCGATTGCTTTAATACCAGTTTGTAAAGGTTCATCAACAGATTTACGTGCCATTACACCTGGTGCAGTTGCTTCAATTGGACGCATTTTTCGTGTATTAATTGGGCCTAAGCCATCAATTGGTTGACCCAAAGGATTGACAACACGACCAATTAAGGCATCACCGACTGGAACTTCCATAATTTTCCCAGTTCGTTTAACTTTATCGCCTTCTCTAATACCGCCAAAATCACCTAAAATGATAATACCAACACTATCAGATTCTAAGTTTTGTGCCATACCAAAGACGCCATTATCAAATTCTAATAGCTCTCCAGACATTGCATTTTCTAAACCGTAAGCACGTGCAATACCGTCCCCAACGTAAGATACTGTACCTACTTCATCGACAGTTAGAGACTCTTCGTATTTAGCAAGTTGCTGTTTAATATGCGAACTGATTTCTTCCGCTTTAATACTCATGTATTTCACCTCTCACCTTGTCAAAAAGCATTAACTTAATAGCTCAGCATGAACTCTTTCTAATTGAGATTTCACACTTTGGTCTATTATTCGATGCTCAGATTCTATAATGATCCCACCCATAATGGCAGGATTTAATCTTGGACGTAACACTACTTTATTGGCATTCAAACGTTTGGCTAGTTTATCTTCTAGCTCATGTCTTTGATCCATTGTTAAAGCAATCGCAGTTGTTACATCAACTATCATGATACCGAAATGTTCATAATAAAGTTTTTCAAACTCATCAATAATTTCAGGCATATCGTTCATACGGCCATAATCGTAGACCGTATGAATGAACCTTGCAATGATAATACCAAAATTATTTTCTAAATCTTTGACAATATTAACTTTTTCATAGCCAGATAAACGATCATCGGTTAGAATCTCGCCTAAATCCGGAACACGATGATAGACTTCACGTAGTTGTAATAATTCTTGATAGACTTCAGCAAGCTCTTTTGTTTCAACAGCTTCCGTGAATAATGCTTTACCGTAAGTTCTAGCTATGGCATATTGTCTAGTCATCTTCAATGACTCCTAGTTTCTCAATACTTGATTTAATTAAATCTTGATGTGTTTCTGGCGATAATTCCTTCTTCAAGATCTTAGAAGCAATTTCAATAGATAAATCTGCAATCTCGTGTTTTGCATCTTCTAACATACGATTACGCTCATTTTTAATATCTTCTTCTGCTTGTTTTTTCATTTGCTTAGCATGTTTTTCAGCATCAATTAAGATAGCATGAGCGCTATTTTCAGCGGTTTCTTTAGCTTGAGCGATAATTCCCTGTGCTTCAGTACGTGCTTTCCTTAAATCATCTTCCCGTTGTTGCAACAAGGAACTAGCTTCATTTCTAGATTTTTCGGCATTATCAATGTCGTTAGCAATCTTGTCCTGACGCTCTTGCATCATATTGACAACTGGTCCCCATGCAAACTTCTTTAAAGCCAATAACAAAATAATAAATGAAACTATGACAAAAAGGATTGTACTAAGCGTAGTTTGCCCAGAGCTAGCTACGATTAATGAATTGTTCATTTGATTCCTACATCCTTCCTAAACATCAATTGACCACTACCTTGAATGGCCAAGGGTATATCTCTGATGTCATATGATACCATCATAGATATTACATGAAGACCAAAATTAACGCGATAACCACACCTAAGATTGGAACGGCTTCGATTAAGGCAACCCCAACGAACATTGTTCCTCTTAATTGTCCAGACATTTCTGGTTGACGAGTCATTGACTCGATTGTTTTAGATATTACTTGTCCATTACCATAAGCGGCTCCAATAGACGCTCCTAATACTGCGATAGCTGCTGCGATGTATTGCATTGCTGATCTCCTCCTAATATTGTTGTTTACTAAAAAAATTTTAACTACGAAACTTTACTTACGCTTCTTCATGTTCGATTTTGTGTGAGATGTAAACCATCATCAACGTCACGAAAATGAATGCTTGAACCCCACCAATAAATAGTGAGAATGCTTGCCAAATAACTTCAAGTGGCAAGGCCAAAACAAATTTGACAGGACTGCTTGCACCTAAATTAGCAATCAAAGAAAGTAATACTTCACCTGCAAAAATATTACCATATAACCGAAGACCCAACGTTAAGACGTTTGTAAATTCTTCTACTAATTTAATTGGCAATAGTATTGCTGTTGGCTTAGCAAAACTATTAACAAAATAATTTTTAACACCTTGCTTTTTGACCCCAAAATAGTTACTTAGAATAATGGCCATAAATGCAAGGGTTAAGGTTACTAATGGATCGGCTGTTGGACTTTTCCATAGCGAAATTTCTTCAGAACCACGGAATAGAACAACTTTCGTTATCAAACCTAGTACGTTTGAAACTAAAACAAACATAAAGAATGTGAAACCTAACAAATGATAATTATTAATCTCCTTACTTGGAACATTATCAGAAACAATGTTTCTAACAAAGTCAATTAAGAATTCTAGTACATTTTGTTTACCTTTTGGTTTCATTTGTAAATTACGACTACAAAAATAGACAATTCCAAAGACGACTAGACAAGTGAGAACGATCATAATACATGCTGTTAAATCAAAATATATTCCTCCAATATTCACTATCCAGGATTTCTCTGCCACAGACTTCACCCCTTTTCCTTTAGAAAATACTCCGTAATTGGAGTTATACTACTCAGTTAAGATGATGCAAAAAAACATTCTTTGATAATCATCTGACTATTGTTGGCTATCATTTTCAGAAAAAACCAACTAGCATAATGATACCACCAAATGAGTAATAACACAAAGTAAATTAGTGATTTTTTATTAAATTCTAGTGAATAAATCCCTTTAATAGCAAGGATTGTCTTCATAATAGGAATCAATGCGCTATCATTGTGAATTAAGAAACATACAAAGAAAACACATGACATTTAATGAAGAAAATGTCATGTGCTTTATACTTTTTAATATTGTCTACTTTTTAACGAGCGACTTATTTCACGTTTTATATCACGTTGTTTGATATCTTCACGCTTATCGTATTGCTTTTTACCTTTAGCAATTCCAATTAATACTTTCGCAACACCATTCTTTATATACACTTTCAAAGGAACTAAAGTCGTCCCTTGATTTTTAGTTTCGCTAACTAATTTTGCAATCTGCTTTTTGTGCATTAACAACTTACGTGTTCTTAAAGGGTCATGGTTAAAAATATTCCCCTGTTCATATGGACTAATGTGAACGTTCATTAAGTAAACCTCACCATTCATGACACGGGCAAAGCCATCTTTCAAATTAATTCGTCTTTGTCTAATCGATTTAATTTCTGTTCCTTGTAAAACAATCCCAGCTTCTATTGTATCAATCACTGTATAATCATGGCGTGCTTTTCGATTCTGTGCAATTAAACTTCCATCACCTTTTGGCATCTAATCACCTCATTTACGTTTTTTCTTTTTACCTTTTGGTTTTTTTGCGACTTTTTTATAAAATGGCTGTTTGCCAGTTTTTTTGTCAGCTTGTCTTTATCTTTAGACGATTTATTTCTCTCTTTATTCCCACTAGCACGACTATCACGTGAGCCAGATTTTTTTTGATGTCCTGATTTAGGGCGTTTAGCAAGCAATTTTGCATCTTCAAGTGTTTCAGCTTCTAATAAATCAAAGTCAATTTCACGTGTTTCCGCATCCGCTTTTGTGACTTTCACACGAACGGCTTGTCCAATTTTATAAACAATACCCGTGCGTTCACCAACAAGTGCCAAATGATCTTCAATAAAATAAAAGTAGTCATTTTTTAGTTGATTAACATGAATCAAGCCTTCAACTGTATTGTTCAATTCAATGAACATACCAAATTTAGTAATCGAAGTAATAACACCAGGATACTCTTCACCAATCTTATCTTGCATGAATTCTGCTTTTTTCATTTTATCAGTTTCACGTTCGGCTTCAACTGCTCGACGCTCCATTTTCGAACTATGATCAGCAATATCTGGAATTAAACCATCCCACTTATCTTGTGTTTTTTGAGATACTGGCTGTTTTTGATAGACTTTAATTAGTCGGTGAACCAGTAAATCTGGGTAACGACGAATTGGTGACGTAAAATGCGTATAATCATCCGCAGCTAGTCCATAATGGCCAACCGCATTTTCAGAATATTTTGCTTGTTGCATACTACGCAGTAACATCATATTAATAACAGGTTCTTCCGGACGACCTGCTACTTGATCCAGCACACCTTGCAGTTCTTTTGGCTCAATATCGTCTTTACTACCCTTCACCATAATACCGAAGTTTGTAATAAATTCAAAAAAGCGTTGAACTTTGGCCTCCTTAGGTTGTTCATGAATCCGATAGATAAATGGTAAATCTAATTGATAAAAGTGTTTCGCAACTGTTTCGTTCGCAGCTAACATAAATGACTCAATCAAACGTTCTGCTGTACCACGACTTCTTAGTACGATATCTTGCGGGTGCCCTTCTGCATCAACAATAATTTGAGCTTCTCGACTATCAAAAGAAATAGCTCCACGTTGATTTCGTTTATCTTCTAAAATATGATGTAAAACGGCCATATCTTCAAATAATGGAATAAGTGTAGCATATGTAGCCAATGTCTCAGGATTCGTCTTCTCTAAGATTTCGTTGACTGCAGTATAAGTCATTCGCGCACTTGAATGGATTACACCTTCAAAAATATCATAGTGTACAATATCACCTGTTGGTGTAATTTCCATCTCACACGACATAACTAATCGATCCACATCAGGATTAAGTGAACAAATACCATTAGACAATTTTCTAGGCAACATAGGAATCACACGGTCTGTTAGGTACACACTAGTTGCACGATCTAAAGCCTCAGCGTCTAGTGCACTATTTTCAGTCACATAATGCGATACATCTGCAATATAAACACCCAGTAAAAAATTACCATTTTCCAAACGTTCAACACGGACAGCATCATCTAAATCTTTCGCTTCTGCACCATCAATCGTCACAATAACTTTATCTCTTAAATCGCGACGGCCTTCAATTTCTTCAGCTGAAACATGGTCTGGTACAACCTCAGCTTCCTTGAGCGTCGCTTCCTCAAAATCAGTTGGAATTCCCAGTTGTAAAACAATTGATAAAATATCCATACCTGGATCATTTTTATGACCAATTACTTGTTTAACCAACCCTTCAAAACTACCCGTATACTCAGCTTCTGGATAATGCGTCAGTTCAACTAGAACAACACTACCATCTTCCGGTTCGATACCATCTGCAGTAATAAAAACTTTATAGCCAGTAATTTTTTTATCTTTTGGTGTGACCACACCATATAAGTTACTTTCGCGAACTTTTTCTGGTGAAAATTTAGTAAAAATCCCAACAAGCTGTGTATACCCGCGTGCTAAAATCTTTGTTACTTTACCCTCGGGGGCTTGATCCTCCAGTGGATTTCCAGCCTTGATTAATTCAATCTGAACCGTATCACCTTCTAAAGCAAAATTGGTCAACCCTTTTTGAATAAAAACATCGTCCTCTTCATCCTCAATCGCAACAAAACCAAATCCCCGTTCATTTGCTCGAAATGTCCCTTCAAGAATTGTTTCTTGTTTTGCTAGTCTAATTTTACCTTTTTGGGTAAATTCAACTAACTTTTCTCGTTCCATTTGCGCAACTGTCTGAACTAATAATTTAAAATCTTGACTTTTTTGTAACCCGAGCCCCTCGGCTAATTGCTCCATGGAGAACGATTTTTTAGTACTCGTTTCCATATACTGTTGAATACTTTGTTTAACTGTTTGTTTCATTATTTTCCTCCTCTCAAACTAATTTTTTAATAAATTGACAAACATCTTGTTCAAATTCTTGACGATCTTTACTAATCGTTAAGACATGAGTACTATTGGCATACCAATGTACCTCATGATTAATCGCTGATAATTTTGATGCTGCTTCATATACGGAAGTTGCATCAATCATTTCATCCAATCCAGATTGTCCTAAAAAAACAGGTACGTCAATTTTGTATAGATGATTACTTACATACTCAGTCATTGTTGCAATGTCTGCTAACTGTTTTTTTAACGGTTCATTTAATGTGGCTAATTTTTTATCTAGCGATTCACCAACAATGCCATTCTTTTTATATAAATATTCGCAATATCTTAAAAAATTAGGATATATCTCGTGATTTTTAGAAGCAATTAGCGGCGAACTAAACGATCCACCACCAATAAAATAATCGGGGTAAGTTTCTAACAGACGAATAGCATAAATCCCCCCTAGACTAAGTCCAAAGACTAATAAATGCTCATAGCCTTCTTTTCTTAAAAAATCCATTGCCTTTTTGGCATCCTCCCACCAAACATCTGGTCCCTCGTCTAAAATATCAATTGGGTCAAATGTACCGTGTCCTGAAAACAGTGGTGCTAAAACCGTGTATCCATCACGACCCAAGCGGCGTGCTAACAAGCCAACATCATTGGGACTACCAGTATAAGCATGCAATAATAAAATTGCTTGTGGACCATTTTTTAAATAAATATGTGTGTTTTCCAATTTAACTCACCTGTATCTTCATAATTTATAACTTGATTGTAACAATAAAAAAGGCTCCTGTCAGAAACAGGAGACCTAATTTAATTATTTTGATGATAAGTATGTTAGTGCTAAAGCCACAAGTATCCATGCTACACCCATAACAGTTGTTGCACGTTTCATGAACGCTTCAAATCCTCTAGCTTTTGTCTTACCAAAAAGTTCACTTGCGCCTCCTGAAAAAGCACTAGCTGCACTATTTTGTTTACTTGGTTGCATTAAAACAGCCATAATAATTAATACGGATAAAATCAACATAATGGCTAATAAGAGTTTATACACAAATGTACCCTCCTAATCTCTTCTATTTCACTTGATATCTTGTTAATTTTAGCATACTTGACATCAGATTTCTAGAATTAATTACGATTTAACAAATATTAGTTTATCACTCTCTATTAGTTCTTACTTTTTAGTCACGCCACCGACTGCATAATTTCCTTTTTCCATATCAGAAATAATGATATGTACATTTTCTTTTGGTGCTCCAGTATGTTTTGAAATAGCATCCGTCACATCTTTTACCATAGCATCTTTTTGTTCTTGGGTACGGCCTTCTAATAACTCAATATGTACGATTGGCATAGTAACCACTCCTTCTATTTTAATTACGTTTAGTGTATCATATTATGAAAAAAACGTAACTAGCAAATATAGGGAAGTAAGAAAATAATAGATAAGAACGTCAGGTAACTTAATAATTTAATTAAGTTACCTGACGTTCTATTTTTTAAAGTTCAACAACAAACGCTTCCCATGGTGCTAGAACCGTACGTGTCACATCAATTGGCGCTACTGTATTGGTTAACCAAACATGTTTTATCTCATCTTTGCAGATAAATTCTTGTTCATTATCTGATAAATTAACAACGACTAAAATAGTTTGTCCATGATAGTGACGCTTATACGCAAAGATTTCATTAGTAGTATCTTCTAACAACTCATAATCACCCCAAACAACAATTGGATGGTCTTTTCTTAATTTAATAAGCGTTTGATAGGTATAGAAAACCGAATTAGGATTTGCCAAAGCCTTTGCTACATTGACTTCATGATAATTTGGATTAACTGAAAGCCAAGGCGTTCCTGTTGTAAAGCCGGCATTGGCGCTATCATCCCATTGCATTGGTGTTCGCGCATTATCGCGACCTTTCACATTGATTGATGTTATAATGTCCTCTTTTGCGTAACCTTCTGCTAAACGCTCATGATACATGTTGACACTTTCGATATCTTCAACCTCTTCAATTGATGTCACCGGACGATTAGTCATCCCAATCTCTTCTCCTTGATAAATATAAGGTGTTCCCTTCATCATATGGAGTAGTATTGCTAAAGCTTTAGCTGAACGTTCGCGGTAAAGTCCGTCATTTCCCCAACGTGATACAATTCTTGGTGTGTCATGATTATTCCAAAATAAACTATTCCAACCTTCTTCACCAAGCGATGTTTGCCATTTAGATAATACCTCTTTTAAGTCGTTAATTTCTAGATTTTTTAAATCCCACTTATGCTGACCTTCTTGTTGATCTAAGCCTATATGTTCAAATTGGAAAACCATTGATAATTCATTGCGTTCTGGGTTCGAATATAATTTTGCGATTTCAGGTGTTGCACCCCAAGTTTCTCCGACTGTCATGACATCATGATTTCCAAAAGTTGCACGATTCATTTCCTGTAAATAATCATGTAGCTTGGGCCCGTTACCAGTAATTTTTTCATCTGGAATTTTACCAATTAAATCAATCACGTCCATTCGGAAACCTCCGACACCTTTGTCTAACCAAAAATTCATCATATTATTGACTTCTTGACGAACTTGCGCGTTTTCCCAATTTAAATCTGGTTGTTTTTTACTAAACAAATGTAAGTAATATTGGCCACTTGCTTCATCATATTCCCAAGCACTTCCACTAAAGGTTGATACTAAATCATTTGGCTCTTGTCCATCTACAGGATCACGCCAAATATAATAGTCACGGTAAGGATTATCCTTACTTTTCTTAGCCTCAACAAACCATTGGTGTTCATCAGACGTATGATTAACAACTAAATCCATAATAATGCGAATATTACGTTCCCTAGCCTTAACAATTAATTCATCCATATCAGCCATTGTACCGAACTCATCCATAATATCTTGGTAATCACTAATATCATAACCGTTATCATCATTAGGTGATTTATAAACTGGACTCAACCAAATAGCAGTAATTCCTAACTTTTCTAAATAATCGAGATGTTGAATAATTCCTTGAATATCACCAATACCATCACCATCAGTATCTTGAAAACTTCTTGGATAAACTTGATAGACTACGGCAGATTGCCACCATTTATTTTCTTTAACGTTCATTTTACAACACTCCTATGATTTATTTGACTGCTCCATCTGTTACACCAGCAATAATCCATTTTTGGAAGAAAATATAAATTAATAAAACCGGCAAAATAACTAATAAATACGAGGCAAAAGCTAAATTATATTGCGTAGAAAATTGTCCTTGAAAAATATACTGCGATAGTTGCAATGTCTGTTGTTCTGGCTTACTTAGTAGAATTAATGGCATCAAGAAATCATTCCATGTCCACATAAAACTTAGAATAGCAACAGTTGCATGAACCGGTTTTAGCATTGGAAAAATAATATAGCGGAACGTTTGCAATGGCGTTGCACCATCAATTTCTGCTGCCTCATCTAACGCTACCGGAATTTTCTTAATGAATCCAGTATAAAGAAACGTGTTCATCGGTAACCCAAAAATGATATAGATAAAAATAATACCAGCCAAGTTATCTAAATTAAAAAATGATGCTTGTTTAACTAACGGCAACATAATAACGTTAAATGGAATAAACATGGCACTAATAAAATAGTAATATAACGCATTAAAAAATTTAGATGTTGATCGTTTACGTGTGATAGCATACGCTGCTAAACTATTCGTAAAGACAGTAAAAATTAAGTTAACTACAGTAATGACTAACGTATTTTTAAATTTTTGTGGATAATCTGTTAATTCCCAAGCATGTTGGAAATTCTCCCAGTGAAAGGTTGTTGGCCATTTTAAAACATTCGACATTTGACTAGGGTCTTTGACTGCAATCATGACAGTCATATATAGAGGACCAAAAATGGTCAAAATAGCTAATAAAAACATCAAGATGGTCAACGGCCAATTTACTTGTCCATTATTTTTAAGAAACATTCCTCTTAGACGACTCATTGCATGTTAGCCTCCCTTTTTTCCAAAATACGTAACTGGATAATTGAAATAATCACAACCACTAAAAATAAAATAACAGAGTTTGCTGACTGATAAGCAAACTGTCCACCAGTGAACCCTTTTTTATAGATTAATAATGAAATAGATGTTGTTGACATACCGGGCCCACCATTAGTCATTGCCATAATTTGGTCGAATGCCATTAAGAAACCTTTTGCTGATAACACCATATTAATGGTAAAAAATGGTGCCAGTAGTGGAAATGTAATCTGTCTAAATAATTGCCATCCACTCGCGCCATCAATATCGGCTGCTTCATAAATACTTTGATCAATCGTTTGTAAGCCAGATAAATAAATCAGTGTTGTAAACGCCAATGATTGCCAAACAGTTACAACAACCATCCCAATCCATGCTTTTTCTGTTCCTAAAATATTCACGCTTAAAGCTTCAATCCCCGCAGCAATCCCAAACTGGGGAACTAGGTGAGCAAAAATAAAATTAAAAATATACCCAACAATCAAAGTACCTAACATATAAGGTAGAAAGTAAACCGCCTTTAAAAAGTTCTGACATTTAATTTTTGCGTTTAACCCTAATGCAATCAGTAAACCAATT
This sequence comes from Vagococcus penaei, assembly GCF_001998885.1. Taxonomy (NCBI): domain Bacteria; kingdom Bacillati; phylum Bacillota; class Bacilli; order Lactobacillales; family Enterococcaceae; genus Vagococcus; species Vagococcus penaei. The sequence goes on from NZ_CP019609.1 coordinate 650,150, forward strand.
ACATTCACGAGAATGGTTGATACAATAGCAAATTTAAATGTAAACAAATAGCTCTGAGCAATATCTTTATCGACAAACATATGTAAATAGTTACGTAATCCAACAAAATTCCAATCACCATAACCACGCCAATCGGTAAAACTATAAAAAATTCCTTCTAAAAACGGAATAGTATGAAAAACAAAAAACAATAGTGCAATGGGTATTACCATCAGATAAAAAGTTGGATGAATCCGTTTTGTTCGCTTCATTTTTTTGCCTCCTACTCAAAATTTGCTGTATCGTATGACTTATCCATTGTCTTTAAACTGTCATCAATGTTTTTAACCGTTTCATCTGGATGCGATGTTTGCTTTAAAGCAAATTCAGATAATAATGATGGTAAGTCATAACCATTTGGTACAAAATGATCAATAAAATCAGTGACACGACCTTCTTCAATAATTGGGCTGATTCCATTTAAAGTTTCAGCATTTTGACTAACACCTTTAATTGCAGAAAAAGCAAATTGGTCATTAATGTAGCGTGTCGCACGCTCTTTATCCATCATAAATTTAATGAAACGCTTCGATTCTTCTTGATGATTTGTATCTTTACCAACCATGAACATCACGTCAACACCACTCGTTACAACATTTTTACTTTGATTATTACTTGCTGGTAACGGAAAAATACCAATGTTAATTGACTCATTTGTTTTTTTAACTTCTGGAATTGCCCAAGTACCATTAATAATCATCGCTGATTCACCCTTAGCAAATGCTTGTGTTCCATCAGCATAACTTGTTCCCATAGCATCTTTTTGTGTCAATGTCATAATATCCGTTAATTGTTTCATTGGCTGTTGCCAACCTTTTATAAAAGTCGTTTTATCTTCTTGACGTTCGCGCATGAAATCTGGTTCGGTCAAAATACCGGCCAAAGGATTAAAAATTGACATTAGTGTCCATGAATCTTTAAATGTTCCCTCAATTGGTGTAATTCCGTGTTCTTTAAAATAGTGACTAACGGCTAAAAATTCATCCCACGTTTTTGGAACTTCTTGCTGATGTTCTTTGAACAAATCAACATTATAAATGACACCTGAAGCATTTGCTGCATAAGGAATACCGTACAATTTACTTTGATCTTTTTGTAAAGCCTGTGTCATTTCCTTATAAGCTGGAACTAGCTCATCAGCCAATCCTGAAGTTGATAAATCTTCTAACATTCCAACATTTGCTAACTCGGTATAAGTGATATCTCCGCCGTATGCAATGACACTTGGAATATCATCTTTGACAAGACGTGTCCTAAGAACTGTCCCTGCATCTGGTGGTGAACTAAAAACGACCTTAACATCAGGATTCTCACTCTCAAATTCTTTGATAAACTCTTTAAAAACTAACTGATTTTCTGGCTTACTACTGAATACTTCAATGGTCTTTTTATTAGATGACTCTTGACTCTTACAGCCAGTGATTAAAAAAGTACTTAAAACTACAAATAATAAAATAAGTGCATGCCGTTGTCGCATAATTCCTTCCTCCTATAAATTAGTGTTACGTAACACTAAAGATTAAAAAAATAAACGAAATCCCATAGGTGTTACGCAACACCTATGGGTAAAATATAGCATGTTTCAAGTAACTGGTCAACAACTTTTTTGAAACCGCTATCTATTTAATTAGTTTTTTAACCGATTCTCCAAGTAAAAGTTCTGTATCAATCAAAAGATGTTCACTGAATCGTTCCTGAGAATTGAGAGCTTTAAGCATCAATTGAACGGCTAATTCTGCTTTTTTATTGACATCTTGATACACCGTCATTAGTTTTGGCGTCGCATATAACGAATAAGGTGTTCCATCAAAACTAGCAACTGACACATCAGTTGGAATACGTAATTGATGCTGATAAAATTCTGAAATTGCTTGTATAGCAAGTAAATCCGAAGCGAAAAAAACACCGTAATAATCTTTGGTCAAACGTTTTGTTAAAGATAAAATAAATTCTTGGTAATGACGATACGTTGGTGGTGCTGCAATTAGTTCTAATGATACGTGATAATCAGCAACCGCCTGTTTAACACCAGCAGCACGCATTGCATCGACGCCCGCCCAATCATCAGGTGTTTCACCTTTTGCAATAAACATTAACTTAGTTAATCCTTGTTCGATTAAGTAAACGGTCATATCATAAGCCCCATTAAAATCATCAACTCCCACATTTAGCAATGGTTGCGCTTCTGAATTCCCATAGGTATCTAAAAAAAACAATTGGAATAGTGACACTTGCTTGCCAATTTTTAATATCAGAATTCGTTGCTCCAGAAATGATCACACCTTCTAAATCCCACATAGCAATTAATTTAACACCATCTTCAAAATTAGCGACCCGATGGAACATCAAAAAATAGCCAGACTCTCTAATATGATACTCTAAGGCTTGGATTAATTCTCCATGATACGGATTGTCATAAAACTGTTCCTTTAATGCATCAGAATCCTGAATAATGACACCTATAATCTTCGAACCATATTTTGCCAATAATCGTCCAGCCATATTTGACGTATAATTAAGTTCTTTTAATGCACGTTCAACTTTATTTTTTGTCTCAACAGACACTTTTTCAACACGTCCATGAATGACATTTGAGACCGTCGTTGGACTGACACCTGTATAGTTAGCAATATCTTTAATCGTTGTCATCATAATCTCCTTTCTCATTAAAATTTAGACACACGTATTGTAACAGGTTTCACGACTGACAACAAGATAAACAAAAAAGGCCATAGTATCAACTACTATGACCTTAAACGGTAACCTTAATTATATTTCTTTTGGCGCATTAAAATAAATAGTGCCACTAACATAGATAGACCACCAACTAAAACAAGTAGATAATTCGTTGTTTCACCTGTTTTTGGTAACATTTTTTGATTCTTAGTACCTTTACCTGAATCAATCGTTGCTGGATCAACTTCCAATTCTTCCGTACTACTTGTTGCTGTAATTGTTGAATCTGTTGTTGCTGGATCAACTTCCAATTCTTCTGTACTACTTGTTGCTGTAGTTGTTGAATCTGTTGTTGCTGGATCAACTTCTAATTCTTCCGTACTACTTGTTGCTGTAGTTGTTGAATCTGTTGTTGCTGGATCAACTTCTAATTCTTCCGTACTACTTGTTGCTGTAGTTGTTGAATCTGTTGTTGCTGGATCAACTTCTAATTCTTCCGTACTACTTGTTGCTGTAGTTGTTGAATCTGTTGTTTCACTTGACTGGTCACTTGTCGTTGTAGTATCAGTTACTTCAATAACATCTACATCAACTGAAGCTGTCGTCTCAATCGTTGTAGTAGTTACAGTACTTGGTGTTGTACTTGGTGTCGTTTTTTGTTCTTTCGTATTATCAATAATATATCCTTCTGAATTACGACCAACTTTTTTATTTGTCGTTGGATTAATAATTGTCACGGTAACCCCACCATTAGCTAAATCAATATTAACATTAAAGTAATCTTGATCAATAATATATCCTTTTGGAGCAGAGATTTCATACAACTTGTACTGACCTACAGATAGATTAGCAAATTCAATATGACCATTCTCATCTGTTGTTTTTTGATTTTCATTTCCTAATGCATCAACTAAAGTAAACGTTGCCCCTGGCAATCTTGTACGCGTCTCTTTGTCAACTTTAACTAGTTGAAATGAACCAATAATAGGAGCATTTTCTACCACTAATTGGACAACGTTCTCACCTGTTTTATCTTCTTCTACACGAACATCATAAACTTTTTTACTTAACTCATAACCTTCTGGTGCATTTGTTTCTTTGACTTGGTAATCACCAAACGCTAAACCACTTAAGACAATATTTCCATCTTTACTAGTTGTTGCTTTTTCTTGGTAACCATTTGGTCCTGTAATTTCAAAGGTCGCACTTGGTAATGTTTTATCTTTATTATTAGCATCAACCTTGATGATTTCTAACGTACCCAATTTAGATTTGTTTTCTACCACTAATTGGACGACGTTCTCACCTGTTTTATCTTCTTCTACACGAACATCATAAACTTTTTTACTTAACTCATAACCTTCTGGTGCATTTGTTTCTTTGACTTTATAATCACCAAACGCTAAACCAGTTAAGACAATATTTCCATCTTTACTAGTTGTTGCTTTTTCTTGGTAACCATTTGGTCCAGTTATTTCAAAGGTCGCACTTGGTAATGTTTTGTCTTTGTTATTAGCATCAACCTTGATGATTTCTAACGTACCCAATTTAGATTTGTTTTCTACCACTAATTGGACGACGTTCTCGCCTGTTTTATCTTCTTCTACACGAACATCATAAACTTTTTTACTTAACTCATAACCTTCTGGTGCATTTGTTTCTTTGACTTTGTAATCACCAAACGCTAAACCACTTAAGACAATATTTCCATCTTTACTAGTTGTTGCTTTTTCTTGGTAACCATCTGGTCCTGTAATTTCAAAGGTCGCACTTGGTAGTGTTTTATCTTTGTTATTAGCATCAACTTTGATGATTTCTAACGTACCTTGTTTTTCTTTATTGATAATTGTAAAGCCCTTTGTGGCATCTCCCGTAATCGTTGTTTCGATTTTTTTCGATACTGTTAATTCTTTAACACCGTAAGCAACTGGGACTAATTTACCTTCGACTTTTTCACTTGTTGGTAAGTCTTTAACGGTTGTTTTCCATTCATTATCTGTATTCAATGTCACTGTTTTAACATCTGATGTTTTATCATCAACAGTCTTAGTAATAGCAACTTCTACTGGTTTGATTAAATCTTTTGTTTGCACATCCCAAACTTTTTCAACTGCTACTTCAGTTGTCTTGATTTTTTCTTCAATCGTATTAATAAATGTCACGTTACCAGTCTTTTGTTCTTTAGTTAATGTAACTGTTTCAGCTGATTTATCAACTGAAAAAGACGAACCCTCTGGTACTATTTCTTTTACAATATAGTCATTGTCTAACGCTAATTCACCAAAGACTAAAGATTTATTGCCAGCATCCAAAGTTCTAATCATCAAAGGTTTGTCCTCACCTTTTTTCCATAAACCAAATTGAACTGCTACTTTTTCATCCTTAGAGACATTACCTTTCCATTCTTTGTCAACAGTAATTTGACCTAGCTCTTCTTTCTTATTACTAAATTCTATTGTTTCATCAGATTCATTGCGTAAAAAAATTATTTTTATATCATCTGATTTTTGATACTGACTAGGTGCTTTTTTCTCTTTCAGATAATAAGGTCCAGGTTGAAGATTATTCACTGTCACTTGTCCATCTTTATTAGAAACTAAGTTTAATGGCTCACCTGCTTGATTTTGAGTCACAAGTGTTCCTGGCTCTTTTTTCCCTTTGTAAAGCTCAAACTCAGCTCCTTCTAAAGGATTTCCAGTTTCCTCATCAATTTTTGTAACAGTTAGATTAGCAATTCCATCAGAAGCTTCTCCCCAACCTTTTGAAATAAATTTTTGTTGTTTTGCTTGAGATAATTTTCCAACTGGTTCATTAGTTTGATAGTCAACCAAGGTTGCTGTGTTATCTAAAGGCACCCATTTATTACCGATTATACCTGTATACTCAGTACTATAAAAAATATGGAAATAGGTTCTAATTTTCTCTTTTTCATCAACAATTCTCGATTGTAGAGTTATTTCAAAACCATGATCTGTTGCTTTTATATCTACAAATTTCGTAATATCGCGTTTTTTTTGTCCATTCCATGTAACATCTGTTAATTTATCATTACCATAGTTCTCATAGACTTTAATACTATTTTTTAGTAATCGACTATCTTTCCCTACAGTGTCAACTAATTTTAATTTATTCATATTTGGATTAGCAGTTTTATTTACAGCAATATACCAAGGATACTCGCCATCTTTTGGTTTTATACCCTTTTCTTGAGACTTATTTTTATTATGATCTTCAGTTTTAAACATATTATCAGAATATTGATAAGCATACGTGCCTTTTTGATTAGAAGCCTGTTTAGCAATTGTCACTTGAATTTTTTCAACCTGTTTGCCTGCTGTCACTTCAATTGTCTCTTTAGTTTCAGGTTTAACATTCTTACTTAAGGTTGTAGAAAAACTAAAGCCCCCACGACGATTGTACTTACCATCAATAGCTTTTGAAAAAGTGAATTTATACTGATGTGTACTCTTATCGTAAATACCAGTACCATATACCACTTTACCATTATTACTTACTAACTCAACAGGATCACCGCTGACTTCTAGTACTTTAGGTAATTTAATCGTAAAAAAATCACCTGATGTGTAAGACTTATGCTCATCATCATCTGGTAATTGCCAGTTACCTGTTAATACAACTTCTTCTCCCGGCGTAATACTACTGTCATTTTGTGTCAAAATCTCAAGATTTTTAACAACCTCGTTCACTTCTTTAGCTTCTGCCGTCTGACTAGACAAACCAAAGAAAGTCACCGTCGCAAAAATGAGCATCGTCAGTTTTACGATGTTTCTTACTACTTGTTTCATTATAAATTTTCTCCTTTTTTATCTATTTTCACCATTAAAATAGCTCTATTTATAGTAAATAGAAACTAGATGGTATTATCCAAACCATAGTATAATAGATACCTTTAAAAAAAACACCTTCTATTTTTTTCCAATGATGTGAAAAAATAGAAATAAAGAACTTATAAACTATTTAAGTATATTAAATAGTTTTTTCAAAAAGTTATAATTGTTTTTTTTGATTTTTAGCTTTCTATTAAATAGTAGTAAATCGATTTTTTTTAATACAAAGCTAAAAATTTGACAAAAAGAAGGCGTTTTTAATTCAGGTTTTTTATAATGAACAGTTTTTAATTTTATGTTGTCGTGGTATACTGAAAAAAAGGATAATTTTTAACTGGAGGTTTTTTATGTGATGCCTATATTAAGCTTTATCAAGCCTCAAATAAGTATAACGATTGTTATTTCTGTTATTGTTTTGTTTATTATTTGGAAATTTTACACGATTATTCATGAGAATAAGAAAATAACTCTCAATGTTCAAGCGATTGAAACGCGTAATCATACCCGTAAAGAACTATTTAGCCCAACACAGACTGTAACACAACTAAAACTCGATGATCGACATCAACTATTTAAATTTGATGGGCAATTAGAAATCTTTGCTTATGACGAACTTATTCGCTTTCAAGTCAATGTTAATAATAAACCCCTAGACTTGTCTAGTTGCGAAAGTATTAGTGGTCAACTTATTTTAGATGAATTTGACCATGTCCAAAAAATTGAACACCTTGATTTAGTTTTTTATACAATCGGTTTAAATGAAGGCAAATATAATCATCAAATGTTGTATCATCCTCTCTTAACATCATCTGAAGATTATATTACCGCTGTATATGAACTAGATAAGTTAATCATGGCCTTGTACCAAATTCTAAATCGATGTGATTCTATCTCAGATATTAAGATATAAAGTAGTATTTAACTTTTGAATTTCACAAAAAAACACACTTCAGCTTTCGCTAGAGCGTGTTTTTTTGTGAAATTGATTCAATAAAGCTAAACTTAAAATTGGCATAATAATCAAGGAGATACCGACAACTTGGTACATTTTTATCGGTTCTTTTAAAATTAGTACTCCAGATAGAATAACGATAATTGGTGTTAAGTTACTAAATAATGCTACAACGGATGCTTTGACGTGATGCAAAGCGTAATTAGACAAAGCAGACGTTAACAAGGACGATAATAATCCCAAGTAAAGAATTGTGATGAGATAGTTTGGAATGACAAGTGGCTCTATATAACTTGTTGTTACTTGTCCAAATAATCTCTGACCAAAAGCAATCACAGTAAATACGATTGCTCCAAATAGTAACATAAACTTTGTCATTTCAATTGTTGAATAGCTTTCAGCTATTTTCCGCGCTGTTATTGTATACATTCCTGAGGATAAAACAGATAAAAACATTAATACCATTCCAAACAGATTGAACGTTGCATTACCTTGTTGCCCACTTAAATTAATTGCTAAAATACCAACAAAAGAGAGTACCATGACCATTTTTTGTTGACTAGATGGACGTTCTCTTAATAAAAATATTGCCAAAACAAGCAAAATAATTGGATTTAAAGCATTAATAATCCCCGCATCCAGTGTACTAATATCTTGCAATGACAATGTTTGCAAAGAAAAAAATAATACTGGGTAAAAGATACCTAATAGAAATAAGTCTTTCATTTTCTTAACTGTCACTGTCGACTGCTGTTTAGTCGCCATTGAAACAACTAGCATTCCGATGCTGGCGATAATAAATCGATGAGACAATTGTGTAAAAGGGTCAGTGTACCGAAGCCCTTCCTTAACAAATAAAAAAGATAAACCAACAATACTAATTTGACCAATTAATGCCAGATACGCCTTTATATGGTGTGTCATCCTACACTTCCTCCTACAAATTACTTTCTGTAACTACTTTTATTGTATGGTCTAGTCAGATACGATACAATAACACAAAACAGCATCTGTACCGGTACAGACTAAAAGGAGCAATAAGATGAAGTATTTAACTATCTACCAACAACTAAAAACAGATATTTTAACCAATAATTATAATGAAGGTACCAAACTTCCCTCCCTCAGAATTCTAGCTAAAACTTATGAATGTAGCATACAAACTATTCAACAAGTTATGGCACTTTTAGTTGAAGATAACTTAATTTATGCTAAAAATCGTAGTGGTTACTATATTATACAAACTGATAAATTAGTTACCCCTTTGATTGACGACCATATTGACTTTTCTGCACAACATTTGAGCTGGGCTAATTTTCCTTATGCTGATTTTCAATCATGTCTTAAACAAGCGGTTCATAATTATCAAAAAGACTTATTCATTTACGGAAGTTCACAAGGTTTACCAGCTTTGATTACAACACTGACAAAATGGTTGGCTGGTCGTCATATTTATACTAATGAAGATTCCGTCTTCATTACGACTGGCACCCAACAAGCATTATTTATCCTGAGTCAACTGACATTTCCTAATAGAAAAGCCACTATTTTGATTGAATCACCTTCTTATCATCTCATGCTCTCGTTACTATCAATTCAATCACATCCTTTTATCACAATTAATCGTGACGCATCTGAGCTAGATTTTGAACAATTAGAAACAATTTTTCGTGAGAACGAGATTAAATTTTTTTACACAACCTCTCGTTTGTCTAATCCACTTGGTCTCTCTTATTCCGAAAATGAGAAAAAACAACTAGTAGCATTAGCAAAAAAATACGATGTTTATATTATTGAAGATGATTATTTAGCGGACTATGTTATTGAAACAAATAACTTACCGCTACATTATTACGATACCGATAATCGCGTCATTTATCTCAAGAGTTTTTCAAAAATTATGTTTCCTGGTTTGAGAATTGGTGCCTGTCTTTTACCAGAAAAACTTGTTGCTTGTTTTCAAGCCTATCGCTCACTGATGGAGATTGATAGTGCAATTTTCTCACAAGCTGCACTTGATATTTATATCAAATCACAGATGTTTGATGCACATATTAATCATCTAAAAAAACTCTTAGTACAGAAAAATAATGCGTTTAAACAAACAGTACTAGCACAACCAAATCAATCCGTTATTCCTATTCAACAATTTACGTCTGCAAAAACATTTCTACAATTACCAAAAGATTTACCAAATAGCTTGTTTTTAAAAAAACTTGCTGCTGAAAATATTAAACTCGCCTCGTTAAACCGACACTATTTACCAAATAAAGTACCAAATAGGGCTATCTATGGCATTGAATTGTTTAACGTTACACCGCAACAAATTACCCAGGGCCTATCTAAAATACTTTCTTTAGTAACAACATATTAAATGACTCACTCGTTACAATAAATGTCGCAAGATAAATCAAAAAATCAAAAAAATTCTATGTTAATCTTTAATGAAAGGAGGTCAAAACACATGAATTATTCACCAGATATTCAGCGTGCCATCCATTATATACATCAACATATCGCTGAACATCCTAATATTAAGTCGGTTGCTACCTATATTGGCTATTCACCTTTTCATTTCCAAAGACTATTTAGAGATAGTGTCGGTATGTCGTTATTTGCTTATATCCGACAAAAAAGATTACAACAAGCGAAAGCATTATTGACACACACTTCTTTACCTATTTTAGAAATAGCTTTTAGATGCGATTTTCACACGCAAGAAAGTTTTTCAAGAGCATTTAAAGCACACTATCATTTGCCACCATCGCTTTATCGCAAGCACACTTCACATTTACTACAGACAGGAGCGATTCTTATGACAACGACTATTAACGGTTGGTTTAAATCAGGAAGCCACCCAAAAAATTATCAACTAGCCTTCGATAAAGAGACTGCGCATATCACTGAACACTCGATTCTATTGAGTTCTATTGACTCGCTGACTTCTGATGGTTATGGTACAGTCATGCAACAATTTAAAGCACACAATTTTACTGAAAAACGTGTCAAATTCTCTGGATTTATTAAGTCAGAACACGTGACTAAATCTTGTGGATTATGGATGCGAATGGACTCTGCTTACTATGACATGCTAGCTTTTGATGATATGCCTGACCGAGCGATTACTGGAACAAGCGAGTGGAATTTTTATGAGACGGTTTTAGATGTACCAAAAGAAGCCGATATTATCAATATTGGACTTTACCTCCAAGGTTCTGGTAAAGTTTGGCTAAAACACACTAACTTTCAAATTGTGCCGTTTACTGTTCCAACTACTGGAAAACGACCAAGTGACTTTGTACCCGACGCTCCACAAAATCTTGATTTTTCACATTAATTTTTTATAATAAAAGAACATTCTAGCAGAAGGAAATGGCTAGAATGTTCTTTTATTCAGTCTTCGATATTATTCGTGATGACTCAATTGTAGTAACTGGTCATCAATCAGCTTACTTAAATCCGAAATAGCTTTTTCACTATACGCATCATTGTAGCCGTTTGTCATAATCGTTATGTAGTAAGGGCGCTCTTTATCATGTACAAGAGCGATATCATTACTTACCATGTACATTGGCATCCAACCAGTTTTATGTGATACATTCACACCAGGAAGGCCAACAGCAACGCCATCATCAAAAGTACTTTGCTGTAACCAATCATATAATGTTCCTATGTGGCTATCTTGATTTTTTTCTTGCTTTTGATGGACATATGCCATAGATTTACTTAAAATACGAGCAGTCGAAAATACCCGATTATTTGGCGAATTTGCATCCAGTTTTGCTAAAAAATTAATAAAATTCGCTTCACCTAGATGATTAAGTAACATAATATAGGCAATATTATCACTATAACGAATCGTTAATTCTGCTAATTGCTTAAGTGTATAATTTTTTCCAGCTGGTTCAAACTGGATAATTCCCGTTCCACCCATGCGATTATGTTCTAAAAATGTTAATTCGGTCGTCAAATCAATCGCCTCTTGGTCTGCTAGCGTCATCAAATAAGCAATAAATGGTAACTTGATACTACTTGCCGTACGATTGACTTTGTCACCATTATGATGGTAAGAAAATTTTTGATCAACTGTTTCTAAATAAATACTGACATCACCACCATTTTTGGCTAAAAAATCAGTAATTTGGGCATCAAGTTGTGCCTTTAATTCTAATGGTGATAAATTGCCTTGTCGTTTTGCTTCACGTGCTGCAATATGTTCTTGACGTGCAGTCAGTAGTCTTTTCTCAATAAAGCCTTTTGGTGGGTCACTCACAATCTCAACCCATTCATCATTTTCTGGTACGGGTTTAACTGAAACAACCGTTCCCATAGGCATGATATTTTCACTAATTTTCGACCCATCTATATTTAAACGTGGGTAAACTGCTTCGCCGACAACTTGATGAGAATCAAATAATGAATTTGTTTTATCTAATATTTCTGGTTGACTGGACTGTTTTGTTACCTCTTTTTTGACGTGGATAACTTTATCAACTTTTACTGCACGTGTTTCTTTTTCATCGAGTGGATTGATTAATGAAAAGAGTCCAACACCACATCCAACCCCTAATAAGCATACCGTTCCAAATAACAAAAATCCTTTTTTAGCCATTCCTTTTTAGTCACATCTTTCTTTAATTTTTTAACTTAAATCGTTTTCAATTGATATTTTGTCTATCAATTATTTAGTATAACATAATAATTACGTTATTTTATTAAATTCAATATAAGTCAGGACAAAAAATTAATCAGTTAAAATTCACTTTACTATGGCGTAATATGATTGCTACACGAAACGACATCTATAAACCAAAAAATTATAACTGGTCCTCAGATGGTAATGTTTGCATCAGCTCAAAAAAATAATTAGACTTTCCTGTACTAAAATAGGCATACCAGGCGTCTAATGTAGCGTGTTCAAAAACACCCAACGTGTCAATAATTTGTTTTGTCCACAGTAATGACCCTGTTGAACCTGCGGTAATCAGATTTTTATCAGATACAGATGATTTATCTATATATAATTTTTGTCCAGTATAAATAGGACAAAACATTTCTAAAAATTCTACGCCATTACTAGTATGTGAATATTCGTTCAATAATCCAAAATTTGCTAGAGCGACTGTCGCTCCACAGATTGCTCCCACTATACCTCCAGCCAAAAGTAGTTCGCTAGCCTTTCGAATGACATCTACATGTTTAGAATCATTCCATGTATCGGCTCCTGGCAATAACAATACCGTATGATCATTGATTTCCATATCTTCAACTAGACAGTCAGGGATAATTTTGATTCCTCCCATTGTTTTTATTTCTTTCTTTGAATGACTAACCAGTTTAATTGTTAATAAAGATGCATTTTCTTTAAAAAAGCGCCTAGAATTTAGCTCTGACGTCACATAGCCTATCTCCCAGTCTGCTAATGTATCTAGTACGTAAATATAAATTGTTTTCATAATTTCCCTCCATTTGTTGGTTCTGTTATTATTATACTTGTCTAATGTTGACATCATTATGGCAACAATACCAAAATTATTAAAAGGTGGGTATCACATGAAAGTTAATCGGTTGGTTAGTATTATTATGACACTTATCGATAAAAAAAGAATAAGTGCAAAAGAATTAGCAGATATGTTTGAAGTCTCTACACGAACAATTTATCGTGATATAGAAACTATCAGTATGGCGGGAATTCCAGTCCATTCCACTTCAGGTGTTGGTGGAGGATTTGAAATCATGGAAAATTATAAGTTGGATAAAAATACTTTTTCCGATGCTGACCTAACAACTCTATTGATGGGAATTTCTAACATTCCTAGTGTGATGAAACATGACGAATTTACACATACACTCGCAAAAATCAAAAGTTTGATACCAATAGATAAAATAGAAAGTACCCACTCACAAATAGAGCAGATACACATCGATTTTAGCGATTGGATAGAACATAGAGACCTAACGTCGTATCTTAACATGATTAAATTAGGCTTAAAAGAAAATAAATTACTTTCATTTGAATACATTAATCACAAAGGTCAAACAACTAAACGTCAAGTTGAACCTTATCAACTCATTTTAAAAAATGGCCAATGGTATTTTCATGGTTATTGCTATGAACGAGATGATTTTCGCTTATTTAAATTGACTCGCCTATCGCAACTTATAGTAGAAAATATTGGGTTTATCCCAAAAGACTATCAAAGACCACTTTTAAATGCCACAGAAATTTTGACCGAACAACAAGTCACTATTAAACTTCGTATTCACGAAACAATTATAGAACGACTACTCGATTATTGCGATTATACTAATTTCTTTTCCGATAGTGATAATTACTATATTGTTAATTTTCCATTCATCGAAAACGATTATCACTATGGTATTCTTTTAAGTTTTGGAGAACAATGTGAATGTCTAGAGCCATTACACATTCGTTCCGAATTAAAACGAAAATTAGCTAATATATCTAGACTGTATAATAACTAATTCACTATATAAAATGATGAGTAATCACTGATAATAACAACACAAAAACTGCTTTATTTATAAATTAATTAATGACATGTGTAGACAAAAAAAGACCCCCTAGTCACCTAGAGAGTCTTTACGTCCGGACAGTTTTAATTCCATTGGAATGCATTAATATGCTAAGCGAAGACGATTATTTATCTTTTAAGTTGTAGAATGAAGCTAAACCTTTGTATTCAGCAACTTCACCTAATTGGTCTTCAATACGTAATAATTGGTTGTATTTAGCAATACGGTCAGTACGGCTAGCAGAACCAGTTTTGATTTGACCAGCGTTTGTTGCAACAGCGATATCAGCAATTGTTGTATCTTCTGTTTCACCAGAACGGTGAGAAACAACAGCAGTATAGCCAGCTTCTTTAGCCATTTCGATTGCTTCAAACGTTTCAGTCAAAGTACCAATTTGGTTAACTTTGATTAAGATTGAGTTAGCAATGCCTTCTTCAATACCACGAGCTAATTTTTCAGTATTAGTTACGAATAAATCGTCACCAACTAATTGGATTTTCTTACCTAATTTTTCAGTTAAGTGTTTGAATCCTTCCCAGTCATTTTCATCTAAGCCATCTTCGATTGAGATGATTGGGTATTTAGCACAGTAGTCTTCATATAAAGATACCATTTCTTGAGAAGTTAAAGAACGACCTTCTGAAGCTAAATCATATAAACCAGTTTCTTTGTTGTAGAATTCTGATGAAGCAGCATCCATTGCTAAACGAATATCTTTGCCTGGAACGTATCCAGCAGCTTTGATAGCTTCCATAATAACTTCAAGTGCTTCTTCGTTAGATGATAAATCAGGAGCAAATCCACCTTCATCACCAACAGAAGTGTTTAAGCCTTTAGCTTTTAATACTTTTTGTAAGTTATGGAATACTTCAGCACCCATACGGATAGCTTCTTTAAATGTAGGAGCACCTACAGGCATAATCATGAATTCTTGGAAATCAACACTGTTATCAGCATGAGAACCACCATTGATGATGTTCATCATTGGAGTAGGGATAACTTTAGTATTAAATCCGCCTAAGTAGTGGTATAAAGGAACTTCTAAGTAATCTGCAGCTGCGCGAGCACAAGCAATAGATACACCTAAAATAGCGTTAGCTCCTAATTTACCTTTATTTGGAGTTCCGTCTAATTTGATCATAGCTTTATCAATTGCCATTTGATCTCTAACGTCGTATCCAATAATTTCTTCAGCGATGATGTTGTTTACATTATCAACAGCTTTTAAAACACCTTTACCTAAATAACGAGATTTGTCTCCGTCACGTAATTCAACGGCTTCGTATTCACCAGTTGAAGCTCCAGAAGGAACCATACCGCGACCGAACGCACCGCTTTCTGTATAAACTTCTACCTCGATTGTTGGGTTACCACGTGAGTCTAAGACTTCGCGAGCATAAATATCAGTAATAATTGACATTGTTTTTTCTCTCCTTTAGGATATTGTTTTATAGCTAAGGAATGAAACACATTCCATAGTTCTATTCTAACGATTTTCATTGTAACTTTCAACACAAATTGAAAGTTTGTTTATTTAATTAAAGAGTCACCAGTCATTTCAGCAGGCTTAGCGACACCTAATAAATCTAACATTGTTGGGGCAATATCTGCTAAACGACCACCATCACGCAATGTCGCACCTTTTTTCGTCACAATGACAGGAACAGGCACTGTTGTGTGAGCAGTGTGTGGATTGCCTTCAGGTGTTGTCATAGTTTCAGAATTACCATGGTCAGCAAAAATAACGGCATATCCGTCCTTAGCTAAAATAGCATCAACGACACGACCTAAGTTTTCATCTACCGCTTCAATGGCTTTGATAGTCGCGTCTAATTTACCAGAGTGACCTACCATATCAGGGTTTGCAAAGTTTAAGATAATCGCATCATGTTTATCTGCTTCGATGTCCGCAACTAATGCATCTGTGACTTCATAACAACTCATTTCAGGTTTTAAGTCATATGTTTCAACTTTTGGTGAGTTGATTAAAATACGACTTTCACCCGGAAATTCCTCATTACGCCCACCATTCATAAAGAATGTTACGTGTGGATATTTTTCCGTTTCAGCAATTCGTAATTGTGCCAATCCTTCGTTCGATAAGACTTCACCAATAACATTTTTCATTGAAATTGGTGGGAAAGCAACTTCAGCAACGACACTTGGATTATATAATGTCATCGTCACAAACTTAACGTTTTGTGGATGATTATGTCTTGCGAAATGTTCCCATTCAACGTCTGTAAAGGCATTTGATAATTGAATCGCACGGTCTGGACGGAAGTTAAAGAAAATAACAGCGTCATTATCTTTAACAGTTCCTACTGGTTGACCATCTTTTTCGATAACGATTGGCAATACAAATTCATCTGTCACATCACTTTCATAAGATGCTTTGATGGCTTCGATTGGATCTGTTGCCATAACGCCTTTACCTTCAGCAATTGCGTCATAAGCTTTTTCCACACGTTCCCAACGTTTGTCACGGTCCATCGCATAGAAGCGACCAGAAACAGTTGCGATTTCGCCATAGCCAAGTTTAGTGATAAATGCCACTAGTTCTGTCATATAATCAACAGCAGAAGTTGGTGCCACGTCACGGCCATCTAAGAAAGCATGGATAAAGGTTTGTTTAACACCTTTTTCTTTAGCTAATTCTAATAACGCATATAGATGGTTTTGATGACTATGAACACCACCATCAGATAATAAACCAAATAAATGTAAACTAGAGTTATTGTCTAATGCGTATTGAATGGCATTATTTAATGCCTCATTTGTCTCAAATTCGCCATCAGTAATAGCTTTATCAATACGTGTCAAACTTTGATACACAATACGTCCAGCACCGATGTTACTGTGTCCAACTTCAGAGTTACCCATTTGTCCTTCAGGTAGTCCAACGTCAAGACCAGATGCTTTTAATGTGTTATGTGGAAATTCTGCCCAATAACGGTCAAAATTTGGTTTATGAGCTTGAGCAACCGCGTTACCCACAACTTCATCACGTTGACCAAAACCGTCTAGGATGATGATTGCAACTGGTGATTTACTCATACTATTTTACAGCCTCCAATAATGCTAAGAATGATTCTGGTTGTAAGCTTGCGCCCCCAACTAATGCGCCATCAACGTTGTCTTTTGCCATGTATTCAGCAATGTTTTCTGGTTTGACAGAACCACCATATTGAATACGTACTTTATCAGCAACATCTTGGCTATATAATTTAGCAACAGTTTGACGAACAACGCCACAAATATCATCAGCAATTGTTGCATCGGCTGATTTACCAGTACCGATTGCCCAAATTGGTTCATAAGCAATAACAAGATTAGACACTTGTTCTGGTGTTAAATCTGCTAAAGCACCTTTAATTTGGCTTTCAATCCATGATGCTGTTTTGCCAGCTTCATACGTTTCTAGAGTTTCACCACAACAAATAATTGGTGTCATACCATCAGCAATAATAGCTTTAGCTTTTTTGTTAACGTCTTCGTCTGTTTCATGGAAATATTCACGACGTTCAGAATGACCAATAATAACATAATCAATTCCTAAGTCAGCTAAAGCAGCTGGTGACGTTTCACCTGTGAAGGCTCCAGATTCTTCAAAGTAACAGTTTTGTGCTGCAATCTTTAAGTCAGAACCTTTAGCGATATTTTTTAAATCAGCTAAAAATAATGTTGGTGCACCAATAACAGAGTCTACGACACTATTTGATGGTACTTTATTGACAACTGCTTTAGCAAATTCACTTGCTTCAGCAGCAGTTTTATTCATTTTCCAGTTACCTGCAATAATTGGTTTACGCATGTTAACGTCTCCTTCTTAAGTTGAGTTTCTTATTTATCGGAAATTGATTCGACACCTGGTAATTTTTTACCTTCTAGATATTCTAGAGAAGCGCCACCACCAGTTGAAATATGTGTGAATTTATCAGCAAAACCTAATTGGATTGCTGCAGCAGCAGAATCACCACCACCGATAATAGTTGTTGCATCTTCTAAATTAGCGATTGCTTCACAGACACCAATTGTCCCTTTAGCAAATGTTGGTAATTCAAAGACACCCATTGGTCCGTTCCAAACAACTGTTTTAGCACCTTGTAATTCTTCAGTGAATAATTTAATTGTTTTTGGTCCAATGTCTAAGCCTTCTAAGTTATCAGGAATATCTAATTCGTGAATTTCAGTTGGTGCATCATTGTCAAAGTCAGGTGCACATACAGTATCAACAGGTAAGACAATTTTGCCATTTGCTTTAATCAATAATGATTTAGCTAATTCAATTTTGTCTTCTTCACAAATTGATTTACCAATACGACGACCTTGAGCAGCGTAGAATGTATAAGTCATTCCACCACCAATTAAAATTTTGTCTGCTTTTTCGATTAAGTTTTCAATCACACCAATTTTATCTGATACTTTCGCACCACCTAAAATAGCAACAAACGGATGATTTGGGTGTTCTACAACGCCACCAATAAATTTAATTTCTTTTTCCATCAAGTAACCAGCAGCAGATGGTAAGTTAGATGCAATACCTACGTTTGAAGCATGTGCACGGTGTGCCGTACCAAACGCATCATTAACAAATACATCACCTAATGACGCCCAGTATTTACCTAACTCAGGATCGTTTTTACTTTCTTTTTTACCATCAATATCTTCAAAACGAGTATTTTCAACAACTAATACATCGCCATCTTGCATATTAGCAATTGCTTCTTCTAGTTCTTTGCCTCGAGTTTCAGGAACAAATGTGACCGGTTTATCAAGTAATTCAGATAAACGTTGCGCAACTGGTTTTAAAGATTTCCCTTTTTTGTCTTCTTCAGTCTTTACACGACCTAAATGAGAGAATAAAATGGCTTTTCCGCCGTTGTCGATAATGTAATTAATCGTAGGTAATGCCGCTACAATACGGTTATCATTTGTGATAACACCATCTTTAATCGGCACATTAAAGTCAACACGTACTAGGACTTTTTTATTACGTAAATCTAAATCTTCTACAGTTCTTTTTGCCATGTTCCATGACCTCCTAAAATTTATCAAAAGAAAAGCGAGGAAGCGTGACTGCTTCCCCGCTTCTATTAGTTAAAATCAATAACACTAATGTTGAGAGATTAAGCTAATTTTGCAAAATATTCTAACGTACGAACTAATTGAGCAGTGTATGACATTTCATTATCATACCAAGCAACAGTTTTAACTAATTGTTTGTCGCCAACAGTCATTACTTTAGTTAAAGTTGAGTCAAATAATGAACCGTAAGTCATACCTACGATATCAGAAGATACGATTTCGTCTTCGTTATATCCGTAAGATTCGTTAGCAGCTTTAGCCATTACTTCGTTAACTTCTTCAGCAGTAACTTTTTTGTCTAAAACAGTTACTAATTCAGTTAAAGAACCAGTAGCGATTGGCACACGTTGAGCAGCACCGTCTAATTTTCCATTTAATTCAGGGATAACTAAACCGATAGCTTTAGCAGCACCTGTTGTATTAGGAACGATATTTTCAGCAGCTGCACGGGCACGACGGAAGTCTCCTTTAGGATGAGGACCATCTAATGTCATTTGATCTCCAGTATAAGCATGGATAGTTGTCATTAAACCTTCAACGATACCGAAGTTTTTGTTTAATGCATCTGCCATTGGAGCTAGACAGTTAGTTGTACATGAAGCACCAGAAATAACTGTTTCTTTACCAGTTAAGATTTCATGGTTAGTATTGTAAACGATTGTTGGTACATCGTTACCACCAGGAGCAGAGATAACAACGCGTTTAGCTCCAGCTTGTAAATGTAGTTCAGCTTTTTCTTTAGAAGTAAAGAAACCAGTACATTCTAAGACGATATCTACGCCTAATTCTCCCCAAGGTAATTCAGCTGGGTTGCGATTAGCTGTAATTTTGATGTCTTTGCCTTTAATTCTGAAAAATCCATCATGAACTTCAACTTGACCTTGGAAGCGTCCTTGTGTTGTATCATATTTTAATAAATGAGCTAACATATTTGCATCTGTTAAGTCATTGATTGCAACAACTTCGATTCCTTCAACATCTTGAATACGACGGAATGCTAAACGTCCGATACGTCCAAAACCATTAATACCTACTTTAATTGTCATGTAAGATTTCCTCCTTTAGAAAATCGAAAAAAATTTATTTATTTTAAAGAGTTTCCTCTTTTAAAATCTGATTTGCAGCACCTTCATCGGTTATTAGCCACGTCTGTGAAGGAGCATTTTTGATGTATGCTTGGATTGCTTTGGCTTTATGTTTACCACCTGCAACTGCTAAGACATACGGAATATTTTCAAGGTCTTTTAATTGAAGACCAATACGCGGAATTTTGTAAACAACTTTTCCGTCTTCATTGAAGAAGTAACCAAATGATTCAGCCACCGCATGATTATTTTTCAACATGCTTAAGCCTTCCTCAGTCATCCCTCTTCGTTTAGCCATTCTTAATGCCTGTCCAATGCTATGTATAACACAGTTAGCATTATCAATTAATTGCAATACTCTTTGAACAGTTGGCTCTTGTAATAGAATTTCATACGTTTCATGACTGACTTGCTCTGGGACATATAAGACTTTAAAATCGCCACCAGTTTTTTCAGCCATCATACCACTGATTGAATTAGCTTGAATATTAATTGTTTCGCCAATTCCACCTCGAGCTGGTACGAATAAATTATGCCGTGATGGTGTTTCTAGCTCTTGCATATTTTTAGCAAGTGTTGCCATGGTAGTACCACCCATTACTGCAATAATATTATCGCCATCTGGTAGATGACTTGCCAAAATATCTGTTGCAATCGGCCCAAAACTCTCAAGAACTTTAGACTCAGAATCACTATCTCCAGATACTATGACGCAATGGGCAATACCCAAGCGTTCGGCTAGTTTTCGCTCTTTTTTACGCATCCCTGAGTGGCTTTCAATAAATGACTCCAGACCTCGATAAACATCTAACCCTTCATCAGTTAATGTCATTCCACTTTTAGACACATTTATAAAGTTTTGTTGTTTTAAAAACTCTGTTTCCGTTCGTAAAATACGTTCAGTTACATTCATTTTTATAGACAATGTTCGTCTTCCAACGGGTTGCATCCAATAAATGTTTCTTAAAATACGAAATCTTTCTTCCACCACTTGGATAATATCAGGAGCAATGCGTTCTAACATCTCTACATCACGATTCATTACGATACCCCTTCATGTTGGTCATCTTTTGTCCAACGTAGACTTTTTACGACCCAAGCATTTTAAAAAGAAAAGGGCTTAAAAAACAAAATCTGTTAAGATGTGTTAAATCAACCCTATGACCATATAGTATCAGTAATGTGTTTTAATTTCAAGTCATATTATGGAAAATCACTAAATTTTTCCATTATTTTTTTTCATAACGCTTTCGTTTTGATGAAGAAGGAATATTTAATTCATCACGGTACTTAGCTACTGTACGCCTTGATAAAGTAATATCTTGGCCTTTTAACAATTCCACAATTTTCTGATCAGACAGTGGCTTACTTTTATCTTCTTGTTCGACCACTTCTTTCACTTTACGCTTTATCATCTCAGTCGACATTGCAGAATCACCCGATGTCGATGGCAACGATACACCAAAGAATGTTTTCAATTCATAGACGCCAAATTCAGTTTGAAGATATTTACCATTAACACAGCGACTGACAGTTGATTCATGAATATCCAACTCCGTCGCAACATCTTTCATTAACATCGGTACTAATGGATGTGTTGTATCTAAAAAGAACTGATGCTGCTTTTTAACAATTACTTCACCAATTCTCAAAATAGTATCACCACGATAGTCAACACCACTTTGAATCCACTCAAATTCTTTTTTTCGATCAGCTAAATAATTTTTAACCTCTGGATCTCCCGTCGCAGACATTCGTTTAAAGTAATTCTCTTGAAACGTGACCTTTGGCATGCCTTGCTTAGTCGATTGAATACTCAGTCCACTTTCTGTTTGTCGAACCATTAAATCGGGGATAATATAAGCATCAGATATTGAGCCAAAGCGTGCCCCTGGAAATGGAGATAAACGTTGAACATAATCAAAAACCTCTTGTATATCAATTAACGTAGTATCCAAAGCTTTTTCAATCACCGGCCACTTACGATCGGCTAGTTCTTCAAAAAATTCTTCTAAAATAATATAAGTCAGAACTGGCGCTTGGTCATCGCGTTCAGTTTGTAACATCAAACACTCTTGAAGGTTTCTTGCACCAATACCAGCAGGATCAAGAACTTGTAATAAACGTAGAGCATCAAGTAACTCGATATAACTCGCTTGTGTTTGCTCCATTGCTTGTTCTAATGTAATCGTTAAATAGCCATTAACATCTAAAAATTCAACAAGATATAATGTTAATTGTCGCAAATAAGTATCCCGATAATTCAAATGGATTTGCTCAATGACATATTCAAATAATGATTCTTCTGTACTAGGTAACTGGCTTAACCAATCTTGTGTACTGTCCCCACTACTAGATACACGACTATAAGCAGAACTATCATCGTCATCAATCTGTGTGCTTACTTCGAGCAAAGGATTTTCTAATGATTTATTTTCTAAAAAGGATAATAATTCTGGCGTGCTAAATTGAAGCATTTTGATTGATTGTTGTAATTGTTGCGTCATCGCTAATTTTTGAGTTTGTTTTTGTTGTTGCGACAAATGTTGTTCAAAACGCATACTTATCATTTCCTTTCATTTACTCTTGCTATTTTTTTTTATTTTGGTAGAATAATAGAGTATTGCGTCCTTAGTGTAGTGGATATCACACAAGATTCCGGTTCTTGAGACAGGGGTTCGATTCCCTTAGGACGCGTTTTCATTGATGATTGTAACATATCTATAGTAACTAAAAAAGTTATCCATTAAATTTATTAATTTAAATCAAAAAACTCTTTCGACTAACTAAGTCAAAGAGTTTTTTTCATTTTGTAGCTTTGTAGAAACATTTTATTTAACAAACAAAACTATTGACCTTTATTGACCAATTAAGTAAACTTGATGGTAGGTACTTAAACTTTTTTATGTTAGAATATAGTGTATTGGTAGTAAACCATATTAGGAGGAATGTTAAATGAACCTTATCCCAACAGTTATCGAGCAATCGTCTAGAGGCGAACGTGCTTATGATATCTATTCAAGATTATTGAAAGACCGAATTATCATGCTTAGCGGACCTATTGATGATAATGTGGCAAACTCTGTGATTGCACAACTTTTATTTTTAGAAGCACAAGATCCAGAAAAAGACATCTATTTATACATTAATTCACCAGGTGGTAGTGTCTCGGCTGGTTTAGCAATTTATGATACGATGAATTTTATCAAATCGGATGTCCAAACAATCGTTCTTGGAATGGCTGCATCAATGGGTAGCTTCTTATTATCTTCTGGTGCTAAAGGGAAACGTTTTGCTTTGCCAAATGCTGAAGTGATGATTCACCAACCACTTGGTGGCGCTCAAGGTCAAGCAACTGAAATTGAAATTGCGGCACGCCATATTTTAAAAACAAGAGAACGTTTAAACAACATTCTTGCTAAAAATACTGGCCAACCAATTGAAATTATTGAAAAAGATACTGACCGTGATAACTTCATGACAGCAGAAGATGCAAAAGAGTACGGTTTAATTGACGGTATCATGGAAAATAGTTCAAGCTTAAGTAAATAAATCATTTAAGGAGTGTGGATATATGAGTATGACTGAAGTAGACACTAAAAAAATTGATAATTCACTAGGATTAGTATTTGGAGATGAAAATGCTCCGATTACAATCGTTGAATACATTAACTTACGTTGCCCGTTCTGTAAACAATGGTGGGATGAACGTAGTCAATTAATTGATCAATATGTGGCAAACGGTAAAGTCAAACAAGTGATTAAATTATTTGATAAAGACAAGGAATCACTACAATCTGGTAACGTAATGCATCATCATGTACCAAATGACAACACAGCCAAAGCTGCTATCACTAAAATTTATGCAACCCAAAGCGAATGGGGTAGTTTAGATTCATTAGACGAAGTAGCAAATTATGCTGTTGATAAACTTGGCTTTACTCATAATCCCGCAACTGAAGAATTGTCTAAGAAAATTGCACTTGAAGCAAAAGAAAATGGTGTATTCTTTATTCCAACAATGATTGTTGGTGATCAAGTATTTGATCAAAAAATTAGTGAGGCTGAATTAACTGCCTTATTAGAAGGTAGTAACTAAGAAAATATATCTAATTAAACAGCGACTAATCAAATTTAGTCGCTGTTTTTTATAATCAACTAAAAACACATCATGACTGGGATATTAGTCATGATGTGTTTTTTTATACGATTAGAGCATATGGATTTTCTAAATAATAGACCACTCGCTGTAAAAATTCAGCAGCAGGAGAACCATCAATCACTTGGTGATCAAATGTCAAACTTAATGGTAATTCTTGGTGAATAACTAACTGCTGTTCTTCATCTATATCAAGACGTCGACTAGTTGCGCCTATGCCTAAAATACCTACTTCTGGCGTATTTAAGATAGGCGTAAAGTATTCAATGCCTAAACTACCTAAATTAGTAATTGTAAATGTAGAACCTGTGTACTTATCTCCAGCTAATGTACCATCAATTGCTTGTGATGTTACCTCGCTAAAATCTGACCCAATTTGTGTCAATGATTTTTGATGAACATTTTGAATCACAGGTACCACTAATCCATCATCTACGGCAACTGCTACTCCAACACTAACACCTTCAACTAAAGTATGCTGCTGACCATCATACCACGCGTTCATTTCAGGATAATCTTGTAGCGCCAAACTGACAGCTTTAATTAATAATGTATTAATACTTAACGCCTGACGGTTTAGACTATCTCCAGCTTTTACTTTTAATTCTTTTCTGAACGTCATTAACTCGGTGATGTCAGCTTTGCGTTGTAAGGTTAATTGTGCTGTATGGTGTAAGCTATGGTGCATTCTTTGCGCAATGACTTTTCTCATACCATTTAATCCTTCACCAATTGTACCCACTATACCACTATTAACTACTGCAGGACTCGGTACATGACGGTTAACATCTAAACGTGTAATGCGACCATTCCCTCCAGTTCCAACAACATCTTGTAATTCATAACCTTTTTCAGCTGCTAATTTCCGTGCAAGTGGCGTAGCAAAAATCCGCGCACCTTCTTGGCGTTCCACACTCTGAATTTGTACTTCTGTATTCGTAGCTGATGGCTCTACTTGACTTTCAGTCTTCACTTTTTCTGATGTCGTTTCTGTTACGCCGTCACTTTTAGGTACTTCTTCACCTTCTGCTCCAACATAACCAATTGCTGCTTTACATGGCGCTTCGCCGCCGTCTTCAACACTAATCGCTAACAAAATTCCATCACATGGCGCTTCTACGTCGTGTGTTAATTTTTCTGAACTAATTGCAACAACTGGTTCACCTTTACTGACTTTATCTCCAACTTTTTTATACCATTGATCAACGGTTCCTTCCGTCATGGTTAAGCCTAAAGTTGGCATCATTAACATTTCTGCCATTATTTTCACCTACCCTTTTTTTAAATCACTAATTAATTCTTCTGCTTGTTTTAAAACTTTTTCCTTATCTGGTAAATAAAGTGCTTCTAAGTTACTTGCAAATGGCACTGGTGTATTCGGTGCACAAATAGTCTTGATTGGTCCATCTAAGTAATCAAACGCTTTGTCACCTACTACTGATGCAATATCCGTTGCTGTATTATTATGTGGATTCGCTTCATCAATCACGATCAAACGACCTGTTTTCTTCACTGATTCTAAAACTGTTTCTTGATCCCATGGTGCTACTGTAATTAAATCTATAACTTCAACCGAAACACCTGATTTTTCTAGTTCTGTCGCAACATCTAGTGCAACATATAACATTTTACCAATCGTAACAATCGTTAAATCTGTTCCTTCACGCTTCACTTTAGCTTTTCCAATTTCAACCGTATAGTACTCTTCTGGAACTGTATCTTTTAATCCATAAAGTGTTTTATCTTCTGAAAATATAACAATATTATCATCTTCAATCGCTGATAATAAAAGACCCTTTGCGTCATACGGATTTGATGGCACAACTACTTTTAGCCCTGGAATTGAGCCAAACATGCCATAATAAGAACCTGAATGCTGTGCTGCTGCTGATGCTCCTGCACCATGACATGTACGAACAGTCATCGGAATTTTAGCTTTACCACCAAACATATACCGCATTTTTGACCCTTGTGCTAATAAAGTATCAAAACAAAATCCTAAAAAATCATTAAACATTAATTCAGGAACTGGTCGTAGTCCAGTCGCCGCTGCACCAACAGAAGCACCCATGTAACCCATCTCTGATATTGGTGTATCAATGACACGTTCCATACCATATTTTTCAACTAAACCTTTAGTAACACCGAACACACCACCCCAGGCACCATTACCATCAAGATGGTCAACTAAAGCACCTCCAGCAATATCTTCACCTAATAAAATGACGCGGTCGTCTTTCTCCATTGCTAAATCTAGACCCTCATTAATTGCTTGCATAAATGTTATTCTTCTACTCATTATCGTCACTCCTCGTCTTAATAATTATGCTTAAATTGATACATCTTCGTATAATGCTTCTGGATTTGGTAATGGACTATCTTGAGCAAATTTCACTGCATGCTCAGTATCTTTAACGGACTGTTCTTCAATAGCATCTGCTTGTGCTGCCGTTAACCATTTATTTTTAATAGCTACCTCACGAAAGGCAGAAATATTTTCGAATTCGCGTAATGCTTTTTCAAATCCATCTTGATCGCCTTTATATTTTTGTTCGTCTCCTTCAAAGTGTCCATAATTACGATAAGTTACACACTCTAAAATTGTTGGACCTTCACCATTTCGTGCACGGTCAATTGCTTCACCTGCTGCTTCATAAACAGCCATTAAATCTTTACCATCTACGCGTTTACCTGGTATTCCGTAAGCAGCACTACGCTCGGCAATCGTTTTTGATCCTGACGAGTACCACTGTGGTGTTGCTTCAGCAAAATAGTTGTTTTCGCAAACAAACACAACTGGTAATTTCCAAATCGCCGCCATATTGATAGACTCATGGAACGTTCCTTCATTCGAAGCACCGTCACCAAAGAAACAAATTGCGACATCATCTGTTTTTAAATATTTGTTACGCAATGCTGCACCTGTCGCAATTGGGAAACCTCCACCAACCATACCGTTTGCACCTAACATTCCTTTGTCAATATCAGCAATATGCATAGACCCGCCTTTACCTTTACAAAGTCCCGTTGCTTTACCAAAGATTTCTGCCATCATGCCGTCTAAATCACATCCCTTAGCGATACAATGCCCATGTCCACGGTGAGTCGATGTAATGTAATCTTTGTCTGTCAAATGAGCACATACACCTGTTGCCACAGCTTCTTCCCCTGCATAAAGATGGACAAATCCAGGAATTTCACCACGCGTGAAGATGCGATGCACTTCATCTTCAAAATTTCGAATATCGTTCATTGTTTTATAAATCCACTCTGCTTTTTGCTTTGTCATTTTTTCCATGGTAAATCCTCCTTGTTATATCATGTCACTTGCTAATTCGCCCATCATTTCTGATAAGGTCGGATGTGCAAATGTCATGTGTTCAATTTCTTCTAAGCGTCCTTCTGATTGTTTAATTGCAAGCAATGTATGAATTAATTCAGTAGCATTAGCTCCAACAATCACTGCACCTAAAATTTCATGGTACTGTTTCTCGGAAATGATTTTAATAAACCCGGTTGTTTCATTCCCAGCAATTGCACGACCATTCGCTGAATACGGTGTTTTTGCGACTTGTACATCATAGCCGTGTTCACGTGCTTCTTCTGCTGTTAAGCCAAAGCTAGCAATTTCAGGATGTGTATACACACACTTAGGTATCATTTCTTTACTAAGTGGTGCTTCTTTCTGACCGAACATATGTCGGACAGCTTTGATTCCTTCTTTACTTGCTGCATGTGCTAACATGTAGCTATCGACTAAATCACCCACAGCATAAATAGTTTTAATCGATGTCTGGTAAAAGCGATTAATCTGAATAAATTTAGCATTTGTTGTTTTTTCTAAACCGAGTTGTTCGGCTAATGCTAGATTAGCTTGACGACCAGTCACAACTAATAAAGACTCAAATGGAATGACTTGATTATCGAGTGTCATTTTATTCGGAGAGACTTCTTGAATATGCGCTTTTACTATAACCTCAACACCCATTTTCATTAACTTTTGCTTAATTATTTGACGTGCTTCTGGGTCTTCAGTTAATAAAATATCTGGTGCAACTTCTACGACACTCACCTTAGTTCCAAGTGGTGCCATCGCAAAGGCTAATTCAATACCAATCACTCCACCACCAATAATAACAAGCGATTCAGGTAACTCTGTCATATCAAAAAATGTATCAGTTGTATGATAATCAACTGTATCTAATCCTTTGATGGGTGGAACAAACGGATGACTACCAGTAGCTAATAAAAGATAGTCCGTTTCGTAAGTAATGTCATTCACTTGCACCAAGTGCTTGCTCTGAACAATCGCCTCCCCTTTTATATAATCAATCCGGTGTTGCTTAAATAAATAATGAATGCCTTGTTGCAATTGATTAACAACGCCATCTTTACGTGTCACTAGTTTTTGGTAATCAATCGCTGTGACATCATTTTCAATTCCAAACGCTTTTGCTTCATCAAATTGCTCCATCCAAGCGGCATGTTTTAAATAAGCCTTTGATGGAATGCATCCAACATTTAAGCACGTTCCTCCGATTTTATGTTTTTCAATAACTGCTACTTTTTTACCAAGCTTAGCTGCTTCAATCGCAGCAACGTAACCACCTGGTCCAGCACCAATCACTATCAGATCGTACTTTGTCATGCTATCACCTTCCTTTATTGTCATTCACTTAACTAATTGCAATTACTGTGCCAAGTTTCAAATTCTTTATATGTAAAGGGTTTCATTTTGAAGTAAAAAAAATTGAGACAAAAACGTCCCATTGTGTTGCAACATATTGTCCCACTTTTTCACAAAAAAATAAGCAATTAAATAATTGCTTATTTTTTAATCACTATTTGATATTTATCTAACTTTCGATATAGGGTGCTTCTTGCCATTCCTAATGTCTTAGCTGTTTCTGTCATATGAAAATTAGTCTTTAGCAACGCTTGTTCTATCTGTTCTTTTTCAGTTAATAGCTCTTTTTTTACTTCTACTTTGTGACAATAATTAACTGAACCAGATTGAATAAGTTTTTGGATATCGGTCACTGTTGGCGCATTGTCTGGATAAAAGAGATAAAGGCGTTCTAAAAAATTTAAAAACTCGCGAATATTTCCAGGCCAATGATTCTTTTTAACTTCTTGTCGGACAATGCCTAGCCAATTTGGAAACCAATTATGTTCTTTACAGAAATAATCAATTAATCCATCCATATCTTCCAAGCGTTGACGTAATGGTGGCAAAGATAGCGGAAATACGTACAAGCGATAAAATAAATCTTCTCTAAATGACCCCTCAGTAACTAATTTTTTTAAATCTTTATTACTTGCTGTAATTAAACGAAAATTAACTGTATACGACTCGGTTCCTCCCAAAGGTGTTACTTGTTTATCCTCAAGCACACGTAAAAGGGAAACTTGCATTCGTGGTGACATACTATCTACCTCATCTAGAAATAGTGTTCCTTGGTCTGCTTGGCGAATTTTCCCAATATATCCCTCTTGATTAGCACCAGTAAAAGCCCCTGGTGCATAACCGAACAACTCACTTTCTAACAAATTTTCACTCAAAGCACCACAGTTAACTGCTACTAACGATTGCTTTTTAACTGGACTATTGTAATGAATTGTCTTTGCTGACACTTCTTTACCACTACCAGTCTCACCAAAAATATGAATAGGTAACTGTGAGGTTGCAGTCCGTAGTAACTGATTTAAAAAGTCTTGATAAGCAGCATTTTTTGAGGGTATTCCAAAAGAAACATAGTCAATTTCTTGCACACGAGTTTTAGGTTTAATTTGATAAAAGTAACCAACAATTTTTTGCTCACGTGTCAATGGTGTCCGAATTAATTCATCTAAACATTGAGCCTTAAAGTGGGCAATTGATTTTAAGTACCAATCATCTAATCTTAGAGACCAATCAGATGACAACGACACAATTTTTTGATCCTTATTACAGATAATACCTTGTTGATAAGTTGTCGGTAGTAAGTCTAGTAAGTCATCCACTAATTGACGACGTTGCTGTTGCTTCAATTTCTCATGGACACTCTTTGCAATCATTTGTAATGCCATGACTGTCATTTGACTATCAATTTGTTCTTGGGGAGTAGAGATATTTAAGCATCCGATTAATTCACCTTCTGCATCATTAATCGGAACTGATTGACAAACAAAAGGATGTGATGCTTGCGCATAGTGTTCATATTTGCGTACAACTGCACTTTCTTTCGTTCGTAAAGTGATGCCAATTGCATTGGTACCAACTGCCTTTTCCGTCCAAATGCTACCATCTAAAAAACGAATTTGATTAGCTAAATCTGTCGTTTCATGATTACCTGTACGCCAAATAACGATTCCAAGTTTATCTGTTAGTATAAACAGTGGTTGATGGTGATGAAAAAACTCAGAAAATTGCTTAATCTCAAATTTGACCAAGTCAATGACATAAGATAACTCGTGTCTTAAATTATTTAGTTTGGGAATCGAAATTTTTTCGAAACCTTTTTCCGAATATGGGTTGACTTGATTTTCGTGACAATATTGCCAAGATTCCAAAATATGACTTGGAATATCTAACTTTTTAGGACTATTAGTTTGTACAAAGTTGAACCAAATATCTTTTGTTAACGTCATCATTCATTACCTCCCCTAAAGCGTTCATTTGATTACATTATAACAGTTTTTTAATTGTAATAAAAAAAGAATTCATCTTTTAATCAGATGAATCCTTTAAATTAAACTGTTAACTTGTCTGCAAATTCATTAATCTTACGCATTCGATGATTAATTCCTGATTTTGAAATGGCACCAGAGGGCAACATTTCACCTAATTCTTTTAGACTAATTTCAGGATGTTCAACGCGTAATTCAGCCACTTCACGTAATTTTTCAGGTAGAGCTTCTAATCCAACTTTTTTAGCAATTAATTCAATATTTTGAATCTGTCGTTTAGCTGCATCTGCTGTCTTATTCATATTAGCATTCTCACAATTCATTAAACGATTTACTGAATTACGTAAATCTCTAACAATTCGGACATCTTCGAACTTTAACATCGCATTTGTTGCTCCAATTAAAACTAAAAAATCCGCAATTTCCTCAGCACCTTTTAAATAAGTAATAAATCCATTACGTCGTTCTGAAATCCGCCCATTCAGTCCATAAAATTGTAACATTTCACATAAATCGACACATTGATCTTCATACATGGAATAAATTTCTAAATGGTAGCGACTAGTTTCTGGATTATTAACTGAGCCACCTGCTAAAAAGGCACCACGTAGATACGAACGCATCTTTTGCTCATTACCCATAATCTCTGAGCTAACTCGTGTATTGAACATCAGATTATCCATAATCTCTAAATCGGTCAAAATGGGTTGTGTCTCTTGTTTTAAACGCACAATGTAAACATTATTTTTTTTAAGTTTCATTTTACGACGAACCAACAATTCACTCGTGACTTGATAATGATCTTTTAGCAAACTAAAAATACGTCTAGCAATCGCTGCGTTTTCTGTTTGAATATTAAGTACAAACTGTCGATTTACCAATGAAACAGCACCATTCATTCGAATTAATGCTGCTAATTCAGCTTTAGCATGCTCTTTGTGAACTTCCAATGTGGTCAGTTCTTTTTTCACATCCGATGCAAAAGACATCCTGACTCACTCCCTTACTCTTAATATTTGGTACCAAATACCAACCTAAATAATTCTTCAACAACTTTGTTACCGTCGTGAAAAACTCCGCCATCACGTAATTCTAAAAAATCGGCTGAGATTACTCGACAGCCTTCATCACGAAGCCCTTGAAAATCATGACGGACTTGAACTAAGTATTCATCATAGATTTCAAAATCCATATAGCCATCCGGAATCGGTTCAGTATTTACTAATACCGTATCAATAAACGGTGTCTTCAAATGACGGTGTAAAACACGAATATGATCGGCATCCGAAAATTGCTCAGTTTCGCCTTTCTGAGTCATAATATTGCAAATGTAGACAACTTCTGCATGACTCCGGACAAGTGCATCACCGATTTTCTCAATCATTAAGTTTGGTAAAATACTCGTATACAAACTACCAGGACCTAAAACAACCATATCAGCTTCTTCAATCGCTGATACTACTTTACGTGACGGTTCAACTGGCCCATCCCCATCAGTATTACTAACATAGACGTAATCAATATTTTTCCGGGCCTTTGCAATTGCGGATTCACCAGATAAAATTGTACCATCTTCAAATTTTGCATGAAGTGTCATTGATTGTTCAGAAGCAGGATAGATATGGCCATCCACATGCATAAACTTAGTTAGTAATTGAATAGCTTCGTATGTGCTATTACGCATTTCTGATAATGCCGCAATAATTAAGTTACCAATTGTGTGATTAGCTAAAAAATCATCTTCATCACGGAATCGATACTGAAAAATATCTTCCACTAACTGTGGCATATCAGATAGGGAAACTAAAACATTCCGTAAATCTCCTGGCGGACTCATTTTCATACTCTCACGTAATAACCCACTACTTCCACCATCATCTGCAACAGTTACTATCGCCGTAATATCAGCACTTTGATTGCGCAAAGCCTTCAAAATAACTGGAAGTCCTGTACCACCACCAATCACGACAATCTTCGGTTTTCTAATTCGGTACGTTTTCATGAGCGATTTACGGTCTCCTTCCTTTTACCAACATCTCGGTGCGTAATATTTGTAGCATAGTCGGCTGAAATCCTTTTTCCTAACCGCTCCGTTAGTGCAACTGAACGGTGCTGACCACCTGTACAACCAATCGCAATGGTTAAATTCATCTTACCTTCTTTAACGTATCCAGGTAAAATACTTAAAATTAAAGCCTCATATTTTTGATAAAAATCTTCTGTCATCTCTGAATCCATGACGTAATCATATACTGGTTGGTCCATCCCATTTAACGGGCGTAATTCAGCCACATAATGTGGGTTCGGTAAAAAACGAACGTCCATTACTATATCAGCATCAATTGGTAAACCATACTTAAAGCCAAAAGATACTACTTGCACATGAAACGTTGATTCATTTGTTGACGTAAAATTAGCAATAATTTGTTCGCGCAGTTGACGTGGTGCTAAATTAGTCGTATCAATCACTAACTGAGCTTCAGCTTTTAACTCTTTTAAAAGTTCACGTTCCCGAGCGATACCCTCAGTCACTAAACCATCCATTGCTAATGGATGAGCACGTCGTGTTTCTTTATAACGTGAAACTAACTCTTTATCTGAAGCATCTAAAAACATCACAGTTGTATCAACTAATTTAGTATTTTCAATTTCGATTAACATGCTTTGAATTTCTTCAAAAAAAGCACGTGAGCGTAAGTCAATCACCAAAGCAATTTTCGTAATTTTTCCAGATTCTTTAATTAATTCCCAAAATTTTGGTATTAAACTTGGAGGTAAATTATCAATACAGAAAAATCCCATATCTTCAAAACTTTGAATGGCGACGGTTTTACCAGCACCACTCATCCCAGTGATGACAACTAATTGTAAACTATCTATTTGTTTTTCTGACATACTAGTCACTCCTTCTCTACATGAACTTATCTATTATAACATACCTGGTGTATCATAAGATATAGTGAAAAATTTACTGACTCAACTAACTAATTAGTAGATATAAAAAAACGAGCTAAGCATAGTGAGCTTAACTCGTCATAACAATCATTTAACTAATTTGTTGCTGCTTTTTATAAGCCATCCAGTCTTCTTTCAAGTACTCAGATAACCGTAAAATTCGTTTACCTACTTCAAGGTAATCATCAGTATCTAAGTTAGCTAGAGAAATGCGAATTGCCCATGGTTTACTACCAAAAGCATCACTTTTCAACAGCATTAAACGTTCTTTTTCAGCTAAAAGCGTCAGGACTTTAGTAATCGTCCAACGATTAGTTAAATAAGCAGCAAAGTCTGCTCCAAAACGCTTTTCGAGCCAATCGCTAACGTCAACTTCTACATAATAAGCTGTATTCAAAGCCGGAAAGAGTTCGTCTATCTCTAACATATCCAACAGTAATTTTTCTCGAATATGACAAATTGACATAACCTCAGCTTTATAATCGTTACCTTCATCAGATAAACCATATAAACTAAAAAGTGTCATCATTACTTGCTGTACGGATGATAGTCCTGCTGCATGGTTTAAAACAACCGAACGACTGTCGGCAACTAAACGATCAATAAATAAAATCTCATCAATCTTAGGATGTAGGGCGCTATAACGTTTTTGTAAAATCATTTTTTGTGTTAATGGTAACTCTTTTAGTAATCTATCAAAAACATTTTCCTTCGCCACAGCAATTGTACCAATACGCCAACCCGTTGAGCCAAAATACTTAGAATAAGAATAAATACAAGCTGTATTATAAGGTAATTCAGCAAACAATGATTGAAAATTTTCTACAAACGTCCCGTACACATCATCCGTTAAAATCATTAAATTAGGATTATCTTCAGAAACAATTTGTTTCATTTGATCAATGGTTTCTTGACACATTGCATTCGCAGTCGGGTTACTTGGATTAACAACAAAAACTGCTTTGATGGAGTCATCTTTTAATTTATCAATTTCCTCTTTGGAATATTGATAACTAATCTTTCCTTCAAAAATAGTCGCCTCTGCCTTAATTTCTACCACAT
Source organism: Vagococcus penaei (assembly GCF_001998885.1). Classification (NCBI taxonomy): domain Bacteria; kingdom Bacillati; phylum Bacillota; class Bacilli; order Lactobacillales; family Enterococcaceae; genus Vagococcus; species Vagococcus penaei. The sequence goes on from NZ_CP019609.1 coordinate 685,220, forward strand.
CAAATTGATATCTAGGTAGATCCATAATTTCCAGATAAGGTGCAAATGTTGGTAATAGTAGCGCAATACGGTCATTTTGATTTAATAAATGGTTAGTCAATAACGTATCAAATAAATAACAAATACCGGCAGTTCCACCTTCAACGGCAAAAATATCAAATGCTTCCGTTTGATTGGCGAATAGTGACTCATTTAAATACGCTTTAATTGGTTGTTCACAGCCATTCAAACAACGAACTGGCGATGGATAATTATCCCCAATAATATAGTCTAGTATCTTATCAAGCCAATCGTGACTATCAAGCCCTAAATAGTCAGGGTTATCTAATAAAATTGTCTTTAAAAATTTAGCTCCTTTGCCTGGCTGTTTCGTTAAAAAATCAATGAACCGCTCAAAGCGTCCAGGACTAGGTTCAATCATTCTTGCCATTAATCCTGTTTGTGAAGCCATTGTTTCTTGTGTCGCAAATTGCCCTAGTAAAAAGAAAGCCTCTCTTGGAGTTGATGCCGTCCAATTAGGATTACCACGACCGGCATTTAGTAATTTTAAATTATTGTGACTGGTTGTTTGAAGTTTCTTCTCCAAGAATAAATTTAATTCGAATGGACTCAATTCTTCCATTGACTTATCAGATAACACGTTAAGACCACCTTTTCCTATTTTAATCTATACCAATTGATGAAAAAAATTAATTAAATATGTGTTTACTTAATAAATAGTATAACTTATTTTCACAAGAAAACACCACAAAAGTGTTCCTTTTAAAAAAAATTAATGAATTTGAGACTTGAGTCATTTTTATCAATAGTAAAACAAACTATACCTATTTTAATACTAGTCGAAGTAAATACAAAAAATGATAGATACAGTTAATCGCTATATCTATCATTTTTATTATCTTACACTACTCATAAGTAGTTAAAATTTAAACACATCTGCTCAATTAAAAGAAGTTAACATTAAATTATTTCATAACCTCTTTCAAATATTGACCAGTAAAACTTTCTTCAACTTGACAGACATCTTCTGGTGTACCAATCGTGACAATCGTACCCCCGCCATCGCCACCTTCTGGGCCTAAATCAATAATGTGGTCTGCTGTTTTAATGACATCCAAATTGTGCTCAATCACCAATACGGTATTACCTGCATCAACTAAACGGTTTAAAACAACCAATAAACGACTAATATCATCAGCATGTAAGCCCGTTGTCGGCTCATCAAGAATGTAGAAATTTTTACCCGTTGAGCGCTTATGTAACTCACTCGCTAATTTCATTCGTTGTGCTTCACCACCTGATAATGTCGTTGCGGACTGACCAAGTTTGACATAGCCAAGACCAACATCAACAATTGTCTGTAATTTACGGTGAATCTTAGGGATAGCTTGGAAGAATGGAACAGCTTCTTCGACACGCATTTCTAAGATATCAGCAATATTCTTACCCTTATATTTTACTTCTAACGTTTCAGAATTATATCGCTTGCCATGACAAACTTCACACGGTACATAAACGTCCGGTAAAAAATGCATCTCTATTTTAATAATTCCATCACCACGACACGCTTCACAGCGACCACCTTTAACGTTAAAACTAAAGCGACCTTTTTTATACCCACGGACTTTGGCCTCATTTGTTTGCGCAAATAAATCACGCATATCGTCAAAGACGCTCGTATAGGTTGCAGGATTACTGCGAGGTGTTCGACCAATCGGACTTTGGTCAATATCAATAATTTTCTCAATTGATTCATAACCAGTAATTGATTTGTATTTACCAGGTTTTTGAGAATTATGATTGATTTTTTGAGCAAGAGCCCGCTTAAGAATCGAATTGACTAGTGTACTTTTACCAGAACCTGATACACCAGTAACAGCAATAAATTCTCCTAATGGAAAATCAACTGAAATATTTTTTAAGTTGTTCTCAGTGGCTCCTTTAATAGTGATTTTTTGACCATTTCCTTGGCGCCGTTCATTGGGAATTGGAATCACTTTTTTACCAGATAAATATTGACCAGTTAATGACTTTGGATTATTTTCAACTTCTTGAGGTGTCCCATAAGCCATGACTTCTCCACCGTGTTCCCCAGCACCTGGCCCAATATCGATAAGATAATCCGCAGCACGCATTGTATCTTCGTCATGTTCAACTACGATTAACGTGTTACCTAAATCGCGCATCTTCTTTAACGAATCAATTAATCGATTATTATCACGTTGATGTAAGCCAATAGATGGCTCATCTAATATATACAAAACACCTGATAAATTCGACCCAATTTGTGTTGCTAGTCGAATTCGTTGTGCCTCCCCACCTGATAACGTTCCAGAAGAACGACTGAGAGTTAGATAACTCAATCCCACATTATTTAAGAAACTTAGCCGGTCACCGATTTCTTTAAGAATTGGTTTCGCAATAGTCATCTCTTGTTCACTTAGTGTCAAATATGAGAAATAGTCAACGGATTCACGAATAGATAAGTTACTAATTTCACCGATATGATGATTATCAACTTTTACAGATAAAGCTTGCTTATTTAACCGATAGCCATGACAGGTCTCACAAGTTAGCTCTGTCATATAAAGTCGCATTTGGTCACGTGTATAGTCACTATTCGTCTCGTGGTAACGTCGCTTAATATTGGTGACAACACCTTCAAAAGGAATATCTACATCACGAACACCACCGAACTCATTTTTATAATGAAAATGAAATAGCTCACCCTCTGAACCATATAAAACAAGTTGTTGATGTTCTTTGGATAACTCGTTAAATGGTGTATCAAAATCAATTTTAAATGTCTCACAGGCCTGTTCTAACATTTGTGGGTAATAATTCGAGCTGATGGGATTCCACGGGACAAGAGCCCCTTCACGCAAAGTTTTCATTCCATCAGGTACAACTAAGTCAACGTCAACTTCTAATTTGACACTTAGTCCGTCACAGTCTGGACACGCTCCAAATGGCGTATTAAATGAAAATAGACGTGGTTCAATTTCACCAACTGTAAACCCACAGTATGGACACGCATAATGCTCACTAAATAAAATTTCCTCTTGTCCAATGACATCAACAATTGCGTAACCTTCTGCTAAATGTAAAGCCACCTCAAAAGAGTCAAATAAACGCGAACGAATACCTTCTTTAATTACAATCCGGTCAATGATAATCGCTATGTCATGCTTTTTATTTTTTTCCAGTTCGGGAACTTCGGATAAATCATATAGTTCACCATCTACACGTACGCGAACAAAACCTTCTTTTTGAATTTTCTCAAAGACCTTTTTATGTTGGCCTTTTTTCCCCGTAACAATGGGGGCTAAAATTTGAATTTTGGTCCGTTCTGGTAACTCTAATACTTGGTTTACCATTTGTTCAGGCGACTGACTTTCAATTGGCGTGCCATCATTAGGACAAATCGGATGACCAACTCGTGCATAAAGTAACCTTAAATAATCATTAATCTCGGTTACAGTTCCCACTGTTGATCGCGGATTTTTACTCGTTGTTTTTTGGTCGATGGAAATTGCTGGACTTAAGCCTTCGATACTATCAACGTCAGGCTTATCCATTTGACCAAGAAATTGGCGAGCGTACGCTGAGAGACTCTCAACGTAACGTCTTTGCCCTTCTGCATATAATGTGTCGAAAGCCAAAGAACTTTTACCTGAACCAGAAAGACCAGTCACAACGACTAATTTATCTCTAGGAATTGTCACATCAATATCTTTCAGGTTATTTTCACGTGCACCTTTTATAATAATCTTATCATTCGCCATTTAACTACCTACTTTCCAGATTTCAATTCAAGAATCGCATCACGTAAAGTGGCGGCTTTCTCAAAATCTAATTCTTTTGCAGCTTGTTTCATTTCTTGCTCCATAGAGAACAAGGTTGCTTCTTTTTCTTCACGTGACATCTCACGATATGTTTGTGTTAAATCATAGGTTTCGTCTTCCTCAGCTACCTTCACAGCACGAATCAAGTCACGGACTTCTTTAATAATCGTTTTTGGTTCAATACCATGTGCTGTATTATAATCTTCTTGAATCATTCGTCGACGTTTAGTTTCATCAATTGCTCGGGCCATAGAATCGGTCATTTTATCGGCATACATGATAACTTTTCCGTTAGAATTTCGAGCAGCTCGCCCAATTGTTTGGACTAATGAGCGTTCACTCCTTAAGAACCCTTCTTTATCAGCATCTAAAATCGCTACTAGCGATACTTCTGGTACATCGATTCCTTCACGTAATAAGTTAATCCCTATTAACACATCAAATGTTCCTAAGCGTAGCTCACGGATGATTTCTGTTCGCTCAAGTGTCTTAATATCACTGTGCAGATATTTAACTTTCATGCCTAATTCTTTCAAGTAATCTGTTAAATCTTCAGACATTTTCTTGGTTAATGTCGTAATAAACACTCGTTCATTTCGGTCAACACGTGCATTAATTTCACCAACCAAATCATCAATTTGTCCCATAATCGGACGCACTTCAACTGTTGGATCTAGTAAGCCTGTCGGACGAATAATTTGTTCAACCACTTTATCCGTTCGCTCCATTTCATAGGGTCCTGGTGTCGCTGAAACGTACATGATTTGGTTGACATGTTTTTCAAACTCTTCCAATTTTAGCGGACGATTATCTAGAGCACTTGGTAAACGGAAACCATAGTCCACTAACATTTTTTTCCGTGCCTGGTCACCATTATACATCCCGCGAATTTGTGGCATAGTCACATGTGATTCATCAACAACCATTAAAAAATCATCTGGAAAGAAATCAAGTAAAGTATATGGAGCTTCGCCTGGTTGGCGACCGTCCATATGACGTGAGTAGTTTTCAATCCCCGAACAGTAGCCCATTTCACGCATCATTTCGATGTCATAATTGGTTCGTTGTTCTAAACGTTGTGCTTCTAATAACTTATTTTCACCTCGAAGTTCTGCTAATCGTTCTTCAAGTTCCTTTTGAATATTGGCAATTGCTTCTTCCAAATGGTCTTCATTAGTCACAAAGTGAGTCGCTGGGAAAATCGCCACATGCTCACGATCAGCTAAAATTTCGCCCGTTAATGCGTCAACTTCACGAATTCGATCTATTTCATCACCAAAAAATTCGACACGTAGTGCATGGTCATCACGTGATGCTGGAAAAATTTCGACAACATCACCACGCACGCGAAAACGCCCACGCTGAAAATCGATATCATTACGATCAAATTGAATATCAACTAAAGCTCTCAATAATTGATCACGTCCCATTTCCATGCCAATTCGTAAAGAAACCACTTGGTTTTGGTACTCATTAGGATCCCCTAATCCATAAATACATGAGACAGATGCCACAACAATGACATCATTTCGTTCTAGCAAGGCACTCGTCGCTGAATGTCGCAGTTGATCAATTTCATCATTAATACTGGCATCTTTCTCGATATATGTGTCACTCGATGGCACATATGCCTCTGGTTGATAGTAATCGTAATAACTAACAAAATACTCTACTGCATTATTTGGGAAAAACTCTTTAAATTCACTATACAATTGACCAGCAAGTGTCTTATTATGAGCAATAACCAAAGTTGGTTTTGTGACCTCTTTAATCACATTTGAGACCGTAAATGTCTTACCAGAACCCGTAACACCTAGTAAAATCTGCTCTTTTTCTTGATTATTTATATTTGTAACTAAAGTATCAATTGCTTTAGGTTGGTCTCCCGCTGGCGAATACTTAGATACTAGTTCAAAGGGATGACTCATATCTTTTTCAATCATTTAGCTACCTCTTTTCCAGTTTTTTTACACCTTAATAGTGTATCATAGCGAACATATTTTCGCCATTATCGTTGCTCTATTTTACAAAAAATTCATACCATTAGACTATGATTTTTATTTAAAAAGAGTACAATAAGATGTAATAACTTAGAAAGGGTGTTTATATGAGTCAAGAAATTTCTTTAGAACAAATCAAACAATACGATGACAACTTTACGTCATCAATTAATCATCTAACAAGCCAACGTGCTGTTATGAAAAATGGTATCTTAGCAGCCTCTTCAGACAGTCAAGCAGCTATTGATAATACGCCCGTTTTCTCAATAGATTTAGATACTGGTAAAGTTGCCAATCAAAAACAAAGTGGACGTTGTTGGATGTTTGCTGCGCTAAATACTTTCCGTTTCCAAATTCAACAAGACTTTCATTTAAAACATTTTGAATTATCACAAAACTATACGTTCTTTTGGGATAAATTTGAAAAAGCTAATTACTTTTATGAAAATATTTTGAATACAGCTGATGAGCCTTTAACTAGTCGTAAAGTGAGTTTTTTACTACAAACCCCTCAACAAGATGGTGGTCAATGGGACATGATGGTCGCCATTATTCAAAAATATGGTCTTGTACCAAAATCAGTTATGCCTGAATCATTCAATAGCTCTATGAGTCGTGAATTAAATACTTATTTAAACAAAAAATTACGTAAAGATGCGAACACATTACGCCAATTAGTCGCAAATGGTGCAACTGAAACAGATATTACAAATGCGAAAAGCCACATGTTAAATGATGTCTATTCATTTCTATGTACAAGTTTAGGAACACCACCAAAAACATTTGATTTTGCTTTTCGTGATGATAATAATGAATTCCATCATTTCGAAAATCTAACACCACATACCTTCTACGACCAATTTATTGGACGGGACTTATCTGAATACGTCAGTGTCATCAACGCACCTACTGCTGACAAACCTTATAATCAATTATATACCGTTGAAATGCTTGGCTCAGTTGTTGGTGGCAAAGAAGTCCGTCATTTAAACCTTGATATTGAGACCTTCAAAAAATTGGCCATTGCACAACTTAAAACTGGTGAAGACGTTTGGTTTGGCTGTGATGTCGGCCAATCATCAACACGCGATACCGGTATCATGGCACTGAACACATACAACGTCAATGAAACGTTTGGCTTTGATTTTGATATGACAAAAGCTGAACGCTTAGATTACGGAGAAAGCCTTATGACCCACGCAATGGTTTTAACAGGTGTTAATCTTGTTGATGACCAACCAACTAAATGGAAAGTTGAAAATAGCTGGGGAGATAAAGTTGGAGACAAAGGCTACTTTGTGATGAGTGATGACTGGTTAAATGAATATACTTATCAAGTCGTTATCAATAAAAAATTCTTATCGGCAGAACTGCAAGCTATTCTTGAAGCCGATGATGTGACAGTTTTAAGTCCTTGGGATCCAATGGGGGCCCTAGCTTAAATAAAACACACTAAATAAAAAAGGTTACTAGTGCTTCATTCGCACTAGTAACCTTTTTTAGCTGTTGTCTATTTTAATTGTCCTTGTAAGATAGTTTGCACACGTTGTAACTCTACTTCTGGTATTTCTTGATAAGAGATATCATCAATCCAAACGCCTTCACCTTGTAAAGTTTCTTGTTGAATAGTGCTAAATGAACTACGGTAATCCATAGCAATCTTAATCATCTCATCCCAACTTAAATCAGTTTGCATATTATCCTCAATCGCTCTTAAAATATCCTTGTATTGAGAAATACCTTTTAAACTCAAACCTTTTTGGGCAATCGCTTCAACTACTTCACGTTGACGATCTTGGCGACCATAGTCACCTTTTGGATCTTCATAACGCATTCTTGTATATGCTAAAGCCTCCTTACCATTCAACTTATTTTTACCTTTTTTAAACGTGTAACCATCTTGCTTAAACTCAAACTTATTATTTACTTCAACACCATCCACAGCGTTGACTAAATCTTCAAATCCTTCCATATTCAACCATACATAATGGTCTAACGGAATGTCTAATAATTTTTCAGTTGAACTCATCGCCATCGATTCTTGACCGAAAGCATACGCATGTGCTAACTTATCTAATTGTCCATTGTTGTATCCAACGATTTCCGTTCTAGTATCTCGTGGTAAACTAACTAAAGTTGTTTTCTGTTCTTTTGGATTCACTGTTGCTACCATTATTGTATCTGAGCGGCCTAAATCTTTACGTCCAAAATCACCGGTATCAATCCCCATCAGTAAGACAGAAAAAGGTTTACCATTCTCGATGTTATCCTTGTCGGCTTGTCCAACAGGATACTCACGTTTACCACCAGCAGGTTTACTAACCTTATTAGCAACGCTTCTAACATCCATATATGTTTTCGCAACAAAACCGCCAGCACCAATCAAAATAACACCTAAAATAATTACTAATGTTATGAACACTTTTTTCAGTGGTGTTGCCTTTTGTTTTTCTTTTTTTAAATCTGCTCTTTTTTTCCCCATATTACTCTCCTTACGCATAAATGATTTAATAATAAACGTATTTTAGCATATCAAGAAGAACATTTTTTTTAAAATTAATTGTTTTAATAAAAATTTTCTATTTGATATGTTATTTAATCTCTGTAATTAAACGTAGTATAGCTTGTTCGATATTTTCAGGGGAAGTTGCCAAATTAATTCGAATAAAGCCATGACCATTTTCACCAAACCACTCTCCATAATCAACCGCTAACTTAGCTTTCCGTTGAACGATATCAATTAACTGATCGTTAGGGACATAGGCGCTCAAGTCAATCCAAGATAAATAAGTCGCTTGTCGTTGCATAACACGAACCATTGGTAGATGTTTAGCAAATAACTGACAAATTAGCTTATGGTTTGTATCTATGACTTTTAGCAGCCCTTCAAACCACTCCTCGCCATACAAATAACTAGCTTCTGTCGCAATCATCCCCATAATACTTACTGGATTATGACTAACTTTTTTAGCGTACTCATCATACAACACACGATTTTTTTTATCTGGAATAATAATATGTGAATGTAATAATGATGCTAAATTGAACGTTTTAGACGGCGCATTTAAGACGTATAATAACGGATAATATTTCTCATCTAGCATTAAAGCACTTGTGAATTTTTGACCTGGTGCCATAAAATCTTGGTGTATTTCATCCGAAATAATCTTAACATTGTATTTGTAACAAATCTCAAACATTTGAGTCAATTCTTTAGGACTCCAAACTTTTCCAACTGGATTTTGCGGTGAACAATGTAAAAATACTTTAACATCATTTTGGCAAATTTGTTGTTCAAATTGTACCATGTCTAAATGATATTCATTAGCACCTTGTGTCAATTCGCAAACAACTAATTGACAACCATTATTGGTCACTGCGTCATAGAATGGATAATAGACTGGCGATAAAATTAAGACACTATCATCAGGCTGAGTCAATGACTGAATAACGTAATTAAAAGCATTCACCACTCCAGTACAAAAGCGAAACCAACTTGCATTCGCTTCGAATCCATGGCGTTTTAAATGCCACTGATTAAATGCTTTAAAATAACTTTTTGGAACAAAGGAATAGCCAAACGTCCCATGCTCAATCCGTTCAATCATTGCGTGTTGGACACGTTCTGGTACTTTAAAATCCATATCGGCTACCCACAAAGGAAATAAATCCGCTTCACCAAAGCGACCTTCAACACCATCCCACTTGAGTGATTGTGTCCCTTTACGATTGACATAATATTTACGACAAAACTCTTGTACTGTATCCATTCTAAAACACCCACTTTTCTTTTTATTACCTTTATTATAACGATAAGTTACCAATAAAAGAAACATTAATTGTAAAGTTTCTGACCAATCAAATCATTATTGATTAAAAAACTATTTAGGTGTATAATAAATTAAAATTAGGTTTACCTAAAAAGGAGTGGATTATATGGTTGCGGTTAACGATTTAACCCTAAATCAAACTGGTATCATTAAAAATATCTCACATCCAGATAGCGGCATGCAACGACGCTTGTATGACATGGGTTTTTATATTGGAACACCTATCAAAAAAATTTTAATCAGCCCAACTGGTGATCCAATAGCTTACCGCCTGAGAGGAACAACTATTGCATTACGCAATGCCGATGCCCAATATATAGACATTGAGGTGACTAATTAATGGAATTAACTACTGAAACTTTCACGATTGAAAAAAACATGACTCAGATCATGTTGTCTCGCTAGCAGGGAATCCAAATGTTGGGAAAAGTTCTCTTTTCAACAAATTAACTGGTTTAAGACAACATACTGGTAACTGGCCAGGAAAAACAGTTGGCATTGCTCAGGGTGTGACAACATATCAAAATCAGCAATATATTTTAGTTGATTTACCAGGAACTTACTCCCTAATTGCACATTCACAGGAAGAAGAAGTTGCACGTGATTTTATTCAATCATCAGAATCTGAAGCAACAATTGTCGTTTGTGATGCGACAAGTTTGGAACGTAATCTTAATCTAGTCTTGCAAATTATGCAAATTACAGCCAAAGTCATTGTCTGTGTCAATCTGATGGACGAGGCAAAAAAGAAAAAAATTCAAATTAACTTACCAAAATTACAAGAACGCTTGGGTGTACCTGTAATTGGTACTTCAGCCGTCCAAAAAAATGGTTTTGATGAACTGATGCCCACCGTTGCTAAAGTCATTGAGGGTGATATAAAGACGAATCCTTATATGTTAGAAGCTTTAAAACAAATTCATGAAAATCCTGACACTGAAATCTTAGCTTTACTTGATCAAGCATCAGCCATCGCTAATGATGTAATTATATATGGCGACACTAATTATGACGAACGTGACCGAAAACTGGATAAATTACTCACACAAAAAAGTACCGGTATTCCAATGATGATTCTACTATTACTACTTGTCTTTTGGTTTACTATCAAAGGTGCCGATGGACCATCTAATTTTTTAGCTTCAAACTTTGAAAAAATCGGTAGTTGGCTAATGAATGGCGCCATATTTTTAGGCGTTCCAGAAACAATTCGTAGTGTTTTAATTGATGGTATTTATAAAGTCTTAACTACAGTAATTGCAGTGATGTTACCACCTATGGCAATTTTTTTCCCAGTCTTTACTTTACTCGAAGACTTTGGCTACTTACCTAGAATTGCCTTTAATTTAGATAAATACTTCCAAAAAGCCGGTGCTTGTGGAAAACAAGCTTTAACGATGTGTATGGGTTTTGGCTGTAACGCTGCTGGCGTTGTCGGAACAAGAATCATTGATTCACCACGAGAACGTCTCATCGCCATCATTACTAATAATTTTGTTCCGTGTAATGGTCGTTTCCCTATTTTGATTGCTGTCATTATGATGTTTTTCGCATCAAATAGTAATAGTATCGCTTCGTCATTACAAGCTGCAGTTTTTTTAACTGCGGTCATTGTACTTGGTGTCTTATCAACTATTTGGGTCTCTGAATTACTGTCTAAAACTATTTTAAAAGGGTTACCATCTTCTTTTACCTTAGAATTGCCACCTTATCGTAAACCACAGATTAAACAAGTCGTTGTTCGTTCTATTTTCGATCGAACGTTGTTTGTTTTATGGCGAGCTGTTGTCGTTGCAGCGCCTGCTGGACTAGTTATCTGGCTCTTAGCAAATATTACAATAGGTGACACATCTATTTTGCAACATGTCATTCACGCAATTGATCCTTTCGCTCGCTTGATGGGCTTAGACGGTACCATCTTGATGGCGTTTATTTTAGGACTGCCAGCCAATGAAATCGTGATTCCTATCATGCTGATGGGCTATATGGCAACCGGAACCATTACTGACTTTAGTTCACTAAGTGAGTTCAGACAGCTTTTAATTAGTAACGGTTGGACTTGGTTAACAGCAATGAATGTCTTATTGTTTACCTTGTATCATTGGCCATGTTCAACAACTTTATTTACAATTTACAAAGAAACGAAAAGTAAAAAATGGACCTTTACATCATTTATTGTACCAACCATTATTGGTGTCGGAATTACGATGGTCACCACAGGGGTTGTACACTTATTAAAACTAGTCTAATCTAAGTTTTTGACACTTTAACGTTCAAATGATATGGTAAATTTAACATTATCATAATTTTTCTTAGGAGGGTTTATAAACAATGAAACAAACATTTAATGTACCAGATATGTCGTGTGACCATTGTATTAACCACATCGAAACAGCTCTTAACCAACTTGATGGTGTCCTGAAAATTAAGTCTTCTTTAAGAAAAAAACAAGTCACGGTTAAGTTTGATCAAACAATCGTATCAATGGACCAACTGATTAATCAAATAAAAGAAGCTGGTTATACCGCTATTCCAAATTAAAAAGCTTAGAAGTTAGGTTTTTAAGACCTAAACTTCTAAGCTCAGATTGAAGACAAACCAGTTGCTCATAAAGGGTAATTGGTTTGTTTTTTTGTATCTTATCATTATTTTTGATAAAATTCCCAAAATAGATAAAAAAATAGAGCCCTTCAGGTCTCTTAATTTAAGCATTTTTGCTAATTTTTTAATGTTAAGGCATGCGAAAGTGAGCCCAATTTTCATGTGCATTTTTTCTTTCCCAATTAAATTAGTGTAACGTAAGCCATGAAATTCTTTTGCCGTTCCAAATAATCGCTCAATTGTTTGTTTTCGATTATTATATATAGCTTTCATTCCAAGGGAATGACGTATGTCTTCACAACGTTCCATATCATTTTCCCATAAATGTCGTTGAATTAATTTCCTCTTTTCTTTTGACTCAGTACAATAGGCAATCAAAGGGCATTGACTACAATCAGACGTATTACTTTTGTATTCACGATATCCGTCTCTGTTAGTTGTTGTATAGCTTAAAATTTTCACATTAGGGCAGATATATTGATCGTAGTATTCATCGTAAACATAATCATGTTTTTTATAAAATCCTTTTTTGGTCATAGGTCTTTTATATGGAAAAATAGGTGTTAAATTATTTTGAAATAATAAATGGGCTATACCAGGTGTTTTGTATCCAGCGTCCATTACTAATTTATCTAAGGTAAAGTGACTTTGTAATTTATTATAGATATCGATGAATGTCCGACTATCATGTTGATTACCAGGATGAGTTGTATATCCTAAAACCCAACCATTCTTGTCACATGCTACTTGTGCAGCATAAGCAAAAACCTGTTTATGCTCTCCTTTATGGAACCAACCACTCTCATCATCTGTTTTACTAATTTTTTTATGTTTTACCTGATTTTCACTTTCCTCTCTTCTTTTTAAGGGCTTTTTTAATCTTTTTTCTCTATCTATTTCAACTTCTTTTTGTAGTGATTCCACATAAAAAAGAGTTTCTTCAGTAACTTCGTTACTTTCATATTTTTTATTATTTGCATGTGCTTTTATATGAGTACCATCAATAAATACTTCAGAAGTATCCACTAATTCAGCTTCAATACACTGTTCTAATATGCCGTAAAATATTTGTTCAAAGATATCTGTACCACGAAATCTTCTAGAATAATTTTTGCCAAAGGTTGAGAAGTGAGGAACAGCATCTTCGATATCCAAACCTAAAAACCAGCGATAAGCCATGTTAACCTCAACATCTTTAATAGTTTGTCTCATACTTTTTATACCATAAAGATACTGAATCAACGGAAGTTTAATTAATAGAACCGGATCTATACTAGGGCGGCCATTTGATTCATCGTATTTATCTTCAACTAACTTATAAATAAAATTAAAATCTACATATTTATCAATATCTCTTAATAGATGTTCCTTGGGAACTAAATCTTCTAGAGAATAAAAACCAATTTGATTACGTTTGCTCATATCTTGTTTTTTTAGCATGGAAGCAACTCCTTTTCTCTATTTTACCAAGAAAAAAAGACAAAGTATCAAATTTTTGATACTTTGTCTACAGTCTGAGCTTAGAAGTTAGGTTTTTAAGACCTAAACTTCTAAGCTTTTTAATTTAAATAATTACAGTAACGGTTGCTGCTAAAATAATTAAGACTAAACCGACAATTGTCACTACCATTTCTTTTTTTGATTTCTTTTGACCTAAGAACCAGATACCAGTCAAAGTTGCTAAAACAACTGATGTTTGCGACAAGATAAAGCCAGTTGCTAGCCCATTCATATTAGGTTGTGCAGAAATTAAATATGTTAATGCTGCAAACGCAAAGAAGAAACCAGAAATAATATGTTTATAAGAAACACTTTCCGTAAAGGCAGATTTTTCTCTAAATGACAAGAACATTGCGTAAATTACTGCTACTAATAACATCCCAATTGCTTGAGGTAAAAAGGCCTCAATACCATTTAATTTTGCTTCTTGAGGTGCAGCTGAGTAAGCCCAGTAACCAATTTCCCCAATAGCCAAATAAATCACAGCTTTACGCATTATTTTAGCATCCTCAACATCTTTTTGCTCTGACCAAACTGTTAGTTTAGCACCAATAATAATCAGAACTAAAGCTAATATCCCAATAACTTTTTCAGTTACTGTTGGCCAATCTCCTAAATGAATCATTCCCCAAAGAGAAGCACCTAATAACTGAAAGGCTGTTGTAACTGGCATAGCACGAGAAGAACCGACTAATTTAAATGATTGGAACGTAATAATTTGTGCGACGGCCCAACCCACACCAGATAAAATAGCTAAGATTAAACTGTTTCCAGTTGGAAACGGTAACCCTTTCATCATAAATAAAACCAGAGCAAAAATCAACGTACCAAGTGTTGAACCTAAAATTTGATTCACTGGTCGACCGCCAATTTTAGAGGCAATTGTTGGATATAACCCCCAACCTAATAATGGTCCTAAACCAATTAACAACGCGACAACATTCATTAAACTTCCTCCTACTAATTAATAATCATAATAAATGATAGATTAAAAGACTACGCCACTCTCTAACAAAATATTGGCATAAGGTGTCATTTCACCTGTACGAATAAAAGCGTGACAATTTGTTAATTCTTGTTTCATTTCACTATGTGGAATAAAAGAAATCGGCATCTCAGGTAACCGTTCTTTAATTGCTACTAACATATCTGGATTGGCAGTCTTAATTTCTTCTGCTAAATAAATACGTTGAACTTCTAGTTCTTCTAGTACATTATTTAAGACATCCATAAAACTTGGAACGCCATTTGTAACTGCCAAATCAATTTTTTCAGTTGTCATTGGAACCGGCATCCCTGCATCGCCAATACTTAATTTATCAAAATGCCCCATTTGAGCAATGACACGAGAAATATCTGAGTTAATCACTGGTGATTTTTTCATTTACTTTTCCTTCTTTCTAAATTAATTCTTGTTTGAATGGGATAGATGGTTGTGCACCAAAACGTTGAACTGTTAGTGATGACGCACGATTACCATAGCGAATCGCTTCTTCTAAATTGCTAAAATCTTTTGTTAAAACTGAACTTAAAGCACCAATAAATGTATCTCCTGCTGCCGTTGTATCGACTGCTTTCACACGATAAGCTGGAACAATCCCACTATGCCCATTAACATGATAAAAAGCACCCTTGCTGCCAAGCGTAATTAAGACTGCTTCAATCCCTAAATCATGAAAATAATTAGCGGCTTTTTCCAAACTTTGGTCATCGACAACTTTAATTCCAGTTAAAATTTCCGTTTCCGTTTCATTTGGTACAATCATATCGGTAACAGCCAATAATTCACTTGGAACATCTTTTAATGCAGGTGCAGGATTTAAAATTGTACGAACATTTGCTTCTCTAGCAATTTTAAATGCTTCAATTGTACTGTTGATAGCACTTTCAAATTGAGCAATTATAAAATCACTTTTTTCAATTACTGCTTTAAAAGATTGTGCCTGACTTGGAGTTATATCGTTATTTGCTCCAGAAAAAATGGTAATGCTATTTTCACCTTCGTCATCAACTGTGATGAATGCTTGGCCTGTTGACTTACGATCTAAAGTAACTACTCCAGAAATATCGATTCCTTCTTGACTCAATAAATCCGTCATCATAGAGCCAGCAGCATCATTACCAACTGCACCAATAAAATAAGTTTCTGCATCTGATCGTTTGGCTGCGACTGCTTGATTCGCTCCTTTACCACCGCCTGCTGTAAAATGTTCTTTTGCATGAATGGTTTCTCCTGGTTTAGGCATATGTTGCACTCTCAACGTTGTATCCAAGTTAATACTACCAATTACTGTCACATGATTCATTTACTCCACCCCATCTAATGATTTAATGTTTAAAAAATTTTTATTAAAACGTTTTAATAAGACGATAAAAATATAGCACATTTGAATAATTATTTCAAGTGTGCAGTTGAATGACGTTTAATTAAATTCACTGGTAACTTAGTTAACGTCAATTCTTTGTCGGGTTCATTAATTCTATCTAACAGTCTTTTAGCAGTTATTTGCCCTAATTGACATGCAGGTTGATTAATTGTCGTTAGCGTTGGCGTGACATACTCCCCCATTTCAGTATTATCATAACCAATTAAACTATAATCTGTCGGAATTTTTTTATTAAATTTCGATAAACCTAAATATAAACCAAATGCTATTTCATCACTCACAGTAAAGATACCTGTAGCCGTTGATTCGATAATTTTATTTGATGCTGCAACGCCAGCATCTTTTGTCAACTCTGCCTCTAGATGACATATCTCACCAGTAAAATTTTCAGTGAAACCAATTACCCTCTGCTCGATATTACCAGTCATTATCTTTGGCGCGAGTACAGCAACAGATTGATGATTTAACTCCTGTAAATGTTGCGCAGCCAATTTGCCACCTTGATAATCATCCGTAGCAATCACATCTAGACTGTGGGCCGACTGTTTTTGATCCAATACGATGTATGGATAACGGTTCGTCAATTTTTCTTGAATAACTTGATCCGAAATCGCATCACTTGCAATAATAAAACCGTCAACTCCCCGGTGCATTAATTCATCTAAAGTATTCACTTCACGCTGATTTTGACGATTTACTACACTAAAAATTGGTACATAGCGCTCTTTAAACAGAACGTTCTCAATCCCCTCAAGTAAGGTCGCAAAGTATGGATTACTGATACTAGGTACCAAAATACCAATTGTTCGACTTTTTTTAACAATCATTCGGCGAGCAAAATAATCTGCTTCATAATTTAAATGCTCTTTAACCGCTAACACTCGACTGATTGTGTCTTTATTAAAATGTTTTGTCCGACCATTTAAAATTTGTGACACGGTTGAGATTGAAACTCCCGATTCTTTTGCCACATCTTTGATGGTAACTTTTTTTATCATCGCTATCCCTCCTTTTTAGCTAAGTAATAATTTCAGTCACATTGTAACCGATAACAGGTTGAATTAAAACCCTTTTCAATTAAATTTAACAAACAGTCTTATCATTTACTTTTCATAAACAACAAGTCGCTTTGACATTTGAAGACACTAGTTATACTATTTATCTATTAAGTATTTTTAAATCTGAGTAATTACTTATTAAGGAGAGGTTACAAATGATGGATAAAACATTTTATCACCAATTATTTTCACGTTCATTCTCACTACCTGTACAAGTTACCTATTGGGATGGTTCAAGTCAGATTTATGGCCAAGAAACAGAGAAACCTCAAATCACCATCACGTTAAACGAAAAAATTCCAATTAAGAAAATAGCCAATAATGCTTCGCTAACTTTGGGTGAAGCTTATATGAATCAAACAATCGAAGTTGATGGTAGTATACAAGACTTGGTGAACGATGCTTACCAACAAGCCGATAGCTTTTTTCATAGTAAAGACTATCTTAATTGGCTACCAACACTTAAAAAGCATTCAAAAAAACAAAATAAATCAGATATTCATTCACATTATGACTTAGGTAATGACTTTTTCAAGCTATGGTTAGATCCTACCTTGACTTACTCATGTGGCTATTTCAAAACACCTGAAGACACTCTTGAGCAAGCTCAAATTAATAAAGTTCATCACATTTTAAATAAATTATTTCTTAAAGATGGCGACACACTATTAGATATCGGATGTGGCTGGGGAACCTTGATGTTCACAGCTGCTAAAGAATATGGTGTCAAAGCAACTGGGATCACCCTAAGTCAAGAACAATTTGACTTAATCAACGAACGCATCAAGCAAGAGAATTTAGAAGGACAATGCAACGTATTATTAATGGATTATCAAGAGCTAACTAATCAAAATTTTGACCATATTACCAGTGTTGGAATGTTCGAACACGTAGGTCAGGAAAAACTTGCGGATTATTTTTCTGTAGTGAATCGTCTTCTTGCTCCACATGGTACAGCATTAATTCATGGGATTACTCGCCAACAAGGTGGGGCCTATAATGCTTGGATTAATAAATATATTTTCCCTGGTGGTTATATTCCCGGCCTAGCTGAAATTATTCAAGACATTACGGTTAATCAGTTACAAGTCATTGATATGGAAAGTTTACGTCGTGATTACCAACAAACTTTAGAACACTGGGCTACTAATTTTCACAAAGTAAAAGAAACTGTTGTTAGTACTCGTGGCAGTGAGTTCTATCGGATGTGGGATTTATATTTGCAAGCTTGCGCTGCTTCCTTTGAGTCCGGTAACATTGATGTCATACAATATCTAATCACTCATACTGCTAATAATCAAATACCTATGCACCGAGCATTAGACTAATAATATCTTAATAGTGACAGCATTTGATAAACTTACTCATTTTTATTATGTACTTAAATAATACTCATGATGAGTGGTAGTGTCACCATACTCACACAAGTTGTTAAAGCAATATATTGGGATACTTTGGTTCCTTCACCCGCATATTCCTCTGCTAAAATAGCATTTAATGAGCCGGTCGGCATAGCCGTAACTAGCGTTAAGACACCTAAAATAATAGGGTCTTTAACAAAAAAGTGTAAGATTGCGATGAAAAAAAGTGGGATACCAACGACCCTTGCAAGTGTGAATTGTAAATTATCTGTGTTACTAAGCATTTGCTTCAAATTACTTTGGGCAAATAGACTGCCGTTAATAATCATAGCTAGTGGTGCCGTTAACCCACCTAATGTAACATTGAACGATGTAATCGTTTCTGGCAAAGTAATTTGACATGTAAACAACAAATAACCAATAAACGACGCGATTATTGCCGGTGTCGTGTATAAACTTTTCAAACGAAACTCGCGACTATTAGAAAAAATCATAATGCCCACTGTAAATAGAAAAAAACTAGTTAATGTATTATAAATAACTAAAACAATCAGTCCTTTTTCACCATATAACCTGCTAACAATTGGAATACCAATAAATAAAATATTTGAAAATAACAAACAATTAATCCATAAACGCTTTAAAACACCAGTTTTACCTAATAATCTTGCAACAAGATAACCAAAGATTAATGTGGTTAGTAACATAAAGATGGAATAAATTAAGGTCAATCGAATCATCTCGCTGAGTTCATGCGTTTTTTCTACTTGAAAACTATTAATAATAGCTGCTGGTAACGCAATATTAGTTAATAAATAACCAATAAACAGATTGACAGTTGGACTGTACTTCTTTTTTAGTGCCATGAAGACCCCAATTAACATAAAAAAAACTAATTTTATTGTTTCACTAAATACTATTTCTCCCATAATTTTCTCCTTTTTTGATAAACTTTTGATAAACTATACCTAATACATAGTAACAACTTAACCAAAAAAGTCAATAGTCCGCTTTGCAACTAACTAAAAAACCAGCAACTATAAACTAAAATAGTTGCTGGTTTTTTTAATCTGTTTTAGCCACTGGTAGCCAGATTGCTGTAACATGGTCTGCCACCATTGGATTTTTATCAAGTGGATAAATTTCATACTCCGGTTCATTTAATAATTGATAGACTTGATTTGGAAAAAATGTGTCATAAATCATCTGATAGGTTCGTCTTAATGAATCTGGAACTGGTCCCTTTGCTTCAAAAACAACCCAAGTCATTGCTGGTACTCCAACAGATACTAGGCGATCATCTTTAGTTGGAAAGTATGTTTTTACACCAATTAGATAATCATAACTCCCATCTTTATCATTTGGTAAACAGGCGCCAAGCACTTCATTTTTATGGATTGCACAAACATCTTGTGTGATTAGATCAAATAATGACGACTCATTAAAATAATCCCAAAATAATGGAATATTTCGGTGCCCATCACTGACAGTCGAATAATGACGTTTAATTCCTGTTATATAGTGTTCTCCTTCTTCTACTACTCTATAAGTCATTTTTGCTCCTCCTTGCAATTGCCATTTCAATGTCAGTCGTGAAAAAACAGGCAATTGACTATGTTTTTTTCTGGCTTCAGAAGGAGATAGACCAAAAAACGCTTTAAATGCTCTAGAAAAAGCCTCAGATGATTGGTATCCATATTTAAATGCAATATCAATCAGACGGGCATTCGTGTGTTGAAGATCATAAACTGATTCGGACAACCTTCGATACCGGATATAGTCACCTAGACTAATTGACGTTAAAATCGAAAATATTTTCTGTAAATTAAATACCGATAAATTGGTTAATTGAGCTAAATCTTTCATTGTTATCTCACTATCTAAGTGTTCTTCTATATAATCCAGTAGAATTTTAAATTCATTCATAGTATGTTAATCTCCTTCTATACCTAGATTATCAAATTAGTGATCTCCTAAAATGATGATACTTGGCAAATTTTATCAGATTTTATTATAAACCAAAGTATCTTGTTTCTTAAAGTGATAGTCACAACAGTCTCAATTCTTTGACAAAATAAGTAAAAAAAGGTAAATTACCATAGTAACAGATTGTCACTTTTAAGGAGGGGTGCTATTGCCAAAAGAAACATTTCTAAATTTGTCCACTGAAAAAAAAGAATGGATGGATTTAATTTTGTTAGATAATTTTTACAATCAACCTATTTCTCAGGTGAAAGTATCACAAATTGTCACTGATATGCAAATGTCACGAGGTGCTTTTTATAAATATTTTGACGACTTAGATGATGCGTATCTTTATATTGTTAAAAAGTATGCGATGATTATCCATATTGATATTCAACGCTACATTAATCGATATAAAGAAGATTATTTTTACGGTCTACAACAATATTTAATCTGGTGTAGCCAAATGGATCAATCTACGCCTTACTGGAAAGCAATTTATTTATTGACCACGACCAGTAGCCAACCGGTTTTCAAACGGGTCCCAATGAATCAGTCGGGGCAGATTTTAAAAGATTGGCAAGCTGTATTGGATTTAAATCATTTTGATATTTTTACTATTGATGAAGCACTAAGTTTTTTATATTTTTCAATGGAGCTAGTCATGAGGAGTTTGTCTGACTTTATTATTAATGACTGGCAAACGGAAGAATTGATTAAAGATTTTCAATTTAAGTCAAAGTGGTTAAAAAATGGGTTGAAAAAACACGTATAAAAGTCTAGTATTTAGGTTTTTATACTCGTCTAATGACATAGTTACATTTTGTTACTATGTGAAATATAAATTATAGAAAGAAGTGATTTGATGTTTTTAGCATTAAAAGAAATGAGTTATTCTAAACTGAGATACTCATTAATTATTGGCATTATGTTTTTAATTAGTTTGATGGTTTTTATGTTATCTGGACTAGCAAATGGTTTGTCACAAGAATTTAGTCAAGTCGTCAATGACTGGAATGCAAAATCAGTAGTCTTAACCAATGAATCAAACCGGGTGCTTTCAGCATCACAACTGACATTGAAAGACTTAGATTCCGTAGATAGTTCAAAAAAAGCACCATTAACAATTTACAGTGGTGCATTAGCACTACCTGATTCTGGTGGTAAAGACAATATTTCCATTTTCGGTACAGAAAAAGATGCGTTCTTTTTACCTAAGCTATCTTCTGGACATAGTTTTAAGTCTGATAGTGACATTATTATTTCGGAAAATATCGCTGATAAAGGATACAAACTGGGGGATAAAATGACCATTGGTTCAGATAATACTGAACTAACTGTTGTCGGAATTTTCCCAACATCTTACTATCTAGCAACGCCAGTTTTATACACAACCACTAAAACAGCAACTATTTTAAAATTTGGTAAAGAAACGTTTAAAAATAATGACAATTATCCAATCAACGCTGTTTTATCTGATGCAGACAAAACAACTTTAACAGATGACAAACTAGATAAAATGTCTAGTCAAACATTCATTGAAAGTTTACCTGGTTATACAGAGCAAAAATTAACACTTGATGCCATGATTTATTTCTTATTTGTTATTGCGGTAGCAATCATCGGTATCTTTATGTACGTTATTACACTACAAAAAACAGCAGTCTTTGGCGTAATGAAAGTTCAAGGAATTAGTAATACATTTATTTCCAAAGCCATTGTTGCTCAATCATTCTTGGTTGGCGTTATCGGTGTCGCAATTGCTGGGGTTTTAAGCTATGCTATTCAATTTGTTTTACCAGAAGCTATGCCATTTGCTGTTAATCTAACACAATGGATCATCTATGGTATTGTTTTAATCGTTATGTCAATCATTGGTGGGGTCTTCTCCATTATTACAGTTAAAAAAGTTGATCCAATCAACGCAATCGGAGGGTAATCACATGAAACCAATCTTAGAAATGAAATCAATCGTTAAAAAATTTGGTAAAGGTCATAATGAAGTGACTGCACTTAAAGGGTTAGATTTTACAGTGAATGAAGGTGAATTTATCAGTGTTATTGGTCCATCTGGTTCTGGTAAAAGTACTTTTTTAACCATTGCGGGTGGATTACAGACACCTACTTCAGGTACTATCTTTATCAATGGTAATGACTTTTCTGACTTACCTGAAAAACGTCGGTCAGAATTACGCTTTAAGGAGATTGGCTTTATTTTACAATCATCTAACTTAATTCCTTTCTTAACTGTTGAGGAACAATTTAAACTAGTCGATAAAGTCAAAAAATCAAGCCACGATACGGATAAAATTGATGAGACATTACGAACACTTGGCATACTTGAGCTTAAAAAAAGTTATCCTGGAGATTTATCAGGTGGGGAACGCCAACGTGTGGCCATTGGACGAGCATTATTTAATAATCCAAGCTTAATCTTAGCAGATGAACCAACAGCTAGTTTAGATACGGAACATGCTTATAATGTCGTTAAACTACTCGTTCGTGAAGCTCATGAGAAAAAGAAAGCAACTGTCATGGTTACTCATGATCAACGGATGATTGAGTGGAGCGATAAACTATTTGAGATGAATGACGGAAAATTAGTTCAAGTAAAAGATTTCAAACCTAAAAAACTTGACGATTAATAAAAAAAATCTCCAGTCTCTGTAAAAAGAGCTGGAGATTTTTATTTTTTACTTACGAAAAAATTTTAATTATGCTACGCTAACATCTGTTAAATAAAATCATTAAGGAGTTGTTTTAAATTGCCAACTAAT
Organism: Vagococcus penaei; assembly: GCF_001998885.1. Classification (NCBI taxonomy): domain Bacteria; kingdom Bacillati; phylum Bacillota; class Bacilli; order Lactobacillales; family Enterococcaceae; genus Vagococcus; species Vagococcus penaei. The sequence continues at coordinate 708,544 of NZ_CP019609.1, forward strand.
CCAAAAGAAGGCTTGATATTTACTAGTTTAATGTGTTTTTTGATGGTTTTGGGAATGAGTATATATAACTTAGCGCTACATGACGCACTGACCTTCTCAAACTTTATTACAGGATTTGTTCCTGGATTCATTGTTGCGTTACTCTTAGATATGTTTATTATCGGTCGCTTTGCAAAACAGATTGCTTTTTCATTACCAATTAATAAAAATCAGCCACTTCAACTTATTTTAACGATTACTTGTCTAATGGTAATCGGGATGGTCACTTGTATGTCACTATTTGGTGTGATTATGGAGAATGGTCTATCAAATAGCTTACTAACCAACTATATTACAGCATGGAAAGTCAATCTAATTGCTGCTCTACCACTTCAATTAGTCATTGTTGGTCCATTTTCTAGGAAAATACTCGCATTGATTCAAAGCAAACAACCTGAAAATAATTAAACCAGTCAAAAAGTCCCACAATAGCTGATAAACCTGTTGTTGCGGGACTTTTTTAATTTTTGTTAAAGTGGCAAGTCGTAAACCTTCATACCTGGATTATAACTTTTAGACTCAGATATTGATGGAATAATCACTTCCTCAATCGCTGGACCAATTTTAGGTAGAAAGCCAATTTTTTCAAATGAGTCATCTGTCAATTTTGCCCACTCGCGTTTAATAATAACTTGATTCGTAGTATCACTTACCTTGACACGTGATTCCTTTTTAGAAACGCCATAGATATAATTTTTTATTTTTAAAAAATAGCGATAATCATCTGATCCAAGATAAGTGACATTAGTCAATTTCTCGTTCTCAACTTGATAAAAGGGTAACCGGCTAGTCCGCTCAATATCAACCATTAAGACTTTTGATCCACGACGATCGCCAATGTAGTGATAACCGTTTGGTCGCCATTCGACTTGACGATTCACCAGGTTGGCATTTTTAGCTACAGCTAAATAATCATTAACATAATATTTACCTATAAAAACTGTAACCACACTGAGTGCACTAATAACTACTATGCCCAGCATACATCGTTTACGCCAATTACCATGGCTGTACATAGCAGCAAAAAATAATAGTAACAATATAACAGAAATAACCATTAATCCGACTGAAAACCAAGTATGTACTAACTTTTCCGATTTCTCCCAATAGTCTGCTGTGATTACCATATTAATTGCTCCTTGGTGAAATTTTTTCATTTAGTATAACATATTTTACGAACTATTTGTTTAATATGTTTTCAAAAAAAGATAGAGACATGCAATCGCTTGTCTCCATCTTTACCCACTTTTCTATTGTTTAATATTTCCAAGCCTGTTTTAGTTTTTCTTCTTTTGCTTTGAAGGCTTCTTTGATAGATTCTTTTTCTGATACTTCAGCAACACCAACATGCCACCAGCCACCATAGCCATCTGTCATTGTTTTTGGTAATACTTTGATATCGATTAAGGTAGAAACCGTTTGTGTTTTAGCATCTTCAATCGCTGCAATTAATTCTTTTCGGTTAGCTACTCGGTAAACTTTCGCACCGTAGCCTTCTGCAACTTTAGCATAATCAATTGCCATAATTTGATTGTCAATTGTTCTAAATTCACAGTTAAAACTACCACTACCATTACCCATCTGTAAATTATTAATACATCCAAAGCCAGAATTATCAAATAACATTACATTAATTTTATAACCATATTGCATTGACGTGATTAACTCACTATGAAGCATTAGGAAACTACCATCACCAACCATCGCATAAATTTCACGATTTGGATTAGCTATCTTAGCTCCTAAAGCACCACTTACCTCATACCCCATACATGAGTAACCATACTCTAAGTCATACGCATTTGGTACAACTGGGTTCCATAATCGTTGCATATCACCTGGTAATGATCCAGCAGAAGCAATTGGAATACTATCCGGAGCAACAGTATCATTAATTGTAATAAATGCATCAGTTTGTGCAAACTCTGTGTTTAAAGCATCAGCGTACTCATTCATTATATCTTGTGTAAACTGGCCTGAAATCTCTGGTGTAAATGATTCTCGATTAAAATTGATATTATGTAATCTTTCGCGCTCGACTAACCATTCAGCTTTCCAAGTTGCTAAGTTATCACCAAATTCTGACTGATACCCAGTTAATCGTTGATAAAGTGCATCAATCGACTCTCTTGCATCTCCAACAACTTGCAAGGCATCAAATTTGTACGTTTGTGGACGACTCACGTTAATATTTAAAAACTTCGTTTGGTCATAGTTAAATGCCGTTTTTGATGATGTTGTAAAGTCAGAATAACGTGTACCAATTCCAATAATTAAATCGGCAGCATCAATGGCTTTATTAGAAGCTGACGTACCTAAGATTCCTGTACCACCTAAGTTATTTGAAAAATCAGCTGTTACTGTTGATTTCCCAGCAGGCGTTTCAACTAAAGGAATATTAAATTCAGCTGAGAATTTTTTTAGACTTTCTCCTGCTTCTGAATAACGTGCACCTCCACCTACAATGATAACAGGTCGCTTACTTGCTTTGATTCGTTCGGTTGCTGCAAGTAATTCACGTTCAGTTGGTACACGACGGTCCACAAAGTGTACACGTTTTTTAAAGAATTCTAAATCAAAATCATATGCCTCACCTTCAACATCTTGTGAAATACACACAGTTGCAGGTCCAGCAGTCGCAGGGTTTGTCATAACTTCAAACGCACGAATTAAGCTAGACATTAGTTGCTCAGGACGCTGAACGCGATCCCAATATCTTGAAACAGCTTTAAATCCATCATTTGTTGTCATTGCACCATTCGTATCAAATTCTAATTGTTGTAAAACTGGATCAGGTTGTCTTGTCGCAAAAGTATCCGCGGGTAAAAATAAAACAGGAATATTATTTGCATAAGCCGTTGCTGCTGCTGTAATCATATTCGCTGAGCCAGGTCCAGCTGAAGCAGTCACACCAAAAATTTCTGTACGTAACTTTTGCTTACTAAAAGCCATAGCTGCATGTGCCATACCCTGTTCATTTTTTCCTTGAATGACTTCTAGGTGTCCCGGATCTTGTTCTAGTGCTTGACCAATCCCTAAAACATTCCCGTGGCCAAAAACATTAAAAATTCCTTTGACAAATGGCTTTTCTATCCCATCAATTGAAATATATTGTTGATTTAAAAATTTTATTAAGGCTTGGGCTGTAGTTAATCTAATTGTTCGACTCATGTTGTTATCTCCCTTAGTCTTTTTAATTTTTGGTTATCTTTTGATTATATTTTAAGTTTTTTATGGTATAATGTCAATATATTTAATATTATTTTGATTATATTGATAATATTAAATAGATAACTTAGCTATTTAAATGGATTAATACTCTTTGATAATCCATCTATAGTAGTTTACCAATTTTTCAATTTTCCTACTTAATAAATAAATCATTATAATTACTCAGGATAATGAGTAAGTTTTTGACAATTATTGAGGAAGTTTTTGATTCATGTTACAATAATTCAAATAAGCAAGGAGGTTAATTTATGAAGGCTAAACGAAGTGAATTAATGAAAGAATATATCATTGAAAAACAGCACGTTTCATTAAAGGAACTTGAAGACCATTTTAATGTCTCAATGAATACTGTGAGACGTGATATAACTAAACTTTTAGATGATCCACGTTTTGAAAAAGTCTATGGTGGTGTGAGTGTCAAACAAAATAAACTTGTACCCTTTGAAAATCGTAGCGTTGAAAATAAAGAACTAAAAAAACGAATTGCCCAAGAAGCTGCAAAGCTAATTAAAGACAATGATTTAATTTACATTGATTCTGGGACGACCACAAAATATATTTTAGATTATTTAGATGAATCAATTAATGTCACTATTTTGACAAATAGTCTTGACGTTTTATTAAAATCCGAAAAATTAAAAAATGTTTCAATTTTTATTTTAGGCAATATTTTCAAGAAAAAAACAAGATCATTCGTTGGTATTAATCCAGAAGAGTTAGTCAATCGCTATAATGTCTCAAAAGCCTTCATGGCAGCTACTGCTGTTTCATTTCATAGTGGTTTGATGAACTCTGATATCATGGAGTATGAAATTAAGAAGCATATTACAGATATCTCTGAAGATATTACGTTGCTAATTGACCACACGAAATTTGATAAATCAACATTATTCACTTACGCACCTATCGAAAAAGTCAATACGATTATCACTGATAAAGAATTTACAGATGCTGATCGCCAATTATTTAAAGAAAAACACATTGATGTTATCACTACATAAACTATAGTTAAGGGAGTTTTTATTTATGCCATTAGTCAAATTTGATTTAATTAAAGGACGTACACCTGAAGAAATAAAACAATTACTAGATATATCTCATAAAGTCTTTGTTGCTGCACTTGATATTCCAGAAGGTGATCGTTATCAAGTTGTCACACAACATGAACCATATGAATTAATCATGGAAGATACTGGATTAGGTTTTTCTCGAACAGAAAAACAAGTTCTAATTACCATTGTTAGTCGTCCAAGAACACAAGAACAAAAAGTAACACTTTATAAAAATCTTCAGAAAGAACTTGCTGAACAACTGGCGCTTGCTCCTGAAGATATTATGGTTAATTTCGTCATCAATTCAGATGATGACTGGAGTTTTGCTTTTGGACAAGCCCAATTTTTAACGGGTGACCTATCGTAAATATAAGTAAATATAAGTAAATATAAGTCTTACTGTAAGGTTATCTTCGCAACTTTACAGTAAGACTTTTTTTATAAAAAAAACCCTCTAATAATGTGAAAAAAATCACTTACTTAAGTTACATAAGTTTCACTTAGTTACATATTATTCAAAATATCACAATGTTAGTATATGATTATTTTGTAAGTAAGACACGGCCGTGTTTGATTTTAAATTATCTTGTGATTTATCACACATTTATGGAGGAAAAATTATGAATTTTGTTGAGATATTAAAAACAACCTTAACAGATATGGCAATTATTAGTGCAATTACATCTACAGTTTTTATTATTTTGTTAGGTTTCTTTTGTCGAAAAAAAGGTATCTTTAATGACCAAGTCGGAAAAATTTTATCTAAAGTGGTCTTAACCGTTGCCTTACCTGCATTAGCCTTCAATGCTTTTATGCAAGATATTGATAGTAACACATTAAAACAAGGTATGAACGTTTTAATTTGGGGAATTGTCATTTATATTATTTTAATTATTGTTTCTAAGCCATTATTTATGAAATACAAAGGTGACAAACAAGATACTTTACGTGTATTAACCATCTTTGGTTCAACAACATTCTTTGGTATTCCAATTGTTAGTGCAATTTACGGACCTGTTGGCGTTATGTTCTCTTCTATCTTCAATATTGGTTATCGTATCTTCTTATACTCATATGGTTACATTAAAATGAGTGGATTAAAAATGGAACTAAAAAATATTAAAACAATGTTTTTAAACCCTATTGTCTTAGCGACATTTGCTGGTTTATTCATTTGGGTATTCCAGGGCTATTTACCACAAGTTACTGTAACAAATGCTGAAGGCGTTGCGCAACAAGTTGCTTTCTTAAGAATTGATCAAACTGCTGTCTGGTTATTTAAACCAATGACTTATCTAGCTGGTTTATGTTCACCGTTAGCTTGGTTAGCAATTGGTTCAACATTAGGTGAAGTTAGCTTTAAAGATGCAGCATCAGATAAAACTTCTTGGTTCTATGGTGTATGTAAAGTTATCTTAGTACCTGCACTTAATATCGTTTTATTAACAGTTTTAACAATGACAAACATTTTACCTGTTAGTTTTGAAGCTCTAGCAACAATTGTTATTATGATGGCTACACCAACTGCGACAGTTGCTGCAGCTTACGCAATTAGCTTTGATAAAGAAGCTATTTTAGCATCAAATGCTTCACTTGTATCAACCATTATGGCTGTCGTAATGATGCCAATTTGGATTGTAATTTTAGAAATTATTAGTAAAACTGGAATATTTGGATAACTATTAAACTTAAGGAGACGATTTAAATGACTTTTAGCATTGCTTGTTATGGCGTACGACCAAACGAAAAACCTTATTTTGAAAAATTAAATACTTACGGATATGATTTAGTTTTAATTGAAGACTTATTAACAGCAGATAATGCTGACACATTTAACGGATGTGATGCTGTACTATTACGTGGTAATTGTTTAGCTAACCGAGAAAATATCCAAAAAATGGCAGAACAAGGTATTAAATATGTCTTTACACGGACTGTTGGTTTTAACCATATTGATTTAGAAGCAGCTGCGGACTATAACATGCAAGTTGCTCGTGTACCATCTTATTCGCCAAATGCTATCGCTGAGTTATCATTAACTTTAGCAATGATGTTACTACGTGCAACTGCTTATACAACTAATCGAACAGCTCAGAAAAATTTCAAGGTTGATAGCAACATGTTTAGTAAAGAAATTCGTAACTGTACGGTTGGTATCATCGGAACTGGACGTATTGGCTTAACTGAAGCAACACTTTTCAAAGGTTTAGGTGCTAAAGTCATTGGTTACGATATTTACCAAAGTGATGCTGCCAAAGAAGTCTTAGAGTTTAAAGAGCTTGATGAGTTACTAAAAGAAAGCGACATCGTTAGCTTACACGTCCCTTATTTCCCAGGTCAAAACGACAAAATGGTTAATGCTGACTTTTTAGGAAAAATGAAAGATGATGCTATCTTAATTAATACAGCACGTGGTGAGTTACAAGATGACGAAGCTATCCTTGCTGCTTTAAAAGCGAATAAATTAAAAGGTTTCGGAACAGACGTTTTTGCGAATGAGCAAACAATTTTCTTTAAAGAATTTGGACCGAATGAAGCTTTACCAAATAAAGTAGTTGATGAATTAGTGTCAATGTATCCACGAGTTTTAGTTACTCCGCACGTCGGATCAAATACTGATGAAGCATTATCAAATATGATTGAGACAAGTTTTGAAAACTTCAATGATATCTTAACAACTGGCGAAACAAAAAATAAAGTGGAATTACCAACTAAATAGACCAACATTAAAAAGCACGTCTAAAGACAAAAAGACTTTAGACGTGCTTTTTAAATATAATCTTGAATACTTTTTTCGTGTTCCTGATTTTTCAAATAGAGCGTTATCGGACGACCAATTTCACGATATTCCATTGTTTCTTGTAAGTAGCCGATTTGCAATAAAAATAAAATATATTTTTTTGTTGAAATACGCGATAAATCAATCAATTTAGCCAATTCTTCAGTCGAAAAAGGGACATGCATAATGTCGACTTGCTGGACAACTTTTGTCAAGGTCGGCCGTGAAAGACCCTTAGGTAAATGTTGCAACTTAAACTGATTAACTGGTTCATCAACTTGATGGTTAAAAAACTTATCAAGTGTCGCTTGCGTTGTCGGCCCACTCTGCTGTGATACTTGGTGTAAAGCCAAAAATTTATCAAAGGCTACTTTGAAGCGTTCAAATGTAAATGGTTTAATTAAATAATCGATTACTCGATAATCAAGAGCATGCTTGACCGTCTGATGATCATCAGCAGCAGTAATCAAAATGACTGGAATTGATATATTTTCTCGATATAATTCCAATAAGAAATCTGTGCCCAACATATCAGGCAAATAAACGTCTAATAATAATAAATCGACTTTTTTTCCTTTAACCAGTTGACGGGCTAGTTCAATTTTTTGAACACTGTTAACTAGTGCATTTGGGTAAACTCTTGTGACAAATTGATGATTTAACGAGGCAACCATTGGATCATCTTCAATAATTAAGACGTTCATTTTGTATCTTCACTCCCTTTTATAATTGGAAATTCCACATAAAAATGCGTTCTCCCTGTGTCATCTATTGACACGTCAATAATTCCATCTCGAGCTGTGACAGACTTCTTAACTAAATAAAGACCATAACCTCGCTGTTCCGCTTTCGTTGAAAACTTCTTCTCAAAAATTTTATCTTGAATCTCTTTAGCAATTCCTGGCCCTGTATCAGTAACGCTCATCATGACAATTTCACCTTCATTATCATAAGTTAGTAGTAAAGTGACTTCTTTCAGTTCAACGCCTTTTACGGCATCAAAAGCATTATTAATAATATTTCCTAGTATCTGTAATAAAAAGTGACTATTATCATCGATTGGTAAATTAGGTAAAAACGACTTGTCATTAATAATAAACTTAATTCCTTGTTCGTTAGCTTCATTCACTTTTCCAAGTAAAAATCCAGCAATAGCTGGTGTCTTAATTTTATCAGTAATGTAACCTACTTCCGCTTTATAGTTAGAATGTAAGTGTTGAATAAAGACTGATACTTCTTGATATTGACCTAACTCAATCATTCCCATAATCACTTGCATTTTATTCATAAATTCATGGGTTTGGGCTCGTAAAGAGTCGATATACTGCTCAGTCCCACTTAACTGATGAATGAGTTGACTCATATCTGATTCATCACGAAATGTGACTACTGCACCATTAAATTCATTCTCCGCATAAATTGGAGACATATTTGCAATTAAATCTAGCGAATTAGCCGAAATCGTCTGATTCATCAACCGGTCTTGTTGAATAAAAACCTCAGAAAAAAATAAATCGTATAAGACTGTAGGAATTGGTTCTTTTATTTTTAATTGTAATGTATCATCTATCTTCGCTACTAACTGATAGGCTTCTTTATTAATTAGCATTAAGCGTTTTTGCTGATCGATGGCAATAATACTTTCAGTAATTTCATTTTCTACCAACTCTTTTTCCCTCATTGCTTCAGCAATTTCTATTGGTTCCAAACCAAATAAAACTTTTTTAATCTTCTTCGCTAAAAAAATTGCCCCAATCACCCCGACAGTTAATCCCAAAAGAATACCAATAAAAATAGTATTTTGTGCATTCTTAATATCTAGGTTAATTGTTTTCATCGTCAACCCTACACACACAACCCCAATAATCTCACCTGAAGAGCTATAAACTGGAACAAAGTAACGAATACCTTCACCTAGAATACCTTTTTTAATGGAAAAATGTTTTTTTCCATCTAATGCCTCTTGAATATCCGCTGGGTTTGAAAAAGGTTTGCCAATTACATTAGCATCTGGGTGTGATAGTCTTAGCATGTCTGTATCCACGACAACTACAAAATCAACTTGTGTGATATCTGTAATTCCCATTGTTAATGCTTGAACATCCACCGTTGATTCTCGATTTTCTAGAGCTTGAACAATACCGTCCTCTTGCGCAACAATATCTGCCACAACACTGATTTTGTCTTTTGTATGGCGATACTCTTGTTCCACCACGTAATGTCTAATTAAAAACATTGAGGCAATTAATGATACAAGTGTTGAACAAACAACAATCAAAATAATTGTGGCCTGTAAAGAAAAGCGTGATTTTTTATTTTTAATTAATAACATCTATTCATCCATTCCTATTTTTCTATAACTTGTCGTATTGTATCTAATTAAGTCAACTAACAATCCTCATTATAACAAAAAAAATAAACCGAAATCAGTTAATTTGATTTCGGTCTATTTAAAATCACTTAATTTTTTTGATTAATCACTTGAATCTCTTTTTCTAATTGTTGAACTGCTTCATAACCACATCTTAAAGTATCTGGATCAGAATGATCAAATCCATAAGAAAAGTCGGTTGTTAAAAATGATTGAACCATTTTTTTAGCCATATATGGTGTGACAACTAATCCACCCATTGCTAAAATATTGGCATTGTTAATTTTACGAGAAAGTGTGGCTGTTTCAATGCTTTCACACAGTGCACAGTACACACCAGTAAATTTATTTGCAACTAAGCTAACACCCATTCCAGTACCACAAAAGATAAAACCATAATCAAATTGTTTTGACGCAATTCGTTTACCAACTTCAAATCCAACAGATTGATATTCAATGGGATCATTAGTTGAAACATCCATTACGTCATGTCCTTCATGTTCTAAAAGCTCTTTTACAGTATTTTTCAAATCAAAACCTAATGGATCAGCACCTATTACTATTTTCATCATATGACCTCCTAGATAAAATTTTACTTTCACTGTAACTATATAACTATTTACCGCTTTTTTAAATTGATATCTTGATAAAAAACTAATTTTAAGGACATTTTAATAAAAATTAGTCTATTTTAAAAATATTTTAATAAAAAAAGACTATCCTTTGTTATTAGGATAGTCTCAATTTAGTTTGATTAATTACTTAAGTCTTCACCATTTGTGGCAATAACCTTTTTATACCAGTCAAATGATTTTTTCTTAGAGCGTTTTAAAGTCCCATTACCTTCATTATCACGGTCGACATAGATAAAGCCATAACGTTTCTTCATTTCTCCTGTTCCAGCACTAACTAAATCAATACAGCCCCATGTCGTATACCCTAATAAATCAACTCCATCTTGTTCAACCGCATCTTTCATCGCTTGAATATGCGCTGCCAAATAACTAATTCGATAGTCATCTACTACATGACCATTTTCATCAGGAACATCAATGGCTCCCAGACCATTTTCTACAATAAATAATGGTTTTTGATAACGATCATATAAGTCATTCATTGTAATTCTTAGACCCAATGGATCAATTTGCCAACCCCATTCGCTTGCTTCTAAATAAGGGTTTTTAACTGATGCAAAGATATTTCCAGCTGTTTGCTCTAGTAATTCAGGGTCTGTTGTTTGAACACGAGAAGAATAATAAGAAAAAGAAATAAAATCAACAGTATGAGCCTTCAATAATTCTAAGTCGCCATCTTCCATAACAATTTGAATACCTGCTCGCTCCATTTCCTTCAAAGCATATGCTGGATATTCTCCTCGTGATTGAACATCAATAAAGAAATAATTTTCTCGATCAGCTTTTTTAGCTGCCCAAACATCTTCAGGCTTACATGTATAACTATAATTGGCTCCAGCAGCTAACATACAGCCTACTCGATTTTCTGGATCAACTTCATGAGCAATTTTAGTCGCAATTGCACTCGCTAATAATTCATGATGAGCTGCTTGATATTTAACTTGCTCTTTATTATCACCTGCTTCAAAATAAAGGCCAGCACCCATAAATGGTGCATGTAAAATCATATTAATTTCATTGAAAGTCAACCAATATTTAACTAAACCTTTGTAACGTTTAAAAATCACACGACATAAATTTTCATAAAAGCCAACTAATTTTCGATTGCGCCAAGCTCCATATTCTTTTACCAAATGCATTGGACAATCGAAATGTGTAATCGTTACAAGTGGTTCGATTCCATATTTATGGCATTCTTTAAACAAATCTTCATAAAACTTTAAACTGGCTTCATTTGGTTCTTTTTCATCACCATTTGGAAAAATCCGACTCCAAGCAATCGATAAACGATAGGTTTTAAAACCCATTTCACCAAATAATGCAATATCTTCTTTATAATGATGGTACATATCAATTGCCTCTTTAGCTGGATAAAAATGTTCCTCGTCAAAATTAAACATTTGCATCTCACCAGTAATTACAGGAAAGCGATCTTTACCTACTGGTGCTAAATCAACATTAGCTAATCCACGCCCATCTAAATTATATCCACCTTCACACTGATTAGCAGCAGTTGCGCCACCCCATAAAAAATCTTTTCTAAATGCCATAATTCTCCGTACCTCCAATATTATTTTTTATCAAATTCATCAACTACTCGGTTAATATGAATAACCAAATAAATTAACTCAGAGTCGTCTACTTTAATTGCATGTTTTTTTTCTAAATAGTCTTTGACACGTAGACTACATTGAAAGGCTTTAGGGTATTTACTCTGAATTAATTCATATAAAAAATCATCCTGCTCTTTAAATGTTGTCTCCATTAAAATTCTTTGAACAAAATATTGAATATGCGTGACCATTCGCGTGTAATTTAAGGAAGATTCATTAAAATCAATTCCAAAATATCGTCGAATAATCGCCAAAATATCACGAACCATTCCCGTTGCTTTGATTGTTTCTTGGACTGTTTTTTGTCCTAAATTATTAGTGACAAGATGTAGGGCAATGAATCCTGCTTCATCGTTACTAAAATTAATATCAAGTTGATTTTTTAATAATTTTAAGCCTTTTAGTGCAACTTGATATTCCCCCGGATAAAACTTTTTAATTTCTAGTAACAATGGATTAGGAATTGTAATCCCCTCAGCATAGCGTTTCACAGCATAATTAATATGATCTATTAGTGTTAAATAGGTTTTATCTGAATATTGATGAGCTAAATCGCGCTCAGCAATTAAAACAATTTCTTTCGATATATCAATAATTCGTTCATCGACATCTTGAAATAACCGCTCCATGTCTAAAAAATTAACGGCTTGATGATTGGAAAAAATTTTCTCGATTTTTATAGGATCTACTTCATCATTAGTTTTTTTTCCAAAAGCGAGTCCCTTTCCCATGATAATAATTTCTTCGTTTTTTTCATTATAAGAGATAACAACATTATTATTTAAAACCTTGTTAATAATATACATTTACGACCTCCTTATCTTGTCTAAAGTATAACATAATCATTGGTTTTAGGGACTCTTTCTTTCATTTAATGACCGTTAATAAATCTTCACCACTTACTACATCGTTCTGATCGAAATCAAGTACATCTATAAATTCTGGTGTATTAGTGATGATAATAGGTGTCACTGTCGAGTAACCTTTTTCCTCAATAAGGTCTAAATTAACCTTAACCAATAAATCACCAGGTTGAACTTTATCGTTTTCTTTTATTTGAATCTCAAAACCTTCACCATTTAGTTCGACGGTATCCATGCCAATATGCATTAAAATTTCGATTCCATCATCTGAAGTAATCCCAATCGCATGACCTGTTGGGAAGACCGTTGTAACAACACCTGAAATTGGTGCTCTTAATTCTCCACTAGTTGGTTCAATAGCAGCACCTTTACCTAACGCACCTGATGAAAAAACATCATCCTCAACGTCAGTTAATTTAATCACTTTTCCAGTCATCGGTGCTTGAATCATTGTTTTTTTACTATCACTTTTAACTGTAATTTTACTGTCTCCTTCGCTGCTAACTGATTCTGATTCTTTTTCTAAATCAAAGCCTAAAACTAACGTTAAAATAAACGCAATAATAAAAGCAATAATTGTCCCAATAATGCCCATAACTACACTTGACTCAACACCATCAATAGTACTAATAAAACCTGGAATGCTTAACAAACTAACTAAACCACCAGTAAACATTTTCACACCACTACCAGCTATAATTGCGCCTCCCACAGCACCACCAATACAAGCTGCTATAAATGGTTTTTTCAGTGGTAGTGTTACTCCGTAGACAGTCGGCTCTGTGATACCAAAAAAGGCGGTTAGTGTGCCCGAAATAGCTAAGGCTTTACGTTTTTGATTTTTAGTACGTATAGCGACCGCTAAAGAAGCACCCGCTTGTGCAATAACAGCACCTAATAACATTGGTGTCATTGTATCAAAGTTATTAACTGTTAAATTATTTAGAGCAATTGGAATTAGTCCCCAATGCATACCAAACATTACAAATACTTGCCATAAGCCTCCCATAATTAGACCAGCTAGAATTGGACTAAAACCAAAGATAGCACCGTATCCTTTGCCTAAAACTGTCCCAAAGATAGTTCCTAAAGGTCCGATAGCAACAAATGTTAGAGGTACCATAATTAAAATCGTCACCAATGGGACCATAATGATTTTTAAGAAACTAGGTGAAATCTTTTTAGCAAAATTTTCAACATATGACTGGACCCAAACAAATAAAATTATTGGAATAACCGTTTGCATATATCCTGTGGGGGCCATAATGATAGGTAGCCCGAAAAAATTTAATATCCCTGTTGTCGCATTAGCTGTAATCTCTGGATAAACTAACGCCGACGCAATTGCCAATGAAACAAAAGGATCCGCTTTAAATTTTTTCGCTGCTGTAATCGCAATTGCCATCGGTAAAAATTGCATAAAGCCATCGGATGCCGCTAATAAAATTTTGTATGTTCCTGAATCAACAGATAATAACTGTGTCACTGTCGCTAATGTTAAAAATCCTCTTAAAACTCCAATCCCGGCTAGTGCTCCTAAAAACGGAGTGAAAATCCCAGATATAATATCGACTAGCTTATTTAATACATTGCCACCTTGTTTTTCAGAAACTACTGTGTCATTGTTATCAAGACCAGTTAATTCGATAATCGGTTCAAATACTTCACTCACGTGACTCCCAATAACAACTTGATATTGACCTCCACTTTGAACGACTTGAATGACACCATCTAACTTATTTAATTCAGCAGTCTTAGCAATCGATTCATCCTTTAATTTAAATCTCAAGCGTGTCGCACAATGAACTAAGCTAATAATATTCGACTTACCTCCAACTAATGTTACAATAGTTTGTGCTAAGTCTCGGTTTGATTGTTTTGCCATTTTCTTTTCCTCCTTATACTGTTAAAGACACAAAAAAACCTAAACTGAAAAAAATACACCAAAGCGCAAGAAAACAGAAATAGCCTTGATTTTATTTTTATCAATTTAGGTTTTGCCTGCAAAAGCAGTAACAATCCTTAATGTGATTTCACTATATCATCAAGAGAAATTTTTTGCAAGCGTTTTATATAAATAAAATGATTAAGTGAAATTAAGCGTTTAAAATATATTAATTAAATAATCTGTGTTATAGTTAATCTAGTTCAATTAACGAGTAATTTTAAATAAGGAAGGATGTTTTACTAATGTGTACTAATGCTGCAATTCAATCACAAGAAGGTCATTTTTATTGGGCACGAACTATGGACTTTCCAATGAATTTTTTTGATAATAATGGTGTACTAAAATACTTCGGCAAAAAAGAACCCATTCAATTTGTTACTGAAAAAATTACACCAAGCTATGATTTTATTGGTATGGGACTTGGAGACGGTAATTTAACTGTGATGGATGGTATCAATAGTGAAGGCTTAGTTGGCGGTCTCTTTTATTTCGAAGAATTTACAACAGCAACTGAAAGTGAATTAGCTAAAAAAAATAAAAAACCTGTTGCAATCAATGAAATGGTCACTTATTTTTTAGCACAATGCCGGACCATCGGTGATGTCGCTTACCTAGCATCGCAATTGGCTGTAATTGATAAGACCACAACCGGACAACCTGGTAGCGCACCCCTTCATTTAACCTTTATGGATACCACAGGTGAATCGGTTATTTTAGAACCGGACCATAATGGTGAATTTACCATTCATCGTAATGTGACACACACTATGACAAATAGTCCAACATATGACTGGCATGTCACTAATTTACGAAATTATGTCAATCTTTCTGGTTTTACCATTGACCAGTTAGAATTAGGTGATTTAATAATCAAAGATATCGAAAGTGGCTCTGGTCTTTTGGGCCTTCCTGGTGACTATACAAGCCCTTCACGATTTATCAAGATTACATTACTAACTCATTTAATGGATCAACCAGAAGATAAAACCGCATTGAAAGATTTATATCGAGTGTTTAATTCAGTTATTATTCCAAAAGGAATTGAAAAAAATACACCGACAATTAGTGACTATACTAGTTACTGGATTGGCTATAATATTGAAAAAAGAGAATTCATTATGTCACAAGAAGGCTCACTTAGTTTTTCTTGTGACAATCTTGATTCCATTAGAAAACATTTTAAAGGTAAAACAGGTGAATTACCATTTACCTCTGAGGAAACATTTAAAACATTAACAAAACATAGAGCGTCTTAATTATTAGAAAAAGTCACCGGTAACTGCTTGGAGTATTCAAGCAATTACCGGTGACTTTCTTTTTATAACTAATTTATATTTTAAGCAGTACGTTTTAGATAAATAACGACACTTGCTGTTCCTACTAACAATAAGCCCACAATAGCTAACTGATTTTCTTGCTCACCTGTTTTTGGTAATACACGATTAGTCTTAGAGTCTTGATTAGGTTTTCTAGTTACTGAGCTTCCTTTTCCTTTACCAGATTCTTCACTGACTACTGGTTTACCAGTTTCAGGTTGCGGATCGGTTTCATTTCCCGATTCTTGTGATGATACTTTAACTAATGACTTGGTCGCTTGATTTAAAGCATCTCTAGTCTCTAGCACTTTTTTATTTGTTACAACAATCGTTACATCTTGACTATCTACTAATACTTTTTCAGCATCAACTAGAGCTTGCTTAAATGGTTCCCACGTAACTTTAGTATAGGCTTTTGCTTGTTGTTTTTTAGCAGCTGTGACATCTGATTTTAATTCTTTAATCGATACTAAAACATCTGTCTCACTATTTTTCAATTCATCAAGTTTCGCTGCTGCAGCGTCTTCATCTTTAGACTCTAAGATTGTTGGAACATCAACAATCTGTTCTTGAAAAGCTTGCCAGCTATGAGCTGTATAATCATCAGCTGCTAATTTTTTTAATTCTGTCATTCTATTCATTAGGCTGTTTATTGCCGTTTCCTGTTTATTAGGAATCACACGCTTATAAGGGAACGACTCAGCATAATCACTTAGTTGATATTTTTTCGCTGCCAATGCCGTTACTTTAGCTGATTTATCAGAACTAATCTCCTGTAAGAAATCTGTTAAAATAATATCCATTGATGGTCCCTCTTCACGAGCACCACCTAACATAGTATAGCCATCACCACCAGCTGATAAGAAATCATTTGTCGCTAACTTATAGGTTTGATCTGCCTTTACTAACTCAAATTTATCAGTCTTCCGGTCTTTAATCTTTAGAGATAGCACACGTTGACCTGCACGATTTTCTTCTGGTTTCGCACCAACTGCTAAAGGATCATAACTTACCTGTACCGAATCTGATACTTGTAAAAAGCCACCATTACGCCCTAACAACGGAAAACCACGTTCGTCTAAGATTGGCTGTCCAGTTTTTTCATCAACTTGAATATCTGAACGTAATGATTGTTCAAACATTTCTATTAGCTGTTTACCAGTTACATCAATTTGTGCAATTGAATTACCAAAAGGTAAAACGGCTAACAAGTCACCTTTTGTTACTTTACCTTTATTAACACTCGTTCGAATTCCACCACCATTAATAACTGCTAAATCCGATGGTCCACCTTTAAAACCAGTTTGACCATAATTATAGAGAGCATCTGCAATCAAATCACCTAAATTAGTTTCACGCGTACGACCATAAGCCCCATCGCCTTCTAAGTAAACAGGGTTATCTTTAATGACTACTTCACTCATAACATGGTCAAATTGTTTTTCATTTTCTGACACAATCGCTTTAATCTCTGTATTTTCTGTAATATCCTTAAATTCAGTCGCTGGAACTAGTTTTGCTTCAAAAGTGGGTTGGTTATCTTTATATGAAACTGTAATCAAACCAACATTATTTAAGTAATTACCTGTTTGAGCTAACAAGACATTACCAAATTGCTTCCCACCAGCTAAAGCTGTATGCGAGTGTCCATCTAAAATAATAATTTTCTCACTAGGATAGGTTGTGGACAATTCTTGAGCTAAAGTATCTCCACGCCAATTTTCAGGTGTCGTTGGGTCAACTCCTAAATGTGAAATGATAGCAAAAGCATCTACTTTTTCTTTCAAGTCATCAATAAGTTTTTTAGCCACAGGAATTGGGTCTTCAAACGTAATCCCTTTAACATTATTGGGATGTGTTTTAAAGGCCGTTTCTGGTGTTGTTAAGCCAATAACACCAAATTTTTTACCATCTTTTTCAATAATCTTATATGCATCAAAGGCTGACTTACCATCTTTAATCACATTGGCAGAAATCATTGGTAATTGTTTTTTATAAGCCATTGCTTGCTCATAGCCAAAGTCAAACTCATGATTTCCGACACCAACGCCATCATAAGGCACCAAACTCATTGCCTTCGCCATACCTTCACCTTTTGTAAAATTAGAAATAGCCAAACCTTGTAAAGCATCTCCAGCATCAAGCATTAATGTCGGTTTAATTGTATCTTTGTATGTTTTTAATTTTGCTAAGCCAACAGACTTACCTTCGACATATTGCATCCGACCATGCATATCATTCGTATGCATTATTGTAAAATTAAATTCACCGGTCATTGCACCATCTGATTTTTGTGAAACAATACGTTTAGCTGGAAATTCTTCTGTATACTCTGCCAATTCCTTAGCCTTTAGATTCGTCAAGTAGCCTAAAAAAGCAGCATCCATTGATGGACCTTCTTCAACAGCTTTACCTTGGAACATTGTATAGCCGTCACCACCAGCAGCCAAGAAGTCATTCGTTGCCATATTATAAACAGTTGTATCATTTCTAGGCACCTCAGTGAATTTACCGGTTTTATCCTTTAATTTAATTGATAAAACACGTTTACCAATTTCCCCCGTCTCAGTATTTGTGCCAGGTAAATTAGAATCATAAGTCACTTTAAGTGATTCAGATACATGCAAAAAGCCACCATTCGCTCCTAATTTTGGTAAACCATTACTATCTAAAATTACTTGTCCTTGCCCATCAACTGCTGGAATTGAACGTAGCGAATGTTCAAACATTTGATAAATTTCATTTCCCGTTACTTTGATTTGTGAGATAGTATTACCGAACGGCATAACACCGACTAAATCACCCTTTGTGACTTTACCTGGTTTAATCGATTGACGAATGCCACCGCCATTAACAACAGCAAAATCACTTGGTGTCTTAAAGCCACTTTGACCATAATGATAGATAGCATCACCAATAATATTACCTAAGTTTGTTTCCTGTGAGCGAACATTCTCACGTTCACCGTTAAACATAATTTGATTATTCTCAAGAGCAACTTGTGACATTTCCGCTCCAAAATTTTGTTTTGCAGCTTGGACAATGGCTTCAACTTTTGGATCTGGTGTCAGTGATTTCAATTCAGAAAATGGATGAAGTACAGCTTGTGTTGTTACTTCTTCTCCAGAATAAGTTCCAGTCATCATTCCTACATTATTTAAATAATTTCCTGTTTGACCAATTAATACATGTCCTTCACGTGCACCTTCTGGTAGTGGTGTATGTGAATGTCCGTCAGCAATAAAAATTTTCTTATCAGGAAAATTTGCCGCTAGCTGTTTCGCTAAATACTGACTTGTCTCATCTTCAACAGTCGTTTCATCAACACCTAAATGTGTCATAAAAATAAAGTAATCGGCTTTATCACCAATTTCTTTCATGACATCAATCGCAACTGGTGCTGGCTTTTTAAACGTCACTTTTTCAATATTATTTGGGTGCGTTTTCACCGTTGTCTCTGGTGTTGTTAATCCAATTAAGGCAAATGATTGTTTCTCACCGTTCACATCTTTTTCTACGATTGTATAAGGATCAAACGGACGCTCACCTGTTTTATAATAAACATTTGCCGACACAATTGGAAAAGTTAAGGCATTTTTATAAGTTAATGCTCGGTCTAAGCCAAAATCAAATTCATGATTTCCTAAAGTCATAGCATCATATCCTACGGCATTCATAGCTTTAACCATATCCATGCCTTCAGTATAATTCGAAATTGGTAATCCCTGCATCGCATCGCCCGCATCAACTAGTAACGTTGGCTTTTGATTATCTTTAAATGTTTTAACTCGGCCCATACCAATCGAAGGACTATATTTATCTTCTAAATACTCTAAACGCCCATGCATATCATTGGTATGCATGATTTTCACTTCTTTTTTTGTAATAGCTTTAGGTCTTTCAGCTTCTTTTTTAGTGCTAGACTCTTTTGTCTGAGTATTGTCTGTTTCCTTCTCTTCTTTACCTGAAGTATCTGTTTTTAGAGCATTCCCACTACTACTAGTGATTGTGTCTCCTTCAGCAAGTGATAGACTTGATGGAAGAACCATACCTAACGTCAAAACACTTAACGCACCAACAACCAACTGTTTAACCTTTTTACTTTTAAACAAATTATTCCCTCCTAATATTAGTATTGTTACTGACTAGTGCAATTAGCTCTAGTCTAATTGTCTCCGCTTCATTTTAGCATAAATCGGTCTAATTATTAATATAAATACAAACAATATTTTTATTTTGATTATAATCATTCGTTTTTCAGAAAAAACAAGAAATTTTAATAGTGTTTCAGAATAATAATTTGAATATCGATTTAGTTTTCATGATATTTTCGTTTTTTTCTTTTACTTTATCTCATTTAAAAACTTATCTGTATCCTCGCTAATAACTTTGTATTGTGTATGATGTAAATAATGATCGCCGTTTAATTCTATAACTTGACCTTTTTTCAATCCACTTATTTGATCTTCATGTAACTCTTTCCAATTAGTGATACTTGGATCATTGCTGACGATAAAAAGTAATACAGGTAAATCACTCGGAAATCTTAGACCTTTTGATTCTTTAAAATTAGTAAATAAATGTGAGTATTCGTTTTTCATACTAGTAGAATTCAAATTTTTAAATGTAATCATTTTTAATTGCTCAAAGTCTGGATCATTTTTATCTTTACCCAAGTTATCTGGTGCAGCTGTGATGACTAATCTCATTAAACCTGACGATTTAAGAAAATCAAAGAAACTTAAATTAATTTTTTCCATTGGCTGTTCCGGAGTACTTGTATCAATTCCTACGAATGCTTTAACTGGTTCATCAGGGTATTCGTTGACATAGTTAACACCATATAAACCTGCAATCGAGTGTCCCATAAAAACATAAGATGATAAATTTAATTGCGAGACCACTTCATGAATTTCCTCTATAATATTTTTCGTTGTTCGTTCACGCTTAGTTTGGCTACTTAATCCATACCCAAACGGTTCAATCGTAATCACGCGATTATTCTGATTTAATTGCTTGACTAATGGTTTAAAATCCAAATATGGTGATGCTGTACCATAACCTGGTAGTAAAATAATTGTCTGATCCCCCTGCCCCTCATCAACTATATTTATTTCTCCATCAAATACTGATAGTTTTTTTCCGTATGGTTGAATCAGTTTAGCTTCTTTCTTTAGACTAACTTGGTTATAAACAAATGCTCCACCAATGAATACTGTAAGAACACCGACTATTCCTAATAAAACATATCCAATTTTTTTTAATTTACTCTTCTTTTTTTTCATTATTTACTTGCTCCTGACTTATTAGTTTAGCCATTATTTGTTGAAAAATTGCATCACTCAAGATATCCATTCCCATTTGTCTTAAAACAAGCTGTGTTGCTTTTATCTTCTCAACTAAATGTTCAGCTAGATGTGAATAAAAACTCGGCATATACCATGTATTCAAAATAAATAAAGCCAGTTCTGCCATCTCTCGTGGATATTCCACGGTAAGTGAGCCATCTTTATTGCCCTCAATAATAAAACGTTCAATATAAGGTGTAAAAATAAGCTGTGTCTGCTTTAAATGTTTTAATAATAATGTTTGATTGTCCATTAAGGGTGCTATTTTTTTCGCGCTTTGGTCCCTTCCTTCTTCAAACATACCTAATAAAAGTAAATTCCGCATTTTCTCTAATCCTGATAATTTCTGATTCTCAGAAATTTCTTGCATACTTTCGTACTTAGGCAGCATTAAACGAATTACTTCATCGACAATAGCTTCTTTAGATTTAAAATGGTGGTAAACTGCCCCTTTAGATAAGCCTTCTAGCTGACTCACAATATCTTTAATTGTTGTCTTGTCATATCCTTTTGTAAGAAATAAATCCATCGCAACACGGATTATTTCCGCACGTGTGGATTCTGCATCATACCGATGAGTCACTTTTATCACGCTCCTAAACATTCTTACGGTATGTTTTTACTGTACTATTTTTATTTGGCATTGTCAAATAACTTAATATCTTTAAAAATAAAAAAATCAATGCCTCTAACAGCATTGATTTTCTAAAATTATTTAAATTTAACGGCTGTACCGTAGGCCACAACTGATTGCATTTCTTGACCAATTGTTCCCGAATCAAAACGCATCATAACAACAGCATCTGCACCAACTGCTTCAGCTTCTTCTCGCAAACGATCAATTGCCTGATCACGTGCTTCACGCTGCATATCTGTGTAAGATTTAATTTCCCCACCAACCATGCTTTTAAAACCTGCTCCAATATCCTTGAACATATTTTTAGAACGCGTTGTCAAACCAAAAACCTCACCAATAATTTCATACTCTTGGTTAGGAATTTTTTCTGTCGTTGTTACTAACATCATACAATCAGCCTCCATAAATTATCATTTTCTTTATTATAACTTATCTAGCAAACTATGAATATCTTTTTACCCATTTATAGTAGTTGCTACTATTTTCTTTTTCTTTCTAACTCGATAAACAACATAGCCAATAATGCCTAACACCAATACAATATTTCCAGCAATGGCTGCGAGTAATAATCTATTCATCGGCTGAGATACGATTGTCGTGTCTTTATCATTTAAGGATTTAGCGACTGTTGGTTTAATCGTAAATGATTTTTTTAAAGTCCAATCCATTTTTTCTTGACGCGTTTCATCTAAATCATTGGTCCGACCAGTGACTTTACCAACGTATTCATAATCACCTGGTTCTAATTTATTTCCATTCAAAAACGTCGGAAATTCAATAATGGAATTAGGTGCTAATTGCATTTTTTCTTTTTTAAATTCATAAGTTGGCTTCTTATCACCTTTTTTATAAATACTAACAGCAACTGTCATATCATTTAAATAAGCGCTTTGTGTATTTCTGATAGCTGCTGAAATACTTGTCTTCGTATTTAATTGTGTCGGAGTAATATCAGATAACTCTAAATTAGGTTTCACACTTAGAACGTCTTGTTGTTGCATTAATAAAGCCACAACATATGAAAATTTATTTTTAACCGCTGTTTGGCTAGTCAATTGCTCACTAGTAGCTTCCTTATCTTCTTCAAACGTAATACCACCCGCGATAACACCAGGAATTTTTTTATCTGGCATAGTAACAATTATCGGGACATTTTGTTGGGACTGTGGCTCTAATGTAATTGTTTGTGGTACGTTAACTTGCTTTGATAAATTTACAGGAGCAGTTTTATCTAATTTATTTTTTGTCGCATCATAATCGACTACACCATTGATATTGGTTGTCGCACTTGCCACTGATGTTTTTAATTTGACGGGCTTATCCGTACGATTTTTCAAAATAATTGTTAATTCTTGTTGTGTTCCTTGATCTAATTTCAAGTGAAAGTAACCACTATTTTTGTCGATTTGATTTTCTGGTAAGACAGGTTCAATTGAGAATCCTACTTGATTAGCAAAACCTACCTTACTACCATATAAACTTACAAAAACAACTAACGCAATCAAAAACAATCCTTTTTTTACTAACTTCATAATAATTCTCCTCAATTATATTAGACAAAATATAATTCATTAGGCTGATGTGTTTAAACACTATCAGCCTAATTATTATATTTATCTGCTAACAGTTAATTATGGTGCAGGTACCATTGACAATTTATACGTTAACGTTGACTCGTAACTAGTCTCTTTTGGATTAGCTGAACTTGGAATTGATAGTAATACAGATGATTTCATTGGATCATTACCTTTTGCTAGACCAATATTACCGTCTTTACTTTGTCCATATGCTAATGTCCAAGTTCCCATTCCTTGACCTTTATTAGCTGTCATAATCACAGTACTTTGACCAGGAATTAATTCTAAGCCACCTTGTACCATTTCATCTTTCACTGTTAAAGCACTAACTAAATGTGCTGGCATTGTTTTTTCTGAAAAACCTTCTTGTAACATATTTGGTGAATTTAAGTACCCATTACCTAAGAACAGTTTAGCCCCTGTTAACTCAGCTTTATCTTTTGATGTAAATTGTTCATTTTGAACAATACTTAATACCCAACCTGCATTCGTGCCACGTCTATCAGTTACTTGAACATAATTACCACGTAACTCATCACTATCTTTAAAACGTTGACCTAATGCTCCATATGTTTTTAACTTGTTGTCAATTTTTTGTTTATCAAAAGCAAAACTTGATGCATAGTCAATTGATAATAATCCACCTGCACCACTATTAGGTTCAGAACCATCTGGGTTTATTGGACGACCATCTGTATTTGGATTTTCTGGATCAACTGGTGAAACTGGTCCATCTTCAGTCGTAAATGATATTTGACCTTTCACATCATAATTATCACTCTTAGCATCTGTTGGTTCACCTGGTTTTTCTTCAGGTGTTTCAGTTGATGATTCTGCACCAATTGTAATTGCTTTTGTTAAGAAATTATCTTTATTGTAACGAATTCTAAAATTGTACTCGCCTTCGAATTCAACTTTAAATGCTACCTCAAGTGTCGCAATACCCTCTTCATTAGCTGTCACGCCAAATTTACTTGAATAACCAATTGTATCTTGCCAAGGATTATCGCCAACTTTAGTTTTAGCTACTTGATTACCTTGTTTGAATCCATGTTGTGTAATAGGTGTGTATACGCCAAATTGATACCCATCTGCTTGACTATTTGGTGCTAATCCGCTAAATGTTAAAATTGCTTTATTTTCAGCATTGATACTTGGTTTACCAACATATTCAACTGAAACAGAAGGTTTTACTGTCGGTGCCACGCCTGAACCAAAACTACCTGAAGCAAATGTTGACGTATCATACCATTTATAATTTGCACTAGGTGCTGACCATGGCTCATTTTGTGGTTCTGTACTATTAGCAGGTACTTCAAAATCTAAGACTGGCGTTGGTTTAGATAACTTAATACCTTTTTCCTCAAACGTTGTATACGTTTCTGTATCATCTAACCAATCAACCAATTGCATTAATAATTTTGCATCATCAGCTTCGCTAAAACCGTCATATGTTTTTTTAGCTGAACCGTTTTCTTCACGCATATATTTTGGTGAAGCATCTTCAACTAATGATGAATCACCGATAAACGCTGCTTTACCACTGTCACGCTTGCTAATTGCAACATAAGCACCTTCATCAATACCTCCGCCATTATAGACACCTTCATCTACTGCATGGCCCCACTTGTTACCTTTTGTTAAACCATTTGGTGTATAAATAATACCTTTTGCACGCTTTGGATCTGTAATCGCCACTGTTGAACCTGCATGTAAACCAACATCTGTTACACCTTCAGCAATTCCAAAAGCATCTTCTACAATCCATTTATGTGAATCATTAATTTTATCTAATGAGTTGTATCTAAAACGAACACCAAATGTTTCATTTAACCAGTCACTACTCTCAACGCCTTGCATTGCCTCTGAATTTTTCTCAGCTTCTGACATACCTTTTGTCATATCAGTAAATGCACCACGACGGTATCCGTTAAACGCTTCGCTAGAATCAATACGGTTTTTATTACGGTCAGCATTATAGTGGTCACCTACATATAAAACTGATCCTCCTTGTGACACGTAATCAGCAATTGCTTGTTGCTCACTGACTTTATAAGGAATATTTGCTTCTGGAATAACAAAAACATCATAACCCTGTAAATCAGCTAATGTAATCGGTGTCAATTGACGTAATTCCTTTACGTAATAACCATCTTTACCTAATGCATCAGCAAAATCAGAGAACGCTCCATCAATGACCCAATCAGCAGCTCCTGCTGTTTGTCCGTGTGTATTATCGAACAATACTTTTTTTCCATTAACTTTGCTTGGAGTAGCTTGTACTTCAGGTGCTGGATCTAGTGCTGATTCTGCATTAACTGATGTTGCTGTTAAAGTCATAAAGCTTACCGCTGCTAAGACTAAACTAGAGCGTAACATTAATTTTTTCATTCTATTTTATTTCCTCTCATTTTTGGCTATCAGTTTTTACTGATACATTCATTATAGGTAGTCAACGTTTGTTATCTGTAATATTAAAGTAAATATTGTGAAAAAATAATTGTTAAATTCAATTACTTTGAATATTAGTATAAAAAACCATAAAAGATAATTAAATAACTAATTAAATTAATATTGATTTTTTTAAAAAAATAATTATATTGATATACCTAACTTACAATTATCATTTAACTAATATTTGTCCAATTAACTTTTAAGTTGCAGATAATAACCAAGCTATTTTATTAACTAGTAGTCTATATTATTATTAAAAAATAACATTTTCACTTAAACGAACATTTATCCAATAATTTATTATTTTAGTTTGCTTATAATTCAAAAAAAATATTATTTTTAATAATTTTACCCCTTTTTTTACAAAAAAATATAGATGCTAATTAATCTAGTAAACTATATCAAAAAAATAGTAATAATTATAAAACAAAAAGACCAACTAATACCCTCCATTTACTAAAATATTCAAACTTTCTTTTTAAAAGCTTAATAATCATATCGCTTTCATTATGATAGTTTAAGAACCGTTTTATATTATTGTTCAGCTAATTATATAGCTACTAGAAAAATATTATAACATACATTATATTTTTTAATAACATTAATTTATTTTTTTAATTTTTATTTAATTTACCTTTAAATAATTTTTTCTTTTTATAACGAAAGATATTTTATTTTTTTGTCGTTATTTAAAAACAAATTTGTCTTTATCATCACTGTTTCCTTATATCAACTAACTTCTATAGTCATAAAAAATATATTATGTCTATGACTTTTATAATTATAATTATAAATAAAAAAACAAACACTTATTTAAACTGTGTTTGTTTTTTTCAACTATTAAAATGTAAAATCAGGTGTTAATTCACCAGAATATGGTTCATGCTCAACAAAAATGGTGATATCACTTCCTTTTTTATCTTTTCCTTGACGCTTGTAAGTAAATCTTTGATCATTTAATTCACTTAATTCTAGTACTGCACCGTATTTATTCTCACCAATTGATACATGTGCTCGAATTTTATTGTCGTCTAAAACATCAAAATAGCCGAAATCACCTTTTGTTTCACCAGTTTCTTTATCATAGAATTCATATTTATTTGTTATCGGATCAAATTTTGCTAAGCTAATAAACATCGCATTTTCTTTTGTGACGTCGTTACCATTTTCATCAGTAACTTTTGTACCATTCCATAGAGTACTACCTAAAATATCAATGCCTGGCACTTCTTTATTAATTGTACCAGTCGAATGTTCTAATTTTTCGCGTCCATTTGTAAAGGCTAATTCGGTATCATTATATGGAATGTGTTCGACGAATACCTCAATTTCTTTACCGTCTTTATCTTTACCCATACGCTTATAAGTAAATACTTTCTCTGTCATCTCTGTTAAATCAACAATGGCTTGATAGTTTTTAGTTTTAGAAATTAATACACGTTTATCACCATCATTAGTAATAAAAAAGGTCCCTTCATCACCACGAGTTTCACCAGTTTCTTTATCATAAAATTCATAGTAACCTGTTGCTTGATCATATTTCGCTAAACCAATAAATTCCGCATTTTCTACTGTTAAATCATTATTATCTTTATCGTAGACTTTAGTCCCTTGCCAATTTGTTGCCGATAATAGTTGAGTGTATTTTTTCCCCTTACTATTATGCTCATCTTCCTTAATTGATACTTCAGTAGTTGAACTTTGACTAGAACTCTCTTGTTTGCTCTGACTATCAGTATCTGTTGCTCCACAACCTGTTAGTAAAATAGCAAATGTGGCAAACATAAATTTACTTATGATTTTCTTATTTTTCATATCCTACATCTCCTCAATATCTTTTGATAGTCTAACTATAACAAGTAACTATAAACTCAAACTGGACAAAAAATGAACAAATTATAAACTATCCAAAAAAACACGTTAATTTTTGACTATTAAAAATAGCTACATTACACTACAGTTATAGTTACTTTTTAATGAAGGAGTTTATATGACAATCAAAAAACGAATCATTTTATCTTATTTTAGTGGTATCTTGATTACTTTATCTTCCTTGATGTTAATTACGGCTCTTATCACCTACATGACATTGGGTCGTGTACCATCTATTCAAGAAGTTTATAAAGTGCTAACTACTCAGCGCTCCTTATCAATAGAGGAACGCGATAGTTATGCTGAATTAAATTATTTTGTACAGAAGTCACCAGATTTTTTTAACGTACCACTGAAAGTTGACATTATCAAAAACATTCATGAGATTGAAGATAGAGGCCTAGATGTCGTTATTCGAAAAAATAATGAGTTTATTTATTTCTCTAATAGCTTAGTAAAAAAATCCTTAGAAGTACACTCACCAGATTATGAACTGCTAAACTTTGAACCGATTGGTACATTAGATAACGCTGGTCGTTTGTTTCATTATGTTAAACACGATTTTCAACATTTAGATGGCTCAAAAGGCAGTATCATTATTTTAAAACGAGAAAGTAATTTCTTTGAATTCTTCTATCGACAAGGAATTTGGCTAGTTATTGGAATTATCTTATTCTCCATCAGCTTAGCACTTTACATTAATATTCGTTTAAAACAAACTATTATTCAACCGTTAGAACGTTTAGAGAAAGCAACTCATTTTGTCCCATCCACTTATTTAACAAATGAGGATATTAAAAGCGTCGTTCAAGCTGATACTGCTAAAGAAATTAAACAATTGCAGAAAAGTTTTTATAAAATGTGGCAAAATATGAAAAAAAATGCTGAGCTACAAAAACAATACGATACTAATCGTCAAGAATTAATTTCAAATATTTCGCATGATTTAAAAACGCCAATTACCTCAATTATTGGCTATGTTGAAGGTCTTAAAGATGGGATTGCCACAACGGAAGAAAAACGACAACTTTACTTAGAAACAATTCACAATAAAGCATTAAATTTAAATGATTTAATTGAAACCTTATTTTTATATTCTAAATTAGAATTAGACAATGCTATTATTCAGCAAGAAACTATTTGTTTAAATCAATTTATTTCTGATCTCATCGTTGATTATTCTTTAGATACCTTAATTGATTGGCACTATTCATTACCAGTCGACTCTCTAGATATCAAAAGTGATCCTCAACAGTTAAACAGGGTATTTTCTAATCTGATTGAAAACAGTACTAAATTTAGAGATCCAAAAAAGGGAAAGTTGTCTTTAACTCTTGAATTGAGTAAACATGAATCATTTGCTGTAATAAATTTATCAGATAACGGGATTGGTATGTCGGAAGAAGAGCTTCCTTTTATTTTTGACCGCTTCTATCGAGCTGATAAATCCCGTTCTACATTAGTTAAAGGCTCCGGTCTAGGATTGAATATTGTCCAAAGCATTATGCTCCATCATAATGGACAGATATCGATTACTAGCAAAAAAAATATTGGAACAAGTGTCAAATTAAGTTTTCCACTGATTAAGGAGGATAAAAATGTCGAAACATATTTTAATTATTGAGGACGACCCTAGTATTGCAAACTTGCAACGCGATTACTTAGAAATAAATGGTTATACTGTCACTATTGAACATAACGGACACGAAGGATTGCATCTTGCGCTGACAATCGACTTTTCGTTAGTAATCGTCGATATTATGTTGCCAACAATGGATGGATTTGACATTTGTAAAGCCATTAGGCGTGTCAAGCAAACACCTATTATTATTGTATCTGCTAAAAGAGAAGACATTGATAAAATCCGTGGATTAGGTCTAGGAGCAGATGACTATGTCATTAAACCATTTAGCCCTAGTGAATTAGTTGCCAGAGTAAATGCGCATATTTCGCGTTACAAAACATTATTAAATGAGCATAGCGAAAAAGATGTTAGTCAAATTGGCCTAATAACCATTGATCACTTAGCACATAAAGTAACCACCAAAGGATCTGATATTAATTTAACTAATAAAGAATTCTCTTTACTTAGTTTTTTAGCTACCCACCCAAACCGAGTCTGGCACAAAGAAGCATTATTCGAAGCTGTCTGGGGGTTTGATGTATTAGATACAGATGTTTCTACCGTAGTTGTTCATATTAAACGAATTCGTGAAAAATTAAAAAAAGCCGGTATTATTGATTTCCCAATCGAAACAGTCTGGGGCAGTGGATACCGATTAACTAATTGACATTGGATACTCAAATCGATACTACTTTATAGAGCATATCCGTTACTTTTTTATGAACAAAAAAGACCTAGAAATTGTCATTTTCTAGGTCTTCATTATAGTTACTTTTACTCTTACTAAATAATGATTGATAAAAATCAAACATCTTCTACATCAATTTATTTACTTACTTTTCTCTCCGTAAATCGCGTTCATAATTACTTTCATTCGAACGACTGACACGACGCATCCGGCCTTTAATTGGCATATTTTGTAGCGTGTTTAATACCATCGGGCCTTTACCATTTAAGATTTCCACGAATGTCGAAATATCCATCAAATCAATAACCCCAATATCATCAGCTGTCATACCATCAATTTGGCATAGCGCTCCAACAATATCTCCTGGTCGCATTTTGGTTTTTTTACCCGCATTGATATGAATCTTCATAATATCTTTATTAAAATCAATACCTTTTTCTTTTCTAATTTTCGGTTTTTGATTTTGCTTTTGACCAAAGGCGATTTTATTTTGTTCAACCATCTGTTGACTTGGAATAGAAACTTCTTCAATCAAACGATTTTGAGCTGTTAAAATTGCATCAAATGACTGGCGATCATGATGATTGACTAACGTTATCGCTTTTCCACTATTTTCAAAACGCGCTGTACGTCCAATTCGATGAACGTAAGTTTCAGGGTTATCAGGAACATCATAATTGACCACTAATTTAATATCTGCGACATCAATCCCACGAGCCGCAACATCTGTTGCAACTAAGAAATTAAAATAGCCACGTTTAAATTCTTGAATAACTTCTGTCCGATCTTTTTGTTCCATACCGCCATGCAACATCTGAATCGCCATACCTAAGTGTTTTAACTCACGCGTCACCGCTTCAACCATGATTTTAGTATTACAAAAAATAATACTACTATCCGGATTTTCAGCAACCATCAGTTTTTTCAATGTATTTAATTTTTGATCGTCTTTATCAACCGTAACAAATTGTTGCAGAATTCTTTTTTGTGTTGTATTGGTTGATTGAATCTCAATCAATTGAGGATTTTTCAAATAACGTTCAGCCAAACGTTTAATTTCCGGTGGCATAGTTGCCGAGAATAAAGCCATTTGGCGTTTTTTAGGTAATTTTTTTAAAATTTGCTCAATTTGTTCCACAAATCCCATCGCAAACATTTCATCGGCTTCATCAATAATCACGGTTTGAATTTTGCTTAAATCAATAGTCCCTCGCATCATATGATCAAACAAACGACCCGGTGTCGCAACAACAACATGTGTCCGTTGTTTTAAATTTTTGACTTGTGATTGATACGAACTTTTTCCAAATAAACACTCTACCTTAAGACGTTTATAGCGACCAATATTAAAAATTTCTTCTTTAATTTGTAATGCTAATTCTCGTGTAGGAGTTAAAACTAGTACTTGTGGTGCACGTTCTTCCCATTCAACTAATTCACATATCGGAATACCAAACGCCCCTGTTTTCCCACTACCAGTTTGTGACTTTACAATCACATCTGTTCCTTCCAAAATTAATGGAACAACTTTCTTTTGTACATCAGTTGGTTCAGTGTAATTCAATACATCTAGGGCTTTAATAATTGTCTCATCCAAACCAAAATGTGTAAATTTATTCATATTCATTTAAAACATCCTTCTATTTAAACAGGTTAATCTATTAGGCTTTAACTTGTTTACCTTTATTTTTTCAGCTCCCATAGTTTAACACGTTTT
The DNA here is from genome assembly GCF_001998885.1 of Vagococcus penaei. NCBI lineage: Bacteria > Bacillati > Bacillota > Bacilli > Lactobacillales > Enterococcaceae > Vagococcus > Vagococcus penaei. The sequence goes on from NZ_CP019609.1 coordinate 740,308, forward strand.
ATTCCTGATGACACTTAAAATAAATTAAAAGACTTAGTCCTCTCATAATTACGGTAACTAAGTCCTTTTCTGGCTAACTATTTCATTCAGTAGTATTATATGACTAACTAAGAAAAAGTAATTGTTAGTTTTGCGTCTGGAGCGATACTGTTAATTAATGTTTGATAAAATTCAGTAGTCGATTCTTTTAATAGCTCATCATATTTTTTTATGTAGGTCTCTTGGGCTTTACTATCTAAAATTTTATTAATCATCTCACTTTCATCAATATCTGGTGTCATCCAACTAAGAATCCCACCGTCGTCAACAATTACCTTAAATTTTGTATTACTATGACCGATAAACATAAACTTAGGCACCTTTACTTCATAGGTATCCGTCCCTGTTTTATTAATTTTTACTTGTTTACCATCAATGCCTAACTTCATATCAAATTCGGCTTTCATATACTTATGCTTATTTGTCCCAAAAATATCCGCATCAAATACCTGTAAATTTTTTTCAACGCCGTAAATATCTGAAATTCCCAAATTAACAAGGACTATTTGTTTTTCTTTGGTTAGAGTCTTAATCACTTGGGTTTCTTCTGAGTGCTCACGACTTTTAAATACATCTTGTTTACCAATGAAAATACCAATCCCAATTAAACCAATAATTAGTATAAGGCTCCCTATCAATTTAAATGGGATATTTTTGAACTTTTTCATACAATCTTTCCTTTCGTTATGTTAAAAAGACAAGAATCAACTCTATAATTAAAATAAAACCACACGTCACGTCAGCTAACGGACGCGTGGTTCTTTAACAACTTAATTTTTTAATGCTTTAATAAATTTTGGTGGGACTTTCGATTTAAATTCCATCTGTTTACCTGTCGTTGGATGAGTAAATGCCAGTGTGGTCGCATGTAATCCTAGCCGTTTAATCGGATTTGTACGTGCACCGTATTTCTTGTCACCGACAACTGGGTGCCCAAGTTCTTCCATATGCACACGAATTTGGTTTTTTCTACCTGTATCTAAGCGCACTTCTAATAGACTAAATTCTTTTGTCCCACGAATTTTTTTATAATGAGTAATCGCTTTTTTTCCACCATATTTATCAGACGAATGGAAATGCATTTTAAAGGCTTTACTTTCAGTTAACCAAGAAGTAATCGTACCAGATTCTTTTGTCACACTTCCTTCAACCAGTGCCGTATACATTCTTTCTTCTACAGTTTCTTTCCATGTATCTTGTAGCAAGTGCTTCACTTGCTCGTTCTTAGCGAATAACATAACTCCAGACGTATCGCGATCTAAGCGATGGACAATATAAACACGGTTATTTGGATTATCTTGTTTAACATAATTCATTAATTGACTATGAGCAGTTACTTCATAACGATTATTATTGGCAATCGATAAAATACCTGACTCTTTTTCAATCACTAAGATGACATCATCTTCGTAAATAACTTGTACACCAATCAATGCATGCTCTTTGATTGCTGTTTGATTGTCTTGAATTGTTACATGCTGACCGACTTTTAAGACATGGTTATGTTTGGTTACAACTTGACCATCAACTGATACTTGTCCTCTAGTTAAAATGGATTTCACCGAATTACGACTGTGATGTGTCAGTGTGTCACGTAAAAATGGCAATAATTCTCCTGCTACTTTCACTTCGTAATCCATTGGTCGATTTTTTTGATTCACTTTAGTAATTTTTTTTGATTGTTTCTTCATTATTATCACGACTCTTTTCTTCCCAATATCAGATGACTCAATATATACTCGTCATCTTTTCTGTCATTTTTTACTTTACCACATTTTTGAAAAAAAGCCTAAATAATCTGGTCAGTACAGTCCTAATTTTAAATCAGTCAAAAAACAACCTATTTTATTAATCTTCAATAATAGATCAATTATTTCCCAATCACTGTGTACCCATCAAATAATTAAAATCTCACTATCACCTTTAACAGTGATAGTGAGATTATTTATCTAAAGATTAAGTTCATCGCCAACTTGCATCACATAACCCATACCTTTTGGTAACTTAGCAACGAATTCTTCTGGATTTTGTTTGATGACTGGAAATGTATTGTAATGAATAGGAACGACTGTTTTAGCTTGGATTTTTTGACTAGCCTTAACTGCATCATCAGGCCCCATCGTAAAGTTATCCCCGATTGGTAAAAAGGCCACATCAATTGTAAAGTCATCATTTAGTAACGCTAAATCACTAAAATACGCTGTATCTCCCGCATGATAGATTGTCTTACCATCAATTTGCAAAACAAAACCTGCCGGCTCTCCCATGTAAACCATCTGACCATCTATCTCATAACCTGAACTATGTTGTGCAAAAACCATTTTTACTCGTCCAAAAGGAAAGTCAAATGCTCCACCAATATTTAATGAATGGACGGTATCAACTCCTTGAGTTATTGCATAATGTGTAAGCTCTGGAATTGCAATGACAGTTGCCTGATTGTTTTTAGCGATTTCTACCATATCACCAATATGATCACCATGACCATGTGTAATTAAAAGATAATCTGCTTGAACATCACTTGATATCAAATCAGTCAGTTCATTTCCTGTAATAAATGGATCAATGATTATCCTTGTGCCATCATCTGTTGTTATCATAACGACTGAATGTCCGTGGTACGTTAATTTCATGAAAAAAACCTCCCATTTCATTAGTTCCTTATAGTAACAGTTTACCTCATTTTGTATATTCTCTCAAAAATAACCTATTTTAATAGTACACTTCATCTAAAAACAGACCATGGGAAGGGACTGTTTCACCAGCATCCACCCGATTTTTTGTCTGAAAGACGTGGTCAATGGTAGTTACTGATTTAGCACCTGTGCCAATTTCCAATAATGTTCCCACAATAATTCGCACCATATTATACAAGAATCCGTCACCGACAAATGTAATATGTAGCATATCTCTTTCTTGCTCGATAGCTAATTCTTTAATTGTTCGAACTGTTGATTTTTTCGTTTTTTTAAGTGATGAAAAACCTTGAAAATCATGTTCACCAATTAATCTCTCACAAGCTTCTTGCATCTTACCAAAATCTAGTTCATGGGGATAATAAAAACTATAGAAGCGGTTAAAAGCAGTTGGTACTGGACTATTCCAAACATAGTAACTGTACTGCTTTCCAGTTGCATGATATCTTGCATGAAACCGTTCAGATGCCTCAGAAACCTGCTTAATGATAATATCTTGAGGTAAATAGCGATTTAAAAAATCACGCATCTCTAAAAGTGATAGAGTCGATTCTGTTTTAAAATTGGCAACCTGCCCTTTCGCGTGGGCACCAGCATCAGTCCGACCTGAACCAACGATTTCGACAGGAACACCAGTCATTTGTTCTAAGACACTCTCAATTTTTCCTTGAATCGTTTTATCTGAATCTCCAAGTCGTTGCCAACCTAGATATTTTTTACCATCGTATTCAATTGTTAATTTTATATTTCTCATAGTAGTAGCATTGCTCCAATTTTCTAGTTATGCATCAGTCTGACTTAATGATAAATTTGTATGAAAGCCGACTTTATTCCAATATCTATCATAACAAAAAAACGAAGTGAATTATATACTTCTATCATTAAGTTGTCATATATGAAATAGTGTACATTAAATTCCATAATCAAAATAGGCAGATATATTACCAAAATACCGGTCAATTAGCTCATCGTTTTGTGATGAAAGCAATTGTGATATTTCAATTAGTGTAGACACATTTTCTAACGTATTTTTAGCGATTATGACATACCCCTCACTTAAATGACCTGTTGGGACAGTGAAGCTTATCGCTCCAGCAATATTAATCACTCGAATAAAACCTTTATAGGCTTTTTGCTGAATCATCTGAGTATTATAATCAAAGTGACCAAAAATAGAATCACCTACTCCCTCTACATCAACTGGCCCTTCTTTTGAGATGACGATATCATATGTATTTAGTAATAAAGTAAGTTTTTCAATTAATTTTTCCCTTGACAAATGGTACTTGTTCGATAGATCTATTCGTTGGATATAGTAGTGTTTCGGAAATTGTTGAAGAATAGAGTGTTTTATTGTTTCATCTAAACCAATTCTTAGTTCTATTTTTGATACTTCATCCATTAACGGGAATTCATTATTTAAAACCTTAATAATATGTGTCAAATTTCTAGATAGCAATCCGATAGAAGGACTAAACAATATTCCATCTGTTGATTTTTTTAAGATAATTTCTTGATAATCTGATTTTCCTAACTCTGGATGAATCATACCATACAAATTCAAACTGATTGCTGGTGCTAGGACTGATCCACCACCATCTGTTCCGATACCTAAATCATTTATTCCTAAAAAAACATTCAATGCTGTTCCACTTGACGAACCTGTCATAACCCTACCAGTTATAGGATTAATTAAGTCTAAATCAATTGCCCGACCAGAATGACTCGATTTGTCAATTGTATGACAAATATAACCAATATTAGTTAAACGCTCAATAAATTCCGGTGATACCTTAGCAACGTCCTTTATTCCTAAATAATATCCTGAAGATTCTGATATATGGTCAATATTATTCGGAAAAACTTTTGTAACAGACCGATATCTATTATCTATTGCTAAAAATGTTTTCTTGGCATATTCTTGTATCCTCTTAGTCAATTTATTACCTCCAAAAAAGCTTGGATTATTAAATCCAAGCTTCAGATTGAAGACAAACCAGTTGCTCATAAAGGGTAATTGGTTTGTTTTTTTGTATCTTATCATTATTTTTGATAAAATTCCCAAAATAGATAAAAAAATAGAGCCCTTCAGGTCTCTTAATTTAAGCATTTTTGCTAATTTTTTAATGTTAAGGCATGCGAAAGTGAGCCCAATTTTCATGTGCATTTTTTCTTTCCCAATTAAATTAGTGTAACGTAAGCCATGAAATTCTTTTGCCGTTCCAAATAATCGCTCAATTGTTTGTTTTCGATTATTATATATAGCTTTCATTCCAAGGGAATGACGTATGTCTTCACAACGTTCCATATCATTTTCCCATAAATGTCGTTGAATTAATTTCCTCTTTTCTTTTGACTCAGTACAATAGGCAATCAAAGGGCATTGACTACAATCAGACGTATTACTTTTGTATTCACGATATCCGTCTCTGTTAGTTGTTGTATAGCTTAAAATTTTCACATTAGGGCAGATATATTGATCGTAGTATTCATCGTAAACATAATCATGTTTTTTATAAAATCCTTTTTTGGTCATAGGTCTTTTATATGGAAAAATAGGTGTTAAATTATTTTGAAATAATAAATGGGCTATACCAGGTGTTTTGTATCCAGCGTCCATTACTAATTTATCTAAGGTAAAGTGACTTTGTAATTTATTATAGATATCGATGAATGTCCGACTATCATGTTGATTACCAGGATGAGTTGTATATCCTAAAACCCAACCATTCTTGTCACATGCTACTTGTGCAGCATAAGCAAAAACCTGTTTATGCTCTCCTTTATGGAACCAACCACTCTCATCATCTGTTTTACTAATTTTTTTATGTTTTACCTGATTTTCACTTTCCTCTCTTCTTTTTAAGGGCTTTTTTAATCTTTTTTCTCTATCTATTTCAACTTCTTTTTGTAGTGATTCCACATAAAAAAGAGTTTCTTCAGTAACTTCGTTACTTTCATATTTTTTATTATTTGCATGTGCTTTTATATGAGTACCATCAATAAATACTTCAGAAGTATCCACTAATTCAGCTTCAATACACTGTTCTAATATGCCGTAAAATATTTGTTCAAAGATATCTGTACCACGAAATCTTCTAGAATAATTTTTGCCAAAGGTTGAGAAGTGAGGAACAGCATCTTCGATATCCAAACCTAAAAACCAGCGATAAGCCATGTTAACCTCAACATCTTTAATAGTTTGTCTCATACTTTTTATACCATAAAGATACTGAATCAACGGAAGTTTAATTAATAGAACCGGATCTATACTAGGGCGGCCATTTGATTCATCGTATTTATCTTCAACTAACTTATAAATAAAATTAAAATCTACATATTTATCAATATCTCTTAATAGATGTTCCTTGGGAACTAAATCTTCTAGAGAATAAAAACCAATTTGATTACGTTTGCTCATATCTTGTTTTTTTAGCATGGAAGCAACTCCTTTTCTCTATTTTACCAAGAAAAAAAGACAAAGTATCAAATTTTTGATACTTTGTCTACAGTCTGAGAAGAGACACACATTAAATTGTGTCTCTTCTTTTTTATTGTTATGTAAGTGTTCCACCTTCATTATCTGCTTCACCACTCGACCAAACTTTAACTGCATAAATTGAATTAAATAATAAAGCACCTTGTAAAGCAACTTGAGATAAATTCGCTCCTAACGAGCCAATATCAGTCGCTCCTGTCATCACTTGGACTGTCAGTAAACTCCAGTAGATGACATTAGCAATGTTGACAACAATCCATAAAGACCAGTTTTCTTGATATTTTAAAATATATAATAATTGCGCGATAATACTAACAACAAAATTAATCGAATCAAAATATGGTAATTGGCCATTCAATAGACTAAGTATCCACCAGCCAATTAACCAAGCAAATAAAGCTCCCGCAAAAATTTTCCGGCGTACTGCTGGAGAAAAGCGACGTGTCGCTTCATCATTTCCCCACATATACCAACCAATTGGCTGTGACACAACATAAATAATATCCATTGCAAATGATCCATACGCATGACTAATCCATGCAATATAAGTCATCGCGATACATTGAACAAAACCAAAAATAAATGAAATACGGCGACCTTTCATACCATAGACTAAGGCCAGTACTCCCATTACCCCTGACACCATACCAATAAAACTATCTGGTGCCAATGAATAAACCACTAATTGTAATAAAATTAAAACAATGACATACCCAATTTCAAATTTTTTCCAATTCATAAATAACTGCTCATACCACCAGTTATGCTGCTTATTTTCTGTCATCATGCTTCTTCTAACTCCTTATCACTTAAAATAGTTAATGCTAATAAAATGGACTCTTTTTCACCAGACATAATGAGTGATTCTTGATTTACCAAGCTGTTAACGCCTTCTGAAAGATCTTCTTGATAGCCTACAACATTATTTAAAATAGACAACGTCTGAAGACCTCTTAAACGACCGATTGTCAACAATGCACCCGATTCCATATCAGCTCCTATCACACCTTTACTTGACCAATACGCTTCGACTTCCGCATTATCTTCCATATAGAATCCATCATGTGACCGTAAAATACCAGTTATTGCTTGTGGATAATGTTTTTTAGCTAAGTATAGTAACGTACTTGAGGGAACGGCTGGATAGTTTTCTGGTACATATTTTTTTGTTAAACCGTCATCTCGTACAACTCCTTCTGCGATTAATAACGCACCTAAAGAAATATCCCGTTGCATTGCGCCAGCAGAACCAACTCGAATAATAGTCTCAATCCCAATCTGTGCCAATTCCTCAATAGCTATTGCGGTTGATGGTGCACCAATCCCTGTGGATAGCACTAGTAATTTTTGACCCTTGTATTCACCCACAATCGATTTAAACTCTCGATTAAAGGCTCCTTCCTCAACATGATCAAGATATGTTGCAATATGGGTTACTCTAGCAGGATCACCAACAATAATTGCACGATTCACGCCATCAAATTGTTCTAATTGAATATGTGGTTGTTTATTTTCCACGTCTATTTTCCTCACTTTCAAGTTTTTCTTTTAATTTTTTACTATCTAATACCTTGATATTGCCCTCGTGAATAGAAATAATCCCACTAGTCATTAATTGCTTTAAGACACGGTTAATATTCCGATCTGAGGTATTCACTTCATTTTTCAGCTGATGCCTAGTTGACTGCTGCCGATGCAACAAAAACTGACCTATCTGCTCCAAAGCAGTATATAGACTGAAACGTTCAGTGTTTTTAGTTAATGTAAACAATTGTTGAGATAAATTATAAATTAATTCAGTTGCAAAATTATTATCATGTTTTAGCCATTTTCTAAAGATATTATTCTCAATTTTAATAACCACGATATCTGTTAAATTAATAATTGATGCACTGTACGGACAATTCAAAATGGCTTCCTGTTCTCCAATAAACATACCTGGTTGATAAATTGCTAGAACAACAGACTTACCATTTGGACCTAACAGGTATACTTTTACTTGACCAGAAACAATTAAATAAGTAGCATCATATACTTCTTCTTGAAATAGCTGAAATGATTTCGCTTTAAACTGTTGGACCTCTAAAGTCTCTAAAATATGTAACGGACATGTTAAAAAAAGAGCTTTAATTTTTGGATGAGTTTTAAAAATATCAAGTAATTGACTATTCATTTACCAACCTCCTTGATAATACTATACTACAAAAAAGAAAACGGATACATGAAACATTTCTGCATTTTAGAACAAAAAATGACAGTTTTAAAATTTTTTTCTTTTTTTTCGAGACATTTTTATGACTTACTAGCTTGTTCATCTTTAAAAAAGTTTATTTTTATCAACAACATCAAATCAAAAAAGACTACACTAGCATTAAGATTTAACACATATACGATTAAATGCTTCCGCATAAATAATCATTGCACGTTCCATCTCATCTAGCACCCACGTTTCATTTGGTTGATGCATCGTATCGACCGTTCCCTTAAACATCGCACCAAAAGCCACACAATTTTTCATAGTACGAGCAAAAGTTGCACCACCAGATACAAGCGGTTCCGTCATATCGTTAGTAACATCCCGATAAGCACCTAATAATGATTGAATCAACTCTGATTCTTTAGGCACATATAATGATTCTAAATAATCAAACTCATGATAGGTTAAATCATATTCTGATAATTTTTTCTCTAACTTTTCGACAACTTCATCTTTTGTAAAGGTTACTGGCAAACGTAAATCCAGACCAATTTTACTTTCTTTATCATCAATTACTACTGTTGCAACATTAAAACTTAATTTACCAGAAACCTCATCACTAATATCCCCAACAACACTAGACCCTGTAGCATCTTCTTTCACAACAGTTCCTAAAAAGTCAATCGCTGGATGTGATATTACCTGAGCTAAGGCTTCTGATAAACGAGTAATAGCATTAACGCCTTTGGGTGCATCTTTTGAATGGACAGATTTTCCAGATACTGTTACACCATCAGCTGTTTCCTTGTAATCATAACCCAATTCTTGTAAAACTTTAGTAACTTTTGCTGCTGCATCGCCAGAATAACTAGCTGAATCTGGTACTACATTTAAAGCAGAACCACCATTCATTTTAAATTCAGTGCTTCCAGGACCAGTTACGTAAGCTTGTAACAAACCTTTTTCCGCATAAATTAATGGAAATTTAGCGTCTGGTGCAAAACCTAAATCAATTGGTGTTTCATTTTTATGGTAATGTTCCATGCAACGCCACAAAGTTTCTTCATCCGTTCCAAAAATAAAACGAACTTTCTTAGTTGGGTTAACCCCACTATCTAAAACAGCTTTTAAAGCATAAAGCGCGGCTATCGTTGGTCCTTTATCATCTTGAACTCCACGACCGATGATTTTCCCGTCAACAACATCAGCTAAAAAAGGTGGGACAGACCAAAGTTCTGTATTTCCTGGAGGAACAACATCCAAATGGCATAATACTCCAAATGTCTCTTCACCTTCACCAATATCTGCATAACCATAATAGCCGTCTGGGTCAAGATAAGTTGTAAAACCTTCCTCTTCAAAAAGTGTCAATGTTTCCTTTAAACAATCCACAATATCTTTGCCAAATGGAGCATTTGGGCTAGATTCTTTTAAATACGACGGAATTTTAACAATACGTTGTAATGCGTCAATCGCCTTTTCCTTATGTTGCTCAGTCACAAATTGTTGCATTCAATCACCTTCCAAATTTTATTTAAGCACTCGCTTTCAATCACCTTTATTATACACTTTTTAGAATATATTGTTTAGTAATATCTCAAAAGATATCCCTTTTAGATACTAAATAAGCTTATTAAAATTTTTCATAAATTACCGTATTTAGTGATTGCATTTTTATAAAAAAAAAGCTATGCTCATTTCAATAATGGATAATTTAATAAACAAAAAAACATAGAGGTGACGAAAATGTTGAATTTAGAAAAAATTTTTACTGATAAGGGAATACCTTTTGAACTGTATCATCATCAAGCGATTTTTACGAATGAAGATGCTTTAGTTATTAAATCTGAACAAGGCTTTTCAGGAACAGAAACGAAAAGTCTATATTTAAAAGATAAACAAAGTAACAACTATATTTATTTAACCTATACAACAAAACGAAGCGACTTTAAAGCCTTAAACCATGTAATTGGAAAAAGATTATCCGTCGTTTCTCCTGATGTTATGGAGGAACAAACCGGTCAAAAACCAGGTGCTGTCTCTCCTTTTGGCTATCGAATGCCGACGCCTGTTATTATCGATGAAGACTTATTATCCGAAGAAAAACTTGTCTTTGCACCTGGCAGACCAGATCAAACAATGGTCATTTGGGTTAAGGACTTAGAAAAAATCATTGATATACTAGATTTAAAGACATATATACTGCCTGTAGCTTCAAATACTGATTCATTATTAAACTAGTTTAATAATAAGTTTGTGTTAATTAAATAGCTAACTATAAACATTTTCAAAAAAAAGAGTCTCTGACATCAATTTAAATAAAAATTGATGTCGAGAGACTCTTTACTTAGTAAACTAAAATTTATTTAATTTCTTGAACCAAAATCTGTTTTTCAAACTCTTGGTAACTGTCTTGATCAATATAACCAGTTGCTTGATGAGTAGCATTACTCATACCTAGTGCCATAGCACGTTTAATAACTTTCTCAATTGATTCCTTTTTTTGTAGGCCAATAGCTATTCCTGCAACAGTCGAGTCCCCACTTCCCACTGGATTGACTACCGTAATTTTAGGAATTGTCACACGATAAAATCTATCTGTGTATTTGACAAATGCCCCATCAGATCCTAAAGATACCACAATTAAAGGAATGCCTTCAAAAATGTCAGCTGTTAATGCTTGTTTTAGCGCTGTTTCATCTGCAGTTAAAATCTGATTGGTTAAATCGCTTAATTCATCAAGATTTGGTTTAATCGCATAAGGTTTTACCGAAGACTGTAAAACCTCAATTAAACTCTGACCTGATGTATCCAAGACAACCTTAATTGAATCTTTTGACATTAATTCTAGCAAGCGAACATAGTAATTGGTTGGTATGCCTTTAGGTAAGCTACCTGATAAAGTCATAACATCACTTTCAGGTAATAAATTTGCCATAACTTGTTCAAATCTTTTTAGCTCAGCTGCCGTAATAGTTGGTCCTGCTTCTAAAATTTCTGTTTGTGCACCATTATCATGTAGAATGGCTAAACAATTTCTAGTTTGACCATCAATGTCAGAAAAGTTATGCTTGATACCATCTTTAGTTAAAGACTCTCTAATAAAATCACCTAAAGCTCCACCTAATAAACCTGTACTCACTACATCCTGATTCATTTGATGGATCACTCTAGTCACATTTAGCCCTTTACCACCTGCTGTTTTACTGACTTGATTGCATCGATTGACTTGATCTAAGTTTAAATGTGGTAGGGTATATGCTATATCAACTGACGGATTCATCGTGACTGTTACTATCATCTTTAAGCGACCCTTCTAATTAAATTTTTTGTGCCATGATGTTGCTGTTGCTGCTAAAGCCGTATTTAATTCTTCAATGTTGTTACGGCCTTCTGTCTGTAACCAAATACGAGTGGCTTGTTCGCCGTCTTTCACAAAGACACTTACACCATCTTTCCAAGTTGCACGTCCACATAGTACACCGTTAAATTCTGATCCGGCCTCTTTTGCAAAGTATAATGTGTCTTGGAATAACTTAGCACTCACACCTGCACTTAAGAAAATAAATGGTAAATGAGTTGCTGCACTTTGCTCTCTAAAATATTGCTTCGCTTCTTCTGCAGTGTAGACCACATCTTCAGCATCTTTCGCAAATCCTTCAACATAATTCATATTGACAGGAACTTCCATTTTTAAGACATCAACATGATAACGATCTTTAGAAAATTCAACCATCATATCATTTACTTTGTGAGGTTTCACTTTTGCATATTCTTTGCTTTTTGGATCATCAATTGTTGCGTCATAAGAGACTAGCTCTAAATAAAACGGAATATCTTGTGCGACACATTCTGAACCAATGCGCTCAACGAAAGCTTGTTTACGCTGATTGATTTCTTCTGATTCATCAATATCATAATAAAGTAAAAATTTAACTGCATCAGCTCCTGCTTCTTTCAAACGCAATGCTGAATAGTCATGAATTAAATCTGGAAAACGACCAGGTTCTGTCGCATCATAACCTGTTTGTTCATAGGCTAATAATAATCCTGCTGTTTCAGATTTTACGCTAGCAGCAGGTAAACCATACTCTGGATCTAATAAAATCGATGATGAATAAGGTGTTAGTTCTTCTGATACTAGTTTTTTAAAGTCAATAATCGCTTGTTCAACATCTCCTTTGTACCCATCTGCCGCTAACATTTTTTTCAATGCGCCACGTTGGTCAATTGCTAATGCCGCGATTACGCCATCCTCTGTTGATAATTGATTCATATAAGTTAATTTATTTGTACTTAATTTTTTCATTGTTAGTTTCCTTTCTGACTAAAGACTAAATTACCATCTAAATAAGTTTCTAATAATTCAATATCGGGGGTGATTATAATAAAATCAGCTGCTTTTCCACTTGAAATACTACCACAGAGAGTATCAATACCAACACTTTTTGCTGGAACGATAGATGCCATATTTAAAGCATCAGCAACAGTTGCTACTTCCCATTCTGAAACATTTTTAACTCCATCAATCAAAGTTAAGACACTACCGGCTAATGAACCATTCGATTCCAAACGAGCAGCTCCATCTTTGACTTCAACTGGAAATTCACCTAATTTATAGTGTCCATCAGGCATACCTCCTGCACGCATACAGTCGGTGATTAAAGCAATTTTTTCAGGTGTTTTTAATTTGGTTAGAATATTTACAGCTACTGGATGCACATGATGTCCATCACAAATCAATTCATTGTAAACAGACGAATTATTCATGGCACAACCAACCATTCCTGGGTCACGATGACTTAAACCACTCATACCATTAAATGTATGAACAAAAATTGATGCACCGGCATCGACAACTTGTTGAGCTTCCTGATAGGTTGCTTCACTATGAGCCAATGAGACAGTCACATCTTCGGCGACTAATTCTTGTGTAAACTCAGCTGCTCCTGGTCTCTCAGGCGCAAGCGCAATTTTTTTAATCATTCCATTAGCACTCGTTTGCCATTTTCTAAATTCAGCCATTGATGGGTCTTTAAAATAAGAAGGATTTTGCGCACCTTTATGTTTTTCAGTAAAGTAAGGACCTTCGAAGAAAATCCCTTGAATTTTGGCACCACTCACTTTATTGTGGTGTTCGCTAATTGTTTTAGCTACTGCATTCAACAAATCAAATGATGAGGTTAATGTTGTTGGTAAAAAGCTTGTTACACCACAACCAAGTAATCCTTTAGAAATAGCTTCTAAGCTATCAAATGAATTATCCATCACGTCAAAATTATGAAATCCATGAATGTGTGTATCAACAAGTCCTGGTCCAACCCAGTTATCTCCAACATCAATAACAACTGCTTCGCTTGGGACTTTTTGATAAACATTGCCAAATTTACCTTCATTAATTTCTAAATATGCATCAGTCGCAATGCGATTTTCTAAAAATATTTTTTTAGCTTTAACAAAATAATGCATTTTGACGACCTCCCTTTATAGTGAATGAATAATAACACCTTGAACGACACGATTAACAGTACCTGTTGGTGAAGGCGTATCTGGTTTGTTGCCAACTTTAACTGCTGTTAATAATGAAATAACTTGTGCCACCATCACATATGGTAATGCGAGATAGCCATCTGGTAAAACATACTCATTTTCTAAGATAATAGCGTCACCAGTATAGGTTGATTTATTTTGAGCGATAGCAACTGTCGCAGCAGCAATATCATTCCCTTTAATTTCTTCTAAAATATCAACATCGTATTGGCTTGTGTAATCATCATTACTAATAAAACCAAAGACTAACGTTTTTTCATCAACAAATGACTTAGGACCGTGTCTAAAGCCTAGAGATGAATCAAATGCTGTAGCTACTTTACCAGCAGTCAGTTCTAATAATTTTAATTGCGCTTCACGTGTTAAGCCAGACAAACTAGCAGAACCCAAATAAACCACGCGATTAAATTCTTGATCAAGAATAGCTTGAATCTTTGGTTCCAGATTAATTACCTGTTCGCCCATACTGACCATGCTGTCAACAATTACCTCATGTTGTGTATTAACATGATCAAAAGTTAATAAGGCTGTTAATGCCATACATGAGAAACTTCCAGTCATTGCAAACCCTTTATCATTAGATAATTCTGGCATTAAAATCACATATGAATTAGCATCATCTGAAGCATTAATAGCTAATTTTCCATCTGGTGCACAGCTTATAATCAAGTGTTTAACATTATCAATTAGTTCATTAGCTAACTCAATGGCTGCAACACTTTCAGGACTGTTACCACTTCGTGCAAACGAAACTAATAACGTTGGTTCATTCGCTTTAAAGTAATTGCGTGGAGCTGACACAATATCCGTAGTAGGAATTGCTTCAAATTGGTATGCATCAGTGTTACCAAACCGCATTAAGTGTGGTCGAATCACATCACCAACATATGCTGACGTACCTGCTCCAGTAAAAATAACGCGAACTTTATCGCTAACTTGTGAACGTAATGTATCTAAAAATTGATTTATCCTCACTTGATTAGCGTTAAAAATAGCTAATGTTTCACGCCATAATGTTGGTTGTTGGCTAATTTCACGTGTTGTAATAACTGCACCAACTTCTTCTAATTGTGCTTGATTCCAATCTAACATTCTAATATTCCTCATTTCTATCATTTTAATTTATTTTTTAAGCTCTATTATGTAGAACCTTATATCTAAATTGGTCCGCCCTAGCCACACTTAGCGTGTACTCAATAACTTCATTTGTCTGATTGTAAGTTTTTCTAACCAAATTTAAAGCTGCAGAACTTTTTGGTACATTTAACAATTCTGCATCTTTGTCGCTAACAATACTGGCATAAAATTCTTCTTCGGCACACTTTATCGTTTCATTAAAATCAGTAAAGAAAATATCATACATTGGTTTTTCTTCTAATCGCTGACTAGTCAATGTTTCAAAACGTTTATATGGTAAATAAGAACGTTCTAACATCATTGGTTCATCATCAGCTAATCGCAATCGTTTGATTTTAATTAGTTTACTTCCTTTGTGAATCCCTAGCTGTTCACTAAAGTATTTGTTACTTTCGATTACTTCAAAATCTAAAATAATTGTTTTGGGTTCTTTTCCCATCGATAACATTTGCTCTGTAAAACTATAAGCACCTGTTAAATTTAAAATGCTTTTAGAAATACTAGAAACAAATGTTCCTTTGCCATGTTTTTTATAAATAAATCCTAAATGCTCTAATTCTTGTAACGCCAAACGAACTGTCGTGCGACTAACACCATATATTTCTGCTAACTCGCGCTCTGAAGGCAGTAAGTCATGTGGCTTTAGCTCTGTTTCAATCGACAATTTAATCTGATCAACCAGTTTTCCATATAATGACTGCTTTTTTTATCCATAAAATCCCTCCCAAAAACCACTTTAGCACCAACTGGTATCAACCACTTGTATTATGATATATTTTTATGTCATTGTCAATAAAATGACTAATAATTAAATAAAATCAATTCTAAAATTTTTTTATAGAAGTAATCAAAGCTTAATGAGTAACAGTTATTAATTATTTAAATTAATTAGCAATAAAAAACACTCATTTTCTAGTAGAATATTGTACTAGAAAATGAGTAGAATTAAGATAAAAAATTAGTAGTAAGACTTTAAATCAAAACAACATATTAAGTAATCCACTTAATAAAGGAACAACAACCATAAATAAAACGGTACTCGTCGTCACTATATTCGTAGCATACTTAACGTCACCATTTGCTTCGTTCGCTAAAATTGGTAAAACTGCCAAGGCAGGTCCCGCTGATTGGATTACTAAGGTTTTCGCTTCGACGATTGGAACTTGTCCTAAATAACGTTCTAATGCAAAAATTAAAATAATCATCACAACTGGTGATAAAATAAAGCGTCCAAATAAAGCAAGTAGTGTCTCCCGATCAAGACGGATATTTCGAAGCCCTGCATCACATAAAATAATCCCAATATAAATTAATGATAAAGGTGTCACCATATTACCAACATAAGTTAGTGTCGAGTTAATAAACGTTGGTACAGGTAAATTACCAAGTAAGAAAACTAAAGCAACTAAAAAACCAATCAATGGTGGTGGTAATAATTTCTTTAAATTAAATTTGGTTGAACCTGATTTTTTCTCAGGATTATCATGAGCAATAATCAAGGCTCCAAATGCCCAAGTTGAAACGGTATTTGTCACATAATAAATTAAAAAGAATGGTAAACTATTTTCACCAAATAATGCAATATTCAACGGTAAGCCAATAAAAATAGTATTAGCATTAACAACTGCATTAATAAAAACTCCCTTACGACCAACGGGTATTTTAAAGATGAATACCATAAAATAAGCCAGTAAGTACCCAATAATAATAGATAAAATTGTATAGACTAAGCCCCCAGATAAAGCAAATAATTTATCACGGGTTAAATATTTCAAAACTGAGACAAAAATTGAAGCGGGTAAGGCAATATTCATAATTAATTTTGAAATATTTCCGCTAAAACTATCAGCAAACCAGCCCCGTCTTCGTAAAAGATAACCTAAACCGATAATTAAGATAATAGATAAAATACTTTCAGTAGATGCAACAAAAACCACGCTATCTCCCCCTTAATAATTCATTGGTTGATATTCAGGTATCCATTTTAAGTCGGCAATTGCTTGTTTCATATTGGTAACTCTCGATTTTGATAATCCTTGATCAATCGCACTTTGACCAACAGCTATTGCGACAATGTCAGAAAAATGTGTTAACTGAGACACTGGTGGCAAAACCGCTGCTCCAGGTTGAGAACTATCAACTAACCCACCCAATGAATGTGCAGCCTGAGAAATCATCTCGTCATTTAAAACTGTTGCAGTTGAAGCAATTGTACCTAAACCTAATCCAGGATACACTAGCGCATTATTTGCTTGGCCAATCGTGTAAGTCACTCCTTGATAAGTTACAGGGTCAGTTGGAATTCCAGTCGCAACTAACGCACGTCCATTTGTCCATTCAATTAAGTCTAAAGCTGTTGCCTCAGCTAATTTAGTTGGATTGCTTAATGGAAAAATAATTGGGCGCTTAGTATGCTTCGCCATCTCTTTGACAACCGTTTCGGTAAACGCACCATGAACTGTTGACGTTCCAACTAAGATAGTTGGTTTCACAGCCTTTACGACTGCTTCTAAATTGGTTAATTGCTCAGAATGCTCAAATTCTGACCGGTTGCGAGCAAATGGCCGTTGTTCTGGCGTTAAATCTGACATATCATCAAACAATAATCCCTGTTTATCGACTAAGTAAAAATGCGCATGTGCTTCTTGCTCAGATAACCCTTGTTGAAGCATTTCTTGATAAATCCGCTGAGTAATTCCGGCTCCAGCTGTTCCAGCACCATAAGATACATAAATTTGATCTGTTAATTTTTCCTGTGAAATAGCTAGTGCACCTAAAATTCCAGCTAACGTTATTATTCCTGTCCCTTGAATATCATCGTTAAATGTCGTAACTTTATTTTTATAGGTGTCTAAAATTCGAGCAGCATTTGCACGTCCAAAATCTTCCCAGTGTAAATAAATTTTAGGGAATAAGTCTTCCACTGTTTCGACAAACTTCGCAACAAACTGATCATAACGTTCACCACGAATCCGTTGATGACGATTACCCAGGTAAAGCGAATCATTTAGTAGCGATTCGCGATTCGTGCCAACATCTAAGACAACTGGTAATACCGTCTTTGGGTCAATCCCAGCTGCAGCAGTATAAATCATTAACTTTCCAATCGAAATATCGACACCATTAACTCCCCAATCGCCAATCCCCAAAATACCTTCAGCATCCGTCACAACAATTAATTGAATATCACGACCAATCGTCGCTTGTTTTAACGTGTCTTGCATCTTGTCAGGTTGATCAATAGATAAATAAACAGCATGTTGTGGTTCAACAAAACGTTCACTGTAGTGTTCAATTGAATCCGCAATTGTTGGATCATATACAATTGGCATAAACTCAACTAAATGCTGACTAAAAAGATAAAAAAACAATGTACGATTTGTATTAAATATCTCCATTAAGAAAGCTCGTTTGGCACCATTAGTCTCTTTCATTTGATAGTATTGATACGTTTGACTTGCTTGTTCCTCAATCGTTTGAATCTTCGGTGGCAATAGCCCCCATAAACTCAATTTATCTCGCTCTTCTTTTGTAAAAGCTGTACCTTTGTTGAGAAAAGGATCATTTAATATGTCATAAGCAGTTTTCATAACGACACTCCCTTTACCTATTAAAATTTGGTTGAATCAACTATGCATATTATCGGACTTTTTAAACTAAAAAATTCATTATATTATAAAATTATAAACTTCATGTACAATTTAAGTATAAACTTCATTTTAAGTTTTAACAAATATTTAACGGTTTTTAACACTTTTTTTACTAAAGCACAAAAAAAGTTGGTAGTCTTAAACACCACCAACTTTTTCATACCAACTAATTATTAAATAATACACAATCCTTAATCCATCTTCTAAACAGGACTCAGAAAAAAGGAATCATTATTTTTGAATGATTTCACTAACTTCTAAAATAGGTTCTCCCGCCTGAATAACTTGCTTATCTAAAGGTGCTACTTCACCATAAGCTAACGTATTCGTTACAATCATCATTACGGTATCATCGTAACCTGCTTCACGAATCTTTTCGCGATCAAATGTCGCTAAAACATCACCTTTTTTCACTATATCACCTTGTTGTCGCTCCGTAGTGAAAAATTCACCAGCTAAGTTAACCGTATCAATCCCAATATGAATTAATAATTCAGCTCCCGTATTGGTTGTCATTCCGTAGGCGTGTTTTGACTCATAGCAAACGGTTAATTCCCCATCACTTGGGGCATAAACAGTGTTATCTGTCGGCTTAATTGCGACACCTTTCCCCATCATCTCAGTTGAAAAAACAGGATCGTTGACATCTTTTAGTATAACGACATCACCACTTACAACAGCAGCAATCACATCATCTGTTGGACCAGAAACATTAATAGATGGATCTTCATTCACTTCAACTGCCGTTGTGTTTCCGTCATCTTCACTTGCTAATAAATCCATACGTGTTTTTCCATAAATAAACGTCAATGTAAAACTGACCGCAATGCTAATAACAATTCCAATCATAAATGGTGCAAATGATTTTGGTGAGATTGAAATAAACCCAATTACACTAGCAGGTCCCATAGCCACAGCTAAAACATGGAACGCACCTATAAATGCACTAGCAATACCTGCAGCAATCATCGCACAAATAAAAGGAAATTTCAGTTTTAAGTTAATCCCAAAAATGGCTGGTTCTGTAATTCCTAAAAAGGCCGAGATACTTGAAGAAGATGCCAACGATTTTTGTTTTTGATTTTTCGTTAAGAAGAAAATCGCTAATGCTGCTCCACCTTGAGCTACATTGGCCATTGACGCAACTGGGAAAATAAATGATCCACCAGTTTTTGCAACTTCAGCAATAAGTGTTGTTTCAATTGCTGGGAAGCTTTGATGTAATCCTGTAATAACAATTGGTGAATAAAACAGACCAAACACACCAAGTCCAATAGCACCTGTTGTATCATACAACCATACC
This sequence comes from Vagococcus penaei, assembly GCF_001998885.1. Classification (NCBI taxonomy): domain Bacteria; kingdom Bacillati; phylum Bacillota; class Bacilli; order Lactobacillales; family Enterococcaceae; genus Vagococcus; species Vagococcus penaei. Next base: position 760,379 of record NZ_CP019609.1, read on the forward strand.
AAGCCATTTGTTAACCCATCAGAGACAATACGCATCATTGGTCCAACAAAGATAAACGTTAAAAATCCGGTAATGATAATTGATAACATTGGTGTAAAGGTAAAATCAAACGCCTGAGAGATTTTTTTATGAAAAAATTTCTCAAGAGTCGCTAAAATCCAAGAAACAGCTAAAACTGGTAACACGGAACCTTGATAACCTGCTTGAGCAACATTTAAACCAAAAATATTCCAATAAGGCATACTACCTTCAGCAATTGTATTAGCCACAGCATAACCGTTCACTAAGTTTGGCATTACCATAGCCATTCCCATCGCTGCTCCTAAATAAGGATTCCCGCCAAAACGGCGAGTTGCTGAGAAACCAACTAAAATTGGTAGAAAAGCAAACGGGGCTGAAGCAAGTAAATTAATAATACTTGCAAAGTCTGTAAATGCTGGATACATCTCAACGACTGATTGTGCACCAAACAATCCTGGTGCAGTTAGTACATTGTTAATCGCCATCAACAAACCACCAGCAACTAAAGCAGGAACAATTGGTACAAAAATATCTGATAAGACTTTAATTAAAGCCATGACTGGATTCGTTTTTTTACCTTCTGCCGCAAGTGACTTTAAGTCATCTGTCGATACTTCACTCACACCCGTTTCATTGACTAATTCTTTATAGACAAAATTAACATCCCCAGGTCCGATAATAATTTGATATTGACCATTAGCAACAAATGTCCCCTTAATGTCATCATGATTGTCTAAAGCCTTTTGATCAATTTTAGATTGATCCTTAATCACGAGACGTAAACGCGTCGCACAATGTGCAGCTGCTTGTATATTATCTTTTCCTAACGCTTTGACAATATCTTTAGCGACTTTTTGATGATTCATTTTATTTATCCTCCTCATTTGTTTGAAACCGTTTTTCTAATAATAAAATATCATCTAAACCAAAAATTGTCAAACGTTTAACAAAAAATATTTTTAACATTTATAAAAAGTAAACAATACTTAATTATAAGAAGTTTAATATTTTGTCAAACGTTTGACATTTCAATAACAATTACTTATGATATAGTCAAGAACACGCTTACCTAAAGGAGATTATCTTATGAATCTAATTGATCAATGGACCACTGAACAACGTTATTTACCTTATCATAAATGGGAATCTGATTATGTTAAACACTTACTTGATACTGTTAACCAATCAAAATGGCGAACAACCTTTCACATTCAGCCACCGTCAGGATTACTAAATGACCCAAATGGATTTTCTTTTTATGATGGAAAATGGCATCTTTTTTATCAGGCTTATCCTATGGGACCTGTTCATGGCTTAAAATCATGGTATCACTTGACATCAACTAATCTAGTCGACTGGAAAGATATTGGTTTAGCCTTAATACCGGATAGTAAATTTGATAGTCATGGGGTTTATTCAGGCTCAGCTTTACCTTATAACGACAAATTATTTTTAGCTTATACAGGTAATGTCCGTGATGCTAATTGGAACCGTCAATCCTTTCAACTAGGAGCCTTGATGGATCAAAATAATCAAATTGAAAAACTTGACCAACCGCTAATATTGCCATCTAATGATTACACAGAACATTTCCGTGATCCACAAGTTTTTTCATATAATAATCATTATTTTCTATTATTAGGCGCACAGGATCAACAATTAAAAGGAAAAATCTTAACCTATCAATCAGACGATTTACACAATTGGAACTTATTGGGTGAGCTGAAATTTACTAAAGAAGATATGGGTTTCATGATTGAATGCCCTAATCTAGTCTTTACAAATAATCAAGTAGTACTCCTATTTTGTCCACAAGGAATTAGTCATGACAAACTGGACTATCAAAATATTTATCCTAATACCTATGTGATTGGTGATAACTTCAATCCTACAAACAATAGCTTAACAAATCCGAGTCAATTGAAAAACTTAGATGAGGGATTTGATGTGTATGCGACTCAAGCTTTTAACGCACCCGACGGACGTGTCTTAGCAAGCAGTTGGATTGGTTTACCTGAGATTTCTTATCCATCTGATAAGGACGGTTGGGCACATTTATTGAGTACTGTGAAAGAATTGACTATTGAACAGAATCAGCTGATTCAAAGACCAGTCGTAGAAATGAAAGAGTTACGCGAAACGAAACGAACAATTGAAGGCACATTATCTGCACAAGTTGCTACCCTTGCTAAAAATATGGAACACCATTATGAACTAAAACTAACAATCGACAAGGCTACAACTGGTTGTTTAACCCTCTTTGCGACGGATAAAAATTCGGGACTGATGCTCCATTTTGATACTCAAAATGGTACAATGTCAGTAAATCGAAAAAATGCCGGACTGTCATTTGCTGAGGACTACGGTTATCAACGTGACTTCACGATTGATAAGGGTTCGTTAAACTTACAAATTTTTGTTGATGTTTCTGTTGTTGAGATTTTTATTAATGACGGAAAACAAGTCGCTACAACACGCGTATTTCCAAATGAAACTAACAGTGACATTCTCTTAACAGGACAAGATGGGCATTTTTCGGGAAATATCTGGACATTACGTTCGATGAAATAAGGAGTTATTATGGCAATAAAATTAACTGATGTCGCTAAAAAGGCTGGCGTTTCACCAACAACTGTCTCACGCGTGATTAATAATTACGGCTCGCTCAGTCAAAAAACCATTGATAAAGTTCAAGCAGCCATGAGTGAGCTAAACTATCAACCCAATTCTTTAGCTCGCTCACTTCAAGGAAAAAAAACCTTTTTAATTGGGGTAATTTTTCCAACGATTGCTAATCCCTTTTATGGAGAACTAGTCGAAAAAATCGAAGCAAAATTATTTGATTTAGGCTATAAAACTATTTTATGTGATAGTGCTAATAATAAAGAAAAAGAACGGCAATACCTTAAGATGCTAGCGGCTAATAAAGTTGACGGAATTATTGCCGGTGCACATAATTTGGGAATTAAAGAATACGAAACAATCGACTTGCCAATTGTGTCATTCGATCGTTTTTTAGCGGACAGTATCCCTATCATTGGTAGTGATAATTTTAGAGGCGGATACTTAGCAACCGAAAACCTTTACCTTCGTGGTGGTCGTAATATTGCAATTCTAACGGGGTCACAAGAATCAGATTCACCAACTAACGACCGTTTAAAAGGTTATTTACACTTTATAGAAGAACATAATTTGACACCAAATATCTTTCATTTTCATACAAAAGCTCGCTCAACTGCCTTAAAAACACTTGATATTAAGCGAATTCTTCAAAATGAAAATATCGATAGTATTTTTTGTACTGATGATTTAACCGCTATTTTGGTTTACAATATCTGTGAAGAATTAAACCGGTCTCTCCCAAATGACTTACGTCTGATTGGTTATGATGGGACAAAATTAATTCAAAATTATTTCCCACAATTATCTACTATTGCTCAACCCATTAGTGATTTTGCAGACTTATTAGTTGATCTTCTAGTTCAACGAATTGATAATCCCGATATTACACTTGAACGAAACTACACTCTGCCTGTCAAACTAATTCAGGGACGGACATCGTGATACTAAAAAGCGCCTAGTTGACTGACAATCAACTGGGCGCTTTTATTACGATTTTCAAATTGTTTACTACATGACTTACTTCATAATCTCATAAATTTCATTGGATAATTTTGAAATAGTATCATACGATGTATAATTTTGGGTCATAACTGATAGCACATAAGGTGTTTCAGTATAAATAACAGCTACATCGTGACGATAACTACCTACATCCCCAATTTTATGCGCTACTTTAACTGGCAAATCCCTTGGAATTCGTTGATTATCGTAAACTGTATTTTGCATATAGCCCATAACTTGTCCACCTTGATAATACATAGCACGAATGAGCATAGCATTTTCCTTTGCGGTAATTTGAAATGGCGAATGCCAAGTTCGACCGATAATTGCCGATATCTCTCGTCGCATAGTAGCATCATATTTATTAGTACCGTAATAACCCAAGAAATTAGCACCTTGATTATCAGAATATTTTGCAGTCCAATTTAACATTGTATCAAGAGAATAATAACTACCTAGTGGTTTTCCTTGTAAAATACCAGCGCCACCTCGTTGATACGAATAACCATTCATTTGATTAATCGCATCGGTATAAAGTCGTTTTTTATGCGGATCAACTTTTTTCTCATTAATCATTTTCTGAGTGTAATACATTGCTGGTAATTTACCAGTACTTGCAGCCACAAAATTTTTGCTTCCATTAGCAGATGCACTCGATCCATCAGCTAAACTAGTCACATAAATACCATAGTTAGGTGAATGATACTTTGCATTGAGTAAACCTTGTACTCGATCCATCTTTTCAGCGTCTAAAGATACAGCAGATTGATTTAAATAACCATACCATTTCCCTTGACTATCATACAAACTTAAATATGTTCCACCATTAAAATGATTATACTTACCTCGAGCAATAAATGATTGATTAACAAAAGCTGATGTCTTATGACGTTCATTCCACGAAAAACTAGACCACATAGAATAATTTCTCTTTATTAAAGTTACTTTTTTGCCGTAGTGTTGATAAATACCTTGACGTCCGTCAGCAACCGTCATGGCATTAGCATTGATATAACCTAACCATTCATCTTGATTATTATATAATGAATAATACGTTGCGCCATTAAAATGCTCATATCTTCCTTTGGCTTGTAAAGTCTGATTTAGATAGCGACTACTCACAGCTTTTTTGGACCAAGAAAAGCTCGACCATAAACTATAATTATTTTGGGTCATGGTCACATAACGTCCGTCATTAATGTACGCACCCTGTGCCCCATTTGCAATTGACGTTCCATTTATATTGATGTATCCCATCCAATTTCCTTGATTGTTGTATAAAGATAAATAAGTTCCTCCATTAAAATGCTGATAACGTCCTCGAGCTTGAAATGTTTGATTAAGATATTGATTACTATTCGACCGTGGTTGCCAGTTAAAGTTATTCCAAAGTTTATATTCACCACCTTTTAGTGTTACGTACCGACCGTCTGATATGTAATTACCTTGTGGACCATTTACTTTCTCGGTCCCACTAGCATTAATATACCCAATCCATGCTCCTGATGTATTATATAAAGATAAATAAGTCGAACCATTTTTATGTTCATAGCGTCCTCTGGCTTGAAGCGTTTGATTTAAATAGTTACGGCTATGACTTTTTTCAGCCCAACTAAAACTTGCCCATATAGTATAATTAGCTTTTTTAATCGTCACATAACGACCATCTGGAATATAAGCGCCTTCTTGACTTGCTACTTTTTTTTCAGGTGTATTTTTTTTAACTAGGTTTTTTTTGGTGGGTTTGAAACATAAATACCTGGATTTTGTCCATCGTATTTAGTTAATAAGTCTAACCCATTTTCATATGTAACTTCTGGTAAAGTTGGATTAATTCTCGTCCATCTTCCTTGATGTAATTGTTCATCGGTTTTTTGATTATTGTCACTAGAGGCATCAATATTAGGAAAAATAACCTCTTTTCCAAGTGTTAGTTTAGCTAAGCTTAACGTTCCAGTAAACATATTTTTAGTCGTATGAACTTTAGTCATATTCCAACCACTTAAATCTAATTCACGAAGTTGATTCACACCAGCAAACATTTCTGACATATCTTCTACCGAACTAGTTTCCCACTTTGAGACATCTAATTTAGTTAATTTTGCCAATCCTTTAAACATTTTAGACATAGTCACCACATTCTGTGTCAATAATTGTCCAGTCATTTGTTCCAATTGTTCAAATTCCACAAACAGCTCAGAACTATCTTCAGTAGCGCTTACATTTTCACCGAAAATAATTTGTTTAACTTTTAAAGTATCAACTCCTAAAGATATATCAGTGGATGACAATTGACCATTCTCAATTGTTAACACCTGTGTCACAGTATCAAAAATAGTACTAGCTGTTCCCCATTTTCCCTTTATTAGTGTCGATTCCATCTGTTTTTCAACATTCTCATTAATTATCTCACTAACTTCATTAACTGTTGTCAGCTCAGAATCAGTTGATAAATTCTCTTCTTGGTTGTGATTCTCACTTTGTGGAACTGATTGTTGCTCTAGACCCTTAACTTCATTAGCTGTTGTCTGATTTTTATCAATTTCAAGAGATGCTTGAGTTGACCTGGTAACAGCTAAGACTGAATGAACCGGCTGTACAATCAAGATAGTACTCAATAATAGTCCGGTCATCAACATTTTTTTCCTTTTCCCATTATAAAAACTCCTTTTATAAACTATCTTATCTGTCAAATATAGCAAATAAACCAAGACAGCTCAATGTTTTTTTAGAAATTAGATATGATTTTTTATCCATATAATTAACTATTAATTCTCTAAGTTACATCAAATTTATTTATAAAACCAATTATTATTTAAAGTTTAATAAATTAAATTAAAATTATATTAATGGATATTATTTAATTTTTAGTTGATATAGTTATATACTAGACATGTAACTAATTATTAGGAGGTTTTTAGATGAAAGCTCTTGTATTAACAGATAAAGAAAGAATGGTTGTTAAAGATGTAACAAAACCGAACATAAACCCTGACGAAGTCTTGGTCAAAGTTAAGCATTGCGGTATTTGTGGGACTGATGTTCACATTTTCCATGGACAGCCTGGTTCAGCACAATCAGATCCACCACTTATTTTAGGTCACGAATTTTCTGGTGAAATTGTTGAAGTCGGAGATAATGTATCGCTTCTAAAAGTTGGTGATCGTGTCGGAATCGACCCTAATATTTATTGTGGTAAATGCCAGTATTGTCAAAATGGACGGTTCCAATTGTGCGAGCATCTTGAAGCAATTGGTGTGACACGAGATGGTGGAATGGCAGAATTCTGTGCGGTACCTGAAAAAAATTGTATTAAACTAGGGGAACATGTCACTGACTTGGAAGGGGCACTTATTGAACCTTTAGGTTGTGTATTACATGGTGCTAATTTATTACCACCGATTCATTCAGATACCAATATTTTAATTATTGGGGCTGGCTTTATTGGTCGTTTGTTCTTATCAACACTAATACTCAAAAATCCTAATCGTGTTGATATACTTGAACGCAAGGCGGAAAGACATGCTGCACTTCTTGACCAAGGTGCCACTAATGCCATTCAATCAGTTGACGGTCATGAGAATAATTATGATATTGTCATTGAATGTGTTGGTAAAAAAGTAACCAGTGAAGCAGCTATCCGAGCAGCTAGAAAAGGCGCATATGTTTTACTCTTTGGTGTTCCCGCACCTGATGAAACAATTGAAGTTCCGGCCTTTGATATTTATAGTAAAGAGTTGACAATTAGTGGCTCATTTATTAACCCATTTACAATGCGTGATGCGATGAAACATTACGACAATAAACAAATTGATTTAGATGTCCTAGTTTCTGATCATATTGCCCTAGAAGATGTCGAAAACATCCTAGCTAATTTCTCGAATATTGATATTAGTAAAGCAGTAATTGATATTCAATAATTCAACATAACCATGCCTATACTAGACCAAAAGTATACGCGTGGTTTTTTATTACTCACTTTATAGTTCAACAGACATTATCACAAACAAACAATTTAGCCTTATCTAAACCATCGGGTATACTGAATTTAGTTTAATCAGATTTGACTGATTAGTTTTCTAATATAGAAAGTGGTAAATTGACATGAAAAAATTAACAAAATTAGCCTTAATTATCGTTAGTCTAGTAATACTAATCATCAGTGGCGTAACTATTCTAAAACTAACAACTGAAAACAAACCATTTTTTAAGCATAGCGATGAAACTTACCTTTCAGCTAACAACTTAAGCATTCGATATAAATCATTTGGAAATCAAAATAGCTCTTATCCAACCGTCTATCTACTACATGGTTTTAATGCTGCTGGAATGAATGAGTGGCAACGCCTTACTCCTTATTTAAACCCGAATTTTCACTATATTGCCTTTGATTGGCCAGGAATGGGATTATCGGAACGTTTGCCAGTTAACACGAAACCGACTATTGCTTATCGACTAGCTATTATTGATGAAGTTATTAAGCAAACAAATAATGAACAGCAACCAGCTATTTTACTCGGTGCCTCATATGGTGCAACAATGGCAACTGCCTATACAGCTAAATATCCCCAAAAGATCGATACCTTGATTCCTATTAGCCCTCTCTATGAGAATCAAGGTGGTGGTGGGTTTGCCACATTAGCAAAATTACCATTTGGCCTTGGAAGTGGTGCGACATTTCTTGCAATGGGAGCTGGTCCAGTCGCTGATTTTTTATATGACGCATCAAATTTTGATAAAAAAGGCTTTAAACCGTCTCAAAATGACATCAATAATCGCAAGTCTATGGCCAAAATCAAAGGAACCAGTCGAAGTTTTATGCTATATGCTAATTATCAAGAAAACATTGATTTTTCAACTAGCTTAGCTGAAATACAAGAAAACACTTATAGTATTTTTGGTGCAAATGATACATATAAAGAAGACTACCGCTTAAAAAAAGAGAACATTCCTCTAACAATAATCGATGATGCGGATCACACACCCCACTTGTCCCAACCCAAAAAAACAGCTGACGTGATTAATGAATGGTTAACGTCCAAATACGTTATTAACTAACAATTAAAAAGCGAGATATCTAATATAACATCAGATATCTCGCTTTTTACTATACTTGTTTTTTCCAATATTTTTGATAATAGTAAATATGAACGGAACATAATGCAATCAACAAACTACCGATAATAATAGCGTGTCCCAGTATACCTGGTAACACCGTTACAATGAACCATGAACCAAAAAGTAACAAGCCACCTACAATTATTCCTAAAAATGGAAGTAAAATCAAACCAAATGTCCCAGACCCTCTAGAAAATAACTGTGTGATGTTAGTCCAATGACTATTAAATAGTCGATAATCTCGCCAAAAGTAAAATGAGCCAAATATATAATTACCGATAAAGCCTCCAATTAAAAAGGCTAAACCAAATAACCAAGGCGTTTTCAACAATACAATCACTATGACACTCAATAGCGTTGTCAGCAGTAATTGGACGCCAAGACCTACATAGAATTTTATTTTTAAATAGTATTTCTTATCTAAGGGTGTCGCTAGTGTGTAAGTAAAATTTTCTTTATCTAACGAAATAATAAGCGACACAATGGATACAGGATTAGTAACTAAGAAACTAACAATAACACCCACAACTAACGATAATGTCGCAAAATGACTATCTAGCTCATGTAAATTGATTCCGCCATTCAATCCAAAACTAAACAACATAATGATTGGAATCAATAACGAACTAGAAAAAACTTGCAAGAGCAAATTTGGATCCTTTAATAGTTGGACGTTATATGATACTAATAGACCACCTATATTTTGATGCTGCTTAATTTTACGTTTAATCTGGCCTTCATCAGCTGAAATATTAATTAATTGTTCATAAAACTTAGGTAAAATCCATTGTCGAATGACTAGAATAATAAGTAAGATACTACCTATAATAGCTAGGAAATATCCCATACTAGCCAAATTAACAAAATCAGCCATTAAGCGATGCCAAGGGACAAATAAACCAATCGGTGTTCGACTAGAATCCGCCATGGCAGTACTATTATTCTGATTTAACAAAAGAACACCAATCACAACACCAATCATCGTCACAAATAATAAACCTGTCGTAACTAATTTTTTATGCTTACGATAAAGTGGTGTTTTCGCTAAACCGAAGACAATAATACTCGCTAAACCAAATAATAAAATCAAAAACAAACAAAATAGGACTAGCCCTAATATAATCGATAAAATAATGCCTGTATGTGACTGAATTCCTGTAAGAACAAATAAAACTAGAATAGGTAAAACAAACGGGACCACTGTTAGAACAACGACACTAATTTTAGCTAAAAAAATCGTACTTTGTTTGAATGGTAACGGTAAATAAGCCGGCAAATCATGACTTTCGAAAAAAATATTTAAAATTGTTGTAACAGCTTGTGAGATACCTAAAATACTAAAAAGTGCCATATATATAGTAAATAGACCGATTGATTTAGAAAAATCAACTGTAAACATCATAACCCCATAAACTACACAAAAAATCAAACCCGACATTAAATATTGCAATAAAATCGACTGTGTTAACTTTTTACCACTTTTCCCCTTTTTTCTAGCTTTATCGGTTACTTGAGGATTTGCAAATAATAAATTGACCTCAATCAAGGATTTTAATTGCGGATTAATCATGTTCAATCACCTCGGGCTCGGATACTGCTTGTTCTGTTGGGTTATCCGTTGCTTGACGACCAGTTAAAGACAAATAGATTGTTTCAAGTGATTGATTTGGGTGAGTAGCTAATAAATCACTTACTGACCCATCATATAATAGATTGCCTTGCTTTAAAATAGCTAGACTATCGCAAAGTTGCTCCGCACTATCCAGAACATGTGTTGAGAAAATAACAGTTTTACCTTTTTTCGCATGTAAAGTTATCATCTCTTTCAAATCAAACGCTGCTTGAGGATCTAATCCTTGCAGTGGTTCATCTAAAATCCAAATGTCCGGATCCGATAGTAACGCACCAATAATCATTGTTTTTTGCCTCATACCGTGAGAAAAACTAGCAATTGTTTCTGTTTGGTGTCCTCCCATTGAAAAACGGTCAACTAATTCTGCTAGTCTTTGTTGAAATAGTTCCTTAGGAATATTATAGGCTGCTGCCATCAGCGACCAATATTCATGAGCACTTAACTGTAAAAACAAATCAGGCGAATCTGGAACGTAACCAATTTGTTGCTTCAACTCTTGACGATTAGTATCAAGTGGCTTGCCATCAATCACAATTGTACCTGAAGTTGGATTTAAAATACTAACAAGCATCTTAATTAAAGTCGACTTTCCTGCTCCATTGTGACCTAATAAACCATAAACAGCTCCCGACTGGATGGTTAAATCCAATTTATCCAGTGCTGTTTTGCTACCATACATCTTGGTTAATTTCTTAACTTCAATCATTCATTTTCCCCCTATATTCCTTTTAAATAATCTTAATGCAACATTACAAAAGACTATAATTAAATTGTACCTTGTTTTAAGTAAAATAAAAACTAATATTAGATAACTTGTATTATATAAAAAGAAATAGGACTGGATAGGCTACACTTGACTAGACAGAAAAAATAAGGTGTGATGAGAATAAGAAAACACACTGGAGGAAATGTCATGTTAGAACGTAAACCAAGAAGAACTTTTACCAAAGAATTTAAACAACAAATGGTAGATCTTTACCAATCAGGAAAACCTAGAATAGATATTATTCGTGACTATGAGTTAACTCCTTCAACTTTTGATAGGTGGGTAAAACAAGGAACAACCACAGGTTCATTCAAAGAAAAAGATAATTTAACACCTGAACAAAAGGAATTAATCAAACTCAGAAAAGAACTTAAAATGCTTGAAATGGAAAATGATATTTTAAAGCAAGCGGCGCTGATATTCGGACGAAAAGGCAAGTAATTAAAGCCAACAAACATAAATATTCTATATCAGCGATGTGCCGAGTCCTTAAAATATCAAGACAAACTTACTATTATCAGGAAAAGAAGCCATTACTAGAAAGTGAACTAGAAGAAATTGTGGAAATGATTTTTCGCCAAAATAAAAAAGCTTATGGCGCTCGTAAAATAAAAAAAGCACTTAGTTTAGAAGGCATCATTCTCAGTAGAAGAAAAATTAGAAGGATTATGCGACACAGAAACCTCGTTTCTGTGTATACGAAAGCTTATTTTAAGGTGGTATCTTCTAATGTGAATGAGTCTAAAATAACCAATCAATTAAAACGTCATTTTAACTCCGTTATGCCATTAGAAAAAGTTGTCGCCGATTTAACTTATGTCAAGGTTGGCAATCGTTGGCACTATGTCTGTTTAATTCTTGATTTATTTAATCGAGAAATCATTGGATTTAGTTGTGGGGCATCAAAAGATGCCGAATTAGTTAAACAGGCATTTTATACGATTCCGTACGCCTTAACAAACATTCAGTTGTTTCATACTGATAGAGGAAAAGAATTTGATAACCAAGTGATTGATACCATACTAAATACATTTAATATCAAGCGATCGTTGAGTAGAAAAGGAAATCCCTGGGATAATGCCGTCGCCGAGTCAACTTATAAATCCTTTAAAGCAGAGTTCGTTTATCCCAATCAGTTTGAGACACTAAAAGAATTATCTGTGGCTCTTTATGACTATGTTCATTGGTGGAATCATTTCAGAATACACGGAGCATTGAATTATGTCACTCCGCTTAGTATCAGAGCTCAGAGATTAGCGATAGCTTCCCTTGAGGATGAGTCAAACTGTGATACGTGTGAGATAGCGGGTTGATTTTTATAAGTCAACACACCGCGAAAGAGTCACAGTTTGAGAGGCTCATGGTCAAGGGTAATCGGATAACAGTACCAATGTTTTGACACCTTATAATATTTGTCAAAAAAAGTGTTGCCATTCCAGACCATTAAAACGGTTGAACTAGGTCAAATAACTGATAAAATAACTAAATAAAAACTATTACCTAAAAGTTAAGTTTTTAAGTTAACTTTTAGGTAATAGTATCTCAAGTATTTTTTAATAGACAACCTTAGCAAAGAAAATTCTGATGATTAAGATACTTAGTACGATTAAGCCAATTAGATAATAAAAAGGTTGCCTAATTTTCTGACTATCTACTGTTGCCTTTTGACTAATCTCTTGATTGATTTTTGCTACTTGTGGTTGCAATTTTTGCTTACTTTCTTTTTCAGGTTTTGCCACGATAACATATCTTTGAGAGGTTACTTGAGGCGTTGGACAAGTAAAAATGGTTAATTGATTGTTATCAGTTTGGGAAACAACTGATAGATCTGTTTCATCAATCACTCTAATATCAACAATCCGATAAACTTGACTTTGTTCTAAAAAAGAAACAATCACTTTTTGACCCTGTTTAGCCTCCAAAATGGAACCAAATAATAATTCTTGCATACCTAAATGATGACCAAAAACGACAAAGTTTCCTTGATTTAACGTGCGCTGAGGATACATTGCCACACCACCATAAAATAAATTTTCATTGGTCATACCAACAAAAATAGGTTGTTGCCATTTTAGAGATGGAATAGAAATACTTCCGTAAGCATTCAACTGATTATTATTTCTATAACGCCAAATATCAGTCACAGACAGAGCAGTTATTTTTTCTTCTTTAGGAATGGTATCCGGTAATTTAGTCGATATCTTAACAATCTGACTTTGGTAAATTTTTTGGCCAATAAGTGCATCTTTCACTACTGGAAAAAATAGAAAAATCAAACCGATAGTAATGATTAAATCAATACCAATTTCTGACATAATAGCTGAATAAGAAACTTTACCATATGCTTTCTTTTTCATTTTTTTTCTACTTTATTTTTTTTCTTCTTTTTACTTTTTTTCTTTTTACTTTTCTTCTTCGCCATTTCTTGCTCTTTTTTCTTTTTCTTTTTCCAAAGTAAAAATAATAATAGAAGAGCAATGATAAGCAATAATAAGCCGATTATCCAGTAAATTGGCGTATGATTCGTTTCTTCAATAGAGACATCTTTTTCATTATATTTTTTAGCAACTTCTCCACTAATTGAGAATTCTTTTTCAAAGTCCCACTTATTTAAAAACTTTAACTCTTCCCCTTTAGCATTCGCTACTTTATTTTTCCCATCTGCCGATTTGTTGCCATAAGCTGTCAGTTTCAGTTGATAATCACCTGGCTCTAGCCTTTTCCCATCAAGTGACACAGGATAATTAAAACTAGAGTTTGGAGCCATTTGTAGTGATTCAGCATCAATTATATATTTAACTTTGTCATCACCTTTTTTAATGATTTCACCAGTTAATTTTAATTGATTGATATATCGTGCCACTGGATTTTGAAGTTGAACATTGATGACATTACGCGCATTAACTTGACCCGCAGACGCATTTAATAATTTCAAATCGGGTTCCACAGTATTCTCATTCTGTCTCATTAACAAGGCAATAACATATGAATACTCGTTCTTAATCGCTAACCCTTTGTCTTTTGATTGGGGACTATCATCAGTTTTCTTTTCTTTAAATGTAATACCACCAGCCATTACCCCATCATATTTGTCTGTTGGCATAGTTAATTCCACAGGTACTTTGATAACATCTTTTGCAGGAATTTTTATGTCTTTAGTTATTTTTGCATAATCAGCAATATTGTATTTTAAAGAATCATCCGGTTTTATTTGATTTTGGCCATATTCTACTACGCCATTTAAATTAGTTGTTGCACTATCAATTGTTGCTTCAACAATAATTTCTTTGTCTGTATCATTTTTTAATTGGACATCAACCGTTTGTTTTTGACCCGGATCCATTTTTAAGTCAAAATAAGTTTTATTTTTATCCACTTGATTCGTTGGAATAACAGGATGCACCGCAAAATTAAATTCAGAGGCATAACTAGTTGTTCCTTTAAACATGAAAACGATAAATCCAATCATCAAAAAAATACGATAAAAATTCTTTCTACTATTCATAAATTTATTCTCCTTATAAATAAGAAAAAGAATAGTTAATTTCCCCTATTCTTGTTCCTTATATTACGCTACAGAGCACCGTTTATAATTATCCCTCACCACCATTGCCATCTTCACCGTTATCTGGTACTTCTGATAAAGTCCATGTAAAGGTCGTTGTATATTCAGAAGCATATTTTGTTGTGGAACCTGGCACTTCTAATGAAATACTTTTAGCCGCAGAAGCAACATCTGTACCCCAGTCCATTAAATATGTTCCGGCACCTTGTCCTGACGCAGCATTCATGACAATTGATTCTGCACCGTTAGGATCTAAATTAATTTTCTCCGTTCCTGTTGGTTTAGCTGAAGCAGAATTT
The DNA here is from genome assembly GCF_001998885.1 of Vagococcus penaei. Taxonomy (NCBI): domain Bacteria; kingdom Bacillati; phylum Bacillota; class Bacilli; order Lactobacillales; family Enterococcaceae; genus Vagococcus; species Vagococcus penaei. The sequence goes on from NZ_CP019609.1 coordinate 775,405, forward strand.
GTAACAATATTACCATTCATTAACGTAATCTTAGCACCCGTTAATAATTGATCTTTCGCAGTTTTAAATTGATTATTTTGTTTTACTTTTAAAATCCAACCCGCTTCCGTTCCTCTATTATCCGTTATTTGAACGTAATTAGGTCCCTCTGTACTTTGATCTAAATTAGCGCCTGTTTGATATTTTTGTGTGTCAGCATAGTAAGTTTCTGTCACTGAGGTAATTTTTTGCTCTCCAAATTGTAAACTAGAAGCAAAATCAATTGATAATGGACCTGCTGTTCCTGGATTTGGTCCGTCAGGATTCGTAGGATCTGTTGGCTTAGCCGGATTTTCAGGATTTAATGGATCAACTGGTTTCGTTGGATCTGTATTAGTAATAAATGTCACAGCACCATTTGTTGTATACTCGCCACCATCAGCAGCTAGTACTGTCGTTGTTGTTAAAATCAGGCTACTCATTAATAAACTAGATAAAATCACTTTATTTTTTTTCATCATTGCTTCCCCCTTATTCATCTTCATTTGTAGGAACATCTGTTAATGTCCATGTTAACGTTGTTGCATATGATACAGCATCTTTTGGCGTGCTACCAGGTAAAGTTAGTGCAATATCTTTTGTAACATTAGCTGTAACATCTTCATTTTTATCATTTTTTTCGGTGATTTGTTCAACTGTTCCCCAAGAGTTTACCCATGTACCAGCACCCGTATCTTTTACTGCTGACATAACGACTGACTCAGCTCCAGCAGGGTCTAGATTAATAATCGATGTCGTAACTGGTGCTGTAATTCCTTGAGCATTGGTTTTTACCGTAGGATTGGTTAATTTAATAACGGATCCCGTTAATTCTTTATTTAACGTCGCTTCATTAGTAAACTGACCATTTTGTTTCACCGTTAATTTCCAACCGGCGTTGCTTCCTCGATTATCTGATATTTGGACATAGTTAGGTGTCACCAATGACTCATCTCCATAAACCTGAGCTCGTGCATAATAAGTTTCTGTTTTATTTGAAATTTTATTTAGACCAAAATCAAAACTTGACGCATAATCAATTGATAACGGACCTTTTGTTCCAGGTTCTGGTTTACTACCATCTGGATTCAATGGACTCACAGGTTTATCAGGATCTGGATTTGTCGGATCAACTGGATTTGTTGGTTCAGTACTTGGTATAAATTTAACTGTCCCTTTTGTTTCATAATCTCCTCCGTCAGCCGCATGAACCACTCCTTGACTAGTTAATAATAATCCCATTCCTAAACTTGCAATAACGAATTTTTTCATTTTTATTTCCCCCTAATTGATTTATGAATTTTCTGGCGTGTTAGCTAATGTCCATGTTAACGTTGTTTCATATTTTTTTGCTAACTTAATTGATTTACCTGGAATACTTAGTTTTACTCCTTGGTTAGCTGTTGTTTCATCTCCTAAACGATAAACCCACGTTCCCATTCCTTTGCCTTCTTCAGCAGTTAATAAAGGCATGGACTGATTAGGAACTAAGACTTTTTCAGTTGCACCATTGTTAACCGTCGGGGCATACTTCGCATCGACTGAAGATATTGCTGAGGCATGATTAAAACTTAATTGTGCACCTTCTAATTCTTCTTTATCAGAAGTAGAAAATTGAGCTTCTTGCTTAACAGATAATAACCAACCTTCTTGAGTACCCCGTTTATCCGTTATCTGAATATAATTAGGTCCTGTTTTGGCATCTGACTCTCCCTGTTTAGTATAAGACTGCAAATGAGCATAATAATCTTTGTCTACCGTTGTAATTTTTTGTGTTCCAAACTGAAAACTTGATGCATAGTCAATTGATAAAGGCCCTGGTGTTCCAGGTTTAGGTCCATCTGGGTTTACTGGATCTATTGGTGTAACAGGTTTGTCAGGATCTAAAGGATCAACTGGATTTGTAATGGATGAATCTTCTTCAAATGTAATAGATCCCTGCGACGTATAATCTGCTGCTTGAGTTGTCGACACTACTAATAAAGAGCTAGCCAAAGCCATACTACTTATAAAAATTGTGTATTTTTTCATAATTATCTCTCCTCTTTTGTAGATAGTTAGTCACTATAAAAGAACTGCTAATAAGTAATAAACTGCCAAAGATTTGAATCGGTACCTCATTATAGCTACCCGTTGCAGGTAATATACCAGCACCTGTACTATTTGTTTGCTGTTTACCTATCGAAGATATCTGAGTATCCGTTGGCCTAGATATAACTCCTGGCGAAACAATTAAGTTTGAATCATCAGGTTCTTCTGGAGGTTCATATGTCCCATAAAAAGCAGCTTGACCATTTGTCGAATACTTAGCATCTGTTTCAGCATTGGTAACCAGTGGATAGACTATTAATCCAACTATTAATCCAATAATACTAAGACCATATTTCAATACTAACACCCTCCTCTACTCAATTAGCTATTATTCGGCACCATTTCCATAGACCAATTCAACACCGATGTATACGATCCTAACAATTGATTTTCTACAGGTACCTCTGCTTTAATTCCTTTATTATTTTCTTTGCCCCAGCCATCGGTAATGACGTATTTACCATCTGCTGAAACATCTTGTTCATAAATAATAATCGCATCTTTGCTTAGAGGTTTCTCTTGCTTCTCATCTTGATAATACAAAATTGAATTTAGATTAGATTTATCCTTATCTTCAGGAATAAATGGTGTCTCTTCAGATAATTTTATTTGCCAACCTTCTGAATTATCACGTGTATCTGTCACAATAAGATTACCTTTTATTTCTGGCCAAAAAGTCTGGCGACTAGTTGAAATTTTTTGTGTACCAAAATCAAATGTCTGTGGTGTTTCTGCTAAAGTCAGTTGGCCAATAACATATAAACTCGTACCAGGTAAAAATTTTGTATCATGATAGGAAAATTCTTTAATCGGTTCGATATTTCCAATCTTGCTATTTGTATAAGGTGGATTAATAACATTTTTAGCCAATCCTTTTTTATCTTGTAGAAGTATCTGAACCTTATCACCTTTCACTAATTTATCTGGTAACGGCAGTCTGAATTTCCCATCTCTCGATACTTCGGTTTTAATACCTGTATCGTTATCATTTAGATACAGATAAGCCGTTGTATCAGGTGTCCCGTTTCCAAAAATTTCTTTGGATAAACTATCGATGTCTTTCGTTTCAAGAACAACTGGTTTAGGTGGAACAACTGCATAAACTTTTTCTTCATCAGTTTTTATATCCTCAGGTAATGATGGAGTGATTAATTCCGGCGGATCATCAACCGTCCCTCGCCAGGCTGATAAAACCTTAACTTTTTGGTTTTCTGCTAAAAATTTATCATCTGGCAAAGTTACTTTTACCCAACCAGGTTCTTCAGGTTCACCATAAATTGACAGTGTATTGGTCGTTCCACTCAATTTATAAAGTGATTTTCCATCAGGAGCATAAATACCAATTTGAGCAGAATTTTCACCATCATTAGAAGATTGTGGTGGATCGTACTTACCTCCAGGTACTGATACGTGTGCAAAGACTGATTGATCTGCATCGGTTGGTACCCTTATATCATCAACAATTGCTCTCTGATTATTGGCACTCATACGCGAATAATTTGTCATTTTATCAAAGTTTTGAATCATTGTTGGTGAGGTACTACTTTGAAGATTTGCTAAATTCGTTCCATTTAATTCAAAATCAACATTATTCCAACTCTTTGACGCACTTTGATTAAATCCACGATTTTTCTCCCATACAGAAAGATCCGATTGCTTACTGACAAACGTTGACGTATTGGCTGACGAAAAAATATTCCCCTTGTTACCATTTCTAAAATCAAAATATTTAACGGTATCCATCATGAATGTCAATTTCCCGGAATTGAAAATACCTGCGTTTATTGAACTTGTTTTACCACGAGCGACAAAGTAACTACCTTGGCCAATATCGATGTTCAAGTCAGTCCCTTTAGAATCAAACGGAATACCTGACTCACTAATAATACTGATATTAGAATCTTCGTCGACAGCTTTGAAGCTGTTACCCGCACCTGTTGTATATAAAATACCTTGGTTACGGTTATCTCCACCACCATCTCTGTTAACTCCATCTCCCACATTATGTACCATGAAATCGGAAGCTCCACTTATATTGATTGCATTACCTCCACCATACATCCTAATTGCTGGCGCGTTACCACTTTTTTTCTCAATGTTTATTTTGGATTTATTGGTGACATTAAATGTCATACCACCTCTGATTCTGAAGCGAATGGTTGAACCTAATGTATAATTGTTATCACCATCTTGAACAGCATTCACTTCACTATCGTTATCAACATTAAAAATACCACCTTGACTTTGTAACAAAATAGCTGATGTGTGTAATGAATGAACATCTAATGTCGCCCCATTCAGTACATTAATTGTCGAATGATCAGCTTGCACGAGAAAAATTCCGCCATTATCCGCTCGTTGTTTTCCATCTCCAGTAACTGAAAGCATCGTGCCCTCACCATCCATATAGAAATCTGCTCGTCGTCTGATATCCCAAACTTGCCCTCTACCATTTCCAGTAGCACTTTTTAAACTAGTTGTCACGACTTTGGATCCTTTATCAATTAATATTTTTGCGCCATCGTCTTGCGCATTCGTAATACCATAAAATTTTTCAGCCGTTGAAGTAATAGTCGAGGCATTAGTTATAGTAAAATTTTTAGCCGCTACTGCAACGTTATAATTGGAATGATTATCAAATGTCATAGTTACTCCATCAAAAATCAAATTACCACCACTCATATTTGCAATGTTAGCTTGATTTTTTTCCGAACTAGACACATCATTTTTAAAGATTAATTCTCCAGTTCCATTAAAGACATAAGTATTACTTGTTGAACCACCTATAGAAATATTAGAAATTGTTACTTTGTTCGGTGCATTGATTGTGATATATCTTGACAAAATATTAATGGATTTATGGTTAAATTCAATAGTCTTGTTGCCATTAACTGTTGCCACACTTGTAGCTTGTAAATTTTCACTAACAAAAATATTTTCTATACTTGGGTCTTCTAAAGCATTTTTAAATTCTGTCCAATTAGAGACATCCGCTTTGTTCACATTAGCCTCTATAATTGAATTTCCAAACTGAACATTAGTCACTTTTGATTTTTCTGCACCATTCACAGGTGATGGTTTAAACATAATAAAGCAAAAAATAATTAATAAAAATTTTATACTTTTATTCACATGATATTTCCCCTTTCGACAATTGATCCCCCTAACCTAGTTAACTTTTCTTATTTAAAAACAGAGTTTTCTTACCTATTTTTAAATAGTAATAACATGGACCGCACCTTAAAACGTTCCAGTTTATTTTAAAACGAACTATTTGTGAACAGTTTAATGCTAACATAGTCTTAACAGTATGTCACTAGCATTTTAATGTGATAACATATTATATAACTGTTATTTTTAAAATATTAGTTTTTATTTTGATAAAAACTGAACAAATTCGGATTTTTTATAATAATAAATCGATATAAAACGCAAAAAAAAGTTTATTTTAGCTTAATTATTTCTGTAAAAAAAAATAAATATAACTTGATTTTTTTATTATCCATGTGGAATGGAAACTAAAATTTAGACAATTTTTTTAAGTGTCATTTTAAACTAATTGTTATTCAATCAATGTACTTATTTTTCTTGGCATGTTACAAGTGAAAAATAATCCAAAGTACTATGATACCTAATATTATTTCACCAATGCACGTAATTAGATAGTTTGAATTGGCAACACTTTTCTGTACAAAAATATGTATTTTGGAACATAGAAAAAAGCCCAATGACAATCAATGTATTTGGACTCATGGTTATAATATATATTTGACTATTCGTTTAGATCAATAATTAACCTATTATTTTTGTCAGTAAGTTTTTTTTCAACTCTAAAAATTCTTCTTCGGTTATTATATTTTTTTCAAATAATTGATAGGCTTTTTCAATTTGTTCATAAATATCAGCTTCACTAGACTTTAGCATAGTTTCATTACTAGATTCTTCTACGGTTTTAATTGTATCTTCTGGATAAACAATTACATCCTCTTGTTGTAACACTTTTAAGTCCTTCTCTAAGTCTGACTCTGTATAATTAATTGACTGACTCAACTCATTTTTTAATCGGTTAGCCATAGGTTTCATTGAAGCGTAATTTAATCCTCCTGAAATAACACCTCCTACAATAGGTATTATTTTTGAAACTCCTTTAGCAAAGGTAGATTTGGTTAATTTTGTTCCAAATACTGCCAACACTTTTTTTATTACTGGATAATAAAAAGTTTAGTAAGTGCTTTTTGAGGAATCTTCTTTAATGCCTGTGTAGATAATTTGGAAGATAATACTCTAACTACTGCTCCGGTTGAAGTTACTCCAAGCATTACACCCAAAAATAAAATGAGTGTATTTTTCGCATCATCATTTAGTTCTCCTTGTTCTGTCCAAAAATTCTCATACCCATAAATATAAGAAATTTCTTGAGCAAGCTTAAGGGAGTATCCATAAAATTGAGCTACATCAGCAGGAATTGTTGCTGCCATAGCTAAACCTCCTGGTAATCCCGTTGCAAAAGACACAACTGTCGACTGAGATGTTAAATAATTAATACGACTCTGAGCTTTTCTATCTAGCTCTTGCTTTGTAAAAAATACTGTTGGTCCCTCTTCTATTAATTTAGTTTTATCAGCTACATCATTTCCAAACACCTTAATCAGGAATTCATCTCTATTTACTTTTACAAATGGTAATTTTAATGATTCATTAATAACATTCAAAGCCAAATTATCTTCACTATTTATGCTCATTACAACATTCCTCCATACCTAACTCAATTTAATTATCATTACACTATAAAAAATATGCTTTTATGAACTTTTTTATGTTTTAACTTTTCTTTATTACCATTACTTTTCGTCATATTAAAGTCCATTGGATAGGCTACACTTGACTAGACAGAAAAAATAAGGTGTGATGAGAATAAGAAAACACACTGGAGGAAATGTCATGTTAGAACGTAAACCAAGAAGAACTTTTACCAAAGAATTTAAACAACAAATGGTAGATCTTTACCAATCAGGAAAACCTAGAATAGATATTATTCGTGACTATGAGTTAACTCCTTCAACTTTTGATAGGTGGGTAAAACAAGGAACAACCACAGGTTCATTCAAAGAAAAAGATAATTTAACACCTGAACAAAAGGAATTAATCAAACTCAGAAAAGAACTTAAAATGCTTGAAATGGAAAATGATATTTTAAAGCAAGCGGCGCTGATATTCGGACGAAAAGGCAAGTAATTAAAGCCAACAAACATAAATATTCTATATCAGCGATGTGCCGAGTCCTTAAAATATCAAGACAAACTTACTATTATCAGGAAAAGAAGCCATTACTAGAAAGTGAACTAGAAGAAATTGTGGAAATGATTTTTCGCCAAAATAAAAAAGCTTATGGCGCTCGTAAAATAAAAAAAGCACTTAGTTTAGAAGGCATCATTCTCAGTAGAAGAAAAATTAGAAGGATTATGCGACACAGAAACCTCGTTTCTGTGTATACGAAAGCTTATTTTAAGGTGGTATCTTCTAATGTGAATGAGTCTAAAATAACCAATCAATTAAAACGTCATTTTAACTCCGTTATGCCATTAGAAAAAGTTGTCACCGATTTAACTTATGTCAAGGTTGGCAATCGTTGGCACTATGTCTGTTTAATTCTTGATTTATTTAATCGAGAAATCATTGGATTTAGTTGTGGGGCATCAAAAGATGCCGAATTAGTTAAACAGGCATTTTATACGATTCCGTACGCCTTAACAAACATTCAGTTGTTTCATACTGATAGAGGAAAAGAATTTGATAACCAAGTGATTGATACCATACTAAATACATTTAATATCAAGCGATCGTTGAGTAGAAAAGGAAATCCCTGGGATAATGCCGTCGCCGAGTCAACTTATAAATCCTTTAAAGCAGAGTTCGTTTATCCCAATCAGTTTGAGACACTAAAAGAATTATCTGTGGCTCTTTATGACTATGTTCATTGGTGGAATCATTTCAGAATACACGGAGCATTGAATTATGTCACTCCGCTTAGTATCAGAGCTCAGAGATTAGCGATAGCTTCCCTTGAGGATGAGTCAAACTGTGATACGTGTGAGATAGCGGGTTGATTTTTATAAGTCAACACACCGCGAAAGAGTCACAGTTTGAGAGGCTCATGGTCAAGGGTAATCGGATAACAGTACCAATGTTTTGACACCTTATAATATTTGTCAAAAAAAGTGTTGCCATTCCACATTTTTATTTTTGTTTTAATTATTTAAATTATACGTAACTTTTAGAATGAATTTTTAAAATGGCTAACTTGATTTTACATAAATATGCAGTGTAAAAATAAACCTCATCATTTATGATACGGTTCGCCTTTAATAATCCGAAAACACCGATAAATCTGCTCAACTAAAATTAGACGCATTAACTGATGTGGATAAGTCAAGCGCCCAAAGGATATTTGTGTGTTACTACGAGCTAAAACATCATCAGAGAGACCTAAAGACCCTCCGATAATAAAGGTGAAGGTACTCTTACCTTGGACACTCATTTTTTCAATACTTTCTGCAAAGCTTTCAGAGGTGATTTCTTTACCTTGGATGGCTAAAGCATAAACATAATCAACATCACCTATTTTGGCTAGAATTCGCTCTCCTTCTTTTTGTTTGACTTGCATCATTTCCGCATCACTTAAGGCCTCCGGAGCTTTTTCATCAGCTACTTCAATCATCTCTAATTTACAATATTTCCCTAGACGTTTAGTATACTCAGCGATACCTTGTTTCAAATATTTTTCTTTTAATTTTCCAACAGTAATAATTTTTATTTTCATGATAATCTCCTCATTTTCATTGACAAATTTTATAAAGTTATACACAACTATCCACAGACTTACACACAGTATTAAGTGTTTATTTTAAAGATATCCACTACTTGTTAACATCTCTGTGGATAACTATTGTACAAAACTAGTTGTTATTCATTATTTTTTTATAAAAAATTCATCATTTTTCATTCGTTTTGTTGTTAAATAATGTTGTTTTTTCATGCTTTTTTCAAATATAAGGCTTATACTAGTAAGTGTCAGTAATGAACATATTAAAAATAAATAACTAGATAAAGAAGGGGGCAAGGTGATTTTCACCGCATTCACATGAGAAAAGATGTAACACCTAAAAATAATGATTCAAATAAACGGTCTTCAAATATTAATAATAAAAAGCCAAGTATGTTAAAAAGATTTGGTGTATCGTTAGCTGGTGGGGTACTCGGCGGAGCTTTAGTCGTCGGTGGAGCAGTAGCTTACGACCAAACGACTAATAATACTTCAACAAATACAGCGACAATCGAGCAATCAAATCAGTTAAAACAAAGTAATTCTGATAAAACCCAGGTGACAAATGTCAAATCTAATATTAGCACAGATGTGACTAAAGCCGTGGAAAAAATGGAAAATTCTGTCGTATCTATTACTACTTTACAAAAGAAAAATAATCGAATGTCTGACTTGGAACAATTTTTTGGTCAAGCAGCTGGCGAAGATGACAATGCAAATGGCGAATTAGCAGAAGCTGGCGAAGGAAGTGGCGTAATTTACCGTAAAGATGGTAATAAAGCGTTTGTCGTCACAAATAACCACGTAGTCGCTGGTGCTGATGCTGTAGAAGTTTTATTGAATAGTGGTGAAAAAGTATCTGCAAAAATCGTCGGAACAGATGCTTATAGTGACTTAGCAGTTCTTGAGATATCATCAAAAGAAGTTAAATCTGTTGCTGAATTTGCGAATTCTAATGATGTCAAGGTTGGCGAACCTGCCTTAGCAATGGGCTCGCCACTTGGCTCAACATTTGCAAATTCGGTGTCACAAGGAATTGTGTCTGCGAAAGATAGAATGATTATGAATAAAACAGAAGATGGGCAACCAATTAACATTAACGCCATCCAAACTGATGCCGCAATTAACCCAGGTAATTCTGGTGGTCCGCTAGTGAATTTATCTGGTCAAGTTATCGGTATTAATTCAAGTAAAATAGCGCAAGCCGCAACTGGTGTATCTGCTGAAGGAATGGGCTTTGCAATTCCTAGTAATGATGTGGTTGCAATTATAAATCAACTTGAAAAAGATGGCAAAGTCATTCGTCCAATGCTTGGCATTACGATGGTTGATTTAGGCTATGTAAGTGCAGAAGAACGAGAATCTGTTTTAAAATTAACCGATAAAGATATTAATGGTGGCGTGGTAGTTGGTTCTGTTGTAGACGGCTCACCTGCTGCTAAAGCTGGTTTGAAGAAGTTTGCTGTCATCACACAAGTTGATGGTCAAGATCTGGACAATCGTTCTGAACTACAAGCTAAGCTATACAGTAAAAATATTGGAGATTCTATGAAGCTAACCTACTACTACAATGGTAAAAAAGAAACGACAACCGTTAAATTAGACCAAGACTCTAGTAACTTAGAAAAACAAGCGGCTGAATCCCAAAATTCATCAAATAGCCGAAACTAGTTAAATTTTTAGAAAGTAAGAAAGCCCCTCATACACAAGCAGTGTGTGAGGGGCTTTTTCTCTTATTACAATCATGACATTCTTAACCTAGAATCGTCAACTCTTTTGGATAAGCATTTAGTACGTTACAACCATCTTCAGTTGCAACAACCAAATCTTCAATTCGTACACCAACTTCACCTGGTAAATAAATACCCGGTTCAATTGAAAAAATCATGCCAGGTTTAACGGTTGTATGATTAGCCGCAGATACATCACCGGCCTCATGACACTCTATTCCAATAAAGTGACCAGTACGATGTGTGAAGTAATCACCGTAGCCCTTTTCAGTAATATAGTCACGTGCAGCCGCATCTATCTCGCTGAATTTAACGCCAGGTTTCACTGCCGCAATCGCACGCAGATTAGCTTCTAAAACTGTTTCATAGACATCACGACTTTTATCGGATACAGTTTGATAAAAGAAAGTCCGAGTCATATCTGAACAATAACCATCTTTCACGCCACCAATATCTAAAATGATGCTGTCACCTGCTCGGACGATTGAATCATCATTCATGTGATGTGGATCTGCCCCATTGGCACCATACGCTACAATTGGATCAAATGAGAAGCCTGAATTCCCCATACTTTTATAAATATCTAATAGACGATGGCCCATCTCTAATTCCGTTAATTTATCAGGAATTAAAGCCGCTAAAGCAGCAATGGCTTGGTCGTTGTCTTTTGATGCTGCCGCCATTTTAGCAATTTCCTCAGCTGATTTAATCGCGCGCAAGTCATCAGTAATCGTTGAGCTAATTGCAAAGTGATCGACCGGTTTATCAACGCGTTTCATGAGGTCAAGTAAAAAGTGGGCTGCCCAATTTTTATCCACAGCAATTGGTTTTTCTGTATCCAATTGGTTAACTAAGACTCCCATACCAAAGCCTTCATCTGTGTCATCAACTGTGACGACTGGCATGCCTAATTGTGCTTCCGTCAATGGAAACAACTTATTAATGACAGCCACGTGTTTCCCATCCTCTTTTAAAACTAAGGTTAATAGACGTTCGCCAGCTTCCGTCCACACACCAGTTAAATAAAAAATCGTCGCTGGATCTGAAATTAGTAGTTGAGGCATATGACGATGTCTCATTTCTTGTAGTACTCGGTTCAATTTCTCTTGATTCATCCAATCTCCTCCTAATTTAAAAATGCAGTGACAAATTGCCCCTGCATTTGATAGTCCTATTATACGTCATAACGGCAAATGCCGTCTAGGTAAGTTGCCTTTAAATCCATATCTTTTGATAAAACAATAAAATCTGCTGCTCGACCTTGTTTGATACTACCGCAGACATCATCAATTTGGCAACTAATAGCCGGTATCAGGGATCCCATCATTATCGCTTGTTCTGGAGTTGCTAAGCCCCATTCCACAACATGTTTAATTGCTTCTTTCAATTTTAAAATACTACCGGCTAAATTACCGGCTTCTAAACGGGCTGTCCCTTCTTTAACCGTCACTGGAAACTCGCCTAACATATACTCGCCATCTGGCATACCTCCCGCCATCATACAATCAGTAATTAAGGCGATATGGTCATGACCCTTCGCATCGATTAAAATTTCAGCAGCTTCTGGATGCACATGATGTCCATCACAAATTAACTCACAAAAGACATGATCCAAAGTCATCGCTGCTCCGACCATTCCTGGTTCGCGGTGGTTCAAGCCGCGCATACCATTAAATGTATGCACAAAAACACTTGCACCAGATTCAACTATGTGACGAGCTTCTTCAAGTGTACCATCGCTATGACCTAATGCCACAACAACACCTTGGTCTGTAATTGTATTAACAAATTCAGCTGTTCCTTCACGCTCGGGCGCCAAAGCAATTTTTTTAATTAGATGACCTGACGCTTCTTGCCATTCATTAAAAATTTCTAAACTAGGATCAGAAAAATAAGAAGGATTTTGTGCACCTTTATATTTTTCAGTGAAAAATGGTCCTTCGAAATAAATCCCTTGAATCTTAGCCCCTGGTACATCATGGGCTACTTGTCCGATTGTACGTGCAACTTTGGTTAAGCGTTCGCGACTAGAAGTCAAAGTTGTTGGTAAAAATGACGTCACACCACATGATAGTAATGCCTCAGACATAATTTTTAAACCTTCTGGATCAGCATCCATTACATCATGATTTTTATAGCCATGAATATGCGTATCAACTAAACCAGGTGCGACCCAATGTCCAGTGTAATCAATGATTTCTCCTGCTTCGGTAGGACGCTCTTTTTGAAAGTGACCAAAGATTCCATCACTAATTTCTAAATAACCTGGTCCTACGCTACTTGATTCTAAAAAAAACTTATCTGCATAAATATAGGTTGTCATTGTAATAACTTCCTCTCAATTGATTTAACTATCTATAAATTAGCACTAACTTTACCAATAGTCAATAATTGGACTAGACAATTAACAAAAAAACTATTTCATTACAATCGTTTACAAAGTTTAAAAAATTCAATTAATGCTTCACATTTATATAATATGTGTTATAATACAACCACATCTAATTTATTAGATGATAAATTAAATTTGTACAAGGAGTGTATGAATTATGGTTGAAAGTAAAATACTTTTTAAATGGCAAAATGAAGAGTTTGAGGGAAATATCGAAAAAGAATATGATCATTCTTATTTAATTAGCGTTGCTAACCCCAACGAAGAATTACGTGATAAATACTTAAGCCGCATCGTTATTAGTAAAAAGGCTTGTCAACTATCCACCAGAACCGCTTAATTATAAACTTAAAAAAACTCAACCTAACTAAGTTAAACTTAATTAGGTTGAGTTTTGCTTGTTTATAGCTAATTTAATTAGGGGACACTTATTTCTGTTGATAACTTGTCAAAAAATTTGCTAAACCAGTTGTGGTCTGTCTCAAATCATCAATTTCAGGAAGATAGACCAGTCGAAAATGGTCAGGGGTTGCCATATTAAATCCTTTACCATGGACCATTAGCACGTGCTGATGATGTAAAAAATCAAGAACAAATTGTTCATCATTAGAAATATTAAATTTTTTGGTATCAATTTTAGGAAAAATATAAAAAGCAGCTTTAGGTTTCACTGCACTAATTCCAGGAATGGCATTTAAAGCATCCGTGATGAATTCCCGTTGCTCATAGATGCGTCCACCTGGTAGCAATAACTCATCAATTTCTTGTGGACCACCAAGAGCTGTTTGAATAATCTGCTGTGATAGAACATTCGAGCATAGGCGCATTGAGGCCAACATATTTAACCCCTCAATATACCCACTTACATGTTTCTTTTCGCCACTTAAGACCATCCAGCCACAACGAAAACCAGCGACACGATGAGATTTTGACAATCCATTAAATGTTATCACACATAAATCTGGAGCCAAACTACCAATTGATACGTGTTCTAAACCATCCATTACCAAACGATCATAAATTTCATCAGAGAAAATAATTAATTCATGTTCGCGAGCAACTTGAATAATCTCTTCTAGTAAGTCTCTAGAGTACAATGCTCCCGTGGGATTATTCGGATTAATTAAAACAATCCCTTTTGTTCGCGGTGTAATTTTTCGTCGAATATCAGCAACATCTGGAAACCATTCAGCTTGCTCATCACAAATATAATGTACAGCCTTACCGCCAGCCAATGTTACAGCTGCTGTCCAAAGTGGATAATCTGGCATTGGAATGAGCATCTCATCTCCATTATCAATCAAACCTTGCATAGACATTGTAATTAACTCACTGACACCATTTCCAGTATAGATATCATCTAATGATACATTTGGTAATCCTTTTAACTGACAGTAGTGTTGAATCGCCTTACGTGCAGAAAAAATACCTTTTGACTCAGAATAACCTTCTGATTGCCGTGTATTGGCAATTAAATCATAAATAACATCATTAGGTGCTTTTAAACCAAACGCTGCTGGATTACCAGTGTTTAATTTTAAAACATGAATCCCCTGTGCTTCCATGCGATCAGCTTCTTCTAAAACTGGGCCGCGAACGTCATAGCTAACATCATTTAATTTCGCTGACTTATTAAAATATTTCATAAATTTCCCCCAATACTGCTTTATATGTCATTAAAAATAGCTCGAATTTAAGGAAAATGCAAGAAAAATTTAAAAGAATCATGCACATAAAAACAGGTTACTATCGTTTAAGGATAGTAACCTGTTAAAAAGAATGAACTACTAATTATTTAAAGTGATTTAAATGTATTAACCACATTTTCAACTGTGAAACCATATTTTTCAATCACAGTATTACCTGGCGCACTTGCACCAAATGTGTCAATACCCATTACTTTTCCGTCTAAGCCAACGTAACGTTCCCAACCAAATGTTGCACCCATCTCGATTGATACACGCTTAGTCACTGCTTTTGGTAAGACAGTGTCTTTATAACTAGCATCTTGTAAATCAAATAAGCGGCTACATGGCATTGATACGACTGATACATCAATTCCTTCAGTTTTTAATGCTTTTTGGGCTTCCATCGCTAAATTGACTTCAGAACCTGTCGCAATCAAAATTCCTTCTGGCATGTCACCTTCTTGTGGAGATAACACGTAAGCACCTTTTTCTAACTGTGTTTTAGCCAATTCTTTTGTCCCTTCAAGAACTGGTAAGTTTTGACGAGATAACGCTAAAACAGTTGGTGTTTCAGTTGATGATGCGGCAAGTTTCCAAGCAGCAGATACTTCATTCCCATCCGCTGGGCGAATAACGTTTAAGTTTGGTAACCCACGTAAACTTGATAATTGTTCAATTGGCTCATGAGTTGGACCATCTTCCCCAACGGCAATTGAGTCATGAGTTAGAACGTATGTTACAGGTACTTTTTGGATAGCTGCTAAACGTACAGCAGCTTTAATATAATCTACAAAGACAAAGAATGTAGCTCCATATACTTTAGTACCACCATGTAAAGCAATACCATTCATGGCTGCTGCCATACCAAATTCACGAACACCAAACCAAATATTACGCCCTTCGTATTGACCTGGTTCAAAATCTTTATCCATTGCAATCATTGTATTATTTGAAGAAGATAAGTCAGCAGAACCACCCCAAACAAATGGTACCGCGCCTGTTAATGCTTGAATGGCTTCTTTACTGGTCACACGACTGGCTGCACTATCACCGACTTCATATGTTGGTAACACTTGATCTAAATCAAGAGTCATTTCACCCGAGAAGGCATCTTTTAACTGTTTCGCTAAAGTTGGGTATTCTTTTTCATAGTCAGCAAATAATGTTTGCCATTCTGCTTCTGCAGTTTGACCTTTAATCACCATTTCTTCATTAAATCGCGTTGCTACTTCTTCAGGTACAGTAAACTCTGGATATTCCCATCCATAAGCTTCTTTTGCTAAAGTAACACCTTCAGCTCCTAATGGGGCACCATGAACTTTATTTGTTCCAGCATTTGTCGCACCAAAACCAATAACTGTTTTTACTTCAATAATTGTTGGTTTGTCAGTGTCCGCTTTAGCAGCCTCAATTGCTTGAGAAATCGCTTCTAAATCATTGCCATCTTTAACTAAAATATGTGACCAGCCTGATGCTTCAAAACGACCTTTAACATCTTCACTAAATGATTTATCTAATGGACCATCTAATGAAATATCATTTGAATCGTATAAAACAATTAATTTACTTAATTTTAAGTGTCCTGCTAAACTGATTGCTTCTTGTGAGACACCTTCCATTAAATCACCATCACCACATAAAGCATATGTGTAGTGATCAATTAGATTGAATTTATCACGATTATATGTCGCAGCTAAGTGTGCTTCTGCCATAGCAAAACCAACACTCATTGCGATTCCTTGACCTAAAGGACCAGTCGTCGCCTCAACACCTGCTGTATGATGTACCTCAGGATGTCCTGGTGTTAAACTATCCCATTGACGGAATTGTTTTAATTCTGATAATGGTAAGTTATAACCTGATAAATGTAACAAGCTGTATAACATTGCCGATCCATGACCTGCTGATAACACAAAACGGTCGCGGTCAATCCAATCTCGATCAGTTGATGGATTTACCTTTAAATGTTTTGTCCACAAAGCGTATGCCATCGGAGCTGCTCCTAATGGTAAACCTGGGTGTCCTGAATTCGCTTTTTGAATCATGTCTAAACTTAGAGTCCGAATTGTATTAACACCAAGTTGATCAATTTTGTCAAACATATAATAGCCTCCTGGTTTTTAGGTTTTTTTTACCTTTATTAGCATTTTAACTTTTATTACAAGAATTTGCAAGGCTTTTCACTAAATTTTATCGTCCATGGATTCCTTTATCTTTCTGAATCGTTTTTAATTTTTCAGGAGTTACATCTGTGCCTTCTTCATCAACGACTTTCATACCTTCAATATGATGACGCATGCCTTTTCTAAATTGATGTAGATACTCTTCACGTAATACTTTTTGTTCTGATTGTTCTGCAATCGTCAATCCTTCTTCGGTTTTAGCTTTACGAGCTAGCTCATTAATTCGCGCCATTTTATCTTTAGATAGCATCCAACTAATCCTCCTTGATATCTATATTTAAGTTTCATTATTATCTTAGCTTATCGCTTAAAAAATTACAATTAACAGGACCGTTTATTTTAATTTATGCGAACAAACGTTTGATAAACTGAATCGAATATGATACACTCAAAAAAACAGGAAATTGAGGGTTTAATATAATGAAACGACAATCAACTCGTCAAGAAGATATTTTACGCTACATCTACACACAAGTAACGGAACGTGGGTATCCACCGACTGTTCGAGAAATTGGTGAAGCAGTTGATTTATCATCAACATCAACGGTTCATGGGCACTTGTCTCGCCTTGAGAAAAAAGGCTTGATTTTTAGAGACCCAACTAAGCCTCGTGCGATTGAGTTGACACCAGATGGTTTGTCATTTATTGGTGTTCAGCCGTCTTCAATCCCAATGTTAGGTGTCGTCACAGCTGGAGAGCCTATTTTAGCTGTTGAAGAAGCATCAGATTTCTTTCCTATCCCACCTGACCTAAAATATGAAGAAAATTCCTTATTTATGTTGACTATTCGTGGTGAAAGTATGATTAATGCTGGAATTTTCGATGGCGACCACGTCATTGTTCGGAAGCAAAGTACTGCTAATAATGGTGAAATTATCATTGCGATGACTGATGAAAATGAAGCAACGTGTAAAAGATTTTATAAAGAAGACAGCGTAATTAAATTACAACCTGAAAATGATACGATGGAGCCAATTATTCTAGACAACATTACTATTTTAGGAAAAGTTGTTGGTCTATATCGTAATAAAATATAAAGCATAATCATATGCTTTATATTTTTTCTTTACAAAACGAACATAAGTTCGTATAATAAATTTAACATTTAATTTGGAGGAAAAACTAATGCTAATGATTAGAAGATCTGCTTTGTTGTTAGTTGTATTGATTATTGGAATGTTGCTTGGGACTCTAGGTTGGAAAATTTCATTACTTGTCTTGACACCTCTTCTATTTATTTGGCTAATGGTTTGGGACGAAAAAAGTTACGACTATAAATATAAAGAACATAAATTAAGATAAAACTTGCTTTTGTGACAGTTGTGACTTAATCTAATTTTAATAAACTATTCATAAAGGAGTTTTTTTATGTCACAACCTACAATCGACTTAGTCAAAAAATTAACTTTAATTCCCTCACCAACCGGTGACACAGATAACATTATTAAAACAATCGAACAGTTATTAAATGATTATGGCTATACATCAACTATCAATCGTAAAGGTAGCTTAATTGTCACAGTCGCTGGTAAAAATCAGTCACAGCATCGGTTTGTAACAGCTCATGTTGATACTCTTGGTGCAATGGTGCGCTCAATTAAACCCGATGGCCGACTAAAAATCGACTTAATCGGTGGCTTTAATTTTAATTCTATCGAGGGTGAGTATTGTACTATTCATACACAACATCATGGAGAAATATCCGGAACAATTTTAATGCATCAGACAAGCGTCCACGTCTATAAAGATGCAGGATCAGCTGAACGTAATCAAGCCAACATGGAAATTAGACTGGATGAAAAAGTGACTAATAGTGATGAGACCAAACAACTAGGTATTCAAGTCGGTGATTTTATCAGTTTTGACTCTCGTACAACGATTACACCCAACGGTTATATCAAATCACGCCACTTAGATGATAAAGTTAGTGTGGCAATTTTAATTAACTTTTTAATTAGACTCAAAGAAAATGGAGAGATTCTACCTTATACTACACATTTTCTTTTTTCAAATAATGAAGAAATTGGTTACGGTGGCAATTCTAATATTGATTCTCGAGTGGTTGAGTACCTAGCTGTTGACATGGGAGCAATGGGTGATGATCAACAAACTGATGAATATTCGGTATCTATTTGCGTGAAAGATGCGAGCGGCCCTTATCATCTAGCTTTACGCAATCATTTTGTACAACTTTGTGAGACTGATAGTATTCCTTATCAATTAGATATTTATCCATATTATGGAAGTGATGCTTCAGCAGCGATGCGTGCTGGAGCTGACGTTAAGCATGGGTTAATTGGTGCCGGAATTGATGCGAGCCATGCCTTTGAACGCACCCACAATGACTCAATTATTGCTACTGAGAATTTAGTCAGTTCTTACCTTTTCAGTCACTTAGTGTAATTTACTAACTGTAACTATTTCGATTTCTCTTTTACATAAATAAAATCACTTCGCTTGACCTTTTTCTAAATTGGGCGTATGGTTAATACATAAGCTTATAATATAGTGTGGTGAAAGCCATGATAAGCAAGCGATGTGTAGATTGCTTAAGTTACAAATTCTACATGCTTTAATTGAAATGACTTTCAGTTAAAATCGCTTATTATTATATGTTTATGGTTCGTATTTCTAGGAGATGCCGACATCATCTTTTGGATCGTAAGCTAATCGTGAACTGATTCTAACGATTTAGACTACAATGAAATAAATAACGAACTGAATTAAGATTTTATTCTGAAGGAGGAAGATTATTTATGTCAGTAGTATTAAAAGTAGAAGAAAGAAACACTCGCCCAAGATCTTTACGCAAACAATTGAGAGCAACAGGCCGCGTACCTGCCGCAGTAAATGGAAATGGTATTGAACACCTTTCAATTTCCTGTGATGCTAAGGCTTTAGACAAAGCCATTCGTGAAAATGGGTTAAACGCTGTTTATACTTTAGATTTAGACGGTAAGAAAATTAGTACCCTACTACACACTTATGAATTAGATACATTCACTAAAGCATGGATTCACGCTGAATTCCTTGCTGTTGATATGAATGAAAAACAAGAAGTTGAGGCTGATGTATCCTTAGTTGGAACTCCTCAAGGCGTTAAATCTGGTGGTATTTTAGAACAAACACTTTATTCAGTTGTTGTTTCTGCAACACCTGATAAATTACCAGAACGTGTTGAAATTGATGTAACAAACTTAGCTATCGGTGACTCATTAACTGTTAAAGATATTCCTGAACATCCTGAGTTTGAAATTTTAACAGATGCTGAAGAACAAATTTGTGCAGTTGTTGAGCCAAATAGACCTGAAGATGATGACGCAACTGATTCAGTTGTTGCTGAACCTGAAGTTATCAATTCTAAACCAGAAGAATAATAGAACAATTGTGTTAAACCTCTTTATTAATTTAAAGAGGTTTTTTTATTTTAAAGTATTGTTAAATTTATTCCGAATTATCAGACCGTTTTCATCCTTTGTGGTAGAATAACGATTGAAGTTATTAATTATTTATTATAGGAGTGAGCCATTTGGTTGGAATTGATAAAATTAATTTTTTTACACCGAATACATATATCGACTTAGAAACTTTGGCAAGTCATCGTGGAGTTGATCCAAAGAAATTTACTATTGGGATTGGACAATCAAAAATGTCTGTGCCAACGATTACTCAAGATACCGTATCGATGGCTGCTAATGCCGCCTTACCCATCTTAACTGATGACGATAGAGCTACGATTGATTTGATTATCGTGGGAACGGAAACCGGCGTTGATCAATCAAAATCTTGTGCAGCTTTTGTACATGACTTATTAGGCATCCAGCCTTTTGCTAAAGCATTCGAAATTAAACAAGCTTGTTATGGCGCAACGGCTGGTCTTATGACTGCAATTGATTACGTCTTAACCCATCCTGGTCGTAAAGCTTTAGTTATTGGTTCAGATATTTCTAAGTATGGCTTAAGCTCTTCTGGTGAAGTGACACAAGGTGCTGGTGCTGTTGCTATGTTGATTAGTGATGCGCCGCGTATTTTAGAGTTCGATTTACCTTCTGTTTCATTAACCAAAAATATTTTTGATTTTTGGCGCCCCAATTATTCAGATGTGGCTTTTGTTGATGGGCAGTTTTCTAATGAAGCCTATATCAACTTTTTCACAACTTTATGGACTGAATTTTCATCTCGCAATAGTTTAACAATTGAAGAAGTAGATGCTTTCTGTTTCCACCTACCTTATACAAAAATGGGGAAAAAAGCTTTATTGCCTTTACTCGATACAGTTGATGATGATTTGAAAGAAGCTCTATTAAGCAATTATGAATTGAGTACAACCTATTCACGAAATATTGGTAATATCTATACTGGATCACTGTATCTAAGTTTGATTTCACTCTTAGAACATGCAACGACATTGATTGCTGGCGATAGATTAGTCTTCTTCAGCTACGGATCTGGTGCCGTTGGCGAAATGTTTTCTGGTCAATTAGTCGAAGGTTTTGCCGATCATTTAGCGCAAGCAGAGCATGCTGAATTACTTGATCAACGCATTAGCTTAACTGTTGACCAATATGAAACAATTTTTAAAGAAGAGTTACCAAAAGACGATGGACATTATCACTTTACACAAGAATACGATAATGCAGCCATCTATTTATCTGAAATTAAAGATCATCAAAGACTTTATACAATACGTGATTAAGGAGTGTCAAACGAGTGTCACAAAAACCCACAAAATTTTACCAATTATCGCGTGAAGAACGACTTGAACAATTAAAAGATAATCTTACGACTGAAAGTTATCAACAATATCTTACACAGTCCCTACTAGACGATGCTGTTGCTAATTCGTTAATTGAAAATCAAGTCAGTCAATTTCCGTTACCGTTAGGTGTTGCACGTAATTTTATCGTTAACCAACAAGCCTACACGATTCCTATGGTAGTTGAGGAACCTTCTGTTATAGCAGCTTGCAGTAATGCAGCCAAAATTTTTCAACCAGACGGCTTTACAACAAGTTGTGAAGAGAGCTTAATGACTGGACAAATCATCTTAACAGATGTTTCACATTTAGAAGACGCTAAAGCGCATTTGCTCAAACACTTTTCAGAGATTCAACAATTAGCACAAGACTGTCACCCGTCAATTGTTAAACGAGGTGGTGGTTTGAAAACATTAGATGTCCGTTTTTTTTCAGATCATGTCACAGCGACTGACTATCTAACCGTGTACTTAACTGTTGACACGAAAGACGCAATGGGAGCAAACATTGTTAATACTATTCTAGAGGGTGTCACACCTTTAGTTGCTGACTTAACTTCGGGCACAGTTCTGATGTCTATTCTAAGTAATTACACTACCCAATCTTTGGTCACAGCAAACTGTGCGATTGATATTGACTTAATACCGAATAAATCAGCAGTTGCCCAAAAGGATTTGGCGCAAAAAATTGTAGCTGCTAGTCAGTATGCTAAACTTGATCCTTACCGAGCAGCTACGCATAATAAAGGTATTATGAACGGAGTTGATTCAGTCATAATCGCAACTGGCAATGACCCACGTGCTGTTGAAGCAGGTATCCACGCCTATGCTGCCCGAAATGGACGTTATGAAGGATTATCTGATTGGAAAATTCAAGACAATCAATTAGTCGGTACCCTGACTTTACCTTTATCTATCGGGACGGTTGGTGGCGCTATTTCTGTCTTACCACTTGCTAAAGCAAATTTAGATTTACTAGGAAATCCAACAGCCTTAGAACTCGCGCAAATTGTTGTTGCAGTTGGACTAGCTCAAAATTTTGCTGCATTAAAAGCACTCGTCAGTGAAGGTATTCAAAAAGGACATATGGCACTACACGCTAGTTCCCTTGCTATCCAAGTTGGAGCAACTGGTCCAGAAATTGAACAAGTCGCAACTGCCTTACGCCAAGAGTCACAAATGAATACGATGATTGCAACCAAAATTTTAGCGGAACTTAGACGCTAATAAAAAAATGCTCTGTCCTGTTTTTTTCAGGCAGAGCATTTTTTTATTCACACGATTTATATCTTATTTTTTAATCGATTGATTTTTTTCTTCCTTTTTTTGCGTTTTGTTTTTTGTAAATGCTGTTGACGATAACTAATACTTACCACAATTCCCGTTCCAATTAAAAGAATCAGACAACCAATCAAGGTATAACGTAAAGCATCATGATGATGGCTATCTTGATTCGCATCATCCATCTCCTGTGCCACAGCATTAGAAATGGTGAATTCTTTTTTCATCGTCCAAGTGCCTTCTGGCTTTTTAGTTGTTGCTTTAATTGTTAAATCATAAATTCCAGCTTGTAGCGACTCTTGATTACCATCTATTAAGAGATTTACAGTTGAATTTGGTGCAAAACGATAATTTTCAACTGTTGTTTGATAAATGATACGTTGTTGGCCCTTTTTAGTGACTTTGGCATGATAGGTTATACCGTCAATGACAAGTGGCTGACTATTCTGAATAGTGGCTTGAATTCCTTGTCCTATAACCGGCTTAACATCAATTAAATCTAATGCCACTTTGACTGGTTCATCGGATTCAGTTAATGAAAGACCAATTGTATAGGCAACTTTATTTTTGATAGTCATTTGAGCACTAGCGTCCCCTTCAGTATCCTCATCAAGCGTTGTGACTCTTATACCACCTAAAATTTCACCTTCAGGTGAATTCTTTTTTCATCGTCCAAGTGCCTTCTGGCTTTTTAGTTGTTGCTTTAATTGTTAAATCATAAATTCCAGCTTGTAGCGACTCTTGATTACCATCTATTAAGAGATTTACAGTTGAATTTGGTGCAAAACGATAATTTTCAACTGTTGTTTGATAAATGATACGTTGTTGGCCCTTTTTAGTGACTTTGGCATGATAGGTTATACCGTCAATGACAAGTGGCTGACTATTCTGAATAGTGGCTTGAATTCCTTGTCCTATAACCGGCTTAACATCAATTAAATCTAATGCCACTTTGACTGGTTCATCGGATTCAGTTAATGAAAGACCAATTGTATAGGCAACTTTATTTTTGATAGTCATTTGAGCACTAGCGTCCCCTTCAGTATCCTCATCAAGCGTTGTGACTCTTATACCACCTAAAATTTCACCTTCAAAGGGTTCTTTAGGAATCGTTAGCTTAATCTTAACAATTTGCTGACTATTTGCTGGCACGACAACTTCATTTGGAATTTCTGCAATATCTGTCAAAGCAATTTTTAGTGACGTATCACGTGCTAAATTTTGTGTACGATCTGAGTAATCAATGTTCCCTAAGTCATTCGTTGTTGCGTTATTAATTTGTAACTGGACCGTTTGGCTTTTTTTTGAGCTATTAATTAACTCGAACTCAAGCTCTTGTTTTTGTTCAGGTGTTACTTGTAAATCATAATAGGTTACCTCTTTATTGCGCTGATTTTCTGGTAAAATAGCGTTGACCGCCACGGCTAAAGTATCAGCCGCATAAATTTTCTGTCCATTGAAGCTAATGATGAAAATCCCAATTACCGCAAAAAACAAACCACGTATCACATTTTTTTTACTGTCCATCTTGTCTGTAATCACCTCTCAACTAGGTTATCGACTTATTCTAAGAGTATATTAAGCCATACCACTGGCGTATTGCTATAATTTATTACTAATAATAAAGAAGCAGCTACTTATGTATGAACGCACACAAGCAACTGCTGTTACTACACTTACCGACTTAATTCATGGATTGAAGATCTTTACCCGAACTATATTGATAACGCATCAGCATAATTAAACCGACACCAATCATATTACTTAAAATAGCGGAGCCACCTTGACTGACAAAAGGTAACGGAATCCCCGTCAGTGGAAGTAAGCCAATATTCATTCCGATGTTTTCAAAAACATGAAATAAAATCATCATAATAATTCCAGTCGCAATATAAGTAAAAAATTCGTTATTTGTATCAAAACACATCCGAATCATGCGATAGATTAAAATAAAATACAAAATAATGAGAAACAAACTACCAATGAAACCAAAATTTTCGGCAATGACTGAAAAAATCATATCAGATTCACGTACTGGAACAAATATTTCAGTTTGATTAAATCCTTTACCAAATATCCCACCAGAACCAATCGCTTTCAATGCTTGTGCTTGCTGATAAGAATTCCCAGTGGGATCATGAAACGGATCAATCCATGAATCAATTCGCGCAAATTGGTAGCTTTTAAAACCAACACTATATAAAAATTCACGACCGCCATCTGTTGTAACTAAAAATAAGACGCCTACACCTAAAACAAAAAAAGTACCGACAATCGGAACAATGATTTTCCAAGAAATACCTGACATAATCACCATACCACCTAAAATAGCAATAAAGACAAGCATCGTTCCAAAGTCATCCTGTAATTTTAGCAATAACGCAACTGGAATCGTTGCTAGAATCATTTTTCCAATAAGTAACCAATCACTTTTTTCTGTGCGTTTTTGATACGTGACATTATGCCTAGTTACAATATAAGCCAACATCAGAATAAAGGCTATTTTCATCAATTCTGCTGGTTGAAAGGTCAATGACCCGAAACGAAACCAGTTTTTTGATCCCGTCCGATCGGCTAAAACTGTGTCATAGAAAAAGAGGAGAGCTGTCATCACAGCTAATCCTACTCCATAACCAATTGGTGTTAGACGCCAAATCATCTTTGGACTAAACTGCATAATCACAAAAATAACCACACCACCGAGGACATACCACATACCTTGTTGAATCATTAAGCGTGTCACATTTTGAACACGATCATCATGTACAAGTGCAACATAATAAGATACCATTCCGATAATCGACAATAGAAACACAGGTAACAAGACACCGTAATCAATTTGTTTATCAATACTACTTTTTACTGATCTCAATCGACTTCTCTCTTTTCTTCTTAACTTTTATTACTGAATGCTTTCATCAGAACAACAGCATTTATCACCTTTTAATTAGTCTGATTTTCGTCCGCTTCTTCTAAAATATATGACGCCAACTTATGTCTTAAATCAGAAATTTCACGACTTTGGCGATGTGTTGTCTGTTCCAGCTCATTAATTTTAGCTTGTGCATCTTCGCTAAAATTAGCATTGGAATCCGCCAATAATTGTTCCACTTGTTTACTTTGACGATTTAACAAACGATTTTTTTTCATAATAGTGCTTAAAAGTAGCATCATTGCCACTAAAAAACTTACGACAAAACAACCTAAAACTAAGACGACTAACGGGATTCGAATAGTAGTGAAAAACAAATTAATCGTAATAGCTTGTGCATTAACAATCGAAAATAACACTAGTAGAAAAATAACCACTATTAACAAAAACAACTTAAACTTGCGACTCATTTAAAAGCCCTCCTATTTTTTATTAAACAATGTACTTGTAAGGAAGTCTCCTACCTTTGGAAATAGTTGATAGCCTTTGCTACCGATTTCCATCATTAATGGTGCATTGAGTTCACGACGGTAACTACCCATTAACCTAACAATCCGACGGGCTAAGACATCTGGTTGAATAGCTAGGCTACCCAAATTTTTCAGATAACTACCTGTTGGATCAGCAATCTCAAAGAAATTCGTTTTAATCGGTCCAGGATTAACGGTCGTCACAGCGATTCCAAGTGGTTTTAGCTCGAGGCGTAAGGCATTAGAAAATCCGATAACAGCAAATTTTGTTGCCGAATAAACACTTGATTTAGGTGTCGCTGTTTTGCCAGCCTGTGACGCAACATTAATAATATGACCTGAACCATCATGAATCATTCGTAAGGCAATTTGTTGTGTTAAGTGCATCAAACCAAGGACATTGACTTCAAACATTTGACGAATTGTCTCTTCTGGTGTGTCAACAAATGATTTAAAGACACCAAAACCAGCACAATTCACCAACACATCTACTGTTGTTTGCTGACCATCTAACTGACTCAACAAATGCTGACAACTTTGATAGTCAGCAACATCTAATACAAATGTTTCAACTTCTCCTGAGCCAATTTGGCGACACTTTTGAGCAACTCGCTGTAATTCATTATCACGTCGAGCACATAAAATGACATTGGCACCCTGTTTGATTGCCTCATAAGCAATATTTTCACCTAAACCACTAGAGGCCCCAGTGATTAGTACTGTTTTATTTTGAATTGTTTGAAAGACTTTTTTCAATTAAACCACCTACTTTTTATTTGTTGGTATTGGAATAGTAATGATATCAAAATCTTTGACAACTTTTGTTTGTTTGAAAATCTGCTGTGCTTCTTGTTGTAACTCATAGACAGCTTTACCAAGATAACGTGAACTGATATGTGTCAACAATAACATCTGGACTCCTGACTCTTTTGCAACTTGTGCGGCTTGAGCCGTTGTCGAATGGTAGTAACTTTTAGCTAATTTAGCTTCATTTTGGTTAAATGTGCTCTCATGAACCAAAACATCCGCATTTTGCGCTAATTTATAACAATTTTTAGTTAAACGTGTGTCACCTAAAATGGTTACAGTCCGACCTTTTTTTGCTTCTCCAATAAAATCACGCCCATCAATTATGCGTCCATCAGCTAGCGTGACAATTTCACCATCTTTAATTCGTTTATAAATTGGTCCAGACGGGATATTGAGTGCTTTTAATTTCTCAACTTGAAGCTCCCCTTGGAAATCAGCCTCCTCAATGCGATACCCAAAACACTTAATCCGGTGGTCTAACTCTTCACAAGTTACTTTAATCTTTTTATCAGTAAAAATGACGCCAGTTGTTTCGATTTCAATAAACTTAATAGGATATTTTAAGTGTGTATCTGATAATTTCAAACTAGTTAAAACATATTGTTTAATCCCTTTTGGTCCATAAATTTCTAATGGTGTGTCACCACCTTGAAACGAACGGCTACTAATTAATCCTGGCAAACCAAAGATATGATCGCCATGTAAATGCGTAATAAAAATTTTTTCGATTTTTCGTGGACGAATGGCAGTATTTAAAATCTGTTGTTGTGTTCCTTCGCCACAATCAAATAACCAAACCTCGTTACGTTCATCCAACATTTTTAAAGCAATACTTGTCACATTGCGTTGCTTCGACGGGACTCCTGCCCCTGTACCTAAAAATTCTAATTCCATATTGTTCCTACTTTTCTCTAAATTTAGTCTAATTATACCTGTTTCTAACAGCATTAAGCAAACCACTTATGACAGTCTCTTCTATTGTATCAATATTTACTAAGAATAAAAACTAAAAAAGCTGAGATTTCTCTCAACTTTTAACGTTTTAAGCCTGCATGAATTTTTTCTAGATTCCAAGCCATCATACTGTAATAAGTATCTCCCGGCTGACCTGATTTGGCTAGTGAATCCGTTAAAACAGTTTCGTAAATCGGTAATTTTGTTTCTCGAGCAACAGTCTCCATACTTCGTGGATCAACACTCTGCTCAACAAAAAGTACTGGAACAGCTGTTTGACGTAATGTATCAATAATCAGACGCATTTGATCAGGCGTTCCTTGATCCTCTGTATTAATTTCCCAAATGTAGGCTGTGGGAATTTGGTAATCCTTTGCAAAGTATTTAAAAGCCCCTTCACTCGTGACTAATAATTTTTTGTCAGAGGGAATATCAGCAAATAATTGTTGGCTTTGATCATGTAAGGCCTGTAATTTTTCACTATAAACTTGAGCGTTTTTTTCATAATCTTCGCGATGTTCTGGGTCTTTTTCGACTAAAACTTCCTTAATGGCTGTCACATATAATATCCCATTAGCCAAACTCAACCAAGCATGTGGGTCAACTTGTGTTTCTTGACCGTCACTAGTTAGATATTGCGGATCAACTTCACGGCTAACGACGAAGTAATCCTTATCTTCTTTTTTCTTAGCCATTGTCATAAGTTTATTAAACCAACCATTACCACCTGTTTCTAAATTTAAACCATTATAAAAAATCACGTCAGCATCTGATGCTTTGGCAATATCATCCGGTAATGGTTCGTATTCATGAGGGTCAGTACCTCTAGGGACAAGACTGTGGACACTAACATGCTCTTTTCCTACTTCTTCAACTAAATTAGCTAAAATAGAATTTGTTGCAACGACTGTTAATTGTCCGCTCGTAGCATGGCTGGTATCTTTTTTGGTGCCACATGCACTAAGAGTCGCTAATGAACTGATAACTAAGAGAGTCAAAAATAGTAGTTGTTTAATGGACTTCTTCATTCGCTACCTCCTTCTCTTTAAAGACAAACCCTTGTTTTGGTGAAAAAATAAAAGCGAGTAAAAAGAAAAAGACGGTTGTTAAAACAATAGTAGCACCTGAAGCTAAATTATATGAATAACTAAACATTAGGCCAATAATGGCACTAATCGTTCCAATTAAACTCGCTAACACAATCATCCGTTTCAAATTATTTGTTAATAAAAAGGCCGTGGCTGCTGGTGTTACTAACATTGCTACCACTAACACGGTACCAACGGTCTGTAAAGATGTCACTGCAACTAGTGTTAGGAAAAACATTAACGCATAATGAATCACTTGCACTTTTAGCCCATACGCCTGTGCCATAACGGGATCAAATGAACTAACCAACAGTTCTTTATAAAACATAAGAACAAAAAGTAATACCGCCACAGAGACACCTAATGTCGTATACATATCACTTGGTCTAACGGCTAATACATTTCCAAATAAAATATGATACAAATCAGTAGAGCTTTCAGCAAAAGTAATCAAAATAATTCCCAAAGCAAAAAAGGAACTAAAAACAATTCCAATCGCGGCATCATTTTTCAATTGGCTTTTTTGAGTCACAAAGCCAATTAGACCAGCCGCCAATATTCCAAATAACGATGCCCCAATCATAAAATTTGTGCCTAACATGTAAGAAACGGCAACTCCCGGGAGGACAGCATGTGAAATCGCATCACCCATTAATGACATACCTCGAAGAATAATAAAACTACCAATTACGCCAGAAATTGCTCCGACCATCATTGATGTAAATAGAGCATTTCTTAAAAACTCATATTGTTGTAGTCCGTCGATAAAATTGTGAATCATACGTGTCCAACCCCCTTAATTTCAATATCGCCCATTGACTCTCCGTACGCTTGACGAATGTTTGTTGTTGTAAATACTTTATCTACTGTCCCAGCAGCAATTAATTGTTGATTAAGAATTATAAGCTGATCAAAATATTCCCGTGTTCGATGTAAATCGTGATGGACAATGATAATTGTTTTACCCTCATCTCTCAATTCCTTTAGTAAATCAACAATTAGTTTTTCACTAACCATGTCAATTCCGACAAAAGGTTCATCTAAAAGAATAATATCAGCTTTTTGTGCCAACGCTCGAGCGATAAAAACACGTTGTAGTTGCCCTCCGGATAATTGACCGATTTGACGTTTCGCAAAATCTTGCATTTTCACTTTTTCTAATGCTTCTTGAGCTGCTAGTTTTTCCAATCGTCCTGGTCGTTTAAACAAGCCTAATGTTGGGTAAGTTCCAAGTAATACTGTTTCAGCAACGTTAATTGGAAAAGTCAAATCAATTAAGCTACGTTGTTCAACATAGGCAATTTTTTCTTTATGTTGATGAATATCGCTTCCGTCAATTGTCACCTGACCACTTTCTCGCTTGATTAATCCCATAAATCCTTTCAAAAAGGTTGATTTTCCAGCACCATTTGGTCCAATAATTCCAGTAATCTGCCCTGGTACAATACTGACATTAACTGTATCTAACACTTTTTTATGCTGATAGGTAACTGTCAAATCCTTGATTATCATTTCGTGTGTCATTCGTAACCCTCCTTAAATCTAATATCTATTTTGGTTAATTAAATTTAATTTTTAGGTAAACCTAAAATATCCTAATAAAAGTATAGCAAATGATAATCATTTTCACAACAAAAAAGATAGAAACACCCCAAAATTAGAGATGTTTCTATCTTTAGATTATTTATTACGATTTTTTAATCGACAAATTCAAAGACAAAATCCTGAATACGAACTAAATCGCCATCTTTAGCACCCATTGCTCGTAACGTTTCATCAACACCAAGACCGCGTAACTGACGGGCAAATTTCATAATACTCTCTTCACGATCAAAATTCGTCATAATGAAGAGTTTTTCCAATTGGTCTCCAGATAAAACCCATGTCGCATCATCATCACGTGATACTTTGAAAGCTGGTTCATCTTCTTTAAATTCATAACGAACTACATCATCTTCTGTATCGTCTTCAATATAAATTGGAAACTCTGGTGTTTTCTCAAGTAAATCGACTGTTGCACTTAATAATGGTTCAATCCCCCGATTAGAAATACCAGATATTGGGAAAATTGGAATATCGTCTGCAAATTCATCTGCTTTTAATGCAGCAATCTTTTCTTTAAATTCTTTTAAATTTTCTTCTGCATCAGGCATGTCCATCTTATTAGCAACAATAATTTGAGGACGCTCAAGCAAACGTAAATCATACGATTCTAACTCATTATTGATTAACAAGTAATCTTCGTACGGATCACGGCCTTCCATACCACTCATATCAATCACATGTAAGATAACACGTGTCCGTTCAATATGGCGTAAAAATTGTGTCCCTAGTCCAATTCCTTGAGATGCACCCTCGATTAATCCAGGTAAATCAGCCATAACAAAACTACGACCATCCTTAGTTGTCACCATTCCTAAGTTAGGAACAAGTGTTGTAAAGTGATAGGCACCAATTTTAGGACGTGCTTTTGAGACAATCGATAATAGTGTTGATTTTCCAACAGATGGAAAACCGACTAATCCAACATCAGCTAAGACCTTTAATTCTAAGTCAATTTTACGCTCTTGTCCTGGCTCACCATTTTCTGAAATTTCTGGCGCAGGATTTCTTGGCGTCGCAAAACGACAATTACCACGACCGCCACGGCCACCTTGAGCAATTTTAAGCATCTGACCGTTTGAAATCAAATCACCTAAAATTTTTCCAGTTTCATGGTCTTTTACTGTTGTACCAGGTGGGACTTTAACATAAGTATCTTCAGCACCACGACCGTGCATACCTTTACTCATCCCATTTTCTCCTGGTTCAGCCTTGAAGTAACGGGTGTAGCGAAAATCCATTAAGGTTCGTAAGCCTTCATCAACAACTAAAATAATACTACCGCCACGGCCACCGTCACCACCAGCTGGTCCACCATCTGGGACATATTTCTCTCTTCTAAAAGCAACCATTCCGTCGCCACCTTTACCGGCTTGCACATCAATGGTTACCTGATCTAAAAACATGGACATATGCTGTCCTCCTTACTCTCAAAAAGTCTCTTTTCAATTCATTGTATCTTTTGCGAGGGCGTTTGTCTATTAATGTTGTAAAACCTTGCTAACAATTTCTGAAAAATGAAGATTCTTTAATAATTTTTAGAATCTTTTTTCTTTATGATTGGCTTTCTGTTTGTTTTTTGTTAGTATTGAACACAGATAAGCTGTTGTGAAAGGATGTCATTTAATGAAAAGAAAACAATTATTTCTAGGTGCTTGTACACTACTAACGGCAACGTTATTATTGAGCGCCTGTGGAACAACGAGTAAAAATGATAACGTTAAAAAAAATACTAGTTCAACAGAAAAAGTATCTGAATCAGTTGTAAAAGATGATGTTGATTTAAATACACTTGATTTACCGCAATTAAGTAAAGATGTCGCTGCGGACGAAGACTTAGTTGAAATGGAAACAAGTGAAGGAAACATTAAGATTAAGCTCTTTCCAAAGTTAGCACCTAAAGCCGTTGAAAATTTTATGACGCATGCAAAAGATGGTTATTATAACAATGTATCTTTCCATAGAGTCATTAAAGACTTCATGATTCAAAGTGGGGACCCTGATGGTACTGGTTCTGGTGGTGAAAGTATTTGGAAAGAAGAATTTGCACCGGAAATTTCTAATCAATTGTATCATGTTAATGGCGCGTTAGCTGTGGCACGTACTAGTGGTGACGTTTCTGAAAAAACACAAGGTAGTCAATTTTATATTGTTTCCAATCACGATGATCAATCAGATGGCTTATTAGCCTCTAAATACCCTGAAAAAATTATCGAGGCCTATAAAGATGGTGGGCAACCTAATTTGGATTTCCAATATTCAGTATTTGGACAAGTGATTGAAGGCCAGGATATTGTCGATAAGATTGCCGCAACTGAAACAAGTGCACAAGACAAACCGACAAAAGACATTACTATTAAAAAAATCGCCATTTTACAAGAAGCAAAATAGCAAAAAACCTTGAATGACTATTAAATAGTTGTTCAAGTTTTTTTATGTCCTCATAGCCTGATTTAATCAACTGTTCCATTCAATAATTTGCAAAGTTTGGCGCGTTTGAGCAACTAAATCAGTCTCTTTAAACCCATGCAGAGTCCAACTTCTCTGAATACCAACTGGTACACAATGGTATGTTACGTCATTAATCAGTTGATGGCCTAATCTACGATGTGTATGACCAAAATAAACATCTGTCACTAAGCCATTAAAATGCTCAATAGCAGTCCCGTATTTTTCTGATCCCATATATGCATTTTTAAAGGCTGTCTGATCGCTATCGACCGGCTTTAAAAATGCAGCATGTGGGACGAAATGCATACCAACCGCTATTGTTTTGATGCCTTTTCCTAGTAAGGAGTTAACTTGCGTCTCAAATGTTGTTAACTGTTGATTGACAATAAACTGATAATCATCACGCGTCAATTTACTACCATCGCTAAAATAACGTTCATTTGCATAGCGCAACACACGTTCTTGATTCATCTGACTAGGTGGCAGTCCAGACCAACTAAAATCAAAAAAACCATCAAATCCTACAAAGGCTTTGTCGTGAGTCACAATCGGGCTAACAGACAGATGACGTGAGTCTTGTGGATAGAGAAACTCATCTAAAGTATAATTTTGGCTTAAATCATGATTTCCTAAAACATAACGTAATTCACAATAACCGGTTAATTTTTTCGTTAAATGGTCTAATAGCCAATCAATTTGTTTTTTATCCCAAGAAATATCCCCAAGTAAAACCAAATAATTTAGCTGTTGAGTTAGCGCTAAATCTACTAAAAAATCTCCATAGTTGGCTAATTTCATTAGACTGTCTATCCCATTTACATTAATATGTTGGTCACTTAAAATCCCAATTCTCACTGTCACTGCCTGCCACGCCTTCCTCTCCTTTTAATCTTAACTAAGATGATACTTACCCATTCTTTTTCCAAGTCATTTGGTACTCTTTTTCCTTTGTAGCTTGATCAAGACACTCACCAGTTTTAACAAAGTCCTGTGTCAAATAAAAATGATAGGCTGCCTGATTCTTTTCATAGACAGACAAACTTAATATATCGCGCTCTTGTTTCACCTCATCAACTAGACGTTTACCTATTCCAGTTCCTCGGACTTCTTTATTAACGAAAAGACCTGCAACATAGGTGTCTACTAAACCTAAAAAACCTAAAATTTGATTTTGATGACTAAAAACGTATAAATCTGCGGTTGGTAATAATTCTTGAAATACCTGATAATTAGTCCGCCAATAAGTATCTGTAATAAATGCGTGTGCTTCTAAATTAGCTTGTAACCAGATTTGGCTTAGTTCCTCTAGCAAATCAGGGGTTAGTATTTGAATTTTTTTAATCATTAGTTCTTCTCCATTGGTTTTGTACTAGTTAAATTTCTCTGTACATTTTACTAGCATTTATTTTTAGTATATTTAGTGTATAATGTTTCATAATAACTGTCCAATAAGTTTAACTACATGATAGTATTACGTTAAAAAGTCTCTAAGTAACCACGTTACTTAGAGACTTTTTTGTATTTACTCAGTTAGACTAGAGACCTTAGTGATCCAACCATCAGGCGCAGTAACATCACCAAATTGAATTCCTGTTAATTCATCATATAAACGTTTGGTCACTGGACCAACTTCAGTTTCTGAATAAAAGACATGAAAATCATTCTTTAATTGGATTCCTCCAATTGGTGAAATTACCGCCGCCGTACCACATGCACCTGCTTCACTAAATTGATCCAATTCAGTTAAATAAACGTCACCTTCAATTGCTTCCATTCCTAGACGCTCTTTAGCAAGGTAAAGTAATGAATATTTCGTAATACTTGGAAGAATTGATGGCGAAATTGGCGTAATGAATTTATTATCTTTAGTAATACCAAAAAAGTTAGCAGCCCCAACTTCTTCAATCTTTGTATGTGTCGCTGGATCTAAATAAATACAGTCAGAAAATTGGCGCTCTTTAGCTTCCTTACCGGGTAACAAACTCGCAGCGTAATTCCCTCCAACTTTGACCGCACCAGTCCCAACTGGAGCTGCTCGATCATAATCAGAAATGATAAAGTTCGTTGGTTTTAGCCCACCTTTAAAATAAGCTCCTACAGGCATACAGAAAACCGTAAAAATATATTCTGGTGCTGGATTCACACCAATCGCATCACCAACGCCAATCAGTAACGGACGAATATATAAAGTCGCACCAGAACCATATGGTGGCACATAATCAGCATTATACTGAACAACTTTCGTTACAGCCTCGATGAACATCTCTTCAGGAACGACTGGCATCATAAGTCGTGTCGCACTATCCTGAAAACGACGAGCATTTTCAGATACTCGAAATAAATTAATACTATTATCAGCACAACGATACGCTTTTAAACCTTCAAAACATTGTTGTCCATAATGCAGAGCTGTGGAGCCTTCACTAATATGAAGTGTATTATCCTCAGTCATTTCTCCCTTTGTCCACTCGCCATTTTTCCAATGAGCCAAATAGCGATACGGTGTTTTAATATACGAAAATCCTAAATTATTCCAGTCAATATTTACCATGCACTCCAACCCTTTCTACAAATAAATTGATTAATTGACTTATTTTATCATACTATTTTAAAATATTCAGTCTTTATTTAACAATTTTTTAACCAAAATCTCATTTAAATTGAAAATACTATAAATTTTGCTTAAATCACTCTGAACAATATTTCTCTTTAAATAACAATTGAGTATGATGAAGATAAGATTTTTAATTCTATCATAATAATATTTGGAGGAGTTTTAATGAAAAAGGATTTATTAATCGCTATTTGGGGAGATGTTGTTGGGGTAAAAGATTTATTATTATCCATTGGCATTTCTGTCGTTTTTACTATGGGTGGTTATTTTTTAGCACCCATTGATAATCGCACCTTGCAATTATTTTTTGGCCTACTTGGTGCTGTGATTGGTTTTATTATTAGCACTCTATTAGTCAAACCAAAACGGTCAATCACAACCACTTCAGATACTGGAGGATCATTAGATGGATAGTGGGCTAATAATACAAATGATTATCGCTAGTTTAGCTGCTAGTGTGCTTTACTCTCTAATCGGCTTTATTCCTGGAACCGATGAAACAAGTGTCTTAATGCCAGTATCGCTAGCTTTAATTTTAGCTGGAATCCAACCAATCGTTGTGTTAGCTTTTTTCGTCTCAGCTTTTGTCACACTAGGGCTGATGAATTTAATGCCTGCCCTAATCGCTAATCTACCTGGTGGCGTATTGTCTACACCTATGATTGGTGCATCATTAATTGTCAAAAAACACGGACGAACCACAGTCATGATTAAAAAAGCGGCTGTTGGCAGTGCTCTGGGTGTCATTATTGCACTTATTAGTAGTTTGTTTATCGCTAAACTAATTTCACCATTTACTGCACAGATTAGTCAACATGCTAACTGGATTTTTATTGCCGGTGCGATTTTTTTATCTTTGATTAGCCAAGCAAAAATTTTATCATTGATTAGTATTATTCCTTTTGCGATTCTCTTTCAAGGCTTACGTTCATTGTATTGGCAAACTGGTGCTGTTCCTGCTGACAAAACCATTACAACCTCATTCTTTTTAGGTATTACTGTAGCACCACTCTTAGTCGGATTGCTATCATTACTCAATACAACGGAACGTAAAAAAATGGAAACAACCTCTTATAATCAAATGACTATTCCAATCAATCTAGACGACAAACGATCGCTTAATCCATTTAATACCTTAACTAAACGTGAGTTAGCGAGCTCTAGTTTGTCCGTTTTATTGGCTAATTTTATGTTTGTCTTGAGCCCAGTGGGGTTAATTGTCCTATTTGGAGAATCTATGTCTAAAAAAGAATCAAATGAGTTAAAACAAGCAGAATTAAAAATTACCGTTATGAGCGCCTTAGCCCAAGCAACTTATTTATCAGGCATTATGATTTCGATTATTGCTTTAGGCGTGCCAATTGCTCCTTCCGCCATTGGACCTGGTGCGGCCTTTTTTGAATCACCACCAGTTTTTAAAATCGGGCATACTATTACCGATATGTATCCCACATCAACACTAATGATTGCTTTTGTCATTGGAAGCTTACTTGCGATTTTATTTGTTTATTTGTTAGCAGCAACCTTTGCGGAACGCTTAACCTTATTTGTGCTCAAACATATTCCACATGAAGCCATGCTAGCTTTATTTATTTCTCTAGTGTTGCTACTTGCTTACATGGATGCTGGCTTAATTAATGTGTTTGGGGTTTTATTAATGAGTGTCTGTTGTGGTACACTTAATCGGTTGGGTGTCGGCTATGGGGTCCAATTTATGTCACTATATGCCGCACCATTCATCATGACATTATTAACAAAAGGTTAGAAGGAGTCGTTAGACTATGGGAACAAACAAAATAGGAAAAGGCTATGCCAATGGGAAGATTATTTTACTAGGTGAACATTCTGTTGTTTATCATCAACCTTCCATTGCTATTCCTTTTCCAGCCGCACAAATTAATGTGACAGTTACGCAACAAAATGAACCAACAACTATCCATTGTGACTTCTATCATGGTCTTCTTGATGAGATGCCTGAACTGTTAGAAAGTTTAAAAGCAACTATACAAACCTGTCTAGAACGTCTTGGTCAACCAGATGCTTGCTTAACAATTACCATTGAGAGTCAAATTCCGGCTGAACGCGGAATGGGTTCGAGTGCTGCAGTTGCTGTAGCAACAACACGCGCACTATACGACTTTTTTGATTATGACTTAAATCAGGCTGACCTCTTGGCTATTGTGGATATTTCCGAAAAAATTGCACATGGTAATCCTAGTGGCTTAGATGCTTTAATGACTAGTAGTTCAATTCCTTACTATTATATTAAAGGTCAACCATTTGAACCAATCAATTTAAAACTAACTGCCTATTTAGTCGTTGCTGATACTGGTATTACTGGTCAAACAAGAGAAGCTGTTCAAAGTATTGCAGCTAAATTAACCTCAGCAGATGGCGCGAATTATCAAGAAAAGATTAACACACTAGGTAAACTAGCGTCAGACGGGCGTAAAGCCTTAGAATCAAATAAACCTATTTTGTTAGGTAAATTAATGACAAAAGTTCATACTCTTTTAACTGAATTAGACGTCTCAAATGATGCTTTAAATCGACTTGTTACAACAGCCTTAAATGAAGGTGCTTTAGGAGCAAAACTAACTGGTGGCGGTCGTGGCGGATGTATGATAGCATTAGCTAGTAATCAATCTGATGCCTTAAATATTGCCGCTGCTTTAGAGGCAGCAGGCGCAAAAAATACCTGGCTATACCAAATGAATGGAGATACACATGAGTAAAGTAGGAATCACTCGAGCACATACAAATATTGCCTTAATTAAATACTGGGGAAAACGTAATAATGAGCTGTTTTTACCTATGAATAGTAGTCTATCACTAACACTGGATGCTTTTTATACAGAGACAAAGGTGACCCTTGATGACTCATTAGATCGTGATTATTTTATTCTTGATAATCAGGAACAAAGTTTAGAAGAAACCCAAAAAATTACGAAATTTTTAAATTTATTCCGGAAAGAGACACAATTGACGACATACGCACGTGTTGAGAGTCATAATCATGTTCCGACTGCTGCTGGTTTAGCCTCTTCGGCTTCAGCTTTTGCCGCTTTAGCTGGTGCAATGAACCAAGCAACTGGTCTCAACTTATCTCACCAAGAGTTATCTACCTATGCCCGACGTGGTAGCGGTAGTGCGACCCGTAGTATTTTTGGTGGTTTTGTTGAGTGGACGATGGGCTATGGTGATGATTCAGCATCAAGCTATGCAATACCTGTTGACCCTGCAGATTGGAATATTGGCATGCTTGTCATTGCTGTTAATAAACAAAAAAAGAAAGTGTCTAGTCGTATCGGTATGAAACGCACTGTCGAAACCTCACCTTTCTATCCCGCTTGGGTTGAAAGTGCCAAAACAGATTTAGTAGATTTAAAACAGGCAATTCACGCACGTGATTTTATCCGTTTAGGTGAAATTACTGAGTCGAACGGGATGAAAATGCATGGTACAATGCTTGGTGCCGTACCACCGATTTCTTACTGGGAACCAGATAGTGTGAAAGCCATCCAAAAAGTTAAAGATATTCGTGACATGGGTATTCCTTGTTATGTTACAATGGATGCTGGTCCAAACGTGAAGGTATTATGCCGTCAGTCTGACATGGCAACAATCCATAAATTATTATTAAACGATTTCAAAGCTGACCAATTAATTAGTTCAACTGTAGGTTCGGGTATAACCAACCTGACTGAAGCTGATTGGTTACGCTAAAGGAGGAAATAGAATTGATACAAGCAAGTGCTCCTGGAAAGCTCTATATTGCCGGTGAATATGCTGTACTAGAGCCTGGACATCCAGCCTTAATCGTAGCGCTCGATCAGTTTATTACGGTCACTTTAAAAGAAGCAAAAAAACAGGGAAGTATTTGTTCGAGCTATTCAAATGGAATTTCCATTCCTTGGACACGAAAAAACGGGAAATTCTGTATTGACGAGCGCGAAAATCCTTTTTCATATATCACAAAATCAGTTAGTATTGTCGAACAGTATTTACAAGAATTAAACTACGACTTAAAATACTTTGACTTAACCGTTGAAAGTGAACTAGATAATAAAGATGGCCGTAAATACGGTCTAGGCTCAAGTGGTGCCGTTACAATTGCGACTATTAAGGCCATGTTGACCTTTTATAATATCCAATATACTGCTGAATTGTTGTATAAATTAGCAGCCATAACGCATCTATCACTTAATAGCAATGGCTCTTTTGGTGATTTAGCTGCCAGTTCATACGAAGGTTGGGTTGCTTACTCATGTTTTAATCGTGAATGGGCACTTGACTATATGACACACAATAATTTTTCAATTAGTCAGATGGTCACTGAAAAATGGCCACAGTTAATGATTCAACAATTATCTGCTCCAAAAGATTTACGTTTATTAATTGGTTGGACTGGCTCCCCTGCCTCGACAACTTTTTTAGTTGATCAAATCAATGATGAACAAAATGACATGAACGGTTTTTACAAACAATTCTTAATCGATAGTCGTGCCTGCGTTAATCAGTTGATTCAGGCTTTTAAAGACGATAATATTCCGATGATTCAAGAATGCATTCGCTCGAATCGTGAGTTACTACAATCACTTGCAAAAATTAGTGGTGTCGACATTGAAACGCAAGCACTCACTGATTTATGTACCAGTGCTGAAAAAGCTAATGGTGCAGCCAAATCTTCTGGTGCTGGTGGCGGTGATTGTGGTATTGTCCTCTTTAATCAACAAGATGAAATTCTACCAATGATTAACGAATGGCGCCAACATGATATTGTTAATTTACCACTGCAAGTGTATCGTAATAAAAATACTAATCATCAACCAATTATTTGGGAGGAGGAAGCATAAATGACACAATGGAATCGTAAAGATCAACACGTCCATTTAGCTGAAATGCAGTATCAATCAGTGGGACAAGCTGGTTTTAACGATGTTCGTTTTGTGCATCAATCGTTCTCAGACATGGCAGTCAATGATGTGGACTTAACAACTCAGTTAGGTCCTTTTCATTTAACCGTTCCCTTTTTTATTAATGCCATGACTGGCGGAAGTGCTAAAACGAGTATCATTAATAAAAATTTGGCACTAATTGCCAAAGAAACCAACTTAGCAATGGCGGTTGGTTCTGTAAGCGCCGCACTAAAAGACGAAGCAGTTGCTGATAGCTTTAAAGTCGTACGTGAAGTGAATCCAGACGGCTTAATTTTTGCTAATTTAGGGGCACATCACGGTATTGACAATGCAAAACGTGCGGTTGACTTACTTCAAGCCGATGCCTTGCAAATTCATTTAAATATTCCTCAAGAAATTGTCATGCCAGAAGGTGATCGTGATTTTTCTAGCTGGCAACGAAATATTGAACAAATTGTCACTGAACTCGATGTCCCAGTGATTGTCAAGGAAGTCGGCTTTGGTATGTCACAAAAAACGATTAACCAACTAATTAATTTAGGCGTGACAATGATTGATATCAGTGGTCGGGGTGGCACTAACTTTATTCAAATTGAAAATGAACGTCGTGAGAATAAAGAATATAGCTATCTCTATGACTGGGGTCAGTCAACCACAGAATCGTTATTAGAAGCCTCACTTTTTGCTAACCAAGCTGCTTTTATCGCTTCTGGTGGGATTAAAAACCCACTTGATATTATTAAGTCTTTGCGTCTAGGAGCTTCTGCTGTTGGCTTGTCTGGTGAATTTTTACATCGCAGTCTATCACAAGGAAACGAGGCAACTATTCAAGTCATTAATGCTTGGAAGCAAGAATTAAAGGGTATCTTAACCCTTTTAGAAGTCAACCAATTACGTGAACTGAAAAAAACTGAAATTGTTCTGTCACCAAATTTAATGAACTGGTGCCAACAACGCAATATTCAAACAGGATTACTTTAACAAATAAAGACCACCAACAAATTGTCTGTTGGTGGTCTTTATTTGTATCTTTAGCTATCTAATTTTCAATTGAAGCGTATAATTTACGGAAATAAAACGTCCGTGCAATAAGATAGTAAATAATTTGAATCACAATAAAAGTCCCTAAGACAGCGAAAGCCGTTAATTGTAATGGTTGATCAAACAACGCATACATTGCTTTTAAAGCTATAATACCATGTAAGCAAGATACAATAATTGGTGTGAAAAAGAGAATGGCAATTTGTTGATAGACAACCTTTTTCATCTCTTTCTTACTAAAGCCAATTTTATGAACCATTAAAAATTTCTCTTTATCTAAATTCATGTCGCTGTATAAACGGAAATAAAGGAAACTTCCAGCTGAGAT
This sequence comes from Vagococcus penaei, assembly GCF_001998885.1. NCBI lineage: Bacteria > Bacillati > Bacillota > Bacilli > Lactobacillales > Enterococcaceae > Vagococcus > Vagococcus penaei. The sequence goes on from NZ_CP019609.1 coordinate 817,576, forward strand.
AAAGAAAACAATCCCAATAAATAATCCAATAAATAGAACGGGTGCAAATACATTAGTAATCATTTGTTCCATTGATGCTTTAACCATTACATTTGGGTTTTCGGTTTGTGTCGCACCTAATTTAACAAGTTTGTCATAATCTGAGCGACTCGCAGTCCAAATATAACCCTTTTGACTAGAGATATTTGTGTGTAATGATTCATAAGCTTGATTAGTTAAGACGACAACTGGACCAAATATTGGAACTACGTCTTTAGTTAAAATTTCTTTTTTAACTGGTATTTTCTCTTGATTATTGACTGGAAATTCTTTAATTAAATAATCTGGGGTCTTATCAAACATTGGATTATCTCTATTTGTCACAAGAACAGCTTGTTCCTTGTCGTCAATTTCTTTTTCACCAGCAGCAGTTGCTAACTGATTATAATCCGTTTGGCTTATGACATTAATTGTTACATCATCAAATGAATAGGATAGCGTCTGATAATCGATCTTTGTAGCATCAATTTGTTCTTTTTTTAGCTCTTGTTCTATTTGTTGAACTTGTTGACCGATATCTTTTTGTTCATCAGCACTAGTAGATAAAGTAATCGCATATGGTGTCTGGTTCACACTTTTGAGACTCATCTCTCTAAAACCAATCAGAGTTCCAATCGCTGAAAAAGCAACAGTTGAAATAACCGTAACTAAGAAAAATGATTTGGCATTATCCTTCATTCGAAAACTTAAATCTGAAAAAACCAGCATATTCGTTTTTTTCCAAAAAACCGATTCACGTTTTTGTAGACGATTGACTATTAATAATGTTAATTGATTAAATAAAAAACTTGTGCCTAAGATAACCATAAAAATCACCGGTAACATGGCCCCAACAACAGCGACACCTTTAACATATAATGCCACAGCGTAACCACCACCAATTAGGACAATAGCTAAGACTGACTTGAGCTTAGAAGGTTTTAAGCGGCCTTTTCCTAAATCTTGACTTTTTAGTAACGTTTGAATATCCATCTTAGGAATTTTTAACTGAATAAATACTGAAATCACCAAGAATAATATCATAAATGAAATAAAGGTGACTCCTATAGCTTTTAATGGAAAATAAAATGCAAAATCAATATGTAACGATACTCGACTAAGCCATAAAATGACTTGTGAAAAAATCAAACCAACTAAACTACCAAAAATTGTTGCGAAAAAACCAACAATCATATTTTCTTGAAATATCATTTTTCGTAACTGTTTAGGTGACATTCCTTGAATGAGTAGCAACCCAAATTCTTTCTTTCGTGATTGAAGAAAAATATCCACTGAATACCAAACAAATAGAAACGAAAAGAGATAAATAATAATGGCAGAAGCCAACATACCAGTTTTTACGGCTGAATGTAAATCACTCGTCAATTTAGGATGAAATGCAAAAACTGAAAAAGTAAAGAACGTCATAACAGTAGATAGAACACTAAAAAAATACGCTAAATATAAACTCTTATTCCGAACCGTATTACGGAAAACAAACTGATTAAATCTCATCTGCTACACCTTCAATTTCGCGGAGATTCATTAAAATATCGTCATAAAATTCACGTCGCTCACCTTGACGATAAATCGTATCAACCAATTCACCATCCTTAATAAAAATAATTTTTTGACAATAACTTGCTGCAAATGGATCATGGGTCACCATTAGAATACTTGATCCTTGCTCTTCATTTAATGATGACAACAATTCCATAACATCACGTGATGATTTAGTGTCTAAATTACCAGTTGGTTCGTCAGCTAACACTAATGTCGGTTGATGAATCATCGCTCGTGCAATGGCTACCCGTTGTGCTTGACCACCAGAAATCGTGCCAATACGCTTCTTCAATAAATCAGAAATTCCTAACTGTTGAGCTACAATAGTCAGTTTTTTCTTCATAACACTGACTTTTTCACCATCTAACGTTAGTGGTAAAATAATATTTTCTTCAACTGTTAATGTTGGCATTAAATTAAAATTTTGAAATACAAAACCTAATTCATTACGTCTAAACCTAGCTAGAGCTTCAGAATCTAGCTTTGCTGGCTCTTTTCCATCAATTTGAATGCTACCAGTTGTCGGCTTATCAATTGTTGCAATTAGATTTAACAACGTGGATTTCCCACTACCAGACGGCCCCATAATTCCAACAAATTCACCATCTTCAACTAGCAAATCAATTCCCTTTAACGCTTGATATTGAACACCCTCATCATAAACTTTTGTCACATTATTAATTTTTAACATTTATCTAAACATCCTTTCAAGCAAACTATTTCTCTAAAACTTAGTTTAGAGGAATCCTCGTCAAAATTCATGAGTCTTCAGAACTATATCATCTGTCATTAAATTCAGACTAAAGTCTGAATTTAATAACATTCGTTTGAAACTGTTAAAAAAGAGACAATCAATCTCTTAATTGTCTCTCATCATCTAATCAACTAATTTTGTTGCTTTTACGTAGGCTTCTGTAATAACTTGTGGGCGTGTAATAATGGAACCAACAACTGCTGCATGAGCTCCTAAACGTAACCCTTCTGTTACTTGCTCAGGTTTATTGGTATGACCTTCCATGATGACAGGAATTGTCACTGACTGACAAATTGCTGATAATAAATCAAAATCTGGTGTATCAGTATGGTGCGAATAAGGTGTATAACCTGCTAAAGTCGTCGATACCATATCACAACCTAAATGCTCCGCTTCAACTGCTTCTTCTAGTGTTGAAATATCTGCCATGACTAAACGGCCACCATCGTGAATTTGCTTAATCAAATCAGCTAAATGCTCACCGTTTGGACGTGGACGTTTTGTGGCATCTAGAGCGATGATTTCAGCAGAAGTGGTTAACAATTCAGTAACTTCTTTAGCGGTAGCTGTAATATAAATATCTGAATCTGCGTAATCACGTTTAATAATCCCGATGAGTGGTAAATCGACGATTTCTTTGATTGCTTGAATATCGGCTACCGAATTTGCCCGAATCCCCCGTGCACCTCCTTCTTTCGCTGCAAGAGCCATTCTAGACATAATAAACGAACTATGTAATGGCTCATCTTCTAACGCTTGACATGAGACAATTAATTGATTTTTTAATCTATCTAACATATTGCTTCCCCCCTAATATAAAAATCGTTCCTTAGTTAAAATAATAGCATATTATTACCATTGAAACGATGAATCTAATTAAAAAATAAGCCAAACTAACCTAGCTAGTTTGGCTTACTTAAACATTTTAATTTAACGAATCGTCCCCATTAATTTTTGAATCGGTTTACGACCTGTGAATAATAAAATACCGGCAACGACAGCTACGGTACCAACAATACCGAAATAAGCTGATTCTGTTGAACTAGTGTAAAAACGCGCAATTTGTGCATTAATAGCTTGTGAAGAAGCATCAGCCAATAGCCAAATAGCTAGTGTCTGTGATTCAAACGCACGTGGCGCTAATTTTGTTGTGACAGATAAACCAACTGGTGACAAGCACATTTCCCCTACAATCATGATAAAGAAGCTTGCGACTAACCATAGTGGACTAACACGTTGATCAACTCCAAATAGAACGCCTGGTAACATCAATAATACAAAAGATAAACCAGCCATAACTAGACCAATGGAGAATTTAATAACAGTCGAAGGCTGACGATTACCAAGTTTTGTCCAAAGTGTCACAAAAACTGGTGTTAATGCAACAACAAAAACAGGATTTAAAATTTGATACCAACTAGCTGGTACGTTAAAACCGAGCATTGAAGACTTAGTCCGTTCTTCAGCAAATAGGGCTAGAATAGACGAACCTTGTTCTTCTAATGACCAAAAAATAATGGCTGCGATAAATAATGGAATATACGCACGAATATGTTGACGCTCATCATCTGACACATCTTTCGAGCGAATCATACGAGTAAAATAGTATACTGGTAATCCGATACCTAGAATACTAACAAAGTTAACGAAAAAATTAATCGTTAATAGCTTAAGCATAGCTGCTCCACCAAAAATTACCATCACCACTACTAAAACAATCATAAAAATTTTAATCACTTTTGAGCGTTCTTCTGGCTTGATTGGATTTGTTGGTTCAAGACCAATATCAGCAATTGTATGTTTTCCTTGGAAATAATAAACTAACAAACCAACAAACATTCCTACAGCTGCTACAGAAAAACCTGCATGATAATTAACTTCTTGGCCTAATGTTCCCACAATAATCGGAGCCAATAAACTACCTAAGTTAATACCCATATAAAAAATTGAAAAACCAGAATCACGACGCGCATCTTCTTTTGAATATAAGCCACCAACCATACTAGATACATTGGCTTTTAAAAGCCCAGTCCCAATAACAATCGTAATCATTGAAATAAATAATGCTCCTATTCCAAACGGTGTGGCTAAAATAATATGCCCGACCATAATAAAAACTCCGCCGTAAAAGACCGATTTATGTTGACCAAATACTCTATCTGCTAACCAGCCACCAACAATACTAGACATAAAAACTAACGACCCATAAATTGACATAATTGACAATGCAGTTGATTTTTCTAAACCTAATCCACCGTTAGCAACGGTATCATACATATAGAATAATAGAATCGCTCGCATACCATAATAACTGAATCGTTCCCACATCTCTGTAAAGAACAATGTCGACAGTCCTCGAGGTTGTCCAAAAAACGTTTTTTCCTTGGTATCCATAGTAAACCACCTTTAATTATTTTGTTACTGTTATTTATACAGTAAACCCATTTTTATTCTACTCTCATGACAAGTCAAATGCAAACCGATTTAGTTGATTATAAACAGTTTAATACCAATTACCCCTAACAGTTTTGACATGTTATTCAATTTTAAATGACTAGTTCATTTAATTACTAACTTTAAATAAATCAAAAATAAAAAAACACTTTTTTTATTTTAATTAATTTTTTAAATAATTTTTAAAAACTGAATTAAAAGTGTATAATCCGCTTTATTAAATAAATAAATCAACAAATAAAATAACTATAGTTATCATTTTTTCATTTGTTGATTTATGAAATAAAAAAACAAATTTCTAGATAATTAATTGCTAGAAATTTGTCTTCATATAAATCATTAAAATTAATTGCCACTATCATGCATAACTTCCTTTGGTACACCAAATAAGTAAGTCAAAATAAATGCTAAACAGAAAATAACGACGCCTACTACAAGATATGTTACAAGCTGATAGGAATCATATATATACATTAACGGCGATAAAATGACAGCTAGTCCATATGAATTCGCTTTAATACCTAAAATTGATAAAATCATACCACCTAATGCCGAGCAGCCAATCATAATACCTAATGGTTTCATGCCATAGCGAATCGTAATCCCAAAGAGAGCTGGTTCACTAACACCTAGTAATTGAGTAATTCCGGCGCTTGTTCCAATAACTTTAACATTCTTATCTCTAGCTTTTTTACTAATTGCAAAACTAACAGCAGCGTTAGCAAAACCATACATAGCACATAAAGTAATCAATGGATTAAAGCCAGTTGAAGCCAGTAACGTTGTTTCAATCATGATGAATAAGTGATGCATACCTGTCATAACTGCTAAAGGATACATAAATCCAATTAACAGACCACCAATTCCAAATGGGACATCAATTAACCAAGTAACGACAGACACTAACCCGCTTTCAACAAAATGTAGCAATGGTCCTAAAACTAATAAACCAACTAACATCATAACTGCAATCACAACAAAAGGGGTAAACATTAAGTCAAGGGAGTTTGGCATCCATTTACGTGAAAACTTTTCTAGTTTAGCACCTAAAATACCAACAACTAGAGCTGTTAAAACACTTCCTTGGTAGCCAACAATTGGAATAAAGCCAAACGCAATTAATGGTTGTACACCACTATTGATATCTGCAACAGCATAGGCATTCGGCAGAGCCGGTGACACCAACATCAAACCGATAACAAAGCCAATAACTGGTGTCCCACCAAATTTTTTAAAGGCTGACCAACAAATCAGTGCTGGTAAAAAGGCAAAGACTGTATCTGTTAATACACTGATTAAGGTCGTAATATAAGTCGGGATAGCGTCTGGTGTCGTACCAAAGAAGGCTAAAACTAAGTCATTTAACACGACCCCTTTTAAACCTAAAAATAGTCCTGTCGCAACAATTCCTGGAATAATCGGAATAAACACATCTGACAAGGTCCGTACAGCCCGTTTAATTGGATTACCATCACGTTTCATATTTTCTAACGAGGTTTCTTTATTTTTCAATTCTGGATCCGTTTCCATTAAGCTCTCATAAACTTTATTAACAATACCTGTCCCTAGGACAATTTGGTATTGTCCAGCATTATAAAAAACACCTTTTACTTCATCAATTTTTTGGACTAAAGAGTCATCAATACTTGCTCGATCTTTAACTTCCAATCTTAAACGCGTTGCACAATGTGTCATACTAATAATATTATCTTCACCAACAACGTCGACAATGTCTTGCCCAATTTTTTTATAGTCTTTTGCCATTAGTCTGTCCTCCATTAATTATTAACTAAATAAAATACTTTGATAGGGTAATAATTTAAGTTGTTTACCCGTAAGGAATTGGTCATGTGAATCAAGCCAGACAGACTCAATAGGAGCGTCTAACTCAACCAATTGTTCTTTGGTTCCAAAGTTTGTAATCGAATAAACACGCTTACCTTGATACTCGCGATAATAAGCAATAATATCATCTGCTAATGATGTTATAAAGTGAATATCACCTTTTTGTAAACACGGAGCGATAGGTGACTTTTGACGAAGCTCAATCATTTTTTTATACCAATTATATACTGAATTATTATTTGCCGTAATTTTTGGATAAGTTTGACTCATACCCAGCCAGGGTTCAATATCTGAAAAACCACCATACTGAGCACTTGTCCAAGGCATTGGCGTTCTAGTATTATCACGGCTTCTTAAATTGACAAATTCTAAGGCCTCACTTGGTGAAAACCCTTCATCAATTGACCGATAGTAATTGTCTATACTAGAAATATCATCAAATTCTGAGATAGACTCTCGATGAGCATTGATCATACCCAGTTCTTGTCCTTGATAGATAAACGGGGTTCCCCGTAAGAAAAAGTACATACTACCAATACCTTTAGCAGCTTCTGGTGTTTGATAACCTGGTGCAACTAATTTTGATAAGGCACGGGGTTGGTCATGATTTTCAATGAAATTAGCACCCCAACCTGCTTTTTGTAATGCTTCTTGTGATGTCATTAATAAATCGCGAAATTCTCTAGCCGTCCAATTAGTCCGTTTAAACCAGTCAGAGCCTGATTCTACATCTATATCAGCATAGTGAAAATCAAAAATCATAGAAAAATAACCATCTCGACCAATAAATTGTTCAAAATCTTGATAGGCAACTCCTGGTGCTTCACCAACAGTCACACAATTATACTTATCAAATGTCTCTTGACGTAACTCGGTAAGAAAAACCTCAATTCCTGGACGATTACGCGTCTTGAACTTACATGAGACTAAACCATCAACACCATCAGCTGGTAGACTAGCATAATCCTGGTCTTTTTTAACAAATGTAATGGAATCAATGCGAAAACCAGCAATTCCTTTATCGAGCCAACGATTAATCATTTGATACAATTCTTTACGAACGTCAGGATTTTCCCAGTTCAAATCAGGTTGACGCTTATCAAATACATGTAGGTAGTAACTCTCTTCGTTAGGAACTTTTTCCCAAACTGATCCCCCAAAAATCGACCGCCAATTATTGGGTCTTTCCTTACCTTCTCTAAAAATATAATAATCACGATATTTACTGTTCTTATCCGCTAAAGCTGCTTGGAACCAAGGGTGTTCATCTGACGTATGATTAATAACTAAATCTAAAATAATTTTAATATCAAGGTCTTTTGCCTGTTTCAGTAACTCATCAAAATCTGCCATTGTCCCAAATTGAGGATTAATTCCCTCAAAATCAGCGATGTCGTATCCATTATCGACCATTGGTGATGTAAAAATAGGACAAATCCATAGCATGGTCACACCAAGTTCTTTTAAATAAGGTAATTTTTCTGTTATCCCTTTTAAATCACCAATCCCATCATGATTTGTATCTTTAAAGCTTTTGGGATAAATTTGATAAACGACGTCATCTTTCCACCAGTCTGTTGTTTGCATTATATTTCCTCCTATTTTGTGGTATCGATATCATAAAATGCCATTTAAAGAATCTACTACTAAGTAGACTCTCGAACAATTAATTCTAAGACTAATTTTTCTTGATTGATCTGATAGGTCACATCTTCAATTTGAGCAATCGTTAATTTTGTTGCTTCTTCTCCTAAGGCAGCTATTGGCTGTGACAAGGTTGTTAATGGTACTGCTAAAATGGAGGTAAACGGTTGGTCATCAAAGCCCATAATGGCCAAATCATCGGGTATTCTTTGATTCGCTGCTAAATAGGCTTTCATGATACCAGTCGCAACTTCATCACTATTTGCAAAGACAGCATCTGGTCGCTTATGCTTAGGTAAAGCTAACAGTTTTAGACCAACTTGCTCACCATCTTCAATTGTATGAACTGATTGAAAAATCCAATCACGATTAAAAGGCAAATTATGTGTGACTAATGCACGCTCAAAACCTTTTGTCCGATATTTCCCATGTCCATTTGCCATCAAAGTACCACCAGTACAGTAAGCTATTTTGTGATAACCTTTTTGAATTAAATAAGTCACACCATCGTATACAGCGCATTCTTGATCTGTAACTACCTGTGGTAAACGAGAGTGTGGCATATTCTCATTACATAAAATAATCGGACCATATTTAGCATAAGATTCAACTGTCTGCGCGTCTATTTCAATCGAACACATAATAATACCAGCTAGCACTTGCTGCTTGAGTAGTTCTAACATTTTTACTTCAGACTCAGAGTCATCATATGTCTGCATGACTAAAACAGTATAGCCCTGACTTTTTGCTTGCTTCTCAATTGCATCAACCAGGTAAGCGAAAAAAGGATTCGTAATTCTTGAAACGAGTACGCCAATCATTGTCCCTTTTTTAGACCGTAATTGTGTCGCAATCGAGCTTGGTACATAATTTAATGTGTCCATTGCCTGTTGAATGCGTTTCTTTTTCTCCTCAGAGATATACGGATGATTGTTTAAATAGCGTGAAACTGTGGATACCGATAAATCCGCTAATTTTGCTACATCTTTAATTGTTGCCAAAAACCCACCTCACTTCTGTGGTATCGATTTCATATATACTATAACTCGCTTTGAAAGCATTGTCAATCAAAATAATCACATCGGTTCATAAATTTAAAACAGTCTTTTCTTGTGTTTTATAATTGTATCGTGGCATAATATTATAATAAAGGAGTGATTTTTATATGAACCAACCAATAAAAAAACCCATCTTATTTTATATAATTATCTTATTTGGTATTTTACTGATGCTTATTTCAGGTGTTCAATCATTAGATGGTGGCAATCAAGCATCTGGCAAATTTTTTCTATCGTTTGAAATGTTTTTAGGCATTATTTTATGCTTTTTACCTTATTTTATTGAAAAAAGCTTTAAATTGGTAACACCAGTACTATTAAAAAATATGTATTGGTTGTTTATTCTCTTTTCTGTCTTTTTAGGAACTGGTCTTTCATTTTATAGTAAGGTTTATTATTGGGATAAATTTTTACATTTTTCTAGCGCTATGCTACTAGTTGCACTGGGTATCGGCTTTTTAAGCTATTTAATGCCAAAATTGGATCATCTAACCGTTAGTACGGTTATCTTATTTGGTTTTTTCTTTGCAATGACTGCTGGTGTATTTTGGGAATTCTATGAGTTTACTTTTGATGGTCTTTTACATCTCAATATGCAACGTTTCTTAACGAGTTCAGGCAAAGAATTATTAGGACGAGCTGCACTCATGGATACCATGTCAGATTTATTTACTAATACTTTCGGTGCTTTAATTTTTAGTATTTTTTGTTATTTTAAAGCTAAATCTAATCCAAAATGGTTAACCTATTTAGCTTTTGTCAAAGTAACGTCTAAATAAAAGTTTACTTATCTTCCATAAAAAAAGAACTTATTATCCATATAATCAGATAATAAGTTCTTTTTTGTGTTTTCTAACTAATCATCAATAAGATAATTATTTAGCTAACTCTAAAGGTAATGTCACATCATAAGTATGATCAACTTTGTCTTCTGAACTATCTTTTTTATGTCCAGTAAAACTAATTTTTATTTCTTTGATACTATCGATTTGATCAGTATCATTAAATTTAAAGTGAATATAACCATCTTTTTTATGGTCTTTAGCAAAAACATCATCCCAAATATCTAAAAAGTGATCTGCTTTAACTTCTTTACCATCTTTTAAGACAATTGTTGCTTCCTTTGGACGTACTTTAACTTCTTCTTCACCTTTATTTTCTAAAGTATAGTGCATTGACATTAAGCCTTTGTAATCTTTCTCTTGGTCATCTTTAAATTTATCTACTTCAACAACTTTAACTTTATCAATGTTAAAGTCAACATTTTCCCAACTACTATCAGTCCAATCTGTTTTATATTCTGCTTCTAATTTCACTTTTGGATCTTTGTCACCAGTAATAATTTCTTTAAAGTAACCGTCGTCTTTCAATGTTGCTTCTCCTGCAACTTCTTCTACTCCACCAGATAACGATGTTGACGTTTCAGTTACTTTTCCTGATTCAATTGTTCCTTGAATTTCTTCTTTTTGTCCACATCCACCTAATGCTACTAATAATAGAGATGCACACACTGTTGTTCCTAAAATCATTTTTTTCATAATAATAAAGCCTCCTGGTTAAATTTATGGTTTTTTTAAAATACATTAAAAGAAGATAAATAACTTTAAATAACTTTTAACATAACTTATCTTTCCTATAAATAAATTATAACATAATAGAATGTAGTTAATTCTTTATATTGTCTTTTGAAACGAAAATTAATGATATTATTAATTTAAAAACTCTATTATTAATCAAAATAATTTTATAAAGCCTTTTAACATAGTTTATTAAACAAAATAAAATAAATCGGATTATTAAAAATGATTAATTGTTTAAAATACGATTAAAATTTGAAACAACTAGCTTTTTATCGTATTCTATAATTATCAGCAACACAAATGTGACTGATTAAATTACCGATAAAGGGCTGATTAAGATGGAGAAAAATATTTTTAATTTACTAAACAACCATAATAAAGTTATCTTAAACATGTTAGAAATTATTTCTGAAAACAATCGTTGGTATAGCGTCAACGAAATTAGTCTACAATTGAATGTAGTTGAAAGAACTGTTCAACGCTATATTCATCAGCTCGAAGATATTGTTGCAGAATATAATACTGAAAAGCGACAACAAATCACGCTAATGTATGAGAAATACAAAGGTATCTATCTAGAAATTGAACAAGGAAGTAATTATATTGATTTCAGAAACTATATTTTGGAAAATGATGAATCAATGCTCATTTTGAAAAAAATTATGTTTGAAGAATTTGATTCAGTAAAAAAATATGCCATGACTTACTATGTCAGTGAAAGTATGGTTCGAAAGAGTTTAAAAAAAATTAAAGACTTTTTGAATTTATACAATATTGATCTTTCCAGAAATTCCTTTAAACTAATTGGTGACGAAAAACAAATTAGATTAGTTTCCTACATTATCGCTTGGGTAACCTTTAAAGGTGTTACTTGGCCCTTTAATACGATTGACCAACGAAAAATCTATCAAACAGTTGATGGATTTTCAAATGCGATGAAACTAAATGTTTCAGACATTCATCGTAAACAGATGGCTTATATTTTCGCTGTTAACTTACTTCGATTAAGAAAAAATCATATTATGCCATTTGAAAAAAGCTGGGATAACTATGTCAATCTAAGTATGTTAAAAGAATCGATTCCTTTATTAAAATCATTTATGGCTGATTATAGTGTTCATATTGATGCCGAAATTTATTTTTATGTTTTATTGATGCAAACAAAAGTTAAAATCTATGAATCAAATGAATTACGGGATCGGATTTTAGGTTATCATAAAAAAATGAATTCTGATATTTATCGCGCAACAGAATTATTTGTTAAACAATTTGAATCTGAGCTAACAGAAATACCTTATGAAATAAAAGAGCGTTTTTTTGTTACTAGCTTTTGTGCCCATCTCTTTGCTCAACTCTTTACGCAAATTAATATGGATATTGATGGTCATCCCTTATTTGAATTAGACGATAATGAATTTCCAACTTTACGAGGTATTCTTTCAAAATTCATAGATGACTTATATGAGCAAAGTCAAAATCCTTTATTTTTAGAAAAAGGCTTTCTCATTCAAAAATATTTACTTTTATTTTCTTCTATTTTGCCATTAACTCACTATGAACCAGCAATTTATATTTATTTAGAGACTGACTTACCTTATTTTATTAAACAAAATATCATGGTTCGGATAAGTGACCGTTTTAAACATGATTTTAATCTGTCTTTTTTAGATATGTCACAAAAAGATAAAGCAGATATTATTTTCACCAACGTTCCTAACTTAATTGAAGAACGACAACGTTTTACTTATGGTATCCTACTCTTTGATTTTCCTATCAAGTTACGTGATTTTATTGAATTAGAAAAAAAACTCCAGATTGTTGTTCAAAAGAAAGTTACCAATCAATTGATATAAAAAAGAATCCCTCAATCAAATTAACGATTGAGGGATTCTTTAACGTACTTATAACAAATTTATTTGTCAGATTTAGTCATTTCTTTTTCAAATTTTTCTAATTCTTTTTCATCATATTTGTCATATTTACCAATTTCATGTAATAGACGTTTCACTTCATGTAGTGCACGTTTTTCTTCAAACCAGATTTTAACAGAATGTTTCTTGTCAGATTCTTCGTTGGCTTGAATTCTACCAGTTTCTAAATCTAATTTTTCTAAAGTTTTTACCATTTCATCAATTACTTTATCTTTTTTTTCTTCAAAATTTGTCATGTTTAAAATCTCCTCTATTAATTAATTTTTTATAGTTAGACACGTTACTTATTTAGATGTTTCTTCTAAATCTTTTTGTGCTTTTTCTAATTCTTTTTCATCATATTTATCATACTTACCGATTTCATGAAGCAAGCGTTTAATTTCATGCAAAGCACGCTTTTCCTCAAACCATAATTTTATAGAATGTTTCTTATCTGATTCTTCATTGGCAGCAATGCGTCCTGTTTCAATATCTAACTTTTCTAAAGTCTTAACTATCTCATCAATCACTTTGTCTTTTTTTCTTCATAATTTGCCATGTTCATCCGCCTCATTCCATTTTTTTGTATATGTTAACACTGTAAAGCTTAGTGTGTGAACCCTTGTGTTTTTACTTCACCTTTGTCATGATACAAAATACGTGCATGTTTTAAATCTTCTAGACACTGATTAAAGTCATGAATTAATTCATCTGCCAAGTTTTCACCTAAGTCTGCTCGACAAACAAATCGTTGAATCACTTGATTATCTAAATTAGCAGGTAAAGGATACGCTGGCACTTGCCAACCCTTCATTAGTAATCTATCAGCTAAATCATAAAGTGTCCATTCAACATCAGCATCTTCTTTTAATTTATAACACACAATAGGTAGATTATCACCCATATTTATCATATCAAAATATCCCGATTTTTGCACAGCTTTTGCAATTGTTTCTGCTGCATGACGTGTACGTGTATGAATTTCTTTATAACCATTGAAACCATAACGATAGAAATTATAGTATTGACCAATAATTTGACTAGCACTTCGAGAGAAATTAATTGCCATTGTGGGCATTACACCACCTAAATAGCTAACATCAAATATTAATTCTTCTGGTAAATATTCTTTGTCACGCCAGAGAATCCAACCAATACCAGGGTACACTAAACCGTATTTATGACCAGAAGTATTAATCGATACCACATTTTTCAAACGGAAGTCCCAAGCTAGTTCTGGATCAACAAATGGTACAAACATTGCCCCACTCGCACCATCCACATGAATAACTAATTCGTGCTCATGCGTTTCATTATAAGTTGTTACTAAATCGTCTAGTGCTTTAATGTCATCAAATTTTCCAGTGTATGTAATACCTAGAATACCAACAATACCAATTGTGTAATCATCGACGTAATCAAGTACTTTATCAGTATCAATACTTAAATGATCCATATCCATTGGTACTTCACGCATTTCAATATCCCAATAAACACAGAATTTTTCCCAACAGACTTGATATCCTGATGAAATAACCAGATTCGGTTTTTTAGCTTGGATATCTAACCCACGTTTTTCTGCAAGGTGACGCCAGCGAAATTTCATTGCCATCCCACCTAGCATACAGGCCTCACTTGATCCAACTGTTGAGGTTCCCATAATGCGTTCTGAATCTGGAGCATTCCATAAATCACCTAAAATATTGACACAACTTGTTTCTAACTTAGCTGTTTCAGGATATTCAGACTTATCAATGGCATTTTTTTCCATTGTTTCAGCCATTAGTTTAGTTGCTTCTGGGTCCATATAAGTTTGACAAAATGTCGCTAAATTTTGTCTTGCATTTCCTTCATCTATCAATTGATCTTTCACCAAACGGTAAGCAACATCTGGCTCAACCGGATTGTCATGTAATTTTTTCATAATTACATCTCGTTCAGAGATTGATGTTCCAAAAATTGGGGTTGTTTCATTATTTGTTGTCATTAGTCTAACTCCTCCGTCGTATTACTTCAGTTGCTTAGTAATTAAATTCTTTCATTGTTTCTGTTGTATTTGCCATAAAGGTAACTGGTTCTTTTTCTTGCAACAATTTATCTGTTAACTGAACTTTACAAATTTGATTATTATCATATGTATTAAAATAATAAGTTAAACTTGTGTTACACATAGTCCCTACATACTGTGAATAATCAGATTGACCTTTCTCGTCAATCACCAAGCCTTTGGGAATTCTAACAGTTGATAAGATATGGTAAGCATTTGATACACCTTCAGTCTCATTTTCTGCCGGTTTAATATGCTCTTTAAAGAATGCAGCTCTGACAAAACGCTCTGGTGGAGTAAACCCTCCAGGCAGTCCTAATGTGCCTGTCCCCTGTGAGAAAGCATGTGCTTCATAATCACCGAATTTTACTGGTTCATACTGTTTTGGACGTACATGTAAATAATTACGTAAATTATTAATATGCCATTCTAATTGAGGTGTATTTGTCATTACACCTACTGGATTTTTTTTCATGTGTAATGTTTTAGTCGTTGGCTCAATAACGCCACATTCACCTGACGCATCTGTCACAATCCAATGAAGAGGAGTCACAAAATCTAACAACGGAACTGGGCGATCAACTAAATTAATATTTCCAATCACTTCTTTTACTTCTTCTACCGATGCACAATTACCTAGAATATATAGGATAAATTCATGTGGTGCTAAATTAATTTTACTATTATCTTCTTTTGCTTGATACTTAGCATCACCTGGTAGATATAATTCCGCAATCGATAAACCTTTTTCATTAACGCCATCTGCCACTGAATAAATAGGACCGATAACACGACCAGCACCGATAAATCCATAATTATTGTCAAAAGTCTTACCTTCAACAATTGACTTCCATGGATAATGTCTCGGAATAAACGTTGGATTAGGATCTAACGGAATTGAATAATCCATTGTTCTTGATAATAAATTATGACCATCTTTTGTTTTTAAAAAAATACTTGTACACATACTTTGCACTTCCCTCTCTGTTGGTTATTTATATGTTTATTTTACAATCTACTTACTACTTTAATGCGTTATGTTTTGTCTGTTAATCAGACATTTTTTTAAGACTAACATCAGATAGCAGTCTTATAAAAAGCTATCTGATGTCGTTTAATCAACTATAAACTTATTATAGATCATAGAATCACTTTATTTTCTTCAGTTTTGTCTGTTATTAAGACAAAATAAATCGATTAAATTAACTGTTTCAAAATTAGCTGCTTACTCATTAAGTAAAAAGAATGTATAAGCTTCTCTGTTACAAAAGTTTACTTTTCAAGAGCTTGCATTTTTTGATTATCATCTAACTCTGACACATTTGATAGATGACGTTTTTGTAAAATATTCATTGAAACGCCTAGTAAAACAACAAATGCAACAAAGACTGACAAGAGTATCATGACACTCTTATTGAATAGTGGCGCACCGATTCCACTTGAGATTGCTTCACGGAAACCATAAACTGAATAAGACATTGGTAAATACGGATGAATTGCGTTAAAGAAACTATTTTGTAGTGGTAGAGGGAAAGTTCCACCTGCTCCACCTAGTTGTAATACAAGTAAAATCATCATAATAAAACGTCCTGGATTATCAAACGTCATGGCGAAGAACATAATCATGAACATATAGGCCCATACAGTAACAAATGCCATCAAATAGAACTTGCCAACGTACTCTACTTTTAGTCCAATCAATAACATGACAGTTGCTTCAATTGCAGCCATTGCTGTTGACACAACAAAGCCTATCGCAACTTTACTTAACCACCAGTCTTTACTTGATTGACCTAGCATTGATACTCGTCTAATTGGGAAAACAAAGTTAAATACTAAACAACCAACGAATAAAGCTAGAGACATGATATATGGTGCTAAAGCCTGACCGTAATTATCAACTTGACTATATTCATCATTTTTCAAACTAGTTGGATCTGCAAACATATCAATATTCTTTTCTTCTAATTTTACTTTATCTCCCATCTTCGAAGCATCTCCTAATGCTGTTGCCAATTGATTGGATCCACCATCAAGTTGTGAGATACCTTTTAATAATTCAGGAGAATTTTTAGATAGTTCTGCCAGTCCACTATTTAATTGTGTTGCTCCTGAATCAAGCTGTGACACACCAGAAGATAATTCTGGCATTTTACTATACATATCATTTAAGCCAGAAGCTAATTGGTCACTACCAGATGCTAAAGACGTCACGCCATTTAAAGCTGTTGGTAGTTCTTGACCTAATTGAGCAACATTCGAATTAATTTGTTCTAATCCAGCAACTAATGACCCTGCATTTCCACTTGGAGATAAGTCCATAATCCCCATAATCTGTTGTGTACCAGACCCAATTTCATTAATACCATTTTGTAAGCTACCTGCATTTTCAGCAATTCCTGATGTTAATTCACCTAAGGTTGCTGCTTGAACAGCTAATGCTTCTGCTGAACTTTGAGCACTGGCCAAATCACTACTTAATTGCCCAGTCACATCGGCTACTTTTTGATTCTGCTCATTCTCAAAGTTAATAACAGCTTGATTAATATCATTAATCAAAGTTGATTTAACTGCTTCATCCACATCTTTTAATTGATTAATGCTATCGGCAATACTTGCTTGTAATGCTGTTGAATCAGCATGCAAAGTTGTCGCAATTGTATTTAATGACGTACTAACAGCTTCTAAATCTGCAGAAATTTTACTTGCATCAAGAGAAACGCTATTTAATTTATTTGTATTAGCTAACAAAGCTTCTAAATCAGCTTGTGCTTGTAGTAAATTATTTTTAATTGTTGTTTGCGATGTTTCATTTAAACTTGATTCAATTGTTGCCAAAGCTGTCTCTAATTCTTTACTCCCTTGCGACAATTCATCTAATCCCGAGCTTAATTGATTGATTTTACCACCTAAGGGTTGGACTTTTTGATCAATTAACCCTAAACCAGAGCTTAATTCAGATGCCCCACCATACAGTTGAGTCACACCTGAACTCAATGGACCAATATTACCTGCTAATGATCCCATACCTGCTGTTAATTGGTTAGAACCATCAGATGCTTGTGATACGCCACTTGTGTATTCTTTCAAACCACTTTGTAATTGATCCGTTCCATTTGCCAATTGACTTGCGCCATTGGATGCTTCATTAATTCCTGCCACAGCTTTTTTACCAACTTGATTTAAAGCCGTCACATACGCTCCAGTGACATTATCACGAACTTGTGATTCAAGCGTTGTTGCACCAATTTTCACAATTTCTTGACCAATGTAGTTCAAAGAGCCATTGGTTGTATAAGTAATCTCCATTTTTTCAGGATTTTTATCTAATAAAGTTGTCGCACTTTTAGAAAAATCTTTAGGAATGGTTACAATCATATAATAATACAAATCATCCATACCTTTTTTTGCCTTATCAGCTGAAACAAATTCCCATTTCAAATCTTTATTCCCTTTTAATTGATCGACAACTTGATTACCAACATCGATTTTTTGACCTAACATTTCGGTCGGTTGATCTTCATTAACAATAGCTACAGGTAAGTCTTTTGCCATACCATAAGGATCCCAAACAGATTTGTCAAAAACACTTGCATATAAGATTGGGATAAACGTAATCGCTATGACCGAGATTAATAAAATCTTGTTTTTAAAAATATTTATAAATTCTTGTTTCACCATTTTCATAAGTTACTACTCGCTCCTTTTGTGCTAACTCAAAGTCACACAATTTAATTTTTAAATTATTTTTTACTGATTAATACTACTGTTTTGTTTTTTTTTCATACTATAAGTACGATAAAAAATGAAAGGCACAGCAATTGTTACTATAAAACTAACAGATAGAATCATGACATATGTAGTTGCTTCAGAACCTTTTAATTCACTTGGTGCAATAAATGATGACACAATCGCTAATAAGGATAAAATCAGTCCACAACTTGCAGTGATAACTTGAACTACCTTACCACCTGGTACCCGATAAGAGCGTTCTAGTGATTGATTTGATTTTTTCAAAATCAATATTAAGTACGCAATGAAAAATAAAACATAAGCACTTAGATAAATAATAACTGTGAGTGAAATGGCCGTTAAGAAGGAAACATTGCTACCTCCTCCGCCACCAAAGGTTAAGACAGCGCCCCAAATACTAACTAAGATAGCTTGAATTATTAAAATATATGTTGGGACTTGATTTTTATTGACTACTTTAAATTTACTTGGTAGTAAATTCTCCTCAGCAACCACGCGTAAGCCTTCTGTGGGACCAATAATCCAAGAACTAACTTGTGCCATAACACCAAAGGACACTAAAATAGCCATAAGTTTAACAATCATTTCGTTCGCAATTACTGCTTTAAATGCATCAACCACACCTGAGTCTAAATTTAATGTGCCTGGTACGACCATCGATACAGCACTACCACCTATTGTACTTAAGATTACCCCTACAATAACTAATAGAAACATAATCATTGGATAATTCTTTTTAGGATTATCCAACTGCGTAATATGTGGTGCTGATGCCTCAACACCCATATAAGCTAGCATAAATGAAACTAATTGTGGAAAGTCTTTTGCTGTGGGAAAAAAACTCTTATCAGTAAAACGTGAATTAATCGCATGTCCAGAGCCTAAAAATTTGATAGTCATAATTAGTAAAATAAATACTGGAACAATAATACCTAAAACAAATCCATATTTTGCTACTTTAGCAGAAAAGGCTGTCCCCCTAAATTGTAAGAATGTTAGAACCCAAAAGATAATGAGTATACACAAATACTTAATCATCGGATTAGTGTTCATCGCTTTAAAATCAAATACGTAAGCTAATGAACCAATAATAAAATAGATCATTGTTACAAAACCAACTGTAATTTGAAACCATTGGAAAAAGATTGCTGCAAAACCAAATTTCTCACCTAGTAACTTGCCCACCCAACCGAAGATACCACCTTCTTGATAACCTTTAATCGTTGCTAATTCAGCTGAACACAAAGCTACTGGTAAAAACCAAAATAACCCGCATAGTAAAAGATAAAAAATTAACGTTTTACCTGATTCTGCAAATGTTGGGTACTCATAAACGGTGATGAATAGTGAAGCCGTCATGGCAAAAAAGCTGAATAATGATAACTTATTTCTTTGTTCTGTCATGTAATTACTCCTTTTTAATTATTGTATGTCAAAAAATAACGGTATTAATAAATAGTCAACTTAATGTGTCTTCCTGACAAAACATAGTATATAAAATAATAACAGACACCAAACAATAGTTATTGTCGTTTCATTGGAAATAATCTTTAAAATCCAATTAGTAACGTAGGTTTTTAGAAAAAACATATATTATTGTCTTTCGTTTTAGTCACATCACATCTGTATTGATAATGATACAAAATTATGTATCATTATTTATTTTATTGTAATTTCAAAAACAATCACTACAGTTATTGTACATAAAATTTCAATGCCTGTCTATCTTAATCGTGTGTTTAATGAAATTTAATAATGAAAAAAAGTCAGTTATCATCATTAATTGATGTTAACTGACTTGACTAATTTTCTATTATTTAGATTGATGAAAAACAGTTGTGTTTACTCTCACAAATTAACGATAACTTGATTAAAAAGCTGCCATAATATATGAAATTCCAGCAAGCATTAAATAAAAACCGACTAAGAATGCAACTGTTAGAGCAGAAGCAATTGGGTTAAAGAATAGCAATGTCCCAATCACAATTCCTAAAATATTAATAATCAAAGAAAACCAGTAATAACCTTGTCCAACTTTTTTAGCGTAATTTAATTCAAATAGTCCATAAACAGAATCACAAGTAAACCAAATGGCAAATATAAATGGTAGAGCTGCCATTCCAGCTGCTAAGTTGAATAAAAACATCAAACCAATAATTATATCGATTGCACCGATAACATAAAGCATACCTGAACTGATTCCTAACAACTGTTGTACTTTACGTTTAGCAACTATCTCAAAAATACCTTTTAATAAGGCTGTTATCCCAAATAAAATAGCCAATGCTAATAAATCTTCATCTGGTCGTTGAAATGACAAGATTGACACAAAAATAAAGAAAATTCCTAAGACTAGATAACTAAGTTTAAACTGTTTTGTTTTTTGCATAATTTATTCCTCCTATATTCATCTACTCACTTATTATAACACTTATTTTAAATCATCAACTTTATTATTGTCTGATGAAGCGAAAAAAAGAACAAATGAGATATATTTGTTTGAATCATAGATTCACTATTGTTTTTAGTTCAAAGATTCTTTACTATTAACTTAATAAGTTGGTTATAATTAGGAGTGACATTATGCTAAAAAAATTATATTTATTTTTGATGTTCGTTTTACTGATTATTTCTGGATTTCTTTCGCTCATTAACCACCGACTAGCTGCGCCACTTGATAGTTTAGTCATAATCATTTTTGCACTCGATATTTTTTATCAATTCTATCAGAGTGACAATAAGAAGGCCTTTCTAAAGAAACATCCGTTAGATTTTATTGCCTTGATTCCAATCTATACGGGTTTCCGCTATTTTAAATTGATTCCTTTAACTTTGGCTTTTCTTCGAATTACAACAATGGGAACACGCTATGTGATACCGGTTGTTAATGCCTTATTAAAATCAGGTATCGGCCGCTTTGCTTGGTATTTTTTATTAGTCTTTTTCTTATTACCATTACCGATGATTTGGATTGAACCAGGTATTAAAAGTTATCAAGACCTTGTCTGGTGGACCCTCCAAACCGTCACAACTGTGGGCTATGGCGATATTATTATCTACAACCCAATCAGCCGAATTATTGCTGGTATCTTAATGTTTCTTGGAATTGGAATGATTAGTGCGTTCACAAGTACCATTACTAAGTTAATGACGAATCCCAAATTAATTAAAGAAGAAGTAAAAAAAGAAACTCACCGTGTTCTTGAAAAACAAAAAATCAATAATGAGCATGATTCTGAGCAAGTGAATGACTCATTAAATAGCTTATCTCCAGACTCACTGACTTTAGATGATTTGTATCGTCTTGAGCAATTAATTAAAATAGAAATCAAAAAGCAAACTAAATTATAAAAAAATGCCTGGTTATTAGACAATAGGGGAAGTCTAATGATCAGGCACTTTTTATTGGGAAATTAAAGGGAATATAAGGTTGTAAATAATAAATTATATCTTTTATCAAATTGCCCTACTTTTTATAGAATATCCCTTTTTGCTTACGTATTTTTTTAATTTTTGTCGTCTAACAAGACACAATTAATTAATTACCTCAAAAATTTCATGTTTATTTTGTCTTTTTTTGAGTGGGCGTTCTTCCGCACTATAACCAAATCCGGCCATGTAAGCTACACCATAATCACTTAGATTAATTAAACCTTGAGAAGACAAGTAATCCTCCGTTTGAGCGATATTAAAGCCTTCAATTGGACAACTGTCAATTCCTAGCTCA
The DNA here is from genome assembly GCF_001998885.1 of Vagococcus penaei. Classification (NCBI taxonomy): domain Bacteria; kingdom Bacillati; phylum Bacillota; class Bacilli; order Lactobacillales; family Enterococcaceae; genus Vagococcus; species Vagococcus penaei. The sequence continues at coordinate 839,929 of NZ_CP019609.1, forward strand.
GCTGCCGCTGTTAGCATATTGCCTAACGCGATATAGGTTTGTTTCGTTGCCCATTGAAAGATATCTTTTTCAGTCGTTAAATTAAAATCATGTTCTTGAAACTGTTTAAAAAATTCTTGTTGGCGACTAACTTGACTAAAATCACGCCCTTGTACTGCCTCCACAATATGTTTAACATGTGTACTGTTTGCTTTAACATTTTTTCGAGCTAGAGCAATAACAAAGTGACTCGCACCATCTAGACTATTTAAAGCTCCCCAAGCAAATGGTCGTAAGTCAGTTTTGATTTGTTCGTTATGAATTATTAAAAACTTCCAAGGTTCATAACCAAAGGAACTGGGTGATAAACGTGCAACTTCTTCAATTATAGCCCAATCTTCATCACTAATTTTTTTGTCTCGTCAAATTTCTTTGTTGCATATCTAAATTGATGTGTAGTTAAAATCATCTCTCTAATTTCTGCTTTCGTTAGCTGCTCATTCATCATAATATCACTCCATCACTTTCTGTTTTATTTATCTGGTCTCACGGCATAAACAAAATCCCATAATTCTGGAACGTCCATCATCGTTAAATTAACATCATTGCCTAAATCTTTTCGACTTCGGATCTCTGAATCACGATGAGTTAAGATTTTCCCGCCCCAATCAGGATCAATCAACAAAGCTTGTCCAACTGCAACTAATTCTGCATCTTGTAACACTTGTTCAACGTCTGCTGACGTCGTTACACCGCCAACTCCCATAAGAGGCAAACGTCCATTAATTACCTTATGCACCCAAGTTAAGATACTTTGACCTTGATAATCTACTTCATTTGATTCTCGGTGGTAATCATTCAATGAAACATGTAAATAATCAAGTGGCCATTCAAGTAGTTTTTCAATCAAGTAAGCTGTATCTGCCATACGAATTCCTGGTGTTTCATATTCTTCTGGTGAAAAACGATAACCGAAAATAAATTCCTCGGAAGCTTCTTCAGCAATCAATTGGCTCAATTCTTTTACAAGTAATAAAATAAATTTAAAGCGTTTATCTAACGTACCACCCCAGTCATCCGTCCGTCGATTAGAATGTGGTGAAAAAAATTGTTGAATCAAATAGGTATTTGCTCCATGTAATTCAATTCCATCAAAACCAGCTTGAATCGCACGACGTGTTCCCTGCTTAAAATCAGCAATCACTTCATAAATTTCAGTATCTGTAAGTTCTCGAGGCGTTTCAGCATTTGTTCTTTCCGCTTTAATACTGCTCGCCGAAACAGGTTGCTCACCATCTAAAACAGCTCGTGAAGTCATTCTACCAGCATGAAAAATTTGTAGAATAGCCTTAGCACCTTGTTGTTGAATTCCCTTAGCTAACCGTGTCAACCCTTCTATATGTGAATCGTCGTAAACGCCTAATTCACCAAACCACCCCTTACCATTTTTTTGGACGTTTGTCGCGCCAGTAATTACCATACTTACATCCCTGCTACGATTGGCGTAATAAGTTACCTCATCATTTGTCACGACACCGTTGAAATAACTTAACTGTGTGGTCATTGGTGCCATCACCAACGGATTTTTTAAGACTACACCATTTGCTAATTGAACTTGTTTCATTTTCTCGACCTCCTAGGCTATATTATTAATGCATGTGCATACATAATATAAAATAAAAAAGCATCTTTTACAAGTAAGATGCTCTGGGAAAAAAATTATTTTAATTTTATTGATAAACAACTTAAGTAATCACCTGTAAATATAGGTTTCAATGATTCATCAACAATTTCAGAACTCTCTAAATAGCAAACTTTACCCTGCTCAGTTAAGCGGACATATTTTTCTTTTTTATTTCCTGGTAAAAAGTATGCCTCAATAACTTTATGACATTTTTTTTCCATACGCATAATCATCCGTGACATCGCACTTTGACTCAAACCAATAAATTTTTCCAACTCCGTCATATTGACATCACGTTCCGCATTTTGATAAAGATAATACAATAAGTAAAATTCTTTTAACGTCAAATCTTTTCGTTCTAATAATAAGCGTTCAATATTGGCATCAACCTCCATTTGAAGTTGAAACAGTGATAACCAATTATCAATCCGCAATTCCTTTGTATTACTCACACAGTGACACCACCTTCAACTAAACATTATTCCTTAATTATTGTAGATGATTTATACAGGTTTGTATAGCAAATAAATTAACGAAAAAGACTTAAAAAACACATAGTGTGCTTTTCAAGTCTCAGTTTTTTTAAATAACATCAATTAATTCATCAACAAAACAAAATTCGTATCCTTGAGATTTTAAATGTTTAATCATCGGATCAAGACTATCAGCAGTTGTACTATAAATGTCATGCATTAAGATCACACTATGCGGTAATACACTAGATTTAACTTGTTTTAAAATCGCGTTTGAATTACGTGTTTTCCAATCTAATGAATCCACGTTCCATAAAGCTATTTCCATCCCTGTTGCATTTTTCACTTTTGAGTTAAATGAGCCGTACGGCGGTCTTAACAGATAAGGTTCCTCACCAATAATTTTTTCGATTTTTTGGTTCGTTTTTATGACTTCATTTTGAATCCCTTTTTCATCTAAATTGATTAAATTAGCATGGCTGTAACTATGATTCGCAATTACATGGCCTTCATCATGAGCACGCTTGACTACATCAGGATTGGCATCCACCATCGAACCCAAAACAAAAAATGTCGCTTTGACATCATTTTTTTCAAAATATCCAGAATACGAGGTGTACTAGTATTATTAGGACCATCATCAAAAGTCAATGCTACAAGTTTTTTATCTGATACGGCCTTATTTTTTTGATCTAAATGATTCGATAATAATTCAACTTTTGACGTCAAATCATTACGAATTTCTGGATTTTTAACCAAATGAAGCTGATGTGAAATAGACCGATAGTCTTCCCTAGACGGTTCCTTGATTATCTTATCATCAGAAACAAAGGTCTTTAACTCTTTTTCCAATTTGGTAATCGTTGAATTTTGCTTTTTAGCACTATTAATCCCTGCTGTTACAACTTCTTTAAACTCATCATCAGGAAGTTTAGTCTGTAATTTCTCTAGTGTATCAATTTTCTTAGTTTCATTTGCTTCTTTTAAAGCAGACTCTTGATTAAATTGATAATTTTTGATTGGGTTATCTAAAAATAAATCAGTTAAATCAACTTGACTAGCATATTTATTAGCAAAAGTACTAGCTTGTTTATCTAGTTTCTTAGCTTCCTTACGAACAGCAATCAAATCAGTCGCAATAATTTTATTGGAAACATTTGGAGCCTTAGCTAATACTTGATAGGAGTCATTCGCTAACTCTTTTATCTTTTTTAAATTATTCTTTGCATTGTCCATATTTAAAAATGCACTATTTTTCGAATCATATGAAGTGTGTAATAGATTCTCTAATTGTTGATTCTTCGCTCTAACTTCAGTTACAATTTTTTTAGCTTGATTATTTTTTTGAATTGTCATCCCTACATAAATTAATTCAACGATCAACACTAGACCTAGAGCAACAACCAAGCAACGTTGCCATTTTTTCATTCGTTTCATTTTTTTAACGCCAACCTTTTCTTTGTTCTAAAAAAAATAAACTATTACTTACAATAATAGTTTATTTTTTATAATCCCTTGTTAGTTTACCTTGATAAAAAATATTTTTCAAGTATTTAAGCTAATAAAAGTTATTAAATTATTTTCAACTAAATTCAATATTTTCATTTTTTTATTGAAAATATTGAATTTCATCACTAAAAAAACTTCTTATTCTCAAATAAAATAACCATATACTCGTTATTATTTGAAAGGTTATTAATATTTTTATGTCATTTTATATTAAAATATTCCTAATCATTTCGTAAATCAACTAAATATGGTATTTTAGCATTAGATCACTTTAAAAATAGCTGTTTCTTCTATTATTAATACATTATTTAATGTTTTAATAAATATCATTCATTAAATTGATAAAAAACAGCTAGCTTATCCAAAGCTAACTGTTTATCTTTATAATCTATTTAATCCATCTCAATGACGCCTGTCGCGAGTTGATGATACAATCCAAGCTCACCAAGTAGGCTGTGATGCGTCCCACGTTCTATAATACGTCCGTGGTCCATTACCATAATGACATCTGCATTTTGAATTGTTGATAGTCTATGAGCAATTACAAAAACAGTCCGACCTTCCATTAGACGATCCATTCCTTCTTGAACAATTAATTCAGTCCGCGTATCAATACTTGATGTGGCTTCATCTAAAATCATAACTGGCGGATTGGCAATAGCTGCCCGAGCAATCGCTAATAGCTGACGTTGCCCTTGTGACAAGCTATCTCCACTACCACTAATCACAGTATCATATCCGTCAGCTAATTTTTCAATAAAATAATCCGCATTAGCTAATTTAGCCGCGGCATAAACCTCAGCATCTGTTGCATCAAGCTTACCGTAACGGATATTTTCTTTAATTGTACCAGTAAACAAATGTGTATCCTGTAAAACAACTCCTAAGGATTGACGTAACGACTCTTTTGTAATTTGTTTAATATCTATTCCATCATAGAAAATTTGCCCCTTTTGAATATCATAGAAACGATTAATTAAATTCGTAATAGTCGTTTTACCCGCACCTGTTGCACCAACAAAGGCTATCTTTTGTCCAGGTTTAGCAAATAGATTAATGTCATGTAGTATCTGTTTATCCTCATCATAAGAAAAATCAACATGTTCAAAGGTCACATCGCCTGTAACCCTTGTATAATGATACATCCCATCTACTTGGCGTACTTTCCAAGCCCACATACCTGTCCGAGTACTTGACTCACTTAAATGACCATTTTCATCATACGTAGCATGCACCAATGTTGTTGTTCCACTGTCCGTTTCAGCAGGCTCATCCATTAAACTAAAAATGCGTTCAGCACCAGCTAAGGCCATAATCACAAAATTAATCTGCTGTGAAATCTGGCTAATAGGCATATTTAAAGATCTACTCAACTGCAAGAAAGAGGCAATCATCCCAATAGTCAATCCACTAATACCATAAATAGAAAATAAACCACCGACAACTGCTACTAAAACATATTGAATATTTAGCAAGTTCATCATAATTGGCATTAATGAGTTAGCGTATATATTAGCTTGCGTCGCACTTTCCCTTAAATCTTCAGTTATATTTTCAAAGTCAGTCACAACTTTTTGCTCATGATTAAATATTTTAACAACTTTTTGACCATGAATCATCTCTTCGATATAACCATTGACACGTGCTATATCACGTTGTTGTTGCCCAAAAAACTTACCACTACGACCTGCAATAAACCGAATTGTCAACATCATCAAAGTAACAGAAATCATTACAAATAATGTTAAGGGAATACTAATTGTAAACATAGCGATAAAGGTACTTACAAAACTAACTAAAGCAGCAATTAAGTTAGGGAGACTTTGTGACATCATTTGACGTAATGTATCAATATCGTTCGTATAATGACTCATAATACTCCCAAAGCTATGTTGATCAAAGTAACGGATCGGCAATGATTCCATATGTGTAAATAATTGATTACGAATTTGCTTCTGAGTTCCTTCACTAATTGTTACCATCATCATATTGTAAAGTAAGTTTGCTAGGATCCCAATACCATAAATTAAAGCCATCGTTAATACAGCTTTTAATAATCCGCTAAAATTAGGATTAGCGGTTCCTAATAAAGGTGTTACGTAATCATCCACAACTACTTGTAAAAACAAAGAACCACGAATATTAGCAAACGTACTAACAAAAATAAGTGAGAGTACACCAATTAAGCGCCATCCGTAAGTTTGAAACATAAAGCCAAAAATACGTTTAAGAGTTCCGATTGGATTTTGACTGCCACGATGTTTACTCATTATCACCAAATCCTTTCTGTTGCGACTGATATACTTCTTGATAAATTTTATTCGTTCTTAATAACTCTTCATGTGTGCCGATTCCATTTATTTGTCCTTTATCCATCACAATTATTTTATCAGCTTCTTGAATGGATTGAATTCTTTGTGCAATTATAAATGTCGTCGTTCCAGGTATTTCTTTTTTGAGACCGTCTCGTATCATTTGGTCAGTTTTGGTATCAACCGCACTTGTTGAGTCATCTAAAATTAATATTTTAGGTTTCTTTAGCAAGGCACGTGCAATCGTTAACCGTTGCTTTTGACCACCAGATAAGTTGGTCCCACCTTGAGTTAGAACCGTTTCATATTTATCAGGTAATTCTTCAATAAATTGATCTGCTTGAGAAATATGACACACACGTTTTAAATCAACATCCGTTGCTGTCGCATCTCCCCATAACAAATTATCTTTAATTGTCCCAGAAAACAATATATTTTGTTGTAACACCATCGCAACGTTATCACGAAGAGTCTTGATATCATATAGCTTAACATCAACTCCGCCAACAAGAACTTGACCCTTTTGAACATCATATAATCTTGGAATTAATTGAACTAAAGACGTTTTAGAACTACCAGTACCACCTATTATCCCTACGACTTCACCAGAATTAACGACTAGATTAATATTAAATAATGCAGATTTTCTATCATCTGCTACATAGCTAAAAGTAACCCCTTTAAATTCTACTTTACCACTTGTTACATCATAAATAGGTTCAACGGGATTTTTTAAGTCACTTTCCTCAGAAATCACTTCAGTAATCCGTTCTGCAGAAGCTTTTGCAATAATAACCATTACAAAAACCATGGATAACATATTTAAACTCATTAATATCTGTCCAGCATAGGTATACATACTAACGAGTTCTCCAGTACTTAGATCACCTACAACAATCAATTTGGCACCCACCCATGAAATCAGTAACATAGCAGAATACATACTAAACTGCATCAATGGTGTATTAAAAGCAACAATTCTTTGTGCCAGAGAATATCGACGATACATCTGTTCTGATACATCTTCAAATTTCATAATTTCACGATCTTCACGAACATAAGATTTAACCACTCGAATACCTTGCAAATTTTCTTGAACAATTTGATTCATTCGATCATAGACTTTAAAGACTTTCTCAAAAACAGGAAAAGCAAAACGAATAATTAAAAATAAGCCTAAAGCTAATATAGGAATAATTAAAAGAAAAGTTGTTGCTAATTTTTTATTAATAATAAATGCCATCATTAAAGAAAAGATAAACATTAATGGACTTCTAATTAAAATCCTAATCACCATTTGATAAGCATTTTGGACATTTGTCACATCTGTAGTAAGACGTGTCACTAAACCTGAAGATGAAAATTTATCAATATTTGAAAAAGAAAAATCTTGGACTTTACCAAACAGGCGATTTCTTAAATTCCTTGCAAATCCTGCAGAAGCAATCGCTGCATATCTACCAGACATGGCACCTAAAAATAAAGCTAAAATTGCTAAAATTACTAATAACCCGCCAATCAATATAATATTACGAGTATTTTGTTTCTCAATTCCTTGGTCAATTAATACCGCCATTACTAGTGGTATTATAATATCTAAAGCTACCTCTAATGTCACAAATATTGGTACAATCAACGTTGTTTTTTTAAATTCTTTAACATTTGACAGTAGTATTTTCAACATATTTACTTTCCCCTTTTCCATTTTATTTTTAATTAAAAATTTGTATAAACAAAAAAACAAAGGAATTTTCCTTTGTTTTTTACTCAATAGTAACTCCGGCAGTAGGACTCGAACCTACGACATCATGATTAACAGTCATGCGCTACTACCAACTGAGCTATGCCGGAATACTTATAAATGCGTGGCAGCGTCCTACTCTCACAAAGAGAAACCCTTCACTACCCTCGGCGCTAAGAAGCTTAACTGCTGTGTTCGGCATGGTTACAGGTGTATCCTTCTTGCCATCACCACCACACTTCTATAAGTGTTCTATTTAATTAAGTGATTGCTCACTCAAAACTGGATTTGAAGTTATCATTAACATAAGTGACACCGTTTATTTGGTTAAGTCCTCGATCGATTAGTACTAGTCCGCTCCATACATCACTGTACTTCCACTCCTAGCCTATCTACCTGATCATCTCTCAGGGATCTTACTTTCTTAAAGAAATGGGAAATCTCATCTTGAGGGGGGCTTCACGCTTAGATGCTTTCAGCGTTTATCCCGTCCATACATAGCTACCCAGCAATGCCCTTGGCAGAACAACTGGTACACCAGAGGTATGTCCATCCCGGTCCTCTCGTACTAAGGACAGCTCCTCTCAAATTTCCAACGCCCGCGACGGATAGGGACCGAACTGTCTCACGACGTTCTGAACCCAGCTCGCGTGCCGCTTTAATGGGCGAACAGCCCAACCCTTGGGACCGACTACAGCCCCAGGATGCGACGAGCCGACATCGAGGTGCCAAACCTCCCCGTCGATGTGAACTCTTGGGGGAGATAAGCCTGTTATCCCCAGGGTAGCTTTTATCCGTTGAGCGATGGCCCTTCCATGCGGAACCACCGGATCACTAAGCCCGACTTTCGTCCCTGCTCGAGTTGTAACTCTCGCAGTCAAGCTCCCTTTTGCCTTTACACTCTTCGAATGATTTCCAACCATTCTGAGGGAACCTTTGGGCGCCTCCGTTACATTTTAGGAGGCGACCGCCCCAGTCAAACTGTCCATCTGACACTGTCTCCCGCCACGATAAGTGGCGCGGGTTAGACTGGTCATAACACAAGGGTAGTATCCCACCAATGCCTCCCTCGAAACTAGCGTTCCGAGTTCAACGGCTCCTACCTATCCTGTACATGTGTCACAAACAGTCAATATCAAACTACAGTAAAGCTCCATGGGGTCTTTCCGTCCTGTCGCGGGTAACCTGCATCTTCACAGGTACTAAAATTTCACCGAGTCTCTTGTTGAGACAGTGCCCAAATCGTTACGCCTTTCGTGCGGGTCGGAACTTACCCGACAAGGAATTTCGCTACCTTAGGACCGTTATAGTTACGGCCGCCGTTTACTGGGGCTTCAATTCTGAGCTTCGCTATTGCTAACCCATCCTCTTAACCTTCCAGCACCGGGCAGGCGTCAGCCCCTATACGTCATCTTTCGATTTTGCAGAGACCTGTGTTTTTGATAAACAGTCGCTTGGGCCTATTCACTGCGGCTAAACTTGCGTTTAGCACCCCTTCTCCCGAAGTTACGGGGTCATTTTGCCGAGTTCCTTAACAAGAGTTCTCTCGCTCACCTTAGGATTCTCTCCTCGACTACCTGTGTCGGTTTGCGGTACGGGTCGTTTGCTTCTAACTAGAAGATTTTCTTGACAGTGTGATATTGGAACTTCGGTACTAAATTTCCCTCCACATCACAACTCGTCCTTAGAGGTGTAAGCATTTGACTCACACCAAGACTTGTTGCTTATACGCACATATCCAACAGTGCGCTTCCGTAACCTCCTGTGTCCCTCCATTGTTCAAACAAAACAAACGAGTACAGGAATCTCAACCTGTTGTCCATCGCCTACGCCTATCGGCCTCGGCTTAGGTCCCGACTAACCCTGGGAGGACGAGCCTTCCCCAGGAAACCTTAGTCATTCGGTGGACAGGATTCTCACCTGTCTTTCGCTACTCATACCGGCATTCTCACTTCTAAGCGCTCCACTAGTCCTCACGATCTAGCTTCAACGCCCTTAGAACGCTCTCCTACCATAGAACCAAAGGTTCTATCCACAGTTTCGGTAATATGTTTAGCCCCGGTACATTTTCGGCGCAAGGGCACTCGACTAGTGAGCTATTACGCACTCTTTAAATGGTGGCTGCTTCTAAGCCAACATCCTAGTTGTTTGTGCACCCTCACATCCTTTTCCACTTAACATATATTTTGGGACCTTAACTGGTGGTCTGGGCTGTTTCCCTTTCGACAATGGATCTTATCACTCACTGTCTGACTCCCGGATATAAATGAATGGCATTCGGAGTTTATCTGAATTCGGTAACCCAAGACGGGCCCCTAGTCCAAACAGTGCTCTACCTCCATCATTCTTAATTCCGAGGCTAGCCCTAAAGCTATTTCGGAGAGAACCAGCTATCTCCAAGTTCGATTGGAATTTCTCCGCTACCCACACCTCATCCCCGCACTTTTCAACGTACGTGGGTTCGGTCCTCCAGTGCGTTTTACCGCACCTTCAACCTGGACATGGGTAGGTCACATGGTTTCGGGTCTACAACTACATACTACGTCGCCCTATTCAGACTCGCTTTCGCTACGGCTCCGCTTCTTCAGCTTAACCTCGCATGCAATCGTAACTCGCCGGTTCATTCTGCAAAAGGCACGCCATCACCCATTAACGGGCTTTGACTTTTTGTAGGCACACGGTTTCAGGTTCTATTTCACTCCCCTTCCGGGGTGCTTTTCACCTTTCCCTCACGGTACTGGTTCACTATCGGTCACTAGAGAGTATTTAGCCTTGGGAGATGGTCCTCCCGGATTCCGACGGAATTTCTCGTGTTCCGCCGTACTCAGGATACTCATAGGTGTGTTATCAATTTCGTCTACGGGGCTTTTACCCGCTCCGGCTGACCTTTCCAGGTCGATTTGACTATTCACAACAGCTACCACAGCTGAGTCCTACAACCCCAATGAGCAAGCTCATTGGTTTGGGCTGTTTCCGTTTCGCTCGCCGCTACTAAGGAAATCGATTTTTCTTTCTCTTCCTGCAGGTACTTAGATGTTTCAGTTCTCTGCGTCTACCTTCTATTAGCTATGTATTCACTAATAGATAATACCCTATAAAAGGTATTGGGTTCCCCCATTCGGAAATCTCCGGATCAAAGCTTACTTACAGCTCCCCGAAGCATATCGGCGTTAGTCCCGTCCTTCATCGGCTTCTAGTGCCAAGGCATCCACCGTGCGCCCTTATTCACTTAACCTTTTCTAACCCTAATGGTTAGATCTTTTTTGTTTGTATCAAACAGCGATATCTGATACAAACAACGCTTCACAACTTACGTTGTGTCACGCGGTGTACTTAATTTATGTTGATGTCTAACTTCAACTATCCAGTTTTCAATGAACAATAATGGTAAAGGTTCTACCAATGGAGCCTAGCGGGATCGAACCGCTGACCTCCTGCGTGCAAGGCAGGCGCTCTCCCAGCTGAGCTAAGGCCCCATTTAGTTTGAGAGTAGACCTCTCAAAACTGAACAAAGTAAATTCAACCAATGTGTTTCCGTAATTATCCTTAGAAAGGAGGTGATCCAGCCGCACCTTCCGATACGGCTACCTTGTTACGACTTCACCCCAATCATCTATCCCACCTTAGGCGGCTGGCTCCCGAAGGTTACCTCACCGACTTTGGGTGTTACAAACTCTCGTGGTGTGACGGGCGGTGTGTACAAGGCCCGGGAACGTATTCACCGTGGCATGCTGATCCACGATTACTAGCGATTCCGGCTTCATGTAGGCGAGTTGCAGCCTACAATCCGAACTGAGAACAGCTTTAAGAGATTAGCTAAACCTCGCGGTCTCGCAACTCATTGTACTGTCCATTGTAGCACGTGTGTAGCCCAGGTCATAAGGGGCATGATGATTTGACGTCATCCCCACCTTCCTCCGGTTTGTCACCGGCAGTCTTGCTAGAGTGCCCAACTAAATGATGGCAACTAACAACAAGGGTTGCGCTCGTTGCGGGACTTAACCCAACATCTCACGACACGAGCTGACGACAACCATGCACCACCTGTCACTTTGTCCCCGAAGGGAAAGCTCTATCTCTAGAGTGGTCAAAGGATGTCAAGACCTGGTAAGGTTCTTCGCGTTGCTTCGAATTAAACCACATGCTCCACCGCTTGTGCGGGCCCCCGTCAATTCCTTTGAGTTTCAGCCTTGCGGCCGTACTCCCCAGGCGGAGTGCTTAATGCGTTAGCTGCGGCACTGAAGGGCGGAAACCCTCCAACACCTAGCACTCATCGTTTACGGCGTGGACTACCAGGGTATCTAATCCTGTTTGCTCCCCACGCTTTCGAGCCTCAGTGTCAGTTACAGACCAGAGAGTCGCCTTCGCCACTGGTGTTCCTCCATATATCTACGCATTTCACCGCTACACATGGAATTCCACTCTCCTCTTCTGCACTCAAGTCCTCCAGTTTCCAATGACCTTCCTCGGTTGAGCCGAGGGCTTTCACATCAGACTTAAAAGACCACCTGCGCTCGCTTTACGCCCAATAAATCCGGACAACGCTTGCCACCTACGTATTACCGCGGCTGCTGGCACGTAGTTAGCCGTGGCTTTCTGGTTAGATACCGTCAAGGTGAGAACAGTTACTCTCTCACTTGTTCTTCTCTAACAACAGAGTTTTACGATCCGAAAACCTTCTTCACTCACGCGGCGTTGCTCGGTCAGACTTTCGTCCATTGCCGAAGATTCCCTACTGCTGCCTCCCGTAGGAGTCTGGGCCGTGTCTCAGTCCCAGTGTGGCCGATCACCCTCTCAGGTCGGCTATGCATCATGGTCTTGGTAGGCCGTTACCCCACCAACTAACTAATGCACCGCGGGCCCATCCACCAGTGACACCGAAGCGTCTTTTATCCTGTCGCCATGCGGCAATAGGAATTATGCGGTATTAGCACCTGTTTCCAAGTGTTATCCCCCTCTGATGGGCAGGTTGCCCACGTGTTACTCACCCGTCCGCCACTCACTTTTCTCGGTGGAGCAAGCTCCGGTGAGAAAAGTGCGTTCGACTTGCATGTATTAGGCACGCCGCCAGCGTTCGTCCTGAGCCAGGATCAAACTCTCAATAAAAGTATGATAACATCTTGCGATGTTTAGCTCATTTAAAAATTTTGCTAGCGAATGTTTCTATTCACTTTAAATATGGTTTGTTTTTACTATTGTAAAAACGCCCTACACATTTGGTTTGTCTTACTTTGTTCAGTTTTCAAAGGTCTAAATCTTAATTATTAGTCGCCTTAGCAACTTTATTAGTATATCAAATCTACAACACAATGTCAATACTTTTTTTATTTTTTATTTTCAGTGAATTGTAAATCTCTGACACAACTTTTATATAATAACATTATTATATATTGTATGTCAATATATTTTTAAAAGAAATTTAATTTCTTTTATCGGGAAGACAGGATTCGAACCTGCGACCCCTTGGTCCCAAACCAAGTGCTCTACCAAGCTGAGCTACTTCCCGTAAAAAAAAACGCACCCAAGAGGAGTCGAACCCCTAACCTTCTGATCCGTAGTCAGACACTCTATCCAATTGAGCTATGGGTGCTTAAAAAAATTAATGCCGAGGACCGGAATCGAACCGGTACGGTGATCACTCACCGCAGGATTTTAAGTCCTGTGCGTCTGCCAGTTCCGCCACCCCGGCTGGAACATAAAAAGCGGAAGACGGGGTTCGAACCCGCGACCCCCACCTTGGCAAGGTGATGTTCTACCACTGAACTACTTCCGCTTAGAAATAGAATGCCGGCTAAAGGACTTGAACCCTCGACCCTCTGATTACAAATCAGATGCTCTACCAACTGAGCTAAGCCGGCTATAACTTCTTATGCGGGTGAAGGGACTTGAACCCCCACGCCGTAAGGCGCTAGATCCTAAATCTAGTGCGTCTGCCAATTCCGCCACACCCGCAAAAATGACCCGTACTGGGCTCGAACCAGTGACCCTCTGATTAAAAGTCAGATGCTCTACCAACTGAGCTAACGAGTCTAATTTAAAATGGAGGTTGACGGGATCGAACCGCCGACCCCCTGCTTGTAAGGCAGGTGCTCTCCCAGCTGAGCTAAACCTCCAAAAAAATACTTATAAATGCGTGGCAGCGTCCTACTCTCACAAAGAGAAACCCTTCACTACCCTCGGCGCTAAGAAGCTTAACTGCTGTGTTCGGCATGGTTACAGGTGTATCCTTCTTGCCATCACCACCACACTTCTATAAGTGTTCTATTTAATTAAGTGATTGCTCACTCAAAACTGGATTTGAAGTTATCATTAACATAAGTGACACCGTTTATTTGGTTAAGTCCTCGATCGATTAGTACTAGTCCGCTCCATACATCACTGTACTTCCACTCCTAGCCTATCTACCTGATCATCTCTCAGGGATCTTACTTTCTTAAAGAAATGGGAAATCTCATCTTGAGGGGGGCTTCACGCTTAGATGCTTTCAGCGTTTATCCCGTCCATACATAGCTACCCAGCAATGCCCTTGGCAGAACAACTGGTACACCAGAGGTATGTCCATCCCGGTCCTCTCGTACTAAGGACAGCTCCTCTCAAATTTCCAACGCCCGCGACGGATAGGGACCGAACTGTCTCACGACGTTCTGAACCCAGCTCGCGTGCCGCTTTAATGGGCGAACAGCCCAACCCTTGGGACCGACTACAGCCCCAGGATGCGACGAGCCGACATCGAGGTGCCAAACCTCCCCGTCGATGTGAACTCTTGGGGGAGATAAGCCTGTTATCCCCAGGGTAGCTTTTATCCGTTGAGCGATGGCCCTTCCATGCGGAACCACCGGATCACTAAGCCCGACTTTCGTCCCTGCTCGAGTTGTAACTCTCGCAGTCAAGCTCCCTTTTGCCTTTACACTCTTCGAATGATTTCCAACCATTCTGAGGGAACCTTTGGGCGCCTCCGTTACATTTTAGGAGGCGACCGCCCCAGTCAAACTGTCCATCTGACACTGTCTCCCGCCACGATAAGTGGCGCGGGTTAGACTGGTCATAACACAAGGGTAGTATCCCACCAATGCCTCCCTCGAAACTAGCGTTCCGAGTTCAACGGCTCCTACCTATCCTGTACATGTGTCACAAACAGTCAATATCAAACTACAGTAAAGCTCCATGGGGTCTTTCCGTCCTGTCGCGGGTAACCTGCATCTTCACAGGTACTAAAATTTCACCGAGTCTCTTGTTGAGACAGTGCCCAAATCGTTACGCCTTTCGTGCGGGTCGGAACTTACCCGACAAGGAATTTCGCTACCTTAGGACCGTTATAGTTACGGCCGCCGTTTACTGGGGCTTCAATTCTGAGCTTCGCTATTGCTAACCCATCCTCTTAACCTTCCAGCACCGGGCAGGCGTCAGCCCCTATACGTCATCTTTCGATTTTGCAGAGACCTGTGTTTTTGATAAACAGTCGCTTGGGCCTATTCACTGCGGCTAAACTTGCGTTTAGCACCCCTTCTCCCGAAGTTACGGGGTCATTTTGCCGAGTTCCTTAACAAGAGTTCTCTCGCTCACCTTAGGATTCTCTCCTCGACTACCTGTGTCGGTTTGCGGTACGGGTCGTTTGCTTCTAACTAGAAGATTTTCTTGACAGTGTGATATTGGAACTTCGGTACTAAATTTCCCTCCACATCACAACTCGTCCTTAGAGGTGTAAGCATTTGACTCACACCAAGACTTGTTGCTTATACGCACATATCCAACAGTGCGCTTCCGTAACCTCCTGTGTCCCTCCATTGTTCAAACAAAACAAACGAGTACAGGAATCTCAACCTGTTGTCCATCGCCTACGCCTATCGGCCTCGGCTTAGGTCCCGACTAACCCTGGGAGGACGAGCCTTCCCCAGGAAACCTTAGTCATTCGGTGGACAGGATTCTCACCTGTCTTTCGCTACTCATACCGGCATTCTCACTTCTAAGCGCTCCACTAGTCCTCACGATCTAGCTTCAACGCCCTTAGAACGCTCTCCTACCATAGAACCAAAGGTTCTATCCACAGTTTCGGTAATATGTTTAGCCCCGGTACATTTTCGGCGCAAGGGCACTCGACTAGTGAGCTATTACGCACTCTTTAAATGGTGGCTGCTTCTAAGCCAACATCCTAGTTGTTTGTGCACCCTCACATCCTTTTCCACTTAACATATATTTTGGGACCTTAACTGGTGGTCTGGGCTGTTTCCCTTTCGACAATGGATCTTATCACTCACTGTCTGACTCCCGGATATAAATGAATGGCATTCGGAGTTTATCTGAATTCGGTAACCCAAGACGGGCCCCTAGTCCAAACAGTGCTCTACCTCCATCATTCTTAATTCCGAGGCTAGCCCTAAAGCTATTTCGGAGAGAACCAGCTATCTCCAAGTTCGATTGGAATTTCTCCGCTACCCACACCTCATCCCCGCACTTTTCAACGTACGTGGGTTCGGTCCTCCAGTGCGTTTTACCGCACCTTCAACCTGGACATGGGTAGGTCACATGGTTTCGGGTCTACAACTACATACTACGTCGCCCTATTCAGACTCGCTTTCGCTACGGCTCCGCTTCTTCAGCTTAACCTCGCATGCAATCGTAACTCGCCGGTTCATTCTGCAAAAGGCACGCCATCACCCATTAACGGGCTTTGACTTTTTGTAGGCACACGGTTTCAGGTTCTATTTCACTCCCCTTCCGGGGTGCTTTTCACCTTTCCCTCACGGTACTGGTTCACTATCGGTCACTAGAGAGTATTTAGCCTTGGGAGATGGTCCTCCCGGATTCCGACGGAATTTCTCGTGTTCCGCCGTACTCAGGATACTCATAGGTGTGTTGTCAATTTCGTCTACGGGGCTTTTACCCGCTCCGGCTGACCTTTCCAGGTCGATTTGACTATTCACAACAGCTACCACAGCTGAGTCCTACAACCCCAATGAGCAAGCTCATTGGTTTGGGCTGTTTCCGTTTCGCTCGCCGCTACTAAGGAAATCGATTTTTCTTTCTCTTCCTGCAGGTACTTAGATGTTTCAGTTCTCTGCGTCTACCTTCTATTAGCTATGTATTCACTAATAGATAATACCCTATAAAAGGTATTGGGTTCCCCCATTCGGAAATCTCCGGATCAAAGCTTACTTACAGCTCCCCGAAGCATATCGGCGTTAGTCCCGTCCTTCATCGGCTTCTAGTGCCAAGGCATCCACCGTGCGCCCTTATTCACTTAACCTTTTCTAACCTAATGGTTAGATCTTTTTTGTTTGTATCAAACAGCGATATCTGATACAAACAACGCTTCACAACTTACGCTGTGTCACGCGGTGTACTTAATTTATGTTGATGTCTAACTTCAACTATCCAGTTTTCAATGAACAATAATGGTAAAGGTTCTACCAATGGAGCCTAGCGGGATCGAACCGCTGACCTCCTGCGTGCAAGGCAGGCGCTCTCCCAGCTGAGCTAAGGCCCCATTTAGTTTGAGAGTAGACCTCTCAAAACTGAACAAAGTAAATTCAACCAATGTGTTTCCGTAATTATCCTTAGAAAGGAGGTGATCCAGCCGCACCTTCCGATACGGCTACCTTGTTACGACTTCACCCCAATCATCTATCCCACCTTAGGCGGCTGGCTCCCGAAGGTTACCTCACCGACTTTGGGTGTTACAAACTCTCGTGGTGTGACGGGCGGTGTGTACAAGGCCCGGGAACGTATTCACCGTGGCATGCTGATCCACGATTACTAGCGATTCCGGCTTCATGTAGGCGAGTTGCAGCCTACAATCCGAACTGAGAACAGCTTTAAGAGATTAGCTAAACCTCGCGGTCTCGCAACTCATTGTACTGTCCATTGTAGCACGTGTGTAGCCCAGGTCATAAGGGGCATGATGATTTGACGTCATCCCCACCTTCCTCCGGTTTGTCACCGGCAGTCTTGCTAGAGTGCCCAACTAAATGATGGCAACTAACAATAAGGGTTGCGCTCGTTGCGGGACTTAACCCAACATCTCACGACACGAGCTGACGACAACCATGCACCACCTGTCACTTTGTCCCCGAAGGGAAAGCTTTATCTCTAGAGTGGTCAAAGGATGTCAAGACCTGGTAAGGTTCTTCGCGTTGCTTCGAATTAAACCACATGCTCCACCGCTTGTGCGGGCCCCCGTCAATTCCTTTGAGTTTCAGCCTTGCGGCCGTACTCCCCAGGCGGAGTGCTTAATGCGTTAGCTGCGGCACTGAAGGGCGGAAACCCTCCAACACCTAGCACTCATCGTTTACGGCGTGGACTACCAGGGTATCTAATCCTGTTTGCTCCCCACGCTTTCGAGCCTCAGTGTCAGTTACAGACCAGAGAGTCGCCTTCGCCACTGGTGTTCCTCCATATATCTACGCATTTCACCGCTACACATGGAATTCCACTCTCCTCTTCTGCACTCAAGTCTCCCAGTTTCCAATGACCTTCCTCGGTTGAGCCGAGGGCTTTCACATCAGACTTAAAAGACCACCTGCGCTCGCTTTACGCCCAATAAATCCGGACAACGCTTGCCACCTACGTATTACCGCGGCTGCTGGCACGTAGTTAGCCGTGGCTTTCTGGTTAGATACCGTCAAGGTGAGAACAGTTACTCTCTCACTTGTTCTTCTCTAACAACAGAGTTTTACGATCCGAAAACCTTCTTCACTCACGCGGCGTTGCTCGGTCAGACTTTCGTCCATTGCCGAAGATTCCCTACTGCTGCCTCCCGTAGGAGTCTGGGCCGTGTCTCAGTCCCAGTGTGGCCGATCACCCTCTCAGGTCGGCTATGCATCATGGTCTTGGTAGGCCGTTACCCCACCAACTAACTAATGCACCGCGGGCCCATCCACCAGTGACACCGAAGCGTCTTTTATCCTGTCGCCATGCGGCAATAGGAATTATGCGGTATTAGCACCTGTTTCCAAGTGTTATCCCCCTCTGATGGGCAGGTTGCCCACGTGTTACTCACCCGTCCGCCACTCACTTGTCTCGGTGGAGCAAGCTCCGATGAGACAAGTGCGTTCGACTTGCATGTATTAGGCACGCCGCCAGCGTTCGTCCTGAGCCAGGATCAAACTCTCAATAAAAGTATGATAACATCTTACGATGTTTAGCTCATTTAAAAATTTTGCTAGCGAATGTTTCTATTCACTTTAAATATAGTTTGTTTTTACTATTGTAAAAACGCCCTACACATTTGGTTTGTCTTACTTTGTTCAGTTTTCAAAGGTCTAAATCTTAATTATTAGTTGCCTTAGCAACTTACATATCATAGCAATTATGTTTTTAATTGTCAACATTTTTTTAAAATAAAAAAACAATTTTTAAATTTTTTGACAAGAATCAGTAGGACAAGAAATATAATATCACATTTCAAGAATAAGTCAATAACTTTTAACAAAAAAATGGAACACCCGAAATATCAATACCATCTAATACACCTTTAATCACTTTAGGATCTTCCCAAATGAACTGACTTTCACTATTTTTTGGTACTAAATCTGCTTCTTCAAGTGTAAAAACAAATAAAGGCATTGATTCCGAAGAAACCGTTAAATTAGTTAATTCAAATAAATCCATTTTACTAGTATCAAGCTTAACAACATCTTTTAACTCTTTCAGCATACAGGCCAGACTAGTGTAATTCGAATCAATTGTAGTGCTAATAAAATGAAATTGATTTTTTTCTTTTTCGACTAAAAACTTTTTTTCACCATTTTCCAAATTAAGCATCACTGTTCCAGCAACTTTAGATTGTGACATTGTATTCCACCTCAGCTAGTTGATTTATTTTAGTTGAAAACAAGTCCAATTATATCATATATTTTCAGAAAAAACACACTATTTTTCCAATATATCTTCGATTGCTTCATCAATCCAATCATCTAATTTTTCTTCAATGCTTGAAAAACCTAGTTTCTTTTTCCGATTAGTAAAATACCGTTTACGTTTATTAGGCAAAGCTAAATTAATCGTTGGTTTTTCCAAGACACGTATTGATAGGCTAATTTTTTGAGTATATTCATCAATATCAATCACCTTAACTTTTACTTTATCTCCAACAGACAATTCATCATGAATATTTTTTATAAATCCATGTTTTACTTCAGAAACATGAATTAGACCTTGATAATTATCATCTAGCGAAACAAATGCACCATACGGTTGAACGCCTGTTATTTTGCCTGTAATAATCATCCCAATTTTGTATTTCATTTTATCGCCACCTTTCTAAATTATCTATTTAATAGTTTAACATAAAAAAGGTTAAGATAAACGATAACATTTTCTTAACCTTTTTAATCACGACGCTATTCTTCTATAATAATTTCTTCGATAACAACATCATCTAACGGCTTGTCTTGTGAATTTCTTTGAACTTCAGCAATTACGTCAACATTATCCATTCCTTCAACAACTTGACCAAAAACTGTATGTTTAAAATCTAACCATGGTGTTCCACCTTGATTATATGCTTCGATGATTTCTTTAGGGAAACCAGCTTCTTCTAATTGTCGCATCATACTCATTGGAATATGAGAGTTTTGAACAATAAAGAATTGGCTGCCATTTGTATTAGGTCCTGCATTAGCCATCGATAAAGCACCACGAAGATTAAATAATTCTTTTGAGAATTCATCTTCAAATTTTTCTCCATATATACTGCTACCACCCATACCTGTTCCAGTTGGATCGCCACCTTGAATCATAAAATCAGGAATAACTCGATGGAAAATCACCCCATTATAATACCCCTGTTTTGATAATTCAATGAAATTCTTTACAGTTTTTGGTGCTTGCTCTGGAAATAAAGCAACTTTAAAATTGCCTTTATTAGTTTTAATTGTCGCAAATGTCGTTGCATTAGCTAGATCTAATTGTGGATATACTGTCATTCTTAATTCCTCCATTAAAATAATTCATTTATTTGTTTTCTAAAATACTCCGAACTTTGGTTGTTAGTAAGTCGATGGCCACTTGGTTTTCTCCACCTTCAGGCACAATAATATCAGCATATTTTTTAGTTGGTTCAATAAACTGATGATGCATCGGTTTAACAACGGTCAGATACTGATCAATAATTGAGCTTAATGTGCGGCCACGCTCTTCCATATCGCGTTTAATACGGCGAACTATTCGAATATCATCTTCTGTATCGACATAAACTTTAATATCCATCAAATCTCTTAGTCGTTCATCTTCTAAAATCAATATTCCTTCTAAAATAATCACTTCTTTAGGTTCTTGATGAATAACTTCTTGACTTCTTGTATGTGATTCATAATCATATACAGGTTTATCAATAGCTTGATAGTTAATTAATTGCTGCAAATGTTCTGTTAATAAATCAGTATCAAAAGCTAAAGGATGATCATAATTGGTATTTAAGCGATCCTCAAAAGACAAATGACTTTGGTCACGATAATATGAATCTTGCTCAAACAGTAATATAGAATGATTGGGTAATGAATTTAATATCGAACGGCTTACACTAGTTTTTCCACTTCCAGATCCACCGGTAACTCCAATAACGATTGGCCGCTTCTCAGCATGTGACATGACGTTCCCTCACTTAATATAATTTTACTACTTTTCTAATCGTACTCTATCTGTATCAACGATTCAACTATAAACAACAGATTTTAGCAGATTTTTAATGCAAAAAAGCTAAGCCTCAAAAAGACTTAGCTTGAACCTATCTTTCTTGTACATATTTATAAGCTGTTCCCAATGAAATATTACATTCCTCAGCAATTTGACGAAGTGTATAACGATTATTATTATATAAAAATCGAATTTGATCAATTGTTTCTTGAGAAATTTTTGGACGACCGCCAACACGACCATTTTTACGTGCTTCTTGTAATCCTTTAGTTGTTCTTTCTCGAATAATCACTTTTTCCATTTCAGCTATCTTCAAAATCATTTCTAAATAAGCTGTATCATCAATACCAGAATAAACTTCACCTTTATTGAGAACAACCAGTTTAATTCCGCGTGTTTTTAGATCTTCTAAAAAGTCAGCCAATTGAATAATCGACTTACCAATACTTCTCAATTCATAAACAACTAGTTCATCCCCTGTTTCTAGTTCACCAATAACTTCACTTAACACGATATCATCGTTCAAAACAATTTCTTCACCGTCAAGAGTAGCCGTAATATTATCAACATTGTATGTTGTCAATGCGTTTAGTTGTTCTTTCTCATAAATATCGCTACCATTATTGTTAATATAACCTATTTTTTTCATTATTGATTTCCCCTTACCATCTTTTATATACTTATCATACAAACTTTTCATAAAACCTGCCATATCAAACTTTTCATAACTTTATGCAACTTCTGATAAAAAAAGGCGCTATAAACGAACAAAGTGTTATTAATGCCCTTTAAAAGCTACTTAATAAACATTTAACAAACAATTAAATTAGGCTTTTTGGTAATCTTTATCTATATTAAATCACAACATTTCCTATTCAACCGCTTTAAATCTACACTCATTCTAATCTAGATTGTTAATTTAGTCCAAGAAAAGCTATTAATATTAATCATATTCTAAATTCTAGCAATCAATTTAAAGTTAAAAGCCTGTACGAAAAGACCCTAATATCAAATAATAATAATTTAATACAATGACTCGTCCACTTAACTAACATAACAATTTAGACTGATTAACATTTAGCTAATGATCTTTTTAAAAATTATAGTCTGATTATTTGAGCAGTTGATTGCTAATATAGTTGATAACCAATTATATACCACCTATGAATATCAATTCGAATCAAAAAATAATATTTTACAAGTCTAAATAATCAATACCAACATACTTAAAACAATGTTTTTTCTAATTGTGCTATAATAGAGTTAGAAGGGATTGATTTAATTTGTCTAAGACGCTAATTTCTATAGGTTCAATTATTGATTATCCAACAGTCCACAAAGAAAAGATTACAGGTAAAGTAGAATTAATTTTAAGCAATACAATACTAATTCGAGATAAATATGATGACACTCATTTAGTATTAAAAAAAGCCGTAGAAAAAGACGGATTTGATATTGACGAAAAGACGTATGTCTACGCAACTAGATATAGTAGAAATAACTAGAAAATACTCCATCGTTAAATAGTTGACCACTCATCTTTGAGTGGTTTTTTCTTTCCGTAGAAAGCGTCTAACGATACTACTATTGATCACTGAATTTTTGGATAAAAAAAAACCCCTCAAGATAGCGGGGTAGATTGTTGTTAAAACAACGATTATTTAATTATTTAGCTAATGCTGCTTTTGCTTGGTCAGCTAATGCTGTAAAAGCTGCTGCATCATGTACTGCTAAATCAGCTAACATTTTACGGTTAATATCAACTTCTGCTAATTTTAAACCGTGCATCATTTTGCTGTAGCTTAATTCGTTCATACGAGCTGCCGCGTTAATACGTGCAATCCATAATTTACGGAAATTACTTTTAGTTTTGCGACGATCTCTAAATGCATATGTGTGAGATTTCATCACTTGTTCTTTTGCTGTTTTGAATAATGTATGTTTAGAGCCATAGTAGCCTTTAGCTAACTTAAGCACTTTTTTACGACGACGGCGAGTTACTGTTCCACCTTTTACACGTGCCATGATAATTCCTCCTTGAGTTCTCTTTTAAAATTGTATAAATTTAGTCATTATCAATAACTAAAAATTATTTCATGCGAGTCAATTGTTGACGGATACGTTTGTAATCGCCTTTTGACACCATGCTTGGACGACGTAATTGACGACGTTGTTTTTTAGTTTTACCGTGGAAACGGTGACTTGTAAACGCGCGGAATCTCTTTAATCCGCCACCACCTGTGCGTTTAACACGTTTAGCTAGTCCGCGGTGAGTTTTCATTTTTGGCATTTGATTTTCCTCCTCAGATGATTGTTTACTACTTATCTGTTTTAGGCGCAAGCATGATAAACATGCTTCTGCCATCCATTTTCGCTTTTTGTTCCACTGTTGATACATCAGCAGTTTCATCTGCCAAGCGATTTAAGACGTTCTGACCAATTTCTTTATGAGTAATCGCACGGCCTTTGAATCGGATTGAAGCTTTCACTTTGTCCCCTTTTTCAAGAAACTTACGTGCGTTACGTAACTTAGTATTGAAATCATTGACATCGATTGTAGGACTCAAACGAACTTCTTTAACATTAACAATTTTTTGTTTTTTACGGGCTTCACGTTCTTTTTTCTGTTGTTCAAAACGGTATTTCCCGTGGTCCATTACTTTTGCAACGGGCGGTTTTGCGTTTGGTGCTACTAAGACTAAGTCTAAGTTGGCACTTTCAGCAATTCTTAATGCTTCAGCTTTTGTCTTTACTCCCAACTGCTCTCCATCTGCTGCAATCAAACGTAGTTCTCTTGCACGAATGCCGTCGTTTACCATAATATCTTTAGCTATGGTCATTCACCTCCATTTATATTAGAGAAAAACACAGAAAAACGGGTTCTTTTATCAAGAGCCCGCACCAAAAATTCTATGACGTCGCTAGAACGAAAAGAATTATCTTTATCAAGCCCAGTCGCTTAAAACAACTAAGGCGAGAAGCGGGTGCTCCTGCTTTATTTCTCAACTTTTATAGTATATCTAATTTCTTTTATAATGTCAACCATTTTTAGAATAAATCTTAAACTCGTTTTCATTCAGTCGTTTGTTGTGATATTCTTAACATATCGTCAAAAAAAGGAGTAGATCAACACATGTTAGGAAATTACATTAATTTACTGAAAAACGAGTTTCAAGGGTATTCTAAAGCTAGCTTAATGAAAGATTTAATGGCTGGGATAACTGTAGCAGCAGTTGCCTTACCTTTAGCATTAGCCTTTGGTGTATCAAGTGGTGCTACAGCGGCTTCGGGAATGATTACAGCAATTGTCGCTGGTGTCATTATCAGTGCTTTATCAGGCGCTTTTTTTCAAATCTCGGGACCTACTGGAGCCATGGCCGCTATTTTAATTTCTGTCGTTGCGACTTATGGGTTAAACGGCGTGTTTGTTGCCACATTAATGGCAGGCGTAATCTTATTGATTGCGGGTATTTTTAAGTTAGGTATTTTAGGAAGTATTTTACCAGCATCGGTGATTACTGGTTTTACTTCTGGTATTGCCATTATTATTGCTTTAGGACAAATCAATAACTTTTTTGGTGTGACATCCTCTAGCACAAAACCTTTACAGCAATTAACGAGCTATGTCACTGAGGGTTTTCATCCAAATTTCGCAACAACGGCTTTGGGCTTATTTGTCGTGCTACTAATGCTGTTTTTTCCTAAAAAGTGGCAAACTATTATTCCTTCGTCACTTGTTGCCATCATTTTAACTACTGCAATCGTTATGATTTTTAAATTGGACGTTGCTCGAGTAGGTGAAATCCCAACAACACTCTTTGCTGACGACCGCTTAGACATCTCACACATCAATTTAGAGATGATGTCTGGCTTGATTTCACCTGCGATTAGCATTGCCGTTCTAGGGATGATCGAAAGTTTGTTGTGCGGTGCATCAGCAAGCAAAATGACTGGGAAGCCCATTAATAATAATCAAGAACTGATTGCTCAGGGTATCGGAAATATTATTTTACCATTTTTTGGTGGTATTCCAGCGACTGCAGCGATTGCTCGTAGTAGTGTTGCCATTAAATCTGGTGCCGTTACACGTCTCACTGGTATTTTTCATGCCTTGTTTTTATTACTATCCATGTTCTTATTTGCACCTCTAATGTCTAATATTCCTTTAAGTGGTTTAGCTGGCGTCTTGATTGTAACTGCATGGCGGATGAACGACTGGGAAAATATCCGTAACTTATTTAAACGTCGTCTAGCTAGCGGCGAGATAAAATTTCTGATTACGATGTTAGCAACTGTGACTTTAGATTTAAGTATGGCTATCCTAATTGGAACGGCATTTGCAATTATTCATTTTATCATTAAAAGTGCACAACTTGATATTGCCATTGAACCGGTTGATCCCACACGAATGGGAATTAAGGAGTATGCACCAACTGATCTTAACTGGTGTGTTGTTTATGTAACTGGACCGCTATTTTTTATGAGTATGGATAGTTTAAATAACCAATTAAAAAATATTCCTGAAGATCAACACATTATCTTTTCTTTACGTGGAGTCCCACATATTGACGTTACTGCTAGTCAATCATTACTCGATTTTTATCACGAGCAAACTGCAAACGGTCGTCAAATTATTTTTTCTTCTGTTAATCCAACTGTTTTGAAACAATTAGAAAAAGCCGGTTTTTTTGAAGATCGCCAAAATGGTTCTTATGCAACAGTCGATCAATTTTTAACGACTCTTTTCTAAATTATTTTTTTCAATTAATTATCCAAACTAAAAAATCAGCAACGAGTGATTAGACATCTACCGTTGCTGATTTTTATTTTTCAATTTCAAATATTTAACTACTCTTTTGATAAACTAACTTTCACTATTTTTACTCTCAACTGGTTCATAAAAACTTAGTTCTAATTTACCATTGATATATTGACCCAAATAAACATTTGAAGCATCCGTATTTTTCTTTTTCAATTCATTTACTAACCATTCACGATCTTTATCAAAACTTTCCAAAATATTGTCATCGATAATACCATTTGTAATTAGTGGGAATTTAACCGATTCTTCTCCATATAGAATAATTGTTAATTGTCCATTCTGTTCTTGAATTGCTCTTTTAACTTGTCTAGTGTCATAGATGTTGGCTGTCCGTAATTTAAACATCAAATCACTGGCTGCTACGCCACGTCTAGCACATTCATGGACGAGAACCTCGCCATTTTTAATGAGCACGGTTGGTTTGCCATCAATAATAGTCTTCATAAAACCAACGTTCTCTTTTAAATACTTAAATAATGTTACTAAAAATGTCCAAACAATTAGAATTAGTAGAAATTGTAAAATAGTTATTTGGTCATTATAAATCACACCACCAATAATTCCCCCTAAAACGTAGTTCTGTAATTGATCTAAGGCAGATACCGGTGCGAGATTGGATTTACCCAACAGGTTCATTTGGAAAATCATACAAATTAAACCCGTAGCTAGTTTAGCAATTATATTAACATAATCTTGCATCTCATTAATCTCCTTCAATCACGTTTTTGACAGTGTCATGAATCAGAAACGTTTCTTCTAGTTTATAACTGGACAAGTCATTACTCATATTAACTTGGTAATAATTATCAAACATTTTGATAATCATTTCATCTTTAATCGAGCGCGAGTTAACTGACAAATCATCAACCGCCACTTTTTGCCTTTTTGCTAATGATTCTAAAAATTCAACCATTTGAGCTGAATTATTTTGATTTAATTTTCCGACTTCATAATCATTGACTTGAATGCCCACAAAAAACATAATGGTCAATGATAATAAAATGACTAAATCGCGATACTTGACTCTTTCACGACTTCGAAACTGTTTCCAAACGATTAACAATAAGGCAACTAATAATAAAATCAACAAAATATATTTGATTAAATCAGCATGTTGCGATTGTTGAACAAAGTATTTATACGTATAAAAATCCATCTTATCAGCTCCCTCAAACACCATTATACAGCCATTACATTATCTTAGCAATTGTCTAACTAACACATTACAAGACCTATTATCAAACAATAACACATCTTTTATTTTATAATCGTTGGAACTAAAAAACGGTAATCAACTCGATCTTGATTACCGTTTTTTTAGTTGCCAAACTCCGACTTAAAGTCTTTGGTTAATAAAACTCACGAACAACTGCTTGAATTTCTTGATAAATCTCTTCGACTTCAGCCAAGTCTTTTGCATTTGCACCACTCGCTAATACATGTCCCCCACCATTATGACGTTTAGCAATTTCATTAATTACCGGTCCCTTCGAACGTAAACGAACTCGATAAAAGCCTTCTGGCTGAGCCACAAAAATTCCCCAAGCTCTAACTCCTTGAATTTTACCTGGAACTGAAATTAAAGCGGGTGTTTCAGAATCCACCATGTCAAATTCATCAAGAATTTCTTGTGTTAGTAGAATCATGGCGGCACCATTTTCATCTATCACTAAGTTTTCTGTCACATAACCAGTCATCCGTGCTACTTTAAGACTAATTTCGTCCATTGTACGATTTAAGCTTGCAGCGTCAAAGTTATAAGTTAATAAGTTTGATGCAACCCATAATGTGTGACTCGTTGTTGCTGGGTATAAAAAGCGACCAGTGTCCCCAACGATACCAGCATAAAGTAATCTTGCCGCTTCATCTGTCATCTGTAATTCTGTCTGATGTTCATGATAAAAATCATAAATCATCTCACTAGTACTACTTGCTTTAGTATTAACCCATGCCAAATCGCCATAAGGTTCATCATTTGGGTGATGGTCAATTTTGATTAATTCTTTCCCTAAATTGTATTGATCACCACTAATTCTTGGTGCATTAGCCGTATCAGTCGTAATGACCAAAGCATTTTGATACAAATCATCAGACACACTATCCATTGTAATTAGATAATCCAAATCATTCACTGGGCCACCAATACAGTAGATGTTTTTCTCAGGAAAAGTTGCTCTTAAAATTGTCGCTAGTCCTCCTTGTGATCCAAGAGCATCCGGATCTGGACTTTGATGACGGTGAATCATAATTGTTTGATATGTTTTTATTTTTTCTAAAATGTCTTTTGTAATTTGCACAAGGCTCACTCCTTAAGATTGTTCCATAATTTGACAGACCACAATTGCACGAGCCACTGAGACGTTGTCAATTAGGACGTCTATTTCTAATTTTGCAGAACGACGACCGAAATCAATAATACGTGGTTTAATGTCAATTTCGCTATCAATCTGAATCAACTTATAATAATATAAACTAGCCTGTTCGACAATCGCATTTGTTTGATGCTTTAGACGAATCGCCTGATAAGTGACATCTGCGATCAGTTGATTGAGCACACCATAAGCCACAGTACCCATACTATTTACCATCTGTGGTGTTACTAAGAAAGAAAACGTAGGCAAATCGGCAGGTGTCGATGATGTCTTTTCAACTAAACCATTAGTTATTTGATCAACTAATGCATTTCCACCGATGATTTGCTTATGTTGTGAGAGTTGAATTGCTTGAATAGCACCTTGTCTAGAAATCACACCATCTAATGTTAAATCATCATTTACGACTGGGATTAATTCAATCCCATCCCATGTCATCAAATGCGCAATACTTGCGACACTCATATGCTTTTTCGCATAGCGTGGATTCTTCGTCATAACTTTTTCAATTAATTGAGACTCTTGCTTATTAGCTACATCCTTTGCGGTAATAATCCCAACTAGACGCTGTCCTTTATTGACAACCGGATAACGTGTATGCCCAGTTAATTCAACTAGACGGTAATAATCAGCAAGTGTATCTCTCACACTTAAAAAATCCGTTTCATCAAGGTTTTTTTGAATATCACCGACAACCATGATGTCTTTTTTAATCATTTGATCACTGATTGCGCGGTTAATGATTGTCGCTACAGTGAAGGTATCTTCCGTTGTCCGTATAATCGGCAGTTCAACACGATCAGCGATTGATAGAATATTAGGTGACACATTAAAGCCTCCTGTAATCAGGACCGCTGCACCATTTTCTAAAGCTAATTGTTGCACCTCTTCACGATCACCAACAATCATTAATGAACCTGGTGTCAAATAGCGTTTAATATTATCTTCAGTCATGGCACCAATAATAAATTGGTCTAAAATTTTAGTTAAACCTTTACGACCGGCTAAAACCTCACCCTCAATGATTGAAACAACCGCACCAAAAGATAATTTTTCAATCGTTTCTTTGATTTTTTTCTCAATTCTAATTGTACCAACCCGTTGAATTGTTGAGACTAATCCAACATTTTCAGCCTCTTTAATTGCTCGGTAGGCTGTCCCTTCACTAACATGTAGCTCTTTAGCAATACCACGTACCGAAATTTTACCACCAACAGGTAACATTTCAATATATTCTAATATTTGATCATGCTTCGTTATACTCATTTCTTCGCTCCAATCTTGACGACAACTGTATTATATCTATTAATTAAACTGTTACACTTTGATGAAATCTACAATTTGAATTCTATCATGATTTAGGCAAAAAAAGAAATTTTATTTATCACTAATCAAGACTGCTCATACTCATTTAATTAAACTAGTTCTCTTCGAATTCTTTAAACAGTAGAATAAATAATAAGTCAAAGCCTTTCCTTTTAAAAAGACTACTTGTTCGCTCATCGCGACTAAGTAGTCTTTTCGGCATCACTTATTTTTTCTTTTGACTCGCTTCCATAATAACTGGTAAAATAACCGGTTTACGTTTTGTTTGTGCATAAAGGTATTTACTTAAATCATCCCGTATTTCTTGCTTTAAGATACCCCAATCAAATTCTTGTTTGTCAAGGTTATCTAAAACAACTTTTTCCACAATTTGTGTACTTTCAGCAATTAAATCATTACTTGCTTTTAAGTAAACAAAGCCGCGTGAGGTAATTCGGGGACTAGAAATAATTTTCTTTTTCCGGCGGCTAATTGTCACAGCCACAATAAAGATACCATCATCCGATAGTACTTTTCGGTCACGTAAAACAATATTTCCAATATCACCCACACCAAGACCATCAATTAAGACATTATCTGCATCCACAGAACCAGTCATTCTTAAACGTCCTTTTTCTAATTCTAGCGTATCACCACAACCGGTAATAAAAATATCTTTATAAGACATTCCCACTTCATGAGCTAAATCAGCATGGGCAGCTAGTACGCGATATTCACCTTGTACTGGCACAAAATATTTCGGTTTCATTAGATTTATCATTAATTTTAAGTCATTCTGATTACCATGACCTGATACGTGAATATTATCTAAGATAGTTTTCACTGTCCCACCAGCACGGTAGACCATATCTTCGGTTTTTGCCATGGTTGTTTCCATAGCACTTGATGGTGTTGTAGTAATATATACTAAGTCACCTTCAGTAATATTCACTGACCTATGACGACGACTAGCCATTTTTTGTAATGATTTTAATGGCTCGCCCATCCGACCTGTTTCTAAAATCAATAATTCATCCGGATTTTTTTTCTTCATTTCTTTTTCAGTAATGATTAAATCATCGCTAGGTAAGCTTAATTTACCTAAACGAATCGCTGTTTTAACAATTTGCTCTAGGTCTTTTCCAGTTAAAACAACCTGACGAAACGATTTATGTGCCGCATTTAAAATTTGTTGGATTCGCTGAATATTGCTTGCGACACTTGCAACAATAATTCTTCCATCCCAATAGCGGAGGGTCTCATAGATTTCATCGGCTGTTTGATTTTCAGAAGCAATTAAGGCATTACTTTCAGCATTTGTGGAATCACTTAACAAAGCTAGTACGCCTTCTTTACCAATATCTGCTAAACGCGAAAAATCCGTTTGGTATTCTTTACTTGCACTTTGATCAAACTTAAAATCACCAGTGTAGACAATTGTACCTTCATCCGTTTTTACTGCAACACCAATTGAATCTGGAATAGTATGTGTCGTTCTAAAAAAGCTAATCACAGCTTTTTCAAACTCAATTTCTGTAAATTCATTAACGACATGGAAATCGGTATAATCTTTTGTATTTGGATAATTATTAACATTTAACTTAGCTAACTCAATCGTTAGTTCTGTCCCAAAAACAGGAACATCAATTTGCTCAAGTAAATACGGTAACGCACCAATAGCGTCCGCATGTCCATGACTTAAAAAGACACCAGCTATCTTATCTTTATTTTCAACTAAGTAAGAAAAATCAGGAATAACCATATCAATACCTAATTGTTCATACTCTGGATATTTCAAGCCACAATCCATGATGAATATTTCGTCCTCTACTTCAACAACGTAAATACTTTTTCCATTTTCTCTAACGCCGCCTAGAGGAACTATTTTTATCTGACTCACTTTTGTTTCACCTCATTATGATTTAGTTAATATAAATTAATTATTTGTTTTGATTGATTGATTTTTGTCAGAATGTCCATTGTTTCATCATTGGTACAAGCAACCATTGGTAGTCGTGGTTCACCAACCTCAATACCCCACTGATTTAAAATCGCTTTAACCGGCGAGGGTGACGGACATGAAAAGACCGCTTGATATGTTGATAATAACACACGATGATACTTAGCCGCTTTAATCAAATCTCCCAATTGAATGGCTTGATACATGGCAAACATTTCTTTTCCGACAACATGACTCGCAACTGAAATAACACCGGTCGCTCCAATAATTTTGGCTGGCATAGCTAAGGCATCCTCACCAGTATAAATTAAGAAATCGTCGGGTGCGCATTCGACTAATTCAGCAATTGCTTCTAGCCCCTGACAATCTTTAGTCCCAATAATATTAGGTAGCTGCGCTAAACTCAATGTGGTTTCGACTGATAAAGATACACCAGTCCGTCCTGGAACATTATACAGCATTATTGGTAAATTACTAGCCTCAGAGAGCGTTTTAAAATGACGATACATACCTTCTTGACTTGGTTTATTGTAGTACGGAACCACACACAAGCCTGCACTGATACCATCCAGTTCGGCTACTTGCTTAATAAACTTCACAGTTTCAGCGGTATCATTTGTACCAACACCACAAATAATCGGTACTCGGCCATCGACACAGCGAATGACTTCTTTAAATAACTCAAGTTCTTCTTCACGATTTAACGTGGGACTTTCACCAGTTGTTCCCGCAACAACCAAACCTTCAGTTTCATTGGCTAACAAGTAATCAACTAAGGGGCCAACCTTATCAATAGCCAGTTTACCCTCTGTATTAAATGGCGTTACCATTGCTGTCCAAATTGTTACGTTTTGTAGTTGGTCTGTCATCAATTATCTCCCCCTAGCTTATCAGAAACACGGACTAAATCCAAACGGTGTAAACTTTCCGCAATTTGAATTGAGTTCCAAGCAGCACCTTTGATTAAATTATCTGAGACAATCCACAGGTGAATACCATATGCATCATCTAAATCTTTACGTATTCGGCCAACAAAAACATCTGGCAAATCAACACTAGTCAGCGGTTGTGGATAAATTTGTTGACTAGGGTCATCTTGTACTGTTACACCTGGTGCAGCTGTTAATAACTCTTGAATAGCTTTAACACTGACATCTGCATGCTTTAACTGAATAAAGACCGATTCCGAATGACCTGTCATCACAGGCACACGAACACACGTAGCAGCAACTTTGATTTGATTATCTGCCATAATTTTTTTGGTCTCGTTCATCATTTTCCATTCTTCTAACGTATAACCTGCTTCACTAAATTCATCAATTTGCGCTAAGACATTAAACGCTAAAGGATAATGACGCTTGTCACTCCCACAAGGTAAAATTTCTGGCGTTGGTACTGGTTCATGATTTAACATCGCTTGAGCTTGGGTCGTCATCTCTTCTATCGCTTCAGCTCCAGCTCCACTAACAGCTTGATAAGTTGATACAATAATACGTTCTAAACCATAAGCTTGACGTATTGGATCTAAAGCAACCATCATTTGAATTGTTGAACAATTCGGATTAGCGATAATTCCACGATGTGCCGCTAACGCCGCTTCATTAACCTCTGGAACGACTAGCGGCACATCTGAATGCATCCGAAAGGCACTAGTATTATCGATTACTACAGCGCCACGATTCACAGCTTCTTGTGCGTAGCGTTCAGAAATTGCCCCTCCAGCACTAAATAATGCAATGTCAACACCATTAAACGATTCTGGTGTTAATTCTTCAACTTGATAAATCTGCCCTTGAAACGAAATCTGTTTTCCAACTGATCTCTTTGATGCTAAAAATACAACTTTTTTCAATGGTAAAGAACTATTCTCAAGTATCTCAATCATTTTTTTCCCGACGGCTCCTGTCGCACCAACAACGGCAATTACATACTCTGTCATTTTTTCCCAACCTTCCTAATCATTTTCCCGAGTTTTCCTACTATATATTTTAGCATAGTTTAATCTAAAATTCTTTGAATAATCGTCTACCAATGATGCAGTGTCATCTTTTGTTTATTTAAAATAGCGACAATGCTCGATGCACCAATTATCCCAACAATTACTTGTAATGCGTTACTAGGTAATGATGCTAATCCTGCCAAATGACCATACAGTAGCCATGTCGCTAAATAATAGCCTATAACCATAGTAAAAGAACCTAAAATCAGACCTAACAAAGGCAACGTTTTAACTTGATTTTTCGCTAAGATACCAACAAGGTAGCCTTGTAAACCATGAATCACTAGTGAAAAAAACATCCATTGTGGATAGCCTAGTAATAAATCAAGCAATAATCCACTACTAGCACCAACAAGCAAACCAGCTGGGCCACCAAGTGTTAGAGCAGCTGTATAAATTCCTACATCTAATAAATTCACATAGCCGTTTGTTCCAGGAATTGGTATATTAATGACCAAACCTAAGACAACGGATAAAGCAATTAAGATAGCTAGTAGCGGTAATTTTTCCCGAATAAGCCCCATATTGACTAGCTCCTCCATTTATAATTTTTACTAGCATACCATTTAATGCACTGTAATAAAATAGTATGCTACAAAGTAACTCAGTCCTATAACTATATTAAATAGTAATAAAAATACTGAAACAGACAGTTTTGTCTGTTTCAGTATTAAGTCACTACTCACCGATATCAAGAATTGATTTTAAATCACTCACAGTCATTTGAGCGAGAGGTTTTACATCCTCTGCATTCATCACTTGATCGAATAATTCTTTTTTAGTTGCTTGTAATTGATGCATTTTTTCTTCTATTGTTCCTTCCGAAATCAGACGCCAAACTTCGACTTTTCTTGTCTGTCCCATACGGTGTGCACGACCAGTCGCTTGATCTTCCACAGCAGGATTCCACCATAGATCATACAAAATAACAGTATCTGCACCCGTTAAATTCAGCCCAGTACCTCCGGCTTTTAAAGAAATCAAGAATACATCATTTTCACCTCGATTAAACCGTTCAACCATTTCTTGACGTTTCGCAATCGGAGTGCTACCTCTTAAATAAAATGTTGAAATACCAATTTTTTCAAATTCTTCTTCTAAGATAGACAACATACTTGTAAATTGTGAGAATAGCAACATCCGTTTGCCATTAGCTTTAGCTGTTTGAACAAGTTCCAATGTTTGCGTTAATTTTCCGGAACCACCTGTATAATCTTCTAAGAATAAACTTGGCTCACAACAAATTTGGCGTAGTCGCGTCAACCCAGATAAAATACTGAGTCGATTACGATTTAGGTCCGCGTCAGTCATCGTTGAAACTTGTTCTTGCATTTGTTGCAAGAATGCTAGGTAAACTTTTTTCTGCTCATCAGTTAACTGACTATATAAATCAGTTTCAACTTTATCAGGTAAATCTTTCAAGACCTCTTTCTTCTCACGACGCAAGACAAACGGTTGAATCATCATCGCAATCGTTTCAGTTGGTAACTTTTTAAATTGACGGAGTGCAGGAAAAAATCCTGGCATAATTAATTTAAATAAAGCCCATAATTCTTCTAATTTATTTTCAATTGGCGTGCCACTTAACGCAAATTTTTGTTTAGCTTTCAAGATTTCAATTGACTGAAACGTCTTCGTTGCTGCATTCTTAACCATTTGTGCTTCATCTAACACCAAACTATGGAATGTGGTGGCTTGATAGAGCTCGCTATCTTGACGCAATGTCGTATACGACGTAATCAAGATATCTACATCAGGCATTTGCTCTATTAAGGCCTCACGTTCAGCCTTAGACCCCATAACAATCATCGTTTTTAAACTAGGAGCAAAGCGAGCCAATTCTTTTTTCCAATTAAATAATAGACTAGCTGGTGCTACAATCAAGCTAGGTTGTGTTAATAGATTATCGGCTTTTTCAGAAAGTAAATAGGTGATTAGTTGTAACGTCTTACCTAGCCCCATATCATCAGCTAGGATACCCCCAAATTGATAATGGCTTAACATTTTTAACCATTTAAATCCGACTTCTTGATAATCACGTAAAGTCGCCTGTAATTCTGTCGGAATAGTTACCGGATACGTCTCTGGATGGCTTAAATAAGTGACCATTTCAGATACTGAATCCGACGTCTCAACATCATTCGTTTGACTAATAATTTGATTAACTAGCAAACCACGATATTTCGGCACGGTTAATTTACCTTTTTTGATTTTAATATCATGTCTTAATTTTTGAAGTACTTGACTCGTTTGTTTGAAATGATCGTCATCAAGAAAAATTAACTGCCCACTCTTTAATTGGTGATACTCCTGATGTTTCATCAAGCTGATTAAGACATCATTCACTTCTTCATCACCAATATTAGAAATATCAAAATTAATATCAAGCCAAGAGCCCTCATCTAAAATACTAATTTTCGGTTGATATTCTTCTGGCTCAACAAATAAATGATTTAATGCATCTGATAATTCGACAGTCGCATAACGTTGAAATAGCGGAATTTCATTTTTAAAAAATTGATACAAACGTTCACCATTTGGCATATTTTTCATGTAAGATAGTCCGCGCTTAGTATAACCAAAGTGTTCAAGTAATTTCTCGATTTGCGTTTCACGCACTTGATTACGTACCACACGACCTTGCTTAGCATCAGTCGTCGAATAGTCACTATCACTAGAAAAAACATACTCGCCATAAATAAAATCTACTCGAACCTGTAATTGCCCACGCTTACTATCAATACTTAACTTAGTCTCCAAAGGAAAACGGATCATTTCAGAAGTTAAGGTATCAGACATTTTGACAGTCGCAATACTTTCTAAATTAGGGATAATATACGAGAATAAACCACCAACTGTTTTCTCGTTAAAGCGCATAGTGGCCTGTGGGACTCGTTTTAAAACTTGTCTTAATAATTGATATCGCTCAGATTGTTCGCTATCAATTTCATAAATTGAATGGCGTGCGATTAACCATTGGTACTTTTCTAAATGCAATTCAATATGGTCGTTGATATCTAATTGATAATCTGAGACCCCTACTGGTGATACATGTAGTTCAAGTGGAATTTGATTTTGTTTAAATAACAACGTTTCCTTTTTTTCTTCACCCATAATAAACAAAAGTCGTTCCTCAGTCATAAGCTGATTAATAAAATACTTCGCATCTTCTTTATCTAAAATCACATAACGTTTACTAATTTTCCCTTTAGGTTGAACTCCAGCGGCTGCAGTAAACATTTCCTGATTATGCGTAATATCAACCAAACGTTCCAATAATTGGTCATCGCGTTTCGTAAACGAGTTATCACTAATCACATAATGATTGTCGTTAATTAAAAGAACACCCTTGAATTCATAACACCATAATAAATCTTTGATATTCTTTACAATATATAGACGGCTACCTGGTTCACGACGACCGATTTTAGCAGACAAGCCAATCACAGATTGTTCTGGATGATGTGCTGTAGCCTCTATAACCTCGAGTGTCCACTCAATTTTTAGGGGATCACTTTTCAAAAGCATACGATCAATGACAGATTCTTGAACATGTTCGAAACTAGTTGTCAAAATCTCAGCTGGTGTTGGTGCTTGATAGGTGCTTTTATTTGTCACTTGCTTTTTAATATAGCGATTTAACCCTTTTTCACGTAAAGCAAGTTCAACTGCTACGGTATGTTTACAAAAATTATTATGTTGATGCCAGTATTGGCACTGGCAGACATCTTCTTCTTTGGCAGTACCATCTAATTCAACATGAAAAACCTCCGAACCTATTACGTCGGCATACCATACTTGCTGTTCTTCATTTTTACTGATAGAGACTACTCGACCATCTTTAGCATATTCTCTACCTTCTTCAACTATTTTTTCAGGGATGGACCATTTCATACTATCACGTCCTATTCAAATTCTAGTCGCTCTTTTATTCGACTTTTACCTTCTGGGGAGGCAATTACTTGTAATTGTTGGAGAATTCGCTCTTTTAATTCACGAACATGGGAAATAATTCCAATCAAACGCCCGTCACCACGAATTAATTCTAACGAACGAATCGCCATCTCTAACGATTCTTCATCCAATGAACCAAAGCCTTCATCAATGAACATCGCATCAATCATAATTCCTCCAGCATTTTGCTGAATGACTTCTGTTAAGGCCAATGATAAAGATAGAGCCGCGATAAAGCTTTCGCCACCAGATAGAGTATTAACACTACGGGAGACACCCGTAAAGTCATCGAAGATATTCATTTCTAGACCGGTACTTTTTTTATATGAACCTTGCTCATGATTAATTTCAAAACGGTAACGTCCAGTTGTTAGTAGCGCTAAACGCTGATTGGCTAAACGTAAAATTTCAGCCAAATACAATTGTAAAACATAGCGCTCTAAGCTTAATTTATTCATACCATCACCATTTAAAACATCCGATAATTCCGTTAATTCTTGTAACTGTTCTAAATCTTTTGCCGCTTTTGTTAGCAATGCTTGGATACGATTCATTACTTGTTCATTAGCGTCCATTATAAACCGTTGCTCAGCTAGCTCTTGTTTACTCACATCGAGTTCTACTTTTAAGTTGTCACACATGACTTGCCATTCTTCTAGTTCCACTGGCATTTGGTTCGCTAATTCCTTAGTTAATAATTGCAGTTCTCGTTTCAATGCATACTCTTCTTTTTCGAACTGCTGCACCTTCTCAATAATCGCTTCTAGTTCAGGAAGCTTTGGTCTTAACGCCAAAAATTCATCAAACGACAACTGATTATCCACTAAGTGAGACATTAATTGAGTCGATAATTGGGCTGTTCTTTTCTCAAGTTCATCTAACTGA
Source organism: Vagococcus penaei (assembly GCF_001998885.1). Lineage (NCBI taxonomy): Bacteria > Bacillati > Bacillota > Bacilli > Lactobacillales > Enterococcaceae > Vagococcus > Vagococcus penaei. Next base: position 878,556 of record NZ_CP019609.1, read on the forward strand.
TTATCGTAGTTAACCTTGGTTACTTGTTTAATCTGTAAAGCTTGTTGAGTCTCGACCAATTCGTGTTGCTGTTTTTCCAAATCATTTTGCCAAGTGCTTATAATTTGCATCAGCTGAATTTTTTCTTCTTGTAAGCTATCACCTTGTAAATTATGACTAGGAAGTTTTTGAGATATCGACTCCAAAACACCTTGATGACTAGCTAAGACTTGTTGACAGTCACTTAATACTAATTGTATTGTTGCTTGCCGTTTGCTCAATATATCTAATTCATCTTGACACCTGATACTATCTTCTTTGGCTTGATCAATAACTATTAATTGCTTTTGTAACTGCTTAATTTGTTTCTTAATATCAGTAGCGCATACTTCCAACGATTCCTTCCACTCTGACACCGGACTATTTGGAGAGATACTTTTAGGTAAATCTGCTTGAATAGAGGCTTTTTTTGTATCGATTGCTAATGCCAATTGGTCTAACTGCTGTTGATAGCCTGTCAATTGACCAGTCAAAGTTTGGTAGACAAGACGTACTGATTCTAACTCTACATCTAGCTGGTCTAGCTCATTAGTTAATGTGTGAACAGTCGCTGTCGTATCGGTAACCATATGTTGTGCGTCACTTTTAGGATGTTCTAAAGATCCACATACTGGACAAGGTTCCCCAGGTAACAAATCTGACATTAGCTGTTGAATTAACTGCTTAGCTAAGTCACTTTTAGCTACACGTTTCGCTTGCTCCAAACTATTAAGTCTCTCTATTACTTGATCTTTCTCAATCAGGTCATATTTTTTTGTTCTTCTAACTTTTGTGTTTGAACTAATAATTTTTTTAATTCCTCAATTCTATCACATAGCCAGTCATTTGTTTTCATGTCTTGCTCACACGTATTTAATTGTTTCAAGAACGTAACTTCTTGAGATACAATCAGGTCTAACTCACTTTTTTTCTTTTGCAATGATGTGACATCACCTGTTAGTTGTTGAAGCAGTTCTTTTTGGTCAGTTAGCTCTTTTTCTTTAACTCTTAATTGTTCTTTGATAACTTGTTGTTCAGTGACTAATGGTAACCACAAATCAATTTGAGCCACACGATCTTGTTTTTGCGCCATCTCGCTATCTTGCTTTTGTAGACTTTGAATCTCTTGGTCACATGTCACTAATTGTTGGTCTAAATTTGTGATTTCTCGATTAATTGCTATCAACTTATTGGTCAGCTCAGTTATATCTTGCTGTTTTTCCAGAACAAGCGTGTAAGTATTGTCGAGTGTCGCCACTTGATTTAGGCGGTTGGCTCTCACTTTTAAATCGACTATTTGGTCTTTTTCGTTATCTAACTCACTTAGTGACTGTTTGACATCTTTAAGTTGTGCAAAGCGTTGATTAATACGTTCACCCTGTGTAATTTTTTCAAGCAATTGGTTATACGTCTCGGTTTGCTGCCTTAGGTGTGTCTTCAGCTCTTTTATTTGTGAGTCATAGCGGATTGTTTGCTCCTCATATACCTCAAGATAGTCTGTTACTAAACTGTCTGCTATCAATTTTTCTCTAAGCAAATCATCAAATTGTAACTGTTTAGCTAAAATTAACGTTTCCTGTCGAACTTCTGCTAGCTGTCGATCACGCTTTTTTTTCTGTTCTTTTAATTGCTCGGCGATTTGTTGATATAAAGATGTATTAAATAATTGACGTAACACTTTCTCTTTATCATTGCTATCAGCATTTAAAAAGCGCCTAAACTCACCTTGTGGTAACATGATAATCTGTAAAAATTGGGCACGATTGAGTTGCAATAATTCATGAATAAACAATCCAACTTCTTTTTCTTTAGTAAGTTGCTTAATTTCCTGTCCTTCCTGGTTATAAACGGTTAGACAAACCTTTGCCGGTTGAACACGAGTCCCTGTACCACGAGCTTTATTGACTAATTGTTCTGGTTCTCTAGTCACAGTATAGGTTAAATCACGATAGCTAAATTCAAAGGTCACAACAGTTCGCTCGTCAGGCGTCGCAAAACTTGAACGCATGTCTTTGCCTTGTCTTAGTCCTCCAGATGTACTCCCGTAAAGCGCATAAGTCATACCATCGAAAATAGTCGTCTTACCAGCACCCGTTTTTCCTGTAATTAAAAACAACGATTGGGCATAAAACGACCTAAAATCAATCGTACAGTGGTCATAAGGACCAAAATTATGTAATTCTAAACGTAATGGCTGCATGGGCAAATCTTACCTTTCTTTGAGTGTTTGACTAATGGCGTCAGACAACCACGCCTCTTGCTGTACAGTTAGTATTTTATCTGTCATAGTTTCAAAATATTGTTTGGTTAAATGCTCTGGATTTAGTTGGCTAACATCTGTAATTGTTAACTCAGCCACCTCATTATCAGTTGGTGACTTTACTGCACGTTCTAGACTAATTAATCGTGGATAAACTGCCCGTAGTTGTCCTAAGCTATCATCAACAACTGCTGTATCGGTCAAGGTAATACCAATATAATCCTCACGATTAATCGCCTGATAAAAATCAGGATCTAAAAGTTCTCCCAATTGACCAGTTAAATGAACGACATCACGGATAGGACTAATGGGGATAAAGCGACTCGTTACCTCATCTCCTATTTCAACTAGGCGAACACCTTTTTCTTGACCACATTCAGACAGTGAATATTTTAATAATGCTCCACTATACTTTATTGTTTCTAATTTTCTAATGGCATTAAAATAATGTAAGTGTCCTAGTGCAACATAATCGAATTCAGCAAACAGATTAGCAGGAACATTATCCAAACCTCCCACTTCTAAAGGTGTTTCCGTATCACTTTTGAGAGCACCTTGCACAAAGAAGTGTGTTACTAGCAAGTGTTTTTTCGTTGGATCAAACGTCTGTTTTATTTTATCAATAACCAAAGTCATTGCTTGTTCAATAGTACGAATATCGTCTCGACCAAAATAGGCACGCGCATGAAATGGTTCAAAATAGGGCAATAAGTAAAGCTGGCATGATTGATAGTCAATCGGTTCAAAAGCTTGTTCGAGCTGGGTATGTAAATAAAATTGTGTCGACTTTAACCAAGGTGCACCAACTTCTAAACGAACGCGACTATCATGATTACCTGATATCGCAAAAACGGGTAATTTAGCGGTCATGTTCATCTCAATCATCATTTGGTGAAACAGCCCCACGGCTTCCACTGATGGTACTGTCCGGTCATATAAATCACCTGCAATAATAATCGCATCAACTTCTTCGGTTTGAGCAATTTGCATCAATGAATCAAAGGCAGCTTTTTGTTCTTCTAATAATGAAAAACCATTCAGTTTCCGTCCAATATGCCAATCAGCAGTATGTAAAAATTTCATTTTTGTCCTCCTAAAATAGGTCTTCTATCTATTATAGCAAACTATTAACAAAAAAGTGGCACTCGAACAACGCAAAAAAAAGAAAAGTAAAAGCGATTAACTTTTACTTTTCTTAACTGGTTTAACATAGACAAAATCAGGATTGATTAATTTATCTAGTTCTAAAAATGATGCTTGCATGCGACGTTCGACTTCTGCAATACCCGCTTTATCCATTTTTTTAATATCGGAAATATCAATTGGTGCACCATATCGTACCGTTACACGTTTCTTAGTCCATAAGCCCCAGAATTTTAACGGGCCTTGATAAACGGCAGGTACAATACTCGTTTTAGATAATTTACTAACTAAAGCCGCGCCACCTTTTAATTCATCAGAGTACCGACTTCCACTTGGAAAAATCATGACACTTAAATCAGTATTCTTTAACGTCTTAACTGGGGTTTTAATGACACTCGGTCCAGGATTTTCACGATCCACAGGAAAAGCGTGGCATTTTATTAAAATGAACCGTAGAATTGGATTTTTAAATAACTCTTTTTTCGCCATAAATGAAAAACGCTTTGGCCAAGCACCTAGCGCAAAAAACATTGGCTCATACCAAGTCCGATGAGGTCCAACTAATACGTAATTTTCATCTTTTGGCAAATTTTCTTTGCCTTCAAATTTTGTATTTGTATTTATTAAAAACACTAATACGCCAACCAAACGCACGATAAACGTATAAAACATACTCTTCCATCCTTTATCTTTACTATCTAACTGTAAACAAGTATGCCTAATAACGACTAAAGTTTCAAGTTTTTATGATGATTTTTTGTTATAATCAATGAAAAATTAATAATTAAGGAGTTTTATTATGTCAGACTTACTCAAAGAAAATGAGCGTATTGACCAATTACCCGCACAAAACATTCAAATCATTCAAAGCCCTGATGTTTTTTCTTTCTCATTAGATGCCGTGCTACTTGCTCATTTCGCTTCAATTCCAAAACGTGGGACAATCATCGATTTTTGTGCTGGAAATGGTGCTGTTGGTCTATTTATGCAGCCCAGAACAACTGCTTCAATTATAGGAATTGAGTTACAAGAACGACTAGCAGATATGGCCACACGTAGTATTCAATTAAATCAATTTGAGCAACAACTGACTATCATTAATGCTGACGTTACTAAGGCACTTGATTATATCCCTACTGATTCAGTTGACTTTATTACCTGTAATCCACCTTATTTCAAAGAACAACCCAAAAGTAAAAAAAATCCAAATCCTTATCTGGCTATTGCTCGCCACGAAATTCATCTAAAATTAGACGATGTTTTTTACACAGCCAGTAAGTTATTAAAGATGACTGGTAAAATCGCCATGGTACATCGACCAGACCGGTTACTTGATATTATTGATAGTATGCGTCGTCACCGAATTGCACCAAAAAGAGTGCAATTTATTTATCCTAAAATGGGTAAAGAGGCAAATATCATTTTAATCGAAGGCATCAAAGACGGAAAAACGGATGGTTTGAAAATTTTACCACCGATTATCACTTATGACGAAGCTCAACAATATACACCTGAAATTAAGGCATTACTCCATGGCGACTAAACAAACGGCTTATTTTTATGTTTTAGAGTGTGCTGACCTTAGTTATTATGCTGGCTATACAACTGACATTGGTAGACGTCTAAATGAACACAATACAGGAAAAGGTGCCAAATATACACGCTTGGCTAGCCGTCGTCCTGCTAAGCTAATTCACATAGAAAAATTTCCATCTAAAAGCGCGGCCATGAAAGCAGAGTATGCCTTTAAACAACTGACTCGAAAACAAAAAGAATGCTATTTAGCGAATAATCCCAGCTCGAATGTTTAAAAGATGTTTTTTTTCATGTATAATAAATTCAATACAATCTATTGTTATTTAGGAGGGATTAAATGGAAGTGATCGAAAAGGCACCTGCTAAAATAAATTTAGGTTTAGACGTCTTATATAAACGCCCTGATGGCTATCATGAATTAGAAATGATTATGACCAGTATTGATTTATCTGATCGTTTAACCTTTAGTCCACTACCAAATAAGAAAATCATTATTCAGACTGACAATGGTTTTTTACCACGAGATAAAAAAAATAATATTTACCAAACAATTGAAATCATGCAAAAGGCTTATGGTTTTTCAGACGGTGTCTTGGTTCACTTAACTAAAAATATTCCTGTGGCCGCTGGTTTAGGTGGCGGTAGTAGTGATGCCGCAGCAACTTTTCGAGGCTTGAACCGTTTATTTGGTCTTAATGCAACACTTAACGATATGGTAAAGTTATCGATTCCAGTTGGCACTGATGTTCCCTTTTGTCTTTATGGTAAAACAGCTCTAGTAAAGGGATTAGGCGATATTGTTCAGCCACTAGAACATTCCATACCTCAATGTTGGGTCGTTTTGGTTAAACCCAAATTAAGCATCTCAACACCAAAAGTTTTTTCACGTATGCGTCTAGAAGAACTTCATCACCCTAATATTCGTGCTCTAAAAACGGCGATTGAACAACAAGACTACCAACAAATGACTAAAGAATTAGGTAATTCACTTGAAGGCTATACCTTAAATAAATACCCCTCTGTTCAAGGAATTAAAGATAAAATGCTCGCTTTTGGCGCTGATGCTGCCGTCATGAGCGGTAGTGGCCCAACTGTCTTTGCGTTATGTCAGCACTATTCTCGCGCAGTTCGTGTTGCAAATGGCTTGCGAGGTTTTTGTGACGAAGTTTATCTAGTACGAACCTTAAATCAATAAGTTGATACCTACTATTATTTAACTAGGTAATCAGCCAAAAGCCCGATATTATTTACTGTTTAGTAAATAATATCGGGCTTTTGGTATTATACTGTCATTACCCTGTTTATAGAAACTGACGTAGAATTTCTTTTAGTGGCGGTAATTTAGGAAAGTGATGCGTTTCTTCTAAATAATTTAAGGTGAATTTTCCATAGCCCTCAGCTTCTGATTTGACAATTTTTCCAGGAAGTGGTGCATCATCAGTTACGTATACATTCACTAAGGTAGGCGTTGTAACCAGTTTTAAATTAGGTAATAATTTTTCTAACTCTTCTGGCGTTCTAACAGTATAGCCCGTCCCTCCACACGCTTCAGCAACTTTCGCAAAATCGATATCCGCTAAATCAATTTCATAATTTAATTGACCAGATGATTCTTGTTCATATTCAATAAATGCTAATTTTTGATTATTGACTACAAATTGGACAAAAGGTAAATCATATTTTACTGCTGTCACAAAATCTTGCATGACCATTGCAAAGGCACCATCCCCAGCCACTGAAATTACTTGTCGCTCAGGATAATTTAATTTGGCTGCAATCGCACCTGGTAATGCACAGCCCATTGTTCCTAACCAAGCGGAAATTAAGTATGATTGGGTTGGTTGAACACTTAAAAAACGCGCTCCCCATGATGTCGATGTTCCAACATCAATTGAAAAAATAGTCTCTGGAGTCGCTATTTTCTCCACACATGACATCATAAATGCCGGATGAATTTGTGTTCCTTGTTTATTTTTCTCCTCAGTCATCCAACGATTCCAATGAATCATCGTCTGTTGACAAGCCGTTAAAAATCGTGCATCTGTCCGAAGTTCCCCTAATTCATTTATCGCTGTTAAGAAATCCTTAACCGTCGCTTCCAATGCAACTGTAACCGGGAATCGCTTGCCAAATACTTGAGGATTAATGTCGATTTGAATACACGTACAATCTGATTTAGGTAAATAATCAACATAAGGATAATTAGTCCCTAACATAATTAATAAATCAGCTTCTTTCATGGCTTCATAAGCAGGTTTTGTTCCCAATTTACCAACATTTCCCAAAGAATTGAGATGGTTATCTGCAATAACACCTTTACTAGGCATCGTTTGAATAATCGGTAAATGATTCATTTCAATAAACCTTTTTAATTCAGAACTACTGTCTTTTGACCCAACTCCAGATAAAATGATTGGTCGCTTACTTTCTTTTAATAGTTTGGCGACTTTTTCAACTTTTCCTGAATCTAATCTTGGGCGACTAAAAAGTTGATCTTGTCCGCTCAGATTATGATAGGTTTCTGTGATTAATTGGTCTGGGAAATTATCAGGAATTGTTAAGACCGCTACTCCTCGTTGATTAATCGCTGTCCGAATCGCTTCATCTAATAAGACTGGCAAAGACTCAGGTGATTGTACCAACTTGTTAAAAACAGCCACATCTTGAAACATAGCAGTATTATCAACTTCTTGGAAAAAATCTGAATTCATAAATTTAGATGCCACTTGGCCTACTAATGCTACTACCGGAACGTGGTCCATTTTCGCGTCATATAAACCATTTAATAGATGAATGGCACCAGGCCCGCCAATTGATAAGCACACACCGACATTTCCAGTTAATTTTGCTTCACTGGCTGCTGCTAGAGACGCTACTTCTTCATGACGAACTTGAATAAACTCTATTTGGTCTTTCACTTTGTGTAGAGCATCTACTGTTGTATCAATTGAATCACCAGGTAAGCCATAGATTCTTTTGATATTCCAATTAATCAAGACGTTCATCATTTCTTTTGAAGCTTTTACTTTACCCATTTGTATCACCCTTTTCGATTAATATAGTTTAATTATATATTAAATGTTATTTTAATACAAAAAACTAACAATTAATACAACAAAAAAATTTTAAACCACTAAAAATGACTCGATGACTTATTTTGTCTACTTAGTACTACATCAATATCTGAAATACAATCATACAATCACATAACAGTTTTTTACCTATTTATCAGCAAAACACTTGTCTTTATAACAATTTTATGCTATTCTTTCTTTTGTTTAAATAGTAATTTTTACGGTTTAATACCGGAAAGGAGTCTTTATGCGGTATATTGATGTTAAAGATTTGACCTTTTACTACGGCGAAGAGCCCGTATTAGAAAATATTTCTTATCATGTGGATGACGGAGAATTCGTCATTTTAACTGGAGAAAACGGGGCAGCAAAATCAACATTAATCAGAAATACATTAGGTTTATTAACTCCAACACGTGGGACAGTCACAATCTCCCCTGTTAATAAAGATGGGGATAAATTAAGTATTGGCTACATCCCACAACAAGTTGCGTCATTCAATGCTGGTTTTCCAAGTACAGTCATTGAATTAGTTCAGTCTGGACGGTATCAACGTGGTAAATGGTTTAAACGCTTATCAACAATTGACCATCAACATGTAGAAAAAGCGCTTAAGTCTGTTGGTATGTGGGATATGCGTCAAAAAAGAATTGGGGAATTATCGGGTGGACAAAAACAACGTATCTGTTTAGCTAGGATTTTCGCAACTGATCCAGATTTATTTATCTTAGATGAGCCCACAACTGGAATGGACGAATCTTCGCGCCGTGATTTTTATGAGTTACTACGCCATAGTGCGCATGAACATGGTAAAGCTATTTTAATGATTACTCATGATCATGAAGATATCAAAGAATATGTAGACCGTCATATCCACTTAGTACGAAAGGAGGATTCTGAATGGAGATGTTTTCATATGCCTTCATGACCCGTGCTCTAATTGCATCCTGCTTTATCGCAATTATCGCTCCAATGCTAGGCTTATTTTTAGTTTTACGTCGCCAATCTTTATTAGCTGACACATTGTCTCACGTTTCGTTAGCGGGTATTGCTCTGGGCTTTTTTATTAATGTTAACCCAACAATCACAACACTGATTGTCGTGATTGTCGCGTCTCTTGCACTAGAATATATTCGAAGTCTTTATAAATCTTATTCTGAAGTCTCGACAGCTATTTTAATGTCAGGTGGACTAGCTATTGCACTAGTTTTAATGAATTTAAATAAAGGTAAAAATGCCATGAATATCCAGCAATATTTATTTGGTTCAATTATCACCATTAACTGGAATCAAGTAATTATTCTCGGTGTTTTAACTGTCTTAATTTTAATCCTTTTCTTATTTCTACGTCGTCCAATGTATGTACTAACGTTTGATGAAGAAACGGCACATGTCGATGGATTACCAACATATTGGTTGTCGATGATGTTTAACGTCTTAACTGGTGTAGCCATTACTGTCATGATTCCAATTGCTGGAGCCTTATTAATTTCGGCTATTATGATTTTGCCAGCGACCATTTCAATGAAGCTTGGCCGTACCTTCACTTTGGTCATGTTCATTAGTATTATCGTTGGTTTTATTGGTATGTTATCGGGACTAATTGCTTCTTATCAATTAGATACACCCCCTGGCGCGACGATTACCTTAATCTTCATTGCCTTATTTATCTTAGTTAATTTAATCACTGCTCTCAAAAAGACACAACGAAAGAGACAGTCATAACGTCAACCATAAGAAAAACGAGTTCACTTAACTATGAACTCGTTTTTCTTATGGTTTTATTATTGTTTAGGAATAAATAATTCTGGACGTTGATTCAGTAATAAGATAACTGCTATAAGCGTTACGACTGCTGTCATAATCGCGTTAGTCCCATTTATCGCTAATGAATACACAACTGGTGATAATCCCCAAAGAGCGTAATCTCCCCAGAAAATATAACCTGCCATAAAATGAAAAATATAGCGAGCCAAGATTCCTACTATAGTTCCAAAACAAGCGTACCAATAAACTTGCTTAGATTTTAGCTTCAATGTTAATTGTATTTTACTGCTCACAATCCCAGCAAAGCCAATGGCTGTATATGCGAAGACATACTCAATTAAGACCTGAGGAACTGTTAAAAAGGTCACTTTACCTAATAAAAAGTGTAGTAAGCCCCATAATAAACCTGCATATAATGTTGGGATTGTCCCCCGACGAAATGCATAAACAGTCACAGGAATCATTCCCAGTGAAATAGAAAAGCCAGGACCAAACTTAACTGGAACAAACGATAAAACCATTGCCAAAGCCGCTACAATTGCGCCTTCTAACCATACTCTTGACTTTAACATAAAAAGCCCTCCTTATAATTGCTTGTCACATAACCAATCAAAAAGAGAACGTTTAACATTCGGCTGTATCACTCACAATTCCTCCGCTTGTACTAACAATATCAGGTTCTAGGGTTTAGAGTACTCTCTCAATCTCAGCTAATGCTCCCCTTTGTGATGGTCGTTGATGCTATTTTATTCGGATTAACTATCTCATCAATTAATCTTCTTGTCAATACTGTTGTTATTTTATTTAATAATTAGTTATCTAATTCTCATGTAATTACTGTCACACTATTTTTTTAATGAAACAAATAAACAAAGTTGTTTATCACTTAATGATTTTTACGTCTAGCTACTAGATTTTAGTCAACAAAAAAATCCACATGAATTACCTTTTATCAAATACGAATATTCGTGTTTCATTAAAAAGTGTTTTGCTTTTTTGACAAAACCACTTATAATATAAAGTAAATGAAAATAGACAAGGAGCAATGCATATGAAAATAAAAAGAAGTGAACGCTTAATTGACATGACTCACTACATTTTAAATCACCCACACACACTGACGCCATTACCTTATTTTGTAAAGAAATATCATTCAGCAAAATCATCCATTAGTGAGGATTTGACTATTTTAAAGAAAAGTTTCCATGAACAAGGTTTAGGAACAATCGAAACTGTTGCAGGAGCAGCTGGTGGTGTTATCTATACACCAAATATTCCATTTGAAAAAGCCAAAGAGATTATTTTAAGTTTATGCGAACGTCTATCTGAGCAAGACCGCTTGCTACCTGGTGGATACGTTTATCTATCTGATTTATTAGGTGAACCACAACTACTAAAATCAGTTGGACAAATTATTGCCTCACAATATGTTGGCAAAGAAATTGATGCTGTTATGACTGTTGCCACAAAAGGTGTCCCGATTGCTCAAGCAGTTTCCTACTATTTAAATGTTCCTTTTGTTATTGTACGTCGTGATTCAAAAATTACTGAAGGCTCAACTGTCAGCGTTAATTATGTTTCCGGCTCATCGGAACGAATCGAAAAAATGGAATTATCTAAACGAAGCTTAAAGCGTGGTGCCCGTGTCTTAGTCGTTGATGATTTTATGAAAGGCGGCGGTACTGTAAATGGTATGAAAGCCTTAATTGAAGAATTTGAAGCTGAACTAGTTGGTATTACAGTGTTTGCTGAATCAACATTTAGTGGCCGTCGAGTAATTGATGACTATACGTCATTATTATGTGTCAAAGATGTCGACACACGTACTAAGACAATTAATGTTGTCCCTGGAAATTATTTCCAAAATCAAGAAAACTAATCTCAAGGAGTGTTTTAAGTGAAAAATCGTTATGCCATTATTTTAGCCGCTGGTCAAGGATCTCGAATGAAATCCTCTTTATACAAAGTTTTACATCCAGTTGCTGGTAAACCCATGGTCGAACACGTTATGGACCAAATTGAAACGTTAGATGTCACAGAAATTGTTACTGTAGTTGGCTTCGGTGCTGAAAAAGTTAAAGAAACATTAGGAGCCCGGTCACACTATGCGTTGCAAACTGAACAATTAGGGACTGGTCACGCTGTTTTAGCTACAGCCGACTTACTACGTAATAAACCCGGCACAACTTTAGTCATTTGTGGTGATACGCCGCTTTTAACAAGTGAAACACTTGATTCTCTATTTACTCATCATGAAAAAAATCAGGCCAAAGCAACTATTTTATCAGCAATTGCGAAAGATCCGACGGGCTATGGTCGAGTAATTAGAAACACGGATAATCTGGTAGAAAGAATTGTTGAACAAAAAGATGCCACACCTGAAGAACTAGCTGTCCATGAATTCAATACAGGAACTTATTGCTTCGATAATGACTTGCTATTTAAAGCACTAGACCAAGTTGGAAATGACAATGCTCAAGGTGAATATTATCTACCTGATGTCATTAGTATTTTGAAAAAGCAAGGTGAAGTAGTAACAGCTTATGTAATGGATTCTGAGGAAGAATCCATGGGTGTAAATGACCGGATTGCCTTAGCAACAGCTAACCAACTAATGTACCAACGAATTAACAAACGTCATATGCAAAATGGTGTATCATTCATGAATCCTGATAATACTTATATCGAATCTGATGTCATTATTGGTCGAGATACTGTGATTGAAGCTGGCGTCATTTTGAGAGGCCAAACCACAATTGGTGAAAACTGCCAGATTGGTGCACAAAGCGATATTCGTGATAGCACACTCGGTAATAATATCACTATTAAGTCATCAAACATTGAAGAAACCGTCATAAGAGACGGTGCTGATGTTGGGCCATATGCTCACTTAAGACCAAATGCGATTCTTGAAGCTGGAGCACATGTTGGGAACTTTGTTGAAATCAAAAACGCCACAATTGGTGAGGAATCAAAAGTCGGTCACTTAACTTATGTCGGAGATGCGACACTGGGTAAAAAAATAAATGTGGGTTGTGGAACTGTTTTTGCTAATTATGATGGAAAAAATAAATTCCATACGACAATTGGTGATCATAGCTTTATTGGTAGCAATACCACTTTAGTCGCACCTGTCATTCTTGGTAATCATAGCGCGACTGCAGCTGGCTCGACCATTAACAAAAATGTGCCTGATTTTGCATTGGCCATTGCTCGTTCACGCCAAACAACCATGGAAGATTATGCTAAAAAACTACCTTATAATCAATAAAAAGCTTGAAACCCCTTGATTTATTGCTAAAAAATGACTAATATTTATAAGGAAGCAAAATATCTGACAAAAAAAGAAAGCGGAGGTTCTCATGCCTAATCATTACTTTGACCCAAGACTTAAAATTTTTTCATTAAACTCCAATAAGCCCTTAGCGCAAAAAATTGCTGATGCTGTTGGTGTAGAACTAGGCAAATCTGAAGTACGACAATTCAGTGATGGTGAAATTCAAATCAATATCGAACAAAGTATCCGTGGTGGTCACGTTTACTTAATTCAATCGACTAGTAACCCTGTCAATGATCATTTAATGGAATTATTGATTATGATTGATGCACTAAAACGTGCAAGTGCCCAAACTATCAATGTGGTTATCCCTTATTACGGATACGCACGTCAAGATCGTAAAGCACGCTCTCGCGAGCCAATCACAGCTAAGTTAGTTGCTAATATGTTAGAGTCTGCTGGTGCTACTCGTGTCTTGACATTAGACTTGCACGCAGCTCAAATTCAAGGTTTCTTTGATATTCCTGTTGACCACTTAATGGCAGCACCTTTATTGGCTGAGTACTTTATTAAACATGGGTATGAAGGCGATGATGTCGTTGTTGTATCACCTGATCATGGTGGTGTCACACGTGCACGTAAATTAGCTGAAAACTTGAAATCACCAATCGCGATTATTGACAAACGTCGTCCAAAAGCCAATGTGGCTGAAGTGATGAATATTATTGGTGAAGTTAAAGGGAAAAAATGTGTCTTAATTGATGATATGATTGATACTGCTGGAACGATCACGTTAGCAGCAGAAGCATTAAGAGAACAAGGGGCAACCGAAGTTATCGCAAGTTGTACTCACCCTGTCCTATCTGGACCTGCGATTGAACGCATTAATAATTCATCAATTGAAAAATTAATTATTACTGACTCAATTTTATTACCTGAAGATAAACAGTCTGATAAAATTGAAACAGTGAGTGTTGGTGAGTTAATTGGTGATGCTATCAAACGCATTCATGAAAACAAACCTGTGAGTCCATTATTTGAATCACGTAAATAATAACTTATCTGCTTTTAAGAGGTACAAATCGAGTAATACTACGATTTGTACCTCTTTTATTATTTTTTCATATATTTTTCACATTAATTTCACTATTATAAGCAACCTAGTTGTTTTTTTTCATAATTACAGTACACTACTAACAATTGCTAACAAATGATAAGTTCTTTTGTTAGGTTGGACAATTCGGAAAAAATAGTTCAACTGAGACCTTTACTCTTACAATTAACAATTACCATTTGTCATTTTTAGGTAAACTTTAAAGGAGGATTAAAATGACTCATTTATTACCGACCGTTTCGGTCATTATTGTTTTTCTCGCTATCATGGCGGTATTATACCGCATGAAAGCAAAACACGTGAAGTTTTCTAAACGTGTCTTTATTGCACTAGGCATTGGTCTAGTATTTGGTATTGTCTTACAATTTATTTTTGGAAATGGAAACCCCGTCATCACTAATTCAATTGATTGGATTAGCATTGTGGGTAACGGATATGTCGCATTCTTACAAATGCTTATCATGCCACTGATTTTCATCTCAATTGTTGGGGCCTTTACAAAATTAACGAGTAACAAAAATCTGGGTAAAATTAGTTTCAGTGTTTTAGGTACCTTAATTGGAACCACAGCTATTGCTGCACTGATTGGAATTTTAGTAGTTTTCTTATTCAATTTAGATGGGGCAACTTTTACCAAAGGTGCTGCGGAGACGGCTCGAATTGCTGAACTAACTCAACGCCAAGATATGGTCAAAGATTTAACGATTCCACAACAAATTGTCTCGTTTATTCCTAGAAATATTTTTGCCGACTTAGCGGGGTCACGTGAAACAAGTACTATCGCTGTGGTAATCTTTTCAGCCTTAGTTGGTATTGCCTACTTAGGTATGAAGAAAAAAGAAACCAAAGAAGCCGAATTCTTTTTAAATCTCATTCAAGCTCTAGATCGTTTAGTTATGCAACTAGTAAAAATTGTCTTACGTCTAACACCATATGGTATCTTAGCGCTAATGACAAAAATGTCTGCAACAAGTGATTTAGCAGCCATTATTGATCTAGGAAAATTTGTCGTCGCATCTTATGTTGCGATAATTACAATGTTTATTATTCATTTACTAATTCTATTAGTGAATCGTGTAAATCCAATTACTTATCTAAAAAAAGCATTCCCGGTCTTGAGTTTTGCTTTTAGCTCACGCTCAAGTGCTGGTGCATTGCCTTTAAATATTGAAACACAACGTAAAGCACTTGGGGTTGACGATGCTACTGCTAACTTTGCTGCTAGCTTTGGTCTATCCATTGGTCAAAACGGATGTGCAGGAATTTATCCTGCTATGTTGGCTGCAATTGTTGCACCGACAGTTGGTATCGATGTTCATAGTATTTCTTATATTATTGTGATTATCGCTGTTGTCAGCATTAGTTCATTTGGTGTTGCCGGTGTTGGTGGTGGTGCAACCTTTGCTTCACTGATTGTACTTGGCTCATTAAATCTACCGGTTGAAATTGTTGGTTTAGTTATTTCAGTTGAACCTTTAATTGATATGGGACGTACTGCTTTAAATGTTAGCGGCAGTATGTTAGCCGGTGTGACAACTAGCCGTCATTTAAAAGAACTAGATGATTCAGTTTTAAACGACCCTAATGCTGTTGTTGATGCACATTAATTTAATAAAACAAAAAAACAACCTTCAAAAATGAGGGTTGTTTTTTTTGTTTTATTTTTTTGTTTGAGAGCTAGAAGTATCTTCCCTATCTCTATTATCTTTAGTTGTTGTTTTAGCTTGTTCTTCTAGCAACGTACGAATATCAGCTAAAATGGCATCGGTTGTCTCAGCTTGTTTTTCCTCTGCTTGTTCTTTTTGTTCTTCTTCTTGTTTTTTCGTTGGTAAACTTGATTCAGCTTTGTTAACAAATTTAACAATTAAAAATAAAACAAACGCGGTAATTAAAAAAGTGACAATTGCTGAAATAACTGTTCCATATTCAAACTTGATACCATTGACTTTGAAAAACATGCCACTTGTTGCATCGTCTAAACTCTTACGACCTGTTATGAGACGGATGACCAATCCAATAAGCGGTGTAATTAATCCATTTACTAAAGCATTAACAATTGAAGTAAAAGCTCCACCAATAATGACCCCAACTGCTAAGTCTAAGACATTTCCACGTGCTATAAACTCTTTAAATTCTTTTAACATCAGATTTCACCTCTCAATCATTTACCATTATACAATAATTTGTCTATAAGTAACAAACATACCTTCTATCTATTGACACGTAACCTGAATGTAATATATGATAATATATTGTAACCATTAGAAATAATTGACATGTTTATTCTAAAATTAATGATAATTTTTGATGATTTAAGGTTTTTTCCTATCTTATACTTTATATTTTTGGTAATCTAGGAAATGAATCTAAGATATCTTTCTAACATCATTAGATAATCAAAGGAGACTCAATTTATGAGCATAACATACGAATTAAGTAATCAAGTAAATTTACATGTATTACCCAATAAAAAACATAAATCAGTACGGATTTTAGTCCGGTTTGCTACACCAGTTAATCCAATAGTAAGTAGCCAGCGCTCACTATTAGCTAGTTTAATGGAAACTAACTCTAAAAACTACCCTAACCAAGTAGAACTAAGTAAGCAATTAGCTAACCTTTACGGTGCTAGTTTTGGAATTGGCGTTAGCCGTAAAGGAAATGAACATTATTTAACTATTGGTATGAATCTAATTAATGATAAGCTTGCACCAAGTGGTTCATCCGTCCTAGAATCAGCTGTTGCTTTCTTAAAAGAAATTATTTTTGAACCAAATATCACTAATGAAGCATTTGATTTAGCGACGTTTAACCGTGAACAAGCAAATCTAATTGAATACATTGAATCGATTTTTGACGATAAACAAACCTATTCGTCTTTACAGTTACAGCGTCTTTTTTTTGCTCATTCGCTAGACCAACAAACACCTAGTTTTGGTGATATTAAATTTATTCAAAATGAAACAGCTCAATCTATGGCAACATATTATCAACAAATGATTGCCAACGATAAAGTTGATATCTTAGTCACCGGTGATGTGTCGGAAGGCTATGTCAAACGTTGTTTTGATTCATTTGGTCTAACTGATCGACCAAATGAATTAGAATCATCTTTACTATACCGACAACCGTTTGTAAATATCATTCAACAACAAACTGAAGTTTTACCCGTTGTACAATCGAAACTTAATTTAGCCTATCACAGTTCCATCTACTATTATGATAATCTTTATTTCCCACTTTTAGTATTTAATGGTCTTTTCGGTGGCTTTCCACATTCAAAATTATTCATGAATGTTCGTGAAAAACACAGCCTAGCATACTACGCTAGTAGCTCAATTGATACATTTAGAGGTTTAGTCACTGTGCAAACAGGGATTGACCGTGGTAATCGCCATCAAGTATTGCGACTCATCAATGATCAACTAAAAGAATTAATTAATGGGAAAGTAACAGCTGAAGAATTAGAACAAACTAAATTAATGCTTGCAAATCATTATCTACTATCTCTTGATAGTCAAAATGCATTGCTAGAACAAGCCTACCTTGGGTTAGCAATTCCTAAAGCCATGATGTCACAAGAAGACTGGCTAAAAAATCTACAAAAAGTAACAATTGAGGATATTCAGACTGTTGCGAAACAAATCAAACTACAAGCTGTTTATTTCATGGAAGGAAGTGAAAAATAATGCAAGAGTTACACTATCCTAATGTTAACGAAACCTTGTATAAAGAGATTCTACCTAATGGACTTGAAGTTACCCTTCTGCCAAAAAATGATTTCCACAAAACTTATGGTATATTCACTACTAACTACGGATCAATTGACAATGATTTTGTTCCATTAGATGAAACAGAATTCACTAAAGTTCCTGATGGTATCGCCCATTTTCTAGAGCATAAATTGTTTGAAAAAGAAGATGAAGACGTCTTTCAAAAATTTGGTCGTCAAGGGGCTTCTGCTAATGCCTTTACTAGCTTTACTAGAACAAGTTATCTTTTCTCAAGTACTGATAACGTTATGCAAAACGTTGAGACCTTGCTTGATTTTGTACAAGATCCCTATTTTACTGAAGAATCAGTTAATAAGGAAAAAGGCATTATTGGCCAAGAAATTCAAATGTACCAAGATGACCCAAATTGGCGACTATATTTCGGTATTTTAAACAATCTTTATCCTAAGCATCCTTTACATATTGATATTGCTGGAACTGAAGAAAGTATCGAAAAAATTACCGCTGATGACCTCTATCTTTGTTACGATACTTTTTATCATCCAAGTAATATGAATCTCTTTATCGTTGGTAAAATGGACGTTAAGGAGATGATGGCCTTTATTAAAGAAAATCAAGCTAGTAAAGTCTTTCCTGAAACAAAAGAGATTAAACGACGTTTTCCATTAGAATCCACAAACGATTTAATCAAAGAAAATCAAATTGAATTATCCGTTAGTCGACCAAAATCAATCGTTGGTTTAAAAGGTTTGGACAATTTACCTGATAATGGTTTTGATCGCTTTAAGTATCAGGTGACAATTCAGTTACTCTTACAATTATTATTTGGGGACACATCACGACATTATCTTGATATGTATAATGACGGCTTGATTGATGATAGCTTTTCTTTTGAATTTTCAATTGATCGCAGTTTCCATTTTGCTGATTTCAGTACTGATACAAATAACCCTGAACAATTTGCTAATCAAATAGTTAATTTACTCCTTAAATCAGCTAATAGTCCAGAATTAACCGAAAGAAACTTGGCATTAGCCAAGAAAAAAATGATTGGTAAACATCTTCAATCTTTAGATTCTTTAGAATACATTGCTAATCAGTTTAGCGCCATGAAATTCGGTGAAACCAGTCTGTTTGATTTAACAAAAGTTATCGAATCAATTAGTCTTGATGATTTACATCATGCACGTGAGCAATTTATTCGTCCTGAAGCTTTAAGTCGTTTTTATATTTATCCTAAAAAACGTTAACAAAGCTTTATTCAATTGATTTTTTGCGCTAATATTATAGTGGTTAGCGATTTTCAACTTAGAAAGAAGGGTAGATTTTTGGATACAATTGGGGAAAAATTAAAAAAAGCCCGCATTGATAAAGGCTTAACCATTGGTGATTTACAACGTATTACTAAAATTCAACGACATTATTTAGAAGCTATTGAGAGTAATGATTTTGATGCTATTCCTAGTGATTACTATCTTCGCACCTTTATCACACAATATGCTGAAGTAGTTGACTTAAATCCCCGGCCGTTATTACGCCGATTTGAAGGAAAGCCATCAATGGATAGTCAACTAACACCAGCCGTTCCTGTTCAAGGATCACGAAGAGTAAAATACGGACATACGGCTAATAAACGACATGTTATGAAGACATATATCCCAATCGTTTTATTAACGATAACGGTGGTTGCAATCGTCGCAACGATTGGTTTTGCTATGTGGCAAGATGCTAAATCTGGACCACTTGTTCCAAAACCTGAAAAAACAACTGTGATGAATCAATCGACACAAACTACGTCAAGCACTTCTAGTCAAGAAACGAAAGAGACATCAAGTCAAACAAAAGAAAAAGAAACAAAAAAACCAGAATTTAAAATAACTGAAGACACTGGTAATGCGATTACCTATGACATTTATAACGTCGAAAAACCTGCTATTACCTTGACTGGCGTTAACGCAACTGTTTGGTTTGGTTTACAAGAAACTGGTGCAGCTGATCTTTATTATCAAAATACTGTTCAAGCTGGTGAAAGTATTCAAGCAGAAATTCCTCAAGGTGTCTCAAGTGTCGATGTAGTAGTTGGTGCACCAAATTATCTAAGTCTGTCAGTGGATGGACATGACTTGAAATTTAATGAGACCCAACCAATTACTAGTAAAAAAGTTATTACGTTAAATTTTATTTCTGACACAGACAAACAAACTGATAGCGAACCTAACGAAGAATAGAGAAGGAGATTCTCATGAACTTACCTAACAAATTAACTGTACTTAGAATTTTAATGATTCCACTTTTTATTATTGTTGCAGTGGCACCACTTAATTGGGGTGTCCTTGATATTAGTGGTACCCCACTATTTATCACACAGCTAGTTGCTGCCATCATATTTGCTATTGCTAGTCTAACTGATTGGTTAGATGGCTATCTTGCTAGAAAGCATCATTTAGTGACTAACTTTGGTAAATTTGCCGATCCTTTAGCCGATAAAATGTTAGTAATGACGGCTTTTATTGTCTTAGTTGGCCAAGGCCGTGTACCTTCTTGGATTGCTGCCATCATTATCTGTCGTGAATTAGCTGTTACTGGCTTACGTTTATTATTAGTTGAAGATGGTGAAGTAATGGCTGCTGCTTGGCCAGGGAAAATTAAAACTGCTACACAAATGTTAGCTATTATTTTCTTATTGCTTAATAATGTTCCCTTTGCTGCAATTAATTTTCCACTAGCACAAATTATGTTATATGTTTGTTTAATCTTCACGATTTATTCTGGTGTCGATTATTTTGCTAAAAACAAACATGTCTTTAAAGGCTCAATGTAAAAAATAAAAAACGATTAAAACTAAGATATACTGTTTTAATCGTTTTTTATTTTTGCACTAATCGGTGTTTTCTTATACAATAACTATAGAATCTAAGAAAGGAGTTTTACTTATGACATCTATTTTTAAATCTATGCAACGTTATGCCTTACTACGCAGTATTGCTTTTATTTTGCTAGGTATTGCAACATTGTTAGAACCTCTACAAGTTTTTAATCTGTTAGTCTATATTATTGCTATCTATAACGCTATCTTAGGTATCTTTAACTTAATTGATGCTCTACGGAACAAAGAAAATCGTTCAGTCTTTCAATTACCATTGGCATTTTTTTATTTAATTTTTGCGTTAATTATTTATCTTTTTGCTGGTTCAATTTTAAGTATTATCACGATTTTCATTGGTATTCTTTTAATGATTGGTGGTGCGACAAAAATCTCACAATCGTTCAATTTAAGACAATATGTTAATCTACCTTGGGTACCCATGCTTATCTATGGCTTATTACTAGTTGTCGCTGGTGGATTAATTATGTTCAATCCTTTTGCCACCAAACTATTGTTATACCAATTCTTTGGCATTATTTTATTAATCACAGGTGTATCAGAGTTAATTGCCTACTTTAAGTTTAGAAATGTTGAAATATAACTAACAAAAAGCCTGAGTGACATAATCACTCAGGCTTATTTTTTTCAGATATCACTTTTTTTATTTTTAATTGTTTTGGTTTAGTCGAATGAACTTCTAACAAATCAAGTAAAAAGACAAAGACTGGTATCCCTATAACCAAACCCCAGACACCAAAAAATTTCTCAGAAAACATTAATACAATAAAAACAAAGAAAACTGGTAAATCCGTGCGACTACTCATCAACTTCGGATTAAGTAAATATGATTCTAAAGCATGAATTAACGCAATCATAATTAATACGTAAATGACATCTTGAATTCCACCATTTGTATAAGCAATCAAACTTAGAGGAACACAAGAAATAACTACGCCTGCTACTGGTATCAAACTAAAAATAAAAATCATCAATGCTAAACTTAATAGCTGACTACTTGGAAAATTCATAAAATACAATCCTATTGTGGTTAACACTGTATTAATACAAGCTATGACAAACTGTGCTTCGATTACCACTCCAAAAGTATTAACAAATTTTTTACCTAAGTAAGCAACGTCACGACTAAAACACGCAATTTTACTGTTAAAAAACGATTGACCAAACGCTGTTACCCATTCTTTTTCAATAATAAAGAAAAAACTTAAAATGAGTGACATGACAAGTGTTAATCCCATTGATCCGATATTTGATAACGTATTAAATAAAACTCTTGCCCCAGCAGTTAACTGCTGTTTTACTTCGACAATGCTAATGTTATTTGAAACCCACTCAACAAAAATATTGTCGGTATTCATTCGTTGATAAAATGAAAAAACTTCCTCAATCATCTGAATAGTTTGTGTAAATAACTTCGGCACATAAACTGTTACAGCAAAGTACATAAAAATCACCATAACAGCATAGACAATTATTGTCACTATTTTTTCGGGTAGTTTAGTTAGTCGATGAATTGTCGCTACTAAACGAATTAATAAATACGTCAAAATAAATGTTAATAAAACCAAACTCAGTATCCCTCGAAAGACATACATGACCAAACAAACAATTAGCAAAACTAGTGTCCGCCTAATAGAATCATTTGCCTTTACTCTATTCCATAATTCAATCATTCAACAACCTCGCTTCTTTCTCTTAACTGATACTAATTTTTACCTGTAAAATCAATTCTAAAAGTACAAATAAACATGGTTAATAATGAGCTATAAATCATACTTAACCATAAAATAATACTAAAAACATTTGGGTTAGTAACGTTTCTATGTCTCACAACTAACAGTTGATAGCCAATAGATAATAATAAAAAAATACAAAAATGACCGATACGATTGACTCGCGATTTGCCTAGAAAACTAGCAATAATTAAATTACCTAAATTAAATAAATAAAAAGTAAACTTTTGGAATAAATGATTAGGAACCAAAAGTGAACATAGAAAAATGAGTGTTAGAAAAATAAATGAATATAGAAATTTGAGTTGCATTGACGTTAATTGTGCCCACTTTTTCATCATTGACCTCCTACTTAACTCAAAATAGTTAATAATTCAAACCTTTATTGAACTTTTATCATAAAAAATTCATAGTTCCACGCTATTATGCATATATACCAACAAAACAACCCTAACAAAACAAACTTTTTCATTTTATTTACTCCTCCAAAGTAAATAAAACAACTCCTTTTTAAGCTACTAACGTCTAGTTAGTAGCTTTTTTCTTTAGCCTATACATTTTTAATTAGTTTCTGCGACTTAATAAAGTTTCGGTTATTTGATACAAAGTTTTCTGTTGTGGTGAATCCGGTAATTTTTCAATACCTGATAATGCTCTCGTTGTAAACATTTTAGCGATATCTTCCGCACGAGATATTCCACCATACTCTAAAATCAGAGATTGTGCATAACGTAAGTCGTCATCTGTCAACGCATCTTTTTTATTTAACAAAGGGGCAAACTCATCATGATGCCCTTCCATTGCTAAAATAAGGGGTAATGTATAGTAACCATTTTTCAAATCTTCAAAGACAGGCTTTTGAAAACTTTCTTCCGTTGCTTGATAATCTAAAATATCATCTATGATTTGAAAAGCCATCCCAATATTGTAACCAATACGCTTAGCAAGAAGCTGTTGACGTTTTGATAAACCACCAAAATAAGCTCCTTCAAAACAGGCAAATTCAAATAGTTGTGCTGTCTTCCCTTTAATATGCTGAAAATATTGCTTCATCGTAATTTGCGTATTGTAGCGTAAGTTCATTTGGTCTAATTCACCAACGAGAACACGCCTCATACTATAAGCATTCATTTCAATTGTATGAAAACTCTTAGTCGATGTTGCCAACAAATGAAAATAGACGGTAAATAAAAAATCACCTGTATAAACTGCAATATCTTGTCCAAATGTGGCCTGAATAGACGGCAATGACCGCCGCATGGGCGAATCATCAATAATATCATCATGAATTAATGTTGCCACATGTAATATTTCTAAGGATGCCGCCATACGATGCATTTTTTTTGGTGATTCAATTTTGCCAATTTGAGCAAAAAGTAGAAAATAGGCTGGACGCAATAATTTTCCACCGGCTTCAAAAAAAAGATGAAGGGCCTCAGTGATGGCTTTATTTCTTATTTTTACGGATTTCTCCATAACTTTTTTAGTTTCTAACAAATCTTTTTGAATATCTGGATACAGTTCCCATAATGGATGAATTGCCATGAGTGGCCTCCTAAATAAATAATTCCTACAACTACTAGAAACAACTAACTTTAAAAAATCTTACTATATCAGTATAATAAACAGAGAACGAAAAGTGAAGGAGTTTGTCATGAATTTTAAAGTCTTTGCTGAATTAGTTGAATTAAAAGCTAAAACAGCTAGTATTTTCCCATTTTTATTAGGTTTACTTTATTCTTGGTATCATTATCAACACGTGTCACTAATTAATATGGTGCTTTTTTTTATTTCAATGATTTTATTTAACATGGCAGTCGATATTATGGATAATTATATGGACTACCATAACGCAACCGATGTTCATGATTATAAACATGCAACCAATATCATTGGTCGGGAGCAATTGTCACTAACACTCGTTAAACAACTTATGTGGAGCTTTATAATCATTTCCGCGCTCATCGGCATTTTTCTAGCCTCACAAACAAGTTGGGTTATTCTTTGGTTAGGAATGTTTAGTTATGCAATGGGTATTTTTTATTCTGCTGGTCCTATCCCTTTATCTAGCTTACCTGTTGGGGAAATAACGTCAGGGTTAACTATGGGGATTATCATCCCAATCATTTGTGTTTACTTAAATCTTTATGATATTGTCCCATTTAATGGTCTATTCGTGGTAAATATTGCCATTTTAGCTTTACCAGCAGCGTGTGCTATCTCAAATTTAATGTTGGCAAATAATACGTGCGACTTAGAAGAAGATCGGTTAAATAATCGTCACACCCTTGTCCATTACATTGGACGTCAACGGGCGGTAAAATTATTTAAAGGACTCGTCATTACTTCTTTCTTCTTTGCGACTTTAGGTGTCATTTTACAAATTACGCCGTGGTCTGTTTTACTTATTTGGGTGATTTTCCCGAAAATTTGGAAAAATACTACTCGGTATGCACAGAAACAAATCAAAACGAAAACTTTTCCTCTAGCAATTCAAAATTTAGCACTCATCGTCTTCGCTCAAACGGTTTTGTTTGCCATAGGTGTATTACTTCATCTCAGTTAAATCTTATTACTATTGACCCCTAACCAACAAAGTACACGGACTACTTTGTTGGTTAGGGGTCTTCGTTTCATTAATACGTAATAATCATATCGTCGTCTTCTTCTGAAGGCGTTAATGACTTAATTTCAATTGATAGCTTGTGTGGCAAACAAATACTCATTTGCCCTGGTCGTTCAATCCAACTCGTTCGAACAGCAATTTGATCGGGACTATTATCTTCTTTCACTCTAATTTTTGTTCCGTCTACCTCGATAATATTATACTTTCCCTTAGCAGGGTGATAGGTAACTTCTTGATGTGGTGTCTTTTCAGTTAACTCAAAACGGTCAACTTCTTTTCCGTCAATCGATACAATGGCAATTGTCCCTTTGCTATCATTAACTGGTTGATGATTTAGGGCAAATACAACGTACGGCACAAATGATAAAATGATTAAACTCACAATCACTACGCCATCCATAAACCGCCACTGCTTTTTTAGCTCATGCCAAAGATTCATTCTATCCTCACCACTTTCTAGTCTTACTACTGTACGATAGCGTTTTATCGCGTGAAGGTCAATACTTTTTTATTAATTACTTCTACTATAAATTAACTTTGTGAACTAAGCAAGTAAGTTGCTATTATCACTCGATTTACTCTATAATAGTTTGGTACAAATACTAGGAGGAATCATTGTGTCAAAATACCAAGTCTTATTATATTATATTTATGTTCCAATGGAAGACCCAGAAGCATTCGCTAAAGAACACTTAGCATTTTGTCAGTCATTAAATCTAAAGGGTCGTATTTTAGTAGCAAATGAGGGTATCAACGGGACTTTATCAGGTCTAACAGAAGACACGCAAGCATATATGGATGCCATGCATGCCGATGACCGTTTTAAAGATATTTTCTTTAAAATTGATCCAGCTGATCATCAAGCGTTCAAAAAGATGTTTGTCCGACCACGCCCTGAATTAGTTTCATTAAAATTAGAAGATGATATTAACCCCCTTGAATTGACTGGTGACTATCTCTCACCAAAAGAATTTAAAGAAGCTATCTTAGATGATGATACAATTGTCATCGATGCTCGAAATGACTATGAATACGATTTAGGTCACTTTAGAGGGGCTGTCCGTCCTGATATTCGCAACTTTAGAGAATTACCTCAATGGATTCGGGATAACAAAGAAAAATTCATGGATAAACGTGTCGTTACTTATTGTACTGGTGGTATCCGTTGTGAAAAATTCTCAGGTTGGTTAGTGCGTGAAGGATTTAAAGACGTTGGCCAACTTCATGGTGGGATTGCGACTTATGGCCATGACCCTGAAGTAAAAGGTGAACTATGGGATGGTACGATGTATGTCTTTGATGAGCGTATCAGTGTCCCAATTAATCAAGTTGACCCAGTCATCGTTGGAAAAGATTGGTTTGATGGTACGCCTTGTGAACGTTATGTCAACTGTGGAAATCCTGAATGTAATCGTCAAATACTCTGTTCAGAAGAAAATGAAACACGCTATGTTCGCGGTTGTTCACATGACTGTCGAGTGCATCCTCGTAATCGCTACATTCCAGAAAATGATTTAGCGATTGATGAGTGGCAAGAACGGATTGAAGCATTAGGTGAGGATTTTCCTATTGATATTCTTATGCAACATTCGTAATTTTTCACTGACTTCTCATTGAAAATCAATCATAACAGGCGTATGCTAACAGTATAGATTTACTGTTAGTATACGTCTTTTTATGTTGGAGGAAAGTTTATGGTTAGTCAATTTTTACTGTCGATTGTGTTAATTTTAGTTGGTACAAAACTAGCTAGTCACCTATGTCATAGAATAAATGTACCCTCGGTAATCGGTGAATTACTAGTAGGGATTATTCTTGGACCTGGACTACTAGGACTTATTCAACCAAGTGAATTTATTTCTTTGTTTTCTGAAATCGGTGTAATTCTTTTAATGTTTTTAGCTGGTCTTGAAAGTGATCTTGATAAGCTTAAAAAATATCTGACGCCTTCAGTTGTCGTAGCACTCTTTGGAATTGCTTTTCCGATGATTTTCTTGAGTGGATTAGGCTACTTATACAATATGTCACTCATTCAGGCACTCTTTCTAGGCGTTGTCTTCTCAGCTACCTCGGTTAGTATTTCAGTTCAAGTATTAAAAGAATACAAACGTTTGGATACCTCAGAAGGTTCAATTATTCTTGGAGCTGCTGTGGTTGACGATATCGCTGTGGTATTAATTATTAGTATTTTCACCGCTCTATTAGATGTTGGGGCTGGAGAAAAAATTAGCGGGCTTGGCTTTGTTTGGTCTTTAATCGCACCAAAATTATTATTCTTTGGTGTCCTTTTTTTAACCGCTAAATATTTACTTAATCCTTTGCTAGCATTTGCGAAAAAAATTATTGCCTTAGAGGCTGAAGCTGCCATGGCATTAATTTTATGCTTTACCTTTGCAGTTTTTGCTGAAGAAACAGGACTCAGTGCAGTCATAGGTTCTTTCTTCATTGGTCTTTTATTATCACGTACCAGTTCTAAAAAAGCGATTGAACACCCAATGTCAATTATCGGCTATGCCTTTTTTATTCCCGTCTTTTTTGTTTCTATTGGCTTAAATATTGATTTAAGTTCTTTTGCTGATTACACTCTAATGATTATTTTGATGACTCTTTTAGCAACTGCTACTAAATTAATTGGTGGCTTTTTAGGTAGCTATGTGTTTAAACTATCCACACATCAATCACTAGTTGTTGGAGCTGGTATGGTTTCCCGTGGTGAAATGGCACTCATCATTATTAATATGGGACACGGCCTTCATTTAGTGAATCAAGGCCAATATTCAGCCATTATTGTCGCGATTATTTTGACCACACTGGTATCACCATTCTTAATTAAATATGCCATTGACCGTGAAACAATCGCACAAAAAAAGAATCCCGTTAAGGATTCTTTTTTATTTTTATTTTTATTTAATTGTGACAGATACTTGACGCCGTCCCCATTGATAGCATTGTTCAACAGTTGGAAAATGAACATCAATAATATTACCTTTAATCGCTCCACCAGTATCGGCAGCAATAGCTAAACCATAGCCAGATACCTCAACAATTGAACCTAATGGAATAACACTTGGATCAACCGCAATTGCATTAGGATTTTCACGTAAATCAAGACCTGTTGCTGTAAATGGTGTTAATCCAGCTTCAGAATATGAATAAGCCGTTGACTCCATCATCATCGTACGCCCCCCACCTGAGGTTGAAGTCGTCATTTCTGGTTGTTTGGGCTCTTGACTTGTTTGACTATTAGATTCTGCTTGTTTGTCTGCATTTGTTGTAGCAGCAACCACTTTATTCGCTTCAGCTTCTTTTGCAGCTTGATGTTGTTTCTTAGCTTTTTCTTTATCAGCTTGAGCTTTTTTCTCCATAGCTTCTTTCACAATACGGTCTTTAGATAAAGTCTCTAATAAGCCCTGATTATCAGCTAGTTCTTTTTTTAGTGTCGCTACATCTTTATCTAACTCTTGCTTCTCTTGTGCTAAAGACTCTTCTTGCGTAACTAATGATTGTTGATTAGTAGCCAAATCAGCTTGTAATTTTTCTAACTTTTCTTTATCAGACGCTAATGTTTCAACTTTCATTCGTTCAGCATCTTGAATCACAGTAACAGCATGCAAGCGACTAACGAAGTCTGAAAAACTATCCGCATTCATTAATGTGTCAAATAGATTAAATGACGATTCATTGATTTGGATATTTTTCATTCGGCTACCCATGGCGTCCGTCCGTTTTTTTATGCTATTTTCAGTTGTCTTAATACTTGCTTGTGTTTCTTTAATTTTATTTTGTGTTTCTTTAACATCTGTCTGCAATGATTCAATTTCACGATACTTTTCATTTGCTTGTTGAAGAGTTTTGTCAATTTTCCCACTAATTTGGGCACTTTCCTTTTTCGCTTCAATTTCTTTTGCCGATTCTGCGGCAAAAACTTGAAGTGGAAAAATCGTTACCATAAGTGCAGATATTACTGATACCAACAGCCTTTTACTTTTCACTAGTGACAACACCTTTCATTCATCTGTTTTTTTTCATCTATCTTATTATACAAAACTACCTCTCTTTCTTTGTAACAAACTCTTTACAAATTGTTACAGTTTAAGATAAGCTATAAATATATGTAATAGTAAGACTAATAAAAAGGAGTCACTCATATGACACAATCAATTTATTTTGCCAGCCCACTTTTTTCAAGTATGGAACGAAATTATAATGCTTCTTTAGTTAAAGAATTAAGAACTGCCTATCCGGTTTTAGATATCTACCTACCTCAAGAACAACTCGCAATCAATGATAAAGCAAGTTATGCTGATTCAAAAATGATTGCAACTTATGATACAGAGGCATTACTTGCCAGCAAGTTGATGATTGCTGTCTTAGATGGTCCAACAATTGATGTTGGTGTAGCCTCAGAAATTGGTGTCGCTTATCAAGCGAGTATCCCAATTATTGGATTATTTACAGATTCTCGTCAGCAAGGAGCAGATAATCACGACAAACTACAAGCATTATCCGAAATTGGAGAATCTCAATTTCCATATGCTAACCTTTATACAATTGGCTTAATTAAACTAAACGGGACGGTTGTCGCTGATGAAACAGCCTTAATTGAGGCTATTCCGAATTATCTACCCGAAATTAACGAACACTTTTGTTAGTCAAATGCTAAAAACATTGTTGCTCTGTCACTTTGTTTTTAGCATTTTTTATTCTGCTTTAAAAAAAGGGAAACCTGTCTTACAATAGATATATTCACTGCTTAGAAAGGAGTTTTCATGTTCTCACTACTAAAATACGCTAAAAATTACCGTAAAGAATTAATTTTAGGCCCCTTATTCAAGTTATTCGAAGCTATTTTTGAACTATTACTACCAATTTGTATGGCTCGTTTAATTGACCAAGGAATTAATCAACAACACCGACCGGCTATCTTATTCTATGGTGGTTTAATGCTCTTGATGTCTGTCATTGGTTTAGGCTGTGTTCTCATTTGCCAATACTACGCTTCCGTTGCTTCCCAAGGTTTTGGGACTGAACTTAGAAAAGAAATGATGCACAAAATCAATCAGTTTTCTCATAAGGAATTAGATGAAGTTGGCACGTCAACATTGGTAACGCGTATGACAAATGATATTAATCAACTTCAGCTAGCTTTAGCAATGCTCATTCGTTTAGTCATCCGAGCACCTTTTTTGAGTATTGGTTCAATTATTATGGCATTTTACATTGACCCACAATCGGCTGTCATCTTTTTAATTGTGCTACCTTTATTTTCTTTGCTTTTATATATTATTATTAAACGGACTGTCCCCTTGTATAAAAACGTCCAGCAAACTATTGATCATCTCAATGAAGATGTTGCCGAAAATTTATCAGGTGTCCGTGTAATTCGTTCATTCGCTAAAACTCACGACCGTGAAACGCAATTCATTGCTATTAGCAATAATTTAGCTAACGCTTATATCCGTGTAGCAAACTGGTCAGCAAATTTAAATCCACTGACAACTTTTATGATGAATAGTGCTGTAATTGCCTTACTCTATTTTGGTGGTTTATCCGTCAACTCTGGCAGACTACAGCAAGGTGATGTCTTAGCTTTGATTAATTACATGACCCAAATGCTGTTAGCCTTAATTGTTGTGTCCAATTTAGTCGTTATTTTCACCCGTGCAGCTGCTTCCAATCAGCGAGTGATGGCCATTTTAGCAATCGAACCTGTGATTCAAACCGATAATCATAGTAATGATACTTCTTGGCAAGCAGACTCTGCCATAAAGTTTACCAATATTAGCTTTCGCTACACAGAAAAATCTGGTGCAGCTTTACAGAATATTTCGTTCTCAGTAAAAAAAGGACAAACATTAGGTATCACTGGACCAACTGGAAGTGGTAAAAGTACTCTAGTTGACCTTATTCCTAAATTTTATACTGCAACGTCTGGTACGATAACTATTAATAATCACCCAATTGACGATTACACAACTGGTGAACTAAGACAACATATCGCTGTCGTCCCACAAGTCAGTCAATTATTTAGCGGGACTATTCGTAGTAACTTACTCTTAGGAAATCCTAAAGCAACAGATGCTGATTGCCTGAAAGCACTAACTATCGCTCAATGCGATGACTTTGTACTCAATTTAGCTAATGGGCTTGATGAACCTGTTCAAGCACGAGGTAAAAATTTTTCTGGTGGGCAACGTCAACGCTTGACCATTGCCCGTGCATTAGTCGCACAACCGGATATCTTAATTCTTGATGACAGTCTAAGTGCCTTAGATTATAAAACTGATTTGGCTCTACGCCAAGCACTTAAAACCCAACTTAGTAAATTGACCCTAATCATCGTTTCGCAGCGGATGTCATCAATTGAACATGCGAATAGTATTCTAGTCCTAGATGATGGCCGGGAAGTCGGATTAGGTACTCATCATGAATTACTAGAAAATTCAATAGTTTACCAAAAACTCGTACAATCACAACAGCAAACGACAACAAAAGGTGGTGAGTAATGGTATGCCAAATTATGTGACACGCTATTTACATTTCTTAACCAATTATAAGTTAGCTATGATTTTAGCGATGGGGTTAGGTCTCGTTAACGGAACCATCCTCGTCTTATCAACGCTCTATATTGGGAAAGCAATTGACACCATGGCACAACAACATCATGTAGCGTTCAATCAGCTGAGTACCATCCTGATTCTATTACTAATAATGACCTTAGCAAATAGCTTCTCGCAATTAATGATCCAACGTCTAGGAAATCGCGTAGCTTACTTATCCACAGCTAAATTCCGCCAGGCGACTTTTACACATGTGAATAAGTTACCGATTCGTTATTTTGATCAACACTCACATGGGGATATTATGAGTCGTTTTAGTAATGATTTAGATTTAATTTCGGATGCTACGCTAACAATTTTTAACAGTATCTTCTCTGGTCTGACCATCATTCTGATTTCTTTCATTGCGATGCTCTTTTTAAGTCCTGTACTGACAGGTGTTGTTCTGCTATCGACTATCTTAATGGCCTTAACTAATTGGCTAATTGCAAAATATAGCCAACAGTCATTTGCTGATCAGCAACAAAAAGTAGGCGAAATAACTGGCTACATTTCAGAAGTCATTCCCCAACAAAAGCTAATCAAAGCCTATCGTCATGAAGCAGAAGTTGAAACAACATTCAATCAACTAAACCAACAACTAAAAAAAATTGGGCAACGAGCTCAATTTATCTCATCATTGACTAATCCACTCTCACGCTTTATTGATCACTTAGGGTACGTTGCCATTGGGAGTATTGGTGGTCTACTGATTTTAGCCAATTCAGCGACAATGTCTGTTGGTATTATCTCTAGTTTTATTTTATATTCAGGCCAATTTTCTAAACCGTTAATTGAATTGTCTGGAATGATGACTCAAATTCAATCCGCACTCGCTGGTTTAAAACGTATTGATCAACTCTTTAATGAACAACCAGAAATTAATACAGGACAACAAACATTAGAGAATTGTATAGGGGAAGTTGACTTTCAACATGTTTCTTTTAGCTATCAAGCAGAGAGACCCTTAATTACTGACTTTAATTTATCAGTTAAACCAGGACAAACCGTTGCGATTGTCGGAAAAACTGGAGCTGGGAAATCAACGCTAGTTAATCTGTTACTTCGCTTTTACGATTGTGATTCTGGCGATATTTTATTAGATGGTGTGTCCATTTATCAGCTTCCAAAAGATGTACTTCGACAACAATTTGGGATGGTCTTACAAGATACTTGGTTATTCCATGGGACCCTTCGTGAGAATTTAACATTAGGTAATCCTTCGGCAACTGAGCACTTAATCCAGAAATCTTGCGAGGATGCTTCTATTGAGCACTTTATAAAATCCTTACCAGATGGCCTGGACACTATTATTGGTGAAGGAAACTTATCCTTATCTGATGGACAAGAACAACTACTAACAATTGCTCGAACAATGATTAGTCAACCAAATATGTTAATTTTAGATGAAGCGACTAGCTCGATTGACTCGTTAACCGATGAATTAATTCAATCCGCTTTGGCCAAACTAATGACTGGGCGTACTAGCTTTATTATTGCCCATCGTTTAACGACAATTAAAAATGCAGATTTGATTATTGTCATGGATCAAGGACAAGTTGTTGAGACAGGTACACACGATAACTTACTAAAAAAACAAAACGGATTTTATCAACAATTATATCAAGCACAATTTACAAAATAAAAAAGTGATGACTCAGTGTAGTGAGTCATCACTTTTTTACTTACTTTTTTTATTAAGCTATAACCACATTTGCAAAGTCACTATTCACAGAAAGTTCTTGTAGTAGCGCAATACCAGTAATCATACCGACACTTGCATCTGTATACTCTTCTTCAAAAATAGTTAATTCATAAGACGGTGCCCAAAGCATCCATTTTGGACGAACTTTTGATACCTTACGATAGCCTTTTAACAATTCAAATTTAAAGTTTTTCCAATCATCAATTACGGTTAAATCATTTTTTTCAACTAGATTTCCAGTATGATTTTTTTCACCGTCAACATATGATAGTGTCGCAATTTCCATATTATTTGTATAAACAGTGACGTCCATTTGACTCGGAGTAATAGTTGATTCTATTGTTGATACTAGGTCATTAGTCATGTTATAAACATTAATACTTACCGCATCAGGTACTGTATTTAATGTCATGTAATATTCAGCTTCTTCATTGCGATTTAAAACCACAATATCTTTATCTTCAAACAACATCTTTTTCACATACAACTGTTTCATTTTAGTATCCTCCTTTAAGTAATAGCAACTTAGTTTTATTATAACATCTTTTATTATAATTTCTATAATTTAGACCGCATCTAACAATTCCTTTAGTTTGTTAATTTCTGAACATGACAAATTTGTCATTTCGTTGTAGTTATACCCAGGATTAAACCAAATTGCGTCAATTCCTGACCGGTTTGCTCCTAAAATATCAGAAGATAAACTGTCACCTATCATTACAACACTTGATAAATCAGTGATTCCCATTTGATTAAAAATATAGTCAAAAAAACGAACATCAGGCTTTTCAAAGCCAACTTCTTCTGAAATAAATAATTCTGTGAAATAATTCATCATCAGATTGTTCTCTAGTCGAGCTCGCTGAGTACGACCAATCCCATTCGTTCCTGCCAATATTATATAACCTTGGTCCTTTAGTGTTTGTAACACAATATGAGCATCTTCTATACTATCTGCCCGCTCTTCTAAGAAACGACGATATGTATCATCAGCTTGTGCTCCATCTACAGCAACACCTTGCGTCTCAAAAAATAGTTTAAATCGCGTATTAAGCAATGTTTCTTTTTTTATTGTACCTTCTTCAAGCTTTTTCCATAATCCGTGGTTGATTTCTTTATAACGAGCAACCGTCTCATCATTATAGATGACTCCATATTTTGTAAAAATTTTTTTTAGTGCATAGGTTTCAGATAAACTAAAGTCTAATAGAGTATTGTCTAAATCAAAAATTAAATAATTATATTTCTTCAAAAAATCAGTCCTTTATTATAAAAATCAAAAAAGATGACCTTTTTATCAGTCATCTCCTATCTTACTTTATTTACTTACTGCTAAGCAAATTTTGACGCTCTTTTAATACAATTAGTCCTCACCTAATAATGAAGCAAGCTCTTTTATTAATAAAATTGCCGTACTACGATTAGTTGCTAACGGTATTTCATAGACATCACATAAACGAATCAAAGCATTTACATCTGGCTCATGTGGCTGTGCTGTTAGAGGATCTCTTAAAAAAATTACCATGTCCATCTCACGCTCAGATACACGTGCTCCAATTTGTTGGTCACCACCAAGTGGACCTGATTTAAAACGATGCACACTTAAATCTGTGTGCTCCATAATTTGCGTTCCTGTTGTGCCAGTCGCAAACAACTCTAATTTTTTTAATACTGACTCATATTTCTGAGCTAAAATAATCATTTCTTTTTTCTTTTTATCATGTGCAATTAATGCAACTTTCATTTAAATTCCTCCTTATGCAAGCGTTTTTGTAAAAGTGCCGAACTGAATGTGGCACTTTGCCCATTGTTAGTTTGGTTCACTTTCTATTATACTATAGTCATCAAATGAAACGAAGAAAGTAGGAATTATAATGGTTGAAATCGCTTTAAAACACATTCATAAAAAATACGAAAATAATCCAAACTACTCTGTAACAGACTTTAATTTAGATATTGCTGACCGTGAATTTATTGTCTTTGTTGGCCCTTCTGGCTGTGGTAAATCAACAACACTACGTATGATTGCAGGTCTTGAAGATATTTCTGAAGGTGAATTATGGATTGGTGACCGTATTGTAAATGACGTGGCACCTAAAGATCGTGATATCGCCATGGTATTCCAAAACTACGCTTTATATCCACATATGACTGTATTTGATAATATGGCATTTGGTCTAAAATTACGTAAATATGACAAAGCTGAAATCAAAAAACGTGTGGATAATGCTGCTGATATTTTAGGCTTAACTGAATACTTAAAACGTAAACCTGCTGCTTTATCTGGTGGTCAACGTCAACGTGTGGCTTTAGGTCGAGCAATCGTTCGTGATGCGAAAGTTTTCCTAATGGATGAGCCGTTATCCAACTTAGATGCAAAATTACGGGTAGCGATGCGTGCTGAAATTGCTAAATTGCATCGTCGTTTAGAAACAACAACTATTTACGTTACCCATGACCAAACAGAAGCGATGACAATGGCTGACCGGATTGTTATTATGAAGGACGGCTTCATCCAACAAATTGGTACGCCAAAAGAAGTTTATGATACACCTGTTAATGTCTTTGTTGCTGGCTTTATTGGTTCTCCAGCAATGAACTTCTTCAATGTTGTATTAGGTGAAGATGGTTATATTACTGATGATGCTAACCTACGCTTAGAAGTTCCAGAAGGAAAATTCAAAGTCTTAAGAGAAAAAGGTTATGTTGGTAAACCAATTATTTTTGGTATTCGTCCTGAAGATATCCACAGTGAAGAGATTGTTAAAGATGCTTCACCACACAGTTTGGTTCAGTCAGAAGTAGTAGTAGCTGAATTATTAGGGGCAGAAACAATGCTTTATACACGAACTGCTAATACTGAATTTATTTCAAAAGTTGATGCTCGTTCGGCTTATATACCAGGAGAAACAATTGAACTAGCTTTCAATTTAAATAAGAGCCATTTCTTTGATATGGAAACTGAATTAGTTATTCGCTAAAAATAAAAAAATCAATCTAATAGACGATGTTGTCTACTAGATTGATTTTTTATTTTGCTTTAATAAAAATCGGAAATTTGAAACGGTAGCCAATCCTTTGACCAATAAAATACGCTAGCCAACCATCAACTAAACTATGGATAAATCCACCGACACCGACTAATAGTAAAACTGTCACATAAAAACCAGCAGTATAACTTGCGGCAGAAAGACCGCCAGTCATAAAGAAAATCATAACAACGAGCATTTCCATTGCAACATGGATCAACCCCATAACAAAGTTAAAAGCCATAAACTTTTTAGTTGAAGTAATCACTTTAGGATTTTTTTGTAAATACCAAGCACCAATGACTGCAAAAATAATGTGGCTGAGTGCTCGAGTGGCAATCACTGGATCAGGTAGTGTAATAAAAAACCCAAATGCGGTTCCTAAAGAGACGAGTGCCGCAACACTCGGTGAGACAAACATTGCTAAAAAGACAGGAACATGACTCGCTAAAGTAAAAGATGCCGGTCCAATGACTACTTTGACTGGCATTACCATGGGAATCATAATACCTAAAGCAATTAAAATTGCTGCATACGTTAATTGACTAACTGACTGTGATTTCATTTAATTTTCAACTCCGTTACCTTTTGAACAAATATATCTTATTATAACAGAGTTGTCAACAAACATTTTTTCTGGCACACTATTTTTTATTCGCTAATAGTGCATTAGCTAATCGACCAAATTCTTCAATGCTCAAGGTCTCACCACGACGTTTAGGATCAATTTCTGTTTCATCTAACGATAATTGTAACCACTCTTTCGTTTCGTCTGTTTTACCAAAATGACTAGTTAAATTATTCCATAACGTTTTCCGTCGTTGAGCAAAAGCCGAACGTGTTAATTGGAAAAAGAATTTTTCATCGACGACTTCAACTACCGGTGTTGTCCGACGAGTCAGTTTAATAATTGCAGAATCAACATTTGGTTGTGGAATAAACGCTGTTTTAGGTACAATAAACGCAACTTGTGCTTGCATATAATATTGTACAGCAATCGACAATGACCCATAGGCTTTTGTATTAGGTTTGGCTGTCATTCGATCAGCAACTTCTTTTTGCATCATTACAACCATTGTACTAACAGGTAAATCCGATAGTAACAAGTGCATCATAATTGGCGTTGTAATATAGTAAGGTAAATTAGCCACCACTTTGACATCTGACATCGACTCACCAAAAACTTGTCTAGCAGTTGTCGTGACATCAGCTTCTAAAACATCTTGATTGATAACCGTCACATTATCATAAGGTGCCATTGTTTCTTCTAAAACTGGTATTAATCGTTGGTCAATTTCAAATGCTAAGACTTTACCAGCAGAACGTGCCAAGTGTTCTGTTAAAG
The DNA here is from genome assembly GCF_001998885.1 of Vagococcus penaei. Lineage (NCBI taxonomy): Bacteria > Bacillati > Bacillota > Bacilli > Lactobacillales > Enterococcaceae > Vagococcus > Vagococcus penaei. The sequence goes on from NZ_CP019609.1 coordinate 916,400, forward strand.
CACCGATACCTGGTCCTACTTCAATAACATTATCTGCTGCTGTTAAGTCAGCTGCAGCTGCGATGTTCCGTAAAATGTTGGGTTCCGTTAAAAAATTTTGCCCCAGACTTTTTTTAAATGAAAAGCCATGTGCCTCTAGTATTTGTTTCGTACGACTCGGTGTCGCAATATCACGATAATCCGTCATTTTTTTCCTCCATTATTACTTGTGTCAGAGCGTCCTGTAACGTTGACAAGTCAATTTGAAACATGTCTAACCTTTTACGTAACTGTTTGCCATTTGTATAACCGATACGCAAGATATCACCTAATTGTTCACGGCGTTTTCGTGCATGTTTTCCTGCAATTAAACCAGAATAAATCAAATAGTCAGTGGGGATATCTGATTGATAGACCTCAGTTGTTGGTGTCGATACTAAGCGCAAGGCATCTAAAATAACCTCATCTGACGCGTGCTCCACGCCTAAACTCCCACCTTTTTTCTTTGGTACACTATTCTTGCGATTAATAAAAGCGTGTTTAGCTTGAGGGACAGCTTCCTGCACTTGTTTACGAATTTTTTCACCTGAAAAATCTGGGTCAGTAAAGATAATCACACCACGGATTGTCTGAGCATGGCTAATTTTTTCAAGCGTTTCTTGATTGATGGCCGAACCATTTGTCTCAATAGTGTCAGCAATTACAACTTCTTGGATACGTTTGGTGTCGTCTTTTCCTTCAACAACAATAATCTCTTCAATTTGAATTTTGTCTTTTTTCATTAATTTAACCTAAATAACCGATGGGCATTTTCTCTTGTTTGGTTAGCTATTTGTTCATAACTTGATTCGCATAACTCAGCTAACTTATCCACAACATAATGTGTATAACCTGGTTCATTTCGTTTTCCACGATAAGGAACAGGGGCTAAATATGGTGCATCGGTCTCAACTAATAACTTATCTAATGGAACTATTTTAGCAGCTGCTTGAACGTCTATCGCTTTTTTAAACGTAACAACACCACTAAAAGAAATATGCATTCCTAAATCCAAAAATCGTTTAGCCCATTCATCATCACCACTAAAGCTATGCATAATACCTCCAATAGTATGAACACCTTCTGATTTTAAAATACGATAGGTATCTTCTATGGCATCACGCGTATGAATACTTATTGGTAAATTCATTTCTTTAGCAATAGCTATTTGACGGCGAAAGACTTTTTCTTGCACATCTTTCGGGTCCTCCATCCAATGGTAATCCAGTCCAATTTCTCCTAGCGCAACGACTTTTTCACTTTGTAATAAGTGCTGTAATTTTTTTTCTACTTCTGGGGTATAACTTCCCGCCTCAGTCGGATGCCAACCGATAATACTATAGATAGTTGCATAACGTTGACTTAAAGCTAACGATTTTTCAATGGTTGGTGTATCAAAACCAACAACTGCCATCTCTGTCACATCTAATTCACGTGCGCGCTCAATCACTGCCTCTAAATCATCAGCAAATTGTGGTACATTTAAATGAGTATGTGTATCAAATATCATTTTTTGTCACTCCTTATCATGACTTATTTTAACACAAAAGAAACGATTGAAAGTAGACTTTCGACCTTTCAATCGTTTCAACCAATTTATGCTATAATCGATCCGTTTTTCACACCTTTTGGCGCTTCAACGACATATAATTTCCCTTCAGATTCAGCTGATAAAATCATTCCCTGACTAACTTCGCCACGCATTTTTCGCGGTTTTAAGTTAGCAACAATTAAAACTTTTTTACCGACTAAGTCAGTTGGTTCAGGATAGAATTCTGCAATACCTGATAAAATTTGACGGTAGCCTTCATCACCCGCATCTAAACAAAATTGGAGTAATTTGTCTGCATCTTTTACTTTACGACAATCGATTACTTCAGCTACTTTTAATTCAACTTTATCAAAGTCTTCATATTTAATCGCCTTTTCTTTCACTGATACAAGTGTTGTTTCTTCTGGATTAAACACTTTCTCTTCTTTAGCACCACCAACTGTTTGAGCCATTTGTTCTTTAATATAAGCAACTTCTTCTTCTACATCTAAACGTGGGAAGATTGGTTGACCTTTGCTAATAATTTTAGTGTTAGAAGGAAACTCACCAAAACGAATGTCTAACATTGAGACAGTCTCATCAGATAGACCTAATTGCGTAAAGATTTCTTTTGGTGCTTCAGTCATAATTGGTTGCAGTAGAATAGCTGTAATACGTAAACTTTCAGCTAAATGAACCATCACACTATCTAATTCTGCTTTGCGAACATCATCTTTTGCTAGAACCCAAGGCTCAGTTTCATCAATGTATTTATTTGCACGTGAAATTAATTTCCAAATTTCACTTAAAGCAATATTAAATTCCATTTTTTCCATCGCTTTATTATATTTACCAATAATATCAGCTGCCGTTGTTGATAGCTCACTATCAAATGGTGTGACTTGTGAAGCATACGCTGGGACAATCCCACCACAATATTTATTAATCATCGCAACTGTTCGGTTCAACAAGTTACCTAAATCATTGGCTAAATCATAATTGACACGTGCCACAAAATCCTCTGGTGTAAAGACACCATCAGAGCCAAATGGGATGGCACGCATTAAGTAATAACGTAATGCATCTAAACCATAACGCTTAACTAGCATTTCCGGATAAACAACGTTCCCTTTTGATTTTGACATTTTGCCATCATTCATGACTAACCAACCATGAGCAAAAATTTGTTTTGGTAATGGTAAATCTAGAGCCATTAACATAATCGGCCAATAAATAGTATGGAAACGTACGATTTCTTTTCCAACCATATGGACATCTGCTGGCCAATATTTTTTAAAGTTTGTATCATCAGCCGTTCCATAACCAAGTGCAGTAATATAATTAGACAATGCATCAATCCAAACATAAACAACATGACGTGGGTCACTTTTTACTGGAATACCCCAACTAAATGATGTTCGACTAACAGCTAAATCTTCTAAACCAGGTTTGATAAAGTTATTAATCATTTCATTTTTACGTGATACTGGTTCAATAAAATCTGGATGTGTCTCATAATACTCTAAAAGACGGTCAGCATATTTACTCATTCTAAAGAAATAACTTTGCTCTTTAACTAACTCGACCTCATGCCCACTAGGTGCTTTCCCACCAATCACCTTACCATTTTCATCTCGGTAGACTTCAGCTAACTGATTTTCAGTGAAATACTCCTCATCAGAAACAGAATACCAACCTTCGTATTCACCTAAATAAATATCATCTTGATCCAATAATTTTTGGAAAATCTTTTGTACCGACTCTTTATGAGCGACATCTGTTGTTCGAATAAATTTGGTGTAGTCAATGTCTAACAATTTCCACAATTTTTTGACATCAGCTGCCATGTTATCAACATAATCTTGGGGATCAATCCCTAACTCAGCTGCTTTTTGTTCAATTTTTTGGCCATGCTCATCTAAACCTGTTAAATAAAATACGTCAAACCCTTTCAATCGCTTAAAACGAGCCATTGCATCACAAGCAATCGTTGTATATGAACTACCAATATGTAATTTGCCACTTGGGTAATAAATTGGTGTTGTAATATAGAATGTTTTTTTCTCCTCCACTTTTAAACTACCTCCTTGAATTAAGATTTATCTATTAACTTTTTTGAGTGAATTCCGTTACATTATATCATAACTGTTAGAAAATTTTCACTGAAAATTCGCATTCCTTATTGCATGGCTAAAGAATCTTGCCGAATTTGCATGGCTCGCAAGTATAAAGGAACCAATTGTTGATAAGTTTCCAACATGTACTCGCGAGCTAAGTCTGGTGTGGATAACAATGGGTTCTCTTTTTTAATTATCCGACCAATTTGAAATTCACCCTTTTTTACTGTTTGCCAACGAGTTAAACCGGCTTTTAAGTTATCCACTGTTAATAACTCATAGGTATTTTTGGTGTGATCCAAATTTATCACCATATCTGCTTCTAAATCTGTGAATAACTCCGGATGTAATAAAAAATCGTCCGCCATTGCTTGTTCAAACTGTGGATTATCAATGAATGATAACCACATAACTAAGTAATTTTCCGTTATCCCCAATTGAAAATGTGGATATTTTTTGTAGCCACGTTGGTCACCACCCATTGCACTCCAAGTAAAATCCGGTGCATTAGCAGTACGTCGACGATGTTGTGCTATATGAACTGGTAGAATAGAACCCAATTCAGGGGCTAGTTGTCCCACAAAATAATCATCTAATTCTTGAAAAAGCGGCTGAATATACGCTCTAATTGCTGTCATACGTGCCTCTAGCCCCTCTATTTTAAAACAATCAAATTCCTTTTGACCAAACATAGCCATTTAGACTCACTCCTACTATTTTTACTTATAATCAGTCAATCTTAAAATAAGTTACTTACTAACTAACTTATCGCGTGCATCAATATTTTTCACTTGCTCAACAAATAATGGATTATCCGGTTGTAAGATTGCAGCTTTTAAAAGAGTTGTTCTTGCCGCTTCAAACTGACCTAACTGTGACAAACTATTAGCCAAATGGAATAAATAATCCACACGCTTTGGTTGCTTTTCAAGTAACTGTTCCATTAAAATAATCGCTTCTTGATGTCGGCCTAAATCACGTAAATAGTTTGCTTTATGGTAGCTAAAGAAGTCAGAGTCTGTTTGTTCAATACCTAAATCAAAATAGGCTAACGCTGGTTCAACTGCTCCTTGTTTACGCATTAATAAAGCTAAATAAAATGCAAATTGTACTGCTTCTTGAAGCCCTTGTTCATAATAATCTTTCGCTAAGTCATACTCTTTTAATTGCTCATAAATTCTACCTAAATAATATCGTTTTTTTAATGAGTCTGGTAATGAAGAAACAACATGTAGGGCATCACGATATTTTTTTTGGCGTAATAACTGCTTAACTAGTGTCCATTGCGTTTCAGGAGTTAATGCCATGAGTCCGTCATAGACTTCCAACTGTTTCAAGAGCAACGCATAATCTACAACTGTTCGCTTAGTGTAATCTTGGTGGTGATACGTTGCCCCATAGTGACTTAATTCTTCAATGATATCTTGATATAGGTACCCACCGTCACCCAAAATTACTGCTTCTTGAATAGCTGTCCAACCTAAACGATTCACATGATTCACAGGAACACCTGCTTCTAAGGCTGTTTGAACAACCTCAATAAACCCTTTTTCACTTGACGGTAATAACGCTGTACCACCAAAGCGATTGACTTGGGTTAAATCAGGTTGATAGGTCACCATAAGTGAAAAAATATCACTGAACCCATTGGCTGCAGCTGCAATAAATGGTGAAAGTTCGCCATTATCTTGGTGATTCGCATCAAGTCCTAATGATAGTAATTGTGCCACTTTAGCTAAATCATTGGCTAATACTACTAACATTAATGCACTCTGACCTTTATGATTGGTCACTTCCTTAGTACTTGGTGTCACCTGTGCCAAAAATTTTGTTAACTCACCATTTTCCAAGAATTCTACTAGTTTTTTTTCTACCATTATGTCATCAAATCCTTCCTCTTACATCCGATCCTTTATCAATAGTCCTAGTTTAAAGGAATTCGATTTAAAAAGATAGTCCTATCCATGACAGCCATTGCAAATAAAAAACTGACTACTACCTTTGTAGTAATCAGTTTTTCAGACATGACAATAGACTTACTTATTATATCCTTTAGCAATATCATCTATCATGACTTGAGTAGATTCAATACCACCACCAGCAAGGTACCAGACATCTGGTGTTAAAGAAATCACCTTATCAGTTTGTCCAGCTTTTGTTTGTAAAATTAATTCATTCGTTGCAATATTATTTTTACTCGTGTCTCCACCAATAGCTTTGGTCCGATCGACAACAAATAATATATCAGGATTTTTCTCTAGAATATATTCATATGAAATATCTTGTCCATGTGTTGATGGCTTAATCGTTGTATCAGCCGGAAGCACACCAAACGTGTCGTAAACAATACCAAATCGTGAGCCCGAACCATAAGCTGACAAACTTCCCTCATTCACAAGTGTCACTAAGCCAGTTAACTGACTATTAGATGCTTTTTCATTAAGAGTAGCTATATTTTTATCTAGCTCAGCAATTTTTTTATCTGCGACCTCTTTTTTATCAAAAATAGTTCCTAATGTTTGAATATTTTGTTTTGTTGATTCCCATGGTTTATTCGCATCTACACCTAGATAAAGTGTTGGTGCTATTTTTTCTAACATCTCACGCGAATCTTCTTGACGACCAGAAATGATAATTAAGTCAGGTTTTAGTGCATTAATTTTTTCAAAATCTGGTTCCTTAATGCCACCTACTGATTCTTTTTCATCGAAACTTTTTAAGTAGCTAGGTAACGTTTTTGTTGGAACACCAATGACAGCCTCTTTGTCACCTAACGAATTAATTGTGTCCAATGCTCCCATATCAAAAACGACTACTTTTGATGGTTTAACAGGCACCTCTTTGTCTTTTCCTTGGCTATCTGTGACTTGAATTGTTTTTACTGTTGCTACCTCGTTTTTAACTTGGTTTGATGACATAGTAGTTGCTTGTTTTGCCTTTGCTCCACACCCTCCAAGTACTAATAACCCTATAAAACAAGTGACTATTAAAAAATTTTTTCCTTTTTTCATTCAATCATTTCCCCTTTATTCATTAAAGTATAAACAAAATCTAGTCCCTTCTAATTCGCAAATACGAATATTCATATCATATAATTGATCCAAAACAGGTTTGGTGATAATGTCAGATGTAGGACCTGCTTTAAAGACTGTTCCTTGCTTCATTGCCACAATATCATCTGCGTAACTTGCAGCAAAATTAATATCGTGTAAAACAATAACCACCGTTTTACCTGTCTCAATCACTAATTTTTTCATGATTTTCATCAAATTCGCGGCATGATTCATATCAAGATTATTTAAAGGCTCATCTAAAAAAATATAATCAGTATCTTGTGCAAGAACCATCGCAATATAAGCGCGTTGTAGTTGCCCACCTGACAATGTATCGATATGCCGTTCAGCAATCTCAACTAAGTTTAGATAATTTAACGCTGAATCAATTTTTTCTTGATCCGTTGTAGTTAAACGTCCCTTACTATGAGGAAAACGTCCAAAGGCAACCAGTTCACGAACGGTTACTTTTAATTGCACGCTATTGGCTTGTTTTAAAACCGACATTTTTTTCGCCAATTCTGTTTGTTTCCATGATTTTACTTCAGTACCATCAACATAGATACCCCCTGAATCCTTATCAAGCAATCGACTCATCATCGAAAGCAGAGTGCTCTTTCCTGCACCATTTGGCCCAATAAAAGCTGTTAAGTGCCCTTGTTTAATGTCAACATCTACGCCATCAACAACTACTGCCGTTCCATATTTTTTAGTGACCTTTTCAATTAACATCTAAGATACACCTCGCTCCTTAATAATTTTCCAGACGAAATATAGTCCACCACTAAATTCAATAACCACGCTAAGTGTTGTATTCATTTGGAAAACGTGTTCCACTAAAAATTGACCACATACTAATAAAAAGATACTGATTAGCGAACTGCCAATAAATAACGCTCGGTGTCGATAAGTACCTAACCAACGATATGTAACATTAGCCACGATAAAACCAAGAAACGTAATCGGTCCTACTAATGCTGTTGAAATAGCAACAGAGACACTAATCAAAATCAATAGAAAAAGACGTAATCTCGGTACGTGAATACCTAAATTAATCGCTTGTTCGACACCTAAATGTAAAACATCTAAACGAGTCGCCAATAATAGATATAATAGTAAAATTAATATAACAACTGGCACTAGATACACTAGCAATGTCACGTCAATATTATTAAAACTAGCAAATAGTTTACCTTGCAATTTATCATATTCATTTGGATCCATTGCTACTTGTAAAAATGTACTTAAGCTCCGGAAAAGTGTCCCTAGAATCATTCCAACCATCAATAATAAAAATAAGTCGTGTTGGCCTTTCTTCAATAAAAAGGTGAATAACATGACGCTAATGGCGACCATCAAGCTGACATTACTGAAAAAAAATAAACCTTTATGTGTCACAATTAGACCCGTTACAGTACCAAAGAAAAAATATAAAACAGTTTGGATTAATACATACAATGAATCAAAACCTAAAATACTTGGCGTCAAAAATTGATTATGTGTTAATGTCTGAAAACTAATTGTTGCACAAGAGGTTAAGATGCCAACAATTAGGAACGCTAACAATTTTTTTCCTCGTAGAAATAACGCAAATTCCCAGTTACCATACGTTTGGTAGGTTAAAAATAAAATTAACACACCTAATGTCACTAAACTTAATAGACAGATTTTATTTATGACCGATAAATACTTCATTTTAGTTAGCACGACGGTACCCCCTAACTAGTAACAGGATAAACGCCAAACTGCCAAAAATACCTACGACTAAACTAACAGGGACTTCATAAGGTGCAATAACCACACGAGCAATCAAATCACAAACAACTAAAAAAATACTTCCAAATAGTGCAGTCAACCAAAGCGTTCGTTGCAACTGATCACCAAAATAATAAGACACAATATTTGGGACAATGACTCCTAAAAATGGCAGACTGCCAACCGTAACTAAAACTAAGCTACTGGCCAATGAGACTAGCAATAAGCCAATTCGCTGAGTCCGACGATAATTCACACCCACAGTTGTAGCAAAATCTTCCCCCATGCCGACTAGTGTAAACCGATAAGCAAAGAAATAGCATACTACAAGAACAGGAACCGTTGCATAAATCAGTTCATAATCACCGCGTACAACCATTGAAAAGTTACCTTGTAACCATGAGCTCATATTTTGAATTAATTGAAATTGATAAGCAAAAAAAGTAACAAATGATCCAATAATGTTACCAAACATCACACCGACCAAAGGTACCATAAGTTGATTTTTTGCTGGCAAATAATTAGTCAAATGAATAAACAACAACGTGCCTAAAAAGGCAAAAACAAAAGCGACTCCCGAACGCAAGAAGACTGAAGCATTAGGCAAAAAGAGCATTACAATTAACATCCCTAAACGTGCGCTGTCCATTGTCCCGGCAGTCGTTGGCGACACAAATTTATTTTGCGTGAGATGCTGCATGATTAGACCAGATACACTACTAATCGCGCCCACAATAATTAAACTAAGCGTGCGTGGCACGCGTGTACTCCAAAAAACGATACTTTCTTGTGTCGATAGACGTGAGATATCTTGAATAGACACATCTTGAACACCCACAAACAACGACAAACAAGCTAAAAAAAATAATAGTATAATGGGAATTCTCTTTTTCAAGTGTATTCTCTCCATAATTCCTTATTGAGAATGATTTTCATTCACAATAAACAGTTTAGCGAATTTAATTCTGAAAAGCAATACTTTTTGTTAACCATGCAAAATTATTCAGATGTGTTATAATTATGGTAGATTAAGCCAAGATATTGAAGGAGTGAGACGATGGCAAATAAAGATGTACAAGACTACTTAGATAAAGGACTATTCGGTGCGCCACAACTAAGACCAGATGAACAAAAATTATTTTTAGGAACGTTTCGTGAGCGTGTCGTGTTAGCTTTAACGATTCAAGAAATGGAATCTCTAAAATACGATAATTTGATTATTGAGCGTCTCAATACGTTTGATCGCGGTCATTTTCTGATTAACGCAAACGTTAGCTTACCAGCTCAAGACCACTACATGAAATTAGCACAGACTTATGAAAAAAATTTCCGTTTAGTTGATACTGATCACGATAAAGGAAAAGAAGAAACAATTGGTTTGGTTTATGCAGTTGATACACCAGTTGATTTGGATGATATTTTTGTCCCAAATAATTTTTTAGCACAACGTGAGCAAGAAAAACGGCATCACAAACTAGAAGATAAATTAAAAAAACTATTTTAAATCAAAATAATTAATGCCACACAAAGCTAGTATTATTAAGCTTTGTGTGGCATTAATTTATTATTTTTTTAATTGTTCTAACCAATAGTCTGTACCTTGATTGACTAAATCATAAGTTAAATCAAAATTTCCTGTATAGTAAGGATCAGGCACCTCATGTGTGTCAGTAGCTAGACCAGCTAACAATAAATTGACTTTGGCTTTGTCAGCTTCAGTTGGAGCTAAAGCTAACAAATCACGGATATTAGCTTCATCCATACCAATAATATAATCATATGTCTCAAAATCAGCTAGTGTAATTTTTGTTGCAATCATCCCACTATAATCGATACCATGATCATCCAAAATTTTCTTAGTTCCATCATGTGGTTCATTGCCTAAATTCCAGCTACCAGTTGCTGCAGAAGCAACTATCACCTTATTAGCTAGGCCAGCTTCTTTAACCTTTTGTCGCATAACTGCTTCAGCCATCGGTGACCGACAAATATTACCTAAACAAACAAATAATAATTTTTTCATAAATCCTCCTTGAGTAATAAGCTAAAAAAAAAGCCCTAATTCAACTAACATAAAATTAGGAACTTGAGCCTTAAACGATTAAATCTTCATCTTCAGTAAATAACACTTCGATACTATTTGTTAAAATATCTCGATAACTATAAGATACTCGATCAAATGCATTTTCATCTTGATCCAAATCCACCACAAAAACAGATGGATACGTTTCAGCAAGAACTCCACTGCGCTGGCTTTGCTTTTTACGACCAGATTGTGCAATTAACGTAATACGACTCCCGATTTTATCCTCTAATTGATTTTTGATTGTTATGATATTGGCTGCCATAGTATTCACCTCTCCATATTACCATACCACAAAATAATAAGAATTACAAATTTTACCATATTATAACCTGCTTTTCAATAGATATAAGCCATTTTTAATGTTAAAAAGAAAGGCACTTTTTATTTTTAGTATATCAACAGCTTCAATAGCTACTTCATTAGCCGAACTTTAAATTTTTTTTTTGCTCGGCTAAAAGCATTCTGAATGACTTTTTCACTTTGATTTAATTTACAAGCAATACTTGAAATCTCTAGCCCTTCTATATAATATTGCAAGACTTCTTTTTCTAAAAATGATAATCCACACCAAACTTGATCTATACAATCACGAATATAAATATAATCTTCCCAATTAACCCTGTCGTCACAATTAAAACCACTGCCAGATTTTGGTAAATTTTCTCCATTTAAATCGTCAAGTGATTGCAACTTTTTATTGCCACTGCGTTTTTTTGCTTCTTGGCGTCTTAATAAACTAATAAAATAGCGTTCCAAGCTTATCTTGTAAAATAAACCAAATGTTAACCCCTTAGACTGATCATAATTCATAATTGATTGATAGCAAACAAAACGTGCCTCTTGAAGCCAATCATCAGGCTCAAAATCAATTAAGTGATATTTTTTTTTGATTTTAAAAACAACAGGTTCATACGTTTTGAATACGCTTTCAAAAAAATCGTCATTTCCAGATTTTATAGAAAAAATATACTCTGTCAGTTCTTTTTCATTCATTAATTATTTTCTCCTACATGTGCCTTTCTTCACAATCAGAATATCATTGAATAACAAAACAAAAAAGAGAACTAACGTTCTTTTTTTGTTTTGTTTCTATTTTAATGTATGTTATCAAAATATTTTTGTAGCTCACCTAATTGTTCTTTTGACCATGGAGAATTCCGGCGATAATTAGAAAAACGATAATCTTCTGCATCATTTTTAATACTTTTTTCTGATTCTTCAATATTTTTATATAACTCTCGTGCAGAAACTCGTAAAGCCCCTTGGGAAAAGATAACCCATTGTTCAGCTAAATCACTAGTTGCTACTCGGACATGAGTTAATGGATTAATACGTTGACCAGCTTCTCGCTCAATATAAGTATCTGCTGTTTCCTCTTCTTTAGTAAAAATAACAGTTAACCCAAATTTTTCATAAGTTTGTTGAATCCCTGGAACTAACTGTGCGTCAAAAACAACGATAATATCAATCCCCTGGTATTTAGCATAATTCGATAGCATAAAGAGCAATAAATCTCTGGCATCAGCGAGACGTTCATGTTTTTTTAATCGTTGCAATTCTGGCCAAGCACCAATCATATTATAACCATCTACAAATAACACTTGAGACTTTAAGCGCTTTTTAGTCATGCTATACTCGCTTTCTAAAGACTTCATACATCAAGAGACTTGCTGCAACACTCGCATTTAAGCTTTGTACATGTCCTTGAATCGGAATTGTAATCATTTCATCCACTTCTTTTTTCAATGATTGACTCATACCTTTTCCTTCATTTCCAATAATCAATGCAATATCACCGGCAACATTCCACTGTCTGTAATCAGTTCCGACCATATCTGTTCCAAAGACCCAAATATTATTAGCTTTCATCTTTTTCACTGCTTGATTTAAATTCGTAACACGAGCAACTGGAATATGCTCAACTGCACCCGTCGAGGTTTTGACCACAACAGGTGTGATACCTACTGCACGATGTTTAGGAATAATAATCCCATCAACACCTGTCGCATCAGCTGTTCGCATAATTGACCCTAAATTGTGCGGATCCATAATACTATCTAAAATTAAGAAGAAACGATTATCGTTAGTTGTTTCTTGAGCTAGTAAATCATCTAATTCCCAATATTCGTAAGGAGTGATTTTTAAAACAATTCCCTGGTGATTTTCTTTATTGGTCATTTCATCTAGTTTACTTTTTTTAACCCATTTAATTGCCACTGCATGAGCAGCCGCAACCTCTTTTAGTTCTTCTACACGTGCTGCATTCAAATCTTCTTGTAAGAATAACTTATTACCTCGCTTAGCGTTCATTGCCTCAATTGTCGCATGCCGACCAAATACTACGTCATCGATTACGTCTTCCTCAACTAGTGTGGATACTTCTTTCGCTTGATGTCGAGGTTGTTGTTTATCACGCCTCATATGCTTATTATTTTTTGGTTTCATTTTTTTCCCCTATCTTCTGAATTGCCCATGTAACAAATTCATCCAGTCGTTCTTTTTGTCCAGTCAAATGTAAATAACCAACCAAAGCCTCAAATCCAGTCGAAGATCGGTAAGTAAACACCGACGTATTTTTAGCACTGGTATGGCTTTTAGCATTACGACCACGTTTATACATCGCAATTTCTGTCTCTAGTAAAAAGTTTGCAGCAAGCATTTCTTCAATTAAAAAATGTTGTGCTTTTGCTGAGACATAATTTGTCGCTAATTTATGTAATTGATTGGGTCTAGTATAGCCTGATTGAATCAAATAATCACGAATATAGACTTCATAAACAGCATCACCTATATACGCTAATGTTAATCCGCTTAATAATGTTGACTCTTTAATTTCTTTCATTAACTACGACTCCATCTCGTGCCTTGTGGCGTATCTTTTAATACAATTCCTTGCGCTTTCAATTCATCTCTAATTTCATCACTACGGGCAAAATTACGTGCTTGTCTAGCATCATTTCGCTCTTGAATTAATGCATCAATATCAGCATCTAATAAATCATCTGTTTCCGTCATCAATTGAATACCAAAGATTAGCATCCATTCTGCTAACATCGTTTGAGCGGTCATAATAACAGGAATTGATACACGCTCTTGCTCTAAATAAGTATTAAGCCATTTTACTAAAGCATAAACAACTGTGATACCATTTGCTGCATTAAAATCATCATCCATCCCTTTTTCAAAGTCAGCCTGAAAAACTTCCAAGTCAGCCAGAGAATCTGCATCACTCTCTAAGCCTTCAACTCCACTAGCCAATCGAAAATCTGCTTTGTCATAACTATTCTTGATTTTCTTCAAATTAGTTTCTGCTTCTTTAATGATTGTTTCATTGAAAGGCATTGGACGACGGTAATGTGTTGTTGCTAAAGTAAAACGAATAATTTCTGGATCGACTTGTTGCATCAAGTCATGTGCCGTCACAAAATTACCTAATGATTTACTCATTTTTTCACCAGACTCACCAACTGTTAAATAGGCATTGTGCATCCAGTAGTTCGCAAATGTTTGTCCAGTTTTTGCTTCACTCTGCGCGATTTCATTTTCATGATGCGGAAACTCTAGATCTTGTCCACCACCGTGGATATCAATCGTATCACCTAAATGTTTAGTCGCCATGACTGAACATTCAATATGCCAGCCTGGACGTCCTGCTCCCCAAGGAGATTCCCATGATACTTCACCTTCTTTAGCTTGTTTCCATAGTGCAAAATCGAGCGGATCTTCTTTTTTAGCTTGCTCATCACCAGTTCTTTGGCTAGCACCAACTTCTAGTTCATCCAAACTTTTGTTGCTTAAAGCCCCATAATTTTTAAACTTTCTAGCGCGATAATACACATCACCTTGTGATTCATAAGCATATCCTTTAGCAATTAAATCTGCAACAAACAAAATAATATCCTCGATATGATCAATCACGCGTGGGTGTTGGCAGGCTGGTTTAACATTCAGCTTACCGGTATCTTCGGTAAAAGCAGCAATGTATTTGTCTGCTAACTCTTTTGTCGTCACGCCCTCTTCTTTTGCTGTTCGGATAATTTTATCATCCACATCTGTAAAGTTAGAAATATAATTCACTTCATACCCTTTGTATTCTAAATAGCGACGTACTGTGTCAAATGAAATACTGCTGCGAGCATTTCCAATATGAATATAATTATAAACTGTTGGGCCACACACATACATTCGCACTTTATTCGGTTCAATCGTTTTAAATTCTTCTTTTTGACGAGTCAATGTGTTGTAAATTAACATTAACATCCCCTCCTTAATTTGATTTCGTTTTAACAACTTTTGCCGGAATCCCTACAGCAGTAGCAAAATCTGGTATATCGGTTAATACAACCGCTGATGCACCAATTTTAGCTGATTCACCAATTGTTACCGGTCCAAGAATTTGGGCATGGGCTGAGATTAGTGCCCCATTCTTGATTGTTGGATGCCTTTTTCCTACATGATTGCCAGTCCCACCAAGTGTTACCCCGTGAAATAAGGTAACATCATCACCAATAATTGTCGTTTCTCCAATGACCAAACCCATTCCGTGGTCAATAAACACACGTCGACCAATCGTCGCTCCAGGATGAATTTCGACACCTGTTAAAAATCGCCAAAATTGTGAATGGGCACGGGCTAAAAAATAAAGGTGATGGCGATAAAAAAAGTGTGACACTTTATGTGCCCACAAAGCATGTAAACCAGGATAGGTTAATACCGCTTCAAGCGTGGATTTTACAGCTGGGTCTTTGGCTTTAATGGTCTGAACATCTTCACGTAAACTCATAACCTCACCCTCCTTTTAACAGCATTTAACATATAAAAAGAGCCTCTTTAGTCAATTGACTAAAAGACGCTCTCTACGTGGTTCCACTTTTATTCGTAAAATGTAGTAAATACACTTTACCTTTTACAATAGTGTAACGACTATCACTCGTCTTTGACTACCTACTATCGTCAAAAAAGACTCGGAAATGCACACAATCAGGATTTGGTTTGCTTACACCACCCGCAAACTCTCTAATGACAAATCATCCGATCACTCTTTTCGTCAACATCTTACTATTTAGTTGCTTGTTGAATATGATTTAAGACTTTATCTTTACCTAATAACATAATCGTTTCAGCTAGTTCTGGGCCATGCATTTGACCACTAACTGCTACTCGAATTGGCATAAACAAGTTTTTCCCTTTAACGCCAGTTGCTTTTTGAACAGCTTTAATGCCAGCTTTAATTGTTGGTACATCTAACGTATCCATCTTAGTTACTTCTTCTGTGAATGCAGCTAATACAGCTGGAACTGTTTCACCAGCTAGAACTTCTTTTGCTTCAACAGATAGCTCTAATGTATCATTAAAGAATAATTTTGACAACTCAACAATTTCACCAATGTAGCTCATTTGTGGTTGATAAAGGCTCACTAATTCAGCAATCCATTCACGTTTTTCTACTGATGGATCAGCTTCAACTAAACCAGCTTTAACTAGATAAGGTGTCGCCATTTCTGCAATGACTTCACGGTCTAATTGTTTCACATATTGGTTACTTACCCATTCTAGTTTTTTGCTATCGAAAGCTGCAGGTGATTTACTTAAACGGTCAGCGTCAAAGATTTTAATTAATTCATCTTGACTAAAGATTTCTTCTTCCCCAACTGGAGACCAGCCTAGTAATGAAATAAAGTTGAACATTGCTTCAGGTAAGTAACCCAATTCACGATATTGCTCAATAAATTGTAGAATTGTTTCATCACGTTTACTTAACTTCTTGCCTGTTTCACTATTAATAATTAAAGTCATATGACCAAATTTTGGCGGTGTCCAACCAAATGCTTCATAAATCATTAATTGTTTTGGCGTATTAGCAATATGATCATCACCACGTAAAACATGTGTAATTTCCATTAAATGGTCATCAACTGCTACCGCAAAATTATAGGTTGGCATACCATCACGTTTTAAAATGACGAAGTCACCACCGACGCTATCCGATTCAAAGGTAATATCACCTTTCACCATATCATCAAACGTAAATTCTTTATTTTTTGGTACACGGAAACGGACGACTGGAGTAATACCTTCCGCTTCTTTTGCTGCTTGTTGGTCAGGTGTTAAATGCGCACATTTGCCACCATAGCGAGGAATTTCGCCGCGTGCACGTTGTGCTTCGCGTTCAGTTTCTAGTTCTTCTTCTGTACAGTAGCATTTATAAGCTAAATTACTAGCTAATAACTGGTCAATTAACGGCAAATAAATATCTGCTCGTTCTGACTGACGATAAGGACCATATTTCCCAGGATTTTCTGGGCATTCATCCCAATCAATATTTAACCATGCTAAATTTTCTAATTGACTCTTTTCGCCATCCGCAATATTACGTTTTGAATCAGTGTCTTCAATACGAATAATAAAATCGCCATCATGGTGTCTAGCATAAAGATAATTGAACAATGCTGTTCTAGCATTTCCAATATGTAAATGCCCTGTTGGACTTGGTGCGTATCGTACACGAACTTTTTTTGTCATTAAAATTACCTTCCTCATCTAAGTTTTCAATTCTTAGTCACACTTAAATTTTACCCTCAATCACTTGAATAGTAAAGGATATCCCTTGACTTATTCATCAATTTTCGTTTGTGAATGTGCCGGTTTAGCAAAAATCATTCGCCCAGCAGCCGTTTGGAGCGCACTTGTGACAACAACTGTTATCTTTTCCCTCATAAAGTGCTTCCCATCTTCTACGACAACCATTGTACCATCATCTAAATAGGCTACACCTTGCTGACGCTCAGTCCCATCTTTCATGACAACCACTTCCATCGTTTCACCCGGAATCACGACTGGTTTCACAGCATTGGCGAGTGCATTAATATTTAACACCATCACGTTTTGAAACTCGCAAACTTTGTTCAAATTAAAATCATTGGTCACAACAATACCATCTAGTAATTTCGCTAGCTTAACAAGCTTACTGTCAACTTCTTGAATATCATCAAAGTCACCTTCATACATTTCAACAGAGATACCATCTTCTTTTTGTAAGGCATTTAAAATATCTAAGCCACGACGTCCGCGCACACGTTTCATACTATCACCAGAATCAGCAATATACTGTAGTTCATATAACACAAAATTAGGAATTAAAAGCGTCCCTTCTATAAATCCAGTCCGTGCAACATCATAAATTCGACCATCGATAATCACACTTGTATCAAGAATTTTATATTTGCGAAAATGATCATCAACTTTGCGGTCAAGCACGTCATCAGCAGGCTTTTTATTTCGCGTCGTCATGATTTTTTTCCACTCATCTAATTTCGTTTTAGCCGTCCCTACTCGGTATCCTAAATACCCCAGTGATAACATCACTATTGCCGGCAAGATTGTATTTAAATACGCAATTTTAATGGAATAGAGTGGAACTGAAACTAACGCTCCTAATAATAAACCAATAATAATACTCACACTACCCAAAACTAAATCGGGTAAACTTTTTTCTGTAATCATTTTTTCAATTTGTTTAACTGATTTAGCAAATTGGTCAAAGGTTAGCATCGCAAGAATAAGAAAAATAATAGCACCAATTCCACCATTAACCACATCACTATTTAACCAGGTAATCTGACCGAGATTAGCCATTTGCCAAACATCTGGCAATGCTGCGCTACCAATACCAAAACCGATGGCAGCGAGCACAATCATAAATATTTTTTTCATCTGTCCATTTCCTCCTTTCTTATTGGAAAACCTTCCGCAACACTTCAGCGATTGTTTCGACACCAACAACTTCAATGTCAGTTGGAACACGCCAACCATGTAAACTATTCTTCGGAACATAAATTTTCTTAAAGCCTAATTTTTGTGCTTCAGCAACACGTTGTTCAATGCGATTAACCCGTCTAATTTCACCGGTCAAGCCAATTTCACCAACAAAGCACTCAAAAGGCGATGTACCACGATCTTTATAACTAGATGCAATACTGATAGCAATCGATAAGTCAATTGCTGGCTCATCTAATTTCACCCCACCAACTGCTTTTAGATAAGCATCTTGGTTTTGCAACATTAATCCCGCACGTTTTTCAAGGACTGCCATAATTAACGACACACGATTGTAATCAAGTCCCGTTGCTGTTCGTTTCGCATTACCAAAGACAGATGGTGTGATTAGAGCTTGTACCTCTGCTAGAATTGGTCGCGTACCTTCCATCGAACAAACAATTGAAGAGCCAGTTGCGCCGTCAATCCTTTCTTCTAAAAAGGCCTCAGAGGGATTCGTCACTTCGACAAGTCCTTGCTCACGCATCTCAAAAATCCCAATTTCATTTGTTGAACCAAAACGGTTTTTTACTGCTCGTAAAATACGATACGTATGGTGTCGATCACCTTCAAAGTAAAGCACAGTGTCAACCATATGTTCCAACATTCTCGGACCGGCTAGTGACCCTTCTTTTGTGACGTGACCGACAATAAAGATTGCGATTTGATTCGTTTTGGCAATTTGCATTAACTCAGCAGTTGTCTCTCTTACTTGGCTAACACTACCAGCAACACTATCAATATCGGGATGAACCATTGTTTGAATAGAGTCAATAATGACATAATCTGGACGCAACTCATCGATTGTTTGTCTAACTGAACTCATGTCTGTCTCAGAATACACATAAAAATCATTTGCTCCGTCATCCAGACGTTCAGCACGCATTTTTATTTGTTGGGCACTTTCTTCTCCCGACACATATAAAACGTCACCTTCTAGCTTACTTAGCTGTTGAGACACTTGTAATAGAAGTGTCGACTTTCCAATTCCTGGGTCACCACCAATTAAGACTAAAGACCCTGGAACAACTCCGCCACCTAACACACGATTCAATTCGCCTAAGTCTGTTTTCACTCGAGCTTCACGCGTGCGAACAACATCATTCAATTTTTCAGCTTTATTTTTTTTCCCTGCTAAACTAACTCGACTGTGTCGCGTTGGTTTTTCGTCGGATACCTCTTCTACTAACGAATTCCATTCTCCACAATTGGGACAACGGCCTAAGTATTTAGGTGAGATATACCCGCAGTTTTGACAAATATATTCTGTACGCTTTTTCTTAGCCATACTCACTCTCCTAATCTGATGCATTCTTTAGTGTAGCATAATTGTGTGAACTTTCTTTTATGTTTGCTTAACTCTTTTATGCTCTATTTACCAGAAGAACCAAAACCACCTGTTCGAGTACTCATCACTTCATCACTATCTGCTTTTAAAAATGGTAAGAAGATGCCTTGCCCGATACGGTCCCCTTTTTTAATCGTCACATCTGTTAACCCAAAATTTAAAAATTGAAACATGATGTGACCTTCATTATCAGCATTGCCATAATAATCACTATCAATGACACCAACACCATTACCTAATAGTAAAAAGTTTTTTAACGGGTTACTTGAACGGTTACACAACTGTAAAAATTCATCTGGCCCCATATATGCTTTAATTCCAGTTGGAACTAAGACTGGTTTCACTTGTTGTTTCATCTGTGCATCTAACTCAAATTTTCCAGGTGCTAAAGCTAATTTTAGAGCTGATGCAATTCCTGACTTCCAAATACTAGGAATCACGACATCAGCTGCTGCTTCAAAATCATACCCTGCAGCGTGTTTGGTGGCCCTTTT
The DNA here is from genome assembly GCF_001998885.1 of Vagococcus penaei. Classification (NCBI taxonomy): domain Bacteria; kingdom Bacillati; phylum Bacillota; class Bacilli; order Lactobacillales; family Enterococcaceae; genus Vagococcus; species Vagococcus penaei. The sequence goes on from NZ_CP019609.1 coordinate 936,617, forward strand.
GGGTAGGTTCACCTCAGCAAATGTTGTTACTTTTTCAAATCCTCGAATTTTCCCCATATTCTCTACCATCCTCTTTTGTTTTACCAATACTTAATTATAACAAATAAAAAAGAGTAAGTCTTTTAATCGGACACAATCCTTAGCATTAATTATCTGCTAAAACAGTGGCTACTAAACGACTTCTCTTTTTTATTGTGGTTTTTTAGTGTCTTTTTGAAGCAACAGCCGTTAGACTTATTTAATCATCCTCGTCTTCAAAATTATTCACTTGCACTTTTTCTAGTTTACCGACGTCTTTTTGACGACCAACAACAAGAGGCACATGTTCAACAATTACGTCACTATACTCTAGACCAAACCAACGTGCTGGATCAAAAGCGACTTTTTTAATCGCTAGTTTAGCTTGCATAACCAGCGTGTCGAGCGTACTTAAAGATGTAACACGGGTCAATTCTTCATGAATTAAAACAAAGGCAAAATCGCCGACATTCCGACCAGGCGTAATGGTGTATTTTTGTGGTTGTTTTTTAATCGTACCATCAGCCATCAAATCATTTACGATTTGTCTTAAGTACACATTTACTTCTTGATTCATCCGAAAACCCAAACGTAATTGGACATTGACAATATAGTCAGTTCCTAACGTATCGACGTAATATTCTTGGGTATACGGTTCGTTAGTAACAAAGACGTTAACAAACCAATAAACCTCGGCACGTTTTGGTCGTTTGTCAAGAATCGAATACATTAATTCACTAGCAACTTGATGACCTTTAATTTTAGATGTTAAAAAACTAAATTGGTTTGATACTTCGGCACTGTCATATCATGGCGCAACTCATCTAATTGATCACGGTAGTCACATAACGACACACGACGTGAACTTTTTTCTTGAATACTATTTCCACGATGCCAAATTAACATAATGCTTAAAATTAGCAAGGCAATTAATACCGCTACATAACCACCGTGTAAAAATTTAGTGGCGCTAGAAATAAAGAAAATCACTTCAATCCCTGCAAAAAAGATAAAGATAATAAAAGATACTGTCTTGGGTGCTTTTTGTTGTAAAAGATAGAATAGAAGTAAAATCGTCGTCATTAGCATCGTTATTGTGATTGCTAATCCATAAGCAGCTTCCATTCTAGCAGACGTTCGGAAAGAGACAATAATTCCCATACAACCAACCAATAATAATGTATTAACAGCCGGAATATAGAGTTGTCCTTTCTGATTTGTTGGATAAATAATTTTTAAACGTGGCAACAATCGTAACTTGATTGCTTCAGAAACCAGTGTATATGACCCTGATATGAGTGACTGTGACGCAATCACAGCTGCGAGAGTGGCAAACAACACGCCAAAAACAGCAAATGAATCAGGCATCATCCTGAAAAATGGATTCAGTGACTTAATATTTTGATAATAGGCATCATCTTTAATGCTTAAAACCCAAGCAGCTTGACCGAAATAATTCAGTGTCAAACAAACTTTAATATAAGGCCAACTGACACGGATATTAGAACGCCCAGCATGTCCTAAGTCTGAATACAATGCTTCAGCACCAGTTGTCGCTAAAAACACACTACCTAAAATGAATAATCCCATTGTGTTTTCATCAGAAACTAACAAGTGAAAAGCATAGTAAGGATTTAAGGCCCGAATCACGGTGATATCTTTAAAAAAGTTGTACAACCCCATCCCGCCAATAAAAGTAAACCAGCCAAACATTAATGGACCAAATGCGATACCAACTTTTTGTGTTCCAATCCGTTGAATCGCAAAAAGAAGTAGCACAATAACCAAGGTTATAATTATAATGACATGTTGATTATTACCAAACGTATCATAAAACGTTGGAATACCTCTAAGGCCTTCAACAGCGGTTGTAATCGTAACCGCGGGTGTCAGAACACCATCAGCTAACAAAGTCGCGCCACCTAGCATTGCTGGGAAAATTAACCACGGACTCATTTTTCTAACTAAGGTATACAGGGAAAAAATACCACCTTCACCATCATTATCTGCACTTAAGGCAATCATGACATACTTAACAGACGTCAATAAAGTTAAGGTCCAAAAAATTAATGATACGGATCCCAAAATAAAAGCATCAGAAATTTTTGTCAAACCACCATTACCTTCAATAATCGCCTTCATTACATAAAGCGGACTCGTCCCAATATCACCATAGACAACCCCCATCGCAATTAATGCGCCACCCACTGTGAATTTATTCAAATTTTCATTTTGAGCTACACGACTCACGTTTATACACTCCTTTTTATACTAGTAACTCCAACCACTTTTTCAAATCATATTCTACAAAACATAAGAGCTATTATACTACGAGATAACTAGAAAGCTAGTCTTTTAATCTAATTCTTACATTACTAAATTTTTCATCCCATAATATAGGAAGTAAGTCGAAATTAACCTCTGGTAAAAGCTAAAATATGAATGTCTATCATCTATTTTTAATGTCAATAATAATCAAATATTAAAGCAGAATGATCCATAGTCCCTTTTTAATTTAGACCATGTTATAATCAGACTAAATCAATTTGACTGACTGTCTATTTTCATCATTTATTACCTCGTTCATAACTAGTTTTCACTGTTATGTTGCAAAAAAATAACTATATAACTAGTCATTTTTAATTAAGTCTAAGTCAATGAAATCAACCATATAATCTAAAATTTTGGAGGGGTTCTTTTGTCACGTCACTTTTCTACACTCAAACGCTTAATCATTAAAGTTGGAACCAGTTCACTTATGCTACCAAATGGTAAGATGAATCTCACATCGATTGATCAACTAGCTTTTACTTTAAGCGCATTAGTCAATCAAGGTTATGAAGTTATCTTAGTATCTTCTGGCGCTGTCGGGGCTGGAATCCAACGTCTAGGTTGGGAGCGCCGTCCTAAAACAATTTCAGAACAACAAGCAGTTGCTGCAATTGGGCAAGCGGAACTCATAAAAATCTATTCTCAACGATTTAACCATTATAATCAACAAACCGCTCAAGTTTTATTAACCCGAGACATCGTTGACTATCCTGAAAGTCGCAAAAATGTCGTCAATACATTTAATTCACTACTAGAGTTAGGTGTAGTCCCTATCGTTAACGAGAACGACAGTGTCGCTGTTGATGAGCTCGATCATCAAACAAAATTTGGTGACAACGATAAACTATCCGCAATTGTTGCTGGTTTAACTGACGCTGATTTATTGATTATGCTCTCAGATATCGATGGCTTTTATTCCAGTAATCCTAATCTATCACCAGATGCAACATTGTATTCAGAAATTACAGCAATCACGCCTGAACTTGAAGCTGCAGCTGGTGGCAAAGGTAGTGACTTTGGTACTGGTGGCATGTCAAGCAAACTGGATGCCGCTAAAATCATATTCTCTCATCAACAACAAATGATTTTAGCCAACGGTCAAAATCCAACCATTATTCTTGATATCATTGCTGGTAAAACTATCGGCACACATTTTGTATTACCAAACCACTAAAACTGAAAGGATAAATAGTCATGATAAATTTAGAACATTTGGGTCAGCTTGCCCAACAAGCCGCACGATTTTTAGCACTCGCTTCAACAACAGATAAAAACAAGACCTTAAGCTTGATAGCTAGGTACCTATTAGATTATCAAGATGATATTTTAGTAGCGAATGCAAAAGATATCCACGAAGCAAAAGAACACGGCCTTAATCAATCAATGATTGATCGTTTATTATTAACTAGTGAACGATTAGAAGTGATGGCCAATGATATCTTAACAATTGTGACACTTCCAGATCCTATTGGGACATCGGATGATGTTTGGAAAAATGCTAATGATTTAACCATTATGAAACAGCGTGTACCATTAGGGGTCATTGGTATCATCTACGAATCTCGGCCAAACGTAACAACGGACGCAGCAAGTTTGTGTTTTAAATCAGGAAATGCCATCATCTTACGTGGTGGTAAAGAAGCTATTCATTCAAATATAGCATTAGTTGATGTGATGCAACGCGCTTTATTAGCTGCTGGTTTTCCAAAAGAAGCCATTCAATTAGTAACGGATACATCGCGAGAGACGGCACGTCACTTTATGCAATTAAATGACTATCTCGATGTCCTCATTCCACGTGGCGGAGCAAATCTTATTCAAACAGTTGTAAAAACAGCGACTGTTCCTGTCATTGAAACTGGAACAGGTAATTGCCACGTCTACGTGGATCAAGATGCACAGCTTGATATGGCAGTTAACATTGTTGTTAATGGAAAATGCCAACGTCCGTCCGTTTGCAATGCGACTGAAACAGTCATTGTTCATAAAGCCATTGCTCACGAATTTTTGCCACAGTTAGCTCAAAAGTTAGCCACGTATCAAGTGGCATTACGCAGTAACGAAGCGGGTCTAGCCTTTTTACCTAATGCAACCTTAGCAACTGAGATTGACTATGAAACCGAATTTCTAGACTATATTCTAGCAGTTAAAGTTGTTGACTCATTTGAGGAAGCCATTCAGCATATTCAAACATTTAGTACACATCACTCTGAAGTAATCGTGACCGATAATTACTTTACTGCCCAACAATTCACTAAACAAATCGATGCGGCGGCAGTTTATGTTAATGCATCTTCGCGTTTCACAGATGGCAGTGTTTTTGGTTTCGGTGGTGAGATTGGTATTAGTACGCAAAAACTGCATGCCCGTGGTCCGATGGGCTTAAAAGAATTAACATCAACAAAATATATTGTCTTAGGAAACGGACAAACTCGCTAGCCTGACTATTGAACAAAAAATAGTAAAGAATACTATAAAATGTCGTTTTTACTGCTTTTATACTATCTTTATGCTAAAATAATTACGTTAATTCTAAATTGGAGGAATCTTGTTATTATGATAAACAAATGGAAACAAGCGCTCAAACAAGATGGGATCTATGCTGCAGCCTCTTTTTTCATCCCATTCTTGATTATGTTTGCTACCTATTTAAGTATTGGTATTTATTGGGGGAGTGATCGTAGCGTCTTGGCTAGTGATGCTTTTTCACAATTTTCAAACTTCCATGCTAGCTTTAGAAATGCATTACATGGTGAGCAAAGTTTACTTTATACATGGAATGCATCTCTAGGTCTAAATTATTGGTCACTTATTTCTTACTATTTAGGTGGTATTTTTACACCACTCGTTTTCTTCTTTAAAAACCAAAATATCCCAGATGCTCTTTATTTGCTGACATTAATTAAAATCGGGGTAGCTGGTTTAGCTTTCTGGGCTTATGGAAAACGAACCTTCCAACTACCTAAGTGGTCCATTGTATCATTAGCAGTTGCGTATTCGCTAATGTCATTTGTTACCGCTCATTCTGAATTAATCATGTGGTTAGATATTTTCATGTACTTACCACTCGTTATTTTAGGAATCAATCAGATTGTCGAAAAAGGACGTTCGATTGTTTTATTTGTCGCTTACTTGCTTTTATTCATTTCCAATTTTTGCTTTGGTTTTATTATCGGGCTTTTTTCTGTAATGTATTTTATCGCTCAGTGCATCATCCATTCAAACAAATGGAAACAACTTATCGTCCCTTACTTTGCAACATCAATTTTAGCTGGTCTTAGTTCAATGATTATGATTTTACCAGCAGTAGTAGACTTGCGAACAAATGGTGAAAAGTTAACAGACTTCACACGCTTTAAGACCGAAGCAACTGGCTTTTGGGACATCATTAATAAAAATATGATTGGTGTTTTTGATACAACAAAATATGGTTCGATTCCTTTTATTTACGTTGGACTATTACCTTTCATTTTCTGTGTCTTTTACTTCGTTACTAAAAAAATTGCCTTAAAAAATAAATTAGCCTATGCTGGAATCTTTTTGATCATTATTGCCAGCTTTTACATTGACCCATTGAATTTATTTTGGCACGGCATGCATGCACCTAACATGTTTTTATTTAGATACAGTTTTATTTTTTCCTTTTTAGTTGTCATGCTTGCAGGATATGGTTGGGAAAAGTTTTCCAAAGACGATGGTGGTTATTTAGTTGGTACTGTTCTCGTTTTAGCAGTTCTCTTCACATTGGGAAAAATGACCAGTGGTAAAGACAATTATACCTTTGTTACTTACAAATCATTGCTAGTAACCATCTTATTCTTAGCTCTTTACCTACTGGCAATTATGTTCTATCAACTAAAAAAATTACCAAAAAACCGACTAGCTATTTTATTATTATTAATCGTAACTGGTGAAGCCTTTTTAAATACCAGTTTCATGATTAATGGTATTTTAGATGATTGGAATTATTCGTCACGTAGTCTTTATTCTGAACCATATCCAGACTATAAAAAATTGGTCAACACTGCTAATAAAGCTAATGATGATAGGTTCTACCGCTTGGAATCACTTGCACCAATCTCATCGAACGATAGCTTTAATTATGGGTTTAGTGGTATTAGTATGTTTTCATCTATTAGAAATCGTCACTCCTCAAGCCTACTGAATCAATTAGGTTTTAGATCACGTGGGACGAACTTAAATATTCGTTACCAAAATAACACTTTATTTATGGATAGTTTAATGGGAATTCGTCATAATATTAGTAATCAAACAATTAATAAATTCGGTTTCCGTCAAACTGCAACAGCTGGAAAATACCGATTATTTCAAAATGATTTGGCCATGCCTTTAGGAGTTTTAACAGATGATTCTCTTTACGGTATTAAAATGCCATTAACCGATAATTTAGGCTCTCAAACAGCTTTAATTAATCAATTGGCCAATTATAATGAACAGTATTTTCAATTTACCCAGCCGATTGTGACAAAAACAGTCAACACTAAAATTACGTCCAATCGTCAAAATCATGTAACCTATACAGAAGAAAAGCCGAATCTCGCCAAAGATATTACGTTTAACGTTGCTATTCCCGGTGGGCAACAAGCTTATCTCAGTCTATTCCCATCGGACTTCGCCGAACTAGGTAGCTCGAAAGCAACTGTAACATCTCAGGGCACAGTTTATGAATCACAAATTGGTATTACTGGACAATACTACGATTTAGGATATTTCCCTGAAGATGCTAACGTTCAATTTACTTTAAGCCTTTTTGGTACACAAGCTGTCAGTTTTTTAGAACCTTCTGTTTTACTGATGAATGTAAACTACTATCAAAGTGCCATGAAACAAATTAATCAGAATGGAATTGATTTTAACGTCTCTAACCGTAAAGCAATAGCACGCGTTAAAACACCTGAAGAACGAGTAGTCTTTACGACAATTCCTTACGATAAAGGCTGGACTGTTAAAGTAAACGGTAAAAAAGTCAAAACTACTGCTTTCCAAAAAGGTTTCTTAACGTTTAAAGTGCCAAAAGGAGAATCTGATATTCAATTATCTTATCTACCAGTTGGTTTCATTCCTGGTATTTTACTCTTTGTTGGTGGAATTGCTACTTTTTCAGCTTATTACTATTTTGACTCAAAAAAACAGCAACGCCATTTAAACGGTAATAATGTTGGCAATAACAACTCACAGGTGACACGGCGAATCAAGCGAAAATAATAAAAAGGAGTCAATCTTTCACTGATTGGCTCCTTTTTATTTTCACATATTCCACTTAGCTAAACTTAATGCGATACCGTCATGATCTGCATCAGTTGTTATCTCCTGTGCAATAGCTCTTAATCCTTCCGTGGCATTGGCCATCGCAATACCATAATTCACTGCATTAAACATCGCAATATCGTTATCTCCGTCACCAAATGCAATAGCTTGCTCTTTGGACATGTCAAGATATCCAAGTATAAACTCAATCGCTTTTTGCTTATCAATGCCTTTCACTGCAATCTCACCACTTTCCGGCCCAAATAAATCAACTGTTGAATGATACATGTGGAACACAGCGCCATAACGATCTGCAATATCTGAAAATGGTAACGTATTGTTAATAAAGGAAATCTTGTTGACGTTATCATAATTCACAGGGAAATTATCGTATTGAGCTGTTAATTCATGAAACCACAGCATTTTAGCGTCTAAACTATCAAAAGATTCGTTTTCTTGTTCTGCAATTTTTTTTATTTCTTCTTTAATTTTTTGCTCACAATTTGAGCTTCTAAATAAGCCATCATTGGATTCTAAATAATAACCTATATCGTTTTGCTCAAAAAAACCAACAATTTCTTTAACATGTTCTTTGGGCATTTTTTGATGACGTAATACAGTATCACCAAACGTTATATAACCCCCACCAGCACCAATCACTCCATCAAAACCAACTGCTAAAATATTAGCCAAAATTTCTGGCTTTGACCGGCCTGTACAAATATATGCTAGATTACCATTTGCTCTGAATGTACGAATCGCTTCAATACTAGAAGCAAGTACTTCACCGCCACTATCACATAGTGTGCCATCTACATCAAAAAAAGCAATTAATGTTTTTTTATCAGTCATCATTATATCCTCTCCAACTCATCACTATCTTTGTATTAAAAAATGACTTGTTATTAGCAAGCCATTTTTTATTTAACGACAATTTAATCATCATTATATTCGTGATGTTATTTACTGTTACTTAATAATTTCAATCCAATATCATTAACCTTTTCCCCAACTGAACAATTTTTTACTGACTAATGTAATTATCCCCTGATAACTTTCTTTAGATTTTTTCACCATTTGATGCAATAACTTCCTTATACCAATGGAAAGAATCTTTACGATAACGCTCAAGACTGCCATGACCTTCATCATCTTGATCTACATAAATAAAACCATAGCGTTTACTCATTTGTGATGTCCCACAGCTAATCAAATCAATACAACCCCATGTTGTATAACCTAATAAATTAACACCATCTTTAATCGCTTCTTTCATTTGAACCACATGTTTTTTAATATAATCAATGCGATAGTCATCATGTACTTTACCGTTAGCTGTTAATTCATCACGTGCACCTAACCCATTTTCACAGACAAACAATGGTAATTCATAGCGATCATATAATTTAATCAATGAAATTCTTAGTCCAATTGGATCAATCGGCCAATCCCATTGTGATAACTCTAGATGTTCATTTTTAATCGGGCTATCAAATGATCCTGCTAATTTCGCAGCATCTTCTCGTGCCTCAGTAACATGTGACATATAGTAACTAATCGCTACAAAATCAACTTTTCCATTTGCTAAAATCTCATCATCACCCGCTTCCATGACAACATGAATATCATTATCGGCAAAGTAACGTGCCATATAATCCGGATAAACACCACGTGCCTGTACATCTGGATAAAACATATTTAATTGATTTGATTTTAACGCTTGCAATTGATCTTCTGGCTTAGTTGTTAACGCATATGATTCAATTTGATTAATCATACAGCCAATTTTCGCTTCTGGTACGATTTCTTTTGCCGCTTTTACTGCTAAAGCACTGGCTAAAAATTGATGATGTGATGCTTGATACGTCACTTGCAATTTATCTTGGGGATCAATTAAATCTTCTAGAACGCCAGCACCAGTATACAAACTGTTTAAATTCATGTTCATCTCATTAAATGTAATCCAGTAATTAACCTTGCCTTTGTAGCGCTCTAGAATTGTCCGAGCATAGCGTTCAAATAAAGGGATTAACTCACGACTCGCCCAACCGTTATATTTTTCAGTTAACGTAATTGGCATTTCATAATGTGACATGGTAACTAATGGCTCAATGCCATATTTGGCACATTCATCAAACACTTTATCGTAAAAAGCAAGTCCTGCTTCATTTGGTTCTGTTTCTAATCCAGTTGGGAAAATTCTGGCCCAAGAAATTGATAAACGAAAAGTCTTGAAACCCATCTCTGCAAACAACGCAATATCTTCTTTGTAACGATGATAAAAATCAATTCCCCAACGTTTTGGAAATAAATATTTTTCTGGATGAGCTTTGTATTCTGCTAATTCTGTTGATGATACGTTAAAAGTAAAATTATCGACCTTACCTGTTGCATATGGGTCTTTATATGCTGCAAAGTCAGATGTTGATAATCCTTTCCCATCCTCTAAATAAGCCCCTTCAATTTGGTTTGCTGCTGTCGCGCCACCCCATAAAAAATTTGTTGGAAAACCTGTTTGTAATTCTTTCATCCTTAAAATCCTCCTCTTAATCTATTAATCTATTATGTATTTATTTGATCACTTCTTAATTAATCGCCATAAAAACTTTATCAATTCCTTGCACTACCTGGTTGTCTTCTTTAGCAATTGGCAGAACATCTAAAAAATTGGGCGTATTCGTTACCACGATTGGTGAAAAAAGCGAAATGTCTTTTGCACGTAATACCTCTAAGTCGATAGTCAATAGCTTATCGCCTTTTTTCACTATATCGCCTTCTGTAACTAAACAATTAAAGCCCTCACCATTCAATGATACCGTATCAATCCCCACATGAATCAACAACTCAACTCCGTCTTCTGATAATAGACCAACAGCGTGTCGCGTGGGCGTTGTCATTGTAACTTGTCCAGCAAATGGTGCAATCACTTCCCCTTTGCTCGGAATAATACCAATACCTTTGCCGACAATTTCAGAAGCAAACGTCTCATCTGGACAGTCACTTAACGGCTGAATCATACCAGTCATTGGAGCTAATATTTCAACAGGGTCGTTACTTTTAGCTAATGGTGTTATCTGACTATCTTTAGGGTCAATATCTGATAATATTGGATCAGCAGCCTCTATTTTAGATTCAACTACATCTTTATGAAGAATCATCGTCACGATCAACCCTATTAAGAAGCTTGATAACACACCGATCACTGCGAACATCATATTACTGCCACCCTTAGGATTAATATACGTTGGCAATGATAAAATTCCAGGTACTGTAAAACTAAACGTTTTAACCGCAAAGGTCCCAAAAATTGCACCACCCACTGCGCCACCTAACATACTTGCATAGAACGGTTTTTTCAGTTTCATCGTCACACCATAAATCGCTGGTTCAGTAATCCCGAAAACAGCTGGAATAAAGCTTGAAATAGCTAACTGTTTCATCTTTTTATCTTTCGTTTTTAAAACAACACCCAGTGTTGCTCCGGCTTGTGCCAAATTTGCTACTAAGTTCATTGGTAATAGCATCACATCAAACCCAAATTTTTCAAAACTAGCAAACGTACTTGGGAAAAATGCATAATGCATCCCAGTAATAACAATTAATGGCATCAAGCCGCCCATTAAAGCTCCAGCTAATGGGCCAGCAACGTTAAATAATGTCGTAAACAAGACTTCTAAGTAAGAACCGATTGTCACACCTAGTGGTGCAATAAAAGCTAATAAGATTGGCGCTGTTATAATCAAGCTAATCAGTGGAACAAAAATAATACTTAAGGAACTTGGAATAATTTTTTTCGCATACTTCTCAACATAACTTAACAACCAAACCCCTAAAATAATTGGGATAACAGTTGATGCATAGCTATTCATTGGAATTGTTAAGCCGATAAATTTTAGACTGGTTATTTCACCACCAGCTGCATTAGTCATAAATGTTGGATACATTAAAATTCCTGCTAACGTCACACCCAATGATGGATTTGTTTTAAACTTATTCGCTGCAGAAAATCCAACTAAAAATGGTAAGAAATAAAAGACAGCATCTGATATGGCATTTAAGACAATATAGGTTGAACTTTCATTTGACAATACATTAAGTGCTACCAAGATTGCCATAATTCCCTTTAACAATCCACTGCCTGTAATTGCCGCTAAAATTGGAGTAAAGATACCAGAAATCACATCAAAAATTCGATCAAGTATATTGCCACTTGTTTTCACGTCATCTGATTGTTCTACCAACTTACCATCAAGTAACTGACTAACTTCCGTATAAACACTCGTCACTTCATTGCCTATAATCACTTGGAATTGACCACTTTGAAATTGTGCACCTAGTACACCATCCAAATTAGCAATTTTTTCTAATTGGACTTTCTTTGAATCCTTCACGTTAAAACGTAAACGTGTAATACAGTGCCAACTTTGTGTGATATTTTCTGCACCGCCCATATCATTAATAATCTGTTGTGCTAGCTCTTGATGTTTCATTTTTCTCGCTCCCTTATTTTTCTCAACAAATTAACCATTTTTCAAAATAAAAAACCTAAACAAAGTAGCCGAATTAATTATTCGTGCAGTTACTTTGTTTAGGTTAATGCCATAATTGCGTTACACACCCAACTGGATAAACTATTTAATTGTTGATTCCGAAACAACTCGCTCAATATGAATCACTAAGTAAATCAATTCTTCATTACTTACTGTTAACTGATAATTTGCTACTAACATCTCACGAATAACTAAGCTACACGCATAGCTTCGTGGATATTGCTCCTTAATAATGTGATAAAGTTTAGTGTCTTTATCATTTGATACGTACTGTTGATGGTGAAGATGTCGATTCATAAAATACCGAATATGTGTGACAAAACGGGCATAACTAGCACTTTCTTTATTTAATGAGACATCAAACAAAGATTGAATTAGTTTAACCATTTCCTTGGTAATTGCCGTAATTAACATCGTGTCTTCCATCGACTCTAAGTCGTCTTGCGCATTGACAAAATGTAGCGCAATAAACGAGGCTTCTATTGGTGGTAGAGTAACACCCAAGTCTTCTTTCACAATCATCAAAGCTTGACGTCCAACTTCAGATTCACGCACATATAGAAATGGAATTTCCCACTGTAACGTGCTTTCGATTGCTTGTTCATTCGCTTCCACACGTTTAATTGCTGTCTGTAAATGATCGGATAAAGCAATCAATAAACTATGATTTAATTGTTTATTTAGCGATTTTTCACCCAATTCGATTATTTTTTCAGTTGTGGCTAAGACTTCTGGTAAAATATCAGCGAAGAGCTCTGATAAATCTTGTTTAAAACTCTTTGCATAAAAGATTTTTTGGACTAACTTTTCCTCAACTATATCGCCCTCTTTCTTTTTAAACCCAATACCTTTGCCAAATAGTACCAATTCATCATTTTTGTCATCAACTGCTAAGACAAGGTTATTATTTAGAGATTTTACCGTCGAGTAAATCGTCCTCACTCCCTTATGCCACTCATTTTTTAAAATAAAAAAACACCAAATACTAGTAGACAACTTCTACTAAACATTTGGTGGTGCCTGATCGTATCAGTAACACTCCTACGTGTTTCTCTATCTTGGCTAAATAATAGCATGAAATGTAATCGGTGTCAAATAATTGTTGTGCAAAAAAAATTATAAAAATACTCTTAGTCCGAGGACTAAGAGTATACTTGTTTGTTTGAATTAATCTAAATTAGGTGTCGTACCTAACTCAGCATGTAACATCCAAATTGTTTTTTCAAGGTCACCCTTCATATCAATAAAGATATCTTGAGTCACTAGGTCTTTTTCTTCTTCAGTAATTTCAATCGCATCTGCACATAAATTACGTAAATAGTGGTAACCAGATAATAACGTTTCAAAACGTGATTTCATGTCTTTATCATAAGTACCTGGTTCGTCTTTAATTTTAGTATTTTTCGCAAATTCTTCTAGGGTTGAAAAAGGACTGCCTCCAATAGTAATTAAGCGTTCAGCCATCACATCAACGCGCGCATTGATATCATCCATGTATTCATCCATTTTAGGGTGATTATTTAAGAAACCTGTCCCTCTCATATACCAATGAGTTTGATGAATCACAACTGAAAATTGACTTAAATCCGCTACCGCTTGATTTAATATTGCTTTTGTTTTTTCTTTACTCATGAATCTTCCTCCTTAATCTTGATATATCTATTCTAACATCTATCGTGTTGTTTTAAAAATAATATACATTATTTTATTCTTTCTTAAAGATTCATCTTTTTGAGGATTACTTTATTTTTAATAAAACATAGACTAATTAATTATTATTAATCCAGAAAAATAATTGATCAAAATCTCGTAATCTAAAAGTAAGGAGATGATAAAATATGCTACTAGTTTGCCTTTATTTAGGTTGTTTAATCGGGTCCTTTTTAGCCGTTTTAGCTGAAAGAATTCCTATTAAACAAAATTTTATTATAAGCAGGTCGCATTGTACAAACTGTCAGCACACGTTACACTGGTTTGATTTAATTCCTTTTAACAATCTTATTTGGCAAAACAATCGTTGTCGTTACTGTCAGCAAAAAATTCCAATGTATCACAGCCTATTTGAACTAGTCTGTGGCATGTCGCTGACCTTATTTTTAATGATTTATCCACAAAAATTCCTTTCAACTTCCACATTTAGCCTGATTCTTATCCTCTTGTATCTGTGCTTAATATTAAGTCTGACCGATTATCTGTATGGTATAGTTGAACCAAAAATTTTATATCCTGTGACTTTTTTATTACTTATTTGGACTTTCTATCATCACGATACAATGACGTTGCATGGTTATGCTCTAATTTGTACCACGTTATTTTTTATGATTATCCACTGCCTCTTACCAAATTCACTTGGAGGTGGTGATAGTAAACTACTCATCACGTTGAGCCTTTTTTTAGGACTGACGCTTACTTTGTGGATTATTTTATTTGCCTCTTTAAGTGGAATCATTTTTATTTTAATCGGCAATACATTAACTCATCAAAACATTAAAAAAATTCCATTTGTCCCATTTATCACACTAGGCTATGTCTTAACTTTTTTGTTTATTGTCTGAGATAAGTATCAGACTTAGTCCTTGGTTCTGGATTTTTTTCCCTTATTCTAAAACTAAAGCAATATCTGAATTTAACAATAAGGGTCTTAAATATCCTAATGTATCACACATTGGTAATAATTCTTCGTGTAGATGAATATTTAATTCCTCAGATAAATAACGTCGTCTTTCAACAATCCGTTGCCACATTTCTGGGTAGTTAATTTCAATATCTGAACGTAAACGGGCATCAGCAATCGCCACTGTACTTTCAGCTGAAACACCTTGATGACCTTTTTGAATTGGAATAAAATCTACTTGGAATAACATACCACTTCGTAATTCAGCCTTCGAACCCTCATAAAATGGTGAAGATAACCATTCTTCATCTGCAACTAAATGACCTGGACATAGACCCCAGCCATATATTTCTTGTGGATAGAAATTTGAAAATTCGCGATAAAATGCTCCACCTGTTTTTCCAATTTTTATTTGATCTAGCCAATAACGATAGGCGCGATAATAAGGGATAACAACGTCTAAAAAATAGCCTGGATCGATATCTTCTAACTGCTCATAAGTCGATACTGCGTAACCATTACGACTCGATAGTCCACCTTTATATGCTACTGTAAGGGAGACCTTATCTCCCTGATTTAGCACTCTATTGGTTGGATACAAATTCGCTTTTTCAAAGCGCTCACCAAATGCAGCAATAGAAATAACCGTATTGTACTGTCCCTCTTTCGTCAAACATTCCCCTACTTCTCTCTCAGAAATACCTTCTTTCAAATGATTCATAGCATCTAATACACTATCAGAGGCTAAAGAAGCACCATATTCGTAATGTGCTAACTCATTGGCATTGTTAACTGTTCGGACACCTATCTCAGGTCCTATTAGTAAATGTGTCGCGTTAACGAGCTTGACATCTTGACCGATTGCTGCTTGTAATCCCTCGACAATAAAAGCCGGTACATCAAATAATTGGCGCTCATCTGTGATATCAGTTGTTAAAAGTTTCCAACCGACTAGACCAACTTTGCTTGAAGTATCAATAACGGCTTGTTTAAAATAGTCCCCCATTGATTTTTTTAAATCCATCGGTTGATTTGGTAAAGATAAAAGTGGACATAAAATTCCGTCAGATTGTGTTCTAGCACGAGGAACTTTATTATAATTTTCATTTCCCAGTAATAAAGTGCTCGTACCATCTTGCTTCAGTAGTTGGATACCTTCTTCAAATCGTGGGATAAATCCTGTTAAATATTCAAATGAGGCGCCGTGTTCTTTGTCTGCATAGATGATCAGAGAACTAAAATTATACTCCTTCATGAGTGATAGTAATTTTTCTTTTCTAGCTTGTAATGTCTCATCAGTTAAAAATACTTTTTCTGTAATGGTTGTTCCTTTAGGTGACTTGACTTTTTTTAAGTAATGTTGCATTTTCTGACATCCTTTCTCTTGCTTAATAAGATAAACTTAGTATAACAAATTTAAACTTTATACATCGTTCATTATTTGAACGATTATTTCTTTTAGGAATGATAAAAAAAACTTTCAGAAATAAAGTCGAAAATTAAAGTTAAACCGTATTTACCATAAACCCCGGTCACATCATTTTTTATATCTTGCCCACTCATATAAAAACAATCATGATAACTCTCTAAAAATTCGGGATCTCTGTTTCCAGTCAGCAAAATATTATAACTAGGTAAACCTCTCACCCATTCACTAGCCTCCGCTGCAAAAGTTCCTGAGACAGAGGAGACCAATAATAAGGTTTCATCGTCTATTTCCTCTAACATACTATTCTCTTTGTAGTCTTTAGATATCACATATACTATTTTTTCAGCAAAAAGTAATTCTTGTTGAAATTTAATCAACTCACTACTTGTATTATTTGCAGATACCAAAATAACCTTTTTATATGACACAATCAATGATACTATCGTCTCTACCATAGTATCTGTAAAATTTTTTTCGATATCTTGGATAACCCGACGGATACTATCTAGTCTTTGTACACGGTATTCACTCATCGGGTGAAATTGTCGTAAGCGTAAATTGCTCGGGAAAATTAGATGACTGAACGAGACTTTTAACTCACTAAAATTATCATAACCTATCCTATGGCAAAATCGCCGAATAGCTGATGGTGTAGTAAAGGCACAATTGACAAGCTCATTAACACTAACTTCATTTATTCGTTTAATATTGTCTAATAAATAAGAAGCCACCGCATAATCATTGTCGTGTTCTTTACTGTTTACTATTTCATACAAGGCATTTAATAAGCCAAATTTATTAATGCTCATTCCCACCTCTCCTCTCCTACTATCTTTCATTTATCTTACAAATGCAATCTGACTTTATCAAGTATTTATCAAAAATCAGCGCAAATTTAATACGGGTTCTTTTCATTCATTTTGTATAAACTGCACTTTTCATCATCACTATAATCTTACAAAAAAGACTGGTACAAATCAAAAACCCCCGATTTGATCACAATTCTCTGTGACCAAATTGGGGGTTAATTTTATTTATTAGTCTTTGTTACCTTTTAAAGCATCAGCTGCAGCCATTTGTGCTTCAATGTCACTAATACTGTAAACATTTTCGCTTGCTACGCCTACTTCTTTTGGCTCCATGTTACGATATTTAGGCATACCTGTACCGGCAGGAATAATCTTACCGATAATAACATTTTCTTTCAAGCCTAATAAGTGGTCTTGCTTACCTCTGATAGCAGCATCCGTCAACACACGAGTGGTTTCTTGGAATGATGCAGCAGATAAGAAACTGTTTGTTTCAAGAGAGGCTTTTGTAATACCAAGTAAGACTGGGCGACCTGTTGCTGGTGTACCACCACTTACTAATGTATTGTAGTTACGCTCTTTAAACTCACCAATATCCATTAATGTTCCTGGTAAAATATCAGACACACCTGGATCCATAACACGTACTTTACGTAACATTTGACGGACCATTACTTCGATATGTTTATCGCCAATTTCTACCCCTTGCATACGGTAAACTTTTTGAACTTCTTTTAGTAAGTAGTTTTCAACAGTTAACACGTCTTTAACGGTTAGTAATTGTTTTGGATCAATTGATCCTTCAGTTAATGGTGTTCCGCGATCAATAATATCGCCTTCTGCTACTTTCAAGCGTGAGATGTAAGGTACTTCATACGTCCGTTCATCAGTGTCACCTTTAACAGTGATTTCTTTCATACGGCTACCTTGATCTTCTTTGATTTCAATAATCTCACCAGCAACCTCAGAAATAATCGCTTGCCCTTTTGGATTACGTGCTTCAAAGATTTCTTGGATACGAGGTAAACCTTGAGTAATATCATCTCCGGCAACCCCACCCGTATGGAATGTACGCATGGTTAACTGAGTACCAGGTTCACCGATTGATTGCGCTGCGATTGTACCAACAGCTTCACCAACTTCAACTTCTGAACCAGTTGCTAAGTTACGACCATAACAGTGTTTACATACACCATGTTTTGTATTACATGTGAATACTGAACGAATTGAAATTTCTTCAATACCTGCTTCAATAATTTGATGTGCGATATCTTCAGTAATTAACTCATTCGGTCCAATAATAATATGACCTGTTTCAGGATTGATAACAGATTTACGTGTGTAACGACCTAACATACGTTCTTCCAGTGTTTCAATCACTTCATTGCCCTCTTTCATAGCAGCAATGTTTAAACCACGATCCGTTCCACAATCTGTTTCACGAATGATAACATCTTGTGCCACGTCAACTAAACGACGTGTTAAGTAACCAGAATCGGCAGTCTTCAAGGCAGTATCGGTCATTCCTTTACGTGCCCCATGGGTTGAGATAAACATCTCTAAGACAGTTAATCCCTCACGGAAGTTCGATACAATCGGTAACTCCATGATTCGACCATTCGGTGCGGCCATTAATCCACGCATACCTGCTAATTGCGTAAAGTTGGAGATATTACCACGGGCTCCAGAATCACTCATCATGTAAATTGGGTTACGTGCATCTAAACTTTCCATCAATTTATTTTGGATAGCGTCTTTTGTCATATTCCAAACACCAATAACGCGTTCATAACGTTCGTCGTCTGTAATCAGTCCACGACGGAATTGTTTTGTAATGACTTCTACTTGTTTGTGAGCTTCATCAATCATCTCTTGTTTTTCGTGTAAGACTACGATATCAGCAATCCCTACTGTCATCCCTGCATAAGTCGAATGTTTATAACCTAAGTCTTTCATTCTGTCTAGCATTTTAGATGTTTCAGTAATTTTGAAACGTTTAAAGACTTCAGCAATGATATTTCCAAGATTTTTCTTCTTGAATGGTCCAACAAGTTCCTGTTCTTTAATATGCGCAGGAATATCGGTTGACGCTTCAACAAAGTATTTATCTGGTGTTTGTTCAGTTAAGTTATAAGTTGTTGGTTCATTTAAATAAGGGAACTCTGGTGGCATAATTTCGTTAAAAATTGCTTTACCAGCAGTTGTAATCAAAATGCGCTCTCTTTGCCAATCAGTAAATGGTTTTTCAGGCATTGAGCTTGTTTGTAGTCCAATACGTGTGTGCAAGTGGACATAACCATTTCTCCAAGCTAAAACAACTTCATCTAAATTACGGAAGACCATACCTTCCCCAATTTGTCCTTCACCTTCCATAGTTAGGTAATAGTTACCTAAAACCATATCTTGAGATGGTGTAACAACTGGTTTACCATCTTTCGGGTTCAAGATGTTTTGTGCTGCTAGCATTAACATACGTGCTTCAGCTTGTGCTTCTTCATTTAACGGTACGTGAACCGCCATTTGGTCCCCATCGAAATCGGCATTATAGGCCTCACAAACTAATGGGTGAAGACGAATCGCACGACCTTCAACTAAGACTGGTTCAAACGCTTGAATACCTAATCTATGCAATGTAGGTGCCCGGTTAAGTAACACTGGATGTTCTCTAATAACATCTTCTAAAACGTCCCAAACAGCGTCTTCTTGACGTTCAATTTGACGTTTAGCATTTTTGATATTACTTGCGATTTCACGTTTAACTAATTCGTGCATAACGAATGGTTTAAACAATTCAATAGCCATTTCTTTTGGTAGACCACATTGGTACATTTTTAAGAATGGACCAACAACGATTACCGAACGACCAGAATAATCCACACGTTTACCTAGTAAGTTTTGACGGAAACGGCCTTGTTTCCCTTTCAACATATGTGATAGAGATTTCAATGGTCGGTTACCTGGTCCAGTTACTGGACGACCACGACGACCATTATCAATCAATGCATCAACAGCCTCTTGTAGCATACGTTTTTCATTTTGCACAATAATTCCCGGTGCATTTAAATCTAATAAACGTTTTAAACGATTATTACGGTTAATCACACGACGATATAAATCATTTAAGTCACTTGTCGCAAAACGGCCACCTTCTAGTTGCACCATTGGACGTAAATCTGGAGGAATGATTGGTACCACATCCATAACCATCCAATCAGGGTTATTACCAGATACTCTAAAAGCTTCTAAAATATCTAAACGACGGATAGCACGTGTTCTTTTTTGACCTTGTGCTGTTTTAAGTTCTTCTTTTAATTCGACTACTTCTTTTTCTAAATTAACGTCTTCTAACAAGCGTTTGATAGCTTCCGCACCCATACCAGCTTGGAATTCTTGACCGTATTGTTGACGTTTTTCACGGTATTCACGCTCAGTTAATAATTGTTTTTTCTCTAAAGTTGTGTCACCTGGATCAGTTACCACGTAAGAAGCAAAATAAATGATTTCTTCTAAAGCACGTGGGCTCATATCTAATACAAGACCCATACGACTAGGAATTCCTTTAAAATACCAAATATGTGTAACTGGTGCTGCTAATTCAATATGTCCCATACGCTCACGACGTACTTTAGAACGTGTTACTTCAACCCCACAACGGTCACAAACGATTCCTTTGTAACGAATACGTTTATATTTTCCACACGCACATTCCCAGTCCTTAGTAGGACCGAAAATGCGTTCGCAGAAAAGACCATCACGTTCAGGTTTTAGGGTACGGTAGTTAATTGTTTCAGGTTTTTTTACCTCACCGTAAGACCAGCTTCTTATTTTATCAGAAGAAGCTAGCCCAATTTGCATACTTTCAAATTTATTTACATCGATCAAAAGATGTCCCTCCATTCACTTTTGTCTTTACACTATTCTTGGTTTTCTTGTGCATCTTTCAACGATTTTTCAGCTTGCTCTTTTTCAGCTTGTTCTTTAGCATATTTGGCTAAAGCATCGACTGTAATCAAGTCATCATCGTCATCGTCCATATCACGTAATTCAATTTCTTGATCATCTGCATCAAGGACACGCATGTCTAAACCTAGAGCTTGTAACTCTTTAACTAATACGCGGAATGATTCAGGAACTCCTGGTTTTTGGATAGGTTCACCCTTAACGATCGATTCGTATGTTTTCACACGACCAACAACGTCATCGGACTTGTAAGTTAAGATTTCTTGTAGTGTATAAGCAGCACCGTAAGCTTCAAGTGCCCAAACTTCCATCTCACCAAAACGTTGTCCACCAAATTGTGCTTTACCACCAAGAGGTTGTTGTGTTACTAATGAATATGGTCCAATTGAACGAGCATGTAATTTATCATCAACCATGTGAGCAAGTTTCAGCATATACATTACCCCAACCGAAATTCGGTTGTCAAAAGGTTCTCCGGTACGACCGTCGTAAAGAACTGTTTTTGCATCACGTGCTAATCCAGCTTCTTCAACCGTACTCCATACATCTTCTTCATCTGCTCCATCAAATACTGGTGTAGCAACATGAATATTCAATGAGCGTGCTGCCATCCCTAAGTGGAGTTCTAGCACTTGCCCAATGTTCATACGAGAAGGTACCCCTAATGGGTTTAACATGATATCAACTGGTGTACCGTCTGGTAAGAATGGCATGTCTTCCTCAGGCATAATCCGAGAAACTACCCCTTTATTACCATGACGTCCAGCCATCTTATCACCTTCATGAATTTTACGTTTTTGGACAATATATACACGGACTAACATATTAACACCTGGTGCTAATTCATCTCCACCTTCACGTGTAAAGATTTTCACGTCATGAACAATACCGCCACCACCATGTGGTACACGTAGTGATGTATCACGAACTTCACGCGCTTTTTCACCGAAAATAGCGTGTAATAAGCGTTCTTCAGCTGATAATTCTGTTACACCTTTAGGCGTTACTTTACCAACTAATAAATCGCCATCTTTCACTTCAGCACCAATACGGATAATACCCATCTCGTCTAAATCTTTTAGCGCATCCTCACCAACGTTTGGTAATTCACGCGTGATTTCTTCAGGTCCTAATTTTGTGTCACGTGCTTCAGATTCATATTCTTCAATATGAATTGACGTATACACATCATCTTTAACCAAACGACGACTCATGATAATCGCATCTTCATAGTTATATCCTTCCCAAGTCATGAAGGCCACTAAAACGTTTTGTCCTAGAGCTAATTCGCCTTCTTCCATAGAAGAACCATCGGCTAATGCATCCCCTGCATCAACGCGTTCACCTAAACGAACGATTGGACGTTGATTATAGCTTGTACCAGCGTTTGAACGGTGGAATTTAATAATATTATATTTATCTAATGTTCCATTGTCACGACGTACACGAACTTGTTTTGCATCCACAAACTCAACAACACCATCGTGTTTACATAATAGAGCGGCACCAGAGTCATGGGCTGCAATATATTCCATACCAGTTCCAACTAATGGAGAACGTGGTTGAATCAACGGCACTGCTTGACGCTGCATGTTGGCACCCATCAAGGCACGGTTGGAGTCATCGTTTTCCAAGAAAGGAATACATGATGTCGCAACTGCAACTACTTGTTTAGGTGATACGTCCATGTAATCGACTTTTTCAACAGCAACTTCTAAGTTTTCACTTTGCAAACGCGCCATTACTACTGGCTCAGCAAATGTCCCATCATCATTTAAACGAGAGTTAGCTTGCGCTACCATATAGTGGTCTTCCTCATCAGCCGTTAAATAATCGATACGGTCAGTTACACGACCAGTTGCACGATCCACACGACGGTAAGGTGTTTCAATAAAACCATAACGGTTCACTTTCGCATAGCTAGACAAACTATTGATTAACCCAATGTTTGGTCCCTCAGGCGTTTCAATCGGACACATACGACCATAGTGAGAGTAATGCACGTCACGCACTTCATATCCGGCACGGTCACGTGTTAAACCACCAGGCCCTAAGGCTGATAGACGACGTTTGTGGGTTAACTCACCCAGTGGATTGGTTTGATCCATGAACTGTGATAACTGAGAAGAACCGAAGAATTCTTTCATTGAAGCCACAACAGGACGAATATTAATTAATTGTTGAGGTGTCAATGTTTCAGTATCTTGGATTGACATTCTCTCACGTACCACACGTTCCATACGTGATAAACCAATACGGAATTGATTTTGTAATAATTCACCAACTGAACGGATACGACGGTTACCTAAGTGGTCGATATCGTCAACTTTACCGATACCTTCCATTAAGTTAAAGAAGTAACCCATTGTCGCAATGATATCCGCTGGACGAATTGTTTTAACAGTAGCATCTAAATTACCATTGCCAATCATATTAACGACACGTTCTGGGTCTTTTGGTGAGAAGACTTTAATGACTTGGATTGTCATTGGTTCAGTCACAACACCGTCTTCAGAAGGATAGAACGTTACATTGTTTAGACCTGCATCTAAATAACTTTCTAATTTTTCCATAACAGTGTGTGTCACAACTGTTCCTTTTTCGACAATAATTTCACCAGTTTCAGGGTCGACTAATGTTTCAGCTAACGTTTGATTTAATAAACGTGTTTTAAGCGTTAATTTTTTATTTACTTTGTAACGACCAACATTTGCTAAGTCGTAGCGTTTTGGATCAAAGAAACGAGCATTTAATAAGTTACGTGAACTTTCTGCTGTTTTTGGCTCACCTGGACGTAGACGTTCGTAAACATCTTTTAAGGCTTCCTCAACACGCGTGCCGCCACTTTCTTTTTTGATGTCTTTTCCAATGGTTTCAGTTAAGCTTTCACTTTCACCAAAGATTTCCATAATGGTACTATCATCACCAAAACCTAAAGCCCGCACAACAACAGTCAAAGGAATCTTACGCGTACGGTCAATACGTGCAAACGATAGACCTTTCGCATCAGTTTCTAATTCCATCCAAGCTCCACGGTTAGGGATAATTGTTGTACCAAAGCCTTCTTGTCCATTTTTCTCTTGTTTCGCGTTAAAATAAACTCCAGGAGAACGAACTAACTGTGATACAACAACACGTTCAGCACCATTGATGATAAATGTACCCATTTCAGTCATTAATGGAAAATCACCAAAGAACACTTCTTGCGATTTAATTTCACCCGTCACTTGATTGTCTAAACGTAGAGTCACGTGAATCGGAGCTGAATAGTTAGCGTCATGTGCACGTGCTTCTTCAACAGTGTATTTAGGTTCTTTCATTTCATAATCAACAAACTCTAATGATAATTTATCGCTAAAATCTGTGATTGGTAAAATGTCTTCAAACATTTCTCTTAAACCTTCATCTAAAAACCACTTGTACGAATCTGTTTGAATTTCAATTAAATTTGGCAGTTCTAGGACTTCATTAATTCTAGAATAGCTGCGTCTTTCCCGGTGTTTTCCGTATTTTACTACGTGTCCAACCAAATTAGTCACCCCTCTGAGTTTTTTAAAAAAGCTTTATGTTACAAATATTAATTTTTGATTACATCCATTGTAACAAATCCATTTTAGGAAAAAAAAACCAAAAATAGAGCCAGATCTTGTAATATGACCTTCCTATTTTTGTTTTTGCACTCTATTAAAGGAATATGGACAATATTTCATACCCTTTAACGTTCATAACATAAAGCATTCTGCAACTATCCATTCTATCTTATGCAAACATATTTGTCAACACTATTTTTAAAAAAAAGAGCAAATCCTGCGATTTACTCTTTTACACTCACTATAATATAGTAGCCTTTGTCTTTTTTGACAATTTCTGCATTACCAAATGTATCCATCATCCGCTTTTGCGCACTAGGTGCTCCTTGTTTTTTCTGAATCACAATCGTCAGCGTCCCACCAACCTGTAATTTAGCAAATGAACCACTAATAATTTCATGCACAACCTCTTTACCGGCGCGAATAGGTGGATTACTAACAACAGCTGCAAAATCAGTTGCTGTGACACTCTCATAAATATAAGAGGCATAAATGGAAAGATTAGTTAAACCATTTAGTTTCGCGTTCTCACGTGCTAACTCTAATGCCCGCTCATTCACATCGACCATTTCGACTATACGTCCTGTTTTTTTAGCTAACGCTAATCCAATCGGCCCATAACCACAACCAACATCTAAAATAGCCCCATCTGGTAGCTCACTTGCCTCAAACGTCTCAATTAACACTCGTGAGCCATAATCAACCGTACTTTTCGAAAAGACATTACTATCCGTAATGAATTTAAATTCTGTCCCCACTAACTCAAACGTCCACGATTTTCGTTGATGCTCAATATCTGGATTTTGACTAAAATAATGATTCCCCATTTAATTAATTCCTCTCCTTTTTAATTCCTCTGCTAATAAACGACCCAGTAATAAATAGCCCTGCTTAGAAAAATGTAGACCATCAGCTTGCCATAATACCTCTGGCTCAGACTCACCTTGCATCACACTGAATAGATCAACAAATGGAATTCGGTTTAAAATCGCCAATTCTTTAGCGATACCATTATATTCATTGATTCGTCGATATGGTCGGTCACTCTCATTTAATAAACGACGCATAAACGGAGGCCCAACAAGTACCATTTTATCGGCACCAATCGTATTTATCAAATATACTAAATTTTGCCGATATTCTTGGTTATTAATTCCTGAATGGTCAGCGACATCATTCGCACCGAAAAAAACAGTGACGACATCAGGGTTATATCGTACAACGTGATCGCCTACGCGACCGACTGCACCGCGTGTTGTGTCACCAGGAAGGCCTGCATTAATTACCTCAAGATTAGGTAAATAACGCTTGATATGTTGATTTAAGATAAGCGTTATCTCGCCTCCCATATACCCCGCAGTTATACTATCACCAAATAATATTAGTTTACTCATAAAAATTAACCTCCATTCTTCGATATCTCAGACCAACTGTGCTATAATCGTTACGACTTTATTATATATTATATAATAGGAAAAAAGTAAAAAAAAAGGAGAAGTAATATGTCAGCTAATCTGCCAGAAACAAAAAAATGTCGAGAGTCACGTGTCATCCAGACACACATTATCCTCCCGGCTGACTTAAATTCTTATGATGCCTTATATGGTGGAAAATTGATGTATTTAATTGATGATACAGCGTCAATCTCAGCCGCTCGTCACGCTCGTCAACACATTATGACCGCATCAACCGATTCACTAGATTTTTTACATCCATTACTAAAGAATGATTCTGTTTGTATCGAATCTTATGTAACCGGAACCGGAAAAAAATCAATGGAAGTCTTTGTCAAAGTCATTGGAGAAAATCTCCTGACCGGTGAACGCTATTTGGCGGCAACCTGTTTTATGACCTTCGTTGTGGTAAAACCAACTGCTTCCTTTACTAGTGTGGCTAAAGTCGAGCCAGAAACAAATGAAGAACGCATGATTACCAAAGATTATTCACAGCGTCGTGCCCAACGCTTAGAACAATTGGCGCAAAGCAAAGAGTTCGCTAGTCATATTTCACTTGAAATACCGTGGATGATGACTGACAACTAATTAAAACACTTAGGAGTCTTAACTATGGATGAACGTTCGAATTTTTATCAAATTTCACGTGAAGAATGGCAAAGCTTTTACCGTAACGGCGTGCCTCCTCTAACTGATATTGAATTACAACAAATCAAAAGTGTTAATGACAAAATCTCACTCCAAGATGTGCAAGATATTTATATTCCATTGACACATTTATTACATTTATATATGAAAGAATACGAATCACTACATATTAATCAAGGTTTGTTTATGCAACGCTTCGTCCAACCTGCACCCTTTATCATTGGAATTGCAGGAAGCGTGGCAGTTGGTAAAAGCACAACTTCGCGTTTACTACAAATGATGCTGTCACGTAACTTACGTCGTCGCCACGTTCAAATGATTACAACGGACGGTTTTCTTTATCCGACAGATGAGTTAAAGCGTCGGGGAATTTTAGACCGCAAGGGGTTCCCTGAAAGTTATGACATGGATAAACTACTCAATTTCTTAAATTCTGTGAAAAACGGCGAGGATAACTTAAAAATCCCTGTCTACTCACACGAAGTCTATGACATCATGCCAGACGAATTTGAGACCATATCACAACCGGACATTTTAATCGTTGAAGGAATCAACGTTCTACAATTACCCGAAAATCAACAAATTTACATGAGTGACTTCTTTGATTTCTCCATTTTTGTTGATGCAGAACCCGAACAAATAGAAAAATGGTATTTAGAACGCTTTACTTCACTATTAGACCTTGCAAAAGAGGATAAAACTAATTATTATTATAAATATGCAAATGGTTCACGCGAAGAAGCCATTAATTTTGCACGGAGCATCTGGAACAAAGTCAACCAGAAAAATTTGGAAACTTTTATCTTACCGACCAGAAGTCGAGCGGATGTTATCCTGCATAAAACTAAAGATCACGTCATTGACGAAATCTACCTTCGTAAATTTTAACTAAACTATATATAGAAAGATAAGGTGACCCCATTGACCAACGTAACAGATTTTACAGACTTGGAAAAAATCATTGTGCTTGATTTTGGTAGTCAATACAACCAATTAATCACACGTCGTATCCGAGAATTTGGCGTTTTCTCAGAATTAATGAGCCACAAAATCACAGCAGCAGAAATCAAAGAAATCGCACCTAAAGGAATTATCTTCTCAGGTGGACCAAACAGTGTCTATGATGAAGGTAGCTTTTCAATTGATCCTGAAATTTTTGAATTAGGGATTCCAATTTTAGGTATTTGCTACGGCATGCAACTAATGACTTATAAATTAGGTGGCGTGGTATCAAGCGCTGACAGTAAAGAATACGGTAAAGCGATGCTTGATGTTACCTCAAAACAAACAGAATTATTCAAAGACTTACCTGAACACCAACAAGTTTGGATGAGCCATGGTGACCTAGTCACTGAAGTCCCTGAAGGTTTTGACGTTGTTGCAACAAGCCCTAACTGTCCAATTTCAGCAATGGAAAACATCGAAAAACAAATGTACGCAGTTCAATTCCACCCAGAAGTTCGTCATTCTGAACA
Source organism: Vagococcus penaei (assembly GCF_001998885.1). Lineage (NCBI taxonomy): Bacteria > Bacillati > Bacillota > Bacilli > Lactobacillales > Enterococcaceae > Vagococcus > Vagococcus penaei. The sequence goes on from NZ_CP019609.1 coordinate 964,763, forward strand.
CGGTAATGACGTTTTACGTCGCTTTGCTTTTGATGTCTGTCACTGTGCTGGTGATTGGTCAATGGAAAGTTTTATCGACATTGAAATCAATAAAATCCGTCAACAAGTTGGCGACAAAAAAGTATTACTTGCCTTATCTGGCGGTGTAGACTCAAGTGTTGTTGGGGTCTTACTACAAAAAGCTATTGGCGATCAATTAACTTGTATCTTTGTTGACCACGGCTTATTACGTAAAGGCGAAGCTGAACAAGTAATGGAAAGTTTAGGTGGAAAATTCGGCTTAAACATCATCAAAGTCGACGCTCAAAAACGTTTCTTAGATAAATTAGCTGGCGTTTCTGATCCAGAACAAAAACGCAAAATCATCGGTAACGAATTTATTTACCTATTTGATGATGAGGCTGCGAAACTTGATGGCATCGAATTCCTTGCTCAAGGAACACTTTACACAGACGTTATCGAAAGTGGAACAGACACAGCTGAAGTGATTAAGTCACATCACAACGTTGGTGGTCTACCAGAAGACATGGCATTCACTTTAATCGAGCCATTAAATACTTTATTTAAAGATGAAGTTCGTGCCTTAGGAACAGAATTAGGCATGCCTGACTCAATCGTTTGGCGTCAACCATTCCCTGGACCTGGTTTAGGTATCCGTGTCCTAGGTGAAATCTCTGAAGAAAAATTAGAAATCGTACGTGAAAGTGATGCGATTTTACGCGAAGAAATTGCGAACGCTGGTCTTGACCGTGATATCTGGCAATACTTTACTGTCCTACCGGGTATCCGTTCTGTTGGTGTTATGGGAGATGGTCGTACGTATGACTACACAGTTGGTATCCGTGCTATCACATCAATTGATGGGATGACTGCTGACTTCGCTCGTATTGATTGGGACTTATTACAAAAAATCTCAGTTCGTATCGTAAACGAAGTGGCTCACGTTAACCGTATCGTGTATGATATTACAAGTAAACCACCTGCTACTGTGGAGTGGGAGTAAAAGATATAGATAACTTATACCTATAAACATTGATTTAATAGCATTTGAAGATACTTTAGAACATCTAAAACAAGTTGGTTTGTCTCCAAAAGTGTCTCCAAGAGAAAAGCTTACAACTCTAAAAGTTGTAAGCTTTTTTATTAAAAGATATTTTCATCAGATTCAGTATTGAAATACACTTCTGTTACAATAATAATACCCATTCTGATATAAAAATCTTTTTTTCTTTCACTCCACCCATTCCTAGAGACTATTGCTTCTCTATCATGGTGTCTAAATACATGTGTTTCTTTTCTAAATTTTATTACATCAAATTCATTTAGGAAATCATAGAAGATATGACTTTCAACTTTTCTAAACTTTTTTTATCTTTCAATAAATACTCTACACAATTATTTAAGTTAGCTAATTTATTCTCTTTGCTCTGACCATCAAATGAACCAGTTCCCATTGCTATTTCTTTCATAATATCATCAATTCCATCTTCTACAACAAAAGATGAATCGCCATACTTTCGTTCAATTGTTAAAGTATCTATTAGTGCTCTTCTATCACTCCAAGCAACTTTTGACAATCCTGGGTTTTTACTTTGTATATAGCTTCTAATAGTATCTGAGCCAAATGATTCTAGCGACATTTTTCGTTGAATTGCATTGGAAAATTCCCTTACAACAAAATTATTTTCGTTTAACCACCCCATTATTGCTGAAAATTCAATACTATCCATTCTAGAATAATCACCGAAATCACCTGAATTATATTTTGGTTTCAATAAATCTCTGAAACTTTCAATTACTTGCTCCTCATCCATATACTCAAAATCCCCAATAATTATCACTGACTCTCCTCCATATTACTAATTATTTCTAATTTTATAGTCCCTATGACAACTTCAACATTTCTAAAAACAACCCAATATACTCATCTTTATGAGGCGACTTCTGTAATAACACCAATAACTCTAACAATTCCTCATCATCACTATCTTGAGAGTAAGGTAAGAAAAACTCACTTAGCGACATATCAAATACTTCTAGTATAACAATAAAAGATTCTAAAGACGGGATTCTTTTCCCATTCTCAATAAAACTTATAAACGGTAAACTTAAATTTGCTTTGTCAGCTAACTCTTGCTGAATCATTCCTTTAGACTGTCTTATCTCTCTCAAACTAATTTTTATGTTTTTTACTATGGATCATCTAGGTCAATATCTTAGACACATTTTTGTAGAGACATTTAAGCCATTGCTAAACTCACATTCTATTATATATCGGAATTATCAGTTGAAATATTGTTCAATAAGTTCCACAATTGTTCAGCATATTTTGATTTTGATAATTGTTCAGCTCTATTTTCAATTGTACTTATCATTCCTGAAACAATAACAGTAGCGTCCTTTTCATTTCGTGAACCATTTTGACCAGTTTCAGTAATAAGATGTTTTTCTATAAATTTACTGTAATCATCAAAATTTTTAAAATATAAACTGTATAATTGTTGTTTTTTCAAATCATCCCAATTATTCTTAATTACACTTAAAAATTCTTCCATATAATCGCGTGTGTCAAACGACACATTATCTATAAAAACTTTTTTGCACTCTTTCTTCCCATCTCCATAGGTATTATCCAAAAATTAGCTAAACTATGGTATAAATCATAATATTTACGAAATAACGCTTTATGGCAAGCTTTAGCGTTACTATCCAATATCAATCGTAGTCGCCCTTCTGAATCATTGGGCATATAATAATGTTTTTTTATTAATTCGCCACCAATTGACAATTCCTTAATTATTTCTCCAGCAATTGTGTTAAACGAATTCATTGTATCACCAGCAAAAGAAGAATCTGCAAATGCATTTATATTAAAATCCTTCTTCTCATCGAGTTCTCCTAATACTTTATTTTCAATGTTATGATTTTCAGGTAAAATATCTTTATAAATGATTTCATAAAAAGTAATTGATAAATCAGACATATCAGGGTCAGCTACACCTTTGTATATTTGAGGACTTATCATTGTATTACCAACTTTTTTAATTGATGTGGCAAGTTTATCAACTCTAATTGGAGTTAATAACATTTCTTTTAATTTATCTTGTTGTTCTTTAGATAACATATTTTTTCCTCTCTAACTCTCAAATCAAATCTTTTCGATTTAAACTCGCAAGTAATAATATCGATAAGGGTAATCCTTTATTATTATACACATCAGATAATCCAACATCATAGTTGAATTCTTCAAATAGCTTAATTTCCATTCCAGATGTAACAATGGCATTTATAATTTTTGAAATAGAGTGAGAAAAACTTGTAAATGTTTTTGAATTATACTCACCAGAAATATACGCCATTCCAGAATTTTCAATCCATGGTTCATCTGAAAAATATTTATTTTCAAGAAAAGTTAGATTTTCTGCATGATACTCTGCCTCATAAGGTAATGGCAACATGTTCATAATAGGATGATAGTCATGTAAAATCATTATTCCATCTTTTTTTAAACATTTTGACACCATACGGAATAAATCATTAAGTTCCTCAAACCATGTGATTGCACCAACTGTAAATAATATTACATCATATACTCCTTCATATTTTCCGTCTATTTTAAGGATATCTGTTACAACAAAATTGCAGGGCAGATTTAATATACTAGCATTTTCGACTCCTTGCTGGATTAGATTTTCTGCAATATCGAATCCTGTTCCTTCAATGCCGTAATGCTTAGATATTGATAATAACTCTCGCCCATTATTGCAACAGAACTGGGCTATTTTTTTATTTGACAAATCCATTTCATCTAATACCTTTTTTATACAAGGTTCTACATAATAATCAGATTTGTTTTTTAAATTTGTAGGAACATCATTTCCCCAGCCACTTTTTCTTTGTCGAAAGGCATCTTCCCAAGCTTCTTTATTTTCATCTATATAACTCATAATTTTATTATCTCTCTTTCGATTTTTTTCATAACCTAATCCTCACTTCAACCTATATACCTATAATAACAAAACAATTATAGCATGGATGTTGCCTAATAAGTCTGATACCATTTATACTTTATTTTATCCAAATAGACATTATTTAAGAACGGTTTAGTTCATTATGATAACAAACACAAATAAAAATCTCTTACTATAAAAATCCTTGAATACTTACTCTTTTCATATCCACTTCATTAGCCTCTCCATTCACAGGTTAATTTTATTTGGCTCATCAGCTAATTTTTTTCTATACTGCTAGCGTATTTTCTAATTTCCACTAACTATTAAACTTAAAAACACCAAAAGAACACAATAGTCGAAAATATGTGGATGATATTATACATGTTTGGTTATAAATATGCTAAGCTTATTTTATAAAAATAGTAAATGGAGTGATTCAGATGAGTAGTATTGAGCGGTTTGATATTAATGACATAAGAAAAAATAATCCTGTCTTCTCTAATTTTAAAACTATCATTGAAACAGCCTTTTATGGAAACAATGTTTCAAAAGTCACTGAATTAAAGAAAGCTTATGAGCTAGCTTCTGACTCTCCTGGAACCATAAAAACAGATATACCACTTTTTAAAGCTAAAGAAATGGGTTTACCAGATGATGCCAAAGTTCTCGTATTTAATGATGGAAAAGTATTTGGAAGGACGGCTGCTGCGAGAAGAATCATTGGGCAACCAGGTATTGATTCGGACTATTTTAGTGGTATTTTAAGAGAAGCTATTTATCAAGGACGTTATAAACAATTTTATCACGGAACGGCATTAGTTGGCTTAGACGAATCATTTATGATTAAAACGCACTTAATGATTTCACAAGGTTTTGAAAATAATTTTTACTCTTATTTACTTAATTTTCAAATACTCACTGAAAAATATCAAAATTTATATCGTTTATCAAAAAGCTATGATGAGGGAGATATTTATCTCTATGCTGACCCTGACTGGAGTCATCCAGATTTTCCACATGGACTCGCTCTATTTGATCCAACGCATAACGTAGCAGCTATTCTTGGTTTACGTTACTTTGGTGAATTAAAAAAAGCGACATTGACCTTGGCTTGGGCTGCTGCACATCGGAATAATTTTATTGCCTGTCATGGAGGTGTTAAACAATATGATTTGGACGGAGAGAAATATACTATGGCAGTATTTGGTTTGTCAGGTTCTGGTAAATCAACAATTACTCTTTCCAATCACGACAATAAATTTAATATGAAAGTATTACATGATGACGCTTTTATTATTGAAAAAACTACTGGTGCTACAACGGCGCTAGAGCCTAGCTACTTTGATAAAACACAAGATTATCCCATGTTAGATAACAGTATTAAATACTTTTTAACTTGTCAAAATGTAGGTGTGACCCTTGACAAAGATAGTAATAAAGTTCTTGTGACTGAAGATATTAGAAACGGCAACGGCCGAGCAATTAAGTCTCGCTTTATTATCCCAAATAGAGAAGATCATTTGACTGAAAAAATTGATAGCGTATTTTGGATTATGAAAGATGATAGCTTCCCACCTATTCTTAAAATCAACAACCCTATCTTAGCTTCCATCTTTGGATTAACGCTAGCAACAAAACGTTCGACTGCTGAAAATATTGTATCCAGTGAGGATATGAATAAATTGGTCGTTGAACCATTTGCTAACCCATTTAGATGTTACGCATTAAATGAAGATTATCAAGATTTCAAAAACTTATTTGATGTTGGGGAGACAGACTGCTATATTTTAAATACAGGTTATTTTAGAGGAGAAAAAGTGACCCCTGCTCAAACACTAGAAAGTATTGAAAAAATAGTCACTAAAAAAGCTACTTTTAAGAGTTTTGGGCCATTAGCAGATATCGCTTATTTACCAGTAGCTGGTCATCTTCCTGATTTTGAAAATACTGATTATATTAATAGACTCTCAAAAGCCATGATGAATCGTTTGGATTTTTTAAATCAAATGAAAACGGACATGGCTGGTTATAATGCTTTACCAGAAGAAACCATAGAAGTGATTGAGAAATTAATGCAAAAATTGCAGAAAGATTAACGCTTTTTGACACTCATTTTATGCTTTCATGGGTAAAAGGACTAATAAAAACCGCCAATCTAACATCTCATGTTAGATTGGCGGTTTTCCATTTAAATCAACTGATTTAATTCTTTTTTCAATTGTTTGTTTTTATAATTAGAGTAAAAATAAAAACCGATGATATGACCGATTAGTGTCACACCAATAACTCCTATCCAGTATGGAGCAATGAAATCAAACATCTCAACCGAGTACAATCTTACACCTAGAAACCCACATGCTACGTTAGCAATCGTACTGATTAGAATATTAATACGTGCTTTAAAGGTTGAATATTCCCATAAGTAGGGATAAATAATACCAAAAACTAAGCCAAAGAGTAAACCGATTCCTAAGATATTCCAAACAAAATGAAAGGGAATGTCTTCGTTTAACTGACGAAAACTAATTATTAGCGTTATCCAAAGTGTACTTCCTACTGTTGCTTGCATAAAATTGTTTTTTAATGTGGTCATCATGATAATCTCTCCTTAATTTTTTTAGCGTAGTGGCGGCTGACAATGTATTGGTTCCCATTTTTGGTGCAAACTTCTAATCTAGCATGTTGCTCAACAGTGAAACTAACTAGTTCGTCCAAATTTAAAATAGTCGATTGGTTAATTCTGACTAGATTGTATGCTTCAAGATAGGTTAAATCCTTTAGTCTTTTTTGATAATGATACGATTCACCCGTACGAGTTATTATAAAACTGAGGTGTCCAAGTGTCTCAATAACTTCAATATCTGTAACATTCAGCATGACGGTCCGATTATTACGAGGGTCAATGACTGACAATAAATGTTGTGTGACTGATTGTTTCAAGCGGCTTAATAGCAATTCATTAGCCGGGTGACTAATAATGTCAATTTCATTTTTTGACATGTCTTGATTCCATTGATAATTAACTTTCATAAGATACTTCCCTCCTGTGACTATAGAATACCAAGTCATACTGTCAAACATAACTATTTTTCGATTTGTTGCAACTTTTACTCACTTTGTTGCATTGACGCTTAACTTATCATGTTAAAACCAACTTTCATAAAAACAAACAAGGTTTATCATAATTTGGTCACATTTTAAACGTAGTATATAAGCATACCAACAAATAACCCTAACAAACTTTTTTCATTTTATTTACTCCTCCAAAGTAAATAGAACAACTCCTTTTTAAGCCCTTAGCAAATTGCTAAGGGCTTTTTTTAGTTATTCAAATGATTCTTTTTCTCAATACTTTTTAAGATAGCCTAATAATGCCGTTTGTAAATCATCCGTTAATACAAGCGTATCTAACGTATGAAAATAAACATAAGCCAGCATATCTTCAAACAAAGCCAATTGATAAAAATCTGACAGTTCTTCCAGCGCAAAATAGTGTGATTGTATCCACTGAGCCAACTGCTCTTGTGTAAGTTTTTCTTGAATTAACCCTGTTACAAGTGCCTGAGCTAAGCGACGACCTTTCCCATCAGTAAATGGTTGGCGACTACTTGTTATAACGAACGTCAAACTATCAAGTACGTCAGGCATGAATGACTGATTAAATAAATCATGTCCTACTACTTTACTTAAATAATCACCAGCGTGAGCAAATGCATGAACCCACCCATATTGAGGAGAGTACCCCGTTCTATCGGTTTCTTGATAAAGGTATTGACTAGCAGATAGCCAAAAATAATCACGTACCTCTGGCATTAGCAGATGGTGATAGGGTGACTGCTCCGATCCGTCTACTTGAACGATGAAGCCATTTAGTAACGCAGTAAAACTCCTTGTCAACGTTGCTGGTAGTTTGGTATCCAAGCGGTAACGAATCAAATCTTTGGCCATACTTTGTGTGGATACATAAGCAAATTGTTCCTGGGTTAAAGCGCCTTCAGATAACCCCCGTCCTAATAACGTAAAAACTAAATTGTCACGAATCGTCGGTTCTTCTGACCCAATCTGTTCCATCAACCACTCAATTTCTTCATTTGTGAATGTAAGAGTCGATAGCGCCACTTTCATTTCTAATTGTTTTTGAATAAAAACCCTCTCCTTTTCGTTCTAGTTTATTGACTATAGTATAACAAATTCCCCCTCACTAAGTTCAAAAATAACTAACTATCTAGTTTAAGTAGTTGAGTTGAGCTTGTTGCTGTGATTACAACAACTTATCGTTTAACCGTCACATCTTTCGCAACAGCAACACCTACTCGTTGGTTTTGATTAATTGTTGACGTTTCCCAGACAATACGGACTGTCCCATCGGCATTAGGTGTCAAAGTATATTCTTCAAAACCTCTTGCACCAGTAAGTTGGCGTAAAATCATGCCCCCATTCATTAACTCAATAGCATGACCACCTTTAGTAAATGGGTAGTCAGGAGTTTCGGTTACCAAATGACCAGGATTGTCATCAAACGGCATAATTTCTTTTGAGACTAGGCTTTTTGCTTCTTCATATGTCAGTTTATTGATGGATATTTCTTTAGTTTCTTTGGTTTTATTCGTTGTCTGGCGTTGTTGATCGACTATCTGTGCAAATCCGGCTTTTAATGTCACATTTTCAGTTTCTTTCGTATCCAACGTACCATATTGATAGTAACCTTTATGTTGGCCAATTAGTACTACCGGTTGCCCATTATATATCGTAAACAAATAGCAATGGAGGTCAGGTCCATTAGCTGTTTCAACATCTGCATACACTGCGACTAATTGATAACCAGTCCCATCATTTCCTGTTTCCGACCACTGAACAGGTACAGTTTGCTTATCCACTAATAGTGGAACGTCGCCATTTATTAAACGTTCAGGTAATTGAATCCCATAATAATTCACACTATGATCTGGGGTATACTCTTTGTATGTTTGGCCCATATCATTTCCCCAATCGACCATGAATCGCTGTAGCTTAGTTGCTTTTGCCTCATTCCACAAATCTGCTTGCTTTGCTTCAGACGTAACCGACGTACTTGCTATTGTTTGATTTGGAGTGCTCTGGCTAGTTTGATTCATATGTTTTTTGGTTTGTGATTGGGTGCTAGTAGCTGATGTCTGCGTTACCTGTTGCGTCCTCTGACAAGCAGATAAAATAACTAAACTGGCTAAACTCATTATAACGTAACTTTTTTTCACTCACTATCTCTCCTTATTCTTGCACAATTGAATCTAATCACTTTGCATATCACAATCTAAATAAAGTATAACTAAGTAGCCAGTCTTAATATGACTACTTAATTATACTTTCGAATAAATTTGGAGACTTCCCATAATGAGCTAAAAAGATAACTATAAAAATCAATTGTTATCTTTAATTTTTTTTTGGCAACTGCTTATCTAGTCATATTATGAATAGATATTTTGCTATACTGTCTATGATGTCTTTTACATAAAAACCGCTTAGCAAAAAACATTAAAGGGACGCGACGATTTTTTTAGATGAAACTAAGAAAACCATAAAAATAGACATAGATAACGTTTTATTCGTCACCTATGTCTCATTTTTAAGGGTAGACAGTTTCTCCCCCGAAAAATCCCTTCTCAATCCTCTTTCAAGTCAATGTCATAATATTTAAGTGTTCGCAACATGTTTTGAGTAATATAATCCTTTAGTTCCTGTGGGGCAATCACTTTTACCATGTCTCCTTGACCTAAAGCCCACATTTTAACACCATACCCATCATTCCCCTTAATTTTTATTCGGACACTTCCATCCTCATTGACTTGAATTATTTTTGATTCTGGAAAACGATCTAGCACATAAGCTGGATCATAATAAAAATCTAGAACAATCGTCGTTGGATTCCCTAAAAATGGTAAAACTGTCTGGTTTCTTAAAATACCTGCTTCAAATTTATCACGGTATTGCGTTTTATTATGCGATGAAATGATTTTAGGATTGACCATATTATTAATTCTAAACTTATTTAACATGCTTAAATCGACATCGTCTTGTGCAGTGTGCGAAGCCGAAAGCATAAAAAAATACAAATCCGCAAAATAAATTGCTGTCGGGATACGTTGAAACGTCACAGTTGTATTGTTTTTTGTATAGCTAAACTCAATTTTTCGCCGATTAACAATCGCATCTTGAACAAATTCAATCCGCGCCAATAATCCCTCATCAATAATTCCTTGATAATAAAATCGTTCATTTTTTATAGATTCCTGAATTTGTTTAGGATCATCTGCAAGCGTCACAAGTTTTTCAATAATTTGGTCACTTTCTTCCTTATTAAAAATTCTTACCGAACAAAGAATTTTAACAATTGCTAATAATTCTGTATCGGTTAACTCGGTTGAAACTTTTTCCTGCTCTAAATAGTATTGTCCTTTATTTTCCCGATTTAAGATTCCGAGAGAACTGGATGATAGTTCCAGATGGCTTTGTAGAGCATCTTCGATAATCGCCATATCACGTTGAATCGTACTATCTTGTTTTTGATAATCTCCCATTAACTCTGCTTTAGTTAGGCACTCACCATTTAATAAACGAAGTAAAATATCAACGATTCTGGCTTGTCCATTCATGATAATCTCTCCCTTTTTGATTTAAAAAAGTAACTTTTTTATGAATGACTGGTAAGCGACTCAGCCAAAAAACAATTAGACAAGAAATAATCTTGTCAAAAAAGCTATCAGAAACCGCACCCCAATAAGCGGCATTTAATAATTTAAGACCTGATGCTTTTAATGTCACAACTAAAACGTTTGTTAGCGTCGGCGTGATACCTCGAAATCCTCCATAAAGCCACAAACGAATTGGTCCACTCACTAACGACCCAACTAGAGCTAAGGCAATTCCAACCAGTATAGCTTTTGAATAAGTTAAGCGTGTATCGTTTCGTGTACATAAATTAGCAACAACTGCTACTGTCATATTAACTAAAGCAAATGGTAAAGCTAGCGGACCAAAAAAAATAGTCAAGACAAGATTCGTACATAACCCGGTCATCACGCCATACATCAAATTAAAGTTAATAGAAATAAAGATGGTCCCCAAAGCATCTAAAAATAAAAGTGGTACACCAGTGATGGTCACAATTGACCCCAAAACAACATTGATACAGACAGCCAATCCACATAAAATAATTAACTGACTGTTGCGTTTATTTACACCCATAAAAATAATCCCCTAAACTTTCTAACTTAAAAAAATAATAACTTAAAGATACCGTATCATGAGTAGCTTGACAAGATTATTCGCGCTATTTTCTATATTAATTTCATTATTTTGTCTAACAAACCATATATTATTGAAATTATAAACGATTATTCCGCCATTTTATTCACAATTAACGATTATTTTTTAGTAGGTACAGCTATCAGACAAATTTTAACGACATAAAACCACCTATCCACTGACAGGTGGTTATTATCTGCTTGCTAATATGATTTGATAACCGGTTTAACCCACTGACCATTTAAGATCACTGTACGTTTTTGTGGTTGACGCGCAATTAACTCTGCCGTAGAGGTACTCTCCGTCAATAATAAATTAGCTTTTTCGCCAACTTTTAACCAAGGTTCTTGATTATCTTGGTAAACCTTGCATCCACCTGTAACTAGATCAATCGTGCGGCTAATATCAACTTCCGTCATTTTACCTGTTAATTGACAAAAATTAGCTGCTTTTCCAAGTAAATCACTAGAAACATATGAACTCCAAGAATCAAAGAAACCATCACAACCTAAGAATACATTAGCATTAGCTGCGCGTAATTTATCAATTGGTGGCAGAGCTTTTTTCTGCCCTATCGGGATAGTCGACATCAAAGTGACTTGTTGCTCAAACATACGCTTAATCAACTCATTTTGTTCAGCTAGAGACACGTCGCCTAATGCAAAACCATGACTGATTGCACTCCGCCCTTGGTACTTATTTTCTTCTACCAAATCTAGCCATGTCACATAAGTATACGTGCCTAAACGACCACGATCATGTAAATGAATATCAACATCCACGTCAAAGGCTGTCGCCAAGTCCATTATCGTATCAAGTGACCGCTCGACGGCAAAATCAATCCCTCCTGGGTCCAAACCACCGACCATTGTCGCACCAGAACGTAAAGCCTCTCGCATTAATTCCGGCATCCCATCTCGCAATAAGCCATGTTGTGGAAAAGCCACAATATCAAATGTCATAACGTCTCGGTAAGACTCAATTGCAGCTAACACACCCTCTAGATTCTTCAAACCAATATATGGATCTATATTCACATGTGTCCGAATGTGACTAACGCCACGATGCATCAAAGTATCAATCATCTGACCGGCACGTTCTTTAGTAGAGGCTGCTAACAGGGGTAACTCCGTCGCTTCAGCTGCTAAACGTTCTTTCAAATTATTAACGGGCAAACTAGCACGCCACCCTAATGTCATATATGTTTTATCCAAATGATTATGCATATCTTTTAACGTCGGTGTCGCCAAAGCTCCTTGTAAATCGTGCACTTCACCAGTAAAATCTAAAGACCGTTGCTCTGCCATTAACTGAATCGATGTCACTTTTCCTTGGCTATCAATGACAATTGAAAATAAATCAGTTACAGGCTGCATCAAACCAAATTCATCACGTTCATGTGCTAATTCAAAGGCAACATTATCTAATCGTTGTTGCTTCATTACTCACCCACCTCGATTCTTTCAGTTGCTTCAAAGACTAGTTGCCCATTTAAAATCGTTTTGGTTATTGGTCTTTTACGCGCAATCGCGTGTGCTGATGTTATTGCATCAACTAAAATCATATCTGCCCGGTCACCAACTTTTGGCCAAACCCGTTCACCAGAATCATCTAATGGCATCAGGTGATTCGTGGCATAACGCCAAATACGACTTAAACGGTACTCATCACTAATACCAAAGCGTTCCGCTAACGTATTCATTTTCTCAATTGTACTCCCTGTCCCAAATGGCGACCAATGATCAATTAGACTATCGTGACCAAGTGATACTCCGACATTGTGATTAGTCAACTCGAATACTGGCATGGTTTGACGGTCAAGGCCTAAAGGAATTGTTGTAGTCACATCAATCCCAGCTTGAACCAATCCTACCATTGTTTTTATCAATGCTTCGCCAGTCAAATCTCCTAAGGCCATAGCGTGACTAATCGTCACTTGCCCTTCTTTACCCGTTTGATGCGTGTAATCCATCATCTTCCTAAATTCATAGGCACCGAGCGTGTCTCTATTATGGAGATGAACATCCACGCCTGCATCAAACTCGACAGCCAAATCAAAAATCGCCGATAAAGAGTTATCCACATGTTTATCCACAGTTGATGGGTCAACTCCCCCAACATGCGTAGCACCCATCGTCATTGCCTGTTTCATTAATGGTAAAACATTGGAACGAAGCAATCCATGTTGCGGAAAAGCCACAATATCATAGGTCAGTTGATTGTGATAGGAATCGAGAACTTCACGAGTTATTTCAATGTGTTTTGTCCCGATATACGGATCAACGTTACAATGACTTCTAATATGACGATGACCATTTTTGATATAATGTTGCACAACTGCATGTGCTCGGTCACTAGCCGTCGCTAGTTGACGCGGTAATAATTCACTTTCTTCTTCAAAGCGTGTAAAGATTCCTTTAGTCATTGGACGTGGTGCCTGCCATCTATCGCCAAAATACGTTTTATCAATATGAATATGCATCTCGCGCATAGCAGGTAGTAGCAACTGTCCACTACCTTCAACAACTGTCATCCCACTTGCTGATTGAATCTCTTTCGCAATGTGACGGATGATGCCATCTTCAATCAGTACATCAAATGTTTCCGTCTTAGTCTGGACAACCTGCTGATTGAACCGTTCGAAGACAGTTTCTAGCCGACAATTTTTCAAGAGTAACATCGCTTCACACATCCCTTCATTTTCTTTAACTAATGTGTTATAGCGATTTTATCATTAATTAGGAAGCACGTAACACATAAATGCCTAGCTAGATACTTGGTAAAAAGAAACTAACTTAAATTGAGGCTTTTAAAATAGACAAAAAACACTAAACTATTGCCAGCTAATACACCTTTGTACCAGTCTTCAATAGTTTAGTGCCTATTTTATTGTTTTTTATTATTATAGTCGTTACTAATCACAACCATCTAGCCCTTTGGAATAACATGACCGCCAAATTGATTTCTTAAAGAAGCAATCACTTTTTCACCATATTTTTCAGTATCCATTGAGGCATATCGTGTTAATAAAGATTGTGTAATGACAGGAGCTGATTGTTGCATCTCGAGCATCTCCTCAACAGTCCATTTCCCTTCACCAGAAGATGGAACTTGCCCACTGATACCTTCCATTGTTGGGTTTTCACGTAATGCGTTTTCTGTCAATTCCATTAACCAACTACGAACAACAGACCCATTATTAAAGACGCGTGCAACTTGTTCTAAATCATAATCAAAACGTGAGTGGTGGAGTAAATTAAAACCTTCACCAATAGCTTGCATCATACCATACTCAATACCGTTATGAACCATTTTTAAATAATGTCCACTACCAGCTTCACCACAGTATAAGTAACCATTTTCGACACATAAATCACTAAATAACTGCTCAATTTGTGTAAAGATTGCTTGGTCACCACCAATCATCATACAAGCACCATTTCTTGCACCACTCATCCCACCAGATGTCCCAACATCTAAGAAATGGATACCTTTTTCTTTTAAGTAATGGTAATGATGAATACTATCCGCAAATTTCGAGTTTCCACCATCAATTAAGATATCACCTGTATTTAACTGACTATGACAAGTGACCATCATGTCTTCAGTAATTTTCCCAGAAGGTAACATTGACCAATAAACTGCTGGTTTAGCTGATCCCGCTGTAAATAATTCTTCTAAAGAAGGCGTTGCTGTTGCACCTAAGTTAGTAGCTTCGAGTCTAGCTGTTTCATTAATATCAAAACAAATAACCTCATGGCCATGTGACTTTAAATTCGCAACTAAATTTAACCCCATTTTACCTAAACCAATAATCTTAATTTCCATTTTATCCCCCAATAAAGTTCATACCGTTTGTTGGTATTCTTTTTGTTGCCGCCGCTGAATAATGCGAACAGGCCTTTTCTTCCAAAAAGAATTCTAACACTATTAGATATAAAATTCAATTATATCTTATAATTAGGTTTTAATTACTTTTATCGGTCTTTTTAAGGTAATAACAACTCTTATTTTTATGGTGAATTTCTTCATAAAGAACAGGTCTAATAGAAGCTATTCAGCAATTATGACTTTTACTCAATGAGTGACTCCATTCAAATTATTCGCACAATTAATTATAAATTTTAACCTACACTTACTTTAGACTGTAATTGATACATTTCAGCATAATAACGATCTAACTGAATTAAGTCATGGTGCTTACCTTGTTCAACAATTTCACCATTTTCTAAAACTATAATTTGATCAGCATTTTGAATCGTTGATAGACGGTGAGCCACAATAAAGGTTGTTCTTCCTTCTTTTACAACCTCCATTGCATGCTGAATAATCTCCTCAGTTTGAGTATCAATATGCGATGTTGCCTCATCTAAGATTAAGATATTTGGGTCACTTGCGAGTGTTCTTGCAAATGCAATCAATTGACGTTCACCAGAAGACAACGATTGTCCTTTTTCGACAACTGGTTCATGGATACCTAATGGTAATTTTTCAAGAAGCGACTGCCCACCGACTTTGATTAATGCTTCGGTCACCATTTCATCTGTAATGCTAGGATCATTCATACTGATATTACTTGCAATAGTCCCACTAAATAAATAGGGTTCTTGCAATACAATCCCCATTTTATCGCGAATACTTTCCCGATTGCGCTCTGATAGTTCTTGCCCGTCAATCAGCACCTGACCTTGTTGTGGATCGTAAAAACGAAAGAGTAAGTTAATAATTGAACTCTTTCCTGAACCAGTGTGGCCGACAAGACCAATTGTTTCACCTTTTCTAGCTGTAAAATGAATGTCTTTTAGCACAGGCTTTTCAGGATCATAACCAAATGAAACATGATTAAAGGCAACTGTTCCTTCAATAAATTCAAGAGGGTTGTCACTATCTTTTTCGGATGGTTCATCTAGCAATTCAAAAACCCTTCTCGCACCTGACATCGCCTGTTGTAAGTTCGTCATACCGCGGACAAGATTTAAAATCGGATCAAATAAACTTGAGATATAGTTAATAATGACGTAGATGGTACCAATCGAATAACCTAATACGCCATCGACAAATTGCGTACCAAGATACGTCAGCACTGCAAACATTACTAAGTTTTTAATAAGTGTCGAAAAATCCCATGATAATATCGCATCTAGACGAATACCTTTCAAACGCATGTTTAACCAGTCTTGATTCGTCTTTTCAAATTCATCTAGCATCGCATCTTGTTGTTGGTAAAGTTGAACAATCGAGACGCCTTGTACAATTTCAGCCGTTTGGCTATTTAACTCACTCACAGTTTCACGCCATTTTTTGTTAATTGGTGTGGCTTTACGGACATATAAAATTTGCCAAACGACAAAAAATGGTAAAAGTACTAATAGTGAAAAACCAATGGTCGGACTAACAATCATTAGTGCCACATAGACAGCCATAACAGTTAATACATTGATAATCACCATATTACTAAAATTCATATAAAAATTAGTGCGGACTAACTCGACATCATTAACGATTCGAGCCGAAATTTTCCCCGCAGGTTTGTCATCGAAATAAGAAATCGGTAATGTCTGCATATGTTCATAGGCTTCATCACGTATACGTTTGCTGACACCATTGGATGCATAGGCTAATAAGACATAACTGATATACCCACACCCTGTACTAATCAATGTCATTAGCATAAAGAAACCAAATTTTTGTATCAACACGCTAAAAGCGATTGTTGATTGTGTATTTAATTGAACCGTAATGTAATCAATTAATTGTCTACCGATTAATGGAGCGTAAATTGCCGCTCCAGCTGAGACCATTGATAAAAGAATCCCACCAATATAAAATGTGGGTTCATAACGAAAATAAGAAATTAAACGCTTAAATACTTTCATCTTCGCTCACCTCCATTTGTTGTGTCATGTATTGCTCATAATACCAGCCTTTCGCTGCCATTAAATCATCCGGTGTTCCTGATTCGGTAATTTGACCGTTATCCAATACAACGACATGGTCAGCTTGTGCAACTGCAGATAATCTGTGAGTCACAATAATCGTTGTTTTGTCATTACGAATCTCTTGAATATTATCAATAATCGCACGTTCGGTTTTCGCATCGACTGCTGACAGAGAGTCGTCTAGAATCAATATTTCCGGTTGGCGCAACAAAGCACGTGCAATTGAAACCCGTTGCTTTTGTCCACCAGAAATTGAGACTCCTTTTTCACCGATTAATGTCTGTAATCCTTCGCTCATCCGCTTGATATCTTTCGTAAAATCAGCAGAATCAATGGCCGCGTCCATCTCTTGATCAGTCGCCAATCGTTTCCCAAAACGAATATTATGCCCAATGGTTTTTGAGAACAGAATATGTTCTTGTGGAACATAGCCTATCAATTGCTCGACCTGCTTAATGTCATAATCATTTAGCGATCGCCCATTTAGCAATATAGCGCCGTCTTCATTTAGTGGGTATTGACGTAATAACTGACGAATAAGCGTTGTTTTACCACTACCTGTCTTTCCGACAATCCCTAATGTATCTCCACGAT
This sequence comes from Vagococcus penaei, assembly GCF_001998885.1. Lineage (NCBI taxonomy): Bacteria > Bacillati > Bacillota > Bacilli > Lactobacillales > Enterococcaceae > Vagococcus > Vagococcus penaei. The sequence continues at coordinate 982,530 of NZ_CP019609.1, forward strand.
TCAGCTCAAATGATACCTTCTTCAAGATAGGAGTATCAGTTGTTGGGTACTGAAATGAATAGTCATTGAAAGCTAATTGATCAATGCTTGTAACTGGTACTGTCCCATTTTTTTCCACTTGATCATCTGCCTGTAATAGTTCATTAATTTTTCTAAATGATACATCTCCTTGTTGATAGCTTAAAACAATATCTGATAGTCCCCAAACGGTACCGCTCAACATTCCCAAGTAAATTTGAAAGGCAATTAACTGCCCAATAGTCATAGTACCTTGGCTAATCAAATAACCACTATACGTCAAACCAATCGCCATACTCAGTCCAGTTAAAAACTTCGCCATTTCGACAACCGTACCGTTATAACGAACCAAACGATTCGTTTTTTTCAAGACATCATCGGTTTTTGTTTCAAAACGTGTTTGTTCCAAAGTTTTTTTACCATAAGCTCTGATAACCCGTACACCGTCAACGACTTCTAAAACTTCGTTACTCAATTTTGCAACCATGTCACGATTTTCTTCATAAAGGACATCGATTTTACTCCACAAAAGAAATACTAAATAACCAAAGATAACTAAAGGAACGATACTGACCAATGATGCTTGCCATGACGTAGTGATTATCATAATCGCTAGAATACTAATCGCCCAAGTGACATTTGAAATAATCAACATAAATCCATAGCCAATGGTTGCCCCAAGATAATCAACATCACTAGTCATTCGAGTCATTAAATCACCCGAACGAAATCGCTCATAAAATGGTGTCCGTAAATTGACTAATTTTTTGTACAATTTATAGCGCAACTCAGTTTGATAACGATAAGACTGACCAAATAATAGAATTAACCAAGTCACATCCACAATATATGTCACTAAAATACTAACTAAAAAAATCAATAAATACTGCCATAACGTCTGACTAACTAACGTGTCATAAACAATCCCATCCACAAATTTTTGAATCAAATAATTGGGGATCAACGTTAACATTGACGACAAAACAGCAAAAATAGTTGCCGTCAAATACACGACAGGATGTTTTTTTATATATAACCAAAAACTTTTTAACATAATTAAAATTCCCTACTTTCTCTTTAACAAGCACATTTCGCTTGGTTGTTTCGTAAAAAAGCGCACAAAAAAGCCCATAAACTACTGAACCTCACAGCTCCGCAATTTATAGGCTTGTTATCTTTTAAAAATTAACATACGGGTATCTTGGCGTACATGGGTACAAAAAGAAACCATCGTTAGTGATTAAATATCAACGATACCTTGAAAGGAGTGAGATGATTCAGTTAATGAAAATAAAATATTGCCTAAAATAATTTGAGTTGTTCTTTGCATAATGTTTAACATCTGTCATGCTCCTTTCTTAAGTCCTTGATTTTCTACTTTTTTACTTAACACTTATAATTTACTACATTTAAATAACAATGTAAATAGTTTTATTAAAAAAAAATTAAATTCCTTTTGTTTTAATTAACAAAACGCTAATTTATCAAGTTTTTCACTTGACAATTATTTATTTTTTTATTTATTCAGACTTACTTTGCTTCACTGTAACGACATTCGATTAGCTTCTTAATCCTTTACCCGTTTCAATTAAGTACCAACAGATACTGTAAAGAACCACGATAAATAAAACGAGAATTGCGATAGATACCATAATCGGCACATCGGGCATACCTAAGAACCCGTAGCGGAATCCAGAAATCATATACACAATTGGATTGACTTTTGAAACAGCTTGCCAAAATGGCGGCAACATCGAAATAGCGTAAAATACTCCACCTAGATAAGTCAATGGTTGTAAGACAAATGTCGGTACAATCGAGACGTCATCATAAGACTGAGCAAAAATTCCATTTATTAAACCAGCTAGTGAAAATAATATAGCCGTCATCAGTAATGTCATGACGACGATACCCCATGAATAGACATGTAGTGGCACGAAAAATAATGAAATAATCGTCACCAAAGTTCCAACTAATAGACTCCGTCCTAATCCACCAATGACAAATCCCCAGATAATGACATGTGTTGGTACGGGTGCAACAAGTAATTCTTCAATGTTTTTTTGAAACTTTTGCGAGAAAAATGATGAGGATACGTTAGAGTAAGAGCTCGTGATAGCAGACATCATAATAAGACCAGGCACGATAAATTCCATATAAGAAAAACCACCCATGTCTCCAATACGACTCCCTATCATTTTTCCGAAAATCACAAAATATAATGATGTTGTGATAACTGGTGGGACCAAAGTTTGTACCCAGATTCTTAAATAGCGATGTGTCTCCTTCACCGCTAAACTTTTTAATGCAGTAAAATAAAGATTAAACATAATTCTCCTCCACTTATTGATTGTCTTCTGTTATTTTTAAAAATAATTCTTCTAGTCGATTAGACTTATTCCGCATCGACAATACTTTCACTCCCTGTTCACTCAACTGAGTAAATAAGGCATTCACACCTTGATTACGCTCGACTTCGACCGCTAATGTGAGGTCATCTTCAAAAATATGCGTATAACCTTCAATCGTTGGCTTTTCGCCAATTATTTCTAAATCAAAAATAAATGTTTCATATTGTAATTTAGATAGTAAGGTTTTCATACTCGTATCTTCAATTAGCTCACCCGATTGGATAATCCCAATATTACGACATAACATCTCTGCTTCTTCTAGATAATGTGTGGTTAAAATAATCGTTGTACCTTCGTTATTTAATTCACGCAAAAAATCCCACATTTCACGGCGCAATTCAATATCAACACCAGCTGTTGGCTCGTCTAAAATTAACAATCGTGGCTCATGCATCAAGGCTCTCGCAATCATTAATCGTCGTTTCATACCTCCAGACAACATCCGTGCTCGCACGTGACGTTTTTCCCAGAGATTGGATTGTTTTAAATACTTTTCACTACGCTTAATAGCTTCTTGACGTGACACCCCATAATACCCTGCCTGATTCACCACAATTTGTTGCACTGTTTCAAATGGATTAAAATTAAATTCCTGGGGAACTAAGCCTATTTGTTGTTTGGCTTGAACTAACTCATGGTCTAGGTCATAACCAAATACTTTGACCGTCCCAGATGTTTTATTAACTAGAGAGGTAATAATACCAATCGTCGTTGATTTTCCGGCACCATTTGGTCCTAAAAGTGCGTAAAAATCACCTTCCTTAACCGTTAAATCAATGCCTCGTAAAGCTTCAACGCCCGTAGCGTATACTTTTTTTAGCCCCTTTATCTCTAATGCATTTGTCATTGACTACTAATCTCCTTTATTCGTTTGATTAAATTCTTACTCTAGATGTATCAGTTTTAATCGCTAATTTGAACCACTTTACACTCTCTTTTTTAGTAAACGACAAGAGTCATTCATTATCTTTACCAGTCAAAAGTTGATGCATACTACGTAAACAATCAGCTACAAAATCTGCTCGTAACTGGTAATGATGCCACTGACCTTTTTTATCTACCATAATAATTCCTGCTCGTTCTAACACTTTCATATGATGCGATAGCGTCGGCTGTGTAAAATTAAAATGAGCTAACACGTCGCACGCGCACAAACTACCATTTGATAATAAATCAATAATTTTCATACGGTTTGGATCAGCCATCGCTTTCAAACCAATCGACATCTTATCGTAATCCACTAATTACTCCTCCTTACATTGATAATCATCTATATATAATATAGATAGTTATCAATATTTAGTCAAGCTTAGCTACTTTTAAAATTAATTAACATTTAGTTAATATTTAGTCTTTTTATTCGATTGAATTGACTGTTTAAGCTATAAATAGTACGTTATACGTATAGTGATAGGTATGTTAAAAAACTATTTGCCTGTTACATAATTAAAATGGAGGTAATAGATTATGAAAAAAAGTATTGCACTAATGAGTCTCAGCTTAGGTACATTATTAACATTAAGTGCTTGCGGTTCACAGTCTAATTCGTCCAATAGTATGAACGAATCCAGTCAATCAACAAATATATCAAGTGAAACAGTAGCAACAAGTAGCAGTCAAATGTCTGATATGGCAGGTATGAATCACGAAGCTACGATTCCAGAGAATATGGTAGTGGCAGAAAACCCTAAATTTCCCGTCGGTAGTTCAGTCATCATAACAGCGGACCACATGAGTGGCATGAAAGGGGCAGATGCTAAAGTCGTGGGTGCTTATGATACGACACTTTATAAAGTCAGCTATGAACCAACAACTGGTGGTAAAGAAGTTAAAAACCATAAATGGGTCGCCCAAGAAGACTTAGCCGATACAAATGACATAGTCCAAAAAGGTGATCAAGTCACACTTAAAGCTACGCATATGGATGGTATGAAAGGTGCCAAAGCAACAATTGATGATATTGTTACTGGTGTTGCTTATGCTGTTGATTACACGCCAACAACTGGTGGTGATAGCGTTAAGAATCATATGTGGTTAACTGAAGATGAACTAACTGAAAAAACAAACTAATCACTCACAAAATCATTACAAAAAAAAGCGACTGACTTAATTGTCTGTCGCTTTTTTTGCATACACTTGTATTTTTTACAAAACGTCTAACGTCATTTCTTGAATTTCTTTGATAATATCGTCTTGGATTTCTTGTACGCTACGGATACGTTCAATATTCCCCATAACTTGACCTGCCATTAATGAGCCATTTTCAACATCGCCCTCTTTAACAGCTTTCCATAAAGAACCAATCGTTAATTTTTCTAATTCATCACGCTCAACATGACCTTCTTCTAGCTTTAAATACGTATCCGTCATTTGATTACGAATCGTTCGAACAGGAGCACCGAATTTACGGCCAGTCACAACCGTTGATGTTTCAATTGATTCAACGACTTTATCTTTATAGGCTTGAGAAATCGGACATTCTTCTGATGCTAAGTAGACTGTCCCCATTTGAACACCTTTTGCCCCTAAAGCGAATGCTGCCATCACGCCACGGCCGTCTGAAATACCCCCAGCAGCAATTACCGGAATATTAACAGCTTTAGTCACAGCTGCCACTAAAGGAAACGTTGAGACCTCACCAATATGACCGCCAGCTTCCATACCTTCAGCAATCACTGCATCCACACCTAGTTCTTCCATCTTTTTCGCTAATTTTACATTAGGAACAACTGGCATCACAATCACGCCAGCTTCTTTCAATTTTGGCATGAAACGTTTTGGCGTTCCGGCACCGGTCGTTACGATTTTTACACCGGTTTCAATAACAACATCAACTAACTCATCACAGCGTTCCATCATCAACATTAAGTTAACACCAAATGGTTTATCTGTCATCTCACGAACTAATCGGATTTCTTCACGTAACTGTTCTGGTGACATCCCACCAGAAGCAATCACACCTAAACCACCTGCTTCTGATACTGCACCAACTAATTGGTGCATGGCAATTTTAGCCATCGCTCCTTGAATAATTGGGTATTCCGTACCTAGTAACTCAGTAATGTTTTTCATTCCATATCCTTCTTTCTGATAATATAGCGAAATAGAAAGATTACACGTAATCTTTCTACTCAAACTATTTAATCATTTGATACTTTCTCACTTTTTGCCATTGGCCATTTATCAAAGAATGTATTCATAAATAACATTGGCATCATGTAAACAAATTGTCCACCCATTAATCCTAACATAGGATGACCTAAACCTAAATCATTTGCACCAAATGGCCAAATATGAACCATCTTAATCCACAGAATTCCTAAAACAGATCCCACAACTAAAACAACTGCAAATTGTGATAACACACGTCCTAATGTAGATGGCATAATCTCTTTATTTGGATAATCATCAAAATGATGGTGCCATGTTAACATGACGTTAATAATCGTTAATGTGAATGATGCGACTGCCAAATCAGGCGCAATTCCTGTCGATTCTGCTAATGGTGTTAATAGATTTCTTAAAATTGGCAAGAAGATAAATGCACCAGCTAAAGCAATCGCTAAACCAACAAAACCAGACCATGGTTGTTTTGCCGTAATCAGTTTTTGTGGATACATCTCGCCACCTTCTGCTGGAATTAAGAAGAAGAAGATAAATAATTGACACCAAGCTAATGCTGTTGGCCACCCACCAAACGGTGCTGATGTAATCGCTGCGCCACCCATTTCAAGTGACATAAAACTTGGCATAATGAAAGCTACCCAGTTAAACATAGCTAAAAACAAACCTAAACATAATGTGCCAAAAGCCACAGAGAATGAATCCTTGCTGTATTTACTAAATGGATACTTGCCAAACAAACTAACAATTGGAATTTGAGCTAAAATTACCGATAAGGCAAAGAAGTTAATCGCTGCCCAGCCTTTAATTGCTAATAGTGCTTGTGCTTCGTTTGCAGGTCTAAACAATGTTTGCCAGTTAAACGGCTCCCACCAAATGCCCATTAACGTTACAAATAAACTAAATCCAATAAGCCCAATTAAAAATGCCATTAACGTGTAACGAATTCCTGCTTGAGGCTGTTTCGTTGTCTTAGCATATTTGCCAAAGTTACCTAAATTTAAGGTTAACCATACCCATGTTGAGATCACCATCCAGAAAAAAGTTCCTTCAACTGATTCCTTTAAAAAATGTCCTTGAATCTCTGGACTTAAACTGGTAATACTGCTACCACCAATTGCTAAAATGATGAACTTCCAAAAATTTGACCAAATAATCCAACCTACTGATGCAATCACAACAAGTAAAATAAACGAAATAATACCACTCAATAGAGGATTACTAATTCTCTTTTTTGTCACATAATTATTCATAGCCTTCTCCCTTTTCAGTTATATGATAAATGTGGTAACCCACCTGGCTTATCATAAATTTATATTAATTTTTTACTATCCCAACTAACCATTAGTCAAATTTTCTATTGAAAAATCGATAATGTATCATCCTACTACTACAACTTATATTACTTACAAATGTGTCACTAATAATTCACAAAAGAAGTTGTAATTTGTCGACAATTACATGCCTCTTTTTTGCGTAAATCAAAATACTTGGTTGCGCAAACCTCACTTATCAATCTACGTTATTTTGTAAATGCTTACAATATAATAAAAGTAATACATGCTTTAAGTAAAACTAATAGCCTCTAATTCCTTGAATTTTCAAGCCTAAAAAGCCTTATATAATTGAGTTCTTGTAGTCATGACATAATTGTATAGATAAAAAATAAGGGAATTAGATAAACAAACTAGTTTAAATTGATTGATTAAAACTGATGAAAAAGTAATCTCTCTGTTTAATCACTTAATCAAATGGGAGGTGTACCTCCCATTAAAATACGACCTAAATTACAACGTCATCTCTTTGACATCATCTGATACAATCACAGTAGCTTCTGTTTTTTCAAGAACTTCATCAACAGTCACACCAGGAGCAGTTTCCGTTAATAACAGACCCCCCTCAACCACTTCAAAAACAGCTAAATTCGTAATAATTAAATCAACGACACCAGCAGCTGATAAAGGCAGTGTACACTGTTTTAAAATTTTAGAATTACCTTTCTTATCAGTATGCTGTAATGATGCGACTACTTTATTAGCACCTACTAGTAAATCCATTGCACCACCCATACCAGGTGTCAACACACCAGGAATTAGCCAGTTTGCAATGTCGCCATTTTCTGCCACTTCCAAAGCACCTAAAACAGTCATATCGACATGTCCACCACGAATAATAGCGAATGATGTCAACATATCAAACGTTGATGCACCAGGTAATAAGGTAATTGGGGCACCACCTGAATTACCTAAATCCGGATCAGAGTCTTCCGCTGTTGGTGTTGGACCAAAGCTTAATGCCCCATTTTCAGCTTGCAGAAAAACATTAACGCCTTCAGGAATATAGTTGGCAGCAGCATTGGGAATCCCAAATCCCAAATTGATAACTGAATTATTAGTAAATTCTTGTGCAATACGACGTGAAATAATTTCTTTCGGGCTCATTATTCTACCTCCACTTTTAATTGATTTGTACTAGACCATAACTCATTAAAGTATTCTTTCGCTTCTACTAATGTGTCCCCTTGAACAATATAATCAACTAACGGACCTGGAACTTCCACATCATCAGGTGCAATGTCGCCCACTTCAACAATCTCGTTCACTTCTGCAATGACTGTTTTTCCCGCTAAAGCCATTTGTAAGACAGCTGATTTAGACGTGCCACGTGACTGGATATTGCCTTCTTTATCCGCTCTAAACCCTCTAATTAGTGCATAATCCGCTTTTAAAGGTCGGTAAACTAAATACTTTTTGCCATCAATTTCCATCACGTCGTGGTCTTCTTCTTGTTGTGTTCCAACGCCCACAGGTGTAACAACAGCACCCAAGCCAGCTCCACCGGCATGGATTCTTTCTGCCAGCGTACCCATTGGACAAAATTCAATCTCCACTTCATTATTTAAATATTGACGACTTAATTCACGTGATGTCCCTACGTGAGCTCCAATATATTTTTTGACTTGTTTGTTAATAAAAAGTGACTCAATATCGTGAATTTTACCGGGATATGACGCCACAGACATGATTAACGTTAAATCGTTAATCTCTTTATGCTCTGCTAACTTATCGATTAAGCGAATTGGTGATCCAACACCTAAAAAGCCTGAAATCATGATACTTGAATCGGGTTTGATTAAATCAATGGCCTCATCAACCGTTTTAGTTTTATTCATCTTCATCAGTCTCCTATCTGCTTTCAAATTTTGCTTTTCTTTTTTCAATAAATGCGTACATACCTTCTTTTTGATCTTCAGTTGAAAATAGCGACCCAAAAGACTCAGCTTCATAATCTAGAGCATAGTTAATATCTAAATTAATACCATCATTCATCACTTTTTTACCAAATTGCACAGCAAGTGGAGCTTGTTTAGCGATTAATTTTGCAAATATCAGTGTTGTCTCCATTAATTGTTCAGGTTCAACGACTTGATTTACTAAACCAATTTTTTCAGCTTCATCAGCTTTGATGATTTTACCTGAGAAAATCAATTCTTTAGCTTTAGGCATACCTACCGTACGCGATAACCGTTGCGTTCCACCAAAACCTGGTATAATCCCTAAACCAACTTCCGGTTGACCAAATTTGGCTGTCGTTGAAGCAAACCGAATATCAGCTGATAACGCTAATTCACAACCACCACCAAGAGCAAAACCATTCACTGCTGCTAAAACTGGTACTTTAAAGTTTTCGATTTTTGAAAAGACACGATTACCTTTTTGAGAAAATGCTCGAGCATCAAGAGTGCCCATATCTGACATTTCAGTAATATCTGCCCCAGCAACAAATGCCTTGTCACCACTTCCAGTAATAATTAATGCTTTGATATCGTCCTCTTCAATTTTATCTAACACTGTATCTAGCGTTTCTAATACTTCGGTATTTAACGCATTCAATGCTTTCGGACGATTGATTGTCAAAATTCCAATTTCTTCTTCTTTTTTGTAATCGACACATGATAATGTTCCCATAGTTGACCGCTCCTTTTTTATTTGTAGTCAAAGAATCCTTTACCTGTTTTACGCCCTAACCATCCAGCTTCAACGTATTTTTGGATAATTGGTGATACACGATATTTTGGATCTTTGAAGCCGTCATATAGAACATTCATAATTGCTAGAACAACATCCAAACCAATTAAATCAGCCAAAGCAAGTGGACCAATTGGATGATTTGCCCCTAATTTCATTGCAGCGTCAATTTCTTCAGCTGTCGCAACTGACTCAGATAAAACAAATGATGCTTCGTTAATCATTGGAATTAAAATACGGTTAACCACAAAACCATAAGAATCTTTGACTTCGACACCAGTTTTACCAATTGTGTCAACCGCTTCTTTAATGACCTGTTGCGTCTCTTCTGATGTTGTTAAACCAGAAATCACTTCAACTAATTTCATAATTGGGGCTGGATTAAAGAAGTGCATCCCAATCACTTTGTCTGGTCGATTTGTCGCTAATGCAATTTCAGTTACCGATAATGATGACGTATTCGTTGCTAAAATCGTATGTGGTGCTGCTAACTCATCTAGTTGCTTGAAGATCCCTAGTTTGATGTCTTTACGCTCAGTTGCAGCTTCTACTACTAAATCAGCCTCTTTAACCGGAGCGTAAGTGGCACATGGTTCAATATTGGCCATCATTTGCATTTTTCCTTCTTCTGTTAGGCGACCTTTTTCAACTAACTTCGCTAATTGCTTGTCAATACGGCCCACATTTTGTGTCACAATTTCTTCAGAAATATCATTTAAATAAACTTTCATCCCTGCCTTAGCAAATACTTGGGCAATCCCGCTCCCCATTTGACCAGAACCAACTACCATGACTGTTTTAATTGACATATTCGACACTCCATTTCTTTTTATCACATTTTTATTGTTCAACAATTAATGACACACCTTGACCGCCACCGATACATAAGGTTGCTAGTCCGGTTTTAGCCTCACGTTTTTTCATTTCGTGTAATAAAGTAACTAATACACGTGCCCCACTAGCACCAATCGGATGACCAAGTGCAATCGCTCCACCGTTAACATTGACAATCTCCGTATTTAAACCTAACTCTTTAATAACGCTTAAACCTTGTGCCGCAAAAGCCTCATTAGCTTCGACTAACTCTAAATCATCAACGGTCATATTAGCTTTCTCTAAAGCTTTTTTAGTCGATGGAATCGGACCTGTTCCCATAATTCGAGGATCAACTCCAGCAGTGGCATAAGACTTGATTGTTGCTAAAGGTGTTAAGCCTAATGATTTGGCTTTTTCCTTACTCATCACAACAATAATAGCTGCACCATCATTAATTCCTGATGCATTCGCTGCTGTAACACTGCCATCTTTTTTAAAGGCTGGACGTAACTTACTTAGTCCTTCTTTTGTTGTCCCAAAACGTGGAAACTCATCCGTTGTAACGACTACATCTTCACCTTTGCGTTGTGGTAATGAAATCGGCACAATCTCTTCTGCAAAACGATTTTCTTTAATCGCCTTTTCAGCTTTTTGCTGACTTGCAGCGGCTAACGCATCTTGTTCCTCACGAGTGAAGCCATATTTTTCTGCAATATTTTCCGCTGTAATGCCCATGTGAATGCCCTCAAAGGCATCGGATAGACCATCTTTAATCATCGTATCAATAACTTTTCCATCTCCCATACGTTGACCAAAGCGATAATGATCTAAGACATATGCAGCCTGACTCATATTTTCAGTCCCACCAGCAATCACAATTTCATTATCCCCACTAATAATCGATTGTGCTGCTAACATGACACTTCGTAGGCCTGAACCACAGACTTGATTAATTGTCAGTGCTGGAACTTCTTTTGGTAAGCCTGATTTAATAGCAATTTGACGCGCCACATTTTGACCTTTCCCAGCATTTAATACGTTACCTAAAATAACTTCATCCACTTGTTCTGGTTCTAGTTTTAAATTATCAAGCGACTGATGGATGACATCGACCGCTAAATCAATTGCTGAATAATCTTTAAACATCCCTCCGTACGAACCAATCGGTGTTCTTAAAGCTGATACTATTACAACTTCTGTCATTTGTTTTCGTCACCTTCCACTTTGAGTTGTGTCATTAAAATTTGTTTGCGCAAACCTCACTTATTACTTTAGTTTGTTTTGTAAGGGCTTACAATTAACTATCAGTTATCAACTTGTTAATTAAAACTAATACCTTAGATTTCATCTAGGTTCTATCACTTAATTTGTGAATAATATGTTCTACAATACGTATCTTTTATATAAAATAACTATCGTTTTAATGATAAGCGTTTTTTTATAAGCACTTAACGGTATAATAAAATAAAATAGACTTTTATAAGGAGCGATCTATATGGATATTTTTCAATTAGACTATTTTATCAAAGTCGTTGAATCTGGTGGTAGTTTAACCTTGGCTGCCAAAAAAATAAACATCTCTCAATCAGCACTCAGCCAGTTAATCTCTAATTTCGAAAAGGAAGAAGGCGTTGAACTTTTTTATCGTGAAAAAGGCCGTTTAACAGAATTAACAGACTGTGGACAAGATTTTTATGCCTATGCTTTGAAAATTACACAGTTGTATAACGACATGTACGAAATGGTCCGACGAGCCTCTTTAAAAAAGAAAGGTCAGCTAAGAATTGGGATTCCATCCCTAATTTTACGTCTATACTTCACGAGTTTTTTCACAAAATTTATTGTAAAAAACAATGAGGTGAAAATTGAAATTGTTGAGGGTGGCTCTAAACAACTAACCTCCTTACTCTTGAAAGGTGAACTCGATTTAGCCGTTTTAATTGAACCGACTTTTCTCAATCAAGATAAATTTGAAACCTTTCCATTAATGAGTGACCATATTGGGGCCTTTCTAAATGCATCACATCCCCTTACTCGCTTAAAACAACTTGAGTGGAAAGATATTGAGCAATATCCTGTTGCCTCATTTAATCAAAACTTTCTAAGTTATGATTTAATTCAACAAGCCATGAAAGCAGAAAAAGTTCAATTAGAAATGAAATTCACATCCTCATCTTGGGATTTTTTAATGCAAGTAACCAAAGAATCTTCAGCCATTGCATTACTTCCAACTCCTTTACATTATTATATTGATGATGACAGTACGATGATTCCATTTAAAAAGCCAATTCCATTTAAAACATCACTCTGTCGGCCGATAAAAGAGGACTATTCTAGTTTAGAAAGATATGTCAAAGGATCGATTTTAACGTGTTTTGCTAATCGACGAGCAACTCTTTCAACTTCAGACGAATCTGAACTATTAGGTATTTAAATCAAATTGACAATCAATAAAAATGCCCATTGGCTTATATACAAGCCAATGGGTATTTTTTAAAATACAATAATTATAAAAAAAGATTATATGTTCTTTTATAAGTTATTTATAGTGCTTAATTTGACTAAATGTTCATGTTTAGTTATAATACCTTTGAGAGGAGAGGAACATTATGTCGAGGTATTTAAAACAATTTTTTTTGAGTGTTGCTCTAATATTTAGTCTGTCGTCTTTGGTAACTATTTTTGTAAGCGCTGAACCTTTTGATGGTAACTGTATCTATCGAGAAACATTGGCGGAAGCAACGGATACAAAAATCTCAAGAGAAAATTGTCCAATTTGTCATTTACCTGAAGCACAACGTTTTTCACATTTTAATTCCTGTCAACTAGTTAACGGAACAAATACGCATCAACCTGCTAGAAAATATCAGCGATTTAACCGTCCAATCCAACGTGATTCTTCAATGGATACACAAAAAAAGGACAACAAACAGAAAATAAACCAACTGATTGTCCACTTCAAGACACTAACTCTGAACCCAATAGCAGACCACAAATGTCAGAATCTAACACATGTCAAAACAGGCAAAAAAATTGTCGTTATGACGGTACAAGACCAAGGCAACAACATGGCAAACAGCAGTGGCGAAGATAATATATAAAAAAAGAACTTATAATTTAAAGGATTGATGAATCAATTTTCGATTCATCAATCCTTTTTTAATTATTTACACACAGACTATGTCTTAATTTAATTATCCACAAAGGTCAAAGCTAAAAAGAGCAACAAGTTATGACTAAACATATAAAAAAGTATTATGAATTAAAAATAAAAACAGCATAATTATTATAGGAACTACATTTTCTATCCCTTTAACTAGTAGGAACTGTTTTTAATGATATCAGATTCAGAGAAATAAAAAATTAATAAAGAAAAACAAACCGCATGAGACAAATAAACAAAAAAAGATAATGAAGGTGAAAATAATCTCACATTCATCATCTTAAATAAATCAAAACAGCAATAGCTCTAAAACGACGCAGATATTAGAAAGCCTAAAAAGATGGTTTTGGAAGCATTCAAAACAGCATAGCTCTAAAACATATTGATAGTTTCGATTGTTTCTTTGCTAGTTTTGGAAGCATTCAAAACAGCATAGCTCTAAAACGAAATAGAAGGATTAGAAGATTGGCGAGAAGTTTTGGAAGCATTCAAAACAGCATAGCTCTAAAACTTGTCAGCAATGATTGAGACGTTATTGTTTGTTTTGGAAGCATTCAAAACAGCATAGCTCTAAAACGGATGCCCAGAAGAAACTTGTAGAAAAATAGTTTTGGAAGCATTCAAAACAGCATAGCTCTAAAACAGTGTACGTGGTATGACAGCGTACGGAGCGGTTTTGGAAGCATTCAAAACAGCATAGCTCTAAAACAAATCAGAATTTAGCACTTTCGAGCAGACAGTTTTGGAAGCATTCAAAACAGCATAGCTCTAAAACGCACCTTCTGTCTCTTTAGTCAATTTACGTGTTTTGGAAGCATTCAAAACAGCATAGCTCTAAAACTCCCTATCATCTATCCTTACTCCCCAACGGTTTTGGAAGCATTCAAAACAGCATAGCTCTAAAACATGTCGGTTTAACTCCAGGCGGTTGGATTAGTTTTGGAAGCATTCAAAACAGCATAGCTCTAAAACACATTTCGACTCATGCTTGCAATCTCGTTGGTTTTGGAAGCATTCAAAACAGCATAGCTCTAAAACGGAAGTCGCAAACACAAACCTTATGTAGCAGTTTTGGAAGCATTCAAAACAGCATAGCTCTAAAACGCTATGAGAATCAATTAAAAACTACAACTGGTTTTGGAAGCATTCAAAACAGCATAGCTCTAAAACAAATGTCGTAGCACTAACGTAGAGTTTATGCGTTTTGGAAGCATTCAAAACAGCATAGCTCTAAAACAAAGTGTTCACAAGCAAAGCGCAAGCTAGCGTTTTGGAAGCATTCAAAACAGCATAGCTCTAAAACTGCGTTGCTTCTTCACTAGCTCGATTAACAGTTTTGGAAGCATTCAAAACAGCATAGCTCTAAAACCAAGAATATGACAACATTAGACAATTAATCGTTTTGGAAGCATTCAAAACAGCATAGCTCTAAAACAAATGGTGTAGGAGTGCCTAAGAGCTCACAGTTTTGGAAGCATTCAAAACAGCATAGCTCTAAAACTCGGGCAAACGTTTAAACCACACGTCACCTTGTTTTGGAAGCATTCAAAACAGCATAGCTCTAAAACAAACTAGGTTCATCACCTTTTTTGAATTGAGTTTTGGAAGCATTCAAAACAGCATAGCTCTAAAACAGCTAAAGTGTGGGAAATCGAAGACGAGTAGTTTTGGAAGCATTCAAAACAGCATAGCTCTAAAACTAGTATTTTGTTCGTCTAGAAGTTTATTCGGTTTTGGAAGCATTCAAAACAGCATAGCTCTAAAACACGGAGATATCATCTTAGCTTTACGCTCAAGTTTTGGAAGCATTCAAAACAGCATAGCTCTAAAACCCTTCTCTTTAACTGATAACTCAAATAGATGTTTTGGAAGCATTCAAAACAGCATAGCTCTAAAACACCAGTTGCTGCACCTGTTTCCTCGTCTTTGTTTTGGAAGCATTCAAAACAGCATAGCTCTAAAACCTGTTTTAGTCGCTCTAGTAGCTCCTGTTAAGTTTTGGAAGCATTCAAAACAGCATAGCTCTAAAACTGTTAATGCCGACTATTTCCTCGCCAACATGTTTTGGAAGCATTCAAAACAGCATAGCTCTAAAACTGCTTGCTCAGCTTCCATTCCAAATGCTCTGTTTTGGAAGCATTCAAAACAGCATAGCTCTAAAACGTACGCACCAGCTCAAATTGAGTTACAACAGTTTTGGAAGCATTCAAAACAGCATAGCTCTAAAACAATTGAGCTGGATATTGTTTAGTGTTTGTTGTTTTGGAAGCATTCAAAACAGCATAGCTCTAAAACGACTAAACGTGTAACCATTTTCGGTCACATGTTTTGGAAGCATTCAAAACAGCATAGCTCTAAAACCAACTCCTGTAGCTTCACCATTAAATGCGTGTTTTGGAAGCATTCAAAACAGCATAGCTCTAAAACTATATTAACTGCTAATCTCAATCGACGCATAGTTTTGGAAGCATTCAAAACAGCATAGCTCTAAAACGGTTAGCCAAATTTGACGCTACAATAGTTAGTTTTGGAAGCATTCAAAACAGCATAGCTCTAAAACTCAAAATCTTGGAATAAATCCAACTCTTCCGTTTTGGAAGCATTCAAAACAGCATAGCTCTAAAACACTAGTACGTTCATGGCTGATTGAGACTCTGTTTTGGAAGCATTCAAAACAGCATAGCTCTAAAACGTTTAAAATTACCGTTTGCTAAAAGAGTAAGTTTTGGAAGCATTCAAAACAGCATAGCTCTAAAACACATAACCATACCACCAGTCGCATAGGACAGTTTTGGAAGCATTCAAAACAGCATAGCTCTAAAACTCTAGCGTTTGTATTTGCTCACTTAGTCGTGTTTTGGAAGCATTCAAAACAGCATAGCTCTAAAACTTTGCTCATAGTCTTGGCGGACAAGCAAATGTTTTGGAAGCATTCAAAACAGCATAGCTCTAAAACTTAAAAATTAATGCGGACGGCACTATCGATGTTTTGGAAGCATTCAAAACAGCATAGCTCTAAAACGGAGTTTTAAAAGGTGCTTGGGACGGTATCGTTTTGGAAGCATTCAAAACAGCATAGCTCTAAAACACGTTCCTTTAGCGATAGTAGTTTCTCCAAGTTTTGGAAGCATTCAAAACAGCATAGCTCTAAAACCGCTGCGCTTCTTTGACTTAAATATCTTTTGTTTTGGAAGCATTCAAAACAGCATAGCTCTAAAACGTTAAAACATCTTTAACTCGTTGTTTTTCTGTTTTGGAAGCATTCAAAACAGCATAGCTCTAAAACATCGTGATAATCAGTCCCCAAGTCCAACGAGTTTTGGAAGCATTCAAAACAGCATAGCTCTAAAACAAGCTAACTCTGGGAATTGCTTCACTCCATGTTTTGGAAGCATTCAAAACAGCATAGCTCTAAAACAGACGAGATGGTTATGAATGGCGTTTAAATGTTTTGGAAGCATTCAAAACAGCATAGCTCTAAAACTTCTCAGCAAAAACTTGCTGTAACCGAATTGTTTTGGAAGCATTCAAAACAGCATAGCTCTAAAACCCTTTGCTTACAGGAATAATGTGATCAATAGTTTTGGAAGCATTCAAAACAGCATAGCTCTAAAACGTACTCAACAGTCGATCTATTTATATTCGTGTTTTGGAAGCATTCAAAACAGCATAGCTCTAAAACATGTTAGCTTTAAGCATTTCGAGTCTCGACGTTTTGGAAGCATTCAAAACAGCATAGCTCTAAAACGTAAGGAGTGGTTAAACGCAACAGAACTAGGGTTTTGGAAGCATTCAAAACAGCATAGCTCTAAAACTGACATTTAGCACTACAAAATTTTTGCTTGGTTTTGGAAGCATTCAAAACAGCATAGCTCTAAAACAAGTGGTACTTGGCTACTGTATAGCAAGCAGTTTTGGAAGCATTCAAAACAGCATAGCTCTAAAACCTCGCAGAAAATTTCTCGGTTCCGTAATCGCGCCATTCATCCATAGCAAGATGTCTCTTTTGAATGCTAATTTAGTTAGTAGATTATTCTTTTTTCAAGGAACAGTCTTTAAGTTTATTATAACATAGTTTCACTTGTAACATAATAGTCTTTGTCGATAATAAATTGATTAACGCCTTCAATTTTATAGTGTTCCAAAAACAAAACATCGCTATCAAATAACGAAATATATTCACTTATTTTAATTAATTCTTCTTGATTAAAATACGAACAGACATTAATAAAAACAATGAATTTTTTCTTTGACAGGTACTTAAAAACCTGAATAATTTCTAACATTTTTTCAAATAGTGTGTCTGTTTTTGTTTCAATCTTAACGCCTAAGATTTTTAATAGTTCTAAAAAAGTAATATCGTCCAGTTCTAAATCTAACTCATGATTAAGTAACTCTACTTCAATTAGGCGCGTAATCCCCAGTGACAAGTCTTCAATCTGTGTCTTAACATCTGGTGACTCATTTAATTGTTGTTCCAAATCAGAATAGATGAGTTTTAACACGCTTGCTGCATTTATGTCAAAACCTAAGATATCCGTAATAACCAATAGTTCACTTTTATTGATGGACTGGTAATCCTGTTTATAGAGTTTCAGCTCTCCAGCTTCTTCATACTGATAAAATAAACGAATCAGTCTTGTAAATAAATCTCTCTCCTCTACTACTAAAAATGTGGCCTTGTTAATTGAGAGTGGCTCATCTAAAATAGGGAAATTAATGTGTCTCATAATTATCTCCTAAAAAAATAATTCTAGTATCTGTATTACTAACAGTTGTATCATACTCTCCATGTAAATAAAGCATTTTAGAAAATTGTTTTTCAGTCACCGTTAACGCAGTAATTAAGCCTTTTTTAGGATTATTCTTTTTCAATCGTGCTGTCATCGCTTGACTCGCTGAATTATTTAATAAAATTTTGCTATAGACAGAGTATTGATGCATAATAAACCCTTCACTGAGTAAAAATTTGCGAAATAAGCGATAGGCTTTTCTATCATCCGCCGTTTCTGTTGGTATATCAAACATAACTAACATTCTCATATATCGATAACTCATATCCTAAACATAGGAACTCCTTCCCTTTCTCCATTTAAAGCTTTTACTATTTTTTTTGTATAATCACTAACAATATTAGTTAAAAACATTTCTTTATTATCGTAATGATACGTGTCATTGAATAAATCAAATAGACATCGTTTCATTACATAGAATGGTTCATCTCGATTTTCATAGATGATAGCATCCACTAAGACACGAAATGGTTCCATCAAATCACTTGCCAAATTAAAATCATTAAACTGGTTGGCATGTTTGAGTCCAATTTGTGTCATACAACCATTTTTACTAATTTCTCTAGCAAACAAACTCATCAATAGTGTATATCCATAATTTAAACCGGCATTGATGTCATTTTCTGACTCTCTTGTAAATTTAGTACCAAATAACGTATTAAAATAAATTCTCGCTGCATGACCTTCACGATTTGTTGGGTCAAAAAGACCCAACGAATCATGTAAATACAAAATCGCATCTGATTTCTCATAAAAAGCCAAGTGTTTTAAAAAGTAACTTTGATTAATGATTTTTTGTGAAATAATGTCTGTCCAAATAGTTGCTTTTTGTTCATACGACCAATTAATTTGTTTTGGTAACTGGAGACTACTATTGTGACAACCAAAAAACGGCATCATTTTACCAATTGGCAACCGCTTATCATCGCAAAAAATCACTAAAATATTTTCGTCAATTAAGCGTTTCATCAACATAGTTGTAATCGTGATATTAGTGGTCTCTAACAATAGACTATCTATTTCCGATAAATGAATCATTTCTCGACTGTCAACAGATTTAAAAATAAGGTGATTATTTTGATAAGATAATTTCGAGTGTGTGTTGATAATCACTGTCCGCCATCCCATAATTGCTACCTCTTAATTTTCCAACGTGACTCATAAAGTCCCGTCACTGACTGATTGACAACACATCCGTCAAAAATAGCAGTGAAATCCGCTTTAGTTCGGTATCTATGCCTAGCTATCTTGCAATCATAAAAATTAAATTCCATAGCCGCTCCTATTTTAGTGAATTTTAGTAAATTGATAAAGGCTTCAGCCGTTTCAATGATAGTATTCTGGCGATTTATTTCGTAGGCCGCTTCAATTTTTTTCAGTACATTATCTGCTGCCAAATACTTTCTAGCAAATACTAATATGTCATTAAGTAATCGATCGTAGTCTTCTCGATGGGTGGTCACATAGTCTAAGCTATCTAAATTACCGGCGATGGCTTTTTTAGAGTGGGCAATCAACGCCATCATCTTATCTGATAAAACTAATTGGTTGCCTTTTTGTAACTCATCGGCACTAGCTAAGAAGCGTTTCGTCCCATCTTCTTGTAAGAACAAGGAAAATTTAGGTAATTCAAAATGAAGCGTTGGTGAGATAAATCCTAATGACTCTAGGTATGCTATTTTATCAGCTTCATAGGTTTTTTGTTTCAATAATGAAATACCTATCACGTCATAAGTGAGAGCTTTCTTCTTACCTTTTACATGTGAAATCAAGACAGAATAAACAATCGTAGGACTATTAAAACCACCATATACGGTCGAATCAAGCCCATTTTTACGTGGAATCAGCGTCCCTTGAGCTGCTTTAGGATAGATGGTTTCATTTGTTAGTTTGTCCGTTTGCTTCTCAACTTTTTTGACAATAGACATTTGCTTAGAAGATAGTGTGCGTTTAATCGTTTTTATCGTTGTAGGTGACCAGATAATTTCTCCATTAGCATCGGCTACTCGGTCATCTGTTTTTAAAAACTTCATGATATTGGTGTAGAGGTCTTTTTTTTGTGTCGCTTTGAACCGATTAATCAAACGGCCCTTCACAAATTTACCATACACAAACTCTGGTTTCAGTTGTGGATACTTACGTAAAAGCAATGACCCCACGACGGCATTCAAATACGCATCATGTGCATGATGATAGTCATTCAATTCCCTAATCTTGTAGAGATTAAACTGTTTTCTAAATTGGTTAGTCAGAGAGGACTTCAAAGTGACAATTTGTACTGCTTGATTGTCTTCCTGCCCGTCATTAAACTGACTATCTAAAATTTGGGCAACGTGTTTCGTTATTTGTCTTGTTTCAACCAATTGTCTTCTAATAAACCCCTCTTTATCCGCAGGTGTCAGTCCCCCACGTTCGCTCTTCGTCAAATTATCGTATTTTCGCTTACTAATAAGTTTCGCATCTAACAATTTTTTCCAAAAATATTTTTGTTTTTTAACAATTTCACTACTTGGGACGTCATCTGATTTTCCTCGGTTTGCCTTTGAACTCACTAACACACAATTATCTAATGAATCATCTTTAATAAAACTTTGCGGAATAATGTGATCCACATCGTAATTAGATAATGCATGAATATTTAAGTCGGCACCTGTATACATGTCTTTTCCAGCCTGTAGATAGTATAAAAATAACTTGTCATTTTTTAATTTATCATTCGATGTCGGGTACTCTTTCAATAAATCACTTTGAAAATCTGCTAACATTTTTTCTAAGGCTTTTAATCGAGAATTCGTTTTTTTACTGATTTCATTACTCCTAGCCATCTCAATGACAATTGACTGTGGCGGGTGACCCATGATACCAACAATTTCATTAACGATAGTCAAACTTTGAAGAATGCCTTTTTTGATAGCTGGACTTCCTGCTAAACCATGAATAACTTGACGGATGTCTTCTTCTTGTACTGTTGGTTGTGCTGCTGCGATATCTTCTTTAAAAGACAAAGAAACATCATTAATCAACTGCATGAAATTACGATTGATATTTTTAGGCATACCGTCGTCCTCAATCAAATAATCCATTATTGACTTACCAGTAGTCTTATCTTTTAAACCAACTAATAATTTTTGCGACAGTCTCCCCCAGCCAGTATAATGACGGCGTTCCATTTTTTTCAATGTCTCTTGGCTAAAGCACGTGTCATATTTTTTTAGTTGTTCACGGATCATTTTACGGTCTTCAAAAACCGTTAATAATTTCACCACATCTTCTAATGTATCTACATTGGCTTCATCATCAAGGAATTCTTGTGGAACACCTAATTTTACAAAGTCATGATACACCGTGTATTTAGCATTAAAGGCGGTTTCAATCCCATCAATTTGTGTGCTATCCAATTGGTAATAATTAGCAAAATAATCTTCTAGCAATTTACGTGTTACTTTTCGATGTTTTTTAAATAGATGATTGACTATCTCTCGTTTCTCATTGCCGGATAAGTTGAGACGTTCATTTTTTTCATTAGTATACGTCAGTTTAGTCAGCTCATTAAAAATCATGTATTTCTGATACAAGAAACTATTTTTAGGTAAGACTTTTTCAGTCGGTAAGTAACTGTCATTATTGGTCATCCTTTCAATAAAATCAACAGATGATTGGTATGTATCAACACGTTCAGTAAAATTCCATGGTCTAATCTCACCAGGGGACTTTCTAGTTAACCAACCAAACGAACTATTATGATTACTCAAAGGACCCACATAATAAGGAATTCTAAATGTCATAATGTCTATTATCTTATCTTTATTTTTTTCAATTGACGTGTAATACTTTGATTGATTTTCAAGAATGGCATTTAGCTCATCCAAATGAATTTGATGAGGAATCACGCCATTATCATACGTTCGTTGTTTTCGTAAAAAGTTTTCTTGGTCAATTTTGTCAATAAAATATGCCGCATCTGGCGTATTGTCTAACGTCTTTTTAACAAATTTATAAAATTCTTCCTCTGTTGCTTCACCATCAATGTACCCAGCATAGCCTTTTTTGCTACTATCCTTAAAGATAGTATCGTACTGTTTTGGTAGATATTCACGCACATATTTCTTAAACAATTTCAAATCGTTCTGATGCTGGGTATAACGTTCAATCATACTCGCGGATAATTTTGCATTTGTTTCTGTATCTTTTGTACTTAATATGCCTGATAATTCGATGGCATCGTATACATTTTTTGCCGCAACAAACACATCAGCAAAATCATCCCCTACTTCTGCCAAGAGTTCGCCCAGTTCTTCTTCGTATTCAATCTTGGAAAATTGTAGTTTGGCATCTGCCTCTAAAGCAAATGTCTTTTTAAAATTCCCTTGATTCCCTACAATTAATTTAATAAATTGGGCAAACGTACCCGTTGATTTTTCAGATGGAAAGAGTGCCAATATTGCGTCACTTTTTCGACTACGTGAGGTCTTAGCTGTAACAATTGACTCGACTAAAACAGTAGTATCAACTGGTGACAAAGCTAATCCAGGAACTTGCGTAATAAATTTTTCATTGTAATTGTTTAAGAATTGTTGGAATGTATTATTAATTGACGTATTGGCTGAATTCAACTGACCTTCAATTAGAAAATGGCCTCGATATTTAACGATATGGGCAATAGCTAAGTAAACTAATCGAATATCTGCTTTTTGTGTGGAATCAGCTAGTTCTTTGCGCAAATGATAAATTGTGGGATACTCATTGTGGTAGTTAATTTCCTCATCTAATGTACCAAAAATCGGATATTTAGTGTGGCGTTTGGCATCTTTCACTAAAAAACTATCTTCTAGTCGATGAAAAAAGTGAGCATCTAGTTGATGAATGTCATCTTTGAAAATTGTTTGTAAATAGTTTAAACGGTTACGCCTTCTAAGATAGCGACGACGAGTGGTCCTTTTGATGCGTCGACTCTCCGCCGTCTGTCCTTCATCAAATAAACGAACTCCCCAAAAATTTTTCTTTTGTGCCTTAACTGTCGTATCTCCATAAATCGGCATTTTCCGTCTAACAAGTTGGTAATCTTCTTTTATCACTGACCAACCCACCGAATTTGTTCCAATATCTAATCCAATTGTATAATTCGCTCGCATCTACTTCTCCTCCTATTTATCCGCACTCTTATTGCAGTCAACTCTTGCATAATTTTTCCAATATGCTATAATAACGTTGTTGGTAGCATTCAAAACAACATAGCAAGTTAAAATAAGGCTTAGTCCGTAAGCAACTATTCTAGTGGCACTGTCTCGGTGCTTTTTTTATTTACCTAAATTATAACATATTTTATATATATAAATAACAAATAATGATAAAAAGTCAAGAACACTACTAAGTAAGTGCTCTTGACTTTTTGTCATTATCAAATAAAAATTTACTATAATCTAATTGTAGTTCATGTAAAAAACTATCTACTTAAAAGATAGTCAATACTTCTTAATAATATTTAGATATTAATGTTTTACTTTCAGTGGCAACTCACGACGAGCTCTTAATGCGGAGAGAATGGATACCGTATCAACAACTTCTTGTAGGACAGCCCCAATCAATGCTGGAATGACACCAGTACTCGCAATTAGCATTAAAACAACACAAATCAGCAATCCAATTAAAACCGATTGTCGTGCAATACGCATGGTATCTTTAGATAGTCGCACAGCCTCTGCGACCCGAGTTAAATCATCCTTTAAAATAACAGCATCAGCACTCTCACTAGCTGCAGTTGATCCTGTAGCTCCCATTGCAATCCCTACATCAGCGACAGTTAGAGCTAATACATCATTGACCCCGTCACCTACCATAATAACTGGACGACTGGTTTGTTCTAATTTTTTAAGTACCTCGATTTTTTCTTCAGGCAAACAGTTAGCATGAATATCAGAAATACCAACTTGACGACCGATTTGTTCGGCAATTGATTGATGATCACCTGTTAGCATCACCGTTTGATGAATACCTAATTCATTAAGTTGTTGAATTGTTGCTTTCGATTCTGGTCGTACTGTATCTTTAAACGTAATATAACCCGCATACTCTTTATTAATCGCAATATATACAACTGTTTGGTCAACAGAAACTTCATTAGTAGTACCGGCGAATTTGGCTTTACCAACGTGTACACTTTGGTCATTTACAGTAGCTTCAATCCCTTGACCGGTGACTTCTTCTAGGTTTTTAACCGCAAATAAATCAACCTTATGACTCTTACCATACTCAACCAATGAACGAGCTAAAATATGATTTGATTCTTGTTCAGCACTAATTGCATATTGAAGTAACTGTTCTTCGGAATAACTATCTTTAGCAACATGAATCGCATCAACGAATAACTTACCTTCAGTTAATGTCCCAGTCTTGTCAAAAGCAATACTTTTTGCTTTAGCTAATTTTTCAATTGTTGTCCCTGTTTTTACCACGATACCATTACGACTCGAGCGACTCATGCCTGCAACTAAAGCAACAGGTGCAGCTAAAATTAAAGGGCATGGTGACGCAACAACTAGCACTTCTGCAAAACGGACCGGATCTTTCGATACAAACCACGCAACACCACCAATAAAATATGCTGTCAATGTAAACGGCACAGCATAGCGATCAGCTAAACGCACAAAATGCGCAGGTTTTGCTTCCGATTCACGAACTAATTTAACGAGTGATTGGTACTGACTATCAATTGCCCGCTTAGTTACTTTAAAACGAATAGCCGCATCACCGTTAATCGTTCCGGACATGAGCGTATCATCAACTTTTTTTTCAACGGGTTTTGACTCACCAGTTAAAGAAGATTCATCGACCATCGTTTCACCTTCAACAATGATACCATCGACTGGAACAATTTCACTAGGTTTTACTAAAATCAAATCATCTATCTCCACTTGGTCAACAGGAATATCTTCTACTTGATTGTCAACGACACGATGGGCAATTTGCGGAGAATTATCAAGTAATGACCGCAACTCACGACTAGCTTGACGACTGGCATAATCTTCTAAACTGTCGCCACCTGTCAGCATGATTAAAATCATTAAACTGGCCCAATACTCACCAACCAATAAGGTCGCAATAATCGCTGTTATGGCTAAGATATCGACACCATATTTTCCTGATTTCAACGTTTTAATCATACCAATAAACATCGAAATTGTTGTCATCCCACCAACTACAACAATTAACCAAAAAGCAATTTTCGGTTGATGAAACACAAATTCAGCTAAAAGTGCCACAACACCAACTAAAAGTGTACTCATAAACTTTTTGAAATTACTCATTTCTTCCACCTCATTCCACTTAATTTAATTCCTACTTTTACTTATATTAATGTGAAAATCAAATACCCCAATAGACATTACCACCTTTTTAGTTCATTAAAAAAATAGATAAATGCGTCATTAACTTAAACTTCTATCTTAAGAATAACATCATCATCTAGTAATTAACACTACTAACCACTAATTGAGAAATATACTCACTTATATTTAACAAGTTATCATAACTAGAAAGATTATAATCACTAGCTAACTATCAACTACATCTTATAACATAAAAAACGTTTAAATCTAATTCCTAATGCATTAACACATACTGATAAAGTGTACAAAAAATAATGACATCTTGATTAACCAAGATGTCATTATTTATGAACTAATTATTTTTATGTCTTGCTTGTTTAATTACATCACGCAACTCATCCATACTATCAATATTTTTTACTTTTAACCGGTTAAAATTCTGTAGCATGCGTCGTTGATTAAAATTAAGTCTTGGTAAATGCGTTAATTCTCCACGTTTTTCTCGCAGTTTTTGTAACAATTCAGTCTGACTAATCACCTGTTTGTCATGCGATTTTTGACGTTCCAGTGCAAATTGTTGACTAATCTCAGCTTTCGCTTTGTCAATCTCTTTCGACCAAGCAACCATTGCTTGCCGGAAAGCCACCATATTCACTACTGTATAAATTAAGTCACTCACCATAACGACAATAATGATAATTGGCAATATTAGACCAAAATGACGTTCTAATAAGTCAACAAACAGCATAACTTCTGGTTGCACAATTTTAACAACAAAGACACAAGCTAAGCCCCAAAATAGCGAGATAGGAATCGCAATCCGGCCATTAATATTTAGTGGTACATCATGATAATCCCACCAAGTTGCGTGAAAAGCTTTTTCTAAAACATAGCTTGTTAAATATTCTAAAACGGTCACTAAGACGGCTGAATAAACGTATAGTAAGACGATATTATTTTGATAGGGTTCAACAAAATAAAGGACACTCACCACACCAAATCCATAAATCGGACAATACGGTCCCGTTAAAAAGCCACGATAGTCAAACTTCTTATCTTTTAACGAACAGTAGACCGTCTCCCACAACCAACCTAGAACTGAATAAATGAAAAATAATAAAATTGCTTGATTAACACTAAACACAATACCACCTCTTTCAATAGACTTATTATAGCAAAGATACTGTCTGCCACACGACCGTTTTTGTCAATTCAAAAACATTATTTTGATAAAAAGTTAGCTAAATTCAACAAATTAAGACCTATTGCCATTAAAAAAACTGCCCTTAAATCTTATCACACAGGATAAGACCAGAGCAGTTAATTATTTCTAAAAATCAGTAAATTCGTCTTCTTCAAAATTAGTGACAACTGCCTCTGTTGCATTGGGAATTTTTCTTAATAACAACATTGCACCTGCAATAATTCCTAAAATACCAGGAATAATCCACAAGAAAGTTAATAAAAAGAATGGCACAATTGATAAGATCAAAATAATGATACCAAACAATACATTTTTTTGATTTTTCTTTAAAAAGAATGACAAGACAATCAAGACAATTGACATGACTAATGCTACCCCAGCAACAACTTGAACCCCGCTACCTAACACGTCTAGTGACGCTGAGACTTCTTCAAATGTCATTCCTTCTGGAAGTTCTGCTTCTGCCATAATTTCTGGATTGCTTGAGACAATCGATAATAATCCAGCACCTAAGAAAACTAAAACACTACTTAAAATGCCAAAAATACCACTTAAAAGAGTTAAAACAAATTCTGTTTTTCTTGGATTTTTTTTCATTTACTCTACTCCTTCATCCATTAAATTTGTTGTTTCCTGTTGTGCTTTTAATAAATTAATCGTCACAACACTTGTATTACTTAAAAAATCACCTACATGTTGCTTTTTAGGCGTAAAAGCCGCAACCAAATAACCGACCATTAAAATGCCAGTTTTCAAAATAAAGCGACAGGCTGTTTCACGGATTAATACCGTTTGCCAGCTTAGTTCTGTTTCATCAAAACTCACCACGCGAATGCCAAAAATCATTTTACCCAATGTTTGTCCATGGTTTAATTTAGTTAACAACGTGAAATAACCTAAATAAATAATTAATGATAAAATCCCGTAAATAGTAATAATCGATGAATTCTTTTCTAGTCCTGCTAGATGATACACAAGTCCAATCGTGCTACCCGTGACCAAACTAATACAGATTAGATCAATAATAAATGCATAAGCTCTAATCCAAAATCCCGCGTAAAAATAATGCGGTAAGTCGTTCACATGTTGCGGGCGACGTGGATAATCAGAGCCATGCAAGATGTAAGACTGTTCTTGCATGTTAAAAACCTCCATAATAGTACATTGGTTTTGGTGCCTCTGTCGTCCCTAGTTTTTCTACAATTCGTGTCACACGTTCCGTTTGTGTTGGTTTTAACCCTTGCCATTCTGCCAATTTCGCACCAAACCATGATGATCCAAAGCCAGTTGTACTGTTGCTATAAGAAATGACAGTCGCATTTTTTAATTTCTTGTCTTTTTTCAAAGCGGCTAAAGCATCGTCAGGGTAACCAATCGCATCAATTAAACCGTTTTCTAAGGCTTGTGAGCCATCATAAATTCGACCATCAGCTAATTTTTTCACTTTTTCAGTATCCATTTTACGGCCATCAGCCACTACTTTAACAAAGCGTTCATAGGCACTCATGACAAATGTCTGTAAAACTTCACTGTCTTCTTTAGTTGGTTTGCGACTTGGTGACATCATATCTTTCAAGGCTCCGCTTTTATATGTTGTATCGGATACACCTAATTTTTCTAGCAACCCAGCATAATTTAAGCCTGACATGATAACCCCAATCGAACCAGTTGTCGTTTCATCTGAAGCAAAAATTTTATCGGTATTTGCAGAAATATAATACCCTCCACTCGCAGCGACATTTTCAAAAACCGTATAAATTGGGATATCAAGTTTTTTAATTTTATTTAGCTCATGCGTAATTTCAGCACTTTCATACACACCACCACCTGGTGAATTTACTTGAAGCAAGACACCTTTAACGGTTTCATCTTCTTGAATTTGTTTTAATTGTTGCATAAAATTCTGATGATTATACTCAGATTGACTAAACAAACTGCCTTCACCAGTATCTGCAATCGCTCCTTGAACCGATAATTTCACGATTTTTTGGCTACTAGAGCCTTCTTCAATTATATCTTCCGTTAAGTCATTTGAGCCGTATAACAATTTATTTAAACCAACCAACGTTGATTCTTCAGACTCTTTATCCTTTTTAGTTGTGACTGCTGAAATACCAGATGTCACAATTGATAAAATCAATAATCCTACAGCGATAATGACCGCTGCCCATCTTCGTTTATCCATACCAACTCTCCTATTTTTAGCCATGCTACGATGGCTTATTTTTTATTATGACGTTAGATTATACCATTTCATTATAGAATAACACGTCATATAAAAAGTAAAACATGATATGTTTAAACAGTCAAATAAAAATGGTCTGGTGCTCACCAATTAAGCAAATTGCTAGATAAGAGATATAAGAAAGCAGTTTAGAGTCGCCACTCTAAACTGCTTCATGTTTAATCAATCGGTATGGCTTGTTTAATACGTCGTGATGACTGTTTTTTAGGTAATTTAATAGTCAAGATGCCATCCTCGTAATTCGCAGTAATCTGCTCTTTTACAACACCTTGTAGAATAAACTGACGCCTAATTTTTTGATAACTGCGTTCACTACGAATTAGGTTGCCTCGAGCATGATGTACTTGATTTTCTTCACAATACTGGCCTTCAATCGTTAAAATATTATCCTCATAATGAACGACAATATTGTCTTTAGGTATCCCTGGCAACTCAGCTTCAACCAGGTAGTCTGTAACTGTTTCGTGGATATCCGTCTTCACTTGATTTTCCCGCCATTCACCAAAAAACTGACGACCCATTTCCTCAAAAAAACGAATAGGTGTCATGTCCAACAAATTAGAATCACGGTAGAGTAATTCTCTAGTCATCTCAATCATCCTTTCATTTTTTTATTATTTACACTTATTATTATAATAAAAAAATGTGTTTTTTCAAGTAAAAACAGTTATTTTTGACTATTTTTGATTAATAAAAAAAACTAAACTAAAGTTAATTTAAAAGCAAATAAAACAATAAATAAATACTATTTACTACTCGCTTTTAGTTTCTTCTAGTTTTTTTAACGCTGCGGCGGGTACGTCTTTTTCAGTCACTTCTTCCCAACTTAAATTACCTTTATTGGGATTAATTTTTAGTTTTAAATAAGCCTTTAATTTTAATGGACGTTGTTTATTTGCATGAAATTCTAATTCTTTAGATTGACCATCTTTATCATAGCCAAGTTGATTGTATTCATAATCATCACCCATTGGCGTTCCATCTTCTTTAAACATATCGATTTGTTTACCTTCATTAATGACTTGCGTATAGTAATAGGTACCGCGGACGTAATTTTGGTAGAAGTAATAGCTACCGGCACCACCTAAAAGTATCACAAGCGTTAAAATAGTTAATCCGACTTTTTTCATTTTCCAGTACCTCCAATTTATTTTATTGACAGAACTATTATGGCTGATTTTTAATCTTTTGGTATCAATCTACGGTCTAAATCATACTCAGTCTTGAGATGTATTTATATTTTATCTGTACGAGGAATCTTCGCTAAAAGTAGAGCGGCAATCACCAATAAAATCAAGGCATGTAATCCAAATGGTACTCGTAAATCAGGGTTAACTATCGCGATTATCCCTAACAAAAGTGGTGCCGTAGCTGCTCCTAAATTAGATCCAACCAATACAATCGAATTAGCAGTATTTAATGCTTCCTTAGTAATATTTTCAGACAAATTATTAAACACACAGGACACACAAATTGTTAAGGCAAATCCAGCTAAAAAAGCACCTAACAGACTGAAAATGATTGTTTGCGAAAGGACTAATAAACCTAACCCAAGTGAACTAATCACTAGAAAAACTGGTAAAATATAGCGACCAAATTTAACAACAAAAGAGCCAAAACAAAGGCCAGCCAAAAAACCAGCAAACATAAATAGACTAAGTGTACGGTTTGCTACTAATACTGTACCAATATCTTGTTCAACAAGCAAACTTGGAATACGTAAAATCGTTGAGACGCTAATTGAAATGAGAATCCCCAAAAATAGGGTGTTTACCAACACATAGTTCACTTGTTTACGTGTCAATTTAGCGGCTGACTGCACCTCTGTGACTGGTAAGTCATCGCTTGCAGGTAATGTGTCTTTCGGTCCATAAACTAAGTATAATCCTAGGATTAAAAAGGCCGTCAGATAAATCAAAAATGGTGCTTGCCATGACACTAGTAATAATTGGCCTGCAGCTAAGGTTAAAACTGTCTGACCAATTGTTTCAGCTGACACACGAAATCCCAATAATTTTGACCGC
This sequence comes from Vagococcus penaei, assembly GCF_001998885.1. Lineage (NCBI taxonomy): Bacteria > Bacillati > Bacillota > Bacilli > Lactobacillales > Enterococcaceae > Vagococcus > Vagococcus penaei. Next base: position 1,013,680 of record NZ_CP019609.1, read on the forward strand.
ATATTGCCAGAAAAACGCTCACCAATCAAACTAATTGCACGTGTATTTAAAAAACCGATGCCAACACCGATAAAAATTCGTGAGACAAGGATAACTGGATAAGAAACAATAAAGAATGGAATTACGCCCGCAATGCCAGTCAGTAATAAGCCTAAAATAACACTTTTACGTTCAGATATCACTTTTGATACAAGCGGATTGAGTCCTACCATAATTGTGGTGGCGATTGAAGTCACTGAGATTAACCATTCAACGGATGACCGTGAATAGTCATTAAAATATAGTAGCAACTCAGGAATTACTCCCGAAACTGATAGTGTTGATGTTAACATCAACGATAATGATAAAATAGCAATAATCTCCATAGTACGATGTGTTTGTTTCATAAATTTCCCCAATCTGGTCAGTTTATTGATCACATTACTACTAACGTGACAGACGAACCAACATAATCTAACTTTTTTGAAAATCCTTTCATTACTTTTAGTTTAAATGAAATGATGTCAAATTGATAGTGAAATTTTGTTTAAAGCTAGTCAATAAATGACAAAAAACGTTAGCACTAAACATAGGCTAACGTGTGATTAGTTACATTCTATTTGTCTAAGCGTTCACGATATTCGTTCTGTAAAAAGCCGTAATCATATTGATCAAACCATTGACCATCCCGATAGATTGCCTCACGATTAACCCCTTCACGGAGAAAACCAATTTTTTCATATAAATGAATTGCCCCTACATTATAAGCATGTACCGATAAATTAACTTTATGCAAACCCAAATGATCAAACGCATAGCGTAAAATTAAGCGAACAGCTTCATCGCCGTAACCTTTGCCACGATATTCTGGATTTAGAATACCAATGCCTAATTCTGCCCGACGATTTTTAAACAAGACCTCTGTTAATGAGACAAAACCAATGACTTGGTCAGTCGCTACTTGACGAATTGTAAAATAGAATGCCTCATTGGAATCTGATTCAGCAAACATTTTAGCCCAATCTTCCGCTTGAAAAGGATGAAAGACATCTGCTGAAATTCCGTTCATAAAATCAGTATCCCATTGCCATAAAACAAAATCTTCTGTATCGCCATCACGTAACTCAGATAAATAAACCTTATTTCCAATCAACATTATGTGTTAGCTCCTTTTATTCATTTAAAGACACGGTTAATTTTACTGGTTGATGGTCGGTATGCTTAAATCCTACGTCAATCACCTCAGTTTTTTTAACCTTAATATTATTTGATACGATAAACCCATCTACACTATACACTTGTGACGTCTCATAAGAACCGGTATATGGAGCGTTTAAGACTCGAACGGTCGGATGTTGAGTGTCGTAGGCAAAGCTAAAATTAGTTGGTAAATCTCTTGCTGACATCCGACCCGGCTGCCAACCATCTTGTTTTAACTCTGGAAATGACTGACTCCCCTCAAATACCTGATTGAAATCTCCACCAGCAATAACATAGTTGCCTTTTTGATACTCTTTTTCTAACACTGATGTTAATCGTTCACGTTGTGCTATCTTGCCTTCACCGTTATCATAAGCCTCTAAATGTAAATTAAAAACGACTAATTCATGTGGGCTATTTTTTAAAGGAAAACGTGTTTCCAATAAGGCGCGCTTTAAATTGCTCGTACTAACAGGCCAGGTGAACGGACTTGGTAGCGATAATCTTTTAGCTTCAGTCATTTTAGCATCAGTCATGGTCATTATCCCACTTGCTACTCGACCAATTGGCGGCCAAGGAAATGGGACAAAATCAACTTTAAAATTATAGGCAAACACGCTATCTAAGTTTAATTGCTCGCTCAGATACTTCTCTTGATTGATACCAAAAGAACGTTTTGATTGACGATCAACTTCTTGAAGTAAGTATATATCAGCTGGCAAATTTTTCAACGTGTCCGAAATACCAGTTAAATTGGTAGTAATCATTGTTTTATCTTTTGGTTGAACAGTTCGACCTCCGTCCATAAAAAAGTCTTCTGTTGCACCTAAGCCTCCATAACCAATATTATAAGTCACGAAAGACAAATCTTGTTTTTCGGCCAACTCATGCGTCCCTGCTGTTACATTAAGTGCTGTAACTTCCGCTGGTCGATACTCACGTAGGGTTAAAAAACCAACCAAACCTAGTATTAAAACAACAATAGTCACTAGCAAAAATAGACTATAGCGCAAGAATCGTTTCACCAAATAATCACTCCTCACAAACTTATTTGCTAATTATACCTTAATTAAACGGACTAAACAAACAAGTGATTAATGATAATAACAGCAAATCAACTTAAAATAGATTAGGCTTCTTGTTCAATCACACCTAATTTTTGATGATTCTTGTAATTAAAGTAAAGCGATAGCACCATCACACAGATACTGGCCACTAAGTACACACGCCAGCTAACTACTGGATGATAAATATTAGCAAGTCCTAATAATACAGCTTGACCAACAGGACCACCTAACATGACAATCATTGAAAAGACACCACTCATCATCGCTAATTTATTTTCAGGTGTTTGCTCTATTAAATAAGCCGAAATTTTCGGATTAATTTTACCTAACAAATAACCTAAACTAAAGAATAACACACATAGAATGACTGCATTATGATAAAGCACCATAATCACTGGAATCACACTAGTCAAAACCATCATACACGCAATTAAACCAAATAATGATAAGCGTTTAAATAAATCATTTGTTAATAATGCACCCAAAACCATTCCAATCGATAATAACATGCCTAAAATAGCCACCGTATTTCCGTAATTGCCGAACCACATAGTATCAATTTGGAGTAGCGTCAAATTGGTTAGACCATCTGTACTCGTCCCGATTGTATTAACTGCTAACGCTAATAGACCAACTTGGAGTAAAAAAGGATTTTTAGTCAAAATACTCAACGTTTCTTTACTATGTTTTATCAATGACTGTTGGTCAGCGATTTGTTCTGTTGTGACAGGTGGTTCATTGGACGCAATTTCATGACGGTAACGCATAATAAATCCTGCCGAGGCTAGAAACATCAATGCATTAATCACTCCAAACCAAGCAAATTGATAATTCATCCAGACAATCGCTAATGCGCCTATTCCTTGAAAAATAATTTGAACTAACGTTTGTAGCGAAAATTGAAAGCTCATAGCTGTTGCTAGCGATCCCACAGGGATTACTTTTTTAATAATTGGCAACATGACACCGCCACTATAAATCCCCAGACAATCTGCTAAAACATTGATTAACAGTAATCCAATAAATAATGGCAATGACGCTGGTAATGTAATTAAAAGTGACAGACAAAAAAACAAACCAGCTTGGGCTAACTTAGCGATAATCGTTCCACGAGTTTTCCGCAACGTCCGATCTGCTTGATACCCTAAGAAAAGCTGAGAAACATTTGGAATGAAGATTGCCATAGATGCTAATGTGACTGCTAATTCTTTAAATGGTAATGTACTGGCATAAACCACAAAGACAATATTAAATAGACTATTTCCGATACCATTTAATAAGCCTGATAAGACCAGCTGTCGATAGACTGGTATGTCCCGAAATTCTTTCATACTTAAATCCCTCATTTCATTTGTTAGACATAGTATAAATGAGGTATAGTAAAAGCAAGAAAAAATTCCACTATAGTGGAAAAAGAAAGAGGTTAATTTGTTATGTATGGCTGTTTATTTCGTCAACTGCGTAAAGACCGTGGCTTAACACTACAAGAAGTCGCCACTCAAACAATCAGTAGCGTCTCATTTATTAGTAAATTTGAAAAAGAGCAATCAGATATTAGTGTATCACGCTTAGTCCATCTACTAGATGCTATCAATGTAACCGTCGAAGAATTTCTTTACTTGTATCACCAACAAGCTGAAAAACCGATTTTCAAACATCTAACGGCTTTACCAAGTTACATCTCTAGTTCTTTTTTCGAGAATCTCAATTGCATCTCAAAAATCAATGAAGAAACCATTGTCAGTCGCGATTTCACCTTAGGTATCCAAAAACTTGACGCCCTTGAACACAAACTAGATAAATCCACAAAAGCCCAAGAGTACACTCGAATTTATTTAGACATCATTCGTGAGGCACTACGCTTTAATCAACGTTGGACAGCTGAAAATGGTGACATTGAAACAAAAAAAATTGCTTTACAACTGATTCAAGAATTTCGTGAGAAAACTGGCCCAATTATTCATTATCTCCATTCTGTTGATAATTGGGGCCTCTTTGAAATCACCCTTTTTCGCTATTTCCAATTTACTTTTCCGCCAGATGATGTATCACACCTACTCCCAATCGCCGTTACCCGGACAAAAAAACAACAAGGGCTCGCTATGATGGATCAGTTAAAACTGGATTTGGTTTTTTCCTCATTTAGTGTCTTTATCAACTTTGATGACTTTATCCGAGCAAAAAACAGTCTCGATTTAGCTGAAAAGTTATTACGTGAGGAAAATGACTTTTTTAATAGTACCAAACTTAAATTTTACCAAGGTTGGTATCTACTAGCACAAAAAGATTTCCTAAATGGACAACTTTTATGTGAACAAGCTATTTCTATTTGCCATATTTTAAAGCAAAAAAAAGCCGAAGAAAATTATCGTCGGATGTTAACTACGCTATTAAAAATGATTGATGAGACTAATTCTGTCTTCTTTTTCACTTAAAAGAAAAAAGCTAAAAATCAGTGATTTTTAGCTTTTTATTAGATAAATTAATACCCATTATCTTCAGTTACTTCTGTAGAACCAGTCACAATTTTTACGCCATCACTTGCGCCAATTCTTGATGCACCGGCTTGAATCATTGCTTCCGCATCAGCCGTAGTTCTTACACCACCAGAAGCTTTGACTAAGGCTTTATCACCAACTGTTTCTTTCATTAACTTCACATCTTCAACCGTTGCACCACCAGTTGAAAAACCTGTTGATGTCTTAACGAAATTCGCACCAGCTTCAACCGCTAACTCACACGCTTTAACAATTTCCTCTTTAGTTAACAAGGCGGTTTCAATAATCACTTTGACTAGCGTACCATTAGCAGCTGTAACAACCGCTTGAATATCGTCACGTACTACATCGTATTGACCAGCTTTCATTGCACCAACGTTAATGACCATATCTACTTCGTCAGCACCATCTAAAATTGCTTGCTCAGTTTCAAAAGCCTTCACTTTTGATGAGTTAGCTCCTAAAGGAAAACCAATTACCGTACAAATTTTTACGTCACTATCAGCTAATTCTTTTTTAGCAAATGGAATCCATACTGGATTGATGCAAACTGACCAAAAATGATAGTCTTTCGCTTCGTTAATTAAAGTTAAAATCTCTGCTTGCGTTGTATCCGCTTTTAATTTTGTATGGTCAATTGCTTGAGCTAAATGTGTCATGTGTCATACTCCCCTTTTGTTTTGATACTCATAGTATACGACACTCTTGAACATATGTAAAATAAAAAATGAACTTTATTTCATCGGATTACATTTGGACTAATTGCTTAGCAGTCCAATAATCAGTAATCAAGGTATTCGTGTACCCTCCAACTAAAGCGCCATTAATTGCCTCAACTTTATGCGCGCCACCAGCAACTAAAATCGATAAGCGTTTGGCTTTTAATTCAACTAAATCAATCCCAATTGTTCGTTGATTAATCTCTTCATCTGCAATTTGACCTTGACTCGTATAAAAACGTGAGCAAATATCACCTACAGCAACACTCTGAATCCTTGCCTTTTCATTTGATGATAAATAACCTAACTGAAAGAGTAATGCTTCATCGCGTATAGTCCCAACTGTATAAAGAGCCACCGTTGCTTGCTGTTGGAGTGACATGATATGTTGAATATGCCGATCTTGTTCGACAACACATTTTGCCTCTTTGTTATCAAAAATCACCGGTAATGGCAAAGGAATTCCCATTGTGTCATAGCATTCTGCAAACAATGCTAACGTCTCATGCGCATAAGTACTCGTTTTAGAATGTGTGATGCTCCCTTTCAACTGAACAACCTGTATTCCTGTTATATGTTGAGCTGGCAGTTTTTTAGCGACTTCATAAATCGTTGTTCCCCAGCCAATGCCAATAATATCATTAGGCTGAATGGACTGTGAAAGAAAGCGCGCTGTTTCTGTACTGAGCTGCTCGATAATCAACTCATAATTTTCGCTTGGCGTTTGTGCAACGATAACATGATTGATACCGTATTTTTCCTTAATTCGACTTGCCAAAATCGTTGTATCATTAAATGGATCAGTGATTGTTATTTGCACAAAGCCTTGATCCTTTGCATGTTTTAAAAGTCTCGAAACAGTTGGTCTTGAAATATTTAATTCATTAGCAATTTGTTGCTGACCATATTCGAGCTGATAATATAATTTTGCAACTTCCACACTTAATTGATCTTTTTCCAAGTTAATTCACCTCGCTAAACTATCGATAAAAAAAATATGATTTATTTGTATTATAACAAATAAATCATATTCTTTATCATATATCTAACTACTATATTAATTAAATGTCATACCACCATCAATAATTAAAGCTTGACCTGTCATATAGTCAGAATCTGGTCCTGCTAAATAAGATACACATGCAGCCACATCTTCAGGTTCAGATAAGCGTTTTAAGGTAATATTTTGACTAAATTGTTCTAAGCCCCATTCAAACGGTTTGCCAGCTTCTTTTGCTGTTTGTTCTGCAATTCCCATCATCATTGGTGTTTTAACGATACCCGGACAGTAAGCATTAACGGTAATTCCTAAATTAGCTAAATCTTTTGCCGCAGTTTGAGTTAAGCCACGAATCGCAAATTTACTACTACCATAAACTGCCAAACCAGGGTTACCAACTTGACCAGCTTGTGAGCTAGCATTGATAATTTTACCACCATGACCTAATGATTTGAATGCTTTAATTGCTGCTTGCATACCCCAAATTGTACCACCAACATTAATATCAAACACACGACGATATGTGTCATATGTAATCTCTTCGATTGGTGTTTGTGGTCCTAAGCCAGCATTATTAACAATCACATCAAAGCCACCTAATTTTTCTTTGGCTTCTTCAACTGCTGCAAACACAGCTTCGCGATCAGAAACGTCCACTTTAATTGCAACGGCTTGGCCTTCTTTATTATTAATCTCATTGGCTACTTCAGTCGCTGTGTCAAAATTATAATCAGCTACGGCTATTTTAAACCCGTCCTGAGCTAAGCGTAAACAAATCGCTTTTCCTATTCCTTGACCTCCACCAGTGACAAACGCCACATGTTGCTTGCTTTCTACCATACGTCATTCCTCCTAGACAGTCTGATTGTGCTTTTTGTAACAATACAATCATAACACCAGATTAAAATAACTACAATAATTTATTTAAAAATAAATAACTGATTTTATTTTTAAATAAACAATAAAACCAAATTAAGAATATCATTAACATATGTTATATATATTTTATATAACCAAATGATTTATTAAAAAAATTATATCCATTTATCAATAATAACATTTAAAAAATCAAAAAAGTCGCCAAGCATTGTAGATGTTAAGAGCCATCACTAATAAAATAACCACTTGATAAATTTGATTTACACGTTGGTTACTTACTTTTTTACTAATTAATGCCCCAAGGTAGCCACCAACAATTGCTGCAGGAATAATATACCATAACATAGTCATATCTATTCCTATCCATTTTTTAGATAAGAAAATTGTGATAACTTTTGCTGCTTGAGAAAATAAAATAATAATAATTGAATAGACGGTTGCCGCCTTGATCGGCAAATTAAATAAGAGCATCAACAACGCTACGTTGATTGGTCCGCCACCAATCCCTAATAAACTAGCTAAAAAACCTAATAAAAAGCCTGTTGCTATTTTTATAATTCCAGATTGGTAATTATATCGACGACGTTCACCACGACTGTACCAATAAGCAAATAGCAATGTCAGTAACGTTAAGATAATTTGCGTTAGTTGAACAACCATTCCATCGGGAAACTGTTTAAGTAGGGCATTAAACGCTGTAGTGCCAATAACTCCACCGATGACTGATCCAACAGATAACTGCCCCGCACTTGTCCAATTAACAGATATTCCATTTTTAATTTGTTTACTCGTTGAGACAACAGACATTGTCAAAACGGCTACCGTTGAATAAAATGAAATTTCGGCAATACTATGAAAACCAATAAAATCAAGTACAGGTTTAATGATGACTCCTCCCCCCATACCAGATACAGCACCGACTGAATTAGCTAAAATAATGACTAAAATATATAAGATACCTATCACTACACTTATCTCCTTTTCTTAATGAGCTTTACATCTATCATAACAAAGTTGTTCACTGACTGACCATCGATTATTGCAAGATTAGATTTATAGTCACAAGACTATTAAGAATTAGTGCCTATTCATTTTAAAACGTTTTCTTTTTTTGCTATAATAATGATAAGAGGTACTCAACTGTTAACCTATTATGAAAGAAGCTGATGTTCCATGAATACACTGATTCGTCAAAATTTAGCTTATATTTATACATTATTGTATATCATATTAATTTTTCTTTTAGGTTTACCGCTAATTTTTGCTTCTAATCTCACTATTCAATTGATAGTTGGTAGCCTAATGCTGATTGCTTCAGTTTGGATTCATTGGACAACTAAGAAACGCTTTTACTTTGAAGATGCCTTAAATTATTACACAAAGACGTTCCGCCTATCACCACTTGATTTAGCTACTCTAAGTGGGCTATCTATTGAAGAATTCAGCTATAGTTCACCTTGCAGTTATGCGATTGAATTAAATAAAATGCCGCTAACTATTAAGAAACTCAATAAAATTCTAATTCCTTTAGAAAAAACATATGGGAAAATGCCTCCAAAACCAAAAGCACGTTAACAATTTCCTTTGATTCCTTAACAAAAAAATAAATAACTTTATTTATCAATTTATGTGCTTTTTTTAAATTGGTATAGATGTTTAATTGATATTAAACAAAAAAATAGAGAAACTTTTTTATAGGCGGGGGAGCCTATAAAGAGTTTCTCCAATCCTTGGGAAGGGGGTTCGATAATATTGTTTAAAAAATGCATGGCATACACTTTTTAACTGATTAGAATCGAAAAAAGATATTAACATATCTTATAGTTACATAATAAAGCTAAGTTTTTGAATTGTCAAACGCTTATTATGATACCATTATTTTTAAAACAATCTGTCTAACCTTTGTTGTTATTAAATAATCGCAACACATTTAACTAACCAAAATTTCTTGCTCAATTTAACTACTTTTAGAAAGAAACCAACAATCACATTAGTCGTTTTCAAGTTAAAAGGTCAAGTTGATTAACCCATGATATTGTCATTTTCCATAACAGACTCAATTGTTTGTGCATAATGGTCCATACTCGTATGATACGTATCCATAGAATGTGTATTGTCTTCAATATTATCGAGTTTTTCACTAACTTCTTCCAGTTTACTTAACATCATTTCTAACACTTCAACAATTTGGTGTTCTTCTGCACTCATTTATAACCTCTCCTTTAATTATTTACTATTCATTGCTTTCATACGCTAGTAGTATGTCTATTTTGTTACATCCACTTGAATATCAACAACTTGGCGTTTTGCTGGTTTTGGATGATAAAAAAGACCATATAGTACTGCACAAATAATTGGAATGACTCCAGCAACAATATAAATACCTTTAAACGACATAAATTGGTGTAATTCTCCTAAAGCATATGGTCCAACACCAAGACCTAAATCCAAACCAATAAAGTAAGTCGATAATGCCACGCCAATTCGTTTCGTTTCACAAGTTTTCAAACATACAGCTTGGCCATTTGACATAAATGTTCCATAACCTAAACCAATAAAGGCACCGGCAAGTAATAATTCCCATGAAGCATTCGTAAAACTTAATAGTAGTAAGCCTAGAGTTAAAAAGACATAGCTAGGATACATTACATAATTTTCACCTTTCACGTCAAAAATACGACCTGCTGTTGGGCGTGTTGCAGTAACAACTAAGGCATAGACTACAAAGAAATAAGAGCTTACTTTAACTAAATCAAGTTCTTGGGCATAAGTTGCTAAAAATGATAAAACACTTGAATATGCTAAGCCCATTAGAAACGCGATAAATGAAATAAAACCAACTTTCTTTTCAATAAAGCTATCTAAACTCCAGCTTTTTAATTCGGCACGATGTTCAGCTGACAATGTAATGTTTTTCACTGGGAAAATAAAGCAAGCAACTGTTGTGATAGCAATTAAAATAATTGATACCATGGCAATTGTATAAAAATTCGTTGTTGCTAATAAAATCATCCCGATAAACGGTCCAATTGCAGCAGCTAAACTAGTACTTAACCCATAATAATTAATACCTTCACCGTGTTTTGAAGCAGGAATGTACGCTGTAACGATTGCATTCGTTGCTGTCGATACCGTTCCATAAGCAAATCCATTTAAAAAACGAATAGTAAATAAGATTGCAATGCTCGGCATATATAAGTAAGCCATTGTTGTTAAGAGATAAAAAATAGCTCCATAACGTAATACTGCTTTACGTCCAACTAATTCAAGCCATTTACCCATAAATAAGCGCGCTAAGAGTGTCCCAATAATATAAATTCCTGAAGCTAAACCAGCCTGACTAGTTGTTGCTCCTAATTGATCTGTGGCAATCACTGCAATAATAACCATCAATAAATAATAAACTAAATAAACCACAAAATTAATTAATGTAATACTGATAAATCCTTTATTAAATAATTTATCAACCGACTGTTCCTTCATTTTATTCTTCCTTTCAAAATCACTTGACCGACAAAACCACCATTTTTATATTATCTTTTATCTAAGCTATTCCACCTTTTCATCATTTTCTGAAAACTTTTATCTGTTACACTATAGCTTATTTCAACGCAAAAAAAATACCATTTTGTTAAATAAAAAATGGTATGACATTTTAATAAAATATTTAATATTAACAAATGTTATTGCTTTTCGCTTAATTGTTTTATTTAATATAGCTATGAAGTTAATTGATTTCACAAATGAAAAATTCTTGAAAAAATGAAAAGTAAAAAAGAGGGGTAAAAATGAAGCGTTCCGTTCTACAAGATTATCTAGACCAACACTCATTTCCAGTCATTGTTAAGAAAAAGAAAAGCTACTTAACTTACGAAGGTTTGCGTGACTGTCACGCCTACGTTTTAAAAAGTGGTATCATCAAAACAAGCATTATTTCGCATGACGGACGTGAATTTAATTTACGTTATATTAATAACTTAGAGATTGTCTCACTTTTACGTGATGAGTATTCTCAATTTACCGATGCACCTTTCAATATTCGAATTGAATCGGAGACAGCTGAATTATATAAAATTGATCGCGTTCAATTTTGGAAAGATATTAATGAAGACAATGGTTTACAGATGTACGTCAAAGATTATTACCGTGTGCGTTTATTAAATTCAATAAAGAAAATGCAACAAATGCTAATGAATGGAAAATTTGGTGCTGTATGTACTCAAATTTATGAACTGTATGAACTATTCGGTGTTCCTTTTGATGGTGGCTATTTAATTGATTTTATGATTACTAATGAAGAAATTGCCCATTTTTGTGGCATTACCTCCGCTAGCAGTGTCAATCGAATGCTACAACAATTAAAAGATAACCATATCATCGAAATTTATGATCGTAAAATTTTAATTCGTGACCTAGATGCTATTAAAGACAACGTCATTATGTAAAAAAAGACAGCTACTTTTTAACCAAAGTAGTTGTCTTTTTAAAATCGTTTGATTCGCCGAATTATCAACACAAGGAAGAAAATCAGAATCAACGATAAAATAATCAAAATGAGCCAATCATATGGTTTACCAAATGTTGGTAACGTAATATTCATCCCGTAAAAACCGGTAATAACCGTAGGAATCGCTAAAGCTAACGACCAAACTGTTAAAATCCCCATCGTATCATTTAAATTATTATTCATAATACTATCAAAAATCTGGGTGATTTTATCTACCACCTCAGACTCTAATTGTACCATATGCTTCAACTGATTAGCTTCAATAATGACATCTTCAAGCTGTTCTCTTTCCGTGTCTTTTAAATTCTGACCAACTGGAGACTCTAAAAAATCAGTCATCGCATCAAGATTACTTTTCGCTGCGTTATTAAAATAAGTTAATGTTTGTTGGAGATATGACAAATCAAGTAAGTTTTTATTGGTCATATGCTTTGGCAGTAGCTCATCTAAGCGATGACGCTCTTTGATAAGCGTTTTGACTGTGGTCATAAAACCGGCAAATAATCCGTATAAACTAGTCAATAAAAAATTATTAACTGTCATCTCTTGCTTACTCCAAGTTCGCATTTTCTCAAATTCTTGATTGACGACTACCGACTCCAAAGTATTAAAAGTTACAATACGATTTCCTTTAATTAAAAAGCTGACAGGTCTTGTCGTGTAACGAAGTGGTGAGTCTAATTGGATAGGCATATGCATAATTAATAATTTAAACCCAGTAATTTCATCATTATCGAAGCTGCTCTGCTCATAAATATCGGTAACATAGTTAATGATTTCTGGCGGAATTTGGTACATGCCTTGTAATGTTTTTTTCTCACTATCGCTTAAACTACGTGTTTCTACCCAGCGAACTTTTTGCTCCATGTTGTGCTCTAATATCATCCAACACCCTCCACTTTTCATTACACCATTGTACTATGTTTAAAAACTTTAACTGATGATGTTGCCGAAAATTTTAATTTCTCATGATAACAACGAACCCAACTTAACAACTAGGTGATAAATCTAATCGTTGAGCCCACAGTGGTTTTTTCAACTTCAAAAGATGAGGTGAACGTGCCCAATAATCTAGAACTGCTGCCACACATAAACAAAGTTCTGTGTGTTCCTCATTTTCTATAGCTATTCGATAAAAATTGCCTTTTGTTAACACTACTTTATCTACAGTCATAATTAATTTATTTAAATAATAAACTTTATATTGACTCTGTTGGCTTCCGACAATTAGCCAACGTAATCCTCGAACAATATAAACATCTTTCGGAAAACGTAATACGCGACTCATGTAACCAACTAATTGATGGTTTTCAAACAAATCAAATTGTTGGATTAGGGAAAAACTTTTTTGTTTCACGCTCGCAAGTATCGTACCATTCAAATGATAAATACTTAACGAATCGCCTTTCACTCCCCAACGACCAACCATCAAATAACGAATTTTTTGTTGTTCGTCAGTGACGACCGTACGTACGTTAGCGGATAAAATGTCTTGATGTATGTAAAATGTTGTCATGTTCTCAACTTCCTTTACAACAATCCTCCTATGTATCTTACCGACTAATGATTTTCCTTAAAGTTAACCGTTCTACAAATCTTCTTCTATGGCACGCAATATTGCCTTGCCAACACCGTCATTCACATTGGTTTCTGCAAGATACTTCGCCGTAGCTTTTACTTCTGGCTCAGCATTCCCCATCGCAAAACTGACACCTACCATTTCTAACATCGATATATCATTATGGTTATCCCCAATTGCCATAACATCTTGCATTGAAATACCTAACATATCAGCAACGTGCTTAACTGCATAACCTTTTCTTGCATCACGGTGATTAATTTCTAGGTTATTTGAAAATGAAGACGTCACATAAATATTAGGATTTTGCTTAAGTTGCTCCCCGATTGGACCTAAGACTGCTTGTCCCTTGTCACTAAATGTGATAATTTTAAGCACTTCAATACTTGAATCATTGAAGATAGTGTCATATGAATCCACATAGGTTACTTGTAGCATATCAAGATGCGCAGACGCCATTGCGATAGCCATTTTAAATGTAATGTGAGGAATATTTTGAGCAACTAATGATGCGAAATTTTCTAGTCGTTCAGCTTGACTATCAGCATAAACACCATTACTAGTCATTAATTCAAAATACAAGCCATGCTCTTTTAAGACAGTAATCACTTCTTGAACCACATCAGGTGCTAGACCAACTGTGAATAGTAACTTACCATCTTTATCAAACGCTTGCGCACCATTACCAGTAATCATGCCACATTTAATCCCCGCTTCTTCCAAAGCTGGACGTGCTTCTGTATGGTCACGGCCAGTGGCAACCATGAATTCAATCCCTTGTTTCTGAGCTTCTAAAACCGCTAATTTATTCCCTTCAGAAATGTTCAAGTGGGATGATAATAATGTCCCATCCATATCTGATGCAATTAATTTAATCATATAGGGCCTCCTAAAATTGTGTTACTTTTATTCTAACATTTTTTTATACCTCTGACACGTTTGTTTTGTCGTCAATCTTGACTGTTCACTTTGAAGCGACTAGGCTAAGAGTAACTACTTTTTAGGAGGCAAAAAAATGAACTTAGTTTTACCTAGTACTTGGCAAGAACAACTCGATAAAAATTGTCAATTGACCGATACTTTAAATGACCTTGGTAACTTTCTCGATGATGAATATACAAAACAAACCATTTTTCCTGCAAAAGAAAATTTATTTACTGCACTAGAATTGACACCATTTGATAAAGTTCAAGTCGTCATTTTAGGTCAAGACCCTTATCATGGACCAAATCAAGCCCATGGATTAAGTTTTTCTGTCCAACCAGGAGTGCCAATTCCTCCATCACTTAGAAATATCTATCAAGAACTAGAATCCGACTTGGGTTACTCACCAGTATCTCATGGTTACTTAAACGATTGGGCAAAACAGGGCGTCCTACTTTTAAATACTGTATTAACAGTCCGTCAGGGTCAAGCTCACTCCCATCGTAACAAAGGTTGGGAAAAAGTAACGGACTGTCTAATTAGTTCCCTAAGTAAGCGTGATGATCCCGTTATTTTTGTTTTATGGGGCAAACCTGCACAACAAAAAATTAAACTAATCGATACAACAAAGCATCTTATTTTAAGTGCCCCACACCCAAGCCCATTGTCAGCTTATCGTGGTTTTTTTGGCTCAAAACCTTTTTCAACAATTAACCGACTTTTGAAACAACAAAATAAGAAAACAATCGTTTGGAAACTTTCTGAAACTGTTCTATAACAAAAATAAAACTGTTTCAGTTTATACAATGTTTTTTAAAATTGCTACATACAATTCTCATTTTTTCTAAAAAAACAGACAAATTTACTGTTTTTTTTTTCTGATTGCGGTATCATAGATATAGATTTTGATTACTTATAAATGTGAGGAGTTTTTTTAGTGGAATTATTTGATGGTTTAAAACAAAATATTGCAGGGAAAAAAATTAGTATTGTCTTCCCTGAACCAACTGACATTCGTGTGTTGGGGGCTGCTGTTCGTCTGAAATCTGATGATTTAGTTGAACCAATCTTAGTTGGAAATCCTGAGACAATCAAAGAATTAGCAGGAACTCGTGGTTTAGCTGTTGATAACTTGGAAATTATCGACCCTAAATCATACCCTAAATTTGATGAAATGGTTCAATCCTTCATCGAACGACGTAAAGGTAAAGCAACTGAAGATCAAGCACGTGCTATCTTAATGGATGAAAACTACTTTGGTACAATGTTAGTCTACATGGACTTAGCTGATGGCTTAGTAAGTGGCGCTATTCACTCAACTGGTGACACAATTCGTCCTGCTTTACAAATTGTTAAAACAAAACCAGGGGTTAGTCGTACAAGTGGTGCCTTCTTAATGGTTGGTAACCGTGATTCAGAAAAATATATTTTCTCTGACTGTGCAATCAATATTAACCCAGATGCTCAAGCATTAGCAGAAATCGCAGTAGAAAGTGCTAAAACAGCTGAAATTTTTGGCATCGATCCTAAAGTAGCACTATTAAGCTTTTCAACAAAAGGTTCAGCTAAATCTGAAGAAGTAACTAAAGTTGTGGAAGCAACACGTATTGCAAAAGAATTAGCACCTGATTTAGCTTTAGATGGTGAATTACAATTTGACGCATCTTATGTGCCATCTGTTGCACAACAAAAAGCACCTGGCTCAGCTGTTGCTGGTCAAGCGAATGTCTTTGTCTTCCCTGAAATTCAATCAGGTAACATTGGCTATAAAATTGCACAACGTTTAGGTAACTTCCAAGCAATTGGGCCAATCTTACAAGGATTAAACAAACCAATTTCTGACTTATCTCGTGGATGTAATGAAGAAGATGTTTACAAATTATCAATTATTACTGCATCTCAAACATTACAAAGCAAATAATTCATAAATTCTATCCAGACTACGCTTAGGCGTGGTCTTTTTTTACCTAAAAACGACTTATTAATGCAAACAATTCAATCGGGACATAGCTTTTTTTTTCGTCTCACGGTATACTTTATCTAAATAATTGACGAGGTGTTTGTATGGAAAAATTACAACTAACTACAAATCAAGACACACAACAACTAGCCAACGATATCGCTCACTTTTGCCAGAGTGGTGATGTGATTATCCTGACGGGTGATTTAGGTGCAGGTAAAACAACTTTTACAAAAGGCTTTGCTAGTGGCCTAGGAATTGAACAAATGATTAAAAGCCCAACCTACACACTTATTCGTGAGTACGATACAGGGCGTTTACCTTTATATCATATGGACGTCTACCGTCTAACTGAAGGAGCTAGCGATTTAGGTTTAGAAGATTACTTTGAAGGCGACGGTATCTGTGTTGTCGAATGGGGGCAATTAATAAAAAATGAAATCGATGTGCCCTTTTTAGAGTTCTTTTTAGATAAAGTTTCAGATACCGTCCGTGATTTTAGGATTGAAGCATCGTCAGAGACTATCGAAGACTATCGACAACAGTTACTGGCATACTTAACCGAAAAAGGTTGGATCTTCAAGCATGACTAATCAAGAGTACACCATCATTTTAAGAGAAGCAGTCCCTAGTGATGCACAAGAGGTACTGACACTCGTTACTGAATTAAATCAAGAAACGCCTTATTTATTAGTCAATCGTCAGGCTTTAACTCTCACTAAGGAAGACATGGCCACTGAAATCGAACAAATTTATCACCTGCCAAATCAGCTAATTTTATTGGCATTAGATAATAATAGACCAATAGGAATTGCTACTGTCACCACTGATTCTGATCCAGCAATTAGCCATATTGGTGAAATTGGTATCAGTATCAAGCAAGACTTTTGGGGCATCGGTCTTGGAACTGCTATGATAACTGAATTAATCGACTGGGTGGAACATTATCAAAAAATCAAACGGCTAGAAATAAAGGTCCAAAATCGCAATCAGCGTGCGATTGCTCTCTACCAAAAATTAGGCTTCGAAACGGAAGGAACGATTCGAGCTGGAATTAAAATTGAACACGATGAATTTTGCGATGTTCTGCTGATGAGTCGTTTATTTTAAAGTGGTTACCCAATCCCTAATATAAAAATAGACCGCTATGACATGTTTTGTAAAACGTCATAGCGGTCTATTTGATTTATATTTTTTTGACCAATTTTTTTAATGGTTCAACACCATATGTTTTCTCTTGTGCCAGTAAAATTGATGCACACGCTAAACTATCATCTAATGCATGGTGATGATTTTCAAGTGGAATATCTAAATAATCACAGACCGTGTTTAACTTGTGATTAGCTAACTTCGGATACAATTTTCGACTCGTTCGCACTGTACAAAGCGATAAGAAATGAGCGGGTGCTAGTTGATACTTGTCTAAACAGTTTAGTAAAACCCGATTATCAAACGCAGCATTATGTGCTACCACTAAATGATTTGGCTCAAAATAGTGCTGAATATCCGGCCAAATGTCGGCAAATGTTGGGGCAGCACTAACGTCTTTTGCCTCAATACCATGAACTTGAATATTGCGCCAATGAAAGTCCGTTTGTGGATTAATTAATGTATAATATTCACCCACAATACGATTATGTTTGACCATCACTAAAGCTAATGAGCAAGCACTATGTGCCTCATGATTCGCCGTTTCAAAATCCATTGCAATAAAATTCACCTGTTTCCCCCTACTTCCGTCTTGACGAATTACCTTTGCTAGTTTTACGACGTTTAGATACAGTCTTATCTCGATTCTTTGAGCGAGGACTCGACTTAGTCTTGGCAGATTTCATTTCAGAATCAATCAACTGATCCAAATAATCATCTTCATAGGCCTCATTCACACGTTTTTTTGATTTTTTCACTGTTTTAGTCTGATGTTTCCGATTTTTCTTAGAATGACGTTTTTTAGCAGCTAATTTCTCTTCTGCTTTGACTTTCTTAAGATACCATAAATACAAACCAACACAAATTAAAGCAAGAGCAATAAGTCCCAACAACGTCCATAGCCAAATAAGACTTTTTTTAGGTGTCTTTGGCGCTTTATAGCTTGCCTCCGAAATCTTCGCATTTGTATCACTTGTTGTAGTTGTAGTACTTGTTGTAGTAGTTGTGGTGTCAGTCGTAGTCGAATTGGAACTATTTTTTTGACTAGTTGCATTAGTCGATTCATCTGATTTTTTACTTGATGCAACTGCTCGCTCCGTTGTGGCGCCAGCACTTTCTTTATCAGTTTTTGTCTCCGATGTCTCAATCGTATTTTTTTCAAAATTAAACCGCACATCAGTTGACTTATCTCCTTCAGCATCTAAGACTGTAATGACAGATTGTTTAGTATTAGATGGGACTGGAAACTCGAACTCGCCTTTATCATTAGCGACAACAGCTCCTGCCACATTATCTAGCCAGACATTCGCATTAGGTGCTGTTTTACCAGTAATGACTTGACGATCTTTGTTGTATGACAAATCACTGATGAGCGGTTGATTATTGCTACTAGCAGCGACTGTCCGAATCGTACTTAAATTGATGATTAAACCGAGAAAACAAATTACACCAACTATTTTAATAATTTTTTTCATAGCGACTCCTTTCTAATCTAAGTCTAATTCAACCGGACAATGGTCACTGCCCATGATATCCGATAAAATTTTAGCATCACGTAATCTAGGTTTTAAACTGTCGGAAACACAAAAATAATCAATCCGCCAGCCAGAATTATTCGCGCGAGCATTAAAGCGGTAATTCCAGTAAGTATAAGCACCTGTTAAATCCGGATAAAAATAGCGGAATGTATCAATAAAACCACTAGCCAATAACTCTGAAAATTTTTCGCGCTCTTGATCTGAAAAACCTGGACTTTGACGATTACTTTTTGGATTTTTTAAATCGATTGGTGTATGAGCGACATTCAAATCACCACATAAAACAACCGGTTTACTCAATTCTAAGTGTTTAAGGTACGCTAAAAAGTGTGTTTCCCAAGCCATCCGGTGGTCTAAACGTTTTAATTTAGGCTGCGAGTTAGGTGTATAACATGTGACTAAAAAAAAGCTATCGTATTCTGCTGTAATCACACGACCCTCAGTATCCATTTCCTCTACATCAAGCCCATAGGTAACCGTCAGTGGTTCCGTTTTCGAAAAAAATTGCCGTTCCGGAGTAACCTTTTTTATCGGCATAATTCCAATACTGATAGTAATTAGGTAAGTCAAGTTCAATTTGTCCAGCTTGAACTTTTGTTTCTTGTAAACAAATCATATCGGCATCTAACTCTTTAACAATCTCTAGAAAACCTTTATCGACGATTGCTCGAATCCCGTTTGCATTCCATGATAGTAACTTCATTTTTTTATCTCCTATGCTTGATTTTTCAAAACCACTAATTTGTCTTGTCTTCATTTTACCATATATTTTATAAACATAAAAAGACACAATTAATTTAGGTATCTTCGCTTTTAATGTCTTAGGTGTACCTACTTTAAGGAACTTATGTTAAAATGAGAGCACTAGAAAAAGACGCAGAAGGGACTTTTTGAATTGGATCAACAACATATTTCAACTCACTTATCGCATGTAACATACTTATTAAATGAACCATTATCACATTATACTTATACAAAGACTGGCGGACCGGCAGATGTCTTATTCTTTCCAAAGTCAGCTCAAGAGGTAAAAGATATCATTGATTACTGTAATCAAGAAGACATAGAATGGTTGTGTTTAGGAAACTCAAGCAACCTAATCGTTAAAGATGGCGGTATCTCTGGCTTTGTCATTATGCTAACAGATATGAATGCTATTCAAGTCGATGGTACAACAATTACTGCTGAAGCAGGGGCTAAGCTAATTGATACAACCTATGTTGCTTTAGAGCATGATTTAACTGGATTAGAGTTTGCTTGTGGCATACCTGGTAGTATTGGCGGCGCTGCTTATATGAATGCTGGCGCATACGGTGGTGAATTAGTCGATGTCTTTGATTCTTGTGAGGTTATTTTAGCAGATGGTACCATTCAAAAAATGACGAAAGATGATCTTGATTTTTCTTATCGTCATAGTAAATTCCAAGAATTAAAAGCAATTGTCTTGTCGGTAACTTTTAATTTAGAAAAAGGTGACCACGACTTAATTAAAGCACGTATGGCTGAGCTAACGTATCTTAGAGAATCGAAACAGCCACTGGAATACCCATCATGTGGTAGTGTCTTTAAACGTCCCGAAGGTCATTTCACCGGAAAACTTATTCAAGATGCTGGTTTACAAGGTCTTGTCTGGGGCGGCGCTCAAATTTCTGAAAAACATGCTGGCTTTATTGTCAATATCAATCAAGCAACTGCTACCGACTATATTGAGTTAATTCAACACATTCAACACACAATTTTGGAAGAATTTAACGTCACCTTAGAAACCGAAGTCCGTATTATCGGACGAGACTAAAAAACTAACCTAACTCCATTAATTTGAAGTTGGGTTAGTTTTTATTTTGTTTCAGTATTTATCACAAATAATGATTTTTGTTTGCCGTAAATTGAGGTATCAAAATTGCACGCATAAGCTAGACAGAGCGCAATGAAGAAGTACGGTAATAATTCATACCCAAATACTTCACAGCCAATAATAATTGGTGCAATAAACGTGTTCGTCGCACTACTAAAGACACCAACATAACCAATAGCCACTGCAAATGGAATAGGTAAGCCGAATAATGGCGCAAGTATAGCACCTAATGAGCTACCAATCGCAAAAAGTGGTGTCACTTCCCCACCTTGAAAACCGACTGCGAGGGTTAAGACTGTTAGACCAAGTTTCAATAGAAAATCATAAGAATAAATCGTTTCTTGTTGGACAGCTGCTGTAATTAGATTCGATCCTAAGCCCGAATAGCGACCTTGATGTAAGACTATCATTAGAGCAGCAATCAGTAATCCACCAATAAAGATTCGTTTGTAACGATTGGCTATTAGTCCCCCAGCCCATTTTTTTCCATACTTTAAACTTAAACTAAATAAAAAGCCGACTAATCCAAATAAAATACCAATGCCAATAAGTTTCAAACCTGTTACTAAAGTTAAATCTGGAATATCAATAATCACATAACTAAATTTTTCTAGCCCAAGTTTATTTGACATCATAGCCGCTGTAAATGAAGCAATTGTTGCTGGTAGCATTGATTTATAATCGATACGCCCAACTACGAAAATTTCTAATGCAAAAAAAATTGCCGCAATTGGCGTTTGAAATAGACTAGCAAATCCTGCTGCCATACCTGTCACTAAAATAATTTGACCTAACCGATACTCTTTAATTCGTTTTCCTAGTACCTTACTACCTAACCAATGAGATAACGTTCCACCAATTTGAATCGCTACACCCTCACGTCCCGCACTCCCACCAAAGAGATGTGTCATCCATGTACTCACGATGATGATTGGGATTAAGCGTAATGGGATTGTTTCTTGCGTCCCAAAATTAACATCAAACATTAAACTCATTCCTTGTCGACTACGACTACCATAACGACTATACAACAACTCAATCACTAATCCCGCAAATGGTAAAAAACCAATTAAATAAAGAAAATACTCCGCTCGCCATTCGCTGACCAAAAGTAAACCTTTACCAAAAAAAACTTCTAAAATACCAATCCCCACGCCCATCACTAACCCAAATAAACTTAAGAATAGTAAGTCCTGACCTTTTCGCCTTATTTCCACATTCTCCACTCCAATAGAATTCTTATTTAAAAATAGTGCTAGTTGTTATGCCATACGTCTTTCATTTTAAACCTTTCATAATATGTAATGCAACTTTTCACAAGGATTTCTCGCAGTCTTTTTCAATATTTCATTAAATGTTTTTTATTTTTAAAAAAAGGAGTTATATTTAAACAATTTTACGTAACTTATGGTATGATTTTTATACAAAGAGTCTATCAATGACTAATAATCATCTACTTATTATAGGAGGGACCTCACATGATCCATAAAAAAATACACCATTATGTAGAAAAAAAAGAAACAATGTACCACGAACTAAGCGACCATATTTGGGATTTAGCCGAAACTAAATTTCATGAACAGGAATCTGCTCAAGCAATTATTGCCATTTTGATTGATGAAGGCTTTACTGTTGAGACCCACATTGGTGGTATTGAAACTGCCTTTGTCGCCACTTATGGTACAACTGGACCCCAAATCGGCTTCCTCGGTGAATACGATGCCTTACCCGATTTGTCACAAAAATCAGGCTCAACCCAACAAGAAATGAATCCCGAATCTGACTCAACAAGCGGACACGGTTGTGGTCACAATCTCTTAGGGACTGCCTCACTTGCCGCTGCTATCGCGACTCGTGACTACGCTATAGAGCACAATATTGATGTTGTGGTTAAGTACTTTGGCTGTCCAGCTGAAGAAGGTGGCTCAGGTAAAACCTTTATGGTGCGTGCTCACGCATTTGACGGCCTTGATATGGCACTCTGCTGGCATCCAGGAACAGATAATGCCATTATTGGTGCACCAACTCTAGCAAATATTCAAGCTGCGTTTGAATTCAAAGGAAAAAGTTCGCATGCTGCCAACTCACCAGAAATGGGCCGAAGCGCACTCGATGCTATGGAACTTATGAATGTTGGAGCGAACTATCTTCGTGAACACGTCACACCAGAAGCTCGTTTCCACTATGCGATTTTAGATGGCGGTGGCCTTTCTCCAAGTGTCGTGCAATCACATGCCAAAGTCCTCTACTTAATTCGAGCACCAAAAGTCTATCAAGTGAAAGAAATCTATGACCGCATTTGTAAAATTGCTGAAGGTGCTAGTCTAATGACCGAGACAGAAGTTGTCGTTCACTTTGATAAAGCTTGCTCCAACTATATGCCAAATAAAGTGTATTCTGAAATTATGTCAAAATGTATGATGGAAATCGGGGCACCTAAATTTGACCAAGAGGATTGGGATTATGCCCAAAAAGTCTATGATAACTTAACTGAAGATGAAAAAAAATTCCGTATGGTACCGCCAATTGGACCAGTCGAAAAGAAATTAATTGTCGAAAATGCGGGAAAACCGCTAGCTGATTTTGTCTATCCATACAACCCGATGATGGCAAACCTAATCGTCCCTGGCTCTTCTGATGTCGGTGATGTCAGTTGGGTCGTTCCTACTGCACAATGTTTAATTGCGACTGAAGTCCAACATACGTCAATGCACTCTTGGCAATGGGTAGCTAATGGTAAATCTGGTATTGCCAAAAAAGGCATGCTCCAAGCAGCAAAAGTCTTAGCTGCCACCGCAGTTACCGTATTAGAACACCCAAGTTATATAGAAGAAGCCAAAGCGGAATTAAAAGCTATTACTGACCAAACTCCTTATCAAAATCCAATTCCTGAAGAGGTTAAACCGAATAGTCTTGATTTTTAACGTCATATTTAATCAGAAATAATAGATAAAAAAGAACTCCAATTTGAGGGGTTCTTTTTTATAAAGTTTAATTATGGAATGGCAACACTTTTTTGACAAATATTATAAGGTGTCAAAACATTGGTACTGTTATCCGATTACCCTTGACCATGAGCCTCTCAAACTGTGACTCTTTCGCGGTGTGTTGACTTATAAAAATCAACCCGCTATCTCACACGTATCACAGTTTGACTCATCCTCAAGGGAAGCTATCGCTAATCTCTGAGCTCTGATACTAAGCGGAGTGACATAATTCAATGCTCCGTGTATTCTGAAATGATTCCACCAATGAACATAGTCATAAAGAGCCATAGATAATTCTTTTAGTGTCTCAAACTGATTGGGATAAACGAACTCTGCTTTAAAGGATTTATAAGTTGACTCGGCGACGGCATTATCCCAGGGATTTCCTTTTCTACTCAACGATCGCTTGATATTAAATGTATTTAGTATGGTATCAATCACTTGGTTATCAAATTCTTTTCCTCTATCAGTATGAAACAACTGAATGTTTGTTAAGGCGTACGGAATCGTATAAAATGCCTGTTTAACTAATTCGGCATCTTTTGATGCCCCACAACTAAATCCAATGATTTCTCGATTAAATAAATCAAGAATTAAACAGACATAGTGCCAACGATTGCCAACCTTGACATAAGTTAAATCGGCGACAACTTTTTCTAATGGCATAACGGAGTTAAAATGACGTTTTAATTGATTGGTTATTTTAGACTCATTCACATTAGAAGATACCACCTTAAAATAAGCTTTCGTATACACAGAAACGAGGTTTCTGTGTCGCATAATCCTTCTAATTTTTCTTCTACTGAGAATGATGCCTTCTAAACTAAGTGCTTTTTTTATTTTACGAGCGCCATAAGCTTTTTTATTTTGGCGAAAAATCATTTCCACAATTTCTTCTAGTTCACTTTCTAGTAATGGCTTCTTTTCCTGATAATAGTAAGTTTGTCTTGATATTTTAAGGACTCGGCACATCGCTGATATAGAATATTTATGTTTGTTGGCTTTAATTACTTGCCTTTTCGTCCGAATATCAGCGCCGCTTGCTTTAAAATATCATTTTCCATTTCAAGCATTTTAAGTTCTTTTCTGAGTTTGATTAATTCCTTTTGTTCAGGTGTTAAATTATCTTTTTCTTTGAATGAACCTGTGGTTGTTCCTTGTTTTACCCACCTATCAAAAGTTGAAGGAGTTAACTCATAGTCACGAATAATATCTATTCTAGGTTTTCCTGATTGGTAAAGATCTACCATTTGTTGTTTAAATTCTTTGGTAAAAGTTCTTCTTGGTTTACGTTCTAACATGACATTTCCTCCAGTGTGTTTTCTTATTCTCATCACACCTTATTTTTTCTGTCTAGTCAAGTGTAGCCTATCCATTACTTATCTCGAGTATAAACATAGCTAAATGTTCATTTACATTCTCCTATCCTTTAATGACCTGTTGACCTAAAAACTAGCCAAAAAAATACAGTCACTTATTCCGATAGGTTTATCGAAAAAATAACTGCTCAGTATTTATTGTTTCCTAATTCACAAGTTTCCAACTACCCTAAAAATTTTTGAATTGTTTCGCTCTATTTTGATATAAAAAAAACGATTATCCCTACCATTACAGTAGCAATACCAGATAAAAATTGGCCAATTCCAGAAGCTTGACCAGTTAAAATAAAATCAACTAGTCCTTTAATTTTTTTATTATTTTTAAAATCTGTTTTAATTCTATAAACTCCCCAAGCTGTTAATAAACTACCAAATAGTATTAAAATGATACTAGGCATTACAATCATTCCTTTCTTTTTTTAATATAACAAATATTTAATACTTTTAAATGGTACTAAAGACAGATTTTATTATTTTTTTTATAATAAATTATTTATTTTATAAATGCTATTTATTTATTTTAAATAACAAAATTAATTTAATTATGTACTCTAAACCTATCAAAATCCCCCTAATTATCATATACTATCTGACCTACTACCTATTAAAACTTAAACCAATACCGATTAACCCACTTATTAGCGACTACATCATATAGCTTGTTTTCTAACAGATCCCTATTCGTTAAAATAATGCGATTTGAGCCTATATTACTCTCATCACAAGTAACTAAAATTTGACTTAAATCTATCTTTTCCGCTTCTTTAAGTGTGGCCTTTAATATCGCTTTCCCATAACCTTTTTGTCTTTCAGACAAACAAATCACGTGCCAAATATACCCACCATCAGGAAGTTTAATAAGCATAATAGAATCTAAAATAGGACGTCCATTTAATCTATCATACTTATCTTTGGCAAGTAGATAAATAAAATTAAAATCTACATCTTTGTCCAATTCTTTCAAAAGAGGTTCCTTTGAAACTAAAGCCTCTAAAGAATAAAAACCGATTGAAGCACGTTTACTCACATCTTATTTTTTCCACATTAAAGCCAACTCTTTTACTGCATTTTACCAATAAAAAAAAGACAAAGTATCGAAATTAATCAATATTTTGTCTACAGTTTGAAGCACGTTTTATAAAACTTGATTTTTATTTATTCTAAACAATACTATCATTCACTATCATTTCTATTCATAAAATTCATCTTGCTCCCTCGCTTCTTCTAGTTCCCAATCATCTAATATATGATCCCAGTCTTCTACATTACCTTCTGTAATAATCACATCTTCTGGTTCTACCTTAGATGTAACAGACGGATTAGTGACTTCTTGTTTTACCTCACTACTTTCAATTATCTTTTCTTCTTCAGGATAAGCATCTTCATACTCGATATTATAATAAGTTCGATATGATTTTATTCCTATCAGATTATTTTCTTCAGACACTAGTTGCAGTCGAAATTCATCCTCTATCACAGTGACATTGTCTGAAAATTTAAGTTCTACAACTCCTGTCAACTCTCCTGTGGTCTCATCATAAGTAACTTCTTTTAATGGATAAAAATAAAAATAAACTTCATCTGCATTCACACGAAATCGATTTAATTTTAATTCTTTCTTTAGAGGATATTCATCTTCTTCTTCTGAGTCCTTCAAAAATAATTGAAAGGTTACTAAAAACTTCTGTCCATTTTTAAGACGATATCTTTTTTGTGGCTCTTCAGACTCATCAAGCTCACTTTTTTCTCGAATAATCTCATTTCCATCACTGTCTTTAAAAGAATATAATTTAGCAGCGTATTTTAATTTCTCTTGTTTCTTCGCATATTCTTCATTTTCTTTTTCTCGTTTCATAGCTTCTTGTTCTTCTGTTGTTGGTATACTACCCGCAGTTAACATGACAATCGTAAAAACAATCGCTACGAGCCACCCAATCCCCTTGTAACGTTCTGATTCACAAAACAGAGCATAAATAAAAAATAAGCCTAACGGTAAAAATGGATTCATTAAATACCCCGTGAACATATATATAAATAAAATTCCTACAAACATTAAAATAACAAAAAACCATAAACTATATAAAATGGCCATTGTATCAGCAATATTTTGGAAAAACTTCCTTGTAAAATTCATTCATAAACTCCCAACAAACATTTTTTTATAATTATAGAAAATAAGTGACACGTCTTAGCGTTTCACTTTTTGATCTTCCACAACTGCACCCATTTTATCGAAAGCGAGTGAGTTACCCTCCGAAATACCCAATGATCCGCCACCACCAAACTTAGTATCAACTATCCCATCCATTTAATGGGTCTTTTCCCTTAGCACGTAACTGAGCATTTTTAATACGAATTTCTTCAGATTTCAATAATTTTTTCCCGACCATAAAAATCCCTCCATTTCTTTTTAATTTACAATTACTCAGTAAAAAAGACGTCATACAATTAGTTAAATTTCATCAATCAAATCACTAAAAAAACATGGAATTTATTACAAACAATTCATACTTATACCAACCAAAAATAGCGAAATTTCTATGTTATTTACTACTTAACAGTAACTAAATAACTTTTCCCACTTTGGTTTTTATACATCAGTAATCCTTAAGCATTTTGAAAGTAGTAATCAACATATCATCCAACAAACCATTGACATTAATTTGAAAATATTACTTGTCGTTATCAAAAAAGTCTTCAAGATTAGCATAAAATGATAAATTTTATACTGATAGGCATAATGACTAATTGATTTTTTCCTAATTTTTGCTGACACATATAAAATTAGCAAATTCATTCAATGAGGTTCTTATTATAGACTGACTCTAAACACATCTATCATACGATTTCTCAACGTACCATCAGAATCGATAAAAGCTAACAATTAATGTTGCTTAAAAAAATACCTACCACTATACAACCATTGTCTAATCATTGGAATTACCTTTTAAATACGACAAAGTAGTTATAATTAAGACTATGTTCAAAATATCGGATGAATTCTTCGAATTTTAAGCAAGGGGCTTCAAATGATAGCATAATAGCGCACCTCCGATAGCGTCCAGTTTAATACTATAGCTATTTAATACATACTTTATTTCACTTATCATACCACAACCGAAACTTCTATCAGATAAATCATTCGATAAATGATATAATAATTGTACTATTAATAAAAAATGAAAAGAGGGATTTCTATGTCTGATAACCATGGTATAGTACCAAATATTCCGATACCAACACCCGATTCTCATCAGGACGTACCTAAGGAAATCATTTTAAAAGACAATTTTAATCAAGACCGCTTGAAGCACCTAAACGATGGTCCTATTGGGTTTATTTTACCTGACGAGATAAAAGTCAAAGATAAAAAAGAGAAAGGTCGTATTTAGTTAAAGCATTATAAGACAAAATCACTACTTTTTACATCATTTCACAAAAATAGTATGTCAGCCTAATATATTTTATCTAGTTCACCCTTACTAGTTTATTTTAGTTAAAGGTTTTGATGAATTAATTAATATTTCACTCAATGTACTACTAAATGAAAAGCATGCGACACTTGTTTAAACAAGTATCGCATGCTTCAGATTGAAGACAAACCAGTTGCTCATAAAGGGTAATTGGTTTGTTTTTTTGTATCTTATCATTATTTTTGATAAAATTCCCAAAATAGATAAAAAAATAGAGCCCTTCAGGTCTCTTAATTTAAGCATTTTTGCTAATTTTTTAATGTTAAGGCATGCGAAAGTGAGCCCAATTTTCATGTGCATTTTTTCTTTCCCAATTAAATTAGTGTAACGTAAGCCATGAAATTCTTTTGCCGTTCCAAATAATCGCTCAATTGTTTGTTTTCGATTATTATATATAGCTTTCATTCCAAGGGAATGACGTATGTCTTCACAACGTTCCATATCATTTTCCCATAAATGTCGTTGAATTAATTTCCTCTTTTCTTTTGACTCAGTACAATAGGCAATCAAAGGGCATTGACTACAATCAGACGTATTACTTTTGTATTCACGATATCCGTCTCTGTTAGTTGTTGTATAGCTTAAAATTTTCACATTAGGGCAGATATATTGATCGTAGTATTCATCGTAAACATAATCATGTTTTTTATAAAATCCTTTTTTGGTCATAGGTCTTTTATATGGAAAAATAGGTGTTAAATTATTTTGAAATAATAAATGGGCTATACCAGGTGTTTTGTATCCAGCGTCCATTACTAATTTATCTAAGGTAAAGTGACTTTGTAATTTATTATAGATATCGATGAATGTCCGACTATCATGTTGATTACCAGGATGAGTTGTATATCCTAAAACCCAACCATTCTTGTCACATGCTACTTGTGCAGCATAAGCAAAAACCTGTTTATGCTCTCCTTTATGGAACCAACCACTCTCATCATCTGTTTTACTAATTTTTTTATGTTTTACCTGATTTTCACTTTCCTCTCTTCTTTTTAAGGGCTTTTTTAATCTTTTTTCTCTATCTATTTCAACTTCTTTTTGTAGTGATTCCACATAAAAAAGAGTTTCTTCAGTAACTTCGTTACTTTCATATTTTTTATTATTTGCATGTGCTTTTATATGAGTACCATCAATAAATACTTCAGAAGTATCCACTAATTCAGCTTCAATACACTGTTCTAATATGCCGTAAAATATTTGTTCAAAGATATCTGTACCACGAAATCTTCTAGAATAATTTTTGCCAAAGGTTGAGAAGTGAGGAACAGCATCTTCGATATCCAAACCTAAAAACCAGCGATAAGCCATGTTAACCTCAACATCTTTAATAGTTTGTCTCATACTTTTTATACCATAAAGATACTGAATCAACGGAAGTTTAATTAATAGAACCGGATCTATACTAGGGCGGCCATTTGATTCATCGTATTTATCTTCAACTAACTTATAAATAAAATTAAAATCTACATATTTATCAATATCTCTTAATAGATGTTCCTTGGGAACTAAATCTTCTAGAGAATAAAAACCAATTTGATTACGTTTGCTCATATCTTGTTTTTTTAGCATGGAAGCAACTCCTTTTCTCTATTTTACCAAGAAAAAAAGACAAAGTATCAAATTTTTGATACTTTGTCTACAGTCTGAAGCATGCGACACTTGTTTAAACAAGTATCGCATGCTTTTTTTATTAAAATATTGTTAGTGTCGTATTTTTTCTAAATAGCTACTATCTATCGTTCATAATAACTACTTAACTGAACCTAGCATACCTTGAATAAATTGTTTTTGTAATACAAAGAAAACAATAGCAATTGGTAAAGTCGCAATGACAATCCCTGTCATTAACATGCCATAATCTGGGGTGTAAGAAGCACCCATTGCAGATAAAATTAATGGTAATGTTCGTTTTTCTGGCGATTGAAGGACAACTAATGGCCACAAGTAATTATTCCAACTTCCCATAAATGTAATAATCGCTGCTGCTGCATAGATATTTTTCGCTGTCGGCATATATATTTTAAAGAAAATTGCCAACTCCCCTAACCCATCAATCCGTGCCGCTTCAACTAGTGATTTTGGAAATGACTTAATATTTTGCTTAAATAGAAAAATATTAAAGGCGGTACATACGGATGGAACAATGACACTAAATAATGTATTAATCCCAAATGGTGATGGACTTAGTTTAGAAAACATTGTATAAAGAGGAATCATCATCGCCGAAAAAGGAACCATCATAGATAATAATAAAATGTTAAAAATCCGGTCTTTTTTCTTTGAACGAAAAATTTCGAACCCATATCCAGCCATCGAAGATAATAAAAGAGAAAAAACGGTCGTAATTACTGCAATAATTGCAGAATTAATAATAGCTTGTCTAAAGTCTAAATTATTTTCCAAAAGATTAGTAATATTTGTCCACAATTCGCCACCAATCATTAATTTACCGGCAGTAATATCGACAGTCTTATTCGTCATACCTAAAATCATCCAAATAAACGGAAAGATTGATACAAACGATGCAATAATTAAAAAGATATATTTGATGGTAAGATTAATTTTTTTCAACTTAATCATCTCCCGCTATTTTTTTCTGAATAATTGTTAATACAACAATACAAATAACAATGACAAACGAAACCGCTGCTGCATAACCAAAATTAGGTGTGAATTTGAAGCTCAAATTATAAATATACTGTGACAGAGTTGTGGTTGCGTTAGCTGGTCCACCACCTGTAATATTTTGAACTTCGTCAAATAATTGTAACGTCCCAATTGTAGATGTTATTGTTGTAAATAAGATGACCGGTTTTAAATTAGGAATTGTAATTTTGAAAAATTGCTGTAATCGAGAAGCCCCATCAATATCGGCTGCTTCATACATCTCTGGATCAATATTTTGCATGCCTGAAATAAAGAAAATCATATTGTATCCCGTCCATCTCCATGTAATAGAAATGATAATAAGTACTTTGGCCCAGAAAGGATCTGTTAACCATTGTATTGGTTCTGAAATAGCATGAATGTCCATCATTAACTTATTAACTAAGCCGTTGCTAGAAAATAAACTTTTCATGACTAATGAGTATGAAACCAAGGATGTAATACAAGGTAAAAATAAAGCTGTTCGAAAAAGTCCTTTAAATTTTAATTTCTTATCATTCAAAATATGAGAAAAAAGTAATGATAAAAATAACATCATAGGTACTTGAATAATTAAGTATAGAAAAGTGTTGCCAAAAGCCTTTCTAAAAGTTGTGTCATTAATCATGCGTTGATAATTACCTACACCATTAAAACTCATATTAGTTGGTGGTCCTGATTTAAAAGAGGTAATTAATGCCATAACCATTGGAATAAATACTAATAATGAGATCATAATAACTGGGAGGATAATAAACCCGTCTCCATTAGCAAATAAATGACGTTTCTTTTTACTTTTCATTGTGGTTCCTCCTTAACTAATTAAAAAAGTGAAGAGTCTGTATGCTCTTCACTTTAAACATGCTTAATTTGCTAATTGATCTTCAGCTTGCTTTTGAGCATTTTCTAAAACATCTGATACTTTTTTACCATCGATTACTTCTTGTAAACTTTCAGTCAATACAGACTCAATGGCATAAGTGTCTTTACCATAATTAACATTAATTACTTCTGAAGACCAATTTGAGAAATCTTCAAAAACTTTTTGATTATCGTAGAATGCTACGCCTTCTTGGTAAACTGATGATTGACTAGCAGCTTTTAATGTACTAACTAATCCTATCTCTTTAGCTAAAATATCCATTAGTTCAACATTAGAAGCAAATGTTTGTTTCAAGAAATCTTTAGCATTGTCTTCACCTGATACACCTTTAATGACGTACCAACCGCCTCCACCAATACTAGATGTATGTTTTGAGTTAGAATCTCCTTTGATAACAGGAATTGGTGCAATACCCCATTTACCTGATTGGTCTTCAGCACCTTGAATAGTACTTGAATACCAACAACCTTGAATAGCACTAGCAACATTACCAGATTGAACCGCATTTACTCCGCCATCCCAATCTGATACTTGTTCCGCTAAACCTTCTTTTAGAATAGTTGCTTGAATTGTCATTGCATACTCTAATGCTTTATTACCTTTAAGTGTCACTTTTTTACCACTTTCATCTGTAAACCATTTTCCTGTTGACTGCATAATAATTCTTGTTAAACCTAAATCACTAGGGTTCATTGATAGTAATGGGTGATTGGTTTTTTTCTTCACATTACGTCCAATTTCAATTAGCTCTTCCCAATTAATATCTGCTAAATCTTCTGATTTATAACCAGCTTCTTCTAGGTAATCACGACGGTAAAACACCCCTGCTACTCCACTATCAAAAGGAACACCATAAATGTCATCTTTTACTTTATTTACAGCAAATTTGTACGACGCAAAATCATCTTCTTTGACAATATCATTTAATTTAGCGAATGCATCAGGATAAGATGTTAAGTATCCTTGAATTCGATAATCTTCAATTAATACAATATTTGGTAAGCCATCTGTATTACCTGATGCCAAACTAGTATTTAATTTTTGAACAATATCATCTTGTGACATCGTCACAACGTCAACTTTCACATCATCATTTTTATAAAACTTTTTAGCTTCCTCAACTGCTTTGATATTAAAAGTTTCATCCCAAGCCCAAACTGTCACAACGTTATCAGTCTTTTTCTTATCTTTGCCAGATTCTTTTTCATCAGTTTTGCCACCACATGCTACAAGAACAAGTGCTGCCATCATCACTAATAAGCCACTAAAAAACTTTTTCATTTTTCTTCCTCTTTTCATTTTAGATTTCCTACTCAAACTATAACTTTTCAAGTAAGCGTTATCAATAGTTTTAAAAAACAGCTAGAATTTTTTCAAACTTATAAAAATAATACAAACAATCATTAACCCAACGTCTCTAAAAATCATAAAAATTATTTTTTAATTTACATTTAGACGTTAATTGGTATACTTTAGTTAGTTTATTGAAAATGATAAGGGATGAATCAATAATGAATTTAATTACTATTTTAATAGTCGATGATGAAAAAAGTATTCGTGATGGCTTAAAACTGCTTTTACCATGGGAAACACATGGCTTTAGAATCATTGGAGAAGCGGAAAATGGCTTAGATGCTATTAGCAAAATTAAAGAAAACCAACCAGATATTGTGATTACAGACTTGATTATGCCCGAACTTGATGGTTTAAAACTATCGGCAGTTATTCAAGAACAATATCCAGCAATTCACTTTTTAGTATTGAGTAGTTACGATGATTTTCCATATGTATCACAGTCTTTTAAAAATGGTGCGGTTGATTATATTTTAAAACCTACACTGACACCAGATAAACTATTAACAACTTTAATCAATATTTCAAAAAAAATGGCGAAAAAAGAGCAAACTATTTCTCACGAAGAACTACTATCACAGCAATTAAATCGTTTTCTTTCAGGATACGATATTGACAACCAACAAACTATAGAGCGTTATTTTAAATCAAATCAGTACTTTATTTTATATACTAATTTTCTTTGGTATAAAAACAAAGAGCATTTATTACAAACTTGTCAAACTCTTTTGCCCAATAACCTTTCATTAACCAGTCTGCCTTTTACAATCAATAACAACGAGTACGGTTTTATAATCAGTACTAATTTAACCCAAAAAGAATTACTTGATATGGTATCAAGTAATTTGGTCTCTTTACGTTTAGTCGAAAAAAAAGCCTTATTTATTTTAAGTTCACCTATTGATGACATGAGAGAACTAAAAAAACAACTAAATTTTTTAATTTCAGAAGGATACGAACAACGTTTTTATTTTAAACAACATAGTATTATAACACAACAAGAGTTTTTATCTTTAAATGATATGGAGCAATATGATACAAAAAAATATTTACGTTCACTTTTAAATGAAGATTATTTGATGAGTTTATCACGTATAGAAAAACAATTCGATCAGTTAATTATTAAGCTACCACGGCC
The DNA here is from genome assembly GCF_001998885.1 of Vagococcus penaei. Taxonomy (NCBI): domain Bacteria; kingdom Bacillati; phylum Bacillota; class Bacilli; order Lactobacillales; family Enterococcaceae; genus Vagococcus; species Vagococcus penaei. Next base: position 1,048,396 of record NZ_CP019609.1, read on the forward strand.
TACACTCTTAAAACAACAAGCCAGTAGTATTTTTTACACCTTATTTTCCACACTAATTGATGTCTACACTGAAACAACTGAAATAAACAAATTAAAGCAACATTTTTTATTCTCTATTGGTGAGATAGATTACTTGGAGGATTTCTCACTATTTATTCTGACGACTATTCAGCAATTAAAGGATATTATTACTAGAAATAATACAGCAACTATCTATAACGATGAATTACTAAATAACATTGTTACATTTATAGGCAATAATTATCACACAAACTTATCTTTGATTACATTAGCAGAAACATTTCACTTTAATTATTCTTATCTATCAAGCTTTTTCTCTAATCACTTCCATACCAGTTTTTCAGAGTATTTAAATACCGTCCGGTTAAAAGAAGCAAAGCGATTATTACTGGAGTCATCATTTAATATGTCGGAAATAGCAACTGCTTGCGGTTATTCTGATTTAAGTTATTTTTCTAAACTATTTAAAAAATGTTATGGAGCAAGTCCTTCAAAATATCGTCGGGAGAACCAATTATGAATAAGTTAAAACAACGCTTATCATCAAGCGAATTATTTGTAAAAATATTACTAGTTGTTATTTTTTGCATTGTTATTACAAGTTTTTTTACACTATCTATCGTTATTAATCGCTCAAAAAAAACGTACATCGATACCTATCAAGCCTCAACTTTGATTTTACTAGATAAGATCCAAAAAGATTATGATTCTTTAAATGATAATGTCAATCGAATTTTTGATTTGGCAGACAATAGCCAAGTAGTAGAAGATTACCTAACTGCTCAAAATGATCATAGTGGAACTATTATTGAATTCATCAAACAAATGGAATCTACTCGCTCGATTTTCGAAGGAACCCCGTCAAACCTAATGTTAATAGGGAAAAACGGAAAAACATTTGTTCAAAATGGGGGGATCAAGAAACAATCAGCCGATAATTTTTTAACAAGTGAGCTTGTAAATAAACTAAATGAAAGTCAGTCAATTAGCCAGTATGTATATCAAAACTCTGGACCCACTACTGCAACAGAAGATCAGTCAGGCATATTATACGTTAGAAAATTAACACACAATAAGTCTGTTTTTGGTTATGCTATGATTTTTATTGCTGAAAAAGATTTTGGTGCAATTTATGAAGATTTATTAAGTGATACTTTTCATACTGTCTTTATCGTTAATCCCGATAATCAGGTGATTTCATCTACTAATAAAAAAGTATTAGGTCAAACATTGCCTAAAAAATTTTTTCAAGAAACAAATGAATCAGTGACTAAAGTCCCTTTGTATTCTTATCACTTTACACTCTATAATACAGTCGATTTAAATACTTTAATTGCTAATATGAACCTTATCAAACCAACGATTCTAATTGCCGTCTTTGCAATTATTTTAGTTAGCATATTCGCTTTTTTTATTATTCGTAAGGCGACTGCTCCAATTTATCAGCTAATTGAACATATTCCAGCAGTTAAGCAAGGTGATTTCAGTCAAAAAGTCGATGTTGCTGGAACCTATGAAACTCGGCAATTAGGGTTGGCTTACAATATGATGTTAGAAGACTTAGACAGTTACTTTCGCCATATTCTCGAAACAGAAGCCGATAAACGTCTCATTGAATTGCACTCACTTCAGCTACAAATCCAACCACATTTTATTTACAATACATTAACAGCGATAAAATTTTTAATTTGGCAGAATGAAAATGACCGTGCCCTTGAAGCCCTAGATAACTTTATTCATTTATTGCGCTACACTTTAAGTAATAAGGATGAATTCGTTCCTCTCAACCAAGAATTACATGAAATGACTGCATATATTAGCATTTTAAAACTACGTTACGGTAACCGAATTCAGTTTAGTCAATTTATCGATGAGTCCTGCCAAGAAGCACTCATCCCTAAAATGATTTTACAACCCATTATCGAGAATGCTTATCTTCATGCATTTCCTAATGAACAACCCGGTCTCATCCAGCTATTCGCTCGTCAGGTCAATAGCCAATTAATAATCGAAATAATTGATAATGGCATTGGATTCCAAACAACAGAAACGGATAGTTTAAATTCTGATACGCTAAAAACTGCACAACTTCACTACTCTGGGGTCGGACTAAACAATATTCAAGAAAGAATTACCTTAATATACGGGCAAAATGCTACAATAAGGATTGAATCAGTCTCAGAAAAAGGCACACAAATTACATTGAATATACCGTTAATGATTCCTTAAACTGAATGAAGCCTCTCATTATAAAACTATAGCCTGTTCGCCAAACAGCTGGCAAACAGGCTAGTTTATTATATCTCATTCGTGCTTATTTTCTATTCAATAATTGATAAAGCCTTTCTGTTCCCCGAGAAATTGATCGTTTCGCTCTTCGACCAGAGTTATCTTGTGAGCTCGTTACCTCTTGTAATTCATCAATCGATACGCCTAACTCACTACTAATGGCACCTTCGACTACTTGAGTTGCCTGTACTGAATTGGTTACTCTAACTTCAGATTCTTGGTACTTATTTCCTATCATATCCGAAAATTTTATTGCAGTCTGAACTGTTGCAGCTGCACCTGGTTCCATTAAGATATACAATTGATTTTGATGATCTTTGAACCAAAAAATATCATCACTTGCAGACTGATTTACTGGTGAAAAGCTAACCTCTACACTATCTTCTGTATTATCAATAAAAGCTCTCTCTGATTCAGGAATACCTGTTAACTGATCATCCACATAGGCAAATTTAATCTCTGACAGATTCTTAATTCTCATTATGGCTGGAATAGATCCAGTATTACTAATTTTACCCTCTAATGATGTCTCTAATCCAGGTTCAAAATTAATGGGATCATCAACTTGTGGGAAATCAGCCTCTACTTTTAAACTACCAAGTGATATAGTCTGTACAACGTCCTCTTTAACTGTCCACCATGCATAAGTTCCTCCCATTACTAGCGTAAATAAAATAGCTACAACTAAAACTATCTTAAAATAGCCGCTTTTTAGAACGGATACAATCTTATTCTTATTAATCATTGTCTTGTTCTCCTTTTTTTATAAATATATGTGCCAAGTAAATGATGTCCATATTTTTTAATTACAATCATTATCAAAATTACCATTATTATGAGGATTAAAATAGCAGGTTTCGCTAGCAGCACCCATAAAATACCAATATAGGGGATAACAAATTTGACTTTACCAACAATAGTGTCAGCCTCTGTTTTTCTAGAATCAACCTGACTATTTTGATCTCCCTTAGTGATTAAAGTTTTTGTTCCCAAACTGTCCTCGATCATTGCAATACGATGCGTAACAAACTCATCATTTACTTGAACGCTTACTATATCGCCAACTTGCAGTGGATTTTTATCTGCCACTTTAATGGCAATTAAACTATTTTTAGGAATCGCTGCACCCATACTATCACTTAAAACGAGTTTCAATTGATATCCGAAGTAAGTCTTTTGATCAGAAACCCTCACAACTATTACAAAAAATAATAACGTTAATAAACAAAATGTTATCACTAAAGATGCAACATGCTTAACTTTTTTTTGTTATCATTTTAATCCTCTTCATTTCTTACTTAGTGACTCTAACAATGAAACTAACTGTGCGACCATCATCTAACGTTGCCGTTACTTTAGTTAAACCAGCTTTTTTAGCTATTAATTGATTTGTAGCATCTACTTCAACAATCGCTGGTTTTTGAACTGCCCAATTGATGTCTTGATTTGCAAAAATAGTATCGCTTCCCACTTCTGATAATTCTAATAGCCGTGTTTTTCCTATTTTTAAAATCTCTAGTTGTTTGACATTTAGAGTTAACTCAGTACCTTGTCCACTAACTTTATGCTGCTCAATTGTAACAAGTTCCTGTTCCAATTGCATAGTCATCGTGTCCAATTCAGCTTGAGTTACTGCCGCATCATTAAGCATTGCTTTGGCTTTTTCAACGATTGAGTGTAACTGTTGCCAAGCTTCTTTTTGATAATTCGATTCAATTAAAGTCTCACTATTAGTAATTAAGGATTGTAGACCTTGTGCATCAACTTTAGAGCCATCTTTACTTTGTACAGCCAGCCAACTTAAAATTGGATCCTCATTACCTACTTTACTAATCACAACATCAATAAAACCATCTGCTTTCATTGAGAATTCTTGTTGATTTGTCACGTCTTTGTTATCCTGATTTAACGTAATCTGTGATTCGTTTAATCGCTCTTTATTTTTGTAGATACTAACGGTCATTGGACGTTGAGCATTCCACCATTCTTGGTAACCGGTAGTTAACTTATATTGGCCTTTCTTAAGGAATAATCGATAATCAATTGACTTCCCTTTATTAGCCCACCAACCAGTTTCAGCTAAATCCTTGCCTTCGTGAACACCTAAATCGTAGTCCGTATCATTATCAAAAATAGAATCGCCTATGTAACCTGCTTGATTATCTTCACTAAATTTTTGATTGGTTGATTCATTTAACAAGTTTGGATTTTGACTCTTTACAGATTCAAAAAAGGCGGATTTTTTTGTACCACTATCAAAGAAATACACTAAATCGCTTTTAACCACATGAACATCGTGACTAAACTCCCTATTAATTTCTTTTAATTTACCTTTTACTTTCACAACACCAATATCTGATTTTAATTGATTCGATAGCTCCCATTCGACTTCTAACTCTTGCTTTTTCGTTCCATAAGTTATCTCCACTCTCTTAGGTAATTTCGGTAGTATATCATCTGGTGATTGAACAGTTTTAACTAAGTCAGTTGTGACATCGAATAATCCTTTGTTCTCTAATTCTTCTAATGTCCAATTTTCTGCACGTCTAATCGCTAACCTATCTTGATCAAGGAATTCAATTGGTAACCAGACATATCGAGATTCACTTAAATCCCATGGTTGCCATCTGTCACCCATATAAATATATTTTCCATTTTCCGGATCAACTGGAATCACATTCGTACTTTGAGTGTCATATGTCGTATGTCCACCCCAATCAGCTGATGGATCTCCCATACCTGTCCACGGTCCCATAGGATGATCTGCAACAGCATATTGAGCAGGATTGGGCGCCCACCCTGTTAGACCAGAGTTAATTATGTAATACTTTTTCTTATATTTAAACATTGCTGGTGCTTCACGTGACCAGTTAACAAAATTTCTAGTAAAATCTTTGCCCTCAACGGCTTTATCTGGAGAGGTAATCAATTGAGTATAATCATCACTTAGTTTTGATACAAACGTCGTTTTATTTCCTTCTGATGAATAAACAACATAGGCCGTTTGATCATCATCTTTAAACAACGTCATATCTCGAACTGATCCCCGACCATTCCATCCATCAAATCCATAATCACCATTCGGATCATTATGATAATTTAATTTATAACTGCCAAGTAATTTGAATGGTCCTGTTGGCTTGTCACTAATAGCGACACCTGCTTTAGCTTTTCCATAATCGGCATCACTACCTGGAAAACGACCATCTGCATGAAACCAAATGACATATTTTTTAGTTTTTTCATTATAAAGCATTTTGGGTCTTTCCATCACAGTATTATTTCTGTCTAAATCAATAAAAATATCTGATTGTTTTTCTTTGGAATACTCTGCATATAATGTTTTAAAATAATCATCTGTCTCAAATTGTCTATCATCTTCCATAGTTTTTAGAACCACACCCTCATCAGTCCAATTATATAAGTCCGTTGAAGAATACATGTGAATGCCACCTACTGGACGATAATCGTAAGTTTTATCCTCGCCTATCCAATAGTATTTTTCGACACCATCGACTGTCAATTTCTGGATTTGTCCACCATGAGCTTGAATTTTGTTACCATTTGTATCGTACATCAAATCACCTTTCACACCTGTAAAAGCGGTGTAAGGTGATTGTTTTTCTTTTTCTTTAACAGTGGAAACTTTAATATAATTAATTAACGGATCTTGTTTTGAACTGTCTCTGCGTGGACTTTTTATCCCTACATTCAATTGGCCATCTGTTACTTCAGTGACAAATGTCTTACTTTCCCATTGTCCATTATTTAATTCAACATCAGCCGCTACTGTTTGCCCTTCTAACATAATATTAACGAGTCGATTGTCCCAAAAGTGTTTAAATCCAACTGTTACTTCGTACGTATTATCTGCCATATTAGTAAATTTTTGTTGTGGTACATCAAACGTATAACCAAGTATACTATCATATTTATTAAATAACACATCGTCTGCCATATAAAGATAACTTAATCCGACGTCATTGGTATCATCTCCATGCCTGACTCCTTTAGCATATTTTGTTGCTTGATCAATTCCCCAAGAAAAACCTGTTTTAGCATCTTCTCCATATGGTTGATCCATACTTGACTGTAATATTCCCAATTTCTCATTGTTAGGAATAACGGTTGGGTCTTTAGTTCCAGCATTAACAGTGTATAAAATATTGTCATTTTCTTTTAACATACTATCTGTGATGTCTTTCTTTTCTGCATGGACAGTACCATCAAAGCCAATCACTGATGTACCAACTGATAATAAAGAAATAAAACAGGCGGTTTTTAAACAAGTAGAATTAAAAAAAAGCTTTTTTATCATTGCGTTCTTCTCCTTTTATTTTATAAATAGGCCAACTGAAAATTTTTACCCTCCTCTCTCATTATTCATCATAACTTTACAGTTTAACTATTTAGATAGAAAGCGTTTTCTTGAAAACGATAAAATAATTGCAAATTTATAAAAAAAGTCCAAATTTATAACTTTTAATATATTAATTCCTAGAACTATTTCCAAGTAGTCAATACTCTGCTTGAATCTCTTTAACAAATTATTGGAATGGCAACACTTTTTTTGACAAATATTATAAGGTGTCAAAACATTGGTACTGTTATCCGATTACCCTTGACCATGAGCCTCTCAAACTGTGACTCTTTCGCGGTGTGTTGACTTATAAAAATCAACCCGCTATCTCACACGTATCACAGTTTGACTCATCCTCAAGGGAAGCTATCGCTAATCTCTGAGCTCTGATACTAAGCGGAGTGACATAATTCAATGCTCCGTGTATTCTGAAATGATTCCACCAATGAACATAGTCATAAAGAGCCACAGATAATTCTTTTAGTGTCTCAAACTGATTGGGATAAACGAACTCTGCTTTAAAGGATTTATAAGTTGACTCGGCGACGGCATTATCCCAGGGATTTCCTTTTCTACTCAACGATCGCTTGATATTAAATGTATTTAGTATGGTATCAATCACTTGGTTATCAAATTCTTTTCCTCTATCAGTATGAAACAACTGAATGTTTGTTAAGGCGTACGGAATCGTATAAAATGCCTGTTTAACTAATTCGGCATCTTTTGATGCCCCACAACTAAATCCAATGATTTCTCGATTAAATAAATCAAGAATTAAACAGACATAGTGCCAACGATTGCCAACCTTGACATAAGTTAAATCGGCGACAACTTTTTCTAATGGCATAACGGAGTTAAAATGACGTTTTAATTGATTGGTTATTTTAGACTCATTCACATTAGAAGATACCACCTTAAAATAAGCTTTCGTATACACAGAAACGAGGTTTCTGTGTCGCATAATCCTTCTAATTTTTCTTCTACTGAGAATGATGCCTTCTAAACTAAGTGCTTTTTTTATTTTACGAGCGCCATAAGCTTTTTTATTTTGGCGAAAAATCATTTCCACAATTTCTTCTAGTTCACTTTCTAGTAATGGCTTCTTTTCCTGATAATAGTAAGTTTGTCTTGATATTTTAAGGACTCGGCACATCGCTGATATAGAATATTTATGTTTGTTGGCTTTAATTACTTGCCTTTTCGTCCGAATATCAGCGCCGCTTGCTTTAAAATATCATTTTCCATTTCAAGCATTTTAAGTTCTTTTCTGAGTTTGATTAATTCCTTTTGTTCAGGTGTTAAATTATCTTTTTCTTTGAATGAACCTGTGGTTGTTCCTTGTTTTACCCACCTATCAAAAGTTGAAGGAGTTAACTCATAGTCACGAATAATATCTATTCTAGGTTTTCCTGATTGGTAAAGATCTACCATTTGTTGTTTAAATTCTTTGGTAAAAGTTCTTCTTGGTTTACGTTCTAACATGACATTTCCTCCAGTGTGTTTTCTTATTCTCATCACACCTTATTTTTTCTGTCTAGTCAAGTGTAGCCTATCCATATCTTAAATGATAAAGATATTTTTTAATCATAATGATATAGCCAAAAATATTAACTTATAATTATTAAAAATATCAAATTTCAATTGATGAACTTTTAAGGAACTTAATTTTTTAAAGCATTTACATTACGCATTCGCTAACTTTTGACTGTTGTTTTAAATTATTATATTAGAGTTTATGATAAATAATTTATCTATAAAAATATTGATTATCTAAAACTAACCAAACTATTTATTTCACTCTTCTATTTTTATATTTAAAATGGACAAAATAATAAAGTCTAATCTTCTTAAAACATTCTTCATAAAAAAAAGCCTAGATTAGCCATAAATAATTCATATTTTCAGACTAATATATAAGCATAACAACAAAACAACCCTAACAAACTTTTTCATTTTATTTACTCCTCCAAAGTAAATAAACAACTCCTTTTTCCCTTAGTTATAACTAAGGGTTTTTTTATATAAAAAATACAAATAAGGTGCATCCTCTATAGTAAAAATTTAGACGATGCACCTTATTTGTATTCATGCATTACTGAACTGCTACAACTGTTCGTCCTGTATGCGTTCCCGCTAACAATTCCGATACGGTATCTAAAATGGTTGTCAAATCACAATCATTCACACGCAAATTGGCCAATAATTCACGATTCACAGATTCGCTAATACGCGTCCATAAAGCTGCTTTAGTCTCGCCGCTTAGTTGCACTGAATCAACACCAACTAGTGCAATACCACGCAAGATAAATGGTAAAACCGTTGTTGAAAAAGCAATACCACTCGCGTTTCCACACAAAGCTACTGCTCCACCATAATTTACTTTAGGTAACACATTTTCAACTAATGCTCCACCAACCGTATCAATCATGTAGCTAACTTGTTGCTTTTCAAGTGGACGTTTCTTTTCTGACTCTAATTCTGCTGGTGAGATAACTTGTGTCGCACCGATACTCTTTAGGTAATCCACTGTTTCTTCTTTACGGCTAATAGCAATAATATTTTTGTAGCCCAATGAGGCTAATAAAATAATCGCTAAACTACCAACCCCACCTGTTGCCCCACTCACCATAACGGGAGTATCATAATTACCAGCCAAACCTTCCACTTCTAAACGTTGGATAGCATGCATTGCTGTAATCCCTGCTGTACCAAAAAACATACTTTCTTTTTCTGACAAGCCTGTCGGTAACGGTAAAATCCACTCGCTAGGAATGCGTGCGATTTCACTAAGGCCTCCAGTGTGTGATACACCTGTTCCTTGACCAGTCACCACAACTTTATCGCCTACTTTTAACTTATCTGAGGTTGTTTCGATTACTTCACCCGCTAAGTCAATCCCTGGAATCATTGGAAAATGACGAATAACCCCACTTTTTGTTTTTGTTGCTAAAGCATCTTTATAATTAATTGCGGAATAACTGACTTTAATCAGTGTATCCCCTTCTGATAACTGGCTAACATCACACGTTGTTACATCTGCTTGGACTTGACCGTCTGTTTTTGTTAATAAAAGCGCTTTAAATTTATCCATCTGCTCAATCCATTCCTTTCTATTTATGACTACTTTCTATTATATAGGAAATAATCAAAAATAGCATTGCTTAATTCAGAAGTATCTTGTATAATCGCAATGTTAGTAAACATTAAGTTTATTATATATAAACTTTTTCGTTGCAAGAGACTCACGGAATAGTTAAGAAATGAGGAAAATAATGTGTTAATTGGGAAAAAAATCAAGAATTTACGAATTCAAAAAGGCTTGACCCAAGAAGAATTAGGCGAACGAACAGATTTAAGTAAAGGGTATATTTCGCAGTTAGAGCGTGATTTAAGTTCACCTTCTTTGGAAACGTTCTTCTCAATCTTAGAAGTTTTGGGTGTGTCACCAAAAGAATTTTTTGACGAAAAAAAACAAGTTCAACAAGTCGTTTATCAGGAGAACGACTACACAAGTTACGCAGAACCTGATAAAGGCTACATCATTAATTGGTTAGTACCGGATTCAAATGAAAATGAGATGGAACCTATTTTACTGCATTTTGATGCTCATGGTGAATACAAAGAATTTGAACCATCGCTTTCTGATACGTTTGCTTATGTTTTAGTAGGACAAGTCTCGGTTGAGATTGGCTCCGATAAGTACTATGCTAGTAGTGGTGAGACAATTTATTATCGTGCATTAAAACGACACCAATTAAAAAATGCACACGATGGGATTAGTCGTGTTTTAATTATTGCAACAAACTCTTATTTATAAATTTAAAGGTGGGGATACTATGGCAAACAACATTATTCGTTTTGATAATGTTATGAAAGAATTTGATGACACTGTCGTTTTAAAAAATGTCAGTTTCGATATTGAACAAGGAAAATTTTATACATTATTAGGGCCCTCGGGCTGTGGTAAAACAACAATTTTACGCTTAATTGCTGGTTTTTCTGAGCCGACATCTGGCTCCATTTATTTTGGTGATCAAGTTATTAATCAGATTCCAGCCAATAAACGTAAAGTCAATACTGTTTTTCAAGATTATGCCTTATTTCCCCACATGAACGTGTTTGACAATGTGGCATTCGGCCTAAAAATTAAAAAAATGTCAAAACTTGATATTGAAAAAAAAAAGTCTATGAAACCTTACGAATGGTACAACTATCTGGTTTTGAAGAACGTGGTATTAGTGAAATGTCAGGTGGTCAACGTCAACGGGTGGCTATCGCTAGAGCACTGGTTAATGAACCAGAAGTCTTATTACTAGATGAACCATTGTCCGCACTTGATTTAAAATTACGGACTGATATGCAAGCTGAGTTACGTGCCCTACAACAACGTCTAGGAATTACCTTTATTTTTGTAACTCATGACCAAGAAGAAGCTTTAGCAATGAGTGATGAGATTTTCGTCTTAAATGCTGGAAAAATTGAGCAAAGTGGGACACCTGTTGATATTTACGATGAACCAATCAACCGGTTTGTGGCTGATTTTATTGGTGAAAGTAATATTGTACGTGGGACAATGATTAAAGATAATTTAGTGTCATTTGTTGGACATGAATTTGAATGTGTTGATAGTGGAATGAAGCCAAATGAAACGGTCGATATTGTGATGCGACCAGAAGATTTAACGATTGTTCCTGCTGACCAAGGCAAACTAAAAGCAACAGTTGAAACGGTCTTATTCCGTGGTGTCCATTACGAAATCTTTTGTATTGATATGGAAGGCAATGAATGGATGGTGCATTCAACTAGACGTGCTGAAGCTGGCAAGCATATTGGGCTAATGTTTGAACCAGAAGATATCCATGTCATGCGTTTAGGTGAGTCTGAAGAAGACTTTGATGCACGATTAGAAAGTTATGATGAAGATTAAGGGGGTCTTGGGACAGTGAAAACGAAAAAATTCTATGCAATTCCTTATATGCTGTGGATTTTATTATTTGTTATCGCACCAGTCTTACTAATCATTTATCAATCCTTTTTTGATATTAATGGTGCATTTACACTTAGTAATTACCAACAGTATTTTACATCAGGTACTTATTTAAAAATGACGTTTAACTCCGTCTTTTACGCGTTTATTATTACCGTTGTTACCTTACTAATCAGTTATCCAACGGCCTATTTATTAAATAAAACCAAACATAAGCAGTTATGGTTGATGCTGATTATTTTACCAACATGGATTAATTTATTATTAAAAGCTTATGCCTTTATTGGTATTTTTAGTATTAATGGTGGCATCAATAATTTCTTTTCATTTATTGGTATTGGGCCACAACAAATTTTATTTACCGATTTTAGTTTTATTTTTGTTGCTGCTTACATTGAAATTCCTTTTATGATTATGCCGATTTTCAATGCTTTAGACGAAATCAATCCATCTCTCGTCTCTGCTAGTCGTGATTTAGGAGCTAACAGTCTTGAAACTTTCCGCCGTGTCATTTTACCTTTATCACTAAAAGGGGTGAAAAGTGGTATCCAGGCAGTCTTTATTCCTTCCCTAAGCTTGTTCATGTTGACGCGCTTAATCGGTGGTAACCGGGTAATCACACTAGGTACTGCTATCGAGCAACATTTCTTAGTCACTCAAAACTGGGGTATGGGATCAACCATTGGTGTGATTTTGATTATTGCGATGATTATCATTATGTTCTTAACTGGAGAACGTCGTAAAGGAGGCCGCTTGAAATGACCAACCGCAAAAAAATTAAATGGGCGAATTTGTATTTAATTTTGGTCTTTGTTCTACTTTATATTCCAATTTTTTACTTAATTTTTTACTCATTCAATAGTGGTTCAACAATGTCGTCCTTTGAAGGCTTTACGTTAGATCATTATCAAACCTTAATGGAAGATACTAGGCTCTTAACCATTGCAATTAATACATTCTTTTTAGCCTTCTCATCGGCCTTACTTGCAACGATTATCGGAACATTTGGTGCGATGGGCATTTATTATACTAAAAAACGTCGGTCGCGTAATACCTTATTAAGTTTGAATAATATTTTAATGGTCTCACCAGACGTTATTATTGGTGCAAGCTTTTTAATTTTCTTCACCTTTTTAGGATTTAAATTAGGCTTTATTTCCGTCCTTCTATCACACATTGCATTTAGTATTCCGATTGTGGTATTGATGGTTTTACCAAAAATGTATGAAATGAATGAGTCGTTGATTGATGCGGCACGTGACTTAGGAGCTAATAATTGGCAAGTCTTACGTCAAATTATTCTTCCCTACTTAACTCCTGGAATTATTGCCGGTTACTTTATGGCTTTCACCTACTCATTAGATGATTTCGCTGTAACCTTTTTCGTGACTGGTAATGGTTTTAGTACCTTATCGGTAGAAATTTATTCACGAGCCCGTCAAGGCATCAGTCTTGAAATTAATGCCTTAAGTACCCTACTCTTTATTTTATCAATGATTTTAGTTGTCGGTTATTATTTCATTAGTAAAGACAATAAACCAAGACGTCACAAGAAACGTTTAGCTAAATCTTAAAGGAGGGACACAGATGAAAAAATTAAACTCACTGCTGATTGGGATTGTCGCAATCATCATTCTATTAGGTGTCACTTCTCTACGTTTAGAACGTTCACAAGGTGTCGCTAGTGGTAAAGTGTTAACCATTTATAACTGGGGTGACTACATTGACCCAGCACTCATCAAAAAATTTGAAAAAGAATATGGCTACAAAGTCATTTATGAAACATTTGATTCAAACGAAGCTATGATTACTAAAATTCAACAAGGTGGAACAGCTTACGACTTGACGATTCCTAGTGAATACATGATTCAAAAAATGATGAAACAAGATGTTTTAGTTAAACTAGATCATTCTCGAATTAAAGGATTAGAAAATGTCGATGACCGCTTTTTAGACTTGGATTTTGATCCTGGCAATCAATACTCAATTCCCTATTTTTGGGGAACATTAGGCATTGTCTACAACGATCAATTTGTAGATAAAGGTAGTATTAACCATTGGAATGACCTATGGAAACCTGAATTAAAGAATAATGTCATGTTAATTGATGGTGCTCGTGAGGTCATGGGCTTAGCACTTAACAGTGATGGTCATTCGCTAAACAGTAAGAACATTCATCAATTAAATTCTGCTGAAGAAAAATTAACTGGTTTGACGACTAATGTCAAAGCCATTGTTGCTGATGAAATTAAGATGTATATGATTAATAATGAAAGTGCAGCAGCTGTAACTTTCTCTGGAGAAGCCTCTGAAATGCTTGATGGCAATGAGCACTTACATTATGTGATACCTGACGAAGGCTCTAATCTTTGGTTTGATAATATGGTTATCCCTAAAACGGCTAAAAATATTGACGGAGCCTATGATTTTATTAACTTCATGCTTATTCCAGAAAATGCCGCAGCGAATGCCGAGTATATTGGTTACTCTACACCGAATAAAAAAGCTAAGGCACTAATGCCTAAAGAAATTACAGAAGATGAACAATTCTATCCAGATGATAAAACAATTGAAAATCTAGAAGTCTATGAAGATTTGGGTACTAAGTATTTAGAGATTTATAATGATCTATTCTTGCAATTTAAAATGTATCGTAAATAATAAAAATAAGCCCCGTAAAGGATTAAGCCAATTGCTCAATCTTTTACGGGGCATTCTGTTTATAAATAAATCAAAAAACTAGCAGCAAAGTCTATCTAATCCTTATCTAACTTTGGTGTATCTGTTAAAGTAATATAATTAGCTATTTTCCCTTCACTCTCAAAGACAATGATCTCATTTTGTCCTGTCTTCAACAATGGTCCAGGAATATATAATCTTTGTTGTGGCCCGATTTCCCAGAAACGACCAATATTAACACCATTAACAGTCACAAAGCCCTTACCCCAACCTGTTAAATCAATAAATGTGTCACCAACTTCATCAATTTCTACGTCAAATTGGTAGAAACCTGGTTGTCCAGCATGCCAAGCTTTTGAAAAATCTAATTGGTCTAAATTATCCATTGGTAGTGAAGAAATCTTCCAATCACTTTGGAATGCCCCATTGATAATGACCCCATCTTGAATACCTTTTTGTTGATGGTTCATTTTTACAGAGTAATTCACACGTCCCATATTTTCCACTAAAATACCTAATTTATTTTCCACAGCCGTTAATTCAAAGCTACGTTTATCGTTTAATTCTAAATCATATTGTGTGCATAACCACTCGTCATTAATGAACGTCAATGCTCGGTCATTTGCGCCAATCAGTCTGTAGTCTTCAATCTCACGAGCTGGACCAATGTGACTTTCATAATAAATATAGCCTGTTGCTTGATTAATTTGTTCCATCGTTAAAGGATAATTAGACGTAATTGTCTCACTTAAATTCGACAAGTTTTCAAATAAACTCGTTTGTTTTTGGACCGTCAATGAACCATATGCCCGCTTGTGGATAACTGTGGATAACTCTACTTTTGGAATATCTGTATACTTAGCGATAACTTTTTGGAATTCATGATATTTAGGGGTAATATCGCCCCATTCAGTGAGTAACGCATCGTAATCATAACTCGTTACGTCTGGTGTTAAACGATCATAATAATTAGCTCCATTCATGAATCCAAAATTCGTTCCACCGTGGAACATATAAATATTCACAGAGCCTTCACTTAATATATCATCTAATTCCGCTGCTGCAGTCGGGCCATCCATAGTATGATGTGCCTCATCTCCCCATGCATCAAACCAGCCAATCCAAAATTCCATTACCATCAATGGGCGTTTCTCACCATGGAATTCTTTGAGACGTTTAAAATATTGTTTGATTTTAGAACCACAGTTAATCGTTGGTAGCGCACGTTCTGGGATTGTTCCATTCTCTAGCATGTCGCCCCATGGTCCATCTGATGTCACGAGTGGCACATCAACACCATATTTTTCCATTAAATCAGCCATCTTATTCAGGTATGACCGGTCATTAGAATAGCTACCGTATTCATTCTCAACTTGCATCATGATGATTGGGCCACCATGTGTAATTTGCAAATCAACAACTTGTTTAAATAACTCTTGGAAATAAGTTTCAATCTTTTCCATAAAAATCGGATTATCAAAACGAATTTTTAAATCCGGATTTTTTTGCAACCAATATGGAAGACCACCAAATTCCCATTCCGCACAAATATATGGTGCTGGGCGTAAAATCACGTGTAATCCTAATTTGCCAGCTATTTGAATAAATTGGCGTAAATTGACTTGTCGCTCAAAATGAAATTCCCCTTCATGTGGCTCGTGTAAATTCCAAGGGACATATGTTTCGACAGTATTACAACCTAACGCTTTTAACTTTTCTAATCGATCTTGCCAATATTCTGGTACAACTCGAAAATAATGAATGGCACCTGAAATAATTTTGATAGGTTCGTTATTTAAATAAAATTCATCTTTAATATCAAAAGTCTGTGTCATTAGTTTTCTCTCCTTACAATTACACAATCATACACGGCTAACGGTTGATTGTTAGTTAAATACTTATCTGATAACATATCATATGCTCCGACAAATTCTTGTGGTAACATTTGGGATTGGTTGGTAAAATTCATGACAAAATAATACTGATGTGTCTCACTTTCACGACACGTGATTTCTAAATCTGTTGCATCATTAACCACTCGTTGTAGTGATAATTGCGCAATAATATCATTAACTAATTTATGCAGAGATGTGGTATCCAATTCTGTCCCAACATACCATGCTTGACCTTTCCCGAAGGAATGCTTTGTCGCAAAGGGGTATGTTTCATAAAAGTTGCTCGTATAGTGACCCAAACTGGTAGCTCCTTCTAAATGGATAATGTCACATAACAGATGAGCATGACCTGTCGTCCCATCTTCAAAAGCAATCGTATTGCTTTGCTCTGGTGCAAGGGCATCAATTTCTTCCACCCAAATACCTAACATTTCGCGTAACGGTCCAGGATAGCCACCTAAATGAACATTATCCGATTGGTCAACAATCCCACTCATAAAGGTTGTGATAAGATGACCACCTGAGGCAACATAGGATTGAATATTATTAGCTACCTCATCTGTCACCATATACAAGACTGGAGCGATTACTAGTGAATAGTTTGACAAATCTGCGGTAGGCTCTATTAAATCAACCCCAATATTTTGCTGATAAAACGCGGCATAATACTGATGAATTTGTGCCACATAAGTCAAATCTTTATTTGGCCCACTAGTATATTCGAGCGCCCAATAATTATCCCAATCAAAGATAATCGCAACTTTATTGCGTGATTGAGTACCCATTAATTCTGTCCCAATAGTTGCTAGCTCTTTACCTAATGCTTGAACTTCATTAAACACACGAGTTTTAGTCGTTCCACCAACGTGTTCAATTACCGCACCATGAAATTTCTCACAAGCACCTTTTGACCGTCGTAATTGGAAAAACTGAATGGTATCCGCCCCATGCGCAATCGATTGATAACTTTGAGCACGCATCTGCCCAGGTTTTTTTAATGAGTTATAGGGTTGCCAGTTTTGTTGACTCGGAGTTTGTTCCATTAACATAAATGGTTGCTGCTTTAACCCTCGCATTAAGTCATGTGTCATTGCAACCTGACTCCAAGGAGTGTCATAGGCAGGGTAATTATCCCAAGACACAATATCCATCTCTTTTGCCCACTTAAAGTAATCTAAGCCTTTATAAGTCCCCATTAAGTTGGTCGTAATTGGTGTCGTGGTATCAACCGCACGTATAGCATCACGTTCCAATTTAAAATTGTTTAATAGACTATCTGACATGAAACGGCGATAATCTAAAGAGATACCTGCAAATGCCGTATTTTGCTCGTCTAATCCTTCACTCAAATAATTGGGTACCACAATATCATCCCAGTCATAAATAGTATGGCCCCAAAAAGCTAAATTCCACGCATCATTGATTGACTCAATAGTTTGATACTTTTCTTTCAACCATACACGAAAGGCTTTTTGACAATTAGCACAGAAACACTCGCCACCATACTCATTATTAATATGCCAACAACTTACATAGGGCTCACCGCCATAGCGTTCTGCTAATTTAGAAACAAGTGCTTGTGCATATTTTTGGTAAACCAAACTATTGGGACACGCATTATGGCGCTGACCAAAAACATGTTGACGTCCATAAAAATCGACTCGGCCAACTTCAGGATAACGTTTAAACAACCAAGCAGGTAAAGCTGCCGTAGCTGTTCCCATCACAATTTCTTTTTTCTCTTGTTGCAATAAAGCCACAATTGCGTCTAATTCAGAAAAGTCGTAATCGCTTTCACTTTTCTGTAATCTTGCCCATGAAAACACGTTAATGGTTGCACTATTTATATGTGCGTCATTAAAGGCTTGCATGTCTTCTTGCCAAATCTCTTTTGGCCATTGATTCGGATTATAGTCTCCGCCATATAAAAATTGATTAAATACTTGCATTATCTGTCTTACCTCCTATTTTCCTAATTCACTAATAGTGTACCGACTTTTATCAGAAAGATGTATAATAGAGTAAACTAAAAAATATAAGATTATGAAACTAGGAAGGTGTTTCTATGCCTATTTATTTCCAACTCAATCAGCAACAACTGCCTTTCACTTTAGAAAGCGTTGGCCATAACTGGTACCAAGTCTACATTAATCGGCCCGAGGGCTATCCCTACTATCATTGGCTACAAACAGAATCCGGTATAGGTGAAGTCTGGATTCAACAAAAAAAATTCGTTTAACGTGTGGTGAAGGGATTTTGATTGCCCCTTTTATCCCACATATTTATTTTTCCATTGATAACTGGCAAACAAAATTCGCAACGTTTAATGGCGAATTTAGTCCTTATTTTTCTGAAATTACACAAGTCCCTACATTTGCGATTGCTAATGATACGTCAAACTTTAACTTTTCAAATTGGATTGATGAATTAATTCATGAACACTTAGCTAATCGACTAATTGAAACTAATTTATCAACAAAATGTTATGACTTTCTACTACAATTTCGACACTTGCAACAACATAATAAAGAACAACAACATCCGCTATTTCAACAATTTGTTTTTCCAACACTGATAGAAATTGAAACAAATTATGCTAGTCAATTAACTAGTCAACAGCTTGCTCAGAAACTTTTTATTACGCCACAATATTTAAGCCGACTATTTAAACGGTTCTTAAATCAAAGTCCTTATCAATACCTCACTGACTATCGTATGAATCGAGCGAAAGAATTACTAATAAATGATTTGTATTTAGATATTCAAGACATTGCGCTACGCGTCGGTTTTATGTCTACTAGCCAATTCATTCAGCTTTTTAAACAACGAACTAGCTACACACCAAATCAATTCAGACAACTATTCTACTCATCCTCAACAAAAAAAGGATAGCTTTTGGGCTATCCTTTTAAGATTCAGATAATCAAATTAAGTCATAGCGTTTGAACTAACGGTGAGTAGTAAACCAATTTTCAATTTCAGCTAAACGTGATAAGCGTAAATTTGGTAAACCATTACGTGACAATCCGTGACTTGATTCTGGATACATCACTAACTTAGTCGGTACACCAGCTTTTTTCAAGCCCACATAAAACTGTTGCCCTTGTTCCAATGGACAACGTAAATCGTCTTCACTGTGCATCACAAGTGTCGGTGTGTTGACTTTATTCACATAGGCAAGTGGTGATAAACGCCAAAGCTCATCGACTTTTGATAAATCACGTTGTAATTGGAATTCAACAAAGAAGGCACCCACGTCACTCGCACCATAAAAACTAACCCAGTTAGAGATAGACCGTTGTGTAATAGCTGCTTTAAAGCGGTTCGTATGGCCGACAATCCAGTTAGTCATAAAGCCTCCATAACTACCACCAATAACATAAACGTCCGTTTCATCTATTTCTGGGTGTTCCGCTAATACAGTATCCAATCCGTTCATTAGATCCTGATAATCTTTATTACCATAGTCTCCTAAAATAGCTGCAACAAATTCTTGTCCATAGCCTTGTCCGCCACGTGGGTTAAGTAAAATCACGCCATAACCATTCGCAGCATGCACTTGCATCTCATGGAAGAATGTCTCCCCATAACAGACTTGTGGGCCACCATGAATATACAACATGGCTGGATGTTTTGAACTTGATGTCACTGGTGGTAAATACCAGCCTTGAATTTTCCAATCATCGACGCTCTTATACCAAAACTCTTGCGGTTGGCTTAATGTGATGTCTTTAAGCCAAACAGTATTAGGATTATAGAGTGGTGTGACAACTTTTGTCTTAAGAGATAAGGTTGCCAAGATACTTGGTTCGGTTGGCGTTGAATAACCAACTAATAGTGTGTCCTCATTAATCACAGCAGCATCTGTAAAATGATAAACACCACTAGATACTTTAGTTAACACTTTTGTCGTCAACTCTAAATTATACCAATCAATGCGGCCATTTGTCGTAATTGGAACGGCCACATAATCATCTGTTAACCAATGGGGCATAACACCTTGATTAGCTTGCTGTGTGTCACTAATAATCGCATCACCAATTTCTTCATCAAAGTCATCTGTTAATGCTGTTAGTGTGTCTGTCAGCAAATCATAAGCATATAGCTTTGTTTGTGTTACAAATGCATAACTGAAATCATTCCCTGCTAGCAGACAGGTTGTACCATTTGGTGCCATCTCAACAAACGTAAAGTTACCCTTTGGATAGTCTGTCGTCAACGACCGTTGTGTTTTTTGTGCGATATCATAGTAATAAACTGTGGTGCCGTATACCCAGTCGTTTGTATAATCTAAGTCATCCGAAATAATTAAATAAGATTCATCTGTTGCTACATATGCTAAAGCTTTTCGGCGTTCATTCGTACTAATCAATGTCTCTATTTTAGTCGCTACGTCAATTTTTTTAATCAAGTAACTCGCAACAACTTTCTTCAAACCTGACCCATCTAATTGATAGCTCAAACGCTCTGTTGTATATGGTTGAACAAATTTTGGTTTTTCTTCTGTTATCGGTGTCGTTGTTTCGTAATATAGACTTGCTCCTGTACTTGTCCACTCATAAGTCATCACACCTTCAGCTTCTTTGGTTAACGCAAAGGCACGTCCACCTGTTAATGACATCAGATAAATTTGTTGTTTTTCTTGCGCATCTTTTGCTAAAAAACTGACCCACTTATGATTTGGTGACACTTTTAAAGAACCTGTCACACCACTTTCTAATCCCCAAACTTGGCGCTCTTTTGTCCCCTGATGAATACTAACAATCTCATGACAATAGGTATTTTTTTCTTCATCAAGTCGTGTTTCTAAAAATAAAGCCATGTCATTGACATAAACTGGTTGTCCGATTGTTTTTAATTGAAATAAATCTGTCGCTTGAACTGTCTTCACATCTCTCACCCTTTATCATTTAATTATCATAATCATACCATTTAATTTTAATTTGTACACCAAAGAAAAGCGTCGATTATCAAAATAGATAATCGACGCTTTCTACAAGATTATTCTTATTAACCACAAAATAAAAATCATGTTTACCAATTAGGTTCGTAGAAATTCCCCATAATCGTGACATTTTCAGCAATACTAATAAATGCCTTAGGATCCGCTTCACGCATTGCAAATTGTAGCAATGGAATTTGGTCACGTGTAATAATTGAGATTAAAATCGTTTCTTTTTCTCGATTATACGCCCCTTCAACATCATTAATAATGGTAATCCCCCGACGAATACGTGTTTGGAATTCCTCAATCACGCGGTCAGCCTGTGTTGTCACAATCATTACCTGCATTTTCTTTTGTCGGGTATAAACCATATCAACAACCTTACCATTGACAAAAATAGAAAAGGCACTGTAAAAAGCATATGGCCAACCAAATAGAAATCCTGACATTAAAATAATACATGTATTAAAGATAATATTTAACGACCCTACATTACGTCCAGTTGCTTTACGAATCGACACACTCACAATATCAAGACCACCCGATGATAATCCACCTTTTAAAGCTAATCCCACGCCTAAGCCACAAATTCCCCCACCAAAAATGGCACAGATAATTGGGTCTTTTGACAAGGTTGTAATCGGGACAATCTGAATGAAAAATGACGTCATAAAGACCGAAATCATCGTAAAAATCGTAAATCGTCTGCTAATTTTAAACCAAGCGAGAATAAATAATGGAATATTTAAGCAATAAAGAACTACCCCCATTGGTAGATGTGTTCCCGAAAGCTTTTGTGTCAACGTCACAATAATTTGTCCTAAACCTGTTACACCACTGGCGTAAATATGCCCTGGTTGCCAGAACATATTTAACGCAATAGCCTGTAAAATACCATTTACAATAGCCATGGAAATTTTTTCCATATAAATACTACCGCCAAGGCCATCTTTCCAGTTTTTGAATGTTGTCATCATGATTTTTATTACTCCTTAATAATCAGCGCACTCAATCGTTTACTTGTCGTCAGTCGTTACATCTAATCCTAATTCAAATAATTGCAATGGTGACACAGCACTTGGTGCTGCAGTCATTAAGTCCATCGCTCGACCATTTTTAGGGAAAGCAATTACTTCACGGATATTATCCTTTTTAGCTAATAGCATCACTAAGCGGTCTAAACCTAATGCAATACCGCCATGTGGTGGAAATCCGTATTCTAAAGCATCCATTAAGAAACCAAACTGTTCTTGTGCAGATTCTTTTGTAAAGCCTAACGCAGCAAACATATCTTCTTGGATCGAACGTTGGAAAATTCTTAGTGATCCGCCACCTAGCTCATAACCATTTAAAACCACATCATATGCTTCAGCATACACTTTTTCTGGCGCTGTTTTCAGTAGCTCAACATCACTCGCTTTTGGTAACGTAAATGGGTGATGAGCCGCTGTATAGCGACCTGCTTCTTCGTCATATTCTAATAATGGCCAATCAACAACCCATAAGAAATTAAACTTATCTTGGTCAATCAAGTCTAACTCTTTTCCTAAACGATTACGCAATGCACCTAATGCAGCTGCAACAATGCTAGCTTTATCAGCACAGAACATCAATAAATCGCCCACTTCTGCCCCTGTTACTTCTTTTAATTCATCCTCAATTTCAGTTAAGAATTTAGCGATTGGTCCTTTCAAGCCATCTTCTTCAACTTTAACCCAAGCTAATCCCTTAGCTCCAAATTGGCCTAACCATGCACCTAAATTATCCATATCTTTACGTGAATATTTCGCAGCAGCACCTTTAGCGTTTAAAGCTTTCACAGATCCACCAGATTCAATCGCCGATGTAAAGACTTTAAATCCAGCAGGCTTAACAACATCTGCCACATCAATTAATTCCATGTCAAAACGCGTATCAGGCTTGTCACTACCATATCGTGCCATTGCATCATCATAAGTCATGCGTGGGAAAGGTAACGTGATTTCTTGACCCATCACTTCTTTCATCACACGAGCCAACATATTTTCTGTGTACGTTTGAATTTCTTCAGCCGTTAAGAAACTAGTTTCGATGTCAACTTGGGTAAATTCTGGTTGACGATCACCACGTAAATCTTCATCACGGAAACAACGTACGATTTGGTAATAACGATCAATTCCTGCACCCATTAATAATTGTTTTGTTGTTTGTGGTGATTGTGGTAGTGCGTAGAAGTGACCTGGATGGACACGAGATGGGACTAAATAGTCACGTGCGCCTTCTGGTGTTGATTTAGCCAAGTAAGGTGTTTCAACATCAATAAAACCATTATCATTTAAATAGTCACGAATGACACGTGATGTTTGGTGGCGTAAGCGCAATGTTTGATACATTTCTGGACGTCTTAAATCCATATAACGATACTTCATACGGACATCATCACTCACGACTTGGTCACTATCCACTGAAAATGGTGGTGTTTTAGCTTTATTTAAAATAGTAATACCAGTTGCCATCACTTCAATATGACCTGTTGCCATCTTAGGGTTGACTGCGGCAGTGTCACGACGTAAGACAGTTCCTGTTACTTCAATGACGTATTCACTACGACACTCATCAGCGATTTCCCATGCGCTTTTAGATTTTTCAGGATTAAAGACAATCTGGACAATCCCTTCACGGTCACGTAAATCGATAAAGATTAGCCCACCTAAATCACGACGTTTTTGAACCCAACCTTTTAAAGTAACTTCTTTTTCTAAATCATTTTCAGATACTAAACCACAATAAGTTGTTCTTTTTCCCATTTATTTTCTCTCCTCACATTTTTTAACTAATAAAAAAGTCCCTGCTAGTCATAAAAAACCAACAAGGACGAATGATATACACACGCGGTACCACCTATTTTTAAAATAGTCATTAAACTATTTTATCTCACACGATTAACGCTCGCTACGGAATGCCTTTTAAACATTCATCTCCAGAGTGTCTTTCCTTTTTTCATAGGTTGCTTTCAGCCACGGCTCACCTTCTCTAACGTAAATAAAAAAAGTACTTCCTCTTTCATTGATATTACCATCTATTATTACATAAATTACTAAATTTCACACAAAATGTCAAGTATCTTCGGCTTTATATTTCTACTCAATCGACAATATTTTTGCTATAATTAGATATATTACAAAAGAATGAGGAGCTAGCGTGAGAAATTCAGAAAATCAAAAAAATACAATTCGTTTATTTTTACTAAATATTGCTGTTGTCGGTATTGTGCTACTCGGTTTTTATTTCATGCGTGGCAACAATCAAATTGTGACAGTTCAAACTGTCGCCTTAAATGTTCGTAATAGTCCAACGGTGGATGCAAAAATTATTTCACAAGTTCATCAAGAAGATAGAGTAACTATTAAAGATCGAAAAGATAACTGGTACCAAATTCAGTTACCTGATAAAACAACTGGTTGGGTTCCCGACTGGCTAATTTTTGATGGTACATCAGGGCCTTATACTAGTTTACCTGGTGTCATCACACAAAGTAAAGTAGCCTTGAAAAAAGACCGTGAATCTAGTGCCAAAACAATCACCCACTTAAAACGTAAACAAGCTGTTACCATGACTTTAGAACTAAATGGATGGGTCAGAGTTCATACAAGTGACAATCAATTTGGTTGGGTGAAATCTGAGGACGTTGCCGTTCGTAAAGGACAATTCCCTTCTCTCAAGGAAAAACAAGCACTCTATGTCGCGCTTAATGATGTTACCTTAAGGAATGAAGCCTCCCTTAACTCTGAATCACTTGGCAATTTAACTTACGGAACTGACGTTGAATTTATTGGCGAAGCTAACAACTGGTATCAAGTCCGAACTAAAAAGGGGACAGAAGGTTATTTACAAAAATGGGAACTGGCAAATTTCAAACTGTCCCCAGATGATAAACGTCCGGCCACACCAATGGCTGAATATGTGGTCATGTTAGACCCTGGCCATGGCGGCAGTGATCCAGGTGCTGAATCAAACGATGGCAAAGTTTTTGAGAAAAATGTAACCTTAGCAACTGCTCAAACAGTCAAAGCTTACCTTGAAAATGAAGGCTTTAAAGTGTTAATGACTCGTGAGAAAGATGACTTTGTCCCATTACATCAAATTGCTACAAAAAGTAATGAAAGTGCTGCAGACGTCTTTATTAGCATGCACTATGATTCAACTGAATTACCAAACCAAGGTTCCGGTACAACAACGTTCTATCGTCAGGAAACGGATAAGCAATTAGCCAATATTATTAATAACAAGTTAGCTAATCAATTACCGCTAAATAATCGTGGTTTTGGTAATCAAGATTATCAAGTTTTACGAGAAAATAAAAAGCCGGCTATCTTGATTGAACTAGGTTATATGAACAATGACACAGATGCACAATATGCACAGAGTAAAAAGTATCATACCTTTGTTGCTAAAGCAATCTACTCTGGTCTAGTCGACTACTTTAAACCAACTGATAGTCTGACAACTAATTAGCTAGAAAACAAATAAATAAGCGTGATTATGAAGCTTTATCACTTCATAATCACGCTTATTTTTAATTATTTGCTTTAAATTGGAATAAAGCCCCAAATGATTGCTGCTAAAGCTCCACCAACAAACGGTCCCACGACTGGTACCCAAGCGTAACCCCAATTAGACTCACCTTTATTTTTAATTGGTAAAATTTGGTGAGCAATACGTGGTCCTAAATCCCGTGCTGGGTTAATCGCATATCCTGTAGGTCCTCCTAACGATAGACCGATGGAAACAATTAACAAACCAACTACAACAGGATTTAATCCACCTGCAAATTCTGATTGTGAAAATGCCAATAATGAAAAGACTAAAACAAACGTTCCAATCAACTCAGTAATCATGTTAGCAATTGGACTTGAAATAGCTGGTCCAGTTGCAAAGACGCCTAAAATTGTTCCAGAATCTTCTGTTGCTTCCCAATGTGGCATATAAGTAATCCAAACCAAAATCCCACCAACAATTGCTCCAGCAGTTTGAGCTAAAATAAATGGCACTACTAAGCCCCAATCAAAATTACCTGACATTGCCATTCCTAAAGTTACGGCTGGATTAATATGTGCTGGTCCCATGTAACCTGAAGCAAATACTGCTACGGTTACGGCTAAGCCCCAACCTAATGTAATAGCAACCCAACCAGCATCTTTGGCTTTACTTTTCGCTAAACTTACACCTGCAACGACACCATCACCTAACAGGACCAAAATCATTGTCCCTAAAAACTCACTAAAAATTTGTACACCTTCTGTACCCATTTCATTTCCTCCTTAATAAAAATAACCCAGTATTATAATATAATTGCTTAAGATAACAACAGTTAACAAGATAGACTTGTTAACTGTTGTTTCAAAATTAATGCCTATTTATCTGTTTTTCGTAAATATTTAAAGGCTTTAGTTGCTTTAACTGCTTCTTTCCAACCACCATATAAGAAATCACGTTCTTCTTCAGGCATGTCAGGTGTAAAGATTTTACCTTCACCACGAAATTCTTTCAATTCATCTAAATCTTTCCAGAAGCCAACTGCTAGACCAGCTAGATAAGCAGCTCCTAATGCTGTTGTCTCTAAATCTGGTGCACGTTGGACATCAATCTCAAGAATATCTGCTTGGAATTGCATTAAAACATCATTTTTAGCTGCTCCACCATCAACTTTTAGCAATGGAATATCAATATCAGCATCAGCTTTCATGGTATCAATCACATCTTTTGATTGGTAAGCAACAGCTTGCAAGGTTGCTTTAACAAAGTCTTCTTTAGTTGTGCCACGTGTCAAACCAAAGACTGCTCCACGTGCATCAGAATCCCAATATGGTGCACCAAGTCCAGTAAATGCTGGAACAACATAAACCATATTGTCATCTGTTGATGCTTTAGCGATTTCTTCTGATTCAGGTGCAGATTCAATCATTCTTAAACCATCTCGTAACCATTGAATCGCTGAACCTGCGACAAAGATTGATCCTTCTAATGCATAATAAACTTTGCCATTGATTCCATAAGCAATTGTCGTTAATAATTTATTTTTAGATAACTGTGCTTTTTCACCAGTATTCATCACGATAAACGCACCTGTACCATATGTGTTCTTAATCATGCCTGGTTCAAATGCTAACTGACCAAATAAAGCAGCTTGTTGATCTCCTGCCATACCTGAGATTGGCACTTCACTACCATAGAAGTGATAGCTTTGTGTATAGCCATAAACTTCAGAGTTACTCTTAACTTCAGGCAATAATGCTGTTGGAATATTTAATAATTCTAATATTTCAGTGTCCCATTTTAATTCATGGATGTTATACATCATTGTTCGAGCTGCATTTGAATAATCTGTCACATGGACATCACCATTCGTTAATTTCCACAATAACCATGTGTCAATTGTACCAAATGCTAATTCACCTTTTTCTGCGCGTTCTTGTGCACCTTCGACATTGTCCAAAATCCAACGCACTTTAGTTGCTGAAAAATAAGCATCCACAACTAAACCTGTCTTCTCGTGAATCATCTCAGTGTAGCCATTCGCTGTTAATTCCTCAGCAATCCCTGCTGACTGACGTGATTGCCAAACAATTGCGTTATAAATTGGTTTACCAGTTTTACGATCCCAAATAACTGTTGTCTCACGTTGGTTAGTAATCCCAATAGCTTTAACTTCTGTTGGTCGAATACCCGATTCAATTAAAGCGCCCGCAATTACTGATTGGACAGAATTCCAAATTTCATTAGGATTGTGTTCAACCCAACCTGATTTAGGGAAGTATTGCGTAAATTCTTTTTGAGCTACAGCTGCCTTATTTCCCTCTTTGTCAAACAGGATTGCTCGAGAGCTTGTTGTACCTTGGTCAATCGCTAAAATGTATTTTTTTTCAGTCATACATGATTCCTCCTATTTAAGATAGCGCTTTCTTTGCGTATTATAATCATACCCTTTTATGTAACAACAATTCCGTCATTTATTTTTTTTATTTTAAAATTATTGACGGAATTGTTATTCTGTAACTACTAACATTCTCTAAAACCTCAATCATAAGTATATATCTGTTAGTACAGCCGCATATTTTTCATGGTAAATTTGTCGAATGTACTGTTTAATTTGTGCAATATCAAAACTCGTTCCTAACTCTGACAAAACATAATGATGCGTTTGATAACGACATGACTGTTCATTGGTAATAATTAAGTCATACGTTTGACTCGCACAATACTCTTGGCAAACAACTCCATTCAAACTGTTAAGTTGTACACTTATCATTTGGAAGGCAGCTTCTTTAAATAAGTGTGTTGTATTTAAGTCGATTCCAACCATGATGTTCCGACTAATTTGACGATCAACTAATAAAAGAGTACATAAATATTTTAATTCTGTTAAATAATCTAGACCAGTTATTGGAGCCGCTTTGGGTAATAAACGATCACGGGCAACCGTCAATAAATGAGTCGATAACCTCTTAATATTATGACTCGATAAAGACTCCTCTAGTTGCCAAAAGTGCGACGTTGATGAGACTTCAATATCACCTTTAAAAAAATAAAGCCTTGGGTGATTGGATGCGAGTTGGTAATACGTCCATGCTTCTAATTCACTTGTCAATTGGATAGGTCGATAATAGCGCAAGACACACTCCAAAACAAGAGTATCAGTTATCGCAGTAGGCGTCGCATGGGAGCGCTCGTAATTATACTCTTTAAAATCTTCTTCCGATAAAATAGACATAGATAGAATAAAAATAAATTGCATTATGGCCTCTTCTTCTTCTAATTCTAGTGCATAATGTCCTAATGATCGAAAAACAAGTTCACGCAACGTTAAATAGAGCGGGTCATTTTGATAGGGTTGAAATAATTGAGGTAATTTGCCAAATTTTTTGTGGCGATAACCCATGCGCTTTTGCGAAATGGTTACCCATAAATTTAAACGTGTCTTACTTTCTTTAGACAACGATTGAAATAATTTTTTCTCTAATAAGCTGACAAGTGGATGAGTTGGTAGTTTTTTATGTTCTGGAAAATTATGATCGATGCACCAAAATAATTGAAAATAGAAATAACGAATTTGATGTTCATCACCTACTAATTTACCTTGCCAAATCATTAAGTCAAACTCAGTCAAACAGCTGTTCAGCTCTTTAATTTTTCTAAATAGCGTTGATTCACTAATCTTAAGATTAGATGCTAAAGCAACTGTCGAAAATTCGGGATTTGAAAATAGATAGGTCATAATTTTATATTTGAGGGAATCTTGATAAAAGTCTTTTTCAACTTGTTTTAATGAAAAGTTATGCGATAACGTGATAGCTAGTATTTCACCATCAAAATCAAGTGTAATCGCATCTTGGTATTTTTTTAAATACTCAATCAACTCGGTGATATATGTTTCTAATGACGCTTTTGATAAGTTTAGATAGGCTACCATCTCCTGAAAACGCATTGTGCCACCTGAAATAATTAATTTTTTTAACAACAATATTTGTTTAGCTTCTTTTTTTCTAAGAAATCATTATAGTTCACACTCATCAACATCCTTTTGTCGAAAAA
Source organism: Vagococcus penaei (assembly GCF_001998885.1). Taxonomy (NCBI): domain Bacteria; kingdom Bacillati; phylum Bacillota; class Bacilli; order Lactobacillales; family Enterococcaceae; genus Vagococcus; species Vagococcus penaei. The sequence continues at coordinate 1,078,143 of NZ_CP019609.1, forward strand.
TATCAGAAAATTTCAGTGAATTGGTGTACTGCGGTTGATAAAAATAATTGCCCGTTTTAAACTCATCAATTGTCAACTCTTGCTCTACAGCTAAAGCATAGACATTTATTTTATCTAAAATTGGTGATTTGGACATCAGTTGAGCTCCTAATATCACATGACTCGTTTGATCAATAACGATTTTGACACGCATCACTTTTTGCCTAGTACCCACAGCCGAAAGTTCTAGAAGGTCAATTCGACTAATGACAGGTGCATCATGATACATATAGGCTTCTTCTTCTGTTAAACCACAACTGGCTAAATAATAATCAAAAAGATAAGTCCCAATTGTTCGAACGACTGGTGTCATTTTTTCTTGCAACGACACTAAATTTTTCGCGCATAACTCACCTGTTTGGATGGCATGACTAATTAGTGGCATATAAATTTTTTCATTAGTTCCTTTTAATGGTAATTGAATTAAGTCCCCAATCGCAAAAACTCCAGGAATTGACGTTTCAAGATATTCATTAGTCGCTAATGTTCGATCACTATTTTTTTGTAACGCGTCAAAAAAATCAACATCTCGTGGACGAACATTCGTTGCTAAAACAACCGTATCAACTTCATATTCCTGACGTTGTGTTGTCACCTTAAATCGCTTAGGTGGGCATATTTTTTTGACTTGTTTCACCGTTTCTCTAGAATATAACGTCACTTGAGGATACGTTTTTAAATGGGTTAAAAATGGTTGCAGAAAATCATCGTCAAAATATTTTGACAATGGATAAGATAAACTTTCCAATAGAACAAGCTTTTTATTACTATAACGTAATGAGCTAGCTAATTCCATTCCAGCCTGACCCGCACCAACAATCGCAACACTATCGCTTTGAAGCAACTGCTTCAAACTATACTCAGCCGATGTGACGTCTTTGTAAGTCAATACATCTTGGTAATCGTCTTTTAAGCGTGAAGACAGCTGTTGAGAGCCTGTTGCTAAAACTAATCGATCATAGGTAAAATTTCCTCTTGTCGTTATAACTTCGTTGTTTTCATAATCAATCGACATCACAATGGTATCTAATTCAAGTTGCACTCCAGCAGCCAATAAATCTTGCGCTTGTAAAAAATACGCCTCTTGCAATGATGCAATCGTATGATTAAAATACAAGCTTAACCCACAAGGTAAATATCCCAATTTTTTTTCTTTATCAATCAGACAGACCGAGGCCGTTGGATACAATTCTTTTGCCTTAAGTGCACAATGAACTCCTCCAAATGACCCTCCAACAATGACAATATTCATTTAATTCCCCCCTAAGCACTCTCCAAATAATCCTAGTCAAAAAAGAGCTGAAGCCCTTCAAATAGACTTCAAACTCTAACGCTTTATTTATGATCAGTATCAAAGATAATGGTTACAGGACCATCATTATCAATCGCTACAGTCATGTGTTCACCAAACTGACCCTCAGCTACTCTTAGGCCTTCTGCACGTAAGCCTTCATTAAAATAATGATACAACTCACGTGCAATATCTGGGGCTGCCGATTTACTAAAACTTGGGCGATTGCCTTTTTTGGTATCAGCTAATAACGTAAATTGCGAAATCGATAAAATTGCGCCGTTCACTTGGTGAATATCTAAGTTCATCTTACCAGCTTCATCTTCAAACACTCGTAACTTACTAATCTTTTTAATCAGGTAGTCCGCTTCAACTTGAGTATCCCCTTCTTGAACGCCAACCAATAGAACGTAACCGTGTTGAATCTCACCAACGACGTCAACACCTACAGTCACGCAACCTTTTGTCACTTTTTGTAATACGACCTTCATGAATTCTCACACTCCAGACTATCCCGTGGTTCGTCTAACACTATGAACATCGGGAATTGTTTTAATTTTATCGACAATTTTTTCTAAGTGAGCTAAGTTCTGTGCACCGACAGTTAGATGAATAACGGCCATTTTATTTTTTAGTGGCCTAGCGTCAACGCCCATTAACTTTTTAGTATGTGCATTAACAACCAATAAAATATCATTTAACAACCCAGAACGATTATACCCATAAATCTCTAAATTCGATTTGTATTCTTGTGTGCTACTTGATGCAGTATCTTCCCACTCAACATCAATTTGACGTTGTTGTACTTCAGGTGAGTTTTTCATATTTGGACAATCTTTGCGGTGAATCGAAATCCCCCGACCTTTTGTAATATATCCAACAATGTCATCACCCGGTACCGGATTACAGCAACGACTCAAACGAACTAAAAGGTTATCCGCTCCTTGAATCACGACACCACCCTCATGACGAATCGTCATACGCTCAGGATCTTTTTTCTGTACCGACTGTGTCATTAATTCATCGGCTTCTTCTTGTTGCTTTTTTATGCCACGTTCATGGCGTTCTTTTTCAGTCAAACGATTAAAGACAACTTGGGCTGTCACTTCACCAAAGCCAATACCAGCAAATAAATCATCGGCTTGTTGGTAATTAAAGCGTTCTAATACATCACTAAGTTTTTCTTTGGTTAGAAACTCTTTAGGTTGGAAGTGATTGTCACTCAAATATTTTTCGAGTGCTAACTTCCCTTTCTCAATGTTTTCTTCTCGGTCTTTAACTTTAAAGAAACGTTTGATTTTATTACGTGCTTTTGTCGTAGCAACTAAATTCACCCAGTCACGACTCGGACCAAAGGAGTTACTTGACGTCAAGACTTCAATAATATCGCCATTTTTCAATTTATAATCTAATGGCACCATCTTACCATTGACCTTTGCACCGGTCGTTTTGTTACCAATCTCGGTATGAATATGATACGCAAAGTCTAGCGGACCTGAACCTTGTGGCAGTTCAGTTGCATCACCCTTTGGAGTGAAAACATAGACTTTGTCACTAAAAATATCGCCTTTAACACTTTCCATAAAGTCAGATGCATCATACGATTCATCTTGTAACTCAATGATTTCACGTAATAAACTAATTTGATTAGCCGATTTATTATCTTGCTTATCCGTTTTACCTTCTTTATATGCCCAGTGAGCCGCCACCCCAAACTCCGCAATCGCATGCATTTCATGTGTCCGAATTTGGATTTCAACTGGGTTTCCTTTTGGCCCAATTACAGTTGTATGAAGTGATTGGTACATATTGGTTTTTGGCACTGCAATGTAATCTTTAAAACGTCCAGGCAATGGCTTCCATTTCGTATGAATTGCCCCTAAAACGGCATAGCAATCTTTGATAGTGTCGACAATAACCCGAATCGCCAATAAATCATAGATTTCATCAAATTCTTTTTTCTTATCTGTCATTTTACGATAAATGGAATAAATATGTTTTGGTCGACCATAAATATCCCCATTAATGCCTAATTCTTCCGTTGATGACTGAATCTCATCTACCGCCTCTTTCACATAAGCTTCACGTTCAGCACGCTTGGATTTCATCAGATTAACAATGCGGTAATACTGACGAGGATTTAAATAGCGTAATGATCGGTCTTCAAGTTCCCATTTGATTAAGCTAATCCCCAAACGGTGTGCTAGTGGTGCGTAAATTTCTAAGGTTTCTTTGGCAATCCGACGTTGCTTATCTTCACGTAAATGCTTAAGCGTCCGCATATTATGCACACGGTCAGCTAACTTCACCATGATTACTCGTAAATCTTGGGCCATCGCTAATAACATCTTGCGGTGATTCTCCGCTAATTGTTCTTCATGTGATTTGTATTTAATTTTTCCTAATTTAGTGACCCCATCAACTAGCATGGCTACGTCATCACCAAATTCTTCTCGTAAGTCATCTAGCGTGATATCAGTATCTTCTACTACATCGTGTAAAAAACCAGTCGCAACAGTATGTGGATCCATGTTAATATCAGCTAAAATCCCCGCCACTTGAATCGGGTGAATAATGTAGGGTTCTCCTGATTTACGAAACTGTTCTTTGTGGGCTTCTGTTGCATAATCACATGCCTTTTGCACGAATGCGACATGTTCAGGGCTCATATAAGTCGAAATCATTTTAATGACTTCTGGTGCAGTTAGATCTTTTTCTTGCGGCATGTTTATCTCCCCTTACTTATTAAAAAAAAGTACTGAGTCAGTACTTTTCACGTTCATTAGTTATAAGTCTATTATACCTTATTTTTAGACAGTATTTCAATGATTAGCCAGTAGTTCCCACTGATAACTCATTGCTGCTAGAACATACAGCGGTGCCGTCTCAGCTCGCAAAATACGTGGACCTAAACCACAAACTTGACCACCATGTGTTATTAATAAGTTTATTTCATCTGGCGTTAAGCCACCTTCTGGACCAAAGATAACTAACAATCGTTGACCAGGTTGACACGCCGCAATCGCACGCGCAAAGGTTGCTTGCTCACCTTCCTTTGCCGACTCTTCATACGCCACAAGGACCACGTCATAGCTTGGTAATTCTTTGACTAAAGTTGCCATATTCGCTAACAGACGTACATCGGGTTGCATTTGTCGATGTGATTGCTCGGCTGCTTCCTTACAAATTTTTGTTAATCGTTGCTCTTTTTTGGCTAATTTTTTATCATCCCACTTCACAACGGATGTCTTACCAGAAAAACCAAGCAACTCAGACATACCTAGTTCGGTCGCTTTTTGGGCAACTAATTCAAGTTTATCACCTTTTGTGTAAGCGCAAGCCAGAGTCACATGACAGGGTAACTCCTTTTCCATAGTCTCTTGACTGATTTCAATCAATTCAACTTCAGTTGGGGTAATTTGCTGAATCTCCGCAATCACAGTTCGTTTATCACGAAATGATAGATAACAACGACTACCAACTACCATCCGCATCACGTGAACGGCATGATGGTAATCATCCCCTGTTAAACGTAATGACGGTAGCGCTTCTGTATAAGTGCTTTCTAAAAAATATCGTTGCATGAGCTTACTCCTCGATTTTTTTTGTTAAAATAAAGGCATACCAATCACGTTGTTTAAACGTTTGATCAACATCAAATCCATTTGCCGTCACGACATCTAAGACTGACGCAACTTTATCTTCAATAATACCAGAAATAATAAAATACCCATCATCGGCTAATTGGCGATAAGCATCTGGAACCATTAAAATAATGATATCCGCTAAAATATTAGCTACAATAACATTCGCTTTAATATCAATTCCTTCTAATAAATTATTCGCTGATACATGTACATCGGCTGCAATCGGATTTAATGCCATATTTTCTTTAGCTGCACGCACTGCTACTTCATCTAAGTCATACGCATAGACCTCATTTGCACCTAAGTATTTACTTGCAATACTTAAGACACCTGAACCTGTCCCAACATCAATCACCGTTTCACCACCACGTAAAACGACTTCTAATGCTTGTAGCGTTAGTCTAGTTGTCGGATGAGTTCCCGTTCCAAAAGCCATACCTGGGTCTAACGTAATAATGTGTTCATCAGCAGAATGTGGTGTGTAGTCTTGCCAATCAGGAACAATCGTTAAATAACGGCTAATCAATACTGGATGGTAGTATTTTTTCCAAGCAGTTGCCCAATCACTTTCGACAACTTCTTCAATCGATACATCATTCACTCCAATATCAAGACCAAAAGATGCTAGCTCTGTAATACGAGATTGGATACTTGGTAAAACTTCAGGTAAAAAAATCGTTTCTGGAAAATAAGCGACCACTTTCGCTCCCTCTTGGATATGGTTAATAGTTGAGATATCCATTAGTTCACCAAATGGATCGCTCTCAAAATTCACAATATCTAACGCATCCTCAATGGCTACTCCGTTAGCACCTGACTCCATCATAATATTTGAAATTGCATCAACAGACTCACTTGCTGTCAATACAGATGCTTGATTCCATTTCATCTGTCTACCTCTTTCTTAGTAACTTGGATATGGGACATAGTTGCCATCGTCCACTTGACTTAAACGCTCAGCAAACTCATCTGCATGCCAATGTAACTCAAAAACAGCTTGGCTATCATCTGTTAAAAAATCTAATAAATCACTTTGTCCAGTTTCAGCAACTTCGGCCAAGTATGCTGCATAAGTATCAATAAACGCTTTAGATAAGCCTTTTTTCTTATCAAAGCCATGCGTCATTAAGTACTCGTCTGTGTCAATAGTAGGAGCTTTGTCAGTTAAATAAAATAGTGTGCTATCTTGGAACTCAATGACATCTTCTTCTGAAATAACACCCTCATCGTCTTCGATAGCTTCATGTTGTTGGTTTTCAGCATATAAGGCAATAATAACCTCAATGGTGTGTTGACGTTTGTCCCAATCAATCGCAAAATCAATATCGCCTAATGCACGTTCTAACGCTGTTTCTAAATAAGTTAATACCGTCTCTTTTGTCATAGTTTCTCTCATTCTCTATTAGTTTTCTTCTATCATACAAGAGAATACTAACTTTGCCAATGACTTTTCATTTACGTCAAACACGAAAAACACTCAAATGTCCTTTTCAAAAAACAACAACTTTAATATATTTGTGCAATTAAACGTTGAAAATAGAAGAAAAAGAATTTTTTATATGAAAACAGGTGGTTTTATTTCAGTTATATCAAAATAGCGTGTATAATAAACTTATATTAAAGATAACGGAGGGATGTCATCATGACAGAATTAAAAAAACAAATTACAAAATTAGTGAATGAAGCAAAAAAAGAAACTGACCGTTTAGAAGATCGCCGCCAAGAAAATTTAGGTAATTCAATTGATTTCATTGAAAACGAAATACAAATTCAACGTTTAGCTGCAACAATCGAAGCTTACGAAGAAGTATTAGACTTAATGTAATATGACTTAAAAAACGCCCTCCATTTATGGAAGGCGTTTTTTATCTAATTAGTCACTATAACACAGATTAACCATAAAAAGACGCTAAAAAGGAATATTTCCATTTTTTAGCGTCTTGCTCTTTTTATTTAAGTAGTTTAGCGTTTTGTAGTAATTCTTCTACAAATGTGCCTTTAATTTTTTTCAATTCATGATGTTCCACACGTTTCATTAACCAAGGTAATTTTACTTGAGTCATGTCTTTTTTATCATTTAAATAATACGTTGCTTTCATCAATTCGCGAATATCATAAGATGATGCAAAGACTTCTGGAACTCCACGGTCAATGTCTAATAATGTATAGACTGCTTCCATCGCTGTTCGTACAGAGTATTCTGTCGTGAACACTGTATCACGCTCTGTTTCAGCAAAGTTACCGATGAACGCTAAGTTTTTAGAATGATTTGGCACAACTAATGGACGATCACCCAATGCACGTGGCATAAAGTAAGACGTAATGTATGGCATATAAGTTGGCACCACATTACATGATTCTTTTGCTAAGCTGTCAATTTTATCTGCCGGTACACCCATTTGATACAACCATTCTTGTGCGATTTCCGTTCCCGTACACTCCGTAATTGGTTTTTCAATGTAGTCACCTTTTGTATCAGATAATAACGCATATACCCAAACAACTAATTGATCTTTTGGTTGTTTTTTAAAGTGTGGTTGACGATTTAAGGTATAACTCATCTTCCAACCAGAATCAATCGCATGCACAATCCCACCAGTCACAACTTTTCCAGCATATGGATTACGTTTACTAATTTTTTCAATATATGGAGCAATTTGATCATCTAAAGTAGTCACAGTTGCAGACACAAACCAAGCCGCATCAGGAATACCTTCACAGAATTTTTCTGGACGGCCAAATTCTTTATTTTGTGCTGCTAAGTTTTTCCATAAATTCCAGCTACCACCTAATTCTTTCGAAACTGGCGCTGGTGTCGTGTTGTTACCATAAGTTGAGCTTTCAGTAATAGAGCCGTTAGTTACAAACACTAAGTCATTTTCAGTTAATGCAACTTCTTTTTTCTCACCATCCACTTCTAGTAATAGTTTTTCCGCAACTTTCGCTGTATCAGAACTATTAACAATAATATTTTCGACTTTAGTATTATATTGCACTGTCACACCATGCTCTTTCAGATAAGCTACTAATGGTAAGACAAGAGATTCATACTGATTATACTTGGTAAATTTCAATGATGAAAAATCAGCCAATGCATCAATATGGTGAATAAAGCGCATTAAATAGCGTCGCATTTCCATTGCAGAATGCCATTCTTCAAAAGCAAACATTGTACACCAATATGTCCAGAAGTTTGATTCAAAGAAATCTTTAGTAAAGACTTGATTGATCCGTTTATCTTGAAGATTTTCTTCTTTAGTCAAGCATAAATCTAAAATTTCTTTAATCGCTTTTTCAGTTAGTAAAAGTTGCCCATCTGTCGGTAGTTGTTTTCCTTGATTATGAATAATACGGCAATGTGATGAGTTAGGGTCTTCTTTATTTAACCAATAAAACTCATCTAATACAGAAGCATCTTCAATTTCTAAAGAGGGAATTGAACGGAATAAATCCCACAAACATTCGAAATGACTTTCCATCTCACGACCACCACGAATAACAAAACCATAATGATCTTTGTCAACACCATCTAGCGACCCACCCGCAATTGGTAATTCTTCTAAAATAGTGATCTTATTGCCTGGAACTTGCCCATCTCTAATTAAAAATGCTGACGCAGCTAATGAGGCTAATCCAGAACCCACCATATAAACCTTGTTGATATCATCAGCCTTAGCTGGTTTAACAGGTCGTGCAAATGCTTCATAATTTCCATTACTTCTGTACATAATAATGCCTCCATTTTTGAAAATATTTTTATATCATGTGTCTATTTACATTATACATCATGCGACTAATTTAATCTAATATTTTCTGTCGTTTAATAAGTTTATTTTTAAAAATAACCTAAATCACCAGCTTAATCATCGTCAATGATTTTACCCAAAGTTCTTAATGGAGTGCACTCTTTCAAGTTTAATCAACCTGTTAACTGAAATTGAAATAAGTAAACCGATAAAAGTTGCTAAAACACGATAAATAATATAATGCGAATCGCTGTCAGGTGCAACTAATAACACAATTGTCAACATCGTAATAATCGCCCCTTGATTTGGTGTAGATGATTTTGTTCCACCAGATCAAATCGCCGCAATATACGTGAAAAAGGTAGTAATAACAAATTAACTAGTAACTCGTGTTCCGTCTTTCCAGCAATGTACAAGACTACCGACCCTAGCAAGCAACCGATGATTGTTCCAGATAAACGGTATCTAAAAAATACCCATGCATCAGCTGTTTTAGGCCGAATACCAATGACCGCATTAATTAAAGTAATCGGTAACAAGTGTTTATTGTCACCTTACTTAGATAAAGTGTAACCAGCAATCCCGATAAATACTACTAGGCTAACTTTCAACGTATTAGTTTCCAAAAATTTCTTTCATATATCTACCGCCACCACTTTTTAATACACACTTTACATGATGTGTCAGATTATTATCAAACCTAGCTACTTCTGACTGACGCTAAATTCAATTAATGCTATACTTAAGAAAACAAGAGGAGGACTTTTTCATGCAAAAACCATTAGCATTTAGAATGCGTCCAACGACAATTGATGAAGTTGTCGGACAACAGCATTTAGTAGGTGACGGTAAAATAATTCGCCGAATGGTAGACGCGAATCGCCTATCCTCAATGATTTTATACGGACCACCTGGTACCGGAAAAACGAGTATCGCAAGTGCCATTGCTGGCTCAACTAAATTTGCCTTTCGGACTTTAAATGCTGCGACTGATAGCAAAAAAGACTTACAAGTTGTTGTCGAAGAAGCCAAAATGAGTGGGACTGTCATCTTACTTTTAGATGAGATTCACCGTTTAGATAAACCAAAGCAAGATTTTCTATTGCCTCATCTTGAAAATGGACGTGTCGTATTGATTGGTGCAACAACTGAAAATCCTTATATTACGATTAATCCGGCAATCCGTAGTCGGACACAAATTTTTGAAGTCAAAGCACTCTCTGAGCAAGATATCGAACAAGCTTTAGACCGTGCACTAATAGATCAAACAAATGGTCTAGGAAATTTAGCGATTAATCTCACACCAGAAGCACGGCTTCATTTAACACGAGCGACGAATGGTGACTTACGTAGTGCTTTAAATGGCTTAGAGTTGGCTGCCATGTCGACCCCGCCAAATAACAATGGTATCATTCAACTAACACTCTCGATTTTAGAGGAATGCGTTCAAAAAAAAGCACTCTATCATGATAAAGATGGCGATGCTCATTATGATGTTATCTCTGCCTTTCAAAAATCAATTCGCGGTAGTGACGTACATGCTGCAATGCACTACCTTGCACGATTAGTTGAAGCAGGCGAATTGGTAACTATTTGCCGACGTCTATTAGTTATCGCTTATGAAGATGTCGGACTAGCTAATCCGGGAGCTTGCAGTCGAACGGTCTCAGCTGTACAAGCTGCAGAAAAACTGGGCTTACCTGAAGCGCGAATCCCTTTAGCCGAAGCCATCATTGATTTATGCTTATCCCCTAAATCAAATTCAAGCGTTGAAGCCATCGACCGAGCCTTAGCTGATATCCATCAAGGGATGATTGGTGATGTACCTAATCACTTGAAAGACGGACATTATCAAGGTGCTAACGAACTTGGACGTGGTGTTGGCTATCTCTATCCGCATGATTATCCTAACGGTTGGGTAAAGCAACAATACTTGCCAGATAAATTAAGCAATAAACATTACTACCAACCCAAAAATTCTGGTAAATATGAAACCGCCTTAGCTGAACAATTAGCTAAAATTGAACAAGCTAAAAAAAATTAAGATTCTAGTGAGTTAACCAGTTATAATTGCCGAATAAATTTTCTTGTGTTACTATTAATATATAGGATATCTGTGATGTTCGCCGAGTGTTAAATAGTGTTGACCGAACAAATCGTCTTACCTTGGGAACTCAAACGTTACTAAGGAAAACAGGCCTTTTCTCTTGGTAGTTTGAGGTAGTAACTAGAGTTCCCACCTGCATATACAGCGGGTTCAACCTCACCACACTCATTAACGGCATCGACGGATATTCTTTTTTTATACAATCATAGTGTTCATAACTAGGGGCTTCGGTGCCTTTTTTTTATTGACGCTAAATTCATTTCACAGAGGTGGCCATATGTTGTATCAATTATTAATTTTTATTCCTGCACTTATATTATTACTTATCGGTTGGTACATTAGTAAACATCAAACGACTTTATTAACACTCTTCACACAAAATAATCAAAAAACTTTAAAGTCAGTGTATCAATCTTTTTTTATTTTAGGTCTTATTGGATTACCACTAGGATTTTTCTTTCCATCACGCATAATCGCTCTAACTTATGTTATTATTATATTAGTTATATCTGCTAGTGTTGGCTATCGCTTAGCTAAAAACTGGTCATAACGGATTTAAGAAAGGGTGTTTCATATGTTGAAAGAGTACAAAAAAATACTTGTTGCTGTTGATGGGTCTCATGAATCTGAGTTAGCGTTTAAAAAAGCGACGCAAGTAGCACGCCGAAATAATGCTGTTTTAGTTATTGCTCATATTATTGATATTCGCGCCTTTGAGTCGGTTTCATCTTTTGATGAATCTTTAGCTGAAGAAGCTGCAAATATTGCGCGTGAAACTTTAGACGCCTATATTACATATGCCAAAGAACAAGGTATTCAACATGCAGAGTATGTCATTGAGTATGGTTCGCCAAAAGTTTTATTGGCAAAAAATCTTCAACACGAACATGATATTGACCTTATCTTACTTGGAGCAACCGGACTAAATACAATGGAACGTATTTTTATTGGGTCTGTTTCAAGTTACGTTGCCCGTAATGCACACTGCGATGTTTTGATTGTGCGGACAGATTTAGATAATCGCCCAATACCAAAAATGAAAAAAGCTAAAAAATAATTGGACAGAAAAAAACCAGACGTTTCTTAAAACGTCTGGTCAGATTGAAGACAAACCAGTTGCTCATAAAGGGTAATTGGTTTGTTTTTTTGTATCTTATCATTATTTTTGATAAAATTCCCAAAATAGATAAAAAAATAGAGCCCTTCAGGTCTCTTAATTTAAGCATTTTTGCTAATTTTTTAATGTTAAGGCATGCGAAAGTGAGCCCAATTTTCATGTGCATTTTTTCTTTCCCAATTAAATTAGTGTAACGTAAGCCATGAAATTCTTTTGCCGTTCCAAATAATCGCTCAATTGTTTGTTTTCGATTATTATATATAGCTTTCATTCCAAGGGAATGACGTATGTCTTCACAACGTTCCATATCATTTTCCCATAAATGTCGTTGAATTAATTTCCTCTTTTCTTTTGACTCAGTACAATAGGCAATCAAAGGGCATTGACTACAATCAGACGTATTACTTTTGTATTCACGATATCCGTCTCTGTTAGTTGTTGTATAGCTTAAAATTTTCACATTAGGGCAGATATATTGATCGTAGTATTCATCGTAAACATAATCATGTTTTTTATAAAATCCTTTTTTGGTCATAGGTCTTTTATATGGAAAAATAGGTGTTAAATTATTTTGAAATAATAAATGGGCTATACCAGGTGTTTTGTATCCAGCGTCCATTACTAATTTATCTAAGGTAAAGTGACTTTGTAATTTATTATAGATATCGATGAATGTCCGACTATCATGTTGATTACCAGGATGAGTTGTATATCCTAAAACCCAACCATTCTTGTCACATGCTACTTGTGCAGCATAAGCAAAAACCTGTTTATGCTCTCCTTTATGGAACCAACCACTCTCATCATCTGTTTTACTAATTTTTTTATGTTTTACCTGATTTTCACTTTCCTCTCTTCTTTTTAAGGGCTTTTTTAATCTTTTTTCTCTATCTATTTCAACTTCTTTTTGTAGTGATTCCACATAAAAAAGAGTTTCTTCAGTAACTTCGTTACTTTCATATTTTTTATTATTTGCATGTGCTTTTATATGAGTACCATCAATAAATACTTCAGAAGTATCCACTAATTCAGCTTCAATACACTGTTCTAATATGCCGTAAAATATTTGTTCAAAGATATCTGTACCACGAAATCTTCTAGAATAATTTTTGCCAAAGGTTGAGAAGTGAGGAACAGCATCTTCGATATCCAAACCTAAAAACCAGCGATAAGCCATGTTAACCTCAACATCTTTAATAGTTTGTCTCATACTTTTTATACCATAAAGATACTGAATCAACGGAAGTTTAATTAATAGAACCGGATCTATACTAGGGCGGCCATTTGATTCATCGTATTTATCTTCAACTAACTTATAAATAAAATTAAAATCTACATATTTATCAATATCTCTTAATAGATGTTCCTTGGGAACTAAATCTTCTAGAGAATAAAAACCAATTTGATTACGTTTGCTCATATCTTGTTTTTTTAGCATGGAAGCAACTCCTTTTCTCTATTTTACCAAGAAAAAAAGACAAAGTATCAAATTTTTGATACTTTGTCTACAGTCTGACCAGACGTTTCTTAAAACGTCTGGTTTTTTTATTAAAATAAGGCCATTATGGCGCCACCTATGGCTCCTAAAATAACAACTAGCCACGAAGGAATTTTCAAATATGTTAATAAACTAAACAGGCAGGCGGCAAATACAAAGTCACGTGACTGAATAATGGTGCTTTGCCAAATTGGTTGATAAAAAGCGGCAATTAATAAACCCACAACTGCGGCATTAACTCCCATCAATGCACCTTTTATTTTCGGAAGTTGACGAACCAATTCCCAAAAAGGGAGCACACCTAAAATTAATAAACCGCCCGGTAAAAAAATCGCTAACGTTGCTAATAATCCACCTTGCCAACTGGCTAAAATTGTACCTAAATATGTCGCAAATGTGAATAATGGTCCTGGTACAGCTTGGGTTACACCATAGCCAGCTAAAAATGTTTCTGGATGGATAAGTCCAGTTGTCACAAATTCTCGTTCAAAAAGTGGTAGTACAACATGTCCACCGCCAAAGACAAGCGCACCCGAACGATAAAAACTATCAAATATCGCCACCATCTTTGAATTAGTCATTTCCTGAAAAAGTGGTAAACCAATCAGTAGCACCACAAATAATATTAAGCAACTAATTCCAAATCGTCGGGAGATAACTTTTGATGTCACTGATGAGTTATTTTCCGTCAATTGGATGGGTAAACTTTGATAAAACAATAAACCTAAAAGTCCTGACATGAAAATGACGCTTAATTGACTAAGTGTTGTTTCCCATAGTAATGTGATACTTAATGCTAACAAGGCTATCATTTTTCTTTTTAAATCCGGTACTAATTTTTTTGCCATTTCAACAATTGCTTGTGCTACAATTGCCACTGCTACAATTTTTAATCCGTGAATCCACCCGGTTTTCCCGATGGCGGTCCCTTCAAAAAATAAAGCAAATACCATAAGCACTAAAACTGATGGCAGTGTGAAACCCATAAAAGCAACCAGACCACCCAAGACTCCAGCACGCATGGAACCAATACCAATACCTACTTGACTGCTAGCTGGTCCTGGTAAAAATTGGCACAAAGCAACTAAATCAGCATAACTTTCTTCATCTAGCCATTTCCGTTTTTGCACATACTCATGGTGAAAATAACCAAGGTGTGCAACTGGTCCCCCAAATGATGTTAAGCCTAATTTGGTCGATACTAAAAAAATCTCGACTAACTGTCGCAAATTACTTTTAAACATTGGTCTCACCATTTTCCATTACTTTATTCATTATATCATCAAGCATTTTTTGTCATCCTTTTTTACTTAACTAATCAATAACTTTAGTGTAATAATTCTTAGTCCAAGTTGCCACTTTCCTGTCTGATTTTACTTAACCTTTACATACCATGATATTTTAAGCACACTTTTCTTCTTAAATAAGCAAAAAAAATAGCATCTCCGACAAGAGATACTATCTTTTTTATTTAATAGCTAGTTATTATATTTATGACTAGTTATTTTTTAATGTTTCCACATCGCGAGCAATCATTAACTCTTCATCAGTTGGAATTAATAAAACTTTTACTTTAGAATCATCTGTAGAGATAAAGCGCTCATCACCACGAACATTATTTTTCTCTTCGTCTAATTCACAACCAAACCATGTTAAACCATTGATAACATTACGACGCATTTCAACATCGTTTTCACCAATACCAGCTGTAAAGACAATAGCATCCACACCATTCATTGTTGCAACATAGCTACCAATGTATTTACGTACACGGTCTTCAAAAATTTCAATTGCAACTTTTGCACGTGAGTCTGTCTCTTGTGCTTCTAATAAGTCACGCATATCACTTGAAACGCCAGATAAACCTAATAAACCAGATTTTTTATTTAAGATATCAACCATTTCTTTAATGTCAGTGATATTTAATTTATCCATTAAGTAAGGTAATAATGACGCATCAATGTCACCTGAACGAGTACCCATTGTTAAACCAGCTAATGGTGTGAAGCCCATTGATGTATCGATTGATTTACCGCCATCAACTGCAGTAATTGATGCACCGTTACCTAAGTGACATGTAATGATTTTTGTTTCTTCTAGTGGTTTGCCCAACATTTCAGCCGCACGTTCTGACACATAACGATGACTTGTTCCGTGAGCACCATATTTACGTGCGCCAAACTCATCATAATATTCCATTGGGATACTGTATAGGTAGTTCACATCTGGCATTGTAGTATGGAATGATGTATCAAATACACCAACGTTTAATGTGTTTGGTAATAATTTTTGGAAAACACGAATAACTTTTGCTTCCGCTGGATTATGTAATGGCGCAAATTCAGCTAATTCGTCAACTAATTTTAATGCAGCATCATCAATAATTGCTGATTCTTTAAAATGTTCTCCACCTGCAACAATACGGTGACCCGCTCCAGTAATTTCTTCTAAAGATTCAATAATATTTAATTCTGTTAATTGGTCTAACAACATGTGAATCGCTGTTTCGTGGTCAACGATGTCTTTAACAACTTCGTATTTATCACCTTCACCATATTTAATTGTAAAGATTGAATCGTTTAAACCGATTCTTTCCACGATTCCTTTTGCGACTACAACTTCTTCTGGCATAGTATAAAGTTGCCATTTTAGACTTGAGCTTCCCGCGTTAATTGCAATTGTTTTTGACATTTTTCATTCTCCCTTAAAGTATAATGTTTTTTTCTCGCCACGAGCGGAATTGTTTTACAAACGCAACCACTGCCTGACTATCTTTCAACGATGGTAATTCTGCTAACAAAACTTCTTTAGCTTGTTGTGCTGATTCACCAGGGTTTTGAACCACAATAATTGATTTACTCATGCTTTTATGTTTGAACAATGAGTTTGGTAATTGTAGTACTGCTTGCAAATAAACTTCTTTTAACAACCATGTTTTTAGCTCTGCTGCTTGCTCAGATTCTAAAAAGTTTGTTGGCAATAGAAACAAACCGAACCCATTTGGTTTAACGTGTGTCATGGCTTTCTCCATCAATAAATGATGTGCATAGCTATGCCCATCTTTATGTGACGTTTGAAATTCTTTGGCACGATCATCATCAGGATAGAAGCCAATCGGTAAATCGGCGACCGCAAAATCAACCGGATCAATTAATAAAGGATGCAGGCTGTCTTGGTGTGTTAATTCAACATCTAACCCCAACCAATCACGATTGACAGAACTAATACTTAAAAGCGTATCATCGACATCAACACCAAAACCAGTTGTTTGATACCCTGCTAAATTCAAATTAGCCATAATTGTATAAAGCAAGTTCCCTGTCCCAACAACAGGATCTAAAACGGATACATTCTTTTTACCTGTCGTCAATTGCTCAAACATATACACAAATAAAAAGCCTAATCCATCTGGTGTTAATTGATGATTTGCTTGGACGTTATCCTTCATTAACCCTTGGAGCAAAACCAATTGGGTGATTTTACGCTTTTCTTCAGCTGTTAGTGATAAGTCACTCAACTGTTGATAGTTCGCTTCTAGCTTAGCTACTTCTTCTTTTGTTGGTACGTTGTCGATGACTCTAGCTTGTCGACCATCAAGAAAATTTTCTTGATTTTCGATATACGCATCAAAAAAAGAGGCATCTAATGTTTGTTGCAATATACCTACAGACTCATTGATTAATTGAAAACCTTTTTCAATCTCTGTCTGAGACATACACCTCACCTCTTCCATCACATTGTAACAAAAGTCCTTTACTGTTTCATTTTAGCGAATGAAAACGAATAATTCAAGGTTAAAGGCACAGAAAAAGAATAAGAAAAATTTTTCTTATTCTTGTGAATTAATTTTAATTTCTCTGGTAAGTTTAAAATCATTGTTTAAAACAGTTGTTATCTGAACCTTTTTATCCTTATTCCTTGCTTTTATATGGACTTTACCGACATTGTAAACAAGTTCAGTATTCTGTACTACTGTCATCTCGTTGATCTTAGTAATTGCCATATTTTCAATAATTAATGCTGTGTAATAATTTTTTTCTTCAAGATAAAAAGATTGTCGTGCTTGGCTATCTTCAATCACGAATAAATACATGGTACTAATCATTGTTAACAGTACCAATAGGCTTAAAAAAATCCCACCTTGATTATTTTTCACAATATAAAAAAAAGACCTCCTTTTGATTTTCACACGTTTCTAGTTCAACCCGAACAATTTGGTCTTCTTCACTAAAAGTGATTGTTTTAACATTTGTCATGATGACATGATGCCCTGGTGTTCGGCGTAAAGAATGACTTTTAGGATACAAACTAATCGTTACCTCTTCATAAAAATCTGCTCCCTGTTTAGCTTTTCTAAATTTTAAGTATTTCTGATCAACGTCAATGAGTGGCATTGATTGAATCAAACGCTGTAACTGAACCTTACCTAAACGATAATCAATATTAGCTTGAGCATTTACACGATTATTTAATTTCGGTAATTGTTTAATTAATGGCGATATAAATAGTAACAAGCTTATTAAAACTAGTAAGGCTATTAAACACTCAATTAACGTAAACCCTTGATTATTCTTCATAAATTAACAACTCGCCATACATATTTTTTACTTCTAAATAACTGGTTTCACTCTTTAAATAAATAACCTGGTATCTTTTTTGCTCTTCCTTTAACCAATTATTATACTTAGAAGACTGATTCATCCTTTGCCAGTCATAACCAAAATTAGTTAATTCAGCTAAATGCTTAACTCGATCCTCCTGCTTAACTTGCTGTAAAACAGTCAAACTTAATAACGCTAAACAAGTCATTAATACACCAAATGTCACAAGACTTTCCAGTAATATATATCCATCATGATTTTCCATCGACTCGTACCAACTTTCCACTCCCAATCTGGACTTGATATGTGATTAAACGGACTGGGGTTTGTGTGCGATCTTGAAAGTTTAATTGACAAATTTTTGTTAGACTACCACTTTCTAAAAACATGACCATCTGATTATTTAACAATCGTAAATCGGCTGGTAATGTTAATTTCTTCGTGTGTGTTTGCTGATTTTGATAATAAGTAAAAATAATTTCTTGTTTTAAATCACTAAATTCAATTTTCGTTTGACGCTTAGTTAAAACGGCGCTTTGCTGTGTCCGGTGATAGTAACGTTCAAATTGATTCAAACAATGAGTCACTTGAGTCCCTTTTTGCCACTTTGAAAGAATGACAACTGGACAAATCGTAAAAAAGGACAACACCATAAGTACCAACAACATTTCAATTAAAGTAAAACCTTGGTGATTTCTCATACACTCACCACTACTTATCTATTTGAGGGATTTTTAGTTCCATAATTTTATACTTTTCCGCTTTTTTGACTTGTTCTTCTGAAAGATAACCATGTGAGCTTAAAGTCGCAATATCAGAGGGATAACTTCCATTTTCTAAATAATACATTTCAACCTGCGTTTCAATCACTTTCGTTAAACCGGCTTTTTCTTTTTCACTAATCATACTACGTTGCTTGGTAACATTCGGAATAAATAAAATAATCAAGACTGTAACAATTAGTAGCACCACTAGCATTTCTAATAAAGTAAACCCTTGATTCTTTTGCTTAATTATCATTTTTTTTGATGTTTCAATCATATAAATTCCTCCATTCCTTGATAAATTGGCAACAATAAACCTGCATAGATAGATACAATTAAAAGCGCAATCAATAAAAATGCCAATGGTTGTAAGTAGACAACGCCCTTGTCAATACGTTCCAAATAGCGTTGCCACTCTGTTTGTCCATAGATGACGAGCTCTGCCCCTAATTCGCCTTTCATTTCGCCATGTTGAATAATCACTGCTAGTTCAGGAGCTAAAAATTGCCATGTTACTAATGGCTTTTTCAACGAATACCCTTGCTCCAATCTGACTTGGATTTGACTCGCCATCGCTTGCATGAGCGGGGTATATCCGGTGTCCGTCATAATTAAAATAATGTCACGAAATTCCATTCCCATTAGGAGCAATTGTCCCCATTCTGTAGCAAAAAGGGATGTGTAATAATCTCTCAAAAACCCTTTAACTACTGGAATCCGACATAATTGATTCGCGCAACGAATAGGTGGTGATTTACTTAAATAGTAGCGTCCCAATAGATAACTGAGACTACCAAAAACTAAAAGACCTAATATTAAATAGGGAAAATTTTGGATAAAGCGTAAGCTAAAATTAGCCGGTTGCTGATTAGTGTATAAATCAGCTAATTGTGGCAAAACGAACCAGCGCATCCCAAACAACATACCTAATAAAAAAAGTAATAAGAGTAGCGGATAGGCCAACGTTTTTTTTAGCTTGTCACGTTGTTTCCTACGATCCTCTAAGTGATGTGCCATTCTCTTCAGTGTGGTATCAAAATCACCATGAATTTCAGCAAATTGTAACTGTGCTACCTCACGAGCCTGAAAACCTAGGTCTTTTAAACATAAACTCAATGGACGCCCATGAATAAGACCAGTATCAATTTGCTTGAGCTTCCCAGTCCATTCAGGGTGCATTTGACTTAAAAAAGTCAAACTATGTTGTAACGTAAAGCCTGCTTCAAGTGCATCACTCAATAAGCGAATAAACGTTAACTTTTCTTTAGTTGTAAACTGTCTGTGTCGCTTACAAATACCGACTTTTAATTTTTTCGGTAATCGTCCCGTTTTGCCAACTTTTTTGTAAACTTTTTTCCCACGTACTGACATCCTTTCCACTTAACGTCATATCATATAACACACCGTAATGACCAGAGACACACGGTAGCAAACGTTGATAAATAACTCCCTCAAGGCATTCATTCAACTCCGGTTCTGCCACTCCCAAATCTAATAATCGTTGACGAACACTTTGTTTACTTCGGGCATGAATACTTGAAAACACTAGATGCCCTGTCAAAGCGGCTCGAATCGCCATTGTGGCTGTCAGTTGATCACGAATCTCACCAACTATCAACAAATCAGGCCGATGTCTCAAACACACTTTTATTAATTCATCGTACGTTAATTGGATTGCTTCATTAATTTGACACTGTAAAAAACTCGTGTCAGTAATTTCCACTGGATCTTCAATTGTAATGACTTGCTTACCATGTGTTTGTTGTAGATATTTAGCTAATAAATACATGGTTGTTGATTTTCCAGCACCTGTTGGCCCTGAAAATAGATATAGACCAGTTTCTCTAGTCATCGATTTCAAGGTCTCCCACTGCTCTGGTAATACATGACTAATATTGTCTGTTTCACTAGCATCATAAAGTAAACGGATAACTAAGGTTTCTAAATTCATAAAATTAGCCACCGTAGATAACCGGATCCGACAGACTTTACGTTGTGATAGGCGAATCACGCCACTCCCAACTTGGACTTTTCTTTTTTCTGATACATCCATGCCACCTAGATATTTAAAATACAAAATTAAGCGTTCGCCCTCCTCAAATGTTAGTCGTCTTTGATCTGTAATCTGGTCATGACGACGAAAAGATAATTGATAATATGTCGTACCAAATGGCAATATATAGACATCACTGACATGCTGAGCCATTCCATTTCGTAATAACTCACGAGCTAGTTGTTTAATCGACACCTCAAATTCACCTCTTTCTAACTCCAAGATTCGAAAAAATGATCTAATATTTTTAAGTCCTTCCTTTTTTCAAGATTTACCTTAAAAAATAAAAAAGAGCATCCTTTTAAATAAGGATACTCTTTTAGAAAATTAGCTATATTTACATGTTCGCTGAAGTGAATACTTCAGATACATCATCATCTTCTTCTAATGCATCAATAATCGCTTCAAGTTGCGTTTGTTCATCATCTGCCACGTCAATTAATGTTTGGGGTACCATCGTTAATTCAGCTTGAGCCAAAGTTAGTCCCGCTTCTTCTAACGCATCACGGACATCAGTAAACTCATGTGGTTCAGTATAAACTTCAAACACTTCGTCCGATATTTCCAAATCTTCACCACCAGCGTCTAAGACTGTCATCAACATTGTGTCTTCATCCATATCTAAACCTTCACGTTCAATAGCAATGTAACCTTTACGATCAAACAGATAAGCCACTGAACCAGACTCGCCCATTGTTCCTCCATTTTTTCTAAATGCTACGCGAACATTGGTTGACGTACGATTACGATTATCTGTTAATGTATGAACTAAAATTGCCACACCAGCTGGTCCATACCCTTCATAAACGACTTCATCATAGTTTTCGCCTTCATTTGATGATGTCGCTTTTTTAATTGCTCGTTGAACATTATCATTCGGCATATTAGCTGATTTTGCTTTATCTAAGACTAAACGTAAGGCAGGGTTAGTTGACGGATCAGGACCACCACTTTTTGCTGCCATATAAATTTCACGTGATAACTTTTGAAATACCTTGCCACGTTTTGCATCTTGTGCGCCTTTGCGCCCTTTAATGTTGTTCCATTTTGAATGTCCCGCCATTCTAAATCCCTTCTTTCTTCTAATCTATCTCTCTTAAATTCTAGCATAGATTAACAAATAAAGTAACTCCAACTACCGACGCTGTCCTTTTTTTCCCGATTTTAACCATGTGATTAACACAATAAGCACACACGCTGTCAAAGCACCAATACTATCAAGAGCAACATCTTGAAATAATGGCGTCCGACCACCTGTCAACATTTGATGGAACTCATCGAGCGCAGCATAGCCAGTCGCACTTAACCAACCAAATAGTCCAGCTAAAAATAGACGCTTTGTTTGATAGTAAAGCACAAAATAGAAAGCTCCACCTAAAACAAAAAACGTAAAAAAATGTGCCGCTTTACGAATAAAAAATTCAATAAATTTAAAATAGCCATCTGCCTCGATACTGACTGGTGATCCACCGTAAGTAAAGACAATTTTAGATAGAGACTCTTTAAATGGTTCATTTTTTAATAAACGTTCTAACAATGACACTTGGGATTGCTGTTCATATGTTTGAGCCGAACTAAAGAATAAAATCAGCATTACACCAATAGCTACTAGTAAAAATAATTTTTCTTTTGGAATATTTTTCATCGAGTCACTCCTTATAATAGTCTAATCTTACCTTTTCAATGCAATTATTTCAATAATGCGCACAGATTAAAAAAAATCATGTATAATGATAACTATATTAGAAAGGGGTTATATATTCATGACATATTCAATTACTTGGGATTTAGACTCATTATTTGATGGTGGTGTCGATTCTCCTGCTTTAGCTGAGCGTTTAACTTTATTAGACACACAAGTCGCTGATTTTTCACGATTAGTGTCTACATGGCAACCAGAAGCTGATGCACCTGACTTTGTTCACTTTACAAATTTAATGACTGTCAAAGAGCAAGCTCAAAATGGCTTTTCACAAATCATTAGCTTTGTAAATGCCATTCAATCAGCCGATGTAACGAATAAAAAAGCCGGCACGTTATTAGCAAGTGTCTACAATAAATTAACTGACTACAATAATATTGGAGTCATTCTAACAAAAAAATTAACAGCTATGCCTGAAGTAACTTGGGACGCACTCCTAGCCACTCCATTGTTACAAGAACAAGGAGTTGCCTTTAATTTAGAAGAAATCCGCACACAAGGAAAACGCTTATTAAGTGAGGCCGAAGAAGCAATCATCAATCAATTAGCCAATGATGGTTTAACTGGGTGGAGTACACACTACGATACTATTGTTGCCCAATTGACGATTCCTTTTACTGAAGAAGATGGCACAGAATTTGAATTATCAGCAGGCCAAGCTTTTAACCGCATGATGGGTGATGCTAATCCTACTGTTCGTAAAGAATTATTCGAAAAATGGGAAGCCGCTTGGGCAAAACAAGCGCCAATTTTCGCGGATACTTTAAACCACTTAGATGGCTTCCGTTTAACAGCCAACAAAATCCATGGCATTACGAATCATTTAGAGATTCCTTTAGAGTATAATCGGATGTCACAAGAAACACTCGATGCTATGTGGGGAACAATTGCTAAAAACAAGCAACCATTTGTTGATTTCTTAACGCGTAAAGCCAACTTATTTGGGAAAGAAAAAATGGAATGGCAAGACCAAGATGCACCAGTCTTAATTGGTGATTTTGAAGAAAGACGGTATACATTTGATCAAGCAGCCGACTTTATTATTACTAACTTTGCCGATTTTAGTCCGAAAATGGCCGATTTCGCTAAAGCGGCATTTGAAAAATCTTGGATTGAGGCAGAAGACCGACCAGGAAAACGTCCAGGTGGCTACTGTACTGGTTTACCTGAAAGTGAAGAATCACGTATTTTCATGACTTATGGTGAATCAATCAATGAAGTGGCAACATTAGCGCATGAACTAGGCCATGCTTTCCACTCGCATGTGATGTGGGACTTACCAGCAATTAGCCAAGATTACGCAATGAATGTTGCCGAAACAGCTAGTACATTTGCTGAATTAATCGTTGCAGATGCAACTCTTCAACAAGCAACGTCAACGGAAGAAAAAGTTAACTTACTTGATATCAAAATTCAAAACGCAATTGCAATGTTTATGAATATTCATGCCCGTTTTATTTTTGAAAATAACTTCCACAATAAGCGCAAAGATCATTTATTAACAGATGAAGAAATATCGGAATTAATGATTGCTGCACAAAAAGAATCTTACTGTGATTCACTAGCCACTTACCACCCTCATTTCTGGGCTAGCAAATTACACTTCTACATTGATTCTGTGCCTTTCTACAACTTCCCATACACATTTGGTTACCTATTCAGTTTAGGTATCTATGCCTTTGCGAAAAAACAAGGCACTAACTTTGAGGATGATTATATTGCCTTATTACGTGACACAGCATCTATGCCAACAGAAGAATTAGCGAAAAAACATTTAGGTGTTGACTTAACACAAGCTGACTTCTGGCAAGCAGGTATCGATATGATTAAGCAGGATGTTGAAGAATTTATTGCTTTAACTGACTCACACGTTAAATAAAAAAGTTTTTGGCTCTATAATTTAAAGGACTGATGAATCAAAATTTGATTCATCAGTCCTTTCAGATTGAAGACAAACCAGTTGCTCATAAAGGGTAATTGGTTTGTTTTTTTGTATCTTATCATTATTTTTGATAAAATTCCCAAAATAGATAAAAAAATAGAGCCCTTCAGGTCTCTTAATTTAAGCATTTTTGCTAATTTTTTAATGTTAAGGCATGCGAAAGTGAGCCCAATTTTCATGTGCATTTTTTCTTTCCCAATTAAATTAGTGTAACGTAAGCCATGAAATTCTTTTGCCGTTCCAAATAATCGCTCAATTGTTTGTTTTCGATTATTATATATAGCTTTCATTCCAAGGGAATGACGTATGTCTTCACAACGTTCCATATCATTTTCCCATAAATGTCGTTGAATTAATTTCCTCTTTTCTTTTGACTCAGTACAATAGGCAATCAAAGGGCATTGACTACAATCAGACGTATTACTTTTGTATTCACGATATCCGTCTCTGTTAGTTGTTGTATAGCTTAAAATTTTCACATTAGGGCAGATATATTGATCGTAGTATTCATCGTAAACATAATCATGTTTTTTATAAAATCCTTTTTTGGTCATAGGTCTTTTATATGGAAAAATAGGTGTTAAATTATTTTGAAATAATAAATGGGCTATACCAGGTGTTTTGTATCCAGCGTCCATTACTAATTTATCTAAGGTAAAGTGACTTTGTAATTTATTATAGATATCGATGAATGTCCGACTATCATGTTGATTACCAGGATGAGTTGTATATCCTAAAACCCAACCATTCTTGTCACATGCTACTTGTGCAGCATAAGCAAAAACCTGTTTATGCTCTCCTTTATGGAACCAACCACTCTCATCATCTGTTTTACTAATTTTTTTATGTTTTACCTGATTTTCACTTTCCTCTCTTCTTTTTAAGGGCTTTTTTAATCTTTTTTCTCTATCTATTTCAACTTCTTTTTGTAGTGATTCCACATAAAAAAGAGTTTCTTCAGTAACTTCGTTACTTTCATATTTTTTATTATTTGCATGTGCTTTTATATGAGTACCATCAATAAATACTTCAGAAGTATCCACTAATTCAGCTTCAATACACTGTTCTAATATGCCGTAAAATATTTGTTCAAAGATATCTGTACCACGAAATCTTCTAGAATAATTTTTGCCAAAGGTTGAGAAGTGAGGAACAGCATCTTCGATATCCAAACCTAAAAACCAGCGATAAGCCATGTTAACCTCAACATCTTTAATAGTTTGTCTCATACTTTTTATACCATAAAGATACTGAATCAACGGAAGTTTAATTAATAGAACCGGATCTATACTAGGGCGGCCATTTGATTCATCGTATTTATCTTCAACTAACTTATAAATAAAATTAAAATCTACATATTTATCAATATCTCTTAATAGATGTTCCTTGGGAACTAAATCTTCTAGAGAATAAAAACCAATTTGATTACGTTTGCTCATATCTTGTTTTTTTAGCATGGAAGCAACTCCTTTTCTCTATTTTACCAAGAAAAAAAGACAAAGTATCAAATTTTTGATACTTTGTCTACAGTCTGAAAGGACTGATGAATCAAAATTTGATTCATCAGTCCTTTTTAGTTTATTTTATTTAATCAATTTTAAGTAGCAAGGCATTTATAGCTACAATGACTGTACTAAGTGACATGAATACCGCTCCGACTGCCGGGCTTAAGATAATTCCGACTGGTGCGAGAATTCCGGCAGCAAGTGGAATAGCAATAATATTATAACCGGCTCCCCACCAAAGATTTTGTTTCATTTTTCGTGATGTCCGCTTAGCAAGTGTAAAGAATTTAACAATATCTAACGGATTACTTTTAACCAAGATGACATCCGCTGAATCAATCGCCACGTCAGTTCCAGCACCGATAGCCATTCCCACATTAGCACGTGCTAAAGCTGGTGCATCATTAATACCATCTCCAACCATCATTACTTGCTGACCTTTATCGCGGTAATCTCGAATCATGGATTCTTTATCTTGGGGTAACAATTCCGCATGGAACGTTGTAATACCTAATTCTTTAGCAACAGCTTGAGCAGTTTGTTGATTATCTCCCGTTAACATAATCGGTTCAATCCCCAACTCTTTTAGCTGCTGAACTAATTGCTTAGACTCTGGCTTAATTTGATCGCCTTGTGCAATCAATCCAACATTTTTTTGGTTCACTAATAGATAACTTACAGTATTTCCTTGAGACGATAAATCGTCAAATTGCTTCGTATCATAATCAATCTGATGTTCCTTTAAATAACGCGGGTTGACGATTTGAACTGTTTTTTGTTGAATAGTGCCTTGTGGACCAACCCCTGAAACAGTCGTAACATCATCGATTGATTGTAACTGAATATTTTGCTCCTTAGCATAAGCCACAACACTAGCAGCTAATGGATGATTGGAATGTGTTTCAATTGATGCAAAGTATCCAAGTATCTCTTGATCCGTGTAATCTTGTGTCAGTGATTGGTAATGATTCACTTTAAAGTGACCTTCTGTCAAAGTCCCAGTCTTATCCATCATGACACAATCAATGTGTTGAGCAGTTTCTAAGGCTTGGCGATTTTTAACGAGTAAACCGTTTTGAGCGCCTAAAGACGTTGAACGTGCTGTAACTAAAGGAATAGCTAACCCTAAAGCATGTGGACACGCAATAATTAAGACCGTTACCATTCGTTCTAAAGCAGTTCCAAATGATTTTGTGATGAGAATCCAAACAATAAAAGCAATTACACCCACGCTAACAGCTACATAGAATAACCATTTAGCAACTTTATCGGATAAACTCTCAACACGTGATTTTTCTTGTTGAGCTTGACTCACTAAATTCATGACTTGTGACAGATAACCTGACTCACCTGTCCCGGTGACTTTTATCGTAATTGTCCCATCACCATTTGATGAGCCCCCGATAACCGAATCACCAACTTTTTTTTGGACAGCTTGAGCTTCACCAGTTACCATCGACTCATTAACTGATGTTTGACCTTTTATAATCACACCATCTGTTGGGATATTTTCACCTGATTTAACCAATACTTTTTGTCCTTCGCGAACTTCTTGGAGTGACATGGTCATTGTTTGACCATTATCCATCACAACAGTTGCCTGATTAGGTAATAACTCTGCCATTTTTTGCATCGCATTACCAGCATTACTGACAGCGCTCATTTCAATCCAATGACCTAGCAACATAATTAAAATTAACGTATCTAATTCCCAAAAGAAATCCATCGCTTGATTTGATGGGTTGATTAAATTTAAAACAAAAGCATACAAACTATAAAAATAAGCAACTGAAATCCCCAAAGAAATCAGAGTCATCATTGCTGGATTTTTTTGTTTTAGTTCACTTTTAGCACCCATCAAAAAAGGCTTACCACCATAAAAATAAATAATTGTTGCAAAAATTAAGACTATCCAGTTAGATCCAGGAAAATTTACTTGAAAAGGTAAGGCCATTCCCATCATTGGTGATAAAGCAATAATCGGAATGGAAAAAATTACCGACCACCAAAAACGTTTTTTAAAATTCATCATGTGCCCAGAATGTTGATGTGACTGATTATGGTCATGATGTGTCATGTGCTCCATGTTATGTTCGTCCATACTACATTCCCCTTTATTTTTTTGACTTCTACAATTACAACATATCACAAACAACGATTTAATGCACGATTTAAACGCTATTAGTATTTTAAATAACAAAAAACACACCTTATGAATTTCGGCTCTATAATTTAAAGGACTGATGAATCAAAATTTGATTCATCAGTCCTTTTTTAGTTTATTTAAATATAAAACATGTCGTCTATCTAGTAAAATTTAAGTACCACCAAAAATCTAAGATAGAAAGGACGACATGTCGTGAATAATCATATCAAAAAAATGCTACGAATTACAGATGAACATTTATATTTAACAAATACGGAGGAAGCTAAAGTTAAAGGAAAGAACTCTTTAATTATCTTTGGCATCTATTCTCCCATGCCTTCGGCTTGTAAATCCTGTGGGTCAACTGTTGTTGATAATGAAGGAAAAAGTGTGGTTGTTAGGAATGGAAAAAAAGAAGTAACTATTCGATTAGATTCTTATCAAAATATGCCTACTGTTTTAAAACTAAAGAAACAACGATTCCATTGTAAAAACTGTTCTCACAATTGGACCGCACAGTGTTCTATTGTTGAAAAAAATTGTCATATCAGTAAATTTATTACTTTGAAGATTTTAGAATTATTAACTGAGAAAATCTCTATGACAGTTATATCTAAACAATGCCAAGTTTCTTTAACTACAGTTTTAAGAGTTCTTAAGTCCGTTGAATCACAGCTCCCACAACAACTTAAACCTCGATCTTTTCCAGAAGTTTTAATGGTAGATGAGTTTAGATCTCACGCTAGTTATGAAGATAAAATGAACTTCATATGTGCTGATGGGAAAACAGGTGAATTAGTGGACGTTTTACCTAGTAGGAAATTAGAGAAAATCATTCCTTACTTTAATCGCTCTTCATTGGAGGAACGGAGAAAAGTTAAATTTTTAGTAACAGATATGAATGCAGCTTACTTTCAATTGACTAAAACAGTCTTTCCTACTGCTAAGCTAGTCATTGATCGATTTCATATTGTAAAGCATTTGAACACTGCTTTTAATGATTTGAGAGTACGAGAAATGAAGACATTAGTTGCCAACAAGAAAAATTCAGAAGCCAATAAATTAAAATCAAACTGGAAATGTCTTCTGAAAAATCAAACAACTATTTCCATTTCAGAATTCAAAACCTGGAGAAGCTTTCCTTCTCCAAAGCATCCTCTTTTAACGGAATCTATGATGATTGATCGACTACTTTCATTCTCTTCTAATCTAAAAGAAGCTTATGATATCTTTCATTTACTAATGTATCACTTTAGAAACAAAGATGACCAGTCATTTTTCGAACTATTGAAAGATTTACCCGATAGCTTGGATAGACAATTTAGAAATAAAATAGACAATCTGATTTCCTACGAGGAAGGTATTCGAAATGCCCTAAAATATAATTTTTCCAATGGAAAAATCGAAGCTAAGAACACTCATATAAAAACTCTTAAAAGAGTTTCCTACGGGTTCAACTCCTTTACGAATATGCGCATAAGAATTTTCTTGATAAACGGCCTTATTAAAATTAAATAACTAAAAAAGATGATAAATCTGAGAATAATCTCAAATTTATCATCTCATATATCCGACTCATCAGTCCGATTTGACAAAGAGCCTGAATTTCTAACTCAAAGTCATAAGATGTGTCGATTTGATTTTTTTATTGGTGTGCACTTAGTTCTTCAAGATGACGACTTAATAACGCATAAGCTTTCACGCGATTATAAACATCTTCATCCATTTTATACTTCCTTGATAAGAAACGTGGAGGTTTAACAGAACTATCTAAATCACGATAAAAACGACCAAAGCGTTTCATTTTCGGCTCAGCCCACTTTTTAAAGGCTAATTGATCTGATGTTGTCCATTTCGCCTGCTTCCAACGTTTCGATAGGGCTTCTAACTGGTCTTCACATGCTTCATACTCAGCACGAGGAATTTTAATTTTCTTGCTACTATAGGTATCATCAAAGTAGTCATCAATATCCTCTTGAGCTGTTTCTGGATCGTAGTCAATCAAGTCATCATCTTCATCTTCATCTTCATCGTAAGAGTAATAACTATCATCATAACTATCATCGTAATAATAATCAT
Organism: Vagococcus penaei; assembly: GCF_001998885.1. Classification (NCBI taxonomy): domain Bacteria; kingdom Bacillati; phylum Bacillota; class Bacilli; order Lactobacillales; family Enterococcaceae; genus Vagococcus; species Vagococcus penaei. The sequence goes on from NZ_CP019609.1 coordinate 1,108,380, forward strand.
CATCATAACTATAGTCCTCTTCATAATAATCATCACCATAATCATGGTCTTCAGCTGATGGTACCGTTTCTGGCGTGACAGTTCCTTGAGCCATCTCAGGGATTGGTGCCATAACTGGAATAGTTGCTGTTCCTTGATTTTCAGAAATTGCAGCATTCGCACTGGCTTCTTCCGCTTCGTTTAGTTTCATCATCAACTCGTCATTCATCTGACGCAAGTTAGTGAGTTCTTCTTCGTATTGGCGAGCCAAAGCTTGTGATTCTGTTACCTCTTCTTCAAGCTTAACAGTATGACTGGTTTCATCATTTGAATAAGACGGTGTAGGCATGACTGGACTTGTCTCAAAATTAGGCATACTAGTCAAACTACTTGATTGATAAGCTGGATAATCCATACCCGTCAGTGGTATCGATGAATTTGAACTAGATAGTTGAGATACTAGTGTTTGATTTTCTTGACGTAAGCGAGCTAGTTCGTTCTCGTAATCTGTTGTTTGCGACCGAACTTGACGATAGCTCTCTTCTAATTGTTGATAATGTGCACGCCAACTTTCTTGCGTTTCTTGTTGGGTAGACATCATACGATCAACCAAGCCTTGTTGCATACTTAAACGCTCGTTTAATTGATTGATTTCAGTTTCTTTCTCTTGACTATATAAGCGTTTCTTATTATCAACATCTGAACGTAACCGCTGACGTTCAGTTTCTAATAAATCAACGCGTTCTTCCCACGTTTTATTCAATGCTTCTTTTTCTAAATTTGATTCTCGTAAATCATTTTCAAGCGATAGAATTTGATTACGTAATTGAATTAATTCATTTTGACGGTCTTGATTTACTTGATAATTTCTTTCAATTTCAGCACGTAATTGTTCTTTTTCTTGAATAACAGTATGGTATTTAACTTCCCATTCTTTAACTATAGACTCTTTATCTAAGCTTAATTGTTGGATTTGATTTTTTAAAGATAATACTTCCGCTTGTAGCGACTGTTTTTCTTGGCTTGTACGTAATTCCGTTGCCTGATAACTGACTAAATCGTTTTTTAGTGCATCATTTTCTTGAATAAGTTGCTTAATTTGATCTTGGTTGTTACTACTTGTCCGCTCAAAATCAGTTTTTAAATCTTGGACATAGCGATCATGATTGGATACTTTAACTTCTAACTGTTGAATTTCATTTTGCTTTGTTAGCAACTCTTGCTCTTTTGTTTGTAAAGAAAAAGATAATTGATTAATTTTATCTTGTAGTACTTTCATACTATCATCTCGATTACCAAAACTTGGAGTAGCATTTGTTGTTGCATCTAAACGGTCTTGTTGTTGAGTCACTTGAGAACGCAATTGATTCAATTCACGTTGGTAAGTTAATTCATCTGCCTTACTTTGCTGTAGTTTAAAGTACAAATCACTATTTTCTAATTGTAGCTGATTAAGTCGTTCTTGCCAGGTTGATTCCATATCCTCCAAACTCCTTTACTTCACCATTCATTTTGCTATTGCATACTATAAATTAAGCAAGCCGGTGTATCTGATAGCACAACAACTTAATATTGTCACCAAAATGACATCAATACCAGATGACAACCTTTAACACTTAATTTTTCCATATCCAGATTAACTAACAAAAATGAACTTTTCTTTTATTTTCGTCAGATATTTATATAGCTAAGTTAATAGTACCTTGTTCATTTATTGATGTAAAGTTTTTTAATGAAAAATAATCCCGAATCGCAGATTTAATTAATCTTTTATTTCTCATTTGTGCAATAAATTGTATTAATTAATTTTAAACAGCTATTTTTATCATTTCAAGTCTAAGTCGTTAGTAATTATTCATACGTATCAAGAGCAATTAATTGTTGATAATATGGACTGGTCTGTTTTAACTCTTTTGGTGAACCATCCATTTGAATCTGACCATCTTGTAAAAAGATGACACGATTTGCATGATGAATTCCTACCAAGTGATGTGTAATCCAGATAACGGTTTTCCCTTTCAATGTCTCAAAAACCGTCGTTAGTAATTGTTTCTCAGTTCGAGGGTCTAATCCGATAGTCGGCTCATCGATGATAATAATTGGAACGTCCTGTAATAAGATACGTGCTAACGCAATTCTTTGTTGTTCGCCACCAGAAAATCGTTTTCCACCTTCTTCAACAACAGTCTCCATTCCTTGAGGTAACTGATCAATCACGGGTTTTAAGCCTGCACGATATGCTGCTTCTAAAACTTCCTCATCTGTGGCTTTAATATTGCCAAGTCGAATATTGTTCGCCATTGTCGTATTAAATAAATGCGGACTTTGATTTAACACACCAATGTAATCCGATTGATGACCAATAAATTCAGCAATCGGATAACCACCAATTGTCAGTTGACCAGCGGTAGCGGTTAAATCACCACGAATTAATTTAGAAAGTGTCGTTTTTCCCGTTCCGCTACGCCCTAAAACCGCAATAACCTCACCTTCTGGAATAGTTAATGAAAAGTTATCAAGTAATAAACGTTTAGCATTAGGATAATGAAAAGACACATCTGTCAATTGAATCGACGTCTCAGTTAAGCAGATTTCTTTAGATACTGTTTCCTTATCAAAGACTACCCCATCTTCAGCATGAGGTAACTCATCCAACCGACGAACTGTATCCTCATATAGTGGTAATTCACGAATTGAATCACTCACTGGGGCAAAAGCATCAATTAGAGGAAAGAACGCTAGGACAAAAGCTGCAATCCAGTTTAACGCCTCTGTCGATCCAATCTGACCAAAATAATTTCCAGCCCATATAAATAGAGCGATGACGATAATACCAAATAAAATCTGCTTAGCTAATCCTTCGTAGCGAGTGTACTGATTCATCTTCGCATCTTGTTCACGCACACCTTTTTCAGCGTGATTGTAACGGTTTAAAAATTCTTGGTAGCGACCGCTATATTGCCAGTCACCAACACCTAAAACCGCATCTGTTAATTCATTGTAAAGCACATGGCGTTTTTCTTTTTGTTTATAAATCCGAGCATTATTGACCAATATTGATAATAGTGGCATCACAATTAAAAATGATCCCATTAGTAAAAACATTAATAAAGCAAAAGGAATGGAGAAAACACCCAATGCAATAATAATAAAAATATAGAGTAAAACGGAAATAAACGCTGGGAAAATTGTTCGTAAGTAAAGATTTTGAATATGATCGATGTCTTCCGCTAACATTCCCAGTAGACTACCACTTTGATAGGTTTGTTTAGCTGTCGCCGCACGTGTTTCCAGTGAGCGGTATAATTTCAACCGAATATCCGAAGTCATTTTTAACACCCAATTATGACTACCTAAGCGTTCCACATAACGGAAAGTTGGTCTAGCGATCCCAAAAGCACGAGTCATTACAATTGGCACGTAAACCATCAAAATATTTTCTGGATGTGTCGCTGACTTACTAATCAAGTAACCCGATGTAAACATCAAAGCGCCCGCTGAAAAAAATGTTAGTACACCAAGAAATAAAACAAGTGCGAGTAATTTTTTATATTTCTTAAAGTAGGGTCTAACCCAAGTATCTTGTTTTGAAAGTAATAAATACGACTTTTTCATATTACTCTCCTTTCAATTCATTAACAAATGCACTATATGCGCCTTGTTTAGCACGTAGGTCACTATACGTTCCTTGTTCCACAATCCGACCTTGTTCCATGACAATGATATAATCCATCTCTCGCATCCAATGCAACCGGTGTGTAGCGAAAAAGACTAAACGATTATCAAAGAGTGGCAGCATCATTTGTTTCAAATCTTCTTCTGTTTCAACATCTAGATGGGCAGTTGGCTCATCAAACAATAAAATACTGCGTTCATCATCTAAGAACGCACGGGCAATCGCTACCCGCTGAAATTGGCCACCACTTAACGTATGACCACCTTCACCAATAATTGTCTCTAAGCCATTTGGCAATTCAGCTAATAAATCGCTCAATCCAGCCTGTTCCACCGCAGATAATACAGCTTCTTTGCTCGCATCAGGTTGATAAAACGCAATATTTTCACGTAAACTTGCATGGAAAATATATGGATCTTGTGGAACATAAACTAATTTATCTTGCCAGTTACGGACATGCAGATTAGAAACTGCTTCACCATTAACTTTGATACTATCATCAGTTGCTTCTAAAAAACCACCGAGTAACTTAATCAAAGTCGATTTTCCTGAACCTGATAGTCCGACTACCCCAATCCGTCCAGTACCAGACCATTTAAAATCAATCTGTTCTAGCGTGTTCCATTCACTCGCATCATCGTATTTAACATTCACGTTATCCAAGACTAAGTGGTCGGTCGAACGCCATTGATCAGCAACCGGCAAAGCCTTAACTGATGCTAATTCTTTTTTATCTAAAATGGAGAAAATTGATTTTAATGTATTACCTCCATCAAGCGTGGCATGATAATCATTTGAAAAGTCACGCAAAGGTAAAAAGAAATCCGGCGCCAAAATTAAGACCGTCATGGCAGGCCATAAAGCGAGTTGGTCATTCATTAGTTTAAAACCTAAGAAGACTGCGACAATTGCCACAGATAATGTCGTGAAAAAATCTAACGCAAAAGTTGATAAAATCGCTACCTTTAAGGTACTCATGGTTGCTTTACGGTAGTCTTCACTAATTTCATAGACATTTTTTTCATAGCGTTTACCTAAGCCTAAGAAATTCAAGGTTTCTAACCCACGTAAAGAATCAAGAAAATGATTACTTAACAGTTGGTAGCCTTCATACTGGCGATCGGCTTTCGCACGAGCAGCATACCCTAAAATAATCATGAAAATGATAATAATCGGGAAAACTAATAGTAAAATAATGCCCGAACGAATATCTAAATAAAAGACAAATAGTAAAATCACCCAGGGAATAATCATCATGTTGGTCAATTTAGGCAAAATCAATGTAAAGTAATTTTCAATTTGAGAAATCCCTTCAATTGCCATTGTCACCATGTTACCAGTACCTTCTTTTTGAACAAAATTAGGTCCTAAACGAAAGACTTTGTCGAGTAATTCTTGACGCAATTTTTTAGATTGCTCATAAGCATACGTATCTAATACTTTATCTCGAATAAATAGTAAAACCTGTCTCAAGAAAAAACAGGTAAAAAAAATAGCTAGTGGTTTGACTTGTGACGTCACTGACGCCCCATCCCACAAAGCACTAATTCCTGAGGCTAAAAAATAAGCCTGTCCAATAATTAATAAAGCTTGCAAGAATGCGATTCCTGCAAGCCCAATTAAGATTGGCCTAATTTTATCAATTCGAAATAATTTCTTATCAATCAATTAGGTCATCTCCTTATCTGTTAATATGAATACGTTTTGAGAAGACGTAGTAACTCCAACTTTGATAGGCTAAAACAAATGGTAAAATACAAACTGTTACAATCGTCATTGTTTTAAGCGTATAGGCTGAGTTAGCTGAATTTTCAATTAGCATGTGTAATGATGGATCATTTGCAATCATCACACGTGGGAATAATCCGTTAAAGATAAAGACCACAATCCCTACCAACATCAAACCGGTTGCTAAAAATGACATTAACTCTTTGTTTACGTGTGAACCATAAGCTGAGATAATTGCCAAAATCACAATTACGGCCAATAAGCCAAAAGATGTCACTGGTTTTTCAGTAAAGAAGTCTGTCTTCAAATAAGCTAGAACTGCGAAGACAACTAACCCAACAAATAATACTGGATATAATTTACGCGTGTAATCATGAGCACGTTCACGAATTTTACCTGCTGTTTTCAGACGGATATAATTCAACCCATGTAAGAAACAAATCAATGTAACTGCCACGCCACCGACAATTGAGAACAAGTTGACATAATCGCCAAAACCAGCTTCCATAATATTTTTATCGGCTGCAATTGGCATACCTTGAATCACATCAATAAACATCATCCCAAACAAGAATGGCGGCATGATACTACCGATAAACATTGTCCATTCCCAAATATTACGTTCTCTTGCTGAATGTGAATGTGCACGGAATTCAAATGATACCCCACGTAAAATCAAACCAACAAGAATCAATAATAGAATAATGTAGAAACCACTAAATAGTGTCGCATACCACTCCGGGAAAGAAGCAAACATCGCCCCACCAGCAGTAATTAACCAAACCTCATTACCATCCCATACTGGTCCAATAGTTTCGATGACTTGGTCACGTTCACGTTTGTTACGCGCTAGTAACTTGACTGCCATCCCGACACCAAAGTCAAATCCTTCTAAGAAGAAGAAACCGCTAAATAATACACCAATTAAAATAAACCAAATCAATTCTAATGTTGTCATAATTAGAAGACCTCCTTAGCAAATGGGTCAATGCCATCTTTTTTCGCTTCTGACTCATCAACATAATAAGGTCCTTTAGCAATTTCACGTTTTGCCATAGCTACCATGACGAAACCTAACACTAAGAATAATGAGAAGTAAATGATATTACTGAATAACAAGTTACCCCAAGTAACACTTGGTGACACACTATCCGCAATCGTAAATAATCCATAAACAGTCCATGGCGCACGGCCTAATTCCGTAATCAACCAACCAAATGTGTTGGAAATGAATGGGAATGTAATCCCTACCGTTAACAATAATAAGAACCATTTCATTTTTAGAATACGATTATTTTTAAGTAAGTAAAGACCGATTACAGCCATTAGCGCTAACAATGTTCCGAAACCAGCCATAAAACGGAAGCCCCAGAATAACGTCTTGACAGGTACAAAGTAATCCATGTCCTCACCAAATTGGGCATCATGTTGCTCATGAAGTTGTTTATTTGCTTCATCCATCCCAATATATTGTTGCTCCCCACCTAATAGAGTTAATAGGTACGGCACTTCAATTGACCAATCCGTTTTTTTCTCTTTCGTATCAATTCCAGAAATTAATGACCATGGTGCTGGAGCAGTGGTATCTTCATAAATACCTTCCATCGCAGCAAATTTCATTGGTTGATCTTTTGCTACATAAATCATTTGTTGGTGACCTGCACCAATAGTTAAAATTGATCCAACTAATCCCATTACTAAACCAAACTTCAATGAACGTCTAAAGAATGGTAACTCTTCTTTGTTCTTTTTCTTCATCATCATCCATGCAGAAGATCCTGCGATGACAAAACCACCAGTTACGATTGTTCCAAAAATAACGTGTGGAAATTGTAACCACAATTGTGGGTTTTTAAGCAATCCGACAAAACTAGTTAACTCCGCACGATTCGTTGCTTCATTAATATGATAAGCCACTGGGTTTTGCATAAATGAGTTAGCAGCTAAAATCCATAGTGCTGATAACATTGAACCAATTGCCACTAGCCAAATACATAATAAGTGCAATTTTTTGTTGAATTTATCCCAACCGAACATCCAAAGCCCAATAAATGTTGACTCTAGGAAAAAGGCTAGGAGTGCTTCAACAGCTAAAGGTGCACCAAAAATGTCACCCATAAAACGTGAATACTCAGACCAGTTCATCCCAAATTGGAATTCTTGAATGATTCCGGTAACAACCCCAACTGCAAACCCTAGTAAAAAGAGCTTACTCCAAAATTTTGTCATATCTTTATACATTTCATCTTTTTTAACAACGTATAATGTTTGCATAATTGCGATGGCAAAGCCTAAACCAATAGACAATGGAACGAAAAAAAAGTGAAATACCGTGGTCATTCCGAACTGGAAGCGAGCCAATGATAATACATCCATGTAAAATCCTCCTTATTATTTTTTACACTCTAATTATACCTTATAACACTTTGACTTTCAAAAACTATTAAGTAATTATTAGATGACAATCTTTCTAATCTAGAACTTAATTAACGCATAGTCACAAATTCTTCGGCACTAGTTGGATGGATGGCTACGGTATTATCAAAATCCGCTTTTGTCGCACCCATTTTAATCGCCACACTAAATCCTTGAAGCATTTCATCCATACCTAACCCAATTCCATGAAGACCAACGATTTTTTCATTTTCACCAACACAAACAAGTTTCATATGTGTTTTTTCTTTTTTCTCAGTTATAGCATACATCATAGGTGTAAAAGTTGATGTATAGACTTTTACAGAATCACCATAAATGTCACGTGCTTCCATTTCTGTCAAACCAATAGTGCCAATAGTTGGATGTGAAAAGACAACAGTTGGTACATTCGTATAATCTAATTTCAACCCCGTTTGACCATTAAATAAACGTTCTGATAAACGACGTCCAGCAGCAATCGCCACAGGTGTCAAATTAATTTTATCAATAACATCACCTAGAGCATAAATCCCAGGTTGCGTTGTGTTTTGATAATCGTCCACTTTGATAGCCCCAGATTCCGTCAACTCGACATCCGTTACTTGGATATTTAAACCTTCAAGACGTGGTTGACGACCGACTGCCCAAATCAATTCTTCTGCTTCAAGTGTCTGACCATTCTCAAATGTTACTTGATAGCCTGATTCAGTTTGCTTAACTTCGGTTGGAACAGAATTAGCATGCATTTGGATTCCTTGATTTTGGTAACTTTCAACTAACGCTTCTGACACCATTGTATCAAAATGACGTAACACCGTATGACGACGATAGGCTAAATGCGTACTTTCTACACCAAGTCCGTGTAACACACCAGCGATTTCAACCGCAATGTAACCTGCACCAATCACAAGTACCGATTTTGGTAACGCCGTTAATTCAAAAAAGCCATTTGAATCAATGCCTAATTCGCTACCTGGAATATTAGGGCGTACAATTTCGCCACCTGTGGCAATCAAGATATGTGGTGCGGTATAACGCTCACCTAGTACTTCAATAACCTGTTTATCGACAAACTTAGCATATCCATGGATAAACGTCACATCATTTGACGCTAAACCTTGCATATATAAACCATGTAATCGGTCAATATAAGCATCTCGCCTTGCGACAAATTCATCAAAATTTTCTGACATAATTTCAACATCATAACCATACTCTTTAGCTGCATGTTGCATATTTTGACGTAAATCTGATGCCGTCCACATCACTTTTTTAGGCACACAACCGATATTGACACATGTGCCACCAATATCTTGGCCCTCAATAAGTAAAACTTTCGCTCCATGCATTCCAGCGCGGTTAGCAGAAGCAATCCCTCCACTACCGCCACCAATTACAATATAATCAAATTGTTCCATCTATCCTATGACCTCCTACTTTTTCTTGCGCAGCATGTCACCAGGTCGAACGGGTTGATCAACTGGCATTTTGACAATCATCATAGCATTTGGTGCTTTATCAATTGCCTCACCCTCTTCATTCCACATCTGAGTAATTGTCTGATGGAAATGATTAAACCCTGGACCATAAAACTCGACTGCATCATTTAACCTAAAATGATTCCGTTGTTGTACCGTTGCAATTTTTGTTGTTTCGTCATACGCTAAAACTTCACCAATAAATTTGTGGACAGGAATTTTTCGACGTTTACCAAATAACTGCTCGTCTTCTGACGGTGTGCCATAGTAAAAACCAGTGGCTAATTCGCGTTGTGCGACTTTCCATAATTCGTCAATCCATTCTTGTTTACACTCATAATTTTCTGGATCTGCCATGTAGCTATCAACAGCTGCTTTATACACATTAGATACTGTCGACACGTAGTGAATCGATTTCATGCGTCCCTCGATTTTTAGACTATCAACCCCATTTTGAATTAAATCAGGAATATGTTCAATCATTGACATATCAACCGCACTCATTGAAAAAGGCTCCACAACTTCGCCACTTTCCGTTAAACTTTGACGTTCATTCACAAAAGGCATATCAAATAAGTCATACTTCCAACGACATGACTGTGAACAACCGCCACGATTTGCGTCACGATGCGACATATGATTGGATAAGGTGCAACGTCCCGAATAGGAAATACACATTGCGCCATGAATAAATGCCTCAATTTCAACATCTGTATGCTCACGAATTTTAGCAACTTCATCCATTGAAACTTCACGCGCTAAAACGACACGTTCTAGTCCCTCATTTTTCCAAAATTCAAGCGTTTCGTAATTTGTTGCTGAAGACTGTGTTGATAAATGAACAGGTAAACCTGGTGCTTCAGTAATACAAATTTCGATTAATGCCGGATCAGACACAATGACGGCATTAATACCGACATCACGAAGTTCCCGAAAAAATTCTCCTGCTCCTTCTGCATCAAATTCATGTGTCACCATATTCGCAGCCACATAGACTTTAGCATTGTGCTCTTTAGCAAATTGAACTCCTTCAGCCATTTCTTCATATGTGAAGTTCCCTGCGCGACTTCTTAAACCAAACGCATTACCACCAATATAGACGGCATCTGCTCCATAACGAATAGCGACTTTTAATTTTTCTAAAGTACCCGCCGGTGCTAAAACTTCTGGTCGTTTTAATGTTGTCATTTTCCATTACTCCTATCTAATATCATCTGGGTCTAAATAATAAAAACCTTCGTCTAAACCACGATTATTAGGATGAGCAGCCACTACTAACCCATTTAACCGCGTTGCCTCTTGTTCTGTCCACTGATTTGCCTCGATTAAATGTTTTGCTTCAATAAAATAATCAACAATCGTGACAAATTGATTACCTGGTGTATAAATTCCATCTAATTTCCATGAAGTTAGTTGTGCCTCAGCCAATTCTCCAACTTCTTTCATTAAATTGACATCATTAGTATTAAAAATGTGTGTACCATGTTGATCCTCATAAATGGAATAGTGTGTCGTTTCTTCTTTGGGTTCGGCAATAAACAAGCCACGCTCTTTACTAGTGTCTTCATTTGATTGAATAAAATGAAAATAATTTTCTAACAAGGGGCGTTTCGATTGATGAATACAGGTTGCACCATAAACTAGGATTTCTCCAGGAACCATTAATTCTTGGCGTAATTGTTTTAATTCCGTAAAAGGAATTTCTCGAGCTAAAACAGCCCCTTGTGCACCTTTTTTCGCCCAAAAATTAATTTGTCGTGAACTAGTCACCATTGTCGCTGCATCATAAATAAAGGGTAAATCATATCCATCACGTGCTAAAACATAAATAACACCCGGATCACCTACTACAATATCATCGACACCAATCTCTTGTAAAAAGGTAAGATAATCCCCAATTTTTTCCATGCGTTCTGGATGCATAATCGCATTAACCGCGACACGGATTTTTTTACCTTTTTCATGTGCCAATATCGTCAATTCTTGTAATTCAGAACGTGAAAAATGTTTTGGCAAGCGTAAGCCAAACTCTGCATCACCTGTATATAAATAATCAATATCACGGTCAACCAAAACTTTTGCTTGTGAAATTGATTCCACAGTTACACTGATTTCTATCATCGTACTACCTCCTAATTATCTACACTATCCTAACACATACCTAATTAATTTGAAAGAATATCACAAAGAACTTACACTTATTTGTTGTTTTTATCACAGACGGAACATTGAAAAAGATGATACAGCATCTTTACTTGTATCACCTTTTATTGGTTTAACTATTTTTTTGGCGTTATTCCATATTTCGAGCCTTACGATGGGCGAACACTGCATTCGTGATAAAATTTAAGAAAAATAGCACACTGATAATTTTGGCTACGGTCCCATCTTGTAGAATAAAAACGATTGCTACGATAAAACTCATAATGGCAAAATAAAATTGATACGTCTTAAATAGATTGGCAATCATTCCTAGCCCTCCTTTGCTTAGTCTATTATAGCAGATTTTATGAACAAACGAGACGTAAATAGTCAACTGACCAACAAATTAAATTTATCTATTCTCTCCTAAAAATTAATTAAAAAACCTTCTAACATTTTTTTGCTAGAAGGTCGTATCCGCTTTTTGACGATAAAAAGCTTTTAATTTAACTAAATCAGGTATCGGTAAATACTTTAGTACAATATCTTCCGAGCCAGATCCACACTTTAACCAAAACGTTAACTGACCAACACCTTTAGGAAAGAGCCACTTGGATGTTGCTAGTTCAATCGATTGAATTCGCCGACGCTCAAAAAACGTCAGCTCACAAGTTACACCTTTATAGCACTGCGTACATAGTCTAGTCCGATTTTGAATAGCATAGCTTTGATTTTTTGCTTTTAACCAAGCCAATATAAACGTGATAATTGCTGCCATTAAACCTCCAACTAGCACCCAACGATTAAAATAGGTACCTATTCCTGTCACAATAATGCTCGCTAACAACCACCAACGCCAAAAATACCAGACACGATGTTTTGGTAGATAGTGTAAATCAGGTGTTTCAATCTGCCATTCCGGCAATAAATAAGCTAGTTCTGTGTACACTTTTTTATGGGCAATAATTGGTAATAAATATAATTTATGATCATCTTGGGTATCATCCTGACCGCTAGCTAGAAGTAATTCAACTGAAACAAGTCCAAACAAACGGCGCAGTACTTGTTGACGTAAACGAACTCCTTGAATTTTGTGCAAAGGAATTTTTTGTGTACCACGCTCAAATAAGCCACTTTCAATAATTAACGCGTCTTTGTCACGTTGCACAATAAAACGATAGTACACGATAAATTGTCTGATAACCGATATTGCTGCTAAAACAATAACTAGCACAAAAATCAGCCCAATGAAAAATACCCAACCAACTTTGACTAAATCACTCGAGATATCCGTTACCTTTTCTAGCCAATTATGAGGTAGAAAGTCATCAATAAAAAAGAATATCGCAAAAGCCACAGTAAAAATACCTAAGTCGGTTACACCAAAAACAAGTATGTCGCGGTTAGATACTTGATAATGCGGCTCAGATTTGGTAACAGTTGCTAACTCATTTTCTACTAGTTGAGTGACTAATACATCATCCACATCGTCACGACACTCTGAACGGTCTTCTTCACTCGTTGCAACAGCAACAGTTTCATTACGTCGATGTCGCTCAATAATGTCAAGCAATTCTTGACTAACAGCAGGCATACTGGCTTCTGGCTCAGCACCACCGCCACCTGTTTCGATTAATAATTCAACAATGCCAAAAGGTTGTAAAAAGAACCACTGCTTTTGCTTCATCGTCTGAATACGCTCGTAAGGAATCACGATTTCTTTTTTAAAAAAGATGCCACGATATAAAACCATCTCATACGACCGAATAACGTAAGTCTCTGTTACGTATTTCCAAATAGCTGATAAGACTATCAACCCAATAATCGCACTAATTGCCAATGTTTTTTTCAAAGAAGTATCAAAAAAATAAGACGAAACAGCAATCATAATGATTAATACAAATGAATTTTTTAAACCTTTAAACAAATGCAATGCTAGCGCTAGCGGATGATATCTCCGTCGCTCAGACATCTTCTTTCGCCACCTTTACTAGCTCAATAATATGCTCACGCATAGTAGTTGCTGATTCAACTGTTAAGCCTGAAATTTTATGACGAGTCGCTGCTGTCTGAATCACAAGCTCCATTAAGCCCTCGTGACGTAACAGCGGTCCCTGTGTCGTTTCAATATGTTGGATTCGATTAATTGGCACATAAGTTATGTGGCGGAAAAAATAACCATCTTGGAAGGCTAGATCATCCGAGCTAACCTCGTAGCGATGAAACGCGTAACGATATGGCACCAACAATGCACTACCAATTCCTAAAAGAATAATCACGATAAAATAGCCGAGCGCAAGCCAAAACCATAATGGACTCCACCAGTTAAAAAGATGTAAGCCGATAACTAATGTAACACCGACAACTAGCATAATGACCGTCCCAATGAGATTACTTAAATGCCAGACCTTTTTAATTGTTATGGGTAATTTATTCACTAATAGCGGATAATCTTTCACTTAACGACTCCTCCGTTCATGCCATTCTTGGCGTGTTAATTTTGTAAAGTGCTCTTTCCTTGTAACACCTAAAAAGGGTACGTCAGATTCATTAAGAGTATAGGCATATTGAAACCCGCATTTCTTTTGTACGTGAGATGATTGTTGGTTGCCTTCATAAGAACCACACCATAAAGTTTCTAACTGTAAATTGGAAAAACTATGGTCTATTAGAGCATCAACTGCTTCTGGCATATACCCCTTACCCCAAAAAGGAACTGCTAACCAATAGCCAATCTCTGCTTCATTAACCGCACCTTCTCGAGATTTAAGTCCGATACTTCCAATGATATGATTTGGCTCATCAATTAGACAAATTGCATACGATTCTTTAACCTGTAAAACATTGAGAATAACTTCTTGACTCATTTCAATGCTAGTATGTACTGGCCAACCAGCACGTGGACCAATCCGCTCATCAGATGCATAACGATACAAGTCTTTTGCATCTGATAGTCGCCAAGGTCTTAAAGATAAGCGTTTGGTAAGTAAAATTTTGCTTTCTATCATTAACTTCCACTCTCCTCTTAATTTTATTTAGCTAACGCCAGACCATTATCGACCAAATGACGCATAAACAATAACAAACAATACTATTAAAACAAGTAAACATAGGTTGAAAAGCAACATTAAATTAGATTTCAGCCGTCTCGTTTCTGGTCGTAAATACTTTTGTTGTCGCTTTGTTGCTGGCTTTCTTGTCGTAAAATTATAACCACACCCTTCGCAAAATGGATCCTGAGTAGCCGTTTGTTTTTTACAATAAGGGCAACGATAAAAAGTTGCGCTCTCTTCTTGACTAGCTATTGACACTAATACATTACCACAATTAATACAAAAAGTAGTTGTTCGACCATTTTTATTGCCACATTGTCGACAATACATCAATCCTCACCTCTTCCTTACAATCCTCGAAACCAAAAAGGCGTTAATAAGGCTGATATACCAACCGCACGATACGTTTTACAGTGGTGCATCATCTGATAATACAAAGTAATTAAGGATTCTGGCACTTTCCCATCTTCCCACAATTCATATTCCAGTTGCCGACATAGTTGACTAGCTAACGCTTGAGGATGGCTAGCCGTCTGTAGCTGCTGACGTGCTTGAGTTAAATAGCCTAAAATTTTTTGATAAGATTGCATTTCTGGATCTTCACAAACAATGTTGAGTTGTTTAAGCATCTGAATCGTTAATTGGGGCTTTTTTTGGGCAAACAATTTTATTCACCTTCCGTTTTTAAGTCTATTAAACAATTCTAACAGATTACTTATTACATAAATTGTACTGTTTTCACTTTTTAAACAGAATAAATTCACATTTTTTTCACATTTTAATGCTATTATTTAAATATACCAACAAACAACCCTAACAAACTTTTTCATTTTATTTACTCCTCCAAAGTAAATAAAGCAACTCCTTTTTGCTCCTGACCACTAGAATGGTCAGGAGTTTTTTTCTATTACCGTTTATTTTACCTATTCCCGTAACTAAAAACAATCGATTCTCCAATTATTCTGCTAATTTAAAGTACAATATTAAAAAAAGACTCTTTATTAAGCCCTGAAGCTAACTACTGTTTTGAGATAGTTAATAAAAATAAAAAGCCTTTGCTCGTTAAAATTGGCAAAGGAAAAAAATTTATTTAAGTGTGACACCTATTCCATTAGTAATTGGTACCTCCATGAACCCATCCGTCAGAGTGAATTCCTCATTAATAATATCTTGCTTAAAATAATGTGCACTCGTTGCTAGATCACCTGGAAATGGTAACCCTGATTGTGATGAAAATTGAAGATTAAACGCACGACCAATACCCGTTTCATACATACCACCTATCCAAACTAACATATCATGATTATGACAAAATTTGATAATCTTCAAAGCCTCAGTAATACCTCCCACACGTGGTAATTTCAAATTAATACTTTGACAACTTCCTAGTTCGTAAGCTAACTGACAATCTGCTACTTGACGGATATTTTCATCCAAACAAATCCGTGTATTGATTTGCCGTTGTAGTACGGCATGGTCGAGAAAGTCATACGTACCGAATGGCTGCTCAATCATAACTACCCCTAAGTCTGCTAATGTCTGTAGTTGTGTGAGATGTTCTAAGCGATAACTTGAGTTAGCATCCACCATTAAAGGTAAATCAGGAAAAGCGTCACGAATAGCTTTAACTGGTACGATATCCCACTGTGGATTAACTTTTAATTTGATACGTTGGTAACCTTGATACTGATAGTCAGCCACACGCGCCAAAAGATTTGGCAACTCTCTTTCCATACCTAGACTAATGCCAACAGGGATTTGCTCTTTAGTACCACCTATTAAGTCCATTAGACGCTTTTCATGGCGTTTCGCATAAAGATCCCATACTGCCATCTCTAAGCTTGCTTTAGCCATATAATGCCCTTTAACCGGAGCGAATAGGTCACTTACCTGCTCTGGATGGTCAAGGATCACTCCTTGTAATAGTGGTTGCAAAAATTGTTGGCTGATTATTCGCTCTGTTGCTAAAGTTTCTTCAATATAGGTCGGTTCATCAAGCGCTGTTAATTCCCCGTACCCTTGATTTCCTAATTCGTCTGTAATAATGATAATGTCCGCATATTTATGGGTTAAACAACCATAACTCGTTTGAATAGGTGTTACAAATGGTAATGCAACTGATTTGATCGTTATTTGTTCAATTTTCATGCTAAACTATTCCCTCCATTAACTGAGTCACCAGATACGCAATTTGGTCAGGTCGTTCTAAATGAACGCAATGACCGGCATCTGGAACACAGATGATTTGACTAGTTGGTAGTTGGTGATGGATGGCATCAGCAATTCTACAAAATTTCGTGTCTCGTTCGCCAACAATAATCGCAACTGGCACTATTTTTAGGCTGGCTAATCGGGGCCAATAGTTAGGCATACTACCAGTCCCCATAAAACGTAAACTATTAGCTAGACCTTGAGCTGACTGACTTAAACGCTCTAAACGTACACGGTCACGAACCCTTTTAGGCAAGTTTTTTTGCGTATCAAATAGCGGTAAATTTCCCCAAAAATCCACAAAAGCAGGAACCCCTTCTGTCAAAATCCGTTCAGCTAAACGTTCGTCACTTTGACGTCTTGTTTGTCGTTCAGTTGATGTCTTCAATCCTGGTGTGCCACTTTCGATGATTAGCCGACTGACACGTTCTGGGTAGCTAATGGTAAAACCTATCGCCACACGCGCTCCCATCGAATAACCTAAAATAGCGACCTGTGCTAAACCTAACTGATCAAGTAATTGAGCGATAACTTTTAAAACCATTTGATAAGTATATGGAGCTGCCATAGCCGGTGAATCACTCTTACCATGACCAATTAAATCAAATGCTAGAAGATTATAACCTGCCATCTCGGCAGATTGAGTCAAAAAAGCAAACGTTTGATGCGTACTAGTAAAACCATGTAAACAGACTAACGTTGGTTGCTGATGCTTGTAAGATGTCAACCACTTAGCATGATAGCTAACGTCATCAACGACTAACTGCATGTGACTGCCTCTTTAATTGCTTCTTTCACATGATTAAAAGCTAAAACATTATGTGGTCGACTAGTTTTGACTTCGATAACTCGAAATCCTGGAGTTGCATTGGCTAGTGTCAACATGTCACGCAACTCTGTCACTGTCGTTGCTTCTTGATAATCAGCCCCATATAATTGAGCCATTGTCCGGCCATCCAAATCAATGGGTGTCCCAAATAATGGTTCAAATTCTTCTTCTGTCAATGATTGTTGGGATAGATAAGAAAAAATACCACCGCCATTATTATTAACTAAGACAATCGTTAAAGGAATTGAATAATGTTTCGCCCACATTAATCCATTCATATCATGGTACATTGCCAAGTCACCAATTAATAACAAATTACTATGATTAGGATTCATGAGTGCCATTCCCATAGCAGTCGATACGACACCATCAATGCCATTGACCCCTCGATTACCAAAAATTTTATAGGCTTGTTCTCTTGGAGACGTAAAACGGTCAAGATGACGAATCGCCATACTATTTGAGACAAAAAGCTGACCAAAATCGGCCATAGTCTCATGAATCGTCAGGGCAACGGCAGGTTCTGTTAAATCTGTTGCAATAGCATGCTCAGCAATAACCGTTTTTGTTACCTTTTGCCAATTCTTCCATTCTGCTAACCAGTTAGTGTCTGTTGGAACAAGTGTTGTTGCCAAAAGTTTTTGGACAAACCACTGTTCAGATGCTTGAATAATTACCTGACTCCGTTTTAATTGGTCTTCCCAGCCACCTAGTTCATCGACTAAATACATTGGTGTATCAACTAAAGTCAGTTGATCCAACCATAACATGACTTCTTTTGAGATTGGTAACTTACCAAAACGTAAAACAACCTCTGGCTTACTCTGTGTGACATATGGAATAAACAAATCGCTATGACTCATGATACAGTCACTAACATGACCACAACTCACTAAATTAGTTAGTGGATCTCCAATGATGGGCCACTGCAACGCATCAGCTAATGCGACTAGTTCCGCTGCTGCGCTCAGTGTCTTCTCACCCCCGACAACAATGACACCTTTTTTACTTTGCAACTGGTCGCAAATATCGGAAATCGTCGCATCACTCAAAATTGCTTCACCACCAATAACTGCTAAGTTAGGCATAGGGACCGGTTGACGCTCTAAATCAGGTAACAATGGTTCACGTAAAGGGAAATTAATTTGCACAGGCCCCTTAGGTAATTGCATCGCAACATCTGTCAAACGCGCAACTTGCCAAAAAGCATAGTCCAACATAACTTCCGTATTATCTGGCAAACTCATATCAATAAATGCCTTTGTGTGCTCACCAAATAAATCAGTTTGATTCATCGTTTGCGGTGCCCCGACATGCCGTAACTCATGTGGACGATCAGTAGTTAAAACAATTAATGGAACATGACTAGCCATAGCTTCACAAATAGCTGGATAGTAATTAGCTGCGGCTGTCCCCGATGTACAAAGTAAGGCAACTGGCTGTTGACTTGATTTACTTAAGCCTAATGCTAAAAAGGCTGATGAGCGTTCATCCACACCAATAAAAGTCTCAATGTCTTCGGATTGGTGTAGCAATAATGCTAATGGGGTTGACCGAGAACCTGGACTAATTACCACTTGATTCACGCCACGATTTAATAACCCATTGATGGCTGACCGTAAAAAATCGGTCAATTGTTCTTGATAACTCATTGTTCCATTCCTCCTATTCCTCGGCGCATTGGTTGAAACTTCACGCGTGTCTCTTGACGTTCTAGTTCTGGTTCTGATTCTGCGACAATACCACAGCCAGCATAGAGGACACTTTTTTCCCCATCAATTAGTGCTGAGCGAATACCGACGACAAATTCGCCAATATCTTGTCCTAGACCATACCAACCGATTGGTGCCCCATACAACCCCCGCTGAAACGGTTCATATTGAGCTAAGAAAGCCAGAGCCTTATCTTTCGGCTCGCCACCCAATGCTGGAGTTGGATGCAAAGCGATAATCCCATCAAGTAAAGAGGTATCAGTCGCTCGACTCGCTTCAATGGGCAAGAATAAGTGCTGAATATCTCGATTTTTCAAAAGACTTGGCTTAGCTAATTGGATTGGCGTCCCTGACAAGTTTTCTAAATCTGCGACAATTCGATCAACAACAATTCGGTGTTCTCCGCGATTTTTCATATCATTTAACAACTGTTGACCTAAACGACTATCTTCTTCTTGTGTCACTCCCCGAGGCGTTGAACCAGCAACACTTGCAGTCATAAAGGTCTCATCTGTCGCTTTTAATAAACGTTCCGGAGTCGCACCAACAAATCCTTTAGTTCCATAAGTTAAAGCAAAGACATAAATATTCGGCTGTTGCTCTCTCAGTTGCGTTACCACTGTTGGTATTGATAGTATCTCGGCTGTTTCCAGTTCTAGCGTCCTAGCTACAACGACTTTGTCTAACCCCTCATGACTCTTAATCGTTGAAACACCACGCTCAACTAACTCTAACCAATCTGTGACGCCAACTTCACGCTCATTAATCACAGTCACTGTTTGATTAACAAAATGTTGTGCGGTTTGCTCTAGCTTGTGTAACAAGGCTAATCGTTCTTGAGCTACTTGGTCTAAAGATAGTTTATCTTCTTGAGAAAAATTAATCACGTTGATTAGCTTATCAGCTAATTGCATCACTTGAATGCTCGGAACAAAGAAATAACCGCGACTAAGTTCACCCCAAATCTCATCTTCTTCAGCATATGGCATAAATGATAATGCACCAACTAGTTGTGGCATAGCGACCGGCTGATGCTCAATAGGAATCGTCACTACACGCTGTTTTTGGCCCCATAAACGGATTGCATCAGCCTGTGCGTCACCTCCCGTCAAAGTCTTAACTGACCCAAATCCTGCGTAAGCTGACTGGCGGTCTGGTGTTTCAAAATACCAACGCTCAGGTATGTTATGCGTGTCACTACCTTGAAAATATGCCAATGGAGTAAGACTTTGTTTAGACTCTGAAACAACTAAGCTAACATAATCTTGACCATCCTCTAACAAAGCCTTCACTTTATCTAATTCTGTGACTTCCATAAATATTCGTCTCTCTCTTTCGTTAATAACCGATGCTTTGCTAACTTGCCACTTGCTGTTCGGGGTAAGTTGTGACACCGATAAATTGCCACGGGCCATTTGTATTTGGCGAGGCGTGAACTTAAATAATCTTCCATCTCAGCTTTAGTCAAATGCCCAACAATATAAGCAACCGGTACAGCTCCCCATTTAGGATGTGACTCACCAACAACTGCAACCTCTTGTACACTAGATATCTGTTGCAAAACTTGCTCGACTTCTGTTGGGTAAACATTTTCCCCTCCAGAAATAATTAGCTCACTTAAACGACTCACCAAATATAAATAACCATCTTCCGTTAAATACCCCATATCCCCTGTGCGAAACCAACCATCAGTCGTCCATTTAGTATCATGCCATGTTGTATCATGCAAATAATTCGTGACGATATTAGGACCTTTTAACCAAATTTCACCGGTAACTAAGGCTGGAACTTCTTGATTTAATGCATCAACTATTTTGATTACCATATTAGCTAACGGTTTTCCCACAGACCCTAAATGCGTTAGGGCATCTGCAAAAGAAAGGGCTACGACTTGCGAACACGTTTCTGTCATTCCGTAAGACTGAATAACCGGTAATTCTAGCTTTTGACATGTCTCAAGCGTCGCCACACTGACAGGGCCACCACCTAATAAGAAGAACCGAAAACAATCATGATAGCCCGTAGGTGGATAAGCCTTTAACAAGTCATTAAGCATTAGAGTCACAACCGACATCACACTACCCTTACCGGCTACTAAATCACGAGTCACTTCAGTCGCAGAGAATTTACGGTATAAACGAATACTGCACCCTAATATCAGTTGACGACAAATCAATGACAGGCCACTAATATGAAATAATGGCACTGCACATAACCAACAGTCATCTGCTGTAATAGAAACATTCTGCGCGGTCCCCTTAGCACTCGCTAAATGTTGAGCAAAGCGTTGGACAACACCTTTTGGACGTCCGGTTGTTCCTGATGTGTACATAATTGTCGCAACATCATCCAGACCCATATCTTGCCACGGACTATCTGAAAAATGTTTCTGTGGTAAACTCATTGGAATCACCATTAAACCGGTTAATTGAGTGAGCTTTTTTTGACTAAATTCATCCACAATGACAAAAGAGACTTGAGCATCATCTAACTGATACTCAAGCTCCTCTGGTTGTAGATGGGTATTCAAGCAGACAACTTCTTTGCCTAATGACCATAGTGCCACAATTGTAAAGTAATGGGCACTTGAATTATGGCTTAAGACAGCCACACGCTTGGTAGTTTCTGGTACGATTGTTGAAAAATAGCCCATCCACTGTTGTACGTTGCGACCAATAGCCGCAAACGTCCACACCGTATCGTCAACATATAAGGCCGGATGATTGGGACGTTCGTTGATTTGTTTCACTAACCAATTCATCTTTTCTGACCTCCAGATTGTTTAAGGGAATTTAGGAAATTGATCAAAATCCGGTTCGCGTTTTTCTTTAAATGAATCGCGCCCTTCTTGAGCTTCTTCCATTGTGTAATACAATAATGTTGCATCACCAGCAAGTTGTTGGATACCAGCTAAACCATCTGTATCAGCATTCATTGAGGCTTTAATCATACGTAAAGCTAATGGACTGTGTTGTAACATTTGATGTGCCCATGCCATCGTTTCTTCTTCGACATCTGCTAATGGGACCACCGTGTTAATCCAACCCATGTCTAATGCTTCTTGAGCTGTATACTGACGGCACATAAACCAGACTTCTTTCGCTTTTTTATGACCCACCACACGTGCTAAATAACCAGAACCATAACCACCATCAAAGCTACCAACTTTAGGTCCTGTTTGACCGAAAATTGCATTATCGGCTGCAATTGTAATATCACATACTAACTGCAAGACATTACCACCACCAATTGAGTACCCTTTAACCATTGCGATAACAGGTTTTGGCATCACACGAATTAAGCGTTGTAAATCTAGAACATTTAAACGAGGAATATTGTCAGAACCAACATAACCACCGTTTCCACGAACTTTTTGGTCACCACCAGAACAGAATGCTAAATCACCAGCACCGGTTAAAATAATCACGCCAACATCTTCACGGTCACGACAAATATTAAACGCATCAATCATCTCAAAAACGGTCTTAGGGGTAAACGCGTTCCGAACATGAGGACGATTAATCGTAATTTTTGCAACTTTACCTTCTTGTTCAAATAATATTTCTTCATATGTTTTGACTGTTTGCCATTCTCTCACTGTAAGAGACCTCCTTATACTTTCTAACTGTTTCATTATACACAAAGTTAGACCATTTAGGGTGTAAATTGTTTGTGAGTCTCTCACACATGCTATAATCAAGCCAACGAAAACATAAAGGAGCGTGCTATATGTCATTACTCGAACATCTTGCCATCACTACTAAATCTGTCACACCCGAACAAGTTATTTTAACAATGCCTGTTACCAAACAACACCAACAACCCTTTGGCGTCCTTCACGGCGGCCTAAACGCTGTCCTAATTGAAACAGCTTGTAGCTTGGGAGCCAATCAACAACTAACTGAGCCAAATACCCATGCTGTTGGCGTTGATTTACAAGTCAATCATCTTAAAGCAGTTACATCCGGCATCGTCACTTGTATTGCCAAACCGAATCATATCGGTCGGACTTTGCAGGTCTGGGAAGCTAGCATTTATAATGACCGTCATGAATTGACTAGTATTGGTCGTTGCACACTAACTCGTATCTCAACTAAAAAATAATAATAAATAGGGACGTTACTCTAGCTACCGAGTGACGTCCCTGTTGTTTGATAATTATTTATTTGGCATCCGTTAGATTGAACGTAATCACTGATTGATATTTTTCTCCAGCAAGCCCTTGATTAGAGTTCACCTTCAACTGAATGTCATTTTGTTGATTGAGATTAAATGAATAATCTCCTCGATTGGCATTTTGTTGGTGACTGCGTAAATGGCGTTGCTGAAACAAAAATCTCCCATGGTATTGCAACAGTCGGACGACAGTCTCTTACCGTCGTATTCAAGTCTGTCGGAGTTTTTGAATAGGCCTCATCATTCCGCTTCACTTGAAAATTAACCTCGCTCTCCAAGTCAACATATCGGCAATTAAAAGTTCACTTGGTCTTGTCGCAGAGACGTGGCATTACTACATGAACAGGCTCTCCATTCTAATACACGATATTTTCAAAGACCAGTTCCTATTTTGGTCTGGATGGATCATATAGAACTGTATCTGACTGTTGTTTATTAGAAAAATCCCCGTTGCTCAACAGAAACAGATACTTTAAAAATGGGAATAACAGAGACAGTAGCATTTAAGTTAAATTATGCTTAATTTCAGCTGATGTTTTTTTCAAATTTAACTTAGTTTCACTGGTTTCTTCCATCAATGAAAAAGTATTTTATTGATGAACGGTTCTAGAAAGTGAATCCAGCCATTTTTCTTTACGTTCCGAAATATAAGGTAATTCAATAGTGTTTGTTGACAATATTTCTCCCTTTATTATTTAAAAATAACTCAAGAAAATACCCATTAGTATTTTTCACGCATACATAACTCCTTCTCCAATTACTTAATACTATCTTTATAGCATTTCTGCTCTAAGAAAGCGCAAACTAACTAAAACGTTATTTAATTGTAGCAAACAATCATTTTTTTTGCCTATTTTTTAATAATCATATTGATGGCTTGCTGAACTCTCTCAAGTTGGGCTTGCTCATCTTCTAAAGGATGCTCAAAGCACTGTGTCAGATTTTCTGCAACAACCATGCCCATAATTCGGTCAATACTCGACCGAACGGCACTTAACTGTGTCACAACATCCATACAGCCCTTTTCTTCTTCAATCATTTTTTGAATGCCTCGAACTTGACCTTCTGCACGTTTTAAACGATTAATTAATTGCTTATTGCATGGTTTTTGCTCCATCTTAACAGATTGCTCCTTTCCAACTCATCATTCCACCAGCGACGTTAATTGCTTTGTAACCTTGCATTGCTAGTAATTCGCCAGCCATTGCTGAGCGTCCCCCTGATTGACACACTAAATAATACGTTTCCTCTTTTGACAACTCACCCATCCGTTGCGTTAGCACACTAAGAGGTAAGTTAGGTACCTCTGGAATATGACCCATTTGATACTCATCGACTTCACGAACGTCAAGTGCTTGAACTTTTCCTTCAGTCATTAATTGTTGAAACTCTTCATTACTGATTGCTGCCATCTCTTACGATCTCCTCTGCTTTAACAACATGATATAAAGCAAATCCCCCATCTAAGTTTGTTACATTATATCCTAATTGTTTTAATAATCTTTCCCCAATATAGCTACGTTGTCCACTATGACAACTAATAATATAGGCTTGATTTTTATCTAATTCCGACGCACGTTGCCGTAAATCATTCAATGGAATATGGATTGCGTCCTTAAAGCGCCCTTGTTTTAATTCATCATCTGTTCGTACATCTAATAATACCGCTCCTTCGGCTAACTTTCCAGATAATTCATGCCATTGAATAGAATCACTGACACCTTCTATTAAGTTAATCGCAGCATAACCGCTCATATTCACTGGATCTTTAGCTGAACCGAATGGTGGGGCATACGTAAATTCTAGTTCTGGTAAGTCGAACATCGTTAGGTCACCTTTAGTCGCTGTCGCAATAATATCGATGCGCTTGTCGACGCCCTTTTCGCCCACACTTTGCGCACCATAGATCTTACCTGTTGTCGGATTGAAAATAACTTTTAAAACTAATTGTGTCGCACCTGGATAGTAGCCAGCATGACTCTTGCCAAAAATGTGAATCACTTCAACATCTAGACCAGATTGACGAGCCACACGTTCACTTAATCCGGTTGAAGCAGCACTTAAGTCAAAGACTCGAACAATTGCTGTCCCGATACTCCCTTTATTTAATCGTTGTTGTCCGGCAATAATATCTGCTACTTGGCGACCTTGACGATTTGCTGGTGAAGCCAAGGCAATCATCGCTTCAGTATCGGTAATTTGTTGGTTAACGATAATCGCATCCCCTACAGCATAAATATCAGGGACGCTTGTTTGGTAGTACTCATCGACTAAAATACCACCACGCATACCTAATTCAACACCAGCTGCCTGAGCTAGACTACTCTCTGGTTGTACCCCAACTGATAAAATCGTTAAATCAGTTGCAATCGTTGACCCGTCTTCTAAGACAATTGTCTTACCAGCATCTCTAAATTCAGCTGCCGATTGACCTGTAATTACTTTTACATGATTGCGTTCTAACTCTTGTTGAACAAAAATTGCCATATCTTCATCAAGTGGTGGCAAGACATGTGGCGCTTTCTCAATAATCGTTACTGTCATACCAAGTTTTTGTAAATTCTCTGCCATTTCTAATCCAATAAAGCCTGCTCCAATGACAACTGCTTGTTTGGGTTTATTTGCTTCAAGTGATGTCATAATTTGATCCAAATCTGGTACATTACGTAAACTAAAAACATCTTTCGCTTCATTCAATCCTTTAATCGGTGGAATAAACGGTTTAGCTCCTGGTGATAAAATTAATTTGTCATACGTTTCATCAAATTCGGTTGCTCCATGTTTAATGGTTACTGTTTTCTTTTCCGGATTGATTGCAATGACTTCATGATTTGGTCGAACATCTAAATTAAAACGACTCTTTAATGATTCTGGTGTCTGAACTAATAAATCACTACGCTCACTAATTTCTCCCGATACGTAGTAGGGTAAGCCACAGTTGGCAAATGATACATAAGGCCCTTTTTCAATAATAATCACTTCAGCCGTTTCATCTAAACGTCGTAATCGCGTAGCTGCTGACATACCACCAGCTACTCCACCTATAATTAATACTTTTTGTCCCATTGATTATCTTCCTCTCTTTGTTGTACCAGCCCAATGGCTCATTCCGCCACGAACATTGATGACATCGAATCCTTTATTTTTTAATACCTTACTCGCTTTTTTACTTCGCATACCTGACTGACATATCACATAAACTGGACCACTACTCTTAGGCTCATAAGACCCAATGCGATTTAATGGCACATTTTTCGCTTGAGGGATATGTCCATTTTGAAACTCTGCTGCAGTACGAACGTCCAATAATAGTGTTTGTTTCGTTAATTTATTGGCAAGTTCATTTGTTGTAATACTAGGAATCCTTTGAAATAAGCCAAACATAGTTGTTCTCCTTTAATTATTTAATATACCTATAGGGGTATATTAACCTATTATTAGTCAATGGTCAAAACAGTTGCTTACAAAAAACAAAAAAAGTTTTCTCTAGATACTACTCTCTAGAGAAAACTTTTAACTAACGCGCTATCCTTGATAAGCAAAGACTTTCTTTTCATCATACCATTTTAATACATGTCCAAAGACAAAACGTGTTACTAATGCTGTCGCAATTGGAATCACAAACCAGACGATGAAAGCTGTAATAAGACTAATACTTGCGTCTCCTACATCCATTGAACGTAGTGGGCCTACTAGACCAACAAGACCAAAGCCAGCTGAACTTGGTGTACCGGAAACTTGAAGTAATGCGACAGGAATCGATGAGACGATTGCAGTCACTAAAGCTGGTAAAAGAATAATCGGATACTTAAATAGATTAGGCATCATCATTTTCATTGCACCTAAGGCAATGGCAATCGTCACACCAGATTTATTAGTTTTCCAAGAATGGACCACTAATACAACCGTTGTTGCTGCAACACCCATTGCGGCAGCACCTGCTGATACACCATTTAATTGAATCGCTAACCCAATTGCCACTGTTGAGATTGGTGAGATAATCAAAATTGCAAAGAAACAGGCAATTAACGCACTCATTAAAATTGGTTGTAATGATGTAAATGAATTAATCATTGCCCCAATCGCTGTGGTGATTCCCGATACATAAGGTAAGGTCAACATACCTATGGCACCACTACCACCACCGATTATAATTGGTGCTAAGACAATTTTCACTGAACCTAATCGCTCGCCAATCCAATAAGTTAATAGCACTGCTAGACTAGCAGTAATCATCGTATTAATTAAATCACCAGTACCTGCTGAAATATACATTCCTTGAACATCGGTCACAGGATTAACTGCTAGTGAATTAAAGCGTGTCACCCCTGATCCAACATAAGCTGCTCCAGCGACAATCGCCATATCTAAAGGTGCAAATTTAAATTGTAAAGCAATCAGTGCACCAATTAATAATGGTGTCGCAACTTGGAAAATAACGACACTTTGTGTGATAAATGCTGCGACGGGGTGATCCCCAAATAAATTTAAAATCGCTGCCAAAACTGCATTAGGAATCAATCCAACAATAATACCTGTAGCCGTACCTGCTAGGACACGATTAAAAAAACTTTTGCTGTTACCTTTTCGTACATCTTGTAATTCCCCCAAAATAAATTTATTTAAAAAAGTTAGTCTAAGCTTAAATCCACTACATCATATATTTTCCCCACTAACAAATTAATCTAAAATGAAAAAATTTCTTTTTTTATGAATTATTTTTAATGAAAAAAATGCTATTTTATAAGGATTATGACACTGTTAACGAAAAAAATAAATGACTAGTATTGTTAAGCTTAAAAAAACTTATTTAGTACTTATGATATTGTCATAGTTTAACATAAAAAAAATGCCAGTTAAACTGACATTGTAGCTAAAATAATGATTTATTCATTAACCATTTAGGTTGATAATATTGTCCAACAGCTACTAAAAAGAATGGTAGATACAAGAAAATCAAGTTAAGACGTTGCCATAAACCACGTGTCTCACTCATAGAAGCATCGGAAATGTTTAACGGGAAATTGGGTAACATATAAATGAACATACTCCCAATTGATAACATCAGTACTAAGACCAAGACAAATAAAATTTCTTTTTTACGTTCTAGATAATAAAGACAGACTAAAAAGATTGTCCCGACTAAAAACGCACCAAAACCAATTCCAGATGCATAATTATGAATTATATCAATCGTGGTCGGTTCTGCGTGACCTGTTTTACTAAAAATACCAGTCATTACACAATCACCTACAGCATAAAGAAAAATCATGAAACACATTCCCCGTGTTAACCATAGTGATGTCCCTTTAAAGCGTTGATAAAAAGCTGGGATTGCAAAAATAAATAGCAGACCATCAATAATTTGCCACCAATCAAATACCAGTTTGACGGGACTTTTGTCCTCACCAAAACTGCTAATCAACATTGTCGTATGGTTGTAATCCTGATAAAATAACCCAAAAACCAATGGACCAACAATTTCACTGATTACCGCAGTAATCATTAAATAAAAACCATATTTACGGAAAAATTGCACATAAACACCTCGTCTCCATAAAAATACCTAGTTTAATCATAAACTTTTTAGAATACATTATCAACAAAACCTCACACAAAAAAACTTGTAGCTATCATAATCAGATAGCCACAAGTTAACATTTTATATATCATTTAAGCAAAAGATGTAATACGATCACCAGGTAAACGTACGGAAGCATATCCTGGCTCTGTCGCTTTACCAATAGATACAATCATTACTGGCACATAACGTTCTTTATCTAAACCAAAAGCTTCCGCCAGTAAATCATCCTCAAACCCACCAATTGGATTTGTTTCATATCCGTGAGCACGAGCAACCAACATGAATTGCATTGCCATTAGACTAGCATCAATTTTAACAACGTCATTCATTTTTTCTTTTGAAAAACTTTCATAATGTGGAATAATTGCTGCTAATTGTTGGTCACGAACATCAGCAGGCATTTTCCCAGCACTCACTGCTTGATTGTAAATTTCTTCTCCTAAATCGTGGCAACGTAAATCACCAAAAATCAAGACCATTGCTGAAGACTCAGCATTTTGTTTTGTATTAAAACGAATTAATGGCTTTAATTTTTCTTTTCCTTCATCACTTTCAACAATCACAAAGCGCCAAGGCTGTAAGTTAACTGAAGATGGTGCTGTAGCTGCCTCGTCAATCATTTCTAACATTTCTTCATGGCTGATTTTATACTCAGAATCGTAGCCTCGAACTGATTTACGTCCAAAAACGATATCTGAAAAGTTATTTGTTTTAAATTCTGTCATAGTAATAGCTCCCTTATTTTTCATTTATTGAGTGTAAGGCTTCTGTCAATGTCTTTAATAAATCAGACAAAGTGGTTAAGTCCGTCGCTGTCATATACGAATCCAGTAAAGCCTCAAATCGTTGATGTTTCCCCAAACATGCAACAAGTTCTGTCTGTGCTTTTTCTGTTAATTCGACAAAAACTTCACGATTATTATCAGGATTACGATATCTGGTCACGTAGCCTTCTGTTTCTAAAATTTTCAGATGACGGGTAATGGCCCCTTGATCAATTTTCATTGCCGCCTGGATATCTGCATGAAGACACGGTCCTTCTTTTTGTAAGACTAAAAGTAATTTATAGCGACTAAGACTCAAACCAACTTTTTCTTCAAATACTTTATTAATCTGTTGTTCAAGTAATTTCACCTGATAGAACAAGTGACTAACTTCATTAAACGACATAGCTAAATCCCCCTTCCCCACCAACTGTTGACTTGTCAACTGTTGACCAATCAACTATAAAACAATTTGACTTTTTTTGCAACTAGTTTGACTCAAAAAAAATCAAACAAACTAGTATTTAATGATTTCATCTAGTTTGTTTGATTTTTTTTGTGTCGATGTGTACGAAAAAAAACACTAAGTGTCATCATGAATAATAAGAGACTGCTAGCTAGTAATTGCTTCATCACTACTAAAACTACTACAACGACGACAATTAACTGTGCTACATTTAGCTTTTTAAGACGTAAACCCATCCAAGCTGTTTTTAAAGGGGCTACGCCACCAATTAAAATCGCTAGCACGTAACAAGCAATCGAAAAACCACCATAAATATCATCATTACTAAATAAATAACCAGCCACAATCAAGCAAAATGAACTAATAATAACCGCCCAATCATTTGGTAACCCACTAGGCATGACTGACTCATTGTCCGTAAATTCATTTACCTTAGATTGCTGTTTTTTATTTTTTTTACTCATATTTGTCTCCTTTCAATCAAAGTTTTAACTATTACCCGTAAATCTACCGAAATAGAATACATGGTTGGATAGTATCATATTAACAAGCGTAAAAACAACAAATTTTAAATAATTTTTAATTTTCAGATCATAAATCAAAGAGCAGATAGCTTTTCATAGACTACCTGCTCTAACTTAACCAGTTACTCTTTCAAAAGTCGTTGTATTGCTTCTGATTGAAACCTTTTTGCGGCGTCTTGACTAACTTTTTCACGCTCGGTTTCACTTAAATTAGGATTTTTTTGCATTGCTGAAGTCAGTTCTTCAGCGACATATTTTTTAGCTTCTTGCTCTAACAGATTTTTTTGACTAGTCAACTTAGTCTCAAGTGTCTTCGCTTCATCAACTGTTAAAACTAGCCAATCATTTGGCACATGAAACTCATTTGTCACCTCAACTAACTCATGAGCATTTCCTGCAATTCCAAACATCCATTCAGCAAATTTATGTTGATATTCCCAATGAACTTCGTGTTGTACTAACTCAGCTTTTTGACTATTTGTCACCAACTGATTGGTCGTATGGTCAGTTCCAGTCGCTGTTGGTTTCTTTTGAGAGGTTGACGTTTGATACAAATAGATTTTTTCCGTCCCATTACCTAATGGTTTATAGAATAAAATATCCGGAGTATCTTGCCCACTTGTTGAAACGAGTGGTAGCGTTTTGGTTGTTGTGACTTTTGTCATACCAAAGTGAGTCGTGACATTTAAGACAATCAAAACTAGTGACAAGGAAAAAATCGCTCCAAAAACAAGTGATAGTACTGTTTGCCACCTTGTCTTAGCAAAGACATTTGTGACCATAAATAAAGCGACACTCACAATTATGAGTACTAAAATCATCCTTTAGTCACCTCCTCTGAAACCTCATGGTGAATAACAGGGCTTTTTTTCAGAAAGAGCGCAATTACTAAACCAATCACACCAAACATAATAGCGACAAAAAAGGCTGCGTGGTAACCAGACAAGGTTGCTGTCAACGCATGATCTTTGTAGGCTAAAGGTGTCGCTTTTAATTCTGATTTAGCTGGCAAATTATTTGTGGTGACATTTGTCAAGACGCTAATTAAAACCGCCGTTCCAATTGAACTAGCAATTTGACGGAATGTGTTATTAACCGCCGTCCCGTGTGTAATTAATTTTGTTGGTAAAGCATTCATCCCTGATGTTGTTACTGGCATCATTACCATTGAAATCCCAAACATCCGGATGGCATATAATGTGACAATATAAGCAACAGGAGTAGTTGCCGTTAAAAAGGCAAAAGGAGCCGTCGCTGCTGTCAGAATAAACATTCCAGTAATTGCTAGTCGTCTGGCACCATGCTTATCAAAAATAATACCAGTAATAGGCATCATCGCTCCCATTACTAATGCACCAGGTAATAACATGAGACCAGAATGAAAAGCTGATTCTCCGCGAATATTTTGGATATAAAGAGGGATAACCATTTCCGCACCAATCATTGCCATATTAGTCACACCAGCTAAAATAGCAGCAATGGTAAATACAGAAGACTTAAAGACACGTAGTTCTAAAAATGGGTTCTCTAAATGTAACTGTCGTCTAGCAAAAACCGCAATAACAATGACACCAATGACAAGTGTCGATATCACCGTGGCACTACCCCAGCCATCATTTCCTACACTAGAGAAGCCGTAAAGTAAGCTACCAAAACCAATTGTTGATAAGATCACTGATGGCATATCAATTTTAGGATTTGATAAAGGAATGACACTTTTCATCCAGAAAAAGGCTAGAAAAACTACAACTAACACAATCGGAATAATCATCCCAAATAAATCACGCCAATGATAATGGTCAATAATCCAACCTGATAACGTTGGTCCAAGTGCGGGCGCCAAACCAATGACAATTCCAGTCATTCCCATAGCCGCTCCCCGCTTCTCTGGTGGAAAAATTGTCAGCATAATTGTTTGTAGCAAAGGCATCGATACACCCACACCAATCGCTTGAATTAATCGTCCAATCAATAATAAATTAAAATTAGGTGCCAAATAACATTGGATAGTACCTAATAAAAAAGTAATCATGGCAAATAAATATAATTTTTTGACGAAAATTTATTCATCATCCAAGCAGTAATTGGAATCATAATACCATTAACTAACATAAATCCAGTCGTCAACCATTGGACAGTCGAAGCTGAAATATCAAAGTCTTTCATCAACGTTGGAAAAGCTGTTGCTAAAAGTGTTTGATTTAAAATTGTACAAAAAGAACCGATTAACAGTACCGCAATCAGTAAATTACGATGATACGGTTTTCCATAAATATCGACTGTTTGTTTTGTCTCACTCACGCTATAATACACTCCTTATTTAAAAAATCGAAAACATAGTCCATTGTATGTTTTTATATTAAACATGTCAAACTAATTAACATTAAAGTTTATAAGGTTTTTTTATTCATAATAAAATAACATAGAAACACACTATTCTAACTACTGTATTTTTTATAAAATAGTTATTTCCTAATATTTTTAGATTGACTAGCTAGCATTGCTTAATAAAATGACAAAACAACCCATAAGCAAAATTAACCCTGATAGTCTAATAAACTATTAGGGTTAATTAATTATTCACTTAGATAATTTATTTCAAAAAATCTTTTTCCATATATGCTGGATTTGGATAGTTGTAAAAGCCTTCTCCAGTTTGAATACCTAACTTACCTTGATCAATATAATGTTCTTTCAAGTAGTTAGCTAGTTTTTTAGAAGTAGCTGTGTTTTCACTTAATGCAATATTATATGCTGTTTTCAAGCCCACCATATCTAAAATAGCAAATGGGCCTCTTGGGGATTTAGTTGCAATCATCCAAGTCCGGTCAATCGTTTCTGGTTGTGCAACGCCGTCTAACATTAAATCTTCTGCGGCACGTAATAAAGGAACTAACAATGAATTTAAAATATAACCAGGATGTTCTTTTTTAAGCGGTAGTGCAATCATACCAATTTCTTTCGCAAAAGCCACAACGCTCTCAAAAACGTCAGGACTAGTTTGGCTAGACCCTTGAATTTCCGCTGTATTATTTAACCAGATTTGATTGGCAAAATGTAAAGCAATAAATTTATCTGGACGGCCAGTCGCTGCAGCAAAATCACTTGGTAAAAAGGTTGATGTGTTGGTCGCAAATACGGTATGACTTGGAGCAACTTGAGCGAGTTTTTGATAAAGTGCTTCTTTCATCTCTTTCACTTCAGGGATTGCTTCAATCACAAGGTCTGCTCCTTTAACAGCTTCTGCTAAATTTGAGTTATAAGAAATTCGTGCGAGGGTTGCCTCCATCTCAGCATCAGTTACATGTAAATCATGTTCATAACTTGCTGTTAGACCGCTCATTTTTTGTTTGGCACGTGCTAATGCGTCATCACTAATATCATTGACCACAACATTAATACCAGAATAGGCAACTTGAAACGCAATTTGACTACCTAGAACCCCACTACCTATGACTGTTACATTATTAAATGTCATCATATTAAAAGCCTCTTTTCTGTTTTTTAACATCTAGAATAAAACACTTTAAAAACTTTTAAACCTAATATTGTTAACAAATAATCTCTACATGTGTTATTGTAACGCGCTAACTTATTTTAATCAATCTTTAAATGAACAAAAAATAACCTTTCTTATTTTTTTCATAAAAAAAACACAAGTCGTGATAATTCGACTTGTGTTTAAGCATTATTTACGTTTTTTCTTAGACGATGAGCCACTGCTCTTACGTGACTTACCACTTGATTTACTGCTTGACTTACCACTGCCTTTTTTACTTGATGAAGATTTACGTGATTTCGTATTTTTCTTATTTTTAGCATTGCGAATAACAATAATAATAATCACAATAACCAGTAAAATTAATACGCCAATTAAAATGTAGACCCAAATTGGTAAACCTTCTGGTTCAGCTAAGTCAACAGCATCTTTATTTAATTTATCACTCTCATCACGAGAAATAGTAAAATCTTTCGTAAACGGCCATGTTTTGCTACCCGATGTTGCCGTTAATTTCAACGTATAATCACCTGGTTCTAGTCGTTGATTATTCCACATAATCGGATAATCGAAGTTAGAGTTAGGCGCCATTTCTAGTCCTTCTTTAACTTCTTTTTTGATGACTTCAGTTGAGCCTTTTTTAGTGACTTCAGCATCAACCTTCATTTTACCAAACATTTCTGGCTCAACGTTTTGGAGGTTAGCCGTCACAGCTGTACGATATCCTACCAACGCTGGTTTGACATCATTCATTTTTAGCTCTGGCGCAACTTTTTCATCACTCTCACGAAGCATGACAGCTTTGACAACTTGGAATTTATTGACAATCTTAACCCCTTCAGTTTTTTCATTTTTCTGATCAACATCTGGTAAATCTGCCACAAATCCGCCTAAAATTAACCCTTTAAATGCTTCACTTGGGGTTTTTACTTTAAACGTCACTTCTTTTGATTTACCCCCATCGATTTCAACCGTTTGCTCGCCACCATCAACCAGTGACGTGAATGGGAATTTTAATGTTGAATCTGGCTTATAATCTTTTCCCGGAATCGAATAATCAATGACCCCATTTTGGTTGGTTTGTGCATTCGTTGGTGTTACACGAATTTTCTTCTTGTCATTTCCAGTATTTGAGACATTGATTTTTAAATCTAATGTTTCATTGGGTTTTACCTTTAAATCAAAGTAAGACGTTTTCTTATCTTTTTGACTATCCGGTGGGACGATATTCATCTTAAAACTTAAAGCCTCATCTTTTTGCTCTGCTGCAAAATTAGCAGTAGGTACAGCGACTAATGTCGCAAAAAATAAAAAAAAATTAATGTTATTTTGCGTTTTTTTTTGGACTATTTGTTCCATGTTTACACTCCTAATCGAATTATGACATCTTTGTATTCATTATATCGGATTTTTGACCATTTTTAAACTAAATAACGATATTATTGAAAATATCACAATTTTGCGTCAGCATTTCCTAAAAAACCGTCATCACAGCATTCTTAGAGGCCGGTTTCTTTAATAATTTCAGTTGTCAAATTAAACTAGACAAAATATCATTATCACGATAATTCAAAAATACTTCTGATGATGTTTATCAATTATAGTTTTATTTGGCAATATTTCAATGAATAAATAGTAATGATAATTTGGGTTCTGTTCAAAGTTGAAAAATAAGAAGTTCTAGTCCTCTTTTGTTTGATTTTTATGCAGAACCCATTAATAATTGATTTCATAAACGACTGAAAAGCCAAAGAGATTTCCGTCTCTTTGGCTTATTTTGTATAAAGCCATGCACTATTTCAATCCCTTTAATCGTGGCTGAAGCAGTCCTTAAGGACTGCTCAGATTGAAGACAAACCAGTTGCTCATAAAGGGTAATTGGTTTGTTTTTTTGTATCTTATCATTATTTTTGATAAAATTCCCAAAATAGATAAAAAAATAGAGCCCTTCAGGTCTCTTAATTTAAGCATTTTTGCTAATTTTTTAATGTTAAGGCATGCGAAAGTGAGCCCAATTTTCATGTGCATTTTTTCTTTCCCAATTAAATTAGTGTAACGTAAGCCATGAAATTCTTTTGCCGTTCCAAATAATCGCTCAATTGTTTGTTTTCGATTATTATATATAGCTTTCATTCCAAGGGAATGACGTATGTCTTCACAACGTTCCATATCATTTTCCCATAAATGTCGTTGAATTAATTTCCTCTTTTCTTTTGACTCAGTACAATAGGCAATCAAAGGGCATTGACTACAATCAGACGTATTACTTTTGTATTCACGATATCCGTCTCTGTTAGTTGTTGTATAGCTTAAAATTTTCACATTAGGGCAGATATATTGATCGTAGTATTCATCGTAAACATAATCATGTTTTTTATAAAATCCTTTTTTGGTCATAGGTCTTTTATATGGAAAAATAGGTGTTAAATTATTTTGAAATAATAAATGGGCTATACCAGGTGTTTTGTATCCAGCGTCCATTACTAATTTATCTAAGGTAAAGTGACTTTGTAATTTATTATAGATATCGATGAATGTCCGACTATCATGTTGATTACCAGGATGAGTTGTATATCCTAAAACCCAACCATTCTTGTCACATGCTACTTGTGCAGCATAAGCAAAAACCTGTTTATGCTCTCCTTTATGGAACCAACCACTCTCATCATCTGTTTTACTAATTTTTTTATGTTTTACCTGATTTTCACTTTCCTCTCTTCTTTTTAAGGGCTTTTTTAATCTTTTTTCTCTATCTATTTCAACTTCTTTTTGTAGTGATTCCACATAAAAAAGAGTTTCTTCAGTAACTTCGTTACTTTCATATTTTTTATTATTTGCATGTGCTTTTATATGAGTACCATCAATAAATACTTCAGAAGTATCCACTAATTCAGCTTCAATACACTGTTCTAATATGCCGTAAAATATTTGTTCAAAGATATCTGTACCACGAAATCTTCTAGAATAATTTTTGCCAAAGGTTGAGAAGTGAGGAACAGCATCTTCGATATCCAAACCTAAAAACCAGCGATAAGCCATGTTAACCTCAACATCTTTAATAGTTTGTCTCATACTTTTTATACCATAAAGATACTGAATCAACGGAAGTTTAATTAATAGAACCGGATCTATACTAGGGCGGCCATTTGATTCATCGTATTTATCTTCAACTAACTTATAAATAAAATTAAAATCTACATATTTATCAATATCTCTTAATAGATGTTCCTTGGGAACTAAATCTTCTAGAGAATAAAAACCAATTTGATTACGTTTGCTCATATCTTGTTTTTTTAGCATGGAAGCAACTCCTTTTCTCTATTTTACCAAGAAAAAAAGACAAAGTATCAAATTTTTGATACTTTGTCTACAGTCTGAGCAGTCCTTAAGGACTGCTATAATTTATGTCTTTTTTTGATTGATCGATGATTCTGTTCAATAATATTATTCAAGTATTTACTTGTTCTATGAATTGTTGAGATAAAAAAACTTTCTGATTTAAGTCGCTTAAAAGAACAAGACAGTGAAGGAAATTTATCCATCACAAGAACTCTAGGTTCTCCAAATTGTTTAATTAATCGTTTAAAGAACGCATAAAAGCTTGATTATTAAGATTTTATCGTAACTATATATCTAATGTTAATCCTGCAGAGTCGATGGCACGATACAAATAATTGAATAGGTTACACTTAGTTGAACAAAAAAGATAAGGTGTCTATACTTAATAAAAAACAGATTAGGAGCTTATCTCATGACAACTAACAGAAAACCGAGACGGACCTTTAAAGAATCATTTAAGAAACAAATGGTGGAACTCCATAAATCAGGAAAACCTAGAAAAGATATTTTAAGAGAATATGATCTAACGCCATCAACTTTTGACAAATGGGTCAAACAGTACAATCAGTCAGGATCATTCAAAGAGAAAGATAATTTGACGCCAGAAGAAAAAGAGTTGCGTGAATTACGTAAACTAAATAAAGAATTGATGATGGAGAATGATATTTTAAAGCAAGCAGCGCTGATATTCGGACGAAAGTAGAAGTTGTTAGAAAAAATAAAAAGAAGTACAGTGTATCAGCGATGTGTCGAAAATTAGAAATTTCTCGTGGGGCTTATTACTATGAAGTTAAAAGAAAAAAATCAGAAGCTATTGTTGAAAAAGCAGTCATTGAGTCCTTCACAAATAGCCGTAACTCCTACGGAGCAAGAAGAATTAAAGATGATTTAAACGATCAAGAATTAATTGTTTCAAGAAGAAGGATACGACGAATCATGAATAAGT
Organism: Vagococcus penaei; assembly: GCF_001998885.1. Classification (NCBI taxonomy): domain Bacteria; kingdom Bacillati; phylum Bacillota; class Bacilli; order Lactobacillales; family Enterococcaceae; genus Vagococcus; species Vagococcus penaei. Next base: position 1,146,901 of record NZ_CP019609.1, read on the forward strand.
TCAATTTCATTTCAAGCTACACAACACTGAAATTTAAGCCACAGGCAACGAGTAAAAATGAACAGAAAATCGCTAATGTTTTATCACGTCAATTTGATAGAATGCAACCTATGGAAGCTTTAGTGACAGATTTAACCTATGTTAAAGTAGGTCAAAAGTGGCATTATGTCTGCTTTATTCTTGATTTATTCAATCGAGAAATAGTTGGCTATTCTAGTGGTCCTAACAAATCTGTGGACCTTGTGTTACAGGCAATCGGAACGATTGAACAGCCATTAGATGATGTTGAAATTTTTCATACAGACCGAGGAAAAGAATTTGATAATCAAAGTATTGATGAATTATTAGCTGCGTTTCAGATACAGCGTTCTTTATCACGCCCTGGTTGTCCCTATGATAACGCCGTGGCAGAAGCAACTTATCGAGCATTTAAGATTGAGTTTATTTATCAACAATCTTTTGAATCATTGTTCGAACTGCAATATGAGTTAATGGATTATGTCAATTGGTGGAACAAGTTTAGAAAACATGGCAAGCTTGGGTATCAATCTCCGATTAATTACCGTTTAGATTGGGAGTTGAAACAGGCTATTTAGCGGGACATAATATAACTATCAAAAGAAAATAAAGACCTTATAATTTTTGTACAGAAAAGTGTTGCCAATTCAAATGCCACCAACCTTTTACTTTAATATAAGTTTCATCCATTCACCAAGAATCACTCACAGATTTATTGCGTTTCTTCCATAGACAGTAGATAATCTGTCTATACCATTATATCCACCGATAGATGGTTGTATGATAAACGTTAATTCCGCGATCACTCATAATTTCAAAAACTTCTCGATATCTCAAATAATAGCCAACGGCTATGGTAATAATATCTTTTTGAAGTTTCTTCACTTTAAAGTGAGCCATCTGAAACCTCTAAGCTTCTTTTTCTACTTACTTTTACATTAAATTAGAATAATTGAAAAACTTTGCAACAGAACCGTTTTAGGTGATAATTCTTATACATAAATAGCACTACTTTTTAATTTAGTTTCAACACTTGAATTCTAAAGGATAGTGCGATTTTTTACCTAAAAAAGACAAACAAGATCCAATTAGCATGTAACTAGCTAATTGGATTCTATTTTTTACATATTTATTAACGGACTTAACTGATTTTCGTAACTAATAAATAGACGTTTCATCGCTCGTGATGCTATTGTGTACAATAATTTTTGGTCACGTTGGTTCATATAATGTCCCTTAGATACATGGTAAATAAAGACATTATCAAACTCTAACCCTTTACATAACGTAATCGGGTAGATTTTTACTCGTGACAAGACATCAGGTACCAACCATTCTTTCACGCGTCTCGCTTCAGAAGCATCTTTTGTAATAATCGTCAACGGTTCATCTTGTAGTGTTACCAGTACATCTTGAACCAAACGACAAAAATCTTCCGATGTTTGATATGCAAGATAACTTGGTTTTTCCCCTTCTTCACGAATTGGTACAATCGACATACTGTGATCAATCGTTGATAAGTGACCAAAAAATGCCGTAATAGCACCTGTTGACCGATAGCTACTTAACAAATTATAAGGATGACAAGAGCGCTGGCGTTGCGCGAAGTCTGCTTCAATCGCAGCAAAAGGAATCGACGCATTGAAAATCGACTGATTCTCATCACCTACCATAGTAAACTTGGCATTAGGAAATAAATCTAGCAATAAACTCATTTGAGCTGGTGTATAATCTTGCACCTCATCAATAAAAATAAACCGCATAGCTGAAACATCTAATCGCTCGACTAAATGATGTTGCAACGTTAAAAAGACCACTGCTTCGTCAACGTTATAGGCCTCATCACTGCTCCACTCGTAGGCTGAGCCGGTATAAGTCGTATAGATTTTTTGGAACAAATAATCAAGGTCTAGCCAATCATTCTGTTCAATACCTTTTGTAATGGCTCGATATTGGCGTTTTAGTAATTTTTTAGCATAAGGGTATACATTTTTTTCAGCTTTCTCAGTTAAGAGACTACCAAAAATCTTTTCCTGTAACTCCTCAGATAGCGATAACACTTGGTCTTGTACTTTATTAGAGCGGGCTTGTTTCGTTAGACGCTCTTCCCATGAGCGACGTAATAATTGTTTGGTCGCTTGTAGGCGATCAATCAAGCTTGATTCTTTGGGTGTTGATTGGAATAATTCCCAAATGTGTTGCTTGGAAATAATCTCTTGATTCTTACGCATTAAACCCTGAAACATCTGCTCATCTTGACTAAATAAATGTCCCGATTTTGTCACAAATGTAACAAAATCTTTCTCACGCAAGACCTGTGTTTCCGGAGTAATAGACTGAGCACTCACCCGTTCAAAATGCATCGCTTCATCAACTAATTGTAGATTAAAATGTTGCTTCACAAATTGTAACAACGTCAAATTTAACGGATTTTTCTCACCTAAAGAAGGTAAGACATTTGCAATGTAATCAATAAATTTATTATTTGGGGACAAAATCATCAGATTATCTGATGTTAAATACTCACGGTATTGGAAGAGTAAGTAGGCAATCCGCTGCATAATCGTTGACGTCTTACCACTACCAGCTACCCCATTGACTAAAATATTTGGATGTGTCGTATCTCGAATGATGACATTCTGCTCTTTTTGAATAGTGGAAGTAATATCACGCATGTGGCGTGTTGCATTACTACCCAGTGCATCTAATAGAACATCATCTTGAATGGAAATAGCAGTATCAAAATAATTTAATAAATGGTTGGCCTCTACAATAAATTGTCGACGTTGTGTAATCGCCACATCAATCCGATTTTTATTCACCGTATAAAAGGAAGATCCCATCTCATTATTATAGAATAATTCTGCAATGGGTGATCGCCAGTCATAAACTAGATAATCCCCGGCATCGTTCGCAAATCCATTAATACCAATATAAAAAGGTTCTTCTGGTTCATCATCTAAAAAATCAACCGTAATTTTCCCGAAATAAGGGGCGGCTAATAAGCGGTCCACCTTAGTTAAAAATTCTTCGGCCGATTTTAACTTAATATTTAATTGATCAATTTCGCGGTTCTTCATCTCTAGTGCCGCAAACGTATCGAGATTATCTGTGATGTTAGAAAAATTAATCCGCACATCACCCATCATTTTCTGTAAATCACTGATTCCTTCTGTCCGAACAGTCGCTAATAATTGTTCGAGTTGCTCTTTACGTGCTAGAAGTTGATTGTAGACATCTTCTAAATAATTTACTTCTAATTGATACTCTGGTTGACTCATTCCATGTCCTCCTTGATTGTTACGTGACTTAACAGAATACCATTTTTTACGACCTTCCGTCAATCAAAAGGCGCCAATATCCTGGCGTTAATCAATCGTCATGTAAGTTGTATCAGATGACACAACCCGAGCACCAAATGGCATTAAGGCTAACTTGGCTAACTTAAATGATTGTAGCCCAAATGGAATACCAATGATGGTGACACATAAAATCATGCCACTCATCAAGTGCCCTAATGCGAGTGGCAACCCACTAACGATTAACCAAATAATATTCACAAGCAGTGATACGCCACTTTGACGGTAAACAACACGCTTGCCAAATGGCCATAAACTTAAGCCGGCTAATTTGAAACATTGGCGGCCAATCGGTATGCCAATAATCGTTATACTCCATAAAATACCAGCAAGAAACCAACCGACTGCACCTATTAGCCCACCAAAAATAAACCAAATAATGTTACCAATTAACCCCATAATTCCCCACACTTCTTTCTATATAAATCTGTTACTTTACTATAGCAAACTCATCAATACTTAACGAGGGACTTTAGTTGGAATTTAACCGCTCATCACACATAAAAACGGCTAACTCGTATGAATTAGCCGTATCTATCCTCTTGATTAAACATGTGCTACTTAATCTTTTGCAACCAATACTATTTTTTTCGCTTTTTGTTTCACAACGACTTGAGTCGATAGTGACCGTTTTACCACCAAGCGTTTTTTATCTGAGCGCTTGACAGTAAAAAACACTAAAATGTCATTGGGAGCTCCCTTCATCGCGACACGATAACTACCCCCAGGCAGTGCTGAAAAATGTACGCGCCCTTTTTTATGACTAATGGCTAGCAACTCTTGACCATTGCGTTTCAATAATTTTTTCCCACGCTTTGGGTAGATGATAAAGGTGACACCTTCGATCCCATGATTTCTCTTATCTACATAATAAAAAACCAAATCATACTTTTTTTCGCTAAACGCCAAGCAAATAGTGTTTTAATCAGTAGAAAACTTAATAGTGCAAGGACACAAGCGATAATTAATAGTAGGCCTACCTCTTTCGTTTTTAAGTTTTTTTCACTTGTGTCTTTTGCTTTAGCTAATTCCTTCGTCACTGGCACGCGCTTTCCGGTGACAATTAACCGATGGGTATTAATCATATATGGTGTGCACGTTAGTAGAGACACAAGGTCTTGTCCTGTTTGTAGCTTAATAACCTCAATCTCTTCTGGCAACACAACAGCAACATCATTCACTTGATAGGCTAGCGTGTCACCTAAAACGTCAATTAAAAAATAATCACCTGTCTTTAATTTATCTAGCTCTCGAAATAAAACACGTTCCGCCAAGCCACGATGAGCAGAAATAACAGAGTGCGTACTGTCCCCTCCAACAGGTAAAGACGTGCCTGGCAACACCCCGGCTCCCTCTTCCAATATATCATTGTTAATCGTATCGTAAATTGGAACGGTCACATCAAGGGTAGGAATCGTAATTGCACCAATCAAATGACTAGCCAATTTCTTTCCACCATCTGTTCGATTGACCTGACTATCATTAAAGGGATCATGATCAACAACGAGTCCATCGACTTTTATTTGATTATTTTTTTCAACTAATTTTTTTCGGCGTTCGGCCAATTTAGTTTCTTGTTGCTCATTGTAGGTTGCCATACGTTTCTGATCAATTAAGTAATTAATCCCGTTCACATAAAAGGGATACGTAAATAATAAAATACCCGCTAAGAACAGACTGATAATAATAAATTTATTACGAAATTTTTTGCTCATCTTAGTCTGTCCCTCGATTCTTAATTCGATAACTCTTTACTTTTTTCCGTCCTTTAATCTTAAAGTACTTACTACGGTAACGCGTCACATAAAGCATTATATCTCCTGGAAGTAACTTCTTATTTAATGGTATTAACAGATATTTTTTCCCTGGCAAACGACTAATTTGAATGCGACCTTTACTATCTGACACTAAAATAACCGGTTGATTGTTTTTAAGACAAGGTTTTCTACGAATGTATTCAACTAACTGAAACGATTCATAAGCAAGGGGGTGTTTAGGATCAAATAACCTAAAATCAACTTTATAGTTTTGATGGCTCGTACGATAAAGTCTTACTTGACGCCAAATAACACTCACGAAAAATAAAACAAGTAAGGCAATCAGTAATAAATACCCAACTAATTGGCGCGAATTTTTCTGAATTATTTCTTTTTGTGCCTTTTCTAGCTTTTGTTTAGGTAACGCAACACGATGTCCTCGCACTAACAAACGATGAGTATTTACCATATACGGTGTGCATGTGACTAACGTCAGTAAATCTTCTCCAGGTACCATAACTATATCATCTAAATTAGTCGGTAAGACCGTCTTAATTTGGTCTACTTGATACGCACTTTTTTTCCCAAGCACACTTAAATAAATAACATCTCCAGCAACTAATTTATCTAAATTAGTAAAGAGTAATTTTTCCGATAATCCTGTATGTCCTGTAATGACTGAGTGCGTACTGTCTCCACCTATAGGTAAGGAGGTGCCTGGCAAGACTGTCGCTCCTTCTTGCAGAAAGTCAGCCGTTGTTTTGTCAAACACCGGCAGTTGCACATCAATTTTAGGTATTTGAATAACACCTATCAGATGCTCTTTCACGACCTCGTCAGATAATCGTTGGTTCTTGCCCACATCATTGAACACATCTTCGGATAACCCAGCACTAATACCATCTGCTGTCAATTTCTCTTGTTTCTTTTTCAACTGCTCACGCTGTTTTTCGAGTTCTTGTTCACTTTTTTGTTGATACTTTTGAACCCGTTGGTAATCAAACTGATTATTAATGACATTTGATACGAAAGGATATAAGAACAATAAAGCCCCCATAACAAACATACTAACCATGATGATTTTTAGTCCCATTGATAAGTATGTCTCTTTCATGACTTCACCCCTTTGATCACTAGATAAAAAAGTTGAGACATCTATTATGTCTCAACTTCCCTTAAATTAAACTTCTGCTTCAGCTCTAGAACGACGGTACCAAACAATAGCTCCTGCCATTAAAACAGTCCCTGCTGCTAAGAACATGTAGATTCCGTTACCACCTGTTGATGGTAATAATCCTTTTTTGATATTCTCAATTGATAATGTTTGTGTCGCATAATCATCTTTGATAACATCAAATTTAACTGGTTTCGTTAATAACGCATAGCCTTCAGGTGCTTCAAACTCGACTAAAGCATATGATATTCCACCTGTTAATTTAGCTGAATATTCTAACCCTTTTATTTCAAACAAGCCTTCTGCATTTGATTCAAACGCTGTTGCTGTTGCTTCATCATTTGCCCAAGTGTATTTTCCATCTTTCAATGTTGCATAAGCAATCACTTTATTATCGGCATCCACACGAGCTAATTTAAATTTTGCTCCAGCTAATGTTTGTCCACTTTTTAGATCAACTTTTTTAAATTTCTTTGCACCAGTAAATACTTCTGGTCCTGTAACTGGTTTATCTGGTGTTCCAGGATCTGTTGGATCTGTTGGTTTATCTGGGATTTCTGGATTCGTTGGATCAGTTGGTTTGTCGGGATAATCTGTTGGTGGTGTCACTGGCCATTTTGGTTTATCTTCTGGACGTGTCACTGTTCCTAACTCAACATAAGCCGAGTTATTAATACCTAAATCAATTTGAGCATCTGATGATAAGATTACATCATAAGTAATTGATACACGCTTACCTGCTAACGCTAGAACTGCTGGCGATTCAACATTAAAGTCAATGATATAGCCACGTTTTGACGCATCTGTATAAATAATATAATCTGTACCTTTTGTTAAACTAGCTACTTTAACCGTATCTTTAATAACTGACATTCCAGCATCTGGCGTATCTGTAAGACGGTAGTAATGTTTATCTTTGATATTCCATGGTAAGCCTGCTGTAATCCCATATGAGAATGGTTTACCAATTTCAACGTTAAAGAAATCTTGCCCGTTAATAGTTGTCTTTAACGCTGCTTTTGTTTCATCTGTTAAATCCTTGTCAATTAATTTTTGTTTTTCATTTTTAGGGTACAAGTGAATCATTGTATTCACTGTCTCCGTATTACCTTTATAGACTGGTAATGTTAACACAATTGGTGCGGCTTTTTCGGAAACGTTTGATGGTGAATTTGTTTCAACGAATAAATACGATGCGTACCCACCATCTTTTTTCATTGGTAAGTCAGTAAAGGTGGCAACACCCTCACCAGCTGTTACGACTTTATCCCCAACTTTTGTTGCATAGCTAGGTGCATAACTAGCCGCTTTTGCATCAGCAACAATTTTTGCTGTTGCTTGCTTGTCATCATTAGTTGCTAATAATTTTGTGTATTCAGACGACACATCATACACTTCAAATGTCACACCATTTAGCGGTTTTCCACCAAAATCGGCCATCTCTTCTCCCGTATTTTGTTTTGGATACGGTGTTTTCAGAGACTCACCATTTTCAAATACCCGTTTGTGTAAATTAACGGTAACCGTTTCTTCTGCTGCTTGAGCTGTTACTCCTGCTGTTAGTGTAACCAACATCGGAAACAGTAAAACTAATACTGAAATAATTTTTCCAAGTGTCTTATTCATTCTTCTCTCTCCTTTTGCTTAATAAAATCAATGCACCTGACATTAACAGACACGCTCCTAATGCCGCTACAATTGTTTTTTGTTCATTAGTTTGTGGTAATTTGCCAGTCGAACTTGTTAATCGTGGCTGATTTTTACCGGGAACTGCCTCTTTAGTTGGTGGCGTTCCATCTAACGACTGATTGACAATACTTGGTTCTAATTGCTCAACCACCTGTTTTGATAAGTGATTAGCTTGAAACTTAGTTAGCCGTTGTTGATTAACATAAATTACCTGATTTTGTTGTGCATCTTCACCATCACGCGTTAAGTTAATCGCTATTTTTTTGGCCTGCTCCGTTATTTCGTAGCCATCGGGTGCTTTGACTTCTTCCATATAATAATGGCCAGTTTCAAACGTTCTCGTAGGTACTCGAACTAAACCGGTAGTATCAGATACAAACAGCGTTGCTTGGTCTTTCTTATCTCCCCATTTCATTGGGCTAGACGACACCAGGTAATCTTTAGCCCCTTGTTCTGTTAGACGATAAATGACAAATTCTGCCCCCTCTAAAGGTATCTTAGTTTCTGACACTTTAAAAAAGTAAATATCCCCATCAATCGGTACTAACTTGCCTTGAATCGTTGGTGATTCTGAGGCTAAATTAACTGGTGTTAGTAAGATTGGGTATAGACGATTTTCCTCCCCCGAAGTCGAGACACTATCTACCTCTTGCATAATTAAATAGTAGGCTAGACTATCTGTTTGCTGATATGTTAATGGTAGAGTCAATGGAATGACCTGTTTAGAATTCAAGGTTTGTTCCATTAATTTAGTTAATTTATGCTCTTTAATAAAGTTAGTCGCTTCAGTGACATCGGCTGTAATCTTTTTTTGTTCAGCCTCTTGATACTCTTCTTTAGTTAATGAATAAACCGACAAAACTGGATTTGTTATCAATTGTTCAGAAATTGGATAAAATAAATCCAGCGTAACCATCTGTTGTGTTGTCGCATGCGCCACTCGAGGGGTGATGATTAAAAAAAGTAAGAGACAAACAATGCGCTTAATAACTGTCCTCATTTTTTTCTCAACCCCTTTCGTTGCCAAACCAGATAACTACAGCCAGATAGACCAGATAAACCGACTAACGTGATCGCTGTCCATTTGTTTCCTGGGTTGCCAAAACCACCAGTAGCCGGTAAAATACCTCTACGAACAATTGGTTTCGGAGGGATAACCCTAGGTGTATTCGATACGACATTACTTTGATTGAACGTTAATGTGGCTTGGTTTGGAATACCACCATTTTTTATATAGTTCTCAATAGCAGTTGGCGCAGTATCGGCTTTAATTTTAGTTGGTATGATAATGGTATAGGTTTCCCCAGCTAAATACGCGTAACTACCATTGATTTTATTTAGACTAAATTGAACTGTATTATTACTTTTATTGACTAGCAAGCTTCCTTGATTTTTAATATCTTTCCATTGGCTATCATAGACTTTTATGTCTTTTTCTTGAATATCCAATATAGGCTCTAACTTGTCAGTTATTGTTACTGACTCCCAAGAACTAGCATCTTGACTAAATGTTGGCTTAATTTCCCAATTAAAAATATCCTCTTTATTCGTCAGTGTAATCTTCTCTTGGCTATTGACCTTTTTAGAAATAACAGGTTTATCTTTTGGTTCCATGACCACACCTACTCGAAGGGGCTCAACAACTTGTAAGTCATTCAACGCTAAAGCGAACGAATTCCATGCGGCACGCTCATTTTCATTGATAGCAGTGTTTAATAACTTAGGATTCGTGATATCTTTCGCTTCTGGTGCTTTCATTCTGAATGATAACGTGATATTTTCTCCAGGATTCAACGTAACATCCTTATTTAAGGCGACTTTGAAACTGCGTATTGTTGACCAATTTCCTATTTGTGAAGCAGTTAGCCAATTTGGCTCTGCCGAATTTGTTGGATTCGTCATCTTCACCACATTATCCGGATACTTAACATTCGCCATCAAATCATCACGTTTAGGATTCGCTGTTGAACTGTACAGAACAGTTACTTTACCGTTCCAGTCATTCGGTATTGCTATTGGACCTGTCAGAGTTGGTGTGAATTGACTATTTCTTGGTAGATTATCTGTAATACCTAAATCACCGACTGACGGCAATACATCTAGCATTGTCAATTTACGAATTTTATCTTGTCCAGAATTAGTTAATCTGAGTTGATAATCGATTATTCCCCCTGGAATAGTATGTCCCATTAAAGAATAATTGTTATCCCTCTCTCCTTTGACTAATTTCTCTGTCTTAACACTATTTTTTCTTAGTATTTGATATTGATTGTCTGTGTGTACACGATAATGGTATTGTCCAAGATTTGGATTCATAAATTCATAATTATACTCTACTTTATTTTTTATAATTGGAGAGTCATTATTACTACCAACCTTTAGCGTCGTACTCTTTTCTGCATAACTATAAACTCCAATGTCCAATACATCCAACGCATCTTTTGTAATGTTGACATCTACTTCTGCTGTCAAATTCTCATCACGATTTAGTGAAGTAATGTTATTATCCCACGATAATTCGACTAAGTGTCGTTTAGAATTTTGAAAGTTATCTAACGTTTTCCGATACGTACCATTCGCAAACCTTCCTGAATTTTGTGTCAACACAACTCCTTCAGGTAACAGAACATATGATTTGAATGGACCATTTAGATACATTAACGAGCCAGCATCATTTTTAAAAGATACTTCTACCTTATTTGGCCCTTCTTTGACAATATTTCCGTCACTTGTAACAAATGCAACATCTGTTTGGGCTAAAGGATACGATGTTGAGGGTGGAGGAACTACTTTCGCTTGTCTAGGTCCTAAATATTTATTTTCATCTGTCACATTATAAAAATAGTAATTACTTTTAGCATCAATCACTTTTTGAGAAACTTTATTTATAACATCCCCTGTAGAATTAGGCTTGATGCTAAATTCTACAAACAATCGACCAACAGTAGTTTCCGGAGGTGGATTAATCATTTTGAATTCAATTTGAGACACATCATCCGTTGGTAATAACCCTAATAACTCTCTAGTATAAACAAGTTTGCCATCAATAATTTGGTTGCTCAAATTAGACCAATTAACTTGTCTACCTACAAGTTGGCCATTAACAACTAAAGTAAGAGTTGATTGTGGTAACTCGTTTAAAGCAGCAATTCGATTATTATAAGCACCCATTTGAGGTAAAGTAATTTTCAAATTTTGTAATGTCAACTTATTATCAATTATATATGTCGTACTAAATTCCTTATTATTTCCAGTGGCTAAACTTTTCTGCAAGTTAGTAGCTGTCGCTTGATCTAAGAGTGGTCTACCATTTTGCGTAATACCAGCAAATCCATTGATCATGCCATAATGCATCGTCCAACTAAAACCTAGTCTTGCTGATTCATAAACAGTTGGCATCTTCATATTATACGTATATGTATCACTTATAGTCCCTTCTCCATCTGTCGGGCCAAAGTGAGCTGGTGAAAATAAACTACCTGGAGTCGTAGGAACACTATCTTTCCCTGTAGCAGTTGTAACATCGGCACTTGCTGAACTATTAACTGTCACCCCATCTAACCCCACAGCTGAAATGGTTGCCTGATTAATTATCTTAGTATAATTAGGGATATTAGCGGAAAATCTAGTACGAACTTGAAATTCCCGTTGAAACAGATAATCTGACATGGCTGTTTGACTTTCAATACTAGGTGCTACAATATTCCAAGTTACTGTTTTATTACTACTGTTGTACTGATAACCCGTTGTAGTCGTAAAATCCATAAACTCTAAATATTCAGGAATCTTTTCTGTGATACTAATAATTGTCCCAGGTTTAATAAATAGCTGACCTTGCTTTTTTTCGGGAATAGTCGCCGTTATTTTCCAAATTCCATAATCACCTGATATTGGCGGTTTTGTATTATCTTTTCCGAGTGTCTGATCATAAGTTTTATCAATGGATACTTCAAATGATGAATTCACTGTCATTTCTGCCGTATCTGTCACTCTTGAAAAATCATTTGCCTCAATAGAAGCATTTGCCTGTAATTTCGTTCCATTAAGCAATGAACCGTTTACTGTGTCCAACTCAACAAACGTTCGATAGGTTTGACCTGTTTTCATGAGCGGTATATTGTACACTAAACGATGGTTTCCTGAATCATAGTACGGGGTCACATCCGCTATTTGTAGTTCTTGTAAGTTTTGATTCATCTTTGTATCTTTTGGTAAATTCACGATAAGCTGAGCATTATTATAATTCTTAAGTGCTCCAGTAACTTTTAATTCTAGCTTAAACACCGCTTTTGCCCCAGCATCAATTTTAGGCGTTGCTGGATTTAACGACAAAGCAACATTATAAAGGGTTGAAGCGGATGCCTGTACCCAAGATTTTTTTGCTGTTTTAGGAACAATATTTATAGGGGATTTCTTTAAAAAAGACATTGACTGATCATTTTGTTTTTTATTATCTTTTGATTTGGTCCTTTCTTCGAGTAGATTTTTTTCAACTTTAGTATCAGGTATGATACCAAGAGTGACCTCATTTAAGCTATTATCCTCATTATCTAAATCGATAGCCGTTAAATAACTAGCGTCTTTTATAGGAGGTAAAACAATTTTTTGATCAGTTGCTTTATCAGGCTTTCTATCCCATTCAATAATTATCTCATTCTCATTTACAACAATTAATTGACTCTTTACTTCTTCATCAAATTGAGAAAAATCTACTTCCATACTCTCAGGAAAAATAATTTTTGATTTTATACCTCCCTCTGATTTCATGTGGTAAGTCACTTCTGATTCTTCACCTAATTGGATATTTTCAATCGGTTTATCATCACTTGTTTTACTGAAAAAGCTCTCTTTCTCATTTTTTTCAGGAGATATCACCGAAACTGAAATAGCCGGTATGATAACTTGTATAACTAACAACAAAAATATAACTATGCCTATTTTTTTGTTTTTCACGAACTCCATCACCTCCTTATGGGTCATTATTCCATTATGTATTCTTCAATAATTATCATCCCCTTTATAAATAAGGTATTTATCTCATACACAAAATATAACATGTACTAAATAATAATAATTATCATAATTTTCCTTATTTCTGAAAAAAAAATAAGATATTTTTAATAATGTACGTTTTTAAATGATCATTTTATTAAAAAAAATCTAAAAAACAAAAAAATAACCAAATAAAGAAACTTTTTATGAAAATACCTCCTTTATTCAGTTGTTTACCTATATGACTAAAAAGCTTTATATATAAGCTTTTTATATTTTAATTACACACTGTTTTATATATTTGTATTTTTACAGAACGATAAAAACATGCTATTATCCTATTTATAAGTTGTGCACAATAGGTTGATTACTTTTAGAAAAAATTCACACTTTGTTTGTGAAAAAAATTCATGAAATAAAATAAGGGAGCAAATTAAGATGAAAAGAATTTTAGACAAGTATCATTATCGACAACTTTTTATTTTAGACAGATTACACGAAAGTGATAGCTGGGTTACCTCAAAAGAATTATCGCAAGAACTTAATGTATCCAAACGTACCATCACAGAAGATTTTGTTAAAATCAACCAACTTTGGGGGCATAAGCTTTCGCTCGAATGTTCTAAATACTTGGGTTATAAGTTAGACAACTTGCCTAGAAGCACAGAATTTATTATCAAATCTGATATTTTACTTGATACTGTTCCAATTCAATTTATCGAACTACTATTTTTCAAGCCAAATAAAAATATAACATTCTATGCTGATAAATTGCATATTAGTGCATCTACGCTGTATCGTTATCTAACTTTAATTAATGACAGTATGAAGGACTATAATTTAGAAATTCGGAATCATCTGACAACTTACTACTTATTTTCTTATAATGAATTATCACTGAGAGCATTTATGACAAACTTCTTTGAACATGTCTACGGCTTTGACTCAAGTAGATTTATAGACAATTCTGAGTCTTTATTTATTAAAAAACGGATTGATTATCTTTTGCAAAAAAATAAGCTTACTGTCGCTAAAAACCATTTTACCCACTATCACGTTTTTTATTTTGTTTCTTTAATTAGACAATCACAGAATTTTACTATATTGCCAATTGAGCATTATAAAGGAAAAGAACTAACACTAAAGAAAACTGATTTAGAGTTTATTGAACATCATTTTCCAAAATTAGATTTCGATACTATTTTAGAAATTGAAAAATCGATTTTAATTCATCATGTAAAAACATCCACAATTATTGCTAAAACTGAGGTACTGTATGTAATTAAAGGGATTGTTACCAGCACTTTTAGTCAATTAATTCAAAAAGAACGTAAAGAAAATGAGCTTAGTCTACTTGTAACCTATTTACAAAATGTTTATTTGATGGGTACTTTATATCCCGATTCAAAATGTCTGTTTTACACTCCTTATCATTCTTTTTCATTACAGATAAAAAAACGCTATCCTACACTGTATTACCAGGCACAAGCCAGTCTATTAGAACTGTCAAAAGAAACTGACTACCCGTTTACCAATCATTTTGACGAATTATTATTTATTATTATCTTAAAACTACCTTCTGTTTTAAACGTACCTCATGTTTTTGATGATAAACCAACGAATAATGTGTTAATTGTTAGTTCATATTCCGAAAAACATGCCTATTTTCTAAAAAAAATCATCTCTGAACAACTTAGTAGTGAAGCAAATCGTCATACTTACTTTGAATGTAAAACTACATATAATATGGAAGAAATAAATTTACTCAATTACTCTCTAGTCATCAGTTGTTCCAGTAAAATCGAACTTACTGAAAAGACCATTTTGATCAATGATTTTCCTTCACCTTACGATATCGAAAGAATAGAATTGAGTTTAACAAACTAATCATAACGACACTTTAAAGTAATTAATTAAACACAAAAAAACGGCTAACTCTTGCGAATTAGCCGTTTGATAAAAATCGGCTCTATAATTTAAAGGACTGATGAATCAAAATTTGATTCATCAGTCCTTTTTTAGTTTATTTAAATATAAAACATGTCGTCTATCTAGTAAAATTTAAGTACCACCAAAAATCTAAGATAGAAAGGACGACATGTCGTGAATAATCATATCAAAAAAATGCTACGAATTACAGATGAACATTTATATTTAACAAATACGGAGGAAGCTAAAGTTAAAGGAAAGAACTCTTTAATTATCTTTGGCATCTATTCTCCCATGCCTTCGGCTTGTAAATCCTGTGGGTCAACTGTTGTTGATAATGAAGGAAAAAGTGTGGTTGTTAGGAATGGAAAAAAAGAAGTAACTATTCGATTAGATTCTTATCAAAATATGCCTACTGTTTTAAAACTAAAGAAACAACGATTCCATTGTAAAAACTGTTCTCACAATTGGACCGCACAGTGTTCTATTGTTGAAAAAAATTGTCATATCAGTAAATTTATTACTTTGAAGATTTTAGAATTATTAACTGAGAAAATCTCTATGACAGTTATATCTAAACAATGCCAAGTTTCTTTAACTACAGTTTTAAGAGTTCTTAAGTCCGTTGAATCACAGCTCCCACAACAACTTAAACCTCGATCTTTTCCAGAAGTTTTAATGGTAGATGAGTTTAGATCTCACGCTAGTTATGAAGATAAAATGAACTTCATATGTGCTGATGGGAAAACAGGTGAATTAGTGGACGTTTTACCTAGTAGGAAATTAGAGAAAATCATTCCTTACTTTAATCGCTCTTCATTGGAGGAACGGAGAAAAGTTAAATTTTTAGTAACAGATATGAATGCAGCTTACTTTCAATTGACTAAAACAGTCTTTCCTACTGCTAAGCTAGTCATTGATCGATTTCATATTGTAAAGCATTTGAACACTGCTTTTAATGATTTGAGAGTACGAGAAATGAAGACATTAGTTGCCAACAAGAAAAATTCAGAAGCCAATAAATTAAAATCAAACTGGAAATGTCTTCTGAAAAATCAAACAACTATTTCCATTTCAGAATTCAAAACCTGGAGAAGCTTTCCTTCTCCAAAGCATCCTCTTTTAACGGAATCTATGATGATTGATCGACTACTTTCATTCTCTTCTAATCTAAAAGAAGCTTATGATATCTTTCATTTACTAATGTATCACTTTAGAAACAAAGATGACCAGTCATTTTTCGAACTATTGAAAGATTTACCCGATAGCTTGGATAGACAATTTAGAAATAAAATAGACAATCTGATTTCCTACGAGGAAGGTATTCGAAATGCCCTAAAATATAATTTTTCCAATGGAAAAATCGAAGCTAAGAACACTCATATAAAAACTCTTAAAAGAGTTTCCTACGGGTTCAACTCCTTTACGAATATGCGCATAAGAATTTTCTTGATAAACGGCCTTATTAAAATTAAATAACTAAAAAAGATGATAAATCTGAGAATAATCTCAAATTTATCATCTCATATATCCGACTCATCAGTCCGATTTGACAAAGAGCCTAAAAATCGTTATTACTGATTAATTAACGTGTCTTTTTCTATAGACCACGTAGGCAATAGCAACTAATAATATACCCAAACCAATTACTAACACAGACGATGCTTGTTCACCTGTTTTAGGTAATTGTTTCCCTTTAGGCTTATCATTCGTGTCTTTCATTGATGAACTGGTTAGCGACTGAGATGAGCTTGACGGTGCTTTATCTGTTGATCCAGGTGTCACAATCAATGACTCAGTATCAGTTGTTGTACTACTTGTCGACTCACTTGTACTGGTTGTGTCGGTTGTCGTACTGCTTGTACTGTCCGTTGTTTCTGGACTGACAGTGATTGACTCAGTATCAGTCGTTGTACTACTTGTTGACTCACTTGTACTGGTTGTATCGGTCGTCGTACTACTTGTTGACTCACTTGTACTGGTTGTGTCTGTTGTTGTACTACTTGTCGACTCGCTTGTACTGGTTGTGTCTGTTGTTGTACTACTTGTCGACTCACTTGTACTGGTTGTATCCGTCGTTGTACTGTTTGTTGACTCACTTGTACTGGTTGTATCCGTTGTACTTGGTGTCGTTGGTTTTAGGTGATTTATTACATCACCTGCATAGACACTAGCTACCTGACCAGCTTGCTCTGCTTCAATTGTGAAGTACTTGTACTCCGGATTTAACTGGTAGCCATTTGGAGCTTTTGTTTCCACAAACGCATACTTCCCAGGAGCTAATCCCTCAATACTCGCGACACCTGCACGGTCGGTCACTAAACGTTTATCCGTGATTTCTTTGACTGTGTTATTAGCCACCGATACAACCGCAAATTCTGCCCCTTTTAATGGACGATTTGCTGCATCTGTTTTCATCACCCAGGCAGAGCCTTGGTAATTCATCATTGATAACTCTTGAGTAAGTTTATCTTTTGTTACATTGACTGTCAATGGAGATGTATTACGAATATAGCCTGTTGGGGCACTCACTTCTTCTAATTGATATGTCCCAATAATGAGCTGATCAAACTGAATGCGACCTGATTTGTCAGTCGTTTGATGGTCACCCACTTGCTTGCCATCTTTAGTTAATTTAAATGTAGCATTCGCTAATGGTTTGCCTGCTGCATCAGTTTTCACTAATGCTACAGACCCTAAAATTAATGTGTTGGTAATATTGAAACCATCAACTTGTGCGTTATAGCCTGTCACGTCTTCTTCTGTGACAGTATACGTAATTTCTTTGCCTTTTTCATATTTAGGTTGAGCACCAAAATCATACGCCCAATTCGTTTTATCGGTGACTTTCATTGACAAGTAGTCAATCCCATTTTTTTGCATCGTCACAATAATAAACTCTGGACGGATACCATGTTGATTGTCCTCGTCTTGCCAAGTTTTCGCGCCTTTGATGGTCACTTCTTCTGGTTTATGCGTGTTTACCAACTGAATGTTTGATGCATCTAAGCGATTCACTACTGGTGCATCATAATGCGCTACCTGTTCTTCCCTCACACTATACTTGATTGGTTTACCTGGTTTGGTATGCAAGTCTAAATCGGTCCACGTGTGTGTCCATTTGTTGGCTTCACTTAACACCACTTGTTTATCGGTTGGTTGATTACCTTTTACTAAGGTTACCGTGATGTTTTCTGGACGTTTGCCATCTTGATTTGCTGCATCGTCCCAAACTTTTGTTACTGTTACTGATGTTTTATCTGGGGCATCTACATTGGTAATTGTAAAGGACTGATTATCAATGCCGCCTGTCGCAATCGTATAACCTGCGACAGCTTCTTCAGCAATCGTGTAGCTAATGTCCTCACCAGCTTGGTTTTTCATCGGGACATTTTTAAATGTGCCGGTCCACTTCTCTACATCATCACTACCCGTTAACGTAATGGAATCAATCGCTTTGCCATCTGCTAGCAAGTGGAAAATGACCTCTTTTGGTCGCGTGCCATCTTGATTCATGTGATCGTCCCAAACTTTTGTCACCGGAATTTCTTTAGTTTTCAACGTATTAGTAATCGTTGTCCCAGTTACTTTAGATTCATAACCTGCTGGAACGTTGATTTCTTTCACACTATAACTAATTTTTTCCTTATTATAATACACAGGTAAGTTAGAGAACTCATGTGACCACCTATTAGCTTCTGATAGTGTAATTTTTTCCGTTTTAATCTCTTCTTTACTAACTGTAGCAATTAATTCTGCTTGAATCGTCGTTGGACGAGTTGGGAATTTTTCTTGTTGATCTTCCCATTTTTTAGTCACAGTTAGACTAGTAGTTTCTGGCACATAGGTATTCGTTACTGTCATACCATCAACACTTGACGTATAGCCTGTTGGAACGGCTACTTCTTCTAATGTGTAGGTAATGGCTTTGCCGTTCTTATTTTTGGGTAATTTTTTACTTGTTGCTTCCCAACTTGGCCCTGTCACTGTTAATGTATCCACGACCTCACTGCCGTCTTTTACATTAATTGTAACCTCATTTGGACGTTTACCGTCTTGGTCATTCTTATCTTCCCATTTCTTTACTGCTTTAACTGTCGTTGTTTCTGGTGTATAGGTATTCGTCACTGTCATACCATCAACACTTGACGTATAGCCTGTTGGAACGGCTACTTCTTCTAATGTGTAGGTAATGGCTTTGCCGTTCTTATTTTTAGGTAATTTTTTACTTGTTGCTTCCCAACTTGGCCCTGTCACTGTTAATGTATCCACGACCTCACTGCCGTCTTTTACATTAATTGTAACCTCATTTGGACGTTTGCCATCTTGGTCATTCTTATCTTCCCATTTCTTTACTGCTTTAACTGTCGTTGTTTCTGGTGTATAGGTATTCGTCACTGTCATACCATCAACACTTGACGTATAGCCTGTTGGAACATTCACTTCTTCTAGTGTATAAGTAATGGCTTGACCGTTCTTATTTTTGGGTAATTCTTTACTTGTTGCTTCCCATTGTGGCGCTAGTACAGTTAATGTATCCACGACCTCACTGCCGTCTTTTACATTAATTGTAACCTCATTTGGACGTTTACCGTCTTGGTCATTCTTATCTTCCCATTTCTTTACTGCTTTAACTGTCGTTGTTTCTGGTGTATAGGTATTCGTCACTGTCATACCATCAACACTTGACGTATAGCCTGTTGGAACATTCACTTCTTCTAGCGTATACATAATAGGTTGAGCATTATTATCATATTTAGGTAACGCTTTACTTGTCGCTTTCCATTGCGGCGCTAGCACTGTTAGTGTATCTACAACTGTTTGACCATCTTTTACATTAATTGTGACAGTATTTGGACGTTTGCCATCTCGGTTATTATTGCCTTCCCATTTCTTTGTTGCTGTCAAATTAGTTGTTTCTGGCACATAAGTGTTAGTGACAGTATTACCTTCTACGGTAGCTGTATAATTTGGTACTAAATCTTCATTGATTCTGTAATTAATTTCTTTACCATTTTCATCTAAAATTGGTAAGTCTTTAAATTCAACAGTCCATGTATTTCCTTGCCCCGAAAATGTTTTTCTATCAATTTCACGTTCATTAGCAAGCAAGTTAAAGGTGATTTCTTGCGGACGTTTTTGATGAATATTATTCAAATCGGCCCAAATTTTTGTAGCAGTAATTGACGTTGTTTTAGGTGTCTCTTTTTCATTTTCTACTTTGATTTCTTTTGACGTATTGCTTACACCTGTTGTAATACTTTGAATTTCTGGATTTAGTGTATATCCAGTCGGTGCTTTCACTTCTTTAATATAATATGTTGTATTTTCTTTTAAACCAGAAAATTTAATTTTGCCTTCACTGTCTGAGACTTTCTTTGATGAGTCAAAAAAGTCAGATTTATCTTTACTGATTAAAAACTCTGCACCGCCTAAACCCTGGTCAGTTCCTTTTTCCACTTTGACTAATTCAATATTAGCCGAACCTTCACCTGATACCCAGCCTCCAGCCCAAGAAAAGTCTGCAGATACATTATTACTATTGGATACAGGTTTATCATCAATTGCTGTTGTTACTTTCAGTTCGTTATCCAATTTAAATGATGAATCTAACTTATAAATCACTTTTGTCTTATACTTCATAGTCAATCGATTCTCACTAGCAGCTAATTTAGGTACACTTCCACTAATAGTATCCGTTCCATTAAAATTTAGATTTGCACCTGTTGCGTCATTGAATGCTTTAAAACTTGTGTACGTTTTTCTACCTAAAGTAATAGTTAACGTTGATTCATCAAATACTTGCTTTTCAGGTGCCTCACTAATGACATCAGTAAACGTTAAGTCGTTAGTTAACGCTGACATAGTATAGTTAATATCGACCATCCAATCAACAGCGTCTAATGTGTTTTGTTTACCGTTTTTAAAACTTAAATCAGTATTAGTACCATTAGACTCACCACGACCAGATGTTGTAATCGCAACAATCGCGCTTTCTTTTCCAGAAGAAATCGTTACTTCTTCTGTAGACGCTTCTTTAGAAGTATTACTTCCAGTAGCACCAATATTAAAACCACCTTTAATTGTATTCGGCTCCCAAGTTGCTACAACATCAGTAAAAGTTAACACAGCTCCTGTTTCACTAATGGTTAACTTAGCACCAACAGAACCTTTAATCAAGATATCCATTGTCCCCATAATCGGTTTAATAGAGCCATTTGTTGAGTGATTCCAATTCACTTTAATTGTATCGCCTGGAACAATTCGGTTATTTTCTTGAGCTAGTAAAGCATCATTAAATGCCACATTTATCTCAAATTTCCCACCATCTTGGACGTTTTCAGGTTTTAGAACGACAGAGGTCACAGCGATATCTGATATATCTTTAGGTGCACGCATGTCGTCTGTACTTTCAGCCCGAGTTGCCTGAAGTGGTGCAACTTCAATCGCTGGCAAGTTAGTATCTTCTAGGTCGTCTTCATCACTACCTGCATTCGTAATCTGATTTGCTGGCGTTGTCTGTTCTTGTGTCTCTACCACATTTGCCTCAGTAACAGGCGCTGTTGGCTCAATTGGTTCTAAACCTTGTTGTGCTAGAGCATCACCCGTTGTAGGTACTAGTTCTGACTGATTCGGTTGGCTAATTAAGCCTTGACTATCCGCTACGAGATTACTCTCTGGTGTTAACGCGCCATCAGCAATAACAACTGCTGGTTCAATAAAAAATGGCAAAACAATCCCCATGATTGCCATTAAAATGACTTGCTTCTTAAAAAAATGTTTCATATATGTTGCTCCCCTATTTTAAATTATTATTCCCCGTTAATGCTATACAAAAACTTATTGATAAAACCGTTTACTAATTTAGTCTATCTAAACCCTAATGCTGTCAATTGTTCAAAATAATAGCTATACGCCATAAGTCGACTGTCAACAATACTTTGACGCCATGATCCACCGTTATCAAAAAAGCGAGTCGCTCTTTGTGGCGTCAATGGATAAGATAGTTTAATTTGTTTAAAAGCTAGTGTTCCATGACTAATTGGTAAATCAACCGTACGTCCATCTAGCAAAAATGTCACACTTGGTAAGTCAGAGCTTAATTGCTTGATTTGGGTTGTTGCCTTTAAATGGATTGTTGCTTTGCCCGTAATAACCTTCGTCACATGAATTTGAACTTTTTCATTTTTAACACTAACTTCGCCAACTGCATTCCCTAACTCATCAAGCATTGTACAAGTTCCCTCATTCAATCCAAAAGTTACATATTTTGGATTATATGCGTAAGCAATAGTTAATTGCTCGCCTTTAACAATTTGCTTTTGAGATGTCTTAGTGGCATCAATGGTCAATTGCAATTGACCATTAGCTAGGGCCTGTGCATTAAACTCAATCGCTTCCACTATATTTGGTATTGATTGATCAATTTCTTTAGTCAGTTTGCCTTGTTGGTTGTTAGTCCCTTGCTTATGGCTACCCACTTTTTTGATTACTGCCGTGTTACTCACTTCCACTGGTGTTGCGACTCCTGTCGCTTCCTCTGTTACATTGACTCCATTTTCTTCGGTTACCTGAGGTGTCGACTGTTGTGAGGGCTGACTGCTTTTTACTTCTTTGGCGCGTTCAACGGTTGTCGTGTCTTGCCGCTCACCACCTGTTACAATGACCGGATCTTTTTGACCACGTTCATGAATAACTGCTGGCTGTGAGACGTCTAATTCTTCATAAAATCCGTCACTATTCTCATTTGTTTTTGCCTTATTCTCATTTATTTGAGACGTTTCCTCGGCTGATACTAGAATTGGTTGGGCGAAAATCATCGAACTCATTAATAACGTAGCTACCACCGACATCGTTTTTCTCGCTGACTTTTTCACTGTTACAATCTCCTATTTCATATTTTTTATATACATATCTTGACTTGCGACGCATTAATTAATTGTAATCCTACTTTTGAAAATTGTTTGTACATTTCTTATCAAAAAAAGGGTCCATTTAAAGAATTCTAACTATTTGTCATTATATAATGAATTTTATGAAAAGAAACTTCTATTTTTGCGTATCGATATGTAAACGATACACAATTATAGTTAAAATGATTATCAACTGTTCATTTTTAAAAAATGAACAGCCTTTCATTACTTTCACGTTTTTTAAAATTATTATCACTTACGAGTAAGGACTAAAAGGTAATCTTGCCTTTCAAACATAATGCTTTACTATCCTTTCAGCTGATACCGTATCCGGTGTTTTTGCTGTTTGACTTTAGGTTGCTGACTTTGACCTTTGCGCATATAACCAGTAAAGTATAAGTCTTTTAAGCGACGAACTTTTAAATACGTATGGTACGTTGATTGACGATTAACCGTCAAATGAAGCTGATAGCGTCGACCGATAACTTTGGGAATAGTAGCACGGCCTTTTTCATCAGTGTGAACAATTAGTGGTACACCATCTCGGTAAACTGGCTTTTCGCGATAACGAGTGACTAAAGCACAACTAACATTCGCTAAAGGTACGCCTTTTCTATCGACCACTTTAAGCCGAATATCTAACCGTTTTCTCTGAATTAGATAGCGCCTAATTAAAAAGTAAATCAGCATCGTTAGACCAATAGAGAGAGTACAAACTAATAAAACAGCTAATAGCCGTTGCCAGTGCTTATGCTGATTGACATCAGTCATACTTGCCTTGTCCTTCTCTGTATAAGGAACTTTATGTCCCCGAACCAATAAGCGATGGCTATTAATCATGTATGGCGTACACGTCAATAACGTCACTAACTCTTTATTGGGATTAATGTGTAAATCATCTGTTTCATGTGGTTCAACCACTTTTATTTGATCAACTTCATATGCCTGAGTTTTATCAGCTAATGTGATTAAAAATCGGTCACCCTTTTTTAATTTTGGTAAGTCAGTAAATAATTTTGCCTTTGCTAGGCCCCGATGTGCAGAGATAACTGAATGTGTCCCTTTTTCTCCTGTAGGAAAACTTGTTCCTTCCAAAATCGACGCTCCTTTTTGCAGCAAAACTTCCGTTGTTTCGTCGAAAATTGGCATGCGGGTATCAATTTTGGGAATAGTCAATACACCGACTGTATGCTTCACATAATAGCTTTTTTGTTCCGTTGAGAGTGTCTTTTGATTGTCTTCAGACACAGCAGCATTGAAACTTGCTAAACCGGGATTTGCCCCTTTCTCACGTAATTCCTGATTCCTTTCAGCCATTTTTTGTTGTTCTTTTTGCTTTTGTTGATAATCAGCATTAGCTTTTTTCTGATAACTTCTTAATATTTGTTGATCAATCGCGTCACTGATTGTATTACTAACAAACGGATAGCTTACAGCCACAAGTCCGATAATCAAAACGATGACCATCAACAAATCCAACCATAAGCGCTTGCTACGGACCATACACTCTCCTCACTTTCCTCTAAGTTAAAAAGAAGATAGCCTTTATGTCAGACCATCTTCTTCTGTTTTGATAGATATCGTTACCCTTCGATACGTTTTCTTCCTTTAGTAAAGTAGAACCCTACGCCACCAATCAATACGCTTCCACCAACTAATAAGAAAATAATACCTTTACCACCAGTTGCCGGTAAGAAACCTTTCTCACGATTGGTAATAGTTTTCTCTGATTTTTTTTCGTGACTCTTATCACTAATTGTAAACGCTGTTGGTTGATTATCTAAAATAAAACCTTGTGGTGCTTTTACCTCAATTAACTCGTACTCACCATCGGCTAAACCGACCACACTAAATTCACCCTTATCATCTGATTGAATGATTGTCGCATTTTCTTTCGTTCCCCATGAGACTGCGTCAGTTGTCGTTGCTACTTTAAGGTATGACTCACTACCTTTCTTACGAACCTTAAATTCTGCACCTGCTAATGTTTCAGTTTCATTTGCACCATTCACTTTGATAAACGAGTGACTACCTGTACGGATAGAGATAGAATCTTCTGCCGTAGGAATATTTGTACTTGGTTGACCGTCATAATTTAAAGGAATCACACTAGCCTTTGCCTTATTAAAAAATACGCCCTGTGTCGCATTATTATTTAATTTCAGTGTATAGTTAAGAGTCAGTTGTTTTGCACTAGAATCTAATTTAGCTACGTCAATACTAATCGTATCTTTTTCATCACTTGAACCATCATTATCTACTAAAATTTGTTTATCGTAGCTATTTTTAGCATCATCTTCAATACTTAAACTATTCGCAACATAAGTTAACTTTGTTTTATCGTGGACATCTTCTAATTTAATTTCTTGATAAAAAGCTTTACCATTTGAATACTTTCCATGAATATTTTCTGGCAAATCAATTGTCACTGTGTAACGTACTTCTTCTCCAGCATCATAGCTAACTTTATTACTTTCCTTTTTAACTTTAATAACATCTGGTACTGTTTTTGGATAAATATTAACATTTGTTAGTAACTCATCTGTTGCAGCTTTGTAGACTGGAAAAGCGACAACCATTGGTTCAGCACGTGGTCCCGTAATAACGTAAACGGCATCTTTATTATCAGATTTTGCTGGTAAATCGACACTTGCTTTGCCATCTTCAGTTGTTGGTCCCACTGTGATTTCTTTTTTTGTTAGAGGTATCGATGCTTCAATTACTAATTTGATGATTTCTTGCGTAGCAACTTCTTTTGATTGTGTTTCACGAATTTTCGTAAACTCATCTGTCATATCATACGCCTTAAAGAGTGATCCTTTAATTTTTTTCCAGTAAAACTTGGCATTTCTTCCCCAGTGTTTTGAGTCTTGTTAATACCTTCCACATGATGAATGATTACTTTATAATTTTCTGGTTCAGCTGCGTTCATAGATTGTGTGCCGATGAAACCTGCAAATCCAATCATTAGAATCCCTATTATATACTTTACTATGTTTTTATACTGTGTCATTTCTTTCTAGCTCCCTTTTTTATGTAGTGACTTATCAGTAGGCCCAAGAACAATAGTCCAAATAAACTAACTAAACCTGTCACTCTCTCATTTAATTGTGGTAATAATCCTAGATGGCGTTTCTTTTGTGCTTTATTAACAATCTTGTGTGGTGTTGTCTGCTTGGTATCTGCTGTGATTTGAAAGTCAATCGGTTCATGCGTTAATACATAACCAGAAGGCGCTTGAACTTCAACTAATTTGTAGTGTCCCACTTTTAAGCCACTAACTGTCAAATCACCCATCTCATCAGAAATAAACTGTTGTACCTGTGAGGTTTCTTGCTGTGACCAGGCATAACCTTCTGATGTTTGTATTAGCCAATCCCCATCCGAGTT
Source organism: Vagococcus penaei (assembly GCF_001998885.1). Taxonomy (NCBI): domain Bacteria; kingdom Bacillati; phylum Bacillota; class Bacilli; order Lactobacillales; family Enterococcaceae; genus Vagococcus; species Vagococcus penaei. The sequence continues at coordinate 1,173,122 of NZ_CP019609.1, forward strand.
TTGCACTTGGAAAATAGCACCCTGCAATCCCACATCTTGCTCCCGATAATCAACTTTTTTAAACTGATATGCATTAGCTTTGACTTTAACCGGGGCATCATAACTCACTCCATCAACTAACAGCGTTCCTGTATTCAATGCTTGATTACTCTCTTGATTTCCCTCAAACATCATTTGATAAGTCACCGTCAACCGATTTTGACCGTCTGCTAAAATAGCTTGTGGTACATGAAACTGAAATCCGTGTTTAGTCAATTCAATCTTGCATAACGCTGTAATATTTTGATGATTAAGTAATAATTGAACCGAGGATTTTTTTAATACCAGCTGAGTATCCGCTTGATCAATAATTTGAAGCGTTGTTGCTTGATAGGTTCGCGTATCAAGTGTCATCTCAAGTTGAAAATCAATCGGTTTCCCCAAAGCATAACTTGTTTGTTGCTCTTTGACAGTCTTCTCAAATGAAATACCTTCTGGCAGGTCTTTTTTAGCCACAACTTGTAAGTGTGACACATTCCCAGGCAACGGGTACTTCATCACTAAATCTTGAAAAATACGTTGTTTAGTGCCTCGTTCATATCCTCTAAACAAGTAAGCTGCATCACGACCACCAGATTGTTTAGGCAACTGAAAAACTACTTGCCCTTGTGATGCGACTTGATGCTGACCATTTGGTAATTCCTGACGCTGACTCAGTGTGTCTTTGATATCCATCGCAGATAAGCCTTTTTGGCCGAGTCGTTCATACTCCTGTGTGACATCGTAGGCTACATAGTCGATGCTGTCTGACGTGTTTGTATCAATTAAGATAGTCAAATCATCTTGTACGGTTGCTTGCACAACAACACTTAACATGGAAACTCGCACGATAGTACTAAATAAAACTAGCCCGAAGAAAACTGTTAACAAATAACGTTGTTTCATCCGTTCACCTGCCATTCTCGTCGATACACGTATAGTAGATAGCCCCCGACACTAATTAATAAGAAACTACCGCCACCAATTAATAGACCGAAACTGTTACCTCCAGTCATTGGCAACACTCCTTTCTCATCATTCGTAATCGTAATGGCTGTCTGATTAATGCTCTCACCTGGCACCATCTCAAAATTGTAGGTTGTTTCATCACCATTTGGAGACACATACGTCACTACAGTTTCGAGCGTATCAACATCAACCGATTTATCACTATTTATTTTATTCTTAATGATTAGTCTAAAGTAACCAGGCAACTGGCGATATTCATCTGGCGTTGTGATTTCTTTCAAATAATAAGTTGTGTTAGCTTGTAATGAATAGGACGATGTATCAAAAACAATCTGCCCTAAATCATTGGTTGTTCCCGTAGCTTTCGGTTCAACATTGGAACCATTTAATTTTTGACCCAACGAAAACGTCACACCTTTTATCGGTTTTTTCGTCCGTGCATCTTGTTTAAACAACGTTAAGTTCGTTGGTAAAACATCATTGTATTTAGCTAAAAGTAATCTTGTCGGTACTTTTTCCAGACGATAAAATCCATCTTCCGTTGGTCGTTTAGTCGTTGTGATGTCCTGAGAATTTTCGGTCAAAAAACGACCATCTTCCGTAACTTGAAAACGAATGGGTGTGCTATCCAGATGGTAACCCAGACTGGCTTTTGTTTCTTGTACATCATAATAACCAGGAACAAGCATAACTTTAGCAAAATCATTCGTAATCGTGTCTTCATTGCCTAATACTTTTTGTAACTGAAATTGCGTATCCTCTGTTTGCCACTTATCTTGATACCGACGGACATGAAATTCAAATCCTTTTGGACGTGTCAATACTGGTGCACCATGTTGAAATTTTTTGACAACTAGATGTGTATCAAGGGCATAATCATTAGGTATCGTTACAGTGACCGTTTGCTGGTTAATCTGACTAGCTAACTGTTGGCCTGACTGGTCCTTAATTGTAATTGTTCCCGTGCTATCGACACTGATATCCCACGGCCCTGACTTTTTATAGTTGTCTGGAGCTTTTATTTCTTTTAGCACATATGTCTGATTTTTCGATAGTTGAAGTTCTGTGTTTGTATACTGACCATCTATTTCCTGCAGCTTGACCACTTTAGTTAAATCACCACCGCTAACTTCAAATTCTGCACCATTTAATTGTTTCGTTGTGTCATAACTTGCGACTTTATTAATTGTTAGATGAAGTGGTTTATAAATTTGTCGATTGGTAATTGTAAATGAATTATCCTGATGATTAGTTATACTTCCTTCTTCATATCCATCAACAGGTGTTTCCTTTAACACTTGATAGGCTAATTTTTGCCCTTGGTTATCAAATTTAGGAAAATAATTTTTTTTTCCGTCAGATGTCGTAACAAACTCAATATTTTGTTCCCACGTATCATCTTCTGGTTTTCCTGTTAGTTCCGTTTGACCTAATTTACTGTTATTTCGCCCAATCGTTAACTCTATATGTTTTGGTCTCTTAGCAAATTGATTGAATTCATCCCATTTTTTCGTGATTTTCAACGTAACAAATTGCTCTTTTGCTAATTTTCCTGATGGCACACCAAAATCAACTGGTTGCTCTACTGCATCTTTTGTTGGTGCAAAAGTTGTTTTCCCATTCATTGGATACCAATAATCTGGCTGACTCGTTTCCGTTTTTAAACGGACACGATAAGTCACCGAAACCTCTTGGTCTTTCCCTAAATTCATTTGATTCACGGTTACTTGATTGTTGGTCTTTGTCGCAATCGGCAGCTGTGAATCAGCAATATTTTTCCCAGTCACTTTAGGCGGGCTACTCTCATCGTATAGATATTGTTCCCCTAAAGGATCAGTAATTGTTCCACCTGCAACCGTATTAAATTGGGTTAGCACATCTTCCGTTTGTTCTAATAAATAGGCACTTATAGAGTCAGTAAACTGAAGATTAATTTTTTCAGCTTGTTCTAAATCACTACTTCCATCTGGTGAAAAAATCGAATCATCTATTTTTTTAGGTTTTGGTGTCACTTGATATTCATACTTACCTTGGTCATTTTTTGTAGTTAACCGCTGTAATCGAGCATGATTTCCACCATAAGTTTCTTGGTTAGCAAACATTTTAGAGTTAGCACTTTGTCTGACGTCTATTCCCAAAGCCTTGATAGTAATTCCTTTTGACTGAATAAGTCTTGCTTCACCTAATGTTGCTACCCACGTATTAGTGACCTTTTCTTGGTTAGCCTGATAGTAGTAATTACCGTGGTCATCAGTTAAATTAAATGGCTTTAGTCTATCATAATAATTGACGTCTTCAAGACTAGCAAAACCGCGCTTTTCCAAAAAGTAAGGCGTATCTATTCGTGTAGAAACATCAATTAAATTATAATTAATAGCAGATGCATAAATTAATTGCATCGGCTTATATTCAGCCATTCCCTCTCCATCATTTAAATAATTACCACTGAAAACCGGGATATTTTCTTCATCCAATACTGCTTCCTCCACATGGTAACTATGTGTTGGCAAACCATCTGTTAATAAAATCATCATCTTTTGATGGTTTTTATTCATATCAGACTCAAGCATTTCTGCTCCTCGCCTTAATCCATCTTGAATAAATGTATTTCCGTAAAAAACTGGGGCTAAAGAATCATTTATATGCGCTTGATTATTTTTGACTGATCTAATAGGAATAGTTGTTCTATTATTAGGATCTGAAAACCCTACTAGACCAATATTTACATAATCCCCTAATCCACTATTGACAATAGCGTCCAAAAAATTAGCAACACCTGTTCTTATTTGTCCTGCTTTATTATTCGTCTCCATACTACCCGACATATCGACAACTAATACAATATCAATCGGCTTTACTTTTTCTCTCGTTTGTCCCTTCACTTTTAACGTGATATCAAAAAGACCTGGACTAACTTCCTTAGCTAGTTTCTGAATTTCATAATCCGGGCGGTCAGGGTTATTTCCGTACTGAATATAACCGTCAGTAGCATCTATTGTCCCATTTTTATAGCCAGCATAATTTTTGACGTTTGGTTGGTTGTCGTTAATTAGTGTTTCTTTTGGTATCTTACCATGGTCATTTTCTGTATAACTTGGTCGAAATTCAACTTCAGCACTATAAAATAAAGGACTGAAATAAGCCAAACTAGTTATTAAAATAAGCACACTCAAAAGCATCAACTTAAATATTTTTTTCACAAAGTTCATAAAGAGCTTCCCTCCTTTCAAAACTTACTTATTTACTGAATTTTATACCGTTCGAAGCGATTATTTAACACCTATTTACTGAACTTCTAGTATTAAAATAAATGCTTACTTATATGTAAAGCTTCTTAGTTAAGAATTATACTTGTTCATTTATGGTATGTCTGTTCAGTATAATAGCATATTTTTCTAGCAAAAAGGGCACCAATTTTTACATATCGATAAGCACAAATTAAATAAATATATTCTAAAAAACCAAAAATGTTTATTTAATTGTTTTTTTAATGATTAGTTTTTCGAATACATCACTTTATGACATTAAAAAAAACCAAAAAAAATAGATATCAATTACTAAAAACAAATATCAATCAAATTAATTGACTTTTCAATCATATTATTAAATAAAAAGCTAAGTATACTTTTTAAATGATGTCACTTAAAAGTATACTTAGCTTTATTTCTTCAGCCATTTACAACGACCTTTAACAACTTTAATAAAATCCTTTTGTTTCCTACTAGGCAATAACACCATGAACTTACCCGATTGTCTCGTCATACCAAACTTCACACGTGATGCTCGATTTTTTCCACTTTGCAAGTAATAATAACCGCCTGGTATATCTTTCAACACCACTTTACCAGATGAATTAGGTTGCAAACGAATTACATCATCCCCCCGGACTAGCGGGGTCTGATCCAGCTTCGACACAAATACTTGAAAATAATTCTCCTTACCAAGCACCTTTTTTTCGGTACATCATAGAAAACTAATGTGAATTTTCGACGACTCATCCGATACAACCATATTTGACGCCATAGACTAGCTATTAAAATGACTATCCCAATCAAAACGCCAACAAATAAAAGTATCTGTTTTAGGTAACTTTTTTGTTTTGCGGCATCTTTCGTTTTAGTTAGTGTAGTGTCCCAAGGGATTCGCTCACCAGTAACGAGTAAACGATGCGTATTTACCATGTATGGAGTACATGTTAGTAATGTAACCAAATCCCGATTTTCTTCCATCTTTAAAACTTCCGTATCTTCCGGTAAAACTGTATCTAGATGGATTACTTGATACGCCAATGTCTCTCCTAAAATCGTTAAAATAAAAACGTCCCCTTTTTTCAACTGATTTAAGTCGCGAAATAATTCACGTTCAGCTAAACCGCGATGAGCAGAAATAACCGAGTGTGAATTTCTCCCTCCAGTTGGCTGAGAGGTTCCAGGAATAACCCCTGCACCATTCTCTAAAATTTGATTCGTAATGGTATCAAAAACAGGCATAGTAGCAGATAATTTTGGAATTGTCAGTTCACCAATTAAATGCTCATTCAACACAACTTCATCAAATGTAGCATCTTCTTTGAACGGATCATACTGCACATTCAATCCTTTTCTTTCCATCTCTTCATTCGTTTTACGTAATGTGTCTAAGCGGGTTTTTTGCTCTATTTGACTTTTTTTAGCAAATTGTCGTAAGCGAATATCATCTGTCACATGATTAAAAATACCAGCATAAAGTGGATAACAAATTACTAAGGTTCCGATTAAAAAAATGAGCCTTCCAATTATTTGACGCATCGCTTTCCCCTCTCTTAAACGTTTAATAACTGCCTTCCGATAATGACTGCACTTCCCAAACTAATAATCACGGTTATCATACCATAAAACAGTAGGTGTCTCGTATGCTTACGGTTAATGTGTGCGACCGAAGTCTCCACCTGTTTCTCTGTAACTGGAATTCGATGAGCCCTTACTAATAATCGATGACTATTAATTTGGATCGGTGTACATGTCACTAAAGTCAATAAATCTTGACCCTCAACACACTCTAAATCAGTTAAATCATCTGGTAAAACAATTTTGACTTGTTCTACTTGATAAGCTAAATCTTGATCTAACGCACGTACATAGATGGTATCACCAATCGTTAATTGATTAATTGGTGTAAATAACGTTTTATTGGGTAAACCAGTATGACCCGTAATCACCGTGTGACGTCCCTTCCCACCGGTTGGTTGAGATGTGCCTTGTAAAAGAGTGACACCTTCCTGTAATAAGGTTTCTGTCGTTTCATCAAATAAAGGGACGTCAATAGCTACTTTAGGTATGACAACACGCCCCAAACTATGGGCTTGAAACATCTCTTTGGTCAAACCTGAATGCCCATCAGTCTGTTCGCCCGTAATCAACTCCTCAATAGGCGCTCCTAAAGGGAGTGTTTGTTGCTCCTGATTCTTTTCCTCTAATAGTTGCTTTTTTTTTTGTAATACTTTGTTTTTTTGTCTCAACTCTTCATCAAATCGCTCCATTGTTCGAAAATCATAGTAAGTATTGATTGCTTTGGTCACCAAAGGGAACGTCAATATCAAAAAACCGATTAAAAATAGCCCTACAATGCCGATTCTCAACCATTTAGTTGATTGATTCCCTGAAGTGTGTCTAGATTTTTTAGAGACTCGTTTGCTAACCCGACGTGCCTGTTGACCTTTTTTTTTTACGCTTACGTTGACGTTTTATCACAATGATGTCCCCTTCCTTATGACTCATTCCGAAAAAAAAGAGCGCTGCCTATCTGGCGACACACTCTTTTTATTAATCACTAACTATTTATCACTAAATACGACGTACTTTTTTCGGTCCACGACGAAGCCATAAGTATGCTCCTACCATTAGGGTTCCACCAATTAAAACAAATAACAGAACTCCTAAACCACCAGTCGATGGTAAAATACCTTTTTTTAACATTCTCAACATCAAAAATAGTCTTATCATTTGGTTTGCCTTTGATGATTTCAAACTCATATGGTGATTTCAATAAAGAATATCCTTCTGGCGCTTTCGTCTCAATTAATGAGTAAGTCACATCTTCTGGTAATTTACTTGAATAATTAAGTCCAGTAACAAAAAATGCACCTTTATCATCTGATGTATATTTAGTCGCTTGGTCCTGTTCTGCTATCCAACTTACCGTGCCGTCTTCAGCAATTTTTGCATATTCTACAATTTCTAATGTATCTTTTTTCGTTTTTGCTAGAACAAACTCTGCGCCTGATAAGGCTTTTTTACTTTCGTCACTGATTTTATTAAATCGTTGACCACCAGTATAAATATCTGGTCCTGTTACAGGATTTTCTGGCGTTCCTGGTTCATTTTCAGTCGGTGTATCTGGTTTTTCAACTTGTTTGCCATCTTGTTCCACAATTGTACCTACTTCAACAAAAGCCTTATTATTAATCGCAACATCAAACGCAGCATCTTTTGTTAATGAGGCTTGATAATTAATCACGACAGGTTTACCAGCTAACTCTTTTACCTTTTGACTAGCTAAATTAAACGTGACAATAAAACCATTGTCATCTTTTGGTGTTACAGTGTAATCATTGTTTACATCTAGATTACCAATTTTAATCGTATCAGGATAAGTTTTCATACCGGTATTTGGTGTGTCTGTCACACGGTAATAATCTTTATCTTTTAAATTCCAAGGCAGATTTAAACTGATATTGTATCCAAATTTTTGACCTATTTGAGCATTGTTCACGCCATTAGTCACTAACGCTTTTTTAGCTGCATCATCTAAGTCTTTATTAATCATCTTAGACGCAGCGTTTTTTGGGTATAAATGAATATCGGTATTTATTTCATCAGTTGCGTTAACTTGGTAAATTGGGAAATTAATAATTAATGGTGTAGCTTTTTGTGTCACGTTAGTTGGTGAATTTGTTTCAACAAATGCATAAGTAGCATACTCAATATGCTGACCGTTATGAATTAATTGCAATTTACTAAAGACTGCTTCACCTGAATCATTTGTCGTTACCGTTTTAAGTGGTTGACCTAGTTGCGCTTGCAAATCTTTAACTGTTGCTTGTTCATTAATATCATTAATTAATTGCTTAATTGCATCTTCTTGCGAAACTTCTTTCGATTTATCTTGTACTAATTCTAGATAACGTTCTGTCACATCAAAAACTTGAAATTCAACGCCTTTTAGTGGCTTACCAGCAAAATCCATTTTTTCACCAGTATTACTAATTTCTGTTGGTAACTTATCATCAAATAATTGTTTATGCAGTGTAACATCTACTGTTTCCGGATCATTCGGATCTTTTGTCTGTGCCTGACTAACTGTGCTAACCCCTACTAGTAAAGCTAATAACGCCACTACTAGACTCATTATTCCTTGTTTCATTTTATTTAACATCTTATAAACTCCTCTTCATTTTTATATAACTTCCAATCCCCATTAAAACCAGCCCAATAGCAACTAATCCAATTGAGATTTGTTCATTTGTTTGTGGGAAAACCCCTTGTTTTTTTGATGGCTTTTGAGGCCCATCTGTTGGTATTAACGGCTGTGATTGCCCACTACCCGTTTGGATGATATCAATATTGCCAGAATCACCAGGCTTGTTCGGTGGTCGTTCAATAAAGCCTTCATCAATCTCAAGTGTTTCTTGAGTAGCTAAATTATACAATCGTGGCATTTGACGGGTGTATACAGCTAAGTCTGTTACATACTTTGGTAAATCGGCTAGCGTATAACCACCGACTAGTATCTTTGGTAAATCACGTATTGCCTCTTGTGGAATTATCAGCATAATTTGTTGACTATCTTGCGTCATTTGGTAACCATTAGGTGCTTGCACTTCTTGAATCACGTATTCACCAGGTGGCAACTTAACATGGCGTAAACTAACGAGCCCCGTATCATCTGACTGTAACTTACCGACCGAACTATCTGTTAACGGTTGATCACTTTGGACCCACTCAACTGCATGATTGTTAGCAACTGTTGCTTTTAAATACTCTTTTTGTCCTTGTTCTTTCGTACGATACAAGACAAATTCTGCCTTGGCTAACGGTTTCTCTAATAAATTTACCGACTCAGATGAGGGCTCAATTTTACCAAATTTATAAAAGTAAGGTACTTGCTCGTATTCACGAAATTTAGGAACTCGTGTAAGCATCTCTTGCCAATCTTCGGCAGGAGTCTTTAATAAAAAAGGCAACGCACGCTCATAAGATGATTGATTCGTCTCATATAACTCACCAAGGCGAGTTTGGACAACTAAATAATTAACAATATCTGAATTTGTCAATAGCACGACCTGACCTTTACCTGTCTGATTTAAGCTCAATTGATTCGTAGCTATTAATTTCTCATTTTGAATAAATAGGTCACTTAAGTAATTGACTTCATATAATTTATCTTGAATGATTTTTTTTTCTTGTGAAGCTGTTAGCGGATAGAACACAAAATCTGCCCCTGCAAAATAAGTAACATTTTCTGATAAATCCACAGTGACACTGACAGAATTTTTAGGTAGTTCTGCTGCTAAATGGGCATCTCCTAAGAAAAAAATAGGTGCGATAATTAACAATAAACAATATATGTAACGGCACATTTTATCTCGTCCTCCTTTTTGGAGTTTTGAGTAAATAAATGATAATTAACACTGCACTAACAATTAATGAGCCCAATCCAAGTAAATAATACAGTGGATGATTAGTTCCACCGGTTTGAGGGAGTTGCCCTTTAGCATAATTACCGATAATAAGTTCGATAGTTTGCTTCGATTGATCAAAATTCACTTTGACCAATGTGTCCTCAGAGACTTGAACAGTTCCGTTATTGTCAATATTTAACTTAATCGGCTGTTTTAATTTTTGATACCCTTCCGGTGCTGTCATTTCTGTTAGTGTATAGTTTTGACCGAGTATTAATTCAATTGCTTCTTTTTGATTGCCAATGACTTTTTGTGTTTTACCACTATATTTTAATTCAAATTTTCCATTATCAATTTCTCGTTTACTCTTAGCATCGATTTTTTTAATCGTTAAGTTGACACGTTTTTTATCATTGATAATCATGGGGGACTCACTATTAGTCAGCATTAATTGACTATTGTTAGCCGTATTCACCGAGACTGTGAAGGTTTTTGGTGTTTCGTTTACTTGGAAACCAATAGGTGCTTTTTCTTCAATCAAGTGGTACTCACCAAGAACTAAATTTGGTAGCTTGAGCCTTCCCTGTGAATCACTAACAATTTTTTCTTCCAATTTTTCCCATTTCCCTGAAACAGAAGACTGTCTTTCTAAACGAAACTCAGCTCCAACTAACTTATTTTTATCCCTATCTATTTTATAGAAAACAAAATTTTGTAATGTTAAAAGTTTGTTATTCAACTGTACTTGGGCATTTTCTGTTAATTTATCTACACTAGTCGTTGATTTAGCTTGTATATAACCTTTAGGTAAGTGTTCAACTATCCGGTAAGCCACCGCTTGTCCCTTTTTATAGACCGGTAATTTAGAAAAACTAGTTTGCCAATCTTTATTTTTGGTTAGTTCAATAGACTGCTTAATTTTTCTCCATGCTCCATCCATTTTTTCTTCTAAATCAACGGTTAACTTGTAAGGACGCAAGTTATAGTAATTATTGAAATCATCCCATTTTTTCATTACCGTTAAATCCCCAGTTTTTTGATAGGCAACCGATGGTAAGGCAACGTTTAAAACTTGCTCCCAATGTTTGTCACTTAAATAGGTTTCTTTGTTTGTTGGATAGAAGTAACCATCTTGGTAAGCTTCTTTTAATTGAACGCGGTACGTCAAACGATAGCCTTCACGCTTTGTTCCATCACCGGACAAAGTAAGGTCATCTCGCTCAAGCTTCTCAGGTGTAATAGTTAAGTCATCATCTCGACCATTTTCTTTTGCTTCAATCGACCCATTCTTTAACGTAAGCTGGTGTGATTTAACTGATTTTGTGTCTAATGTAACAAATTCGCTCATCGGATCGACTAAGTCAGCGTCATTTACAAATATATTACTGGATGTAATTTGCTGTTTAATCTCATCTAGCATCGTATTTATCTGAGTTGAGGATTGCGCATTATAAGACCCATTTGGCCCTAGCTGTTTTAATACTTCGTTTGCTAATTGATCATTCTTTAAAGCTAGACCCAATGAATATCTTTGAATAGTCTTATTTTGGTTATAAAGATCTTTGATAAACGGCTTGGTAGTCTTCCAAGCGGAATCAATCGCGTCCTTACCGCCATTCCCAACGTAATTATCCCCATTTAGTCCAACAGAATTGTAATAATTCATATAACTATTTATATCCATTGTTGGGTAACGTGTAGATGGCCCATATGTTGGCAATCCATCAGTCAGAATAATCATAATTTTTTTAGCATTATTTCTTGTACCAAAATAGTTATTTGTTAACAATCTTTGGCCTGTATCAACTCCTAAGAAAGTTGGAGTACCGCTATTTTGAGGTGCCCAATCTGAATTTAAAATGGGCGATTGAGTTAGTTCCCTAACGTTGTTGGTAAAGTAATCTCGATTGTCAAATTGACTAATCTCCGAAAAAATATTATAGCCATATCGATAATCTTGTGGGTATTTTGGTACTGATCCAAAACTAACCATCCCATAACGAATATCGAATACTTTCTCAGAACTTAGATTCCTTGTGAACGAATTAATCGCTTGTTTTAATATATGCCATCGGTATCCACCAGAGATAGTTTCATTCATACTAGAGGATTTATCAACAACAAATACTACGTCTAAAGGTTGACGGGTTTCCTTTTTCCCTCCAAAGACGTCTAATTGAACGTCAAATTTAGTTGGATCATTAACAACCGGTTTAACAATTTTTTTCATTAACACATTGGCACCAGAGCTTTCATCTATAAATGAATGATAGCCAGATTCAAATGATTGCTGACGTTTGATCCATTCGGTGTTTTTCAACGATGTCTCAAATGGATAGTTTTTAACAGCCGGACTAGCTACTGAATCAGTATAAAGACTCGTACCATTTACTAAAGATTGATTACCAGTGACGCCATCATCATTTGTTTCATACTTATAATCTCCCATCGATAAATATGACACAGGCGTATTCGCACGAAACATGGTAGCATCTTGTAACGGTGAATCAGTTGGTGAAAAATCTGTCATAGATAATGAATGATTACGAGTAAATGATTCAGATTGGTCATTATCTGGAATTGACTTGTTTAATTTTTCGTTCATTAAACGAAACGTATGTGTTGGTGCAACGCTTAACTGACTTTTTCCACGGTCATCATACAGTGCCATCTGTAAACTCAATTCATTTAAAGAGGCGTCCGTTTCGAATACAAGCAGCTCTTCCAAATCAATAGATGGATTAACTTCTTGTAAACCATCATTAGATTGTTTAAATTTACTTGTGGCTGAAGGTTTCACTAATTGGCCCAGAGCATCGGTTAATCTGATTGAGAGAATTGTTTTCTTCCTAGCCCATTTCTTATTGAACATTATAGACCAAGACAGCCTATGATTATCTTCTTTCACAACAGTATAAGTTACGTTCAAGCGCTCATCATCTAACAAAATGATGTCTTTTTTGTCACTTAATGAAGTCGCCTGAACAATTGACTGGCCAATAGATATGACAATAGCCATAATTATCAGACAACCAAACAAACGATTTGTTACATTTCTTAAAATATCTGCCACATCTCCTTTCATTTTGATAACATGTGTTTTTAACTACATAAAATTTTAGCACATCTGTTTTTTTTATGTCTTTCTAAATTTTCTTATAGTTAGGTAAATTTAGAAAAAAAGAGACATATTTTACATATAAAGATTATTAATCGTTTATTTAATAGTTATATTTTACTTAATTTTATTTTTATTACATAGAAATAATCATTCTAATAACCCACTTTTAAGGTAGTATTTTTGATTTTCTTGACATAACTAATTTTTATTGTTATAGTGCGGTCTTTTTATGAAACAAAAAACAAAAAAGCATCTCTCGTAAAAACAAAAGATACTTTTAGCTAATCTATTGTAATAATTCAACCATTGCTTGGTAACCTTTTTGCTGAGCATAATCTAAGGCGGTTCGACCAGAATTATCTGCTAAATTAGCATCTGCTCCGGCATTTAGCAATTCACGCACGATATTCTGATAAACTAGCGACCCATCCCTTAGTGCAACAGCTTCAATTAACGCTGTATAGCCATAGTTATTCTGATGGTTGATATTTTCTCGTCCATCTGCGAGCAAGACTTTTACCGTGTCTAAGTGCCCCTTTTCTGCTGCCGGAATTAAGGCATTACCACCAAAACGGTTGACACGCTGATAGTCAGGTGTAGCATTTTTTAACATATAACTTAAAATGTCGGTCCGCCCTTCTGCTCCAGCGTATAGATAGGGACTATCTTGAATCGCATCTTGCTGATTTATATCAGCTCCAGCATCAATTAATAACGGCGTTTCTTTTTTCGCATTGACTTCATTAATTGGGTAATTGCCTTGAACTAAAATATCTGTTACTTGCTGTGTGTTCTTTTGTTCAACCGCTTGCAGTAAACTACCTGATTGATAGACTTTTTTTTGAGTGTCTTTCATCATTGTTTGTGTCGTAGAAACCTGTTCCTGATTAGATAATACCTGAAGACTTGTAACCTTTGTTGATTGACTTGTGGTTTCTGTTGACTTCGCCTGATTACTGCAGCCTGCTAAACCAATTAAACCAATTGTTACTAAAGAAACTTTTAAACATTTATTCATTGTATTTCCCCCTTAAATTATAAAATGACACACTTAAAGTCTTACTTTCCCCTAAAAGTATTTGGCTTGACCTTAGTTTTTTATTGTATTATGTATGTTTAACGAACAGAATAATCCGTTAGACTACCTATTGCGTCTAACACTAAACTGATAATTTTTGCATGATTTTTTTCTGAATAAATTGACTAAGATGGTTCCACCGTGACATATTATTGAAATCAAAAAAGTAAAACGTGTCTTCTTCGTTAAAATCCTCTAACACGACATCTGTTACAACAACATCTGCCGAGGCTAAATCATTACATATTGTCACTACTTTATCGCTATATGCGGTTAAGATTGAATTAATCACAATTCGACTATCTGCTGACCAATAATAAAACATTACATAAATTTTTAATTGCTTGTGAGGGCAAGGTCGGTAATGAGCATAACTTAATTCCATAGCTCGAAAGGCAAATACCGATGCAAATTGAGATGGTTCAAAGGATAATGTCGCAATAAGGGCCTCATATAAAGAGAACTGGTAAGGTCTAAAATCACTTAAGTACGTAGACACATCTAATAACTTCCAAAAGCCAAAATCTTTGTAAACAAGATAGTGTAGAGTTAAATCATACATGATTGATGTATTATCCTCAAACATCGTGCTTTCACTTTCACGCATCACATTTTTCATGCTATCTATCATCTGTCTAATTTTTAGTAATCTGGAGTTTGTCTTAGCCATTTCCCACAACTGCTGGCCAATTATTTGAATATCGGATTTAGATACTAGCTCAGGTACGATAAATACCGTCATCACACATAAAAAGATACTGTCATTATCTATTCTATCTGAATCTATTTCAGGAATACGAGCGGCTATTAATTGAAAAAACAACCGGGTTTCAGGCGTTATTTTCAAAATACTACCTCTTGTTAACTGACTAGACTGACAAATATCACTTAACATCAAATATTTTTGGCTAGAGCTAGGATCTAGCCGTCGCTGAAAGTGATGAGAGCATTGCTCTGGTAACTGGCTTATTTGTGTCAAAACAATTGGCTGGGATATTTGATGAAGTAAGTAATCTAGCAGACGTAATTCTGCCTCGTCTCCGACAATAGACCATTCTCCTTTTTCACGTTTAATTTTGGCTTGCAAATTGATTATCTTAAAAAAACGGGTCAAATCTTCGGCAATTTTGTACGTATAAGATTGGCTCAAATTCAACGCTTTAGAAATCATCGCAGACGTAGTTTCGCCATTTGATAACAAGTACATTATTAATAGATAGCGATTTGATTGTTTATAATACATCGTTTCTAATTTTTTTAATGTAATTAGATAGGCCTTGTCACTCAATGGCTGACTAAACATAAGCACTGGCCGATGATACAAAATACGTGTATCAACTGATATACAAGCTAAATCTGTTGATAAATCGTCAAGAATCGACATTAATTTTCTTTCTGTTACGGCATACTTATTCATGACCGTTTCTCTTGTAACAACTTCTTCTTGAAATACACACATGAACAACGCAAGTTTTAAACGCTCTCTTTCTGTAATTAATAGCTGACCAATATGTTTCATGTCGTAATTCCTCCATCCGTGTGTGCTCACAAAAAAATAAGGTGTCACTGGTTAGTGATACCTTAATCATACAGTATAGATAGCTATTTAACTATCATTGTTTTTATAATAAAGACACAACAAGTGACAAAGAATCAGTTTAGTGTCCTCTCCGTACCCATCATCCCCAATTAACGGATACAGCATAGGACCGGTAACTGATTTGGCACATCTTGTTAAAAAATGACTCCCCCAAGTCACTTTCATCAAAACTGACCGCAATTACTTTTTTCAACAAAGTTACGGTTACCAAATTGACTATACTAGTTATAACATGTTTTAAGTCTATAATTCAAGATTGATTTTATAAAAAAAATTGTGAAAAAAATATCTAATTTAGGTTGAAATAAATTTAAATACAAACATATAAATATTACAAATAATTAAATATTTCACTATTATAAATAACCGTTAGATTTTAACCAAATAAAAATAAGACGAAATAGCTAATAGTCGTCACATTATGTGTTTTCATTTACCGGAAAAAACTTTTTTCTCTGGTAACGGATAGTTAGCAATTGATTCACCATCTGTTTCCAACGCTTCATGAAAATCAGCAATACACAAATCAAGTTTACGTGACAAATCAAATACTAAGTGTAAGACGTCATGGAAATACATCGTATTTCCTTGTTCAAAGTATTCTTTAAACTCACGAGACGTGTTATTATGGCCAGTTTCAGCTTCAAATTTATTAGCTTCTTCCACATAGTAATGGAAGTAATCAGTCGTATACGCTGCAAATTCATTAAAAATATTAATAGCTAACACTAAGTCATGATGCCAAGTATCATAACTTTTTTTCGCCAAACCGCCTTGAACTTCAATCAAGCTAAAACTATTATTACGCAAATATTGTGTCATCAGCATTTCCATATTTAAACTAATACCTGTATAGGAAATATCCTCAAAATCGTATTGTTTTAATGCTTCTAGTTCTTTCAATAAGCTTTCTGGGGTAAATTGACGATTTTCTAAACTTTTATACACTTTTTTTTGTTCAAACATAATCTTTTTCCTCCAATGCCTAAGTTAATTGTTTTACCTATTTAGTATAAACGATTTTTTTATTTCTGACTATCACTAACCTCCTAATTATGTAAGCGATTCAACTTAATCTTTCATAATTTTATTACGATTACCCTTACTTTGAGATAATGGATATTTTTCAGCATTTTTAATTAATTTTTTTTGGATAATCTCATCAATATCAAAGCCTAAATTATCCGCCATCATATAAGAATAAATTAACACGTCTGCTAGTTCTTCAGCTAATCGTTCTGGATTTAACTTGGCTTCAGTTGAACTACGCCACTGAAACAACTCAAGTAATTCATTGGCTTCTAATGAAATCGATATAGCTAAATCTTTTTCATCATGGAACTGGCGCCACTCTCGCTCATCACGAAATTGATTGACTAAATCCATTGAATTTGTCACACAAACACCTCTTTTAACTTTTTAATAAATTTCTTCCTTCTCTATGTAGTGTAACATAATTGTGACTAGCAATAAAAAAACGATTATCTTCTATGTAGAGGATAATCGTTCAGAGTTTACTTTTTAAAGGCAGCCCAATCCTTCAGAAAAGCCTCAATACCTTGATCAGTTAATGGATGAGACCACAACTTAGAGAATAAATTACTAGGGATAGTTGCAATATGAGACCCTAGACACGCGACCGTTTCTACATGCTCTAGATTACGAATGCTTGCAGCAATAATTTCCGTATCAAATCCATAAATATCAATAATTTGACGTAATTCTTCAACTAGTTTATAACCATCAACACCAATATCATCTAAGCGTCCGATAAACGGACTAATGAAATTTGCTCCAGCTTTCATAGCGAGTAGCCCTTGAGCAACAGTGAAAATTAACGTCACATTTGTCTCAATACCCTCAGCTGATAGAATACGTACTGCTTTTAGTCCCGCTTCTGTCATCGGTATTTTCACAACCACATTATCAGCCCATTTTGCTAAGATACGTGCTTCTGAAACCATCTCTTCTGTTGTCAATCCGATGACTTCTGCACTAACAGGTCCTGGAACAATCGCGCAGATTTCTTTAATCACTTCCTCAAAATCCCGACCTTCTTTAAAAATAATCGACGGATTTGTTGTGACTCCATCCACTACACCTAATTCATTTAATCGTTTAATCTCAGCAACATTGGCTGTATCTAAGAAAAATTTCATCTCGTCATCCCTTTCATATGTGCCTTTAGCTTCTAGCAGAATAGTAAACGCTTACTAAAATACTGTAGCACTATAAAAATAAGATAACAAGTTTTCTGTTTTCTCATTTTACTTTCATTCGGCTTGTAGTGCTGCCATCGTGATGTAATTATACGGTTGATTAAAATGAGGTAGGAAAAAGATATCTAGCAATTTTAATTCATCAATTGTCACTTGTTTTGCGATTGCTAATGAGAATAGATGAATTCCCATTGAAATATCTTGTTTCGAACTCATTTGGCACCCAGTATTCGTCTGGTTGTTTTATCGTACACAATTCTTAAACTTACTTGAGCATTATCCGCCATAAAACCAGGTTTCTGCCAATCAGTATAATCAGTTGCTAGAGCTGTGAAGCCTTGTTTTTCAGCCTGTTTAAGCGTTAAACCTGTTGAGACCATATGTTGGCCAAAAATCGAAATGCCATTTGAACCTTGTACACCTGGACTATCAACTACTTGCCCTGCAATGTTATGGGCTGCTACAATGCCACTCCGCACAGCATTACTAGCTAAAGCAATATAAGTATCAGCATGAAGTGCATTTGAATAAATTGTAGCGCAATCACCAACGGCGTAAACACGTGGTGATGACGTCTTTTGATGACGGTCAACGCAGTAAGCACCAGTGGCAGTTGTTTCTAAATAGTCACGACCTAAATCAGAATTAGGTTTAAATCCAATTGCATTAATAACAAGATCAATTGGATACTCACCTTTTTCAGTAACAATGGCGCATACACGTTCGTCTACATGTGTAAAAGTTTTTTCTAACTCACTAATCAACGGTTTTAAAGAATCTGGTGCATCGACCTGTTGCAAATACTCAACAAAAGATGTTGATTTACTCGTTCCAACATAACCTGTTACAGGTTCATTGAGATGAAGCTCGATTCCATTTTCTGCTAAAACTTGCCCCATTTGGTCCGCAAAAGCTGAATCATAATAAGTAGAAAGAACCTTATCCGTAACATCAAATAAGAGTGTTTCTTTGCCACGTCGCTTAAGTGCTTCAACCATCTCAACGCCTATATAACCCGCACCAACAACAGCAACTCGTTGCACATGACTAGAATTTAATAATTCATCCACAACAACACTTTCATCAAAACTTTTCATTACGTGAATACCAGTCAATTGACTACCAGGTAAATCTGGTACAATCGGTTTAGAACCTGTAGCTAAAATTAAGTGGTCATAGCTTTCGATAAATTCTTGGTTAGTCGTGAGTCTCCGGCAATAAACCTTACGATTACGATAATCCACACGTTCCACTACGGTTTCCATGTGAATGGTTGCTCCTTTAGCTGTGAAATCTGCAGCAGTAGCATAAAATAACTCATCATACCCCACAATTTGTTTCCCTACCCAAAGTGCAGTCCCACAACCTAAATAACTCAAATAATGATTGCGCTCAATCATGACAACTTCTTGATTATCGTACTGATCCAGTAAAGTATTTGCTGCTGCAATTCCTGCATGATTTGATCCAATAATGACCGTCTTTGCCATCTAAAATCATCCTTTCACTTTCAGTTAAATAAAGACGAGAGAAAACAAACCTTTCTCTCGTCTAAAACAGTCTATTTTCTAATTTCAGTTAATACTAGTCACGGTTAGTTGTTGGTAAAATAGCTTCCACTTCTGAATGTGGACGTGGAATTACGTGAACTGAAAGTAACTCGCCAACACGTTCGGCAGCTGCAGCTCCAGCATCTGTAGCTGCTTTAACCGCACCAACATCACCGCGTACCATTACTGTAATAATACCCCCACCAACTTTTTCTTTTCCAACTAATGTTACATTAGCTGCTTTAACCATCGCATCTGCTGCCTCGATTGAACCGATTAATCCTCTTGTTTCTACCATTCCTAATGCATCTGATTTCATGTGTTTATCCTCCTAAAATTTAGTTGTTTGTTTTATTTTTTAAAATGCCAATTGTTGTACCTGGCTTAATCCCTAATGCATTTGCCTCTTCGGTATCAATATGACACTCTAAGCCTGCTTGATTTGTCGCACGAATAACGACATTATTTAATACTCCACCACGTGTACCATTAAACTTAATCGATACTGATTCACCATCAGTAACACCGATTGCTTGTGCTTCTTCTGGTAACATATGGATGTGACGTTGTGCTACAATGACTCCTTGTTGTAACTGAACAGACCCTTTCGGACCACACAGTGTGACACCAGGTGTCTCATTTAAGTCACCTGATAAACGGACGACACCAGGGACACCTAATTTAAATGTATCGCTTTGTAAAATCTCAACTTGCGTATCCGGCCTAACAGGACCTAAAACACGGACGTGTTCAATGACACCTTTTGGACCACATAATGTCACACATTCTTGACAGGCATACTGACCTGGTTGAGATAAATCTTTTAATTTTTTTAACTCATACCCCGTACCAAACAATTTTTCTAACTCGGATTGTGCTAAATGTACATGCCGATTAGAAATACCAATTGGAATTGTCAATGTCTCTGATTCCTCAACCGGGGTCACTTGTGGGTAAGATTTTACCGATGGGGCATCAGATAGTTTCCCTTCAACAAGGGTAGCTAACACACGCTCTAAAATTTCTTCATAGTGCTCCATTATCGTCACTCTCTCTTGTTTATTTATTCATTTCTAAAATAAGTTGGCGCACAATCTCTGTTAAATCATCAGCCGTTACCGATTCTTCAACTTGTTCTAAAGAGACAGTTGTTTGTTTTTGTAATTCAGATGGACTAACGTTTAAAACACTATGACAGTCACTTGACTGACACTCAGTTTGATTTAGCTCTGGATGCATCTTAGTAAAAGTCTCATCATCTGAAACAATTGTTGTCACATTTTTCAAACCATAAGCCACTTTTTTAATATTTAGTAAGTGTTTTGGACTAACATTTTCAGAAACTGAACTACCACCAAAAGTACCACATCCTAAGGTAAATGAAATTGGAAGTCCGGTACTAATACCTGTTCCACCTTGACTACCCCCAGTATTTACTAAAATACGTGATGCTGGTTTAGCTGCAAATTTAAGTACAATATCACGATCATTAGTATGGATACTCATGGTATGACCTATACCATTTTGTAATAAATCAATACTTAAGTGACAGGCTTCTTCCCAATCTTTTACAACATAAAAACCTAAAACTGTCGTTAATTTTTCAAACGATAACGGGTTTCCTGCACCCACACCTGTTTGACGTCCAATTAATACTTTTGTTCCTTCAGGAATAGTGATACCTGCTGCTTCAGCAATAACATCAGCTGAACGACCAACAAATTGTGCGTTCATCGCATGTCCATTTTTAAAGAGTAATTGACAAACTTTCGTTGTTTCTGCTTCCGTCATAAAGTAGCCACCTTGAGCTTTAAACTCATCCACGACTGCTTTTTCATTGACTTCTTCACAGATAATGGATTGTTCAGATGCACAAATTGTCCCGTTATCAAATGTTTTACTTGCCATGATTTGTGATACTGCATCTTTGATATCAGCTGTGCGTTCAATATAGGCCGGTGAATTACCTGCACCCACACCGATGGCTGGTTTTCCTGAACTATAGGCAGCTTTTACCATTCCTGGTCCACCAGTTGCAATAATCAAAGCTACTTCTGGACAATGGAGTAATTCATTCGTTGCAGCCATCGTAGGCGTCGTAACACATCCAATAATGCCACTTGGTGCACCTGCTTCAATAGCAGCCTCTAACATAATAGATGCAGCTTTTACCGTACACTCTTTAGCAGCTGGATGTGGCGCAAAAACAATAGCATTACGTGATTTTAATGCAATCATAGCTTTAAACATTACAGTCGATGTTGGATTAGTCGATGGAATAATTCCTAATACCAGTCCGACTGGTTCTGCGACATCAAATGTGTTATGTTCATGATCTTCATGAATAATTCCAATTGTTTGTTGGTTTTTTATTTCTTCATACAATAGCGTTGAAGCTGCATGATTTTTATAGGCTTTATCAGCAACTTTACCAAAACCCGTTTCGGCAACTGCCATCTCTGCTAAACAAACCGCATGTTTCTCAGCAGCTCGGGTCATGCTTTCTAATATTCTTTCAATTTGTTCTTCCGTAAATGTTGCGATTTCTCGTGAGGCTTGATAACCGGCTCTAGCCAAATCACGCGCTTCTTGAATCGAACATAAATCTTTATCAAATGTCATCATTTAGTCTACTCCTCTTTTTCATCCGCTTTGCTTAAATAAGTGATAATCGTCTCGACTAATGTTCGCTTACTAACATGATGGACTTCTTTTTTACTTAATGGGAAATTCAGCCAACTCTTAGCAAATACTCTTAGTTCAGACACTTTTTTCGCCATCAACCAATCTTTTGCTTGCTGCTGATTACCATCAGTTATAAATGTCATCAGCTGTTCTTTCACTGAATTTTTTTTAGGTTGTTCATTACTTGGACTCGACTGAATATCTTCAATATCTATTGGCTGTTCATCTTCAGTAATAACTAATTCAACCTCTTCTAATTCAGTATTGTTATTACCTAATTCATCTATTACAGTCATATCTATTAACACTTCTTCTGCCAAGACATTTTCTTGTTGCTCATTTGCGTTGACCGGTAATATATCTGCTAGGCTATTATCAGGACGAGGGATGACGTGTGTTGAAAGTAAACAATTTTGACATAAACGAGTGACAGCTGAACTGCCTGCATCGACTGCCGTTTTAACTGCACCAACATCTCCTTCGATCATTACGGTAACTAGGCCTCCACCAACTATCTCTTTTCCAATTAGTTGGACATTTGCCGATTTCAGCATGACATCGCATGCTTCAACAGCACCAATCAGACCAGTCGTTTCAATTAAACCTAATGCTTGTTTCATAGTCGACTCCTTTCAAGCTATCAATGGTTCTTTTTTAATCCTTATACTCTAGATACGTCAGCTTCGTGTCGTCTAAGGCTGTTAATAAAAAGCCTTTTTCTTTTGGTAGAAAAATAGTGTCGCCTGAAATTAGATGAAACACGTTCTGGTTGTCCGTTGTTACTGTTAACTCCCCATCTAATACATCAATTTGATAATCAGTGACTTCTTTCCAAGAATAATTTGTTTGAACAAGTTGCATACGGCCAGTCACAACTGATTGGCGTTTGCTTAATTCTTGATAACACAATTTTTGTCCATAACAGTCAATTTTTTCATGCAATAATTGAATTGTCTTACCTTTAATTTGTGTTAATCCAGATTCATGGGTAAGCGACTGAAATGGAATCTGCTCTGTCAAAATTCCAGGTGTCTGTAACAGAACTTTGAGTAAAGCGACTAATTGGTCTTGATTGATTTGATTTAAATCGAGCATCGGCTCAACACAAGCTGTTTCCTGTTGTTGGATAGAAATACCGTATTCTTCGGCTAAATCTTTAGCTAAAGATGTTACGATTGACTTTGAATCAACAACTAATGTGTGCAAACCTTGCTCATGACACTGCTCAATATCTTTTGCACAGATAAGCTTTTTCATTGAAACACTTCTTTCCATTTTATAAATTAAATCGTGCCACAACTCTCATCCACAATTCCGACAACCGCAGCATCAACTGGGATTAAATCATCTGCAAGCATTTTTCGTGCTGCTGAGCCAGTTGCAATAATCACACGGTCACCAATTCCTGCTCCAATAACATCACAGACGACCATTCGTTCACCTTGGCGCACACCATCTGTTATCTCAGCAAGCATTAATTTTAAGCCATTTAATTTTTCTGATTTGCGTGTTGCCCACACATTATCTACTAACGTTGCGATTACCATTGGCGTATTTTCTCCCTTTTTTGGATTTCTTCAATTGCAGCTGTGACAGAAGCTGTATCACCAAAAATAGCCAACATAATCATATTTTGGGGACAAATACCTTTGATGTCTTCTACCACCACACCAGCTGCTTTTTCAGCAACATCGGCTGCACAAATCATTTCAATCAGTTTTCCTTGAACTAAACCGACAGCATCTGAATCGATAATTAACTCTTTTGGACCAGAACCCTTACGACGATTCAGAATCGACAAAGTATTTTTTCCTGGTGACTTAATGATTCGACAATCCATACAAGTTGTCCTCCTTATTCTAAAATAGTTGTTGTACAACTTTTGGCAATACCTAGTGGTGTCACGAACATCGGATTACTAGGTTTAAATGTTGGTACATTAATGATTTTTTCAATAATTGTTTCGATGCCAGTAAAACATGCGGAACCACCCACAAGATAAACTTGTTCAACATCATAGCCCGCAATTTGTTGATTAATAATCGATCCAATTTTTTCAATCACTGGCTTTAAAGTGGTAACTAATAGTTGATGGTTGGCTTCATCGCGTTTAAACAGTTCGGCTTCTTGAAAGGATACCTTCTTAGCTCCTGCAACAACTAATGAAAAATGTGTCCCACCAGTTGCTTCGTCATCTACTTTTATGACCTCACCATTTTTCAAAATCGAAATACCTGTTGTTCCACCACCAATATCCACCACAGCACCATTTTTAATACCTAAAACTTCATTAGCAGCAGTTGGTTCATCAAGTAATGCAGTTAACTCAAAACCAGCGCTTTGAACGACGTTCTTAATCGCACCTGAATCTAGTGCATCCGTTCCTGGTGGAATAGCAGCAGCAGCATAATATAATTCTGCATCCAATTCCTCTTCTAACTGATGTTTTAATTCACGAACAATATTAACTGCTCCAATGTAATCAACAATCATGCCATCTCGAACTACGTCAGCATAGCGATAAGCACCTGCAACTGGTTCATAATTTTCATCAAGTACACAGAGCACGATACAAGCCGTCCCTAGGTCAACACCAGTATAATAAACGGCTGATTTAGTTATAATTGGTTGAGCAATTACTTTTTCGAATTGTTTAATGAGTTGGTCATATTGAGTTATTTCTGCCGTACTTTTCACCATTACTTCACTCCTAAAAGCTGATAGATTATTTGTAAACACGTCTGTCTAATATTGATTAAGTGATTGCGATACTCTTCGTCAATCTGCGTTGTTAGATAGGCTAAGGACGTGACTATCCGCTCTAACGCCAGTAGAAGCGGGCCTTTATTGCTCAAAATATATAGCATTCGTAGCTGATAAGTTGACTCGGTGAACGGATTCACCTCTACATTATTCTGTTTATCAACAATGCTATCTGCTAGTTCAAATAATGTTTCACAAAGTTGGTAGTCACAGTCATAAGCTAAACGAGCTGCAGCTAATAAATCCAACTGACAATTTTTTAGTAATAATTCAGTATAGTCAGCACTAATTGCTTGAGTATCCATACTAGATGAATCCTCAAGTACTTCAGTCCCAGGTTTGATTAATAAAATTTGACGATCAGCTAAAAATTGACGTGCTTCCGGGGTTAAACGATCATTCGATGATAAACGGTATTCAGTAAAAACTTGTTGTCGGTAACGATATCTTAATTCCGTTTCAGTGACAAAATGCATTTAACGGCCCCCTTTAGACAACTTTAAATAGATACCTTTCAAATCTTCAAGACTCGGTTGACGTGGATTAGTCAGCGTACATTTATCCGCCAAAGCATTTTCTGCCATATCTGAAACGGCTGTTCGATACTCGGTAGTATCTAGACCATATTCTTCAATCGTTTTAGGAATTTCTAGTTGATTTAACTGTCTATTTAAACTAGAAATGAGCCCTCTGACTGTTGCCTTAGGGGTGCCACATTTAATTCCTAAAACATGAGCCAGTGCTTCATAACGTTTTAAAGCTGGCGTTTCCTCAGCTAAATCTAAACCGGCATTGTAGCTAATCACATGTGGTAACAACATCGCGTTTACTCGACCATGTGGCATATGGAATCTACCACCTAATGCGTGAGCTAAACTATGACAAATTCCTAAAGAAGCTTCACTAAAAGCGATGCCAGCCAAACATGATGCATTGTGCATTTTTTCGCGTGCATAGGCATTATCGCCATGCTTGACTACTGGTACTAATTGTTCCCAGACCATCTTCATACCTTTTTCCGCACACGCATCGGTAAAGTCAGATGCGTGTGTTGACGCAAATGCTTCAAAGCAATGAGTTAAAACATCTAATCCAGTGTCTGCAGTAATAGTTGCTGGAACACTGCTAGTAAGTGTTGGATCCAAAATCGCTATATCTGGTACCATGTCATCACTAACTAAAGCATATTTTGCTTGTGTTTGTTTATCTGTAATAACAGAAAAAGCCGTCACTTCACTCCCAGTCCCACTAGTTGTTGGTATACAAATCAATTTGACAGTTGCTGGTTGACTAAGTGTTGTCTGGTAGATTTTACGAATTGCTTTAGCTGCATCCATCGCTGATCCACCGCCCAAAGCGATAATTGTCTGAGGTTGAACAGCTAGAGTGACTGCAACACCTTGGCTAACAACTTCAATTGTGGGATCAGGAATAATCTCTGAAAACAAGGCGTAATCAGTCTTAGTTGCCTCCAACCTCTCTGTCACCTGTTTGACCATTCCAGATGTTTTCATGAACGGGTCACAGATAATCAAAACCGTTCCCAATGTCATAGCTGTTAATTGCTCCAAAGCTTGTTGACCAAAATAAATGGCAGTTGGCATTTTAAAACTTTCCATTTATTAACTCCTCCCTTCTCTCTAAAATAAACTGTGCAACAGTTTTTAATTGCGCCTGATCGTCTAATGACCAAACTATATATGGTTGCTTAACCCCCATGGATTGTAGATTTTTTTCTCCCAAGTCTAGAGTTTCTTTTGATATTGTCGCTTCCTGACTACTAATCATTCCAATCACAGGTTTCGTAAAAGCTTTTGCAAATTGTGGTGGATATATTTTACGTGTTTGTTGGTCGGTCCATATCATAACAACTAAATTTACACTCTGTTGTAATGAAATAATATGTTTATGCATCCATGGACTAGCTAGGTAAGTTTCTGGCACAATAATTGTTTCTTTTCCGTAAACCAAACTAGCTCGATTTTTAACCTCAGTCATCTCACAGTTAAGTTGACTAGCTAAACGAGCCTTGCCACTATTATCCGTACCAATAAGTAAAATTCGTTTTTTTATCATGTCCTTGTTAATCCTTCAACACTGAAACCTAAATTATCATGTAGGATTCTTAGAACATCTTCTAGCGCAATCGCAACGCTCTGAACATCGCCCTGAATAACAACAGATCCAGTAAAACGGTCTAAAAATCCAATCGTCACA